>NZ_JADKYP010000046.1 GCF_015354405.1 Nocardia sp. BSTN01 | reverse complement strand
AGTAGTTCTGCTGGTAGGCGGCGTAGTAGGCCTGGCTGCCGATACCCGCGATATCGCCGGAGGTGCGGCCGCTGCCGGTGGTCTTGGTGTCGTAGTTCTTCCAGCTGTTGAACTGCGGGTCGCTGTATTTGCTCTGGAAGTCGGCCTCGAGGTCGATATCGGAGCCGTTGGAGCCGTACTTGCCGGCGCCGTCGTACCGGGCGCGGCAGGTCAGGTTGCCGCCACCGAAGCTGGAGTCCGGCGCGCGTTCGGTGTGCTCGGGAGCGTCCTTGGGCGTCGGTGCCCACTTGCGCAGCACCGTGGGATCGATCAGCGAGCAGGCGTCGGTGACATTGGCCATCGAATAGTTGCCGTCGACCCCCTTCTTGTCGCCGAGCGGTCCCTTGCCCCCGCTCCCGCTACCGCCGGTGAGCGCGATCACGCCGATCACGATGCCGATCACCACGACCAGGCCGACCACACCGCCGACGATCCACGGCGTGTTGTTGTTCTTCTTGGGCGGCTGTGGATAGGCCGGCTGTTGCGCATAGGGCGGTGGGAACTGCTGCTGTGGATAATTCGGCACGGACGGCGGCTGCTGCCCATAGGGCTGCTGCGGTGCGCCACCGTGATAGGCGTCGAAACCCGCCCCCAGAACCGTCGGATCGGTACCGGTCACGGGTCCGGGCCGCCCGCCCATCACGGTCGGATCGGTACCGGTGAGCGGCTGCTCCGGAGCCGCCGGCGTCGACCACCAGTGCACGGTTTCGTTGGGCGGATGACCCTGTCCCTGATACTCCGGCCCACCGTGCGGTGGATTACTGCCTGTCACGTCTTTCCTCCGGTCCTGGCGCGGAAGCCCCCTCGAAAAATGTCGCAGGTGATCGTATCGACTCCGGCCGGATTCCACTCGAGAGGACAGTTGTGACTACACTGGCCGACGGATCCCGCGCGGCGCGCATCCTGTGAACTCCCCCAGGGCCGGAAGGCAGCAAGGGTCAACGGGCTCTGCCGGGTGCGCGGGGTCCCCTTACTTTCTCGGGGGAAATCTTCTTCACTGCCACGGGGCGCATCAGGCGGGTAACGTGGTCGGCTGGGTCCGCGCCAGAAGCGCACGATCCGTCAACCTGTTACCTCGCTGCTTGAAAGGCTGCTCAGGATGCCCCGGCAAACGCAGATCGGTTTGATGAGCCATGCGGAACTCGTATCGGAACACGAGACGCAGACCGCGAACTACGCGAAGCTCCAGACCGAGAAGCTCACGCTGGATCTGACGAGGGGTAAGCCCTCGTCGGAACAACTCGACCTCTCCACCGGCCTGCTCGCCCTGCCGGGCGCCGACGACTACCGCGACGGCACCGGCACCGACTGCCGCAACTACGGCGGCCTGCACGGACTGCCGGAGTTGCGCGCGATCTTCGGTGAACTGCTGGGCATTCCGGTCGAGAACCTGCTCGCCGGCAACAACGCCAGCCTGGAACTGATGCACGACGTGATCGTGTTCGCGATGCTGCACGGCACGGCCGATTCGCCGAGCCGCTGGGCCGACGAACCGATCAAGTTCCTGTGCCCGAGCCCGGGGTACGACCGCCACTTCGGGATCACCGAATCGCTCGGCGTGCAGATGATTCCGATCGCCATCAACCACGACGGCCCGGATGTGCACGCCATCGCGGAACTGGTCGCGTCCGACCCGCAGATCAAGGGTCTGTGGGCGGTTCCCAACTATTCCAATCCGACCGGCGTCAACTTCTCCGAAGAGGTTGTGCGTGAACTGGTTTCGATGCCCACCGCGGCGCCGGACTTCCGCCTGTTCTGGGACAACGCCTACGCGGTGCACCCGCTGACCGATACCGCCGCCCCGGTGTTCGACGTTCTCGGACTGGCGGCCGCGGCCGGAAACCCCAACCGGCCCTTCGTCTTCGCCTCCACTTCGAAGATCACCTTCGCCGGCTCCGGCGTCAGCTTCTTCGGCGCGTCCACCGAGAACCTGACCTGGTACCTGAAGTACGCGGCGAAGAAGAGCATCGGCCCGGACAAGGTGAACCAGCTGCGTCACCTGCGCTTCTTCGGCGATGCCGAGGGTGTGCGCCGGCATATGCAAGCCCACCGTGCGCTGCTCGAGCCGAAATTCAAACTGGTGCTGCGGATCCTGGAGGATCGTCTGGGCGCCTCGAAGATCGCCTCGTGGACCGAGCCCAAGGGCGGCTACTTCATCAGCTTGGACGTGGTCGAGGGCACGGCCGGGCGAGTCGTGGCGCTGGCCAAGGAGGCCGGAATCGCCCTGACGCCCGCGGGTTCGGCGTTCCCCTACGGAAAAGACCCGGAGGACAAGAACATTCGCATCGCCCCCAGTTTCCCGTCGCTCGCCGATCTGGAGAAGGCGATGGACGGTCTGGCGACCTGCGTCCTGCTCGCGGCGACCGAGAAGCTGCTGGAGAAGTAGCGGTGGCCCGGACCGGACAGCCGTGATGTGCGGCTGTCCGTTCGGAATCGGCTACCGCGGTTTGTGCGCCAGCACCGCGAACATCGTCACCGAGAGGTGAATGTCACCGGTGCGCGCACCGGCTTCCAGTTCCGCCAGCAATTCCCGCCGCTGCGCCTCGGTGATCGCCCTGCGTGCCTCCGCCATCCCGGCGATGCGGGCCACCAGCGCACCGGCGCCGGCGCTCGCGTCCTGTACCAGCGCGTGCGAGCCGATATCGTCGACGACCAGTCCGGCTCGGGTGAGCAGGCCGGGCAGCCGGCGTCCCGAGAACGGGTTGGTGGTGTTGGTGATCAGGGTTTCGATCACCTCGTGCACGACCCGCCGGTCGCCGGGATGCACGATGGCGGTACCCCAGTCGCTGTCCATCACGACGACGCGTCCGCCCGGTTTCAGCACCCGGGCGATCTCCCGTGCGGCGCGCTCCGGGGCGGTCAGATGCTGGAAGACCCGCTCACACAGGGCGACGTCGAAGGTGTCACCGCCGAAGGGCAGCCCGTAGGCATCGCCGGGGACGAACCGGGCCGGCGAATCATGCTGGGCCGCACGGTGTTCCGCCCCGGCCAGCAGATTCGGATCGGGTTCGACGCCGACCGCGTCACCGGTCGGCCCGACGGCGTCGGCGAAGACCAGCACCTCCGAGCCGGTGCCGGAGCCGATGTCGACCGCGCTTTCGCCCGGAGCGACGGCCAGGGCGTCGTGCGCCCAGCGGCGTAGTCCGCGAATTCCGGGAAGTGCGGCCTGCAGATCGTGCACATCGATGAGTTGGTCGCGGCCCGCGCGGTCGAAGCGGTCCGGCCTCAGTCCCGAGGGTGAGGAATTGTCTGCCGAGGAGCTGTGTGTGGGCGCCATATCTTCCACCGTGGGTGTTGCCAAAGTGTCGGGCATGAAGATTCACCCTACGCGCGCAGAAAATCTACGGGTGGGTAGACATGTGAGTCCGGTCACGCCGGTCGGTAGGCGGATATTCGCTCGTCTGCCATGATCGATACATGGTGAGCCGCAAAGTGTGCCTCGCGCAGGAACCGGAGTCGGACAAGCTGTTGTCGGAGGACGACTTCGCCCTCTTGACCGGGATGCTGCTGGATCAGCAGTTCCCCCTCGAACATGCTTTCCGTGGTCCGAAGAAGATCGCCGACCGCATGAACGGTTTCGACATCCACCGGATCGCGGAGGCCGATCCGGAGGAATTCGAGGAATTGGGCGCGACCCCGCCCGCTATTCATCGCTACGGCCGGTCGATGGCCCGGCGGACCCAGGAACTGGCCCGGTACGTCGTCGAACACTACGACGGCACCACCTCCGAGATCTGGACTCGCGACGATCCCGACGGCAAGGAGGTGCTGCGCCGGCTGAAGGAACTGCCCGGCTACGGCGACCAGAAGGCGCGCATCTTCCTGGCGCTGCTGGGCAAACAACTCGGCGTGCGCCCGGCGGGGTGGGAGAAGGCCGCCGGCGCCTACTCGGAGCCCAATTCGCGCCGCTCGGCCGCCGATATCGTCGACAACGAGTCCCTGCTCGAGGTGCGGGCCTTCAAGAAGCAGATGAAGGCCGCCGCGAAGGAAGCCAAGGCGAAATAGGTTCCGCCGATCCGGCTACTGCGCGGTGTATCCGCCGTCGACCAGGTGATAACTGCCGGTGATGAACGTGGCCGCATCGCTGGCCAGGAATGCGACCAGCCCCGAGACCTCCTCGGGGGTGCCCAGTCTGCCCAGGGCGTGTTTCTGAGCGAGGAATGCCTGGGTTTCGTCGTCGAGGTTCGCGCCGAGCAGCGGCGTGTGGATGAATCCGGGGCCGACCGCGGTGACCCGCACCCCCTGGGCCGCGTATTCGAGGGCCGCGTTCTGGGTCAGGCCGAGCAGGCCGTGTTTGGCCGTGACGTACGCCGACGAATTCGCGAATCCGACGCTGCCGAGAATCGACGCCATATTCACGATGGCGCCACCGCCGGCGGCCGCGACGGCCGGAAGTTGTTCGCGCAGTGCGTAGAACACACCGTCGAGGTTCACCGACAGGACCTTGCGCCAGCCGTCCAGCGAATAATCACCGATCAACGCGCTGTCCCCGCTGATGCCGGCGTTGTTGACCGCGATCCGCAGCGGACCCAGTTCGCCGGCCGCCGCGACGCTGCGCCGGACGGTCTCCGGATCGGAGGCATCGCCGGCGAAACCGGCCGCCTGCCCGCCCGCACCGCGAATCTCCTCGACCACGGTGTTCGCGTTGTCCTCGTCGAGATCGAACACCAGGACGGCGGCGCCGCTGCGCGCGAGTTCGTGCGCGACCGCACGTCCGATCCCGGAACCGCCGCCGCTGACTATTGCCGCACGGTTGCTTACGTCGTATACGGCCATGATCGACACCCTCTCCGAGACATCGGTTAGCTCATGTACGGGGTTCTGATCGCTCGTCAACGAGTGTAGCTATGAGTTAGCGACTGTATAAATCACCCGGGTGAGCATGCGAAGAGGGTGCCGGCCGAGTGCGTGGCGGTCCGATTGCCGACACGCGGTAATGACAGTAGGGATCCGGGGCCCGCACCGCGCCGATGCGGACCCCGGACGTACGGGTGACTAGCTGCTGCTCGCGGCGGCGGTGGCGAACGGCGTTGTGGTGACGCGGTTTTCGCGGTGGGCGGGCGGCTGCCACAGTCCACGGCGCTGCAGGATCGGCAGGACACCTTCGCCGAACCAGTACGCCTCCTCCACATGCGGGTAACCGGAGAGGATGAACTGCGTGATGCCGAGGCGGGAGTATTCGATCAGCCGCTCGGCCACCTCTTCGTGCGAGCCGACCAGCGCCGTTCCCGCACCGCCGCGCACCAGTCCGACACCGGCCCACAGGTTGGGCGCGATCTCGAGCCGATCGGTGTTGCCACCGTGCAGTTCCAGCATCCGCCGCTGGCCCTCGGATTCACTCTGGGCCAGATTCGCCTGCACCCGTTCGATATCCGCGGGGTTCACCGCTTCCAGCAGACGATCGGCCTCGGCCCATGCCTGCTCCGACGTGTCGCGCGAGATGACGTGGATGCGCAGGCCGTAATCGAGAATGCGGCCCTCGTCCACCGCGAGCCGGCGGATCCACTCCAGCTTCTTGCTCACCGCGAACAGCGGCTCACCCCAGGTGAGGTAGGTATCGGTGTAGCGGGCGGCCACCGGTCCGGCGGCGGCCGACGAACCACCGAAGAACACCGGCGGAATCGGATCCGGCCGGTTGTTCAATTGCGCGTTGCGCACCCGAAGGTGTTTGCCTTCGAACGTCACCGGAGCGTCGGACTCCCACAGTTCGCGCACGATGTGCAGGAATTCACCGGTGCGCTCGTAGCGCTGTTCCTTGTCCAGGAAGTCGCCGTAGGCCTGCTGTTCGTGCGGTTCGCCGCCGGTCACCACATTCAGCAGCAGCCGTCCGCGTGAATGCCGCTGGAAGGTTCCCGCCATCTGCGCGGCGAGGGTGGGACTGACCACGCCGGGCCGGAAGGCGACCAGGAATTTCAGGGTTTCGGTGGTCTCCACCAGCATGGCCGTCGTCAGCCAGGCGTCCTCACACCATGCGCCCGTCGGTGTCAGCACCGCCTCGAAGCCGTTCTCCTCCGCCGCACCCGCGATCTGGTTCAGATAGCGCAGCGAGGCCGGACGGTCGCCCGACATCGAGGTGCCGTGACCACCCGCGACCAGATTGCGGGAATCGCCATAGGTGGGAAGAAACCAGTGGAACGAAAGGCTCATTTCGGACATGATGGCCGACGGCCGGAAGTGTGTCACCGGTTGTAATCGGGCTGGTTCTTAATCTGGCCCATCCGCATCGAACGCCCGCAAACTCCACCGATGCCGTGTGTCTGTGCCGGACACGGCAACCTGTGCTGCCGCGTGCCGGCAGTCGGAAAGTCGAGGAATCAAGCAGTGAAGATGAGGAAATTCGCCGTGCTCACGGCGCTGGTCGCGACGACGTTGGGTGCGCTGGCGGGGACGGTTCAGGCCGCTCCGGCCGCCGACGACGGCGTGGTGAACTATCAGGCGAGGACCACCGAGAACGCGGCGATCGTTTCGACCGACGCCGGGTCGCTGGATGTCGAGGACGGCGTCTTCAAGATCAAGGCCGCCAATGGAACCACCGTGGCCGGAACCCCATTGACGTTCCGGGTCGACGATTTCGAGTTCCCGATCGCGGCCGACATCTCCGGCCGCACGGCGACGCTGACCCCGCAGTTCGATCTGCAGCATGCGGTCTACAAGCCGGTCGCGCTCCCGTTCGAGGACAGCGCCCCGTGGAAGACCCCCTACGAGCGTGAGGTCGCCGCCTTCACTCGCCTCAAGGACACCATCGCCACCGGCGCTGCCATCGGCACCGCGGCCGGCGGTATCGGTGGCGCGGTCATCGGCTGCATCGCCGGCGCTGCCCTGGGTGCCGTCGCGACCGGTGCGCTGCTGACCCTGTTCGGCGCCGGCCCGCTGGGTGGCTGTGTCGCCGGTGCCGCCGCTGTCGGCTTCCTGGGTGTGCTGGCCGGTCAGATCTTCGTGACCGCTCCGGTCGCGATCGGCGCCGTGATCCAGTACTTCTCCACCATCAACGAGCCCTTCAAGGCCCCGGCCAAATGAAGCGGTTACCGGCCACACCCCTGAGCCGGTAATTATTTCAGCGGTCGAATTAAAAGGACCTTCGCACTTTCGAGTGCGAAGGTCCTTTTTTAATTTGTGAGATTCGATTTATTTTCCGGCTTCGGGGAATTCGAATCGACCTGGTTATTAACCTCGTCGCTTATTGGCATTCATCACAAACTGGATAAGGCCGCTCCGGCGGAATGCAATGCAATGAGTGATGAGGAAAAAGCAGTGAAGATGAGGAACTTTGCCGTGGTCGCGGCCACGGTGGCCGCCGCCGTCGGCGTGACCGCCGGCACCGTGAACGCCGCGCCCGCCGCACCCGACGAGGGTGCCGTCAACTACCAGGCATCGACGAACGAGAAGTCGACGATCATATCCACCGACGCCGGTTCGCTGGACGCGGAAAATGGTGTTTTCAAGATCAAGGCCGCCAATGGGACGACCCTGGCCGGAACCGAATTGAAGTTCCGGGTCGACGATTTCGAATTCCCGATCGCCGCCGATATCGCCGGGCGCACCGCCACCCTGACCCCGCAGTTCGATCTGCAGCACGCGGTCTACAAGCCGGTCGCGCTCCCGTTCGAAGACCAGGCGCCGTGGAAGACACCCTATGACCGGGAAGTCGCGGCCTGGACCCGCCTGACCAGCACCATCACCGCGGGCGCCACGATCGGCACGCTGGTCGGTGGTCTCACCGGCGGAGCGGTAGGCTGCTTGCTCGGCGGCATCGCCGGCGCGACCGTGGCCTCGGCGGCGATCGTCGGACTGTTCGGCGCCTTCGTCCCGGCCGCCGTGGTCGGTTGCGTAGGCGGCATCGTCGCGATCGGCGCGCTCGGCACGCTGGCGGGCCAGTTGCTCGTCACCGCACCGGTGGCGATTCTGGCCGTCGCCCAGTACTTCACCACCATCAATGCGCCGTTCAACCCTCCGGCTCCGGCCAAGTAGGGGAGAGCGGATCCCGCCGCGCACCTCGGGTCGATCGGCACCGACCCGAGGTGCGCGGCTCTGTGGAAAACCCGGTAGCGCACAGTGATTCGGCACGCTCAGCGCGGAATCGCAGTGCCGTCCAGGGTGGCGATCGCGATCGTGGCGGCACGAGCGATCGCCGCGTTGTCGTATTCGGCGTCCGGCCGATCGCGGGTGGACAGGATCGTCAGCACGATCGGCGCCCGTCCCGGCGGCCACGCCACGGCGATATCGTTGCGCGTTCCGTAGTCGCCGGCGCCGGTCTTGTCGCCGACCTGCCAGCCCGCCGGCACCCCGGCCCGGATCAGCGCACCACCGGTGGTGTTGGCACGCAGCAGACCGGTGAGCACCTCGCGATCGTCGGCGGCGACCGACGGGTCGAGCACGTAGTGCCGTAGATCGGCGGCCAGCGCGCGCGGCGTACTGGTGTCGCGCTCGTCGCCGGGCAGGGCCTCGTTCAGCGTGGTCTCGGTGCGGTCCATCCGCGTGGTCGTATCGCCGACGGCGCGCAGCCGCTGCTGCAACCCCTGCGGACCGCCGAGTTCGGCGAACATCAGATTGCCGGCGGTGTTGTCGCTGAACCGCACCGCGGCGTCCATGATCTCCCGCAACGTCATGCCCTGATCGACATGCTGTTCGGTGACCGGCGAGTTCGGCACCAGATCGGCGCGGGTGTAGGTGACGCGGCGGTCGAGTTCGGCGGTCGGGAGGGTACTCAGCAGCGCGCCCGCGGCCAGCGCCTTGAACGTCGAACAATACGGAAACCGCTCGTCCGGGCGGTATTCGACGGCTCGCCCGGTTCCGGTGTCGAGCGCGTAGACGCCCAGCCGGCCGTGCAGGCGAGCCTCCAGATCGCGGAATTCGGCCAGTGACTCGGCGGCGAGCGGAACCGTCGAGGTGGGCGCGGGGGTCGATGCGGGCGTGACGGGCGCGGCACTTCGATCGGCACCGCAGGCGCTCAGCGGTACGAGGGTGGCAGCGGCCGCGACCAGCACGGCCGAGCGGGTGAAGCGTGGGGGCATCATAGGCGTTCCTTGTGGATCGAGGGCGGTGAGCGCTCGCAGCAAGAGTGGCAGCCCGCGCACATGCTGTCCAAGACACCTGTGGCGGTATCCATGCCGATTCGGCATAGACTGCGCGATCGTGGATATGGTCGCCGCCTGTAAGGCCTTCGTCGCGGTGAGCGGTCTCGGGAGTTTCACGGCGGGAGCCGCCGCCGCGCAGATCCCGCAGTCGGTGGCCAGTCGCCGGATCGCGGCGCTGGAACGGCACTTCGGCGCGCGATTGCTCGAACGGACCTCGCGCACCGCCACATTGACCTCGTTCGGCCGCGATATGTTGCCGTCGGCGCGACGGCTGGTCGAGGCGGCCGAGGCCCTGGAGGAACATGCCGAGCGGGCCCGGCAGCGCCCGTTCCGATTGGCGCTGCCCGCCATCTGCGGGCCGGTGCCGCTGGCCGGGCTGGTCGCCGAATGCCGCCGTGCGCGGCTGCGGCTGGAACCGGAGCCCGCCGAGCCCGGCCGGCGCGCGGAACTCACCCGCACGCACGAGGTGCGTGCCGCGATTCTGGCCGTCCCCGCCGATCGCGGCATCTGGCGCGTGCCATTGGGCCTGGCCGACGCCACCGGCACGCACAGCTCGCCGATCTATCTGGAAACCCTTCGAGTACTGCGGCTTTCGGAACAGCAACGCCGGCGCAGCGTGTGGATACAGCCCGAGGACGATGTGCCGCATATCCGCGACCGGATCATCCGGCTGCGCGATTCGCTGGGCTTGCGCCCCGCCCAGGTGGTGGTCGCGCGGTCGCTGGTCACCGCGGTCGCCGAGGTGCTCGACGGCACCGATCTGCTGTTGTGCTCGCCCGCCCAGGCCGCCGAACTCGGCCTGCATTGGCGGCCGATCGGGGAGTTGGAACTTGCCAGGGGCTACGACATCGCGGCGGGATCACGCGAGGACGCGGACCGGGTTCGCGCAGTGGGCGCAGAACCGATCGGCCGCTGTCTCGGTGTGCCGGACACCGTCGACGCACGCAACGAGGGGAGCTGACATGGGCGTCTCGACCGCACTGCGACGCGCGCGCACGGAACTGCGCGACGCCGGACTCGACGGCTCCATCCTGGTGCGCGATCTCGACACCGGTGACGAGCTGGGCCTCGACGCCGAACTCGAATTGCCGATCGCCTCGCTGGTGAAGGTGCCGCTCGTGCTGGCGACGATGGAACGGGTGATGCGCGGCGAGATCGACCCGGCGACCCCGATCCGGGTACTGCCCGGTCGCAGTACGGTGGCGGGTCCGACCGGGTTGAGCAGATTTCGACATCCCGCCACGGTCGCGGTCGAGGATCTGATGTATCTGAGCATCGCGATCAGCGACGGCGGCGCCACCGACGCCCTGTTCGAGCTGACTCCGCCCGACGCGGTGACCGCCGAATTGCGCCGCCTGGGCCACGAGGGCATCGCGGTCCGGCATCTGGCCGACGATCTGGTGCGGACCCCGGCCGAGCAGTTCGCCCCCGCGGACGGTCACCTCGCCCACGCCCTGGCGATCGAGGCCGCGACGGCCGGACGCGGACATCCGGTCACGCAACTCGACATCAGCCATGCCAACACCGGCACCGCGCGGGCGTTCGTCGACCTGCTCGCCGAATTGTGGCGGCCGGTGCGGGCCCACCCCGACGCCGCCGCGAGAGTGCGAGAGTTCCTGTCGGGCAACCTTTTACGTCAACGACTCGCCCCCGATTTCAGCTCCGACGCCACCCGGTGGTCGTCGAAGACGGGCACGCTGCTGAATCTGCGCCACGAGGCGGGCGTAGCCGAACACGCCGACGGGCAGACATTGGCCGTGGCCGTGCTGACCCGATCGCGGGTGCCCGCCGTGGTGCAACCCGGCGCGGAGGCCGCGATGGCGACGGCGGCGCGGATCCTGCACGACGAACTGCGGATGCGGCCTCCTCAGCGTGTGACGGATAGTTATGTTCCCGCTGCGTGTAACGGGTGAGCTAATCGCGCCGCCGGGTCATCGTCGGGTATGGCCTCCACAGCACCGCAGCAGATCTCCGATCGCGACCTCGACGACATCTTCGGCCCCGTTTTCGACCGCATAGCCGCCGGGGCGGTGGCGCGTGAAATCGATCGTCGCCTGGCCTACGAGGAGGTCGACTGGCTGCGCCAGGCCGGATTCGGGGCGCTGCGGGTGCCGGCCGAATACGGCGGTTTCGGCGTCAGCGTGCGCCAGCTGTTCCGGCTGCTGATCGACCTCGCGGCCGCGGAATCCAATCTGCCGCAGGCACTTCGGGTGCACTTCTCCTTCGTCGAGGATCAGCTGCTGGCCGAGCCCGGTCCCGCGCGTGAGCACTGGCTGCGCGCGGCCGGATCCGGTGCCCTGGTGGGCAACGCCATCACCGAACCGGGCATCGGCGCGGTCGACCGCTACCGCACCCGGCTGACCCGCGGCTCCGGCGACGACTGGCTGCTCAACGGCACCAAGTACTACAGCACCGGTTCGCTGTACGCGGACTACATCCTCGCCGCGGCCGATCGTGACGGGGAGCGGGTATCGGTGCTGGTCGACGCGAACGCCGACGGGGTGCGGCAGAGCGACGACTGGGACGGTTTCGGGCAGCGGCTGACCGCCAGTGGCACAACGGAATTCAGCGATGTGCGGATCTCCGGAGACCGGGTGCTCGGCCCGGGTTACGGCGCGCCCGGCCGCACCTACGCCACCTCGTACCTGCAGCTGGTGCAGTTGGCGGTGCTGGCCGGCATCGCCCAGCGGGCCGAATCCGACGTGCGGGCGTGGGTCGCCGACCGCACCCGCAGCTACACCCATTCGGCGGCCGATCTGCCGCGCCACGATCCGCTGGTCCAGCAGGTGATCGGGAAGCTGTCGGCCGCGGCGTTCTCCGCGCGAGCCAGTGTGCTGGCCGTGGCCGACCTGCTGGACGACGTGCTGGCCGCCGGCGCCCAGGACGACGCGGCGCTGGACGCGGTCGAATTGGCCTCGGCCCAGGCACAACTCGGTGTGATCGACACCGTGCTGACCGCCACCACCCAGCTGTTCGAGGTCGGCGGCGCCTCGATCACCTCCGAAGATCTGCGACTGGACCGGCATTGGCGCAATGCGCGCACCATCTCGGTGCACAATCCCGCCGTGCAGAAGGCGCGGGCGATCGGCGATCACCTGCTCAACGGAACCGAACTGCCGTATGCGTGGAGCGCGGGCAGCCGCGAGAGCCAGGTGCGGTCATGACCCGGCGGATCCATTTCAACGCCTTCGATATGAACTGTGTGGCGCACCAGTCCCCGGGACTGTGGCGCCACCCCGAGGATCAGTCGCATCGCTACAAGGAGCTGAGCTACTGGACCGAATTGGCGAAGCTGCTGGAACGCGGTCGTTTCGACGGGATCTTCATCGCCGACGTGCTGGGCATCTACGACGTCTACGGCGGCAACGACATCGCCGCGCTGCGTCAGGGCGCGCAGGTGCCGGTCGCCGATCCGCTGCTGCTGGTCTCGGCGATGGCGGCGGTGACCGACCATCTGGGCTTCGGCATCACCACCGGCACCGGGTTCGAGCATCCCTTCCCGTTCGCCCGGCGGCTCTCGACGCTGGACCATCTGACCAACGGCCGCTTGGGCTGGAATGTGGTGACCGGATATCTGCCCTCGGCGGCCGCCAATATGGGTGAGTCCGAACATCTCGACCACGACGAGCGCTACAACCACGCCGACGAATATCTCGAGGTGCTGTACAAGCTCTGGGAAGGTTCCTGGGAGGACGACGCGGTCGTGCGCGACCGGGCGCAGGGCATCTACGTCGATCCGGCGAAGGTGCATCACATCGGCCACGCCGGAAAGCACTTCACGGTGCCGGGCATTCACCTCTCGGAGCCCTCGCCGCAGCGCACCCCGGTGATCTACCAGGCCGGCGCCTCACCGCGCGGCGTGGCCTTCGCCGCCGAGAACGCGGAGGCCATCTTCGTCGCCGCACCGTCGAAACGGGTTCTGGGACAGACGGTGACCCGCATCCGCGACGCACTGGAGGCGGCCGGCCGCGACCGCTACGCGGCCCGGATCTACGCGCTCGCCACCATCATCACCGACGCCACCGACGAAGCGGCACAACGCAAGTACGACGAATACCGCTCGTACGCCAGCGTCGAGGGCGGTCTGGTGTTCATGTCCGGCTGGATGGGTATCGACCTGTCGCGCTACGACCTCGACGACCCGATCGGTGAGGTGAACAGCAATGCGATCCTGTCCGCCGTCGCCGCGTTCCAGGAATTCGACGACGACGGCCGGGAATGGACCGTGCGGGATATCGCGGCATGGGCCGGCATCGGCGGGATGGGACCCGTATTCGTCGGATCGGGGACGTCGGTGGCGGATCGGCTGCAGGAATGGGTCGACGAGACCGATATCGACGGCTACAACCTGGCCTACGCCATCACGCCGGGAACGTTCGAAGATGTTGTGCGGCATGTGATTCCGGTGCTGACCGAGCGCGGCGCCTATCCGAATGAGTACGTCCCGGGCACCCTGCGCAACGCGCTGTTCGGCGCGGGCGACCGGCTGCCGGACGACCATCGCGGCGCGCGCTACCGGCTCGGCGGACCGGGTTCGACGGCGCTGCCGGACGAACAGGTGCGTCCGCAGGCGGGCGTCACCGCGACCTGACCGATCGGCGGTGCGCGACATCGATTCCCGGTGATCGCAACTGTCAACGAAAGCCGCTGGCAAGCGCACTATTTCGTTATGACGAACCAGAATTCGAAACGCACCGCCGCCATCGTCGGCGCCGGCATCGCCGGCGTCACCGCCGCTCTCGGACTGCAGCAGGCCGGGTTCGATGTCACGGTCTACAGCGATCGCGATCAACGCGGTCTGCGTGACGACATCCCCGCCACCGGAACCGCGCTCATCTTCGGTGAGGCCCAGGCCGCCGAAACCGCCCTCGGACTCGACACCTACGTGAATCGGGCCCCGCAGCACACCGGACTCAGTGTGCGGATCGCGGGCCCGGGGCCGGAACGGCCCGAATTGATCGGATTCGACGGCGATTTCGACGGCTTCGTCGGCATCGCGGTCGACACCCGGCTCAAGGTCGACGAGCGGCTGACCGCATTCGTCGAGGCCGGTGGGCGCTTCGTGGTCGAGAAGGTGACCCCGGAGAGCCTGGACGGCATCGCCGCAACGCACGATCTGGTGCTGGTCGCGACCGGTAAGGCCGGTTTGGCGGAGCTGTTCCCGATCGACACCGAGCGCACCGTCTACGACGCGCCGCAGCGCAGCCTGCTCACCGTCACGGTGACCGGATTGGGTTACGAACCCGAGGTTTTCGCGCACCGCAGCACCTCCGGCGGGCAGCACAGCGGATTCTCCATCTTCGCCGAACAGGGTGAGGCGTGGTGGGGTCCGTATCTGCACAAGGACGCCGGGCCGAGCTGGGCCTTCCTCGGCTGGGCGCGGCCGGGCAGCGAATGGGAGAACCGGTTCGCCGCCGCCGATTCCGCCGAGTCGGCGCACCGCATCGTCACCGAGCTGTATCGCGACTACATCGACTGGGATCTGCCGGAAGTGCTGGCCACCAAGGTGATTGCCGAGGACCCCCACTCCTGGCTGAAGGGCGCGGTCCGGCCGGTGGTCCGGCACGGCGTCGGCCGCACGGCGGGCGGGCATGTGGTGGCGGCGCTCGGGGACACCGCGGTCGCCTACGACCCGATCGCCGGACAGGGCGCGCAGAGCGGACTCATCCAGGCGCAGCGGCTCGTCGCGGCCGCCTCCGCGCACGAGGGGCCCTTCGACGCCGAGTGGATCGAGGAGCAGTACAACGCCTTCCTGCTGGCCCGCTCCGATGCCGCCGCCAAGGTGACGCGCCTGTTCCTCGGCGATCCGGAACTGGCCGAGATCGGCAACCGGTTCTTCGCCGCCGCGGCCGTCGACCCGCGCGTCGCCTCGGTGCTGGTGAGCACGCTGCACAAGCCGCAGCCGCTGCTGCAGATCAACTCCCTCGCCGACGCCGACGCGCTGCTCGAGCAGATCACGGGTGAGGGCGCCGACGAGTTGGTGGCCCGCTTCCAGCCCGCGGGCCGATTCGAGCGCTCGGGGTACGGCTCGGCGGTCGCGTCGGCATAACGCCGACTGCCGGCTCGGACGGGCGCGCTGATCCGATCCTGAGGATTCAAACCCTCGTCCCCGCCGGTCAGCGGTGTTGAAGTGGAGGTGCGCCGGGTGCACGGTTGCCGCACTCGGCGCACCGACCACGGAGTGCGTACCGAACAGCCCGGCCGTCGGCGCGACCGGGTAAGGATGTCCCAATCACAGGAGTGTCGATGACCACCGAGAAGATCGCCGCGCAGACTCAGTTCGCCTACTGGGTGCCCAACGTCAGTGGCGGGCTGGTGACCAGCACGATCGATCAGCGCACCAGCTGGGATTTCGAATACAACAAGAAGCTGGCGCGCACGGCCGAGAACAACGGCTTCGACTACGCCCTCTCCCAGGTGCGCTACACCGCCTCCTACGGCGCGGAATATCAGCACGAGTCGACGTCGTTCAGCCTCGCCCTCCTGGGCGCCACCGAGCGGCTGAAGGTGATCGCGGCCGTGCATCCGGGGCTGTGGCATCCGGCGGTGCTGGCGAAATTCGGAGTCACCGCCGACCATCTGTCCGGCGGGCGCTTCGCGATCAATGTCGTATCCGGTTGGTTCGGCGGGGAGTTCACCGCGCTCGGGGAGCCGTGGCTCGAGCACGATGAGCGGTACCGGCGCAGCGCCGAATTCCTCGAGGTCGTCCGCAAGTTGTGGACCGAGGACGAGGTGAACTACGCCGGGGACTTCTACCGGATTCGCGACCTGACGCTGAAGCCCAAGCCGCTCAACACTCCGGAGCGGCCGAATCCCGAACTGTTCCAGGGCGGGAACTCGACGGCGGCGCGGCGCAACGGTGGCCGCCACGCCGACTGGTACTTCTCCAACGGCAAGGATTTCGACGGCGTCACCGAACAGATCGAGGACGTGCGCGCGGTCGCGCGCGAGCACAACCGTGAGGTCAAGTTCGGCCTGAACGGATTCATCATCGCCCGCGACACCGAGGCCGAGGCCCGCGACACCCTGCGCGAGATCATCGAGAAGGCCAACCGGCCCGCCGTGGAGGGTTTCCGCGACGCGGTGCAGCAGGCGGGCGCCTCCACGCGGGACGGTAAGGGCATGTGGGCCGATTCCACCTACGAGGATCTCGTGCAGTACAACGACGGCTTCCGCACGCAGCTGATCGGCACTCCGGAGCAGATCGCCGAGCGGATCGTCGCCTACCGCGATCTCGGCGTCGACCTCATCCTCGGCGGCTTCCTGCACTTCCAGGAGGAGATCGAATACTTCGGCGCCAAGGTGCTGCCGCTGGTCCGGGAGTTGGAGGCCCAGCGGGAACCCGAATTGGCGGCGAGTCGATGACTGCCGTCGCCGCCGCGCGGATCACCTCCGCCGCCCAGGCTCACGAGACGGCGGCACGCCTGGCCGCGCAGTTCGCGGTCGATGCGGCCCGGCGCGACCGCGACCGCGAGTTGCCGCACCGGGAACTGGATCAGCTGTCGGCCAGTGGGCTGCTGGCCGTCACCGTGCCGGCCGAATTCGGTGGCGCGGATCTGGCGCCCGCACAGGTGGCGGAGGTGTTCCGGCTGCTGGCGGCGGCGGATCCGAATATCGCGCAGATTCCGCACAGCCATTTCGTCTATCTGAATCTGCTGCGGCTGGCGGGAACTCGTGCCCAGCGGGAACGCTATTTCGGACGAGTGCTGGCCGGTGCGCGGATCGCGAACGCGCAGTCGGAGCGCAGCAGCGCGACCATCGCCGAAATCGGCACCACCGTGCGTCCCGTTGATGGCGAATTCGTTGACGGCGAATTCCGGATCGACGGAACCAAATTCTATTGTACGGGTTCACTTTTCGCGGATCTGCTGGCCGTGCTGACCCGTCTGGACGATCCCGACGGGCGTAGCGGTCTCGATCCCGGCGAGTACATCGCCTTCCTGCCCGCCGATACCGCCGGCGTGACGATCGTCGACGACTGGAACGGCATCGGCCAGCGCACGACGGGCAGCGGGACGGTGACACTCGATGCGGTGCGAGTGACCGCCGACCAGCTGATTCCGCGGGCGGCGGCGGTGCGCGCCCCCACCGGTTACGGCGCCTTCGCGCAATTGCTGCACGTCGCGATCGATGTGGGCATCGCCCGCGGTGCGCTGGACGCGGCCACGGACTTCGTGCGCACCAAGAGCCGCCCGTGGTTCGAGGCGGGGGTCGATCGGGCGAGTGAGGATCCACTGGTGATCCAGCGCATCGGCGAGCTGGCAGTCACCGTGGCCGCCGCCGAGGCGACCTTCGAGGTGGCGGGCCGGACGGTGGATCGCGTTGTCGCGCAGACGAACGTCGGTGACCTCGACACCGAGACGGCGGCCGCGCTCGCGGCGGAGGCATCGATCGCGGTCGCGACCGCGAAGATCACCTCGGACCGGGCCGCGAACGAGGTATCCGCCGCCCTGTTCGAGGTGAGCGGGACCCGCAGTGCCGCGGCGAATCTCGATCTGGACCGGTTCTGGCGCAATGCCCGCACACATACGCTGCACGATCCGGTGCGGTGGAAGTACCAGCACATCGGGCGCGCGGTGCTCAACGGCACCCCACCCCCGTTGCACGGCGTCGTCTGATACGGCGACCGCGAAGTAAGCCGAGAAGTGGGTAACCATGTCTGATCTGATCGAAATACCCGCCGACAGTACGGGTTTGCGTCGCGCTTTCGCGCATTTCCCGAGCGGGGTGGTCGCGGTCTGCGCGGAATTCGACGACGTGCCCGCCGGATTGGTGGTGAGCACCTTCGTGCCCGTATCCCTGGATCCGCCGCTGGTGTCGTTCTGCGTGCAGAACAGCTCGACCACCTGGCCCAAGCTGGTCGGCGCCCAGCGCTTGGGCCTGAGCCTGCTCAGTGCCCACCAGGACGAGGCGGCGCAGCGGATGAGTAGCCGCCACGGTGACCGCTTCGGCGATGTCGACCTGCATCGGGGAGAGGGCGGGTCCATCTTCGTCGGCGGCGCGGCGGCCTGGTTGGAGGGCACCGTGCACACCCAGGTGTCGGCCGGCGACCATCAGGTCGTCCTGGTGCAGATCACTCGCCTGGCGACGCGCTCCCAGCACGAACCGCTGGTCTTCCACGGCAGCCGGTTCCGCCGCCTGCATCCCGGCGCCGATCCGGCCTCAGCCGAGGTCGCGTAACCCGTCCGATCCGGGCCGCGAGGGCCGGAAACAGAGCCGCCGCCGCGGTCCGGGATCGGGAGCGGTGTGATCGAGCACCGTGGAGGCGAGCCCGCGCGCTCGCATCCCCGCGCGGTCCATGTCCTGACTCAGCGCGTCCAGGTGAATCAGCGTGTGCCGTAGCAGAATCGGGCCGATATCGGCCGGTTCGACGCACGCGTCGTGATAGGCCCGCACCGCACGCGGATCCTCCGTGAGTGCGGCGATGCCGCCCAGTCGTACGCGTTGCGTCAATCCGGTCCAGATCCGCTCGTCCTCCGCGTTGCGCAGATCCCGCCAGCCCCCGCGGTAGTCCAGGTCGCGGATGATCGCGTCGGCCGGTTTGCCGGTCCGCGTCTCACCGACGACCGCCCAGAGCGCCAGCAGCCAGCTCAGGGCCCAGAGAACGGTATCCGGCTCGCTGCGGTACAGCGTGTGCAGATCCGACCACGCCTCGTACTGGGTGAGCAGATTGGCCCAGTCGAATACCAAGGTCTCGACCTCGCGCAGTAGCGGAGCGGGCAGGTCGTCGTCCGAGGGCCGCACGATCTCGACCGCGCGCCCGGACACCGGATCGCGCAGTTCGACCATATCGGTCTCGCCTGTGGCGACCCATCTATACGGTTCCCCGGCCATCCTTCGGATTGAGCCACGAATTCGCCGGGGGTGCAAGCGAAAACGCCTGAGAATTCGCCGAAACCGGTGTCGCGGCGCGGCGCGGTCCGCTCCGCGACACCGGTCCGGATCAGGGCTGCCCGCTGACGACCGCGTTGACGGCGTCCAGGAACGGCTGGCCGCCCATCGCGTATCCACCCGCGATGGCGCCGACCACCATGCCGATCGGCCCGGTGATGATGCTGAAGAAGCCCATCCCGAGTACGGCGCCGATCAGGCCGCCGAGCACGCCACCGGCCACCAGGCCGACGACGTTCTGATTGATTTCGTTGGTGAGCCGCGCCATCGAATTGATCGGCTGCATCTCGCCGATCTCGGTGGCGGTGGCCTTGGGCTCGAGCACGACCTTGTGCCCGTCGTCGCTGATGTGTTGCGCGACGTGAACCGTGCTGCCGGCCATCCGGTACGTCAGCGGCACCGTGACGAGGTCGGTGCCGTTGTCGGACTTGAGGGCGACAGCGGTCGCATCCTTGTTCACCTCGAATCGCCCGTGCTCGACGACAGTGGTCAGGACTCGCGAAAAGTCGCTGAGCACAGCGTGGTAGGTGACTCCGCGGTCGGTTCCGGAGGTGGTGATCTCCTTGGCGGCGGCCGGTGGTGCGGCCGGGGGACTGGCGTTCACGGTTCCCGCGGTGATCCCGACCGTGGCCACCGCCAGGATCGAGGTTGCGGCGAACGTGCCGAACTTCATTCAGGATTCCTTCTCACGAGACTTCCGGCCGAACGGCCCGGACGGAAGCTGACAATAACGCGTCGAGCGCTTTTTGCCAGACTCGGGAATTGCGAAACCTCTACGGCGGCAATGTTGCACGATTGTGATCGTCGGGAATTAGTGAAAAAGAAAGATTTCTATTTTCCGACCCTGGGTCCCGCGGTGGCCTCGACGCGAACGGCCGGATCGTGTAAGCATTTGCGAGGTCTGCAAATCCGCAAGTGTTCTTCGATCATCGTTCGGGGTGGTTCGAAGTGTTACCGCTCTGGAGGACGAGTACGTGTCGCGCCGACGTGTTCAAGCCGGTGTCACCCTGACGGGTTTCGTGATTGCCGCTGCGCTGTCGGCGGCATGTCTGATCGCCGCCGCGCTGTCGTTCACCGCCGGGCGTCATCATTCGGACGAAACCCATGCCGCGGCAGCGGTATCACCGACCACCACCGTCGCTCCCGTTGCCGCCGAGGCGCCGGCCCAGCCGCCCGGCACCAGCGTCACCGCCTCGACCTCGGACGAGCCGCTGGTGCTGAACAAAGGCGCCGATCAGAAGCATGAGGGTGAGACGGTGGCCGTCGGCGATTGTGTGGCGGCGGTCGTCGCCGCGACCGACGCCGGTGCTCCCGTTCAGAAAACCGCCTGTGCGAGTACCGATTCGCGTTACAAGATCACCGCCAAGGCCGTCGCGGGCGCGCACTGCCCGGCAGACGCGGATCGCGCGGTGGCCGAGACGCTGCCCGGCGGCGCCACCGACACGCTCTGCCTCGACTTCAACTGGGTCACCGGCAGTTGTATGAATATCGCCGACGGCAGCCCCACTCCCGTCGACTGTGCCACCGCCGCCCCCGGCCGGGTGCGGGTGGTGGAGATCAAGAACGGCACCACCGACGTCAACAGCTGCTCCGACGGTGATCGCGGATTCGTCTACAACGAAAGGCGTTTCGTGGTCTGCGTGACGCACTACTGAGTGCCGCGCGCCGGCGCAGGCAGCAGTTTCGCGAACTCGCGGTTGGCGATTCGCGCCACCACCTCGTACGGCCACGCGAACTTGCGGGCGAACCAGTACCCGATGCGGATATCGGGCGAGGTGTGCACCAGGAAGCGATTGTGCCGGACACCGGCGATGATCCGGTCGGCGACTTTTTCCGGCGTGACCGCATGCCCCTCGAACAGCTTCACCATCCGCCGCACCCGCGGATCGTCGCGATCCACACCGACGATCTGCACGGTGCCCACCAGCGGCGTGCGCACCGCCCCCGGCACCACCAGGCTCACGCCGATGTCGTGGCGCTCCAAGTCGAATCGCAGCACCTCCGACACTCCGCGCAGCCCGAATTTCGCGGCGCTGTAAGCGGCATGCCACGGCAGCGCGAGCAGTCCCGCGGCCGAGGAGACATTGACCAGATGACCGCCGCGTCCCGCGGCCACCATCGGCGGCACGAAGTTCTCGATGATGTGGATCGGGCCCATCAGATTCACATCGACCATCGACTTCCAATGCCGGTGTTCGAGGTTCTCGACCGTGCCCCAGGTGGCGATGCCGGCGATATTCATGACCACGTCGAGGCTCCCGTACTCGTCTTGCACGCGCTTCGCCCACGTGGTCACCGCCTCGTAGTCGGAGACGTCGAGCACCTGCTCCTCGAGCACCTCACCCCCGCCGGCACGGATACCGGCGGCCGTCTCGGCCAGCCCGTCGGCGTCGATATCGGTCAGCACCAGCCGCATCCCCGCTGCCGCGGCAGCCATCGCGGTCGCCCGGCCGATCCCGCTGGCAGCGCCGGTGATCAGGCACTTCCGGCCGGTCAGATCTTTCATCGTCGTCTCCCCTTTTTTACGAACACTGATGTTCACAATAGAGGTTTTTCCGCGCGGCGCCAGGCACCCTAGGGGGCGTCTCGACCACCCCGTCCGGTTGAACCGATTTGATAAAGTCGCCTGACCAGGTGCAAGCATGATCAACCGAAGGGGGCGGACGGTGGCTGCTCGCCGACTCGCGATAGTTCTGCTGGCGGCGGTCGTGCCGGTGCTCGCCGCATGCAACAGCGGAGACGACGGGGGGAGCGGGTCCACGACCAGCGCTGCGGCGGTGAAGTTGTGGGATCCTTGTACGCAGATCCCGGATGATGTGTTGCAGAAGACGGGGGTGGATCCCGCGACGAAGGAAAGCGGGATCGCGGGGGTGCATCAGAGCGGATGGGAGATCTGCAACTGGAAGGGGAAGCAGTACACCGTCAACGTGCTGTCGGGTAAGCGCTCTGTGCAGGAGATCCAGAACAAAGAGGGCAACGTCGACTTTCAGGACGTAGTACTTGCCGGTCGCAAGGGACAGCAATATCGGGTCGAGGGTGCATCCAAAAACGACACGTGCGACGCCGTTTTCGCTGCTCAGCAGGGCATCGTCGAAATAGTGATCACCAACAGCCTCATCGTGGACAATCCCGGTGATCCGTGCGCCACACTGCACAACGTCGGCGAACTGCTTGTCCCGCTGCTGCCGGCGTGATTGTCGACCAGAAGGGGAGGAACAGACATGGCCGGTGAAGTAGAGACGTGGAAGACGTTCGCCGAGCAAGCGCGCGGCGGCGAACTGTATCTGGACAACGAAGCCGTTGCTCGTGAGTGCCTCGCGGCCTGCGACACACGACTGACAGAGCTGCAAGGGCTGTTCAACGTTGCGCAACTGACTCAGCGCGTCTCCGGCTTCGGCGACTTCGACATGGGCCACGCCCTCGAAGGCGGCTACCTGAAACAGGCCACCGGCGAACCGAATTCGGTCGACCAGGTCATCAAGGACCACATCGAAACCGTCAAGAACATGCGCGAGGTGATGGCGCAGTCCATCAAACACCTCACCGGCCAGGACGTCGGCAACGCCGCGCAGATAGCAGCCACCGACCCGGCGGGCAGGTAGTCGTCATGAGTTATTTGCCGGAGGGGTTCGGCGCGTTCGTCGGCGAGGTTCTTACGAACTGGACGCAGGGGCGCGATCCCTCGCATATCCAGAATCCGTACGAATTGCAGGGCAAGTTCAACACCACGCGCGACGGCGTCCGGAACGACGCCCGCGCAATCGGTTTCGAGGGCGATTTCCGCACGCCGTCGGTGCAGACCACCGACAACTTCGAACGGCACGACCTCGCTACCCTGCGCGAGAAGGTCGACAAGATCGACCTGGAGGCGGTCAACAACCTCAAGGATGCCTGGAACAAGATCGGCACCCAGGAAACCGCCTCGTTGACGACGTTCCAGCAGGCAATGAGCAAGGCCACCAACGACGGCATCTGGCGCGGCCAGTCCCGCAATGCCGCGGCGAAGGCAGTGACGGACTACACCTCGCAGGCGTCCAAGGTTGCCAAAGCCGCCGCGCTGACCAGTAACAAGCTGGCGGAGCTGGCGACGGGCCTGGCGCCGACGAAATCGCTGGTGCCGCATGTGCCGGGCCACCGGTCCGGAGTCAGCAACGCGGTGAATCTCGTTGTGGGCAAGGGCTGGCGAGACGATGTCACGGCCTACAACAACGCGTATACCGAGGCCAAGCGTGTGTTGACCACCGTCTACGCCCCGGTCGTCCACGAAAGCGATACCGGCGTCCCGGTCATTCCGAAACCGAACACGCAGGATCCGGCCGGACCGGGCGACCAGCCGCCGCCGACCTCGTGGCGCCCGGGCGGCAACGGTCCCGGACCGTCCGGCCCCGGCGGTACGCACGACACGAACCAGCCCAAACCGGGTGATCAGAACCAGAACGGCCAGGGTTCGAATTCGCAGACGTCGCAGACGAATCCGTCCGGGAACGGCCAATCGGACGGCTCGCAGAATGCCGGCGATCAGGCCCGCACCGATCCCTCGTCGGCGACGACTCCTTCCGGTCTCGCCCCGAGCTCGCTCGGCTCCTCCGGTTCGTCCCTGTCGGGCGGCAGCGGTCTCGGGGGTGGCCTCGGCGGGGCCAACGGCCCCAACGGACACGGCAGCAGTGTGCCCGGCGGAGTCCAGCCCGGTGCGCTGGCCGGAGCAGGCGGACGCGCCGCGGCCTCGGCGGCTCGGGCAGGCGCCAGCGGTATGCCCGGCATGGGTGGCGCCGGGCGCGGCAAGGGCGACAAGGAAGAAGAACGCACCAAGAGCGTCGCCGACTACCTGATCAACCAGGAGAACGGTGACGAGTTGACCGGTATCCCGCAACTTCCGAAGACCGTTCCTCCGGTCATCGGCGAGTAGTGGCGGTCGTGGGCAGGAGTTCGGTGCGATGAGTGATAGAAGATGGCGGTTCGATGCGGCCGAGTTCCGTGTGCTGTGGGATGCGACGGGACGCGATGTGCTGCCGTATCCGCTGGCACACCGGTTCACCGCCGAACCGACGCTGGAGGATGTGAACCGCACGCGACAGCGCATCGCGCAGGTCCTGCTGCCGCAATGGGACGAGGATCTCGACCGTGCCATCCAGGTGCTGTTCGATCCCGAGGTCCGCATCGAGATCGCGGGGTTCCGCGGGCGCGGCCGCGAACACCGGATCCGCGTCCACGCCGCCGTGCGGGATCGCCACGGCGTGATCGCGGTGCAGGAGCCGGGACCGGAGGATACGGTCGGCGGCGCGGTACACCTCTCCATTGTCGAATCCGATCGCGTCGCCGCCGCGGTGATTGCGCAGCTTCCCGAATGTGCTGAGGGACAAGGCAAACCGCTGAACATCCCGGTCGAAGATCTGGAAGCCCCCGCAGCCCACGTCCGCGATCCCTGGCTCGTCGGCCCGAAGGAACAGCTGTCCCGCTTCCTGAAACGCCCCACCACCGCGACCTTCCACATCGCCGCCTACCCATGGGGCAGCCCCGACAATCGGCATACTCAGGGCCGCAAGGACTTCCAGATCACCGATTTCGTCGACGACGGCCGGTACGCGATCTTCGGCGACCGCATCCTGCGCATCAAACCGACCGATTCCAGGCGAATGACCGCACAGGTGCGGGACATGATCACCCGCACCACCGCGGAGGTACGCGAGGGCGTGCATTCGCGCCCCTGATCGGCGAATTCTCCTTCGTCGAGCCACTGCTCGATGTGATCGAGAGTCGTTGCGGGAGGGATTATTTCGTCGTCTTCCGCGTCCAGCAGCCGTCCACGCGCCGGGCACCGTTCTCCCCTGGCGTAGAAGGATTCGCTCGCTGGTGGCGACCCTGAGCGCAGTTCAGAGTGCCCGCAGCCCGTGCAGCGCATCCTGCACAATCCCGCACAGCGCAGCGTCCGTGAGATCCCCATCCTCGCGCTGAGCAGGATCAATGGCGTACTCCTCGAGGGCATAGAACACGCAGTCCAGCAGCCGTCCGAACGACTCTCGCACCCGTTCCCCTGACCGTAGCGAAGTCCGCCGCGCTCTCAACCACGCCCGAGCAAAATCACCCCCGGAAATCGCGCCCGCAACGAACAACTCCATCGAACTCAGTTGTTCCACGACCCCACTGCCGGACGCCACCTCCGATGGCCGTGCCCAGGTCTCGATCCTGTGCACCCGACCACGCCCTTTCAGTAGTCAGAGAAGAAGCCCAAATAGTCATACTCGTCTTCGAGGACCGAAGCGACCGATCGCCCTCTGTGTGCGATGAAGTCGAGGTTGTTTCCGATGGAACCTCGTAACGACGAAATACTTTGGGCTCCGCTGACGTCACATTGCATCCAGGCGAAATATTCGAATCCTGTACTGCAGTAGAATCGCGATTCTAACTGAGCATCATGCAGCAACTCGGAGTACCACCTTTCGATAATCTCTGGGCTGGCGGAGCTGGCGATAGTCGTGTTCGGCCGCGTGGACAACTTGCTGAATGTATCCAGCTGGCTCAGAGCCTCTCGGGGCACTTCTTCGTGCGTCAGAAACTGCTCAACACGAATACCCTTTAGTCGATGGGCGAATGCATCCAGACTCTTCTCCTCACGATGGCGGGCCAGCTTCTTCGCGAGGTCTTCACTCATCGGCCATCCTCTTCGTCATCGTCATCCACACGACCACCGTCGACGCACGCCGTTTTGAAAACTCGGCCCGTGGCGCTTTGAACCGGCAGCCGACACGTGCGGAACATACCTTTTCAGAAAAAGTACTCTTCTGCAACAGCAATCGCAAAGCGAACGAAGGCTACATCAGCTCGCCCGTGAATGCTCACATATAAATCTCCTCGCGATTCATCCTGTCCGCCGACAATCACAATGGGACTGGTCGTACCCTCTTTTCGGAATTCCAACTCATCGCACTCGTCGCTGACGTTAGCAATCGACTAACGGATATCCTGCGTCCGTCGAACACTCTTGAAGTCAACATGAAGCTCTCCGATGCATATTTTCCGACCCGATTCTGAGATAAGTCGATCATTCAGCTGGAACGCCTTCGGTCAAGCTGTTGGGTAGCAGCTTCACGAATTACTTCTTCGTCCGACAGTGACAATCTGTCAATCGCCTTCTGAGCTGCCCGGCCCGGGGTTGGTCCGAGCCCCCATATCGCTTTCACTGCTAGTGCTCTGTGCTCGTCGAATGCAAGGTAGTCGGGTACCCACTGCGTTGCGTGATACAAAGTCTCTGTGAACCGAGGATCCTTGCCGGCGCTGATAACTTGCACGATGTCCTCGTGACTGTGATGCCAGGCCTCGGATTCCAGTTCGCATAAAATTGGCAATGATCGATCGTCGAATCCGAACACGCTGCAAACGATGAGCGACAATTCCAGCTCGTCGGCGTCATTGTGCTCGACAGCCATGTTCAGCAATCTACTGCCGAGCTTGATTCCGTCGGTCTCGCCAAAGTGTACGAGTATCTCGTCCGGTGTGGCGGTGGCCGGTGATCCGGGCGCGCTAACCATTTGTAGAATGAGTTCCTGATCTTCTTTCCTCATAGTGGAATCTCCCTGAAAGCTGAATCCTCAGCACACCTTGATCCGCTCCGACACCAGAAGCGCTGGCCTTCACAAACATTCGGCGATTATAGAAACGATGTCCTTTCACCACGGGCTGCTGCAATTCGGACAGCTCTCGATGTACTTGTGTGTGCGTTACCGTTCGATCATGTCAAGCACGGGGCTGACCGAGGTCTCGATGGTCAGAGTCAAATATCTCCATAGGCAATTCGGGCACGCGACCGGCGTATCGGTAGCCATCACGGCGCCATCGAAATCGGAGTAGTACGGCGCATCTTCGCAGATATCGAGGTCCAAACGCTCGAAGTCCGTTCCATCACTCCAGTGCAAAAACAACGGCAGCGTTGCTCCCCAGGGAAGTGAACATCGATACGGCGAACCGACTCGGATCGACTGAGATAGTCTGCGAGGTCGACACGCCACCGTTGCGCGGTGGATTCAACCCCGACTTCGAGCTCCATCGGAAATAGTAATCGACGGAATGCCGGTCAAATGGTATCTGTTTCGAATCGTGCATTACAGCTGAACGTTCCAAACGCAGCCTTCGCGCAAGAGATCGTCGAAATCTTCCGCGATCACGGTTACCCGAGCACCGGAGCCGGCTGTGAAACTTCGAAAGTCATGAAATTGTGGGCCGCTCGGAGCGAGTTCTTCGCCCCGGACGGCGAGAGAGCGGGTGAGGTCACTGAAGCGAACGGTGCTCGGGATATCGTCATTTCCGTAGTCGATGATCCGCGGCAAGGCTTTCTCCCAGCGTAATCGATGTACAGAAACTATCAGACTGAAGCAGCGCCACTCTCCCTCGACATGCCTAGTGAACCCGGTCTCGAAAAGGCCGTAGTCTCTGCGCATCGTTCTTTTATGTTTGTCCACTTCTTCCACGCACGAATCGCCGTCAAATACTTTATCGAATGCAGTTGAGGGCGACCCGAGAGTCAATCCGAAGATCGACCTTGTCTGAATTGCGCCGGCTACGAAGTCGGTGATCTCGGTTTTTGCCATATGGCTATAGTCCTTTAGTGGACGTATCAGTGAAGTTTGGCGACGCATCAACTCGGTCCGCCAGCGCTCGGCGTTGGTTTTGTCGCCCCAGCCCACCGGCTGCGATAGCGCAAGACCGCTGCGGGAGTAGCGTCCTCGTATCCGAATTCGACACCGCAGCGATCGCAGATCTCGAACGTCGCCGCCTTCCCATCGGGCCCCCACGGGGGTTCACCCTGCACGAGCCCGCAAACTCGGCACGCGTCAGGCGACATGGTCATCGTTACAGTCCATCAAATCGGTCAGTCGACTGTAAGAAAGAGCGTGGCAGAATGACGATGCGACGACCTTCTTGTCTATCCCTTCGAAGCTCATCGAGTCTAGCGGGATGGCTACCGTGTCAATCGCATGTTCGCGCGACCGCTTGATCGCGACAAAACGCTTGGAAAGCATCTCGCTAATTGCCGACTTGCCAGGTTCGGGGTGGCTGCCCCTGAAGTGCGGAGCATAGCTCGGCGTTGCTACGACGAGACGTGGGGCAGTATCGCCGAGGTTGTTCACCAGCACCTGGGCCTGCTTCGGAATTGCACGGAAGCCGTAGCGGTCGTGTGCAAAGACCCCCGGCAATATCAGGGCGTCGCAATCTCGCGTCAGCTCGGGCATGATACCGATGCGAATCTCGACGTGTTTCAGATGTCCCAACGATTCCTCGGTCTCCACGAGTTCGGGCTGATGGGATGCAAATATGACGATTTTCATTCAGCCTCTACGCCGTTGAGCCAGTTGACTACGGTTGCTATCGATGCTTGCCAGTCCTCTTTCGAGCGAAGGTGCTGGCACGACATTTCTTCGCTCTCGAAGTTCTGTACCTGCGCTCGAAAGGATCTTGCCCGACCTCGACGTCTGCTTCCCGGTCGCTTCACGCTTTCTTGGTTGGCTGACCACCAGAACAAGAAGCTATTCGTAGGCCTACGCATTGGCTCGATCCATGGGTGCTCGGACTCTTCGAAACCGGCGTCTCCCTAGGAAGCCGTGTCCAGCAAGTAAGGTGCTAATGGACTGGAGAAGGCTGCGAAACTCGCAATTATATATTTGTCGGGAAGATGTCGACTCTTCCCGGCTTGAAAGTGACAATTTCTCCTATTTTGACTTCCGTAGCGTGATCGTCAGGATCTATCAGCACGTTGCCGCCGCTTCCGATGTCGAGAGCGATTAGGCCATCTTCATAAGCTACGGTAACTCGGCCCGTAATCTGCAGTCCGTCTTGATCTTCATAGATGCCTAACGGTTTGTCATCGCCGCTGATCGCGACCTGCCACCCATGAATGTCATCTATCGATACTTCTATATCGCATAACGAGCCGGGGGAAGAGGGTTGGTTTCCGCGCCATGTCCCATGCCAAAGGTGGCCCGCTGATTTGACTAAAAGGTTGGATCCGGGGCTGGCCTTTTCGCACATTTCTACTATCATTACCAAGATCCTTTCGGGAAGGGTACGCGGACCACGCGGTTATCGATGTGCCAGTGGTTCTTCGCCGGGTCGTAGTTCCAGGTCTCTTCGTGATAATGGAACTTCGTTGGCTTGCTTCCCATTTCGTGCCCCCCGAATCGTATACTGCGCCGACCGTCTGCCGATACGATCCGATCGGGATCGGGCAGGCCCGTTCGGGGGTGCAGATTCGTGTAGGGGCCTTGCCCTAAGAATTGGCGCCAGCGATCGAGTACATTTTCGGGTTTGACCGGCTTCGGGTCGATGTGCTCATGTTGACTGACAGTCGCGGGCGTGTTGGGCGAGTTCTGGGAATTCTTGCATTGCAAGCCCAGGGGATCGGCCCATGTAACCGGGTTCGACGGATAGGTATTCGGGTTCGGATTCGGTGCGAGGCCCAGCGGGTCGGGGGTAAGGTATCGTCCTGTCTCCGGGTCATAAAATCGATGGTAGTTGTAGTGCAATCCGGATTCGATGTCCAAGCTCTGTCCCTGGAATCGGATCAGCGATTGTGTTTGCCCTTGCCAAATGGCCTGACCCCAGAGGTAGATCTGACTCGTACCACCCACCCGGCCGGACGCAACGTCGTGAAGGGCGCTCGGGCAGCCGGAGAGATCAGTAAGCACTCCCCAGAACTGGCGGTCACCGTCGAGCGTGTCTCTTATCTCGGAAATGGGGATATGAGTACCCGGATGATGGGCCCAATGATGACGCGTAGGACTTCCAGACCGTTGATGAAACATAACAGCCTCAAAGAGATCGTTAGCATCCCACGTATATCCGATGTGCTCGAGGAGAGCACTGCCATCGGCCGTAAAGTGCTGTTTCGACGTGCGATGGCCGAGCGCGTCATACGTGTATCTCCACCACTCCTTCCCCGGCGTATAAACATCCGTCAGCTGATCGAACCCGTTGTATCGGAAGTGCCAGATGTCCGGCTTGCGCGAAAGCCGCGTGACCTCCTTCCGGATCAAACGCCCAGCCGCGTCGTAGAAGTAGCGGGTTCGTCCGTTGCGGATCAGGAGGTTGTTGCGGTATTCGCGGCGGCCGTTCGGGGTTTGGCCGGGTAGCGGGGTCGATGCGTCGGGGGCGTGGGTGGTGGGGAGGGGTGACGGGGTGGTCGGGGGTGGCAGCGTGCTGGTGATGTTGGAGAGGGCGTCGTAGCTGTAACGCTCGGTGGGTCGGCCGTTGTCGGTGATGGTGGTGATTCGGCCGGCGGGGTCGAGGGTGTAGGTGCGGTGTTGCGGGGTGGTGCCCGCGCGGTGGGTGGTTTGGGTGGTGAGGTAGCCGTCGGGGCGCCAGGTGTAGTCGTCGCGGCGGATCAGGCGACCTGAATTGGGAACGGGAGGAGTCCCCGAGCCGGGTGTGCCCGTGTGGTTGCGGACGGATGCGTCACCCGGGCCGTGACCAGGCATCGGTCCACCACTGGGCTGTCGGCCGGGCATCGGCATACCACTGGCGTGTTGACCGGGCATCGGCACGCCACCGGAATGTTGACCGGGCATCGGCGCACCACTGCCGTGTTGCCCCGGCATCGGCGCACCACTGGGGCGTTGGCCGGGGATTGCTCCGGGTTGCTGCCCACCGGTCGGGTCCGAAGTCAGAGGTCCCGCCGACCCCGGGACATGCGGTGCCCGCGCCGAAACCTGGCGGCTCAACACCTGGCCCACCGGTGAGAGCGCTTGCTCCACCACCAGATTTCCCAGGGTCCATCCGGTCGGGCGACCCAGCGCGTCGTGCGCGAAGGTCGCACGATGCCCGTCGATGGTCATCGAGGTGACGCGGCCGGCGGGGTCGTATCCCCAGCCTGTCACCGCTCCGGTGGGGGTGCGGCGGGAGGTGCGGCGACCGTGCTCGTCGTGTTCGAACAGCATCGGTGGGCGGTCGTCGACGCGTTGGGAGACGAGGTTGCCCGCGGGGTCGTAGGCGAATTCGACGGTGTGGGTGCGGTCGTGGCCGACGCCGGAGATCGCCGTGCGGAGACGGCCTACCTCGTCGTGGGTGTAGAGCTGGTATTCGCCGGTGTCACAGCGGATTTGGGTGAGACGGCCGAGGATGTCGTGGGTGTGATGGCGGCGGACGCCGGTGGGGGTGGTGACGACGGCCAGGGTGCCGTCCGGGTTGTGTTCGTACGCGGTGGTGGCGCCGTTGTAGTCGGTTTCCGCGGCGAGTCGTCCGGCGCGGTCGTAGCTGTAGCTCCACGAGTCGCCGAGGGGGTTGGTGACGGTGGTGAGCCGGCGTTCGGTGTCCCAGTTGTAGACAGTGCTGGTGCCGTCGGGGTCCGTGCGATAGGTGAGCAGGTCGAAGGCGCCGTATCTGTGGAAGGTGAGGTTGCCGGCGCGGTCGGTGTGAGTGAGGAGGTTGCCTTCGCCGTCCCACGTCCACGATTCGGAGTATCCGTCGGGGTCGGTGCGGCGCAGCGGTTTTCCGTCGGGCGACCATTCGTGGCGAGTGATACCGCCGAGTGCATCGGTGACGGCGACGGGCCGCCCGAAATGGTCGCGTTCGATATGGGTGACCGCGCCGTACGGATCGGTGACGGCAACCGGAAGTCCGGCAGCGTCGACATCGAAAGTCGTGGTCGCCCCAGTTGATTCCGTGACCGAAGTGACGGCACCGCTGGGTGAGTGGTCGAAGGTGGTGCGGCGTCCGGCTTCGTCTACGGTGGCGGCCACATTGCCGTGCGCGTCCCATTCCTGTCGGCGGGTCGAGCCGTCGGCATCGGTGACCACGGTGGGCCGGTTGCGCGCCGCGTAGTCGATTCTGATCGACTTCTGGTCGGGCCGAACGACTTTCGATAGATCACCGTCGGGCGTGTAGGTGTAGTACGTGATCCCGCCGTTGGGAGCGATGACGCGCAGCGGCTTCCGGTCGGGTGTGTAGTCGGTGTGGAGCCGTCCGCCGAGCGGGTCGATCACATCGCGCAGCTTGTGGTCCGGGTCGAAGTCGTAGATCGTGGCCGCACCGGTGGAATCGGTGACGGTGGTGCGGCTTCCGCTGCCGTCCGGGTAGGTGAAGTAGTCGAAATCGGCGTCGAGGATGCCGTTGGTGCCGCGTTGGCGGACGACGCGACCGGCCGGGTCGTAGGTGTTGGTGAGCGAGTTGCCGTTGGAATCGGTCCACGCCGTCATCCGCTGCTCGGCGTCGTAGGTGTAGGTGGTGGTCGCGCCGACCCCGTTCGTGACACCGACCAGGGCGCCGGCTTCGTAAATGAAAGTCCGGACGGCAGTGGCGATTTCGCGTTCACCCTGCTCCGATTCGCCCGGCACCCCCGCACTGCGATCCGCGCCGGTTCCGCCGGACGCGGATTCACCGCGGCGGCCGACCACCGCCAGTCCGGTGACCCGCCCCGCCTCGGTTTCCACCCGCACCCGGTACCCACCCGAATGTGAGATCTCGACCGGTGACCCGTCGCTGTCGTAGTGGAATCGGATCAGATTGTGGTGGCGGTCGACGATCGCGCTGATCGCGTAGTTGCCCAACCGCACATCGAGACCGTCGAGTGCGGTCTCGGGCTCGAAACACCAGCTCAGCTCGCGGTCCGGATCGGTGACGCGATAGCCGCCGGTTTCGGTCCGCACCAGCGGCCAGCGCAATTCACCGTTCAGCGGCAGGACCGGAGTATCGGGTTCGGTGTGCGGATAGGCGAGCATGATCCCGTCGTCACCGATGAAGGTGACGGTCGCCGACTCGACCACGATCCGGATATCCAGTGTCGCCGACCACGACGGGCCGAACCAGCGGCCGAATCGGTAGTCGGAGCGATGCCTGCGTCCGAGCACCAGCGGCAGCACACCCGGAAGTTCGAGATCCGTTTCCGGCAGCAGGAATTCACCCGTCGCGCCGTCGACCGGGTCACCACAACCGGTGACCTGCTTCTCGGTGCGGGAATTCTCCGGTCCGGATTCCGCGGCATGTGTGCCGCTGCCCTGATCCTTGTCGGCTTGCTGGTGCGGATCGTTCTTGGGTTTACCGGTCGAGCCGTCGTCCGGATGGCCGGAGTCGTCGTGTGAGGTGCTGTGGGTATCGGCGCCGTCGTCGTGTGGTTTGCCGTTCGGTGAATCCGGATTGTGCGAACTCGGATGTGTCTCGGCGGGAGGGGTTTTCGTATGCGGTTTCGCGCCGTCGACATGCGTGCCGCCACGTCCGCGCTTCAGCGCCTTCATGATGTCTTCCCACGCGCCCTTCAGCTTGTGCAGCAGGGGCGTGAGCTTCTTGAAGGTCGAGGCGAGTTTGCGGAACAGTTTGGCGATCGTGGTCAGCACCTTCGCCACGAACGTGGTCGCCTGCGCGGCTACCAACGGAGTCGCAACGCCCAGCGTGCACACCTCTTCGGCCGCCCACGCGGCCAGCCGGCCCACGGCCTGAGCGATGAGGTCGCGCACGGTCTGGCGCACGAATGCCACCACGCCCCCGGCCATCTCGATCGCCGACGAGGCCGCCGACGCCGCGTTCGATGCCGCGGTCAGCAGTGCGTTCGTCTCGGCCGCGTGGGTTCGGTACGCATCCCCGGCGCTGCCGGTCCAGTCGGCCACGTCCTGATCGACGGACTTCTTGTGATCGTCGGCGACCTGTTTGATGTGAGTGGAGACGTTCTCCCATGTCTTGGCGTAGGCCTGCACCGTATCCGGATCGCCGGCCACCCAATCCAGCGCTTCCTGCAACGGTTTGACGTGCTCCATCAGGAATCCGACGCCGTAGGAGGCGAGCGTGCCGAGCGGGTCGACCGCCAGCGACACCGCCTCCATACCGGCGCCGAGCACCGCGAGACCGCCGTCGACCCAGGAGCCGGAGGAGATCGCGTCGTGGATGTCGGCAACCGATTCCGCGACCCCGATACCCGTGTACCACTTGGTGGAATCCTCCCGCTGCGCGATGAGCGGGTTGTCGGCCTCGGTCGTCACCAGGTGGCCTCGGGCCGCACCGAACCCAGATCACTCGCGTTCGCCGAATCGGTGTTCTGCAGCGAGGTCGCGACCTGTTCGAGTGTGCCCGCATCCGCGTTCAGCGCATCGGCGGCGGTTTTGATCGCCTCGAGCCCGTCGTCTTCGACCGTGTCGATGAACAGCGGCGGCAGGAAGGAGCACAACTTCCCGAACGCATCCGTCGGCACCGAGACGGCCTGCCCCGCCTGCAACGCCACGCTCAGTGAATCACTCACGCCCTGAATATTTTTCGCGTGTGTGCGGATCTTGTCCGGATCGACCTGGACCTGTTTGCTACTCATCGGCCTGACCCGCCCGGTGTGTGGTAGCTACCGGATGCGTTCACGTCGCCCCCGCCCCCTTCGTCCGAACCGCGCAACCCTGTCGAGCAGGGGCGCACAGCGAATATAACGAACGGGGACCGCCATTTTCGATCCGAGATCAGGAGGCGCTCGATGCCGGAACATTGCCCGCTCGACACCGTCTTCGATCTCTGACATCCCTTTGCGCAAGTGGTTCTGAAAATCGGCTGTAACGCATCGCGCACAGCGAACGACTAGTTACTGCAATCACAACAACGAGCGAGGGGTAATTCTTGTGAGCATCATCCGATTTGCCTTCTCTGCGTTCGCCGCTGCCGCGGTGATCGGTGTCGGTGTGGGCGCCGCCGAGGCTGCCGCTCCCGCGGTCGCCATCGACGACACGACGCCTACCGATCCGTCGACCGGTACGGGTAGCGCGGCTCTGCTGCCGTCGCTACTACAGGCGCTGGCCTCCGGTAGCGCCCAGTCGGGCGGCACCACGACCACCGCGCCGGGCACCAACGGCTGAGTCGCCACCGCGAAAAGCGGCCCCCACACCCGAACGAGGGTGCGGGGGCCGCTTTCGGTCCGCCTCCGAGCGAGTTGCCGGCTCGGCCGAGCGTGCAGTACCGCGAAGCGACCTACCGGAGTGATCTCATATGCGAGATCGTCCGCAGCATGACGGCCGAGGAGAAGATCGACAAGCTGGTGCAGAGGGACCCTCGCGTCCATATTTAGGCTGGTGGCGCGAAGGCCTAGCCGTACCAGGTCAGGCAGGTGCTGACCGCGATCGCGAAGAAGGAGGCGTTGTGAACCACTACTCGTATCGCGTGATGTGGTCGCCTGAGGACGGTGAATGGGCCGGTACCTGCCTCGAATTCCCATCCCTGTCACATTTGGATGGCGATCCGCTCGACGCACTGCGGGGCATCGCCGACCTGGTGGAATTCGCGGTAGCAGACCTGGAGGCCAACGGCGAGCCGGTGCCGGTGCCGTTGGCCGATCGCACGTACAGTGGCCAGTTCCTGGTCCGCACATCCGCGGATATGCACCGGCGACTGACCATCGAGGCCACCGAGCGCGGGATCAGTGTCAACAAATGGGTCAACGAGAAACTGGCCAGTGCTTGAAAATTTTCCGGACGTGACGCGCCGGGTCGTGCCAACCCTCACTTCGGAGTCGGTGCCCAATCTGCCGGGAAGGCGCGATAGGTGCCCAGGGGCAACAGGGCGTCGTAGACCATGTCGCCGGTCGGGCCGAATTCCGAGATGTGCGGTGCCATACCCCAGCCCACCAGGGTGTTCCCGTTGGGTAGCGGCTGGGCGTCGCCCATGGCGAAGGCGGTCAGGCCGTCGGGGTGGGTCTGGTTGCGTACCAACGTGGCTCGGTGGTTGTCGAGGTCCAGGTGGATCCACTGCACGCTCGAGACACCCAGCGTTTGGAAGCCGCTGGAGTTGTTGTTGAACAGGCGCAGGGTGCTGGGGTCGGCGAATTCCGCATCGTGCTGGAAGGCGAATGCGACGCCGGGGCCGAGGTCGAAGGTCGAATGCAATCCGCCGAGTTGCCAGTTGATCGCACCGGTGTGGATGTCCACGTCGTAGACGGTGGAGGTGTCGCGCATCGAGATCACCAGGTTGCCGTCGGGGTCCAGCGCGATCGAATTCATGTGGTACGGGTCGTAGGTGTCGCTGCCGGGAAGTTTGCCGGGGGTGGTGGTGTCGGTGAGCGGGACGTGCTCGGCCGCACTCCAGCGCAACAAGACTCGCTTGGTCGCCACGTCGACCACCGTGGCGACGGTGTCGTACATCGTGCCGTTCTTCGGTCCGCCGATCGTGGACAGATCGGCGTCCACCTCCTGATACGACGTGATCAACGCTCGGCCGTCGGGTGTCAGGCGGAATTCGTGGACGTCGCTGGGAACGCCTCCGGCGTCGAGGGTTTCGATGACGTTGCCGTGTTCGTCGGCGATGTAGTCGGCGCCCGAACCGTGCCCGCCGACGGTTCCGCCCTGCCACCAGGTCAGCACCCGCTTGCCCTGATACGTCTGGGTGCGGAAATTGGAGACGTCCTGCCCGGCGGGCGGGGTGTAGCGCCAGACCTCGTGTCCGGCCTTGTCCACGACGATATTCGCGGGCGCGGTCGCCGGAACTGCCGATAACGCCTTACCCGCCCCGGGCACCAGCGCCGCCGCACTGACACCGTTGCTGTAGTAGATGTAGCCGGGCGCGGCGGCCGGAGTATTCACATCCACGGTGTATTCGGGTGCGCCGATCGGGAAAGTCGGCAGCGGCGCCGCGCTCGCCGTCGACGCCGCACCGACCCCGACCGAGGTCGCGACCAACGTTGCGGCGACGCGCCGAAGATTCCTCGCGATCCGGGTCATCAGTGTTCCTTTGCTGATTCGACCGACAATTGCGCCGAGCGTAGACCCGATTCCCGAGGAGGTGATGAAGGCGGCCCCGTACTCGCTCAGGCGGCCTCGAGCGTGCGGCGGGCGTAGGCGCGGACGTCGGCGTCGGTGTCGGCGAGTACCACTTGGAGGGCGGCTCGGACGGCCGCATGGTCGGGCCAGTGGGACAGCGTCAGGACGGAGGCTTTGCGGACGTCCGGGTGGGGGTCGGTCAGGGCCGGTTCCAGGGCGGCGGCCGCGGATTCGGGGCCCAGGCCCGCCCAGCCGCGGGCGCCGCCCTCGCGGACCTGCCAGGCCGAATCCTTCAGCGCTGCAGCCAGAATCGTCGCGTCGGAGGAATCGCCGAGTCGGGCCAGCGCCGCCAGAGCCGCCGCGCGGACGAGCGGATCACGGTCGCCGACCAGGGCGCGGACGGTGTCGGCTCCGCCGGCGCCGACCTCGGCCAGGCCGCGAGCAACAGCCACCCGCACCTCCCGGTTCTCGTCGAATGCCGCGGCGGTGAGTGCCGGCCAGTCGTCGAGCGAGACCAGCGCGCGCACCCCTTCGATGCGCACGCGGTGGTCGCTGTCCACCACCGCCTTGCCGAACAGGTCGGCCGAGCCGCGGCGCTGTGCGCGCAGCAGATCCACTACGGCGGCTCGCACGAACGGATCGGGCGAATCCGCGTGTGCGGTCAATTGCTCTGCGGGCGGCAGGATTTCGATCAGCTCACGCAGGCCGGAGACGGCGGCCGCGCGCACCGCGGCGTCATCGTCTCCGAGTGCGGCGATCAGGGCATCGGCGAATCCGTCCGGAGTGCCCTCGGTCAATACCGACAGGGCCGTGGCTCGCACCCGCGGGTCGGTGTCATCGAGGTAGTCCCGGAGTTCGGCAACCGTCGGGCCGTCCAGGCTGAGCAGAATCGCGATCCGGGGTGCGGCGGAGTCGTCCGCGGCAGCGGGGATCGTGATGCCCGGCCGGGGCGCGGCGCCGGTGGCCGCGCCTGCCGTCCGGGGCGGGCCGGCGATCAGTTCCGGCTGCGCCACAGCGACCGGCTCGAGGTCGGCGCGCGGGAGGTCCTCCCATTCCGGCACCGGGACGAAATACGGCGCGACCGGGCGCTTCAGGAATTCCATCTCGCCGTCGGCGCCCTTGCGCAGGTTCAGGTGGTAGCGCCAGTCCTCGTCGTTGCGTTCGGGCAGGTCGGCGCGGTCGTGGTACAGACCCCAGCGCGATTCGGTGCGGGTGAGTGAGGAGCGCGCCGCCATCTCGGCGCAGTCGCGGATGAAGTCGACCTCGGCGCAGCGCATGAGTTGGTGCGGGGTGTCCGCGCCCATCTGGGCGATCTCCTGCCGCATCCGCTCGAAGGTCTCCACCGCCAGCGACAGTTTGGTCTGCGTCTTCGGCGGCGCCACGTAGTCGTTGACGAAGCGACGCAACTTGTATTCGACCTGCTGCTGCGGCGGGCCGTCGGGATGGCGCAGCGGACGGTAGATCAGTTCGTGTGCCGCGGACAGCTGATCGGCGGGAAGTGATTGGGGCGCAGCGACTTCCGTGAGTGTCGACGACGCGTGCTCGCCCGCCAGATCCCCGTAGACGAACGCCCCGATCATGTAGTTGTGCGGTACGCACGCCAGATCGCCTGCCGCGTACAGTCCCGGCACCGTGGTGCGCGCATGTTCGTCCACCCAGACGCCGGACGCGGAATGCCCACTGCACAAACCGATTTCGGAGATATGCATCTCGATGTCGTGCGTGCGGTAGTCGTGGCCGCGGTTGGCGTGGAAGGTGCCCCGGGTCGGCCGCTCGGTGGTGTGCAGGATGCCCTCGAGCGCGTCGAGTGTCTCCTCGGGCAGATGCGAGACCTTCAGATAGATGGGCCCCCGCGCGGACTCGATCTCCCGCTTCACCTCGGCCATCATCTGCCCGGACCAGTAGTCCGAGTCGACGAAGCGCTCACCGGCGGCGTTCACCTGATATCCGCCGAACGGGTTCGCGACATAAGCGCAGGCCGGTCCGTTGTAGTCCTTGATCAGCGGATTGATCTGGAAGCATTCGATGCCGGACAATTCCGCGCCGGCGTGATACGCCATCGCGTACCCGTCGCCGGCATTGGTCGGATTCTCGTACGTGCCGTAGAGATATCCCGACGCCGGCAGACCCAGTCGCCCGCACGGGCCGGTCGCCAGGATCACCGCCTTCGCGCCGACCGCCACGAACTCCCCGGTCCGGGTGTTCAGCGCGGCCGCGCCGACCGCGCGTCCGTTGTCGGTGAGGACCCGTACCGGCATGAGACGGTTCTCGATCCGGATCCGTTCCCGCATCTTGCGTTGCCGCAGAACGCGATAGAGCGCCTTCTTGACGTCCTTGCCCTCCGGCATCGGCAGCACATAGGAGCCCGAGCGGTGCACGCGGCGCACCGCGTACTCGCCGTAGGCGTCCTTCTCGAATTTCACGCCGTAGCGTTCGAGCCGCTGCACCATGGCGAAACCGCGGGTCGCGGTCTGATACACCGTGCGCTGGTTGACGATTCCGTCGTTCGCGCGGGTGATCTCGGCGACGTAGTCCTCCGGCTCCGCCTTACCCGGGATGACGGCGTTGTTCACGCCGTCCATGCCCATGGCCAGCGCACCGGAGTGACGCACGTGCGCCTTCTCCAGCAGCAGAACGTTCGCGCCGTTCTCCGCGGCGGTGAGCGCGGCCATGGTGCCGGCGGTTCCGCCGCCGATCACCAGCACATCGCAGTCCAGCCGCACGGTTTCGGACAGCTCGGGAATCTTCATCAGCACACTCCACAGAGGTGAATAGTCGGGGCGGCAACGCACGCCGGTGCCGGGCGACCGGAACGGCGCTGCCGCAGCCGGGTCGCCGAGGGGGTGCCTCGTTCGAACGATGGGCTCAGGCGGCGGTTGGCTGGGACGAATGATCGAGGGCGGCAAGGATTTCGGTGCGCTCGGCACTGCGGTCGACGTCCTTGGCGCGCGGATTCGGCACCGTCAGCAGCGATCGCAACGCCCGGTCGGTACCGCCGAGGACCGCGACGCGGTCGCCGAGGGTCAATGCCTCGTCCACATCGTGGGTGACGAACACGACCGTGGTCGGATGTGTCTGCCAGGTCTGGATCAGCAAGCGCTGCATGGTGATCCGCGTCGGCGTGTCCAGGGCGCCGAACGGTTCGTCCATCAGCACCGCCCGCGGTGCGCCCGCCAGACCGCGGGCGAGTTGGACGCGCTGGCGCATACCGCCCGACAGACTCTTGGGCAGGTAGTCGCCGAAGCCGGTGAGTCCGACCTCCTCGATCCAGCGCTCGGCCTGTGCCGCGCGACCGGTCCGCGGCACGCCGCGCAACTTCAACGCCAGGTCGATGTTGGAACGTACTGTGCGCCAAGGCAACAGCGCGTTGTCCTGGAACACCATCGCCCGATCGCGCGAGGGGCCGGTGATCTCGTCACCGTCCGCGAGTGCCCGCCCCGAGCGGGGCGGCAGCAGCCCGGCCAGTGCGCGCAGCACCGTGGACTTCCCGCATCCCGACGGCCCGGTCAGCACGAGGATCTCGCCCGCGCGGATATCGAGTGTCAGCTCGTCCAGCACGGGAGCGCCACCGTAGCGCAGTTCGACCTTGTCTAGCCCCAGGCTCATCGCGGTGCCGGTCATTTCGAAACCTCCTGCGCCCGCGGCAGCCAGCGAGTGGCGCGCCGTCCCAACAGTTCGATAGCCGCCGAGGTGGCGAAGCCGAGCACGCCGATGGTGATGATGCCGACGAAGACGCCGGGATAGTCGACGATGGTGTACGCCTGCCAGGTGCGATAGCCGACGCCGAGCCGCCCGGAGATCATCTCCGCCGAGACCACACAGATCCAGGCCACGCCGATCCCGACCGACAGGCCGCTGAACACGCCCGGCAGGCTACCGGGCAACACCACCCGCACCAGGACGTCCCAGCGGCTGCCACCCAGCGTGCGCACCGATTCCTCCCAGATGGTCGGCAGCGCCCGCACCGCGTGCCGGGTGCTCACCATGATCGGGAAATAGGCGGCGAGGAAGGTGATGAAGACGATGCCGGCCTCGTCGGTGGGAAACAGCAGAATCGCCACCGGCACGATCGCGATCGCCGGAATCGGCCGGGCCAGCTCGGTCAGCGGTCCGAAGATATCGGCGAACCAGCGGGAACGCCCGAGCGCCACGCCGGTCGCGACGCCGATCACCGCGGCCAGGCCGAACCCGCTGAGAATGCGGATCAACGACTGCCCGAGGTCCAGCCAATAGGTGTCGGTCTGCAACTGCAGCCGCAGGGTGTGCACGATCTGGGTGACGGTCGGCAGCGTATCGAAACGCACCCACAACCGAACGTGGTTGGCGGTCAACAACTGCCAGGCGACCAGTGCGACGACGATCGACGCCACCCGCACCAGCCGCGACGTCCACAGCCGCGTCGCCGGCACGCCCGCGGCGCTGCCGCGCTCGGCGACGGCGGCGGGAGCAGTGGTGGCCGGAACCGGCGCGTCGACGGGCAGGGTGGTGGCGCTCATGACCGCACCTCACCGATGGCCTGGTCGTAACTCACCGCGACCGCACCGGGATGGCGGGCCTGATACCGCTGCACCGCACTGGGGGTGATGAAGGGCAGGTACGTATCGCCCTCGCGCACCCACTGCGCCTTGTCCGCGAACCAGCGGGTGCCGAGTTCGGCATCCGGCACGTACGCCGCTCGGATCTTCTTCACTTGCGCCCGAGCGGCTTTCACCGCACGCAGCAGATCGGTCGGGCTGCCCGCCGGCTGGGCGGTGGACTGGCCGTCGAACCAGATCTCGCCCGTGAGGGCCGGATCGGACACCGGCTTGCCGGTACTCGGGTCGGTGCCGGTGATCGGCGCCGGATTGGCGAAATTCGCCACGGCCGCATCGTAATTCGCGCCGCGCTCGGCGAAGGACTTGCGTAGCGGGGCATCGTCGACGAACTTGTCGATGTCGAAATCGGCGAAATCACCGATCGACTTCAGATACGGAACGTCACCCTTGAATGCCTGGACCAGCTGCGGCTTCAGGGGAGTGTCGAATGAGGTTCCCCCGGGTCCGTTGTAGAGGTAGACGACCTCCGCCGGCAGTCCGGAGTTGTCAGCGACCAGCTGCGCGGCTTCGAGCGGTTTCGCGTGCAGGAAATCGGTGGCGTCAAGTTGCGCCTGCAGGAATGCATCGAGCACCTCGGGATGGGATTTCGAATAATCACGACGTGCCACCACTCCGTGGAACGTCGGCACGTTCAATTCGGCACCATCGTAGAGCAGCTTCGCCTTGTCCTGGAAAACGAGCAGGCCGGGCCATGCCACGAATTGCGAAAGTGCCTGCACCTGACCGGATTCCAGTGCGGACGCGCCGATCTGCGGTTGCTGATTCAGCACGTCCACCCCGTGGGCCGGATCGATGTTCGCGCGGCTCAGCGCCTGGCGCAGCGTGCCGTCACCGGCGGAGCCGACGCTCGCGGACACCTTCTTGCCGGCGAGATCCGACAGCGTCGTCGCCGTCGAATTCGGCGCGGTGACAACCATGTTCAGCGATCCGCGCGGCTGGTAACCGGTGATCGAGACCAGTTCGGTGGCCGAACGCTCATTGGCCGAGGTCCGGGAACCGTTGATGAGCAACGGATAATCACCCATCGAGCCGATGTCGATCTTCTCCGCGACCATCTGGGCGGTGATCGGCGCCCCGGTGTCGTAGTCCTGCCATTCGACCTGATACTTCGGCCCGCCCTTCGCGGTCAGGTCGTTCAGGCGCTTTTCCAGGAAACCCTTGGCGCGCAACAGAGTTCCGGCGGTGACGGTATTGATCGTCTTGGACTGATAACCGACGACCACCCGGACGGTGTCCCCGGATCCGGTCTGCTCGAGCGAGCATCCGGCGGCCAGAGTGGCGATCAGGGCGGCGGCCGCCAGTATGCGGGCACGACGGTACTTCATGGTATTTCCTCGAAATCGGGCCGAGGGCGGCCACTGTAAGATTCCGCTGCGCGATTCAGCGCAGCAGATACGGCATGTTCACGGTCACGGCGCCGGTGGGACAGCGTGCCGCGCACGGACCGCAGTACCAGCATTCGTCGACGTGCATGAACGCCTTGCCGTTGTCCGGATTGATCGCCAGCGAATCCAGCGGGCAGATCTCCACACACAGCGTGCACCCTTCGATGCACAGCGATTCGTCGATGGTTACCGGGACATCAGCCCGCTGATTGACCGACGCCATGGCGGCTCAGCCTCCAATCGTTGCTTTCCGTGGTGCGAATCAGACTGTCGCGCAGGGTGATCCGATCACCACGCATGCGTATGTACTCCAGGTCCACCGGCCGCCCGTCGGCGAGATAGGTCAGTCGCTCCAGTAACAGCAGGGCACTGCCCTCGGGGGCCTGCAGGGTGGCGGCGCTGTGGATATCGGCGGTGATGGCCTCCACCGCCAGGTCGGCGGACCCGAGCGACTGGCCGCTGATCTGTTCGATGAGTCCGAAGATGTCCTCGGATCGCAGATCGCAGTCGAGTACCTGCTCGCCGATGTCCGGGGCCAGATAGGTGTGGTCCAGGCTGAGCGGGAGATCACCCAGATAGCGCAGCCGCTCCAGGTAGACCGCGGATTCGCCCGGTTCGAGACCGAGCCGGTTGGCGACCGCGGGCGGTGGTGTGAGGCGCAGTGCCGCGCGCACCTCGTTGCGCACCTCGCCGTGGCCGCGCAGTGTTTCCTTCAGGCCGCGCAGGCTGTCCAGGCCGTGATCGTATTTACGTTGTGCCACATAGGTGCCCACCCGGGGAACGCGGCCGATGAGGCCCTCGTCGCGCAGCAGTGCCAGTGCTTCGCGCACCGCGTTGCGGGACACCGCGAATTCCGCGGCGAGTTCGGATTCGGTGGGCAGCGGGTCCGGGCACTGTCCGGTGTGGATCTGCTGGCGCAGGACGTCGGCCACCTGGCGGGCCCGATCGGCCTTGCGAATGGTGCGGGCGCCGGCGCCGGGCGCCGTCGTCTCCGCCCCGGTGGCCGGGTGGTCGGCAGCGGAGCCGCGCTGCTGCCGCAGGGGTACCGGATCGGCCGTCATCTCCACCTCCTAACGCTTGTGACCTGCGGTTTCCGAGCGTAACGGGGGTGTCGCGGCCGGGGTGCCGCCCGCACGGCCGGCGGCGGCCGGGTGTGCGGTTATCCGCCGCCCGCGCGGGCGGCCGACCTGCTGAAATTCGGGTGATCGAAGGTAATGCGCCACCTGCGGCGATGCGGGTCCGCATTCAAATCAGTGTGAGCGCAATATGTGCCGTGACCATTCGCTGGCGCGGCGCGGAATCGGGATGTTACCGTTTTACACATGTCCACCAGCCGTTCGAACCGCGCACGGGTCACCTACGTGACCGTGGCGCTCGGTGTGCGGCTGCCGCGGCAGCGGGAACTGTGTTGTTCCCGGCCGCGCAGCTGAGACCGCTCCAGTCGTCCGTCTGTCGACCCTTTCGGGCCCTTCTCGCTGCCTTGTTGCCGATGTAGTTCCGTCTCTTCACGAGACTTTCGACAAGGACTTCGCCCCATGACGAGCCCCACCCTCGAACGACAGTCTTCCCCCTCTCGTCCGCGGCCGGTACGCAGTGCGCCGCGGCCGGTGGTTCCGCCGGAATTGCGGATCACCGACAACCCGGCGGCCGCCGTCCTGCGCGCCGCCACCCGCGGGCCGATCTTCCGCGACAATGCCGCTCAGACAACGGGTTTGAGCATCGCCACCGTGAACCGCCAAGTGTCGGCGCTACTTTCGTCCGGCCTGTTGCGAGAACGCGCTGATCTCACCGCATCCGGTGCGGTCGGGCGTCCGCGCGTACCGTTCGAGGTCGAGACGGACCGCTTCGCCACGTTGGGCGTCCACATCGGTGCGAATCTCACCCGGATCGTGGCCGCCGACCTGTCCGGCCGCATTCTGGGCGGGCTGGAGATCGCCACCCCGCAGGCCGCGCAGGAGGCGGCCATCACCATCATCGCCCGCAGCGCGAAGGCCTTCCTCGACCGATTACCGCGGCGCCGGCCGTTGTGGGTCGGTGTGGCGCTGGCCGGACGGGTCGATCCTGTCGCCGGCGTCGTGGATCACCCCCGCCTGGATTGGCAGTCGGCGCCGGTCGGCCCGATCTTCGCCACCGTGCTGGACCTGCCGGTTTCGGTCGCCGCCCACGTGGAGGCGATGGCTGCCGCCGAACTGCTGCTCACCACCGGTACACCGGATCGTTCCGGTGCCCAGGACCGGCCCGGCAGCAGCCTCTACATCTACGGCCGGGAGACGGTCGGTGTCGCGGTCACGCTGCACGATCGCGTCTACACCCCGGCGAACGGCCCGGGTTCGATCGCGCATCTGCCGACCGGATCCGATATCGATTGCTCGTGCGGCCGGCGCGGCTGCTTGGAGGCCACGGTCGGTGAGGCGGCGGTGCTGGCTCGCGCCGTGCGCGCCGGCATCGTGCCGAAGCGGGAGGCGCCGCGGAAGCCGGTGATCGCCGAGCTGTACAAGGCCGCCGAACAGGGTTCCGCCCCGGCTCGCGACATGCTGTTCGAGCGGGCCGAGATCCTCGGCAACACCGCGGCTCTGGTGCGCGACATGTTCAACCCTGATCGGGTGGTGCTGGGCGGACAGGCCTTCACCGGTTACCGGCCGGGACTCGAACGAGTCGTGCAGGCCTTCGGTCGCGCCACCACTCTCGCCCCGGCCGACCTGCGGATCAGCCGATTCGGCGGGCGGGTCCAGGAGCATGCGGCGGCCGTCACCTCGCTCAGCGTCTGCTACGCCGATCCGCTGTCGGCACTGCGCCGGGCCACGCGCTCGCGCTGAGCCGGCGCATACGGTCGGGGTGGTACGGCCACCCCGACCGAGGTCGCTCAGCTGGGCTTGACGCCGGTCAGCACACCAGTTGACGGCTTGATCGTCCGATATTCGAGGTCCTGAAAACCCGTCTCCCGCAGCGCTTTCCGATACCGTCTGATATCGATCTCGGTGGGATCCATATGCCTGCTGAGTCGCTTCGTCAGCTGTCCGTGCACGCCCCGGGCGCCATATCGGCGAGCAGCCCTCGTCCTCCGGGCCGTAGTACGCGCGACCTCTCCGCCAGCGCGCGACCACGGTCCGCCTCGGGAATGTGGTGCATACCGAACGTGCAGGTGACCACGTCGAACGCGGCATCCGGCAGCTCCAGCGACTGTGCCACGCCGTAGTCGAAGCGGCAGTTGGCCCGCGGCAAGGACGACCTGCTCGTGGTGAGCGGGACCGAATTCCTGCGTGCGGCGCTCGCCCGGCGCTCCGGTGACCCGATACGAGCCGTCATCGAACTGGCCGAGGGACACCCCGAGGTCTAGCGGGCGCTTCTGGACCCGAAGAGCACCATGGTCGTCGTGCGCGGTACCCAGCGGATGATCGCCGGAATCCTGGCCGATCAGGGCAGTGCGGAGCCCGACACCACATTCCTGTCGTGGGGTCTGGTCGGGCTGCTGCCCGCCGTGGCCGAAGGCCGCACCACCGCCCGGGCGGCCTACGAGGTCGTCCGGCGGATCAGTGACCCGACGTCGTGAACAGTCCCTCCAGCGCGGTGATGAAATACGGGAAATGCCCGGCGAACCGGTGCAGATTCCGGTCGCGGTCGAAGCCGCCGAACCAGTAGAGCCCGGCCTGACGGTCGGCCCCGGGATCCACGTCGCGGAAGGTGCGGATCCAGTTGTCGGCCCGGCCACCGATGATCGTGAACGGCAGCGCCCGCGAGAACAGCAGTTCGCGATCGGCCGGCGGGATCTGATCGGGCCGCTGGGCGTCGAGTCCGTTCTGCAGCGCCTTCACCTGGGCGGCGAGTGCGCGGCCCGCGGCGGTCCGCACCGGCAGATACCGGCCGAGCAGCAGGACGGCCGCACCGCCGAGCGCGATGGCCACGCCGACCAGTGCGTACCCGCCGGCGATGGCGAGGCCGACGGTGGCTCCCACCCCGGCCACCAGCAGCGCGATGCCGATCCAGAAGGCGAGCCCGCGCCGGTCGTGATCGATCAACGTGCCGCGCTCGACCGCATCGCGACGCAGCGCCGAGCGGACGGGCTCGGCGGCGACGCGTCCCGGCGCCCGCAGTTCCGACAGCAGCACCGAGTCGGCGCCCTCGGGCAGCAGTGTCGTGTAGACGTGCTTTTCGTAGCTGCGCAGTTGATCATCGGCGGGATTCACCCGGGTGATGCGCCAGTCCGAATCGCTCACCGCGGCGATCCACAGGTAGCGCCGCACCGCCAGATCGACCACGGTGGCGGCGATATCGGCGGCATCGGCGGAGCCGTCGAGCAACAGGCCCGCCTCACCCGGCAGGATGCCGTCCGGGGAGACGAATTCGGTGTGGTTTCCGTTGCGCTGCACCGGATCCAGGGTCTCGGTGGAGGTCAGGGCTGCGCTGTCCTGGCGGCGAGACCGGGCCAGATAGGCGCCGAAGGCGGCCAGCGCCGCCAGCAGGACACCGAAGGCGATCAGCACCGGGGCGGTGACGGCGAAGGCGCCCGACCCCCGGCCGCCGCGAATATCGGCGTTGGCCTTCACCGTGCCGGGCGGCACCTGCAGTGTCACATCGAGGATGTCACCTTTGTGCAGGTTCTCCTCGTGCATGGTGAGGACGCCGTCCGGCTCGACGCGGGCGTCGTTGCATTTGCGGGTACTACCCACCGAGCCGACCGTGCAGTCGGCGATTCCCATCTGATAACTCGGGCTGATCACCGAACCGTCGAACGAGGCGACATCGGTGTTGAGGACCCCCGTCCAGTGGAACACCTGCGTACCCGGCGCATCGGCGACCGTCCCGTGCACGGTGTACTTGAACGACGATTCCCCCGGCGGCGCGTCCACGCTGAACACATCGCCCGCCACCTTCGCCGAACCCGGTCCGGTACTGGAGATGTCGGTCACGCCGAAGCGGCGTTCGCTCCCGTCGTCGCGTCCCACTCGCAGCGGCAGCGCCATATGGAACTGCCCACCCGGCGGCACTTTCACGGTTTCGGCCACCTCGAGCAGACCGCCCTCGCTGAGTTTGACATCCGCGATGATCGACACACCCGTGGGCTCCTGCGCCCGAGCGGCCGGTGCTGCGGCGAACAGCCCGACCGCGGTCAACAACAGAGCGCCGAATGCGCCCCCCCGAAAGATCAGCATGGGGCAGTAGCTTAGCGGTGGGCCACTGCGCGAGCAGGGGTCGCGAATCTGGCGGCTTGCTATTCTGCGTCGGCGGCTGTCGCCGGAGAGCGGTGGCTGTCGCTGGATGAGGAACGGACAAGGGGGAGTGGGGGAGTGAGTCGACCACCCTACGGGCACGGCCCGAATCCGCCGGGCGGACGGCCGGTTCCACCCTATGGTCCGGGCGGCCCGCGGCGCCCGGGACCACCGCCGGGATACGGTCCCCCGCCCGGCCACTCGGCACCGCCCGGTTATCCGCCTCCACCCGCTTATCCGCCCCCTCCGGGGTACGCGGCGCCCGCCGGATCCCCGCCGCGTGGATACCCCACGCCCGCCGGTTACGGCGGGAACCCGGGATCCGTTGCGGGACAGGGTTATCGGGCCGTCGCGCCGCCCGGCCATCGTCCACCGATTCCGCCGCCGCGGCCGTACGGCCCGGCCGGCCCACGCCCCGCTCCGCCGCGCAAGCGAGGCGGGGGATTCGGCGCGGTCGTCGTCGTGATCTTGCTGATCGTCACCTCGGGCCTCATCCGCTTCGCCGTGCGGACCGGATTCGACGCCGCCTCCCATACGGGGGAACACGGCAACTACAGCTACAACCCCCCGCCCGGAAAGGATTCCGCCGGCGTCGCCGAAACCGGCGCCAATCCACTACTGGCCGACCCGGGTTCGCCGCTGAGTCCGGCGCGCTGCCCGTATACCCCGTGGAGCACGCAGGTCGACGCCGCGCGCGCATTCTTCGACAGTGCCGCGGCCTGTCTGGCCGACGCCTGGAAACCGGTGCTGGAGAATGCGAAATTGAAGTTCACGCCACCGAAACTCGTCGTCACCGCGACCACGTCGGGCATCACCACGCCGTGCAGCGGATCCAGCAGCAATTTCGCGGCCTTCTACTGCGGTGCGGATCAGACCATCTACATGCCGATCAGTCAGCTGCAGACGGACATGTTCCACGATCATTGGGAGATCTACCTCTCGGTCTTCGCCCACGAATACGGTCACCATATCCAGGCGCTGTCCGGGATCCTCGGCGCCGCGAACAAACAGCGCCGCCAGACCGGCCTCTACAGCGACGAGGGGCTCGACCTCTCGCGACGAATCGAACTGCAGGCCAACTGTTTCGACGGCATGTACTTCGCATCCTCGGCCGGGGGGAAATCGCTGACGCCGGTGCAGGCGCAATCCGCGCGCAAGGACGCCTACGGCCGAGGTGACAGCGCCGGCGATATGCGCAGCCACGGCACCGCCGAACACGCCGGCGACTGGTGGAGTACCGGATTCGACAAGAACGCGACCGCGCCCTGCAACACCTTCATCGCGCCGTCCGGACAGGTGAGCTGAACCGCCATGCCGCAACCGCCGAGATATCCACCGCCGCACGGGGTTCCGCCTCACGGTCGCCCGCCCTACGGCCCGCCGCCCGGGTACGGGCCACCACCCGGATACGGCCCGCCTCCGGGGTATCCACCACCCGGTCCGCGCCCACCGTACGGTGCGCCGCTACCACCGCCGGGGGCATATCCGGTCGGGCCCTACGGCGGACCGCCGTTGCCGCCGCCCGGCTATTACGGCCGTCCCTATCCGCCGCCGCGATCCGGTGGCGGTGCGGTCGGGGCGGTCCTCGCGGTGCTGTTCGTCTTCGTGGTGGTCGGCGGGCTGGTCGCGTTCGCGACCATGGGCGGTCGCGACAATTCGTCGGCGTCGTATTCGACATCGACGCCGAGCTTCACGTATACGCCGCCCACCTGGGCCACGAGCACCAGCGAAACCGCCACGACCGCGCGGTCCACGACGACGCCGTATCCGTCCACGACGAAGCCCTACTACCGCACGACGACTGTCGTGCCGACGACGAAACCGGCCGGCCCCCAGCCCGTTGCGGCCACGGCGGCCAATCCGATCTTCGACGATCACAACTCCGGGCTGATCAACATCTCTTGCGGCTACCCCCGATGGGGTTCCGATGTCGCGTCGGCGACAGCCTTCTTCCAGGCGGCGAAATCGTGTCTGGACCGGATGTGGCAGCCGGTACTCGTGGCGCAGAACCTCCCGTTCTCCAGCCCCACCGTGAGTGTTCCGGCGAGTGGCGCGAACGCGGCGTCACCGTGTGGCAGTTCCGGCAGTTACGCCGCGTTCTACTGCTCGGCCAACAATACGATCTACATGCCGCTGGATCACATTCAGACCGAGGTGTACGGCGACCGCTGGTACGTCTACCTCGGGGTCTTCGCGCACGAATACGGCCACCATGTACAGGCCATCTCCGGCATCATGTCCAAGATGAGCCGCGACCGCTACAACGCCGGTACCAATTCTGCTGCGGGCCTGGAGCTTTCGCGTCGGCTGGAGTTGGAGGCCCAGTGCTTCGGCGGCATGTTCATCAGCTCCTCCGAGGTGGCGGGCACGGTCTCCAACGATCAGGCCTACTACGTGAAACAGGACAACTATCAACGCGGGGACGATCATTCCGACGTGCGCGACCACGGGGCCAACCAGCACTACGGGGCGTGGTACGCACAGGGGGAGGACAACAACCGGACCTGGATGTGCAACACCTGGAACTCCCCGTCGGATTCGGTGTCGTGATCGGCGCCGTGATCTCCCCGGCCTGAGCGTTACCGGTCCTCGCGCAACTGCGCCAACCAGCGCGCACCCTCGTCGGGGTTCGGTGTCTCCCCGCCGATGACCTCCAGCACCGCATGTCCGAGGCAGGCCGCCGCCATGACCCGGTCGGCGACGGCCTCGGCATCGCCCCACGGCAGATGAGGTTTGGCGATGAGCAGCGACGCGATACCGTGCGCGGCGGCCCAGAGCTCGAGCACCAGCGGCATCGGGTCGCCGGGTGCGAGTACGCCGGAGTCCATCGCCTCCCGCACGGTCTGCGAAAACCGTTGGAACGCACCACTGCCCAGCACCACATCCACCGCCGAGGGGCCTTCGCCGGGCGAGGCGGCGGTGGCGACGCGGTATTGACCGGGGTGCTGTAGGGCGAAGCGCACGTAGGCCAGCCCCTGCTGACGCAATCGGGACATGGGCGAGACGGTGGGGTCGCTCGCGGCGCCGATGGCGGCGTCGAGATCTTCGAACACCTCCGCCACCGCGGCGTCGATGAGGTCGTCCTTGTCGGCGAAGTGGCGGTAGATCGACGGTGCGGTGACGCCGACCAGCCCGCCGACCTCACGAATCGACACCGAATCGGCATTACCGGTGCGCGCCAGCAACTCTCGTGTCGCGGCCAGGATCTCTGCGCGCAGCTCGGTACCGGAGCCGCGGGCCGAACGGGGACGGCTGGAACGCGTCACGGCCGCCCCGCCGGAGCCGGTTCCGCCGTCGGTTGCGGCGCTGCGGGCGTGGGGTGTTCGGTGAGGCCGAACCGTTCGTGCCAGCGCGCCAATGGCCCCGGGGCCCACCAGTTCCCGCGGCCCATCAGGCGCATCAGGGCCGGAACCAGCAGCATGCGGATGACGGTGGCGTCGGCCAGCACGGTGATCGTGAGGCCGAGTCCGAACATCTGCATGAACGACACCTTCGCGGTGATCATGGCGCCCAGCACGATCGCCATCAACAGCGCGGCCGCGGTAACGATGCGACCGGTCCGGGCGACGCCGATGGCCACCGAACGGTCGTTGTCCGCGGCGGTGCGGTCGGAGGCCAGCCAGGCCTCGCGGATACGGGAGAGCAGGAACACCTCGTAGTCCATCGACATGCCGAAGGCCAAGCAGAACATCAGAATCGGCATGGTCGGCACCAGGAAGCCGGTGGGCGTGAAGCCGAGCAGCCCCGAGAAGTGTCCCTCCTGAAAGATCCACACCATCATCCCGAACATCGCGGTGAGCGACAGCGAGTTGATCACCACGGCTTTCAGCGGGAGCACCACGCTGCCGGTGAACAGGAACAGGACCACGAAGGTCGCGAGTGCGATCAGCGCGATCGCCAGCGGCAACCGTTGTCCCAGTGCGTTGAGCGAGTCCACGTTCATCGCCGCCGCACCGCCGAACAGCGCCGGTGCGGGCGCGGGCACATCGCGCAACGCCTGCAACTGATCCTTGGCCTGTGGCGAGTAGGGATCGAATGCCGATGTGACGGTGAGGTATTGACCCGAGTCGTTGGCCATACCCGGCGCGGCGCCGCCCATCCGCGCGCCGGACACGTAGACACCGCTGCTGGACAGCACCGCGTTCACGCCCTCGACCTTCGACAGTGCCGTGGCATAGCCGCTGATCGCCTGGGGTTCGCTCGGCGCACCCGGCAGCACGATCGTCGTTCCCGTGCCGGAATTCACGGCGGGGAACTCCGCTCGCAGTTCGTCGCCGACCGCGCGGCTGGTCGAACCGGTGGGCAGCACCCGGTCGTCGGGATAGCCGAACTTCACCCCGAGGAACGGCGCGCCGACCGCGAGCAGTACCGCGATGATCGCGACGGAGACGGGCAACGCCCGCCGCATCACCCAGGTGACCGTGCGATACCAGCCGGATTCCCGCTCCGGTCGCGAGGTGGGCTCGGGCCGCCCGAGCAGTTTCCGGATCGCCACCCGCAGATTCCAGGAATTGATCCGATCGCCGAGCAGCACCAGCGCCGCGGGCAGGATCACGATCGAGGCGATCGCCGCGGCCGCCACCACCGCGACCCCGGCATAGGCGAACGATTTCAGAAAGTACATGTCGAAGACGCTGAGCACGGCCAGCGCCAGCGCGACCGTCAGCGCCGAGAACAGCACCGTTCGCCCCGCGGTCTGCACCGCGCGCACCGCCGCCGCCTCGTGGCCGGAACCGGCGGACAATTCCTCGCGATATCGGCTGACGATGAACAGGCTGTAGTCGATCGCCAGCGCGAGTCCCAGCGCGGTGGTCATATTCAACGCGTAGATCGACACATCGGTGAAGAGGGTGAAACTGCGCAGGATCGCGAGCGTGCAGAGAATCGCGAAGATTCCGACCGCCAGCGGCAGCGACGCCGCGATGACGCTGCCGAACACCAGGATCAGCACGATCGCCGTGAGCGGGACCGCGATGCCCTCGGCCATCGCCAGATCCTTGGTGACCTGGGTGTTGACATCGTGATAGACGGCGGCGATTCCGCCCGCCCGCACGGTCACACCAGGTGTGGAGACGGGCAGGGTGCTCGCGATCTCACCGGCGGTGCGCTGAGCCTTGTCGTCGCCGCCCGTCAGGTAGGCCATGACCAACGCGCTCTTGCCGTCGGTACTGCGCAGGGCGGCGGCCAGTTGCGGTGGACTGGTCCAATACGACCGGACGCCGACGGTATCGGAGCGACTGCCGAGCCGGGCGGCGATATCGGCGCCGACCGCACGGGCCGCGGCCGACTCCACACCCTCGTCGGCGTGTACGAGCAGCACCAGATTGGGCTGGGCGCCATTGAACTGATCGGCCACCAGTTGTGCCGCGCGGGTGGATTCGGCCTTGTCCGAGGTGAATCCGCCGGCTTGCAGATGGGCCGTGACCGTCGCGCCGAAGCCGCCGCAGATCAGTGCCAGGGCCAGGGCGGCGAGGAGTACCCGCTTCGGATACCGGGTGGCGAGCCGGGCGATTCGGGTCAGCATGAGTGCTCCTCGGGCGGCCGGTATGGGTAACGGTGTTAGCGTAACGCCGTTACCCCAGCGCGGCGCAAGAGGAGGGGCGGATCGGCGTCAGCGATCCCCGTCACCGGCGGGACGCTCCCCGCCGCCGTGCGGATGATGGCCGAACAGGCCGCGCGGTGCGTGGCCGTGCACACCCTCGACATACGCGGTCTCGGCGTGCAGCGCGAAGTCGATACCGCCGACCTCGTCCTCCTTGCTGACCCGGAAGCCCATCACCCGATCGATCACCTTGCCGATCAGATAGGAGACGCCGAACGCCCACGCCGCGACCACCACGACGCCGACCGCCTGTTTGCCGAGCTGCGCGAGTCCGCCGCCGTAGAACAATCCGCGCGCTCCGCCGGTCATCACCCGGTTCGCCAGCAGGCCGATCAGCAGAGTGCCGACCACGCCGCCGGTGAAGTGCACGCCGACCACATCGAGCGAATCGTCGTAGCCCGCCTTGAATTTCCAGCCGACGGCGAACGAACACACCACGCCCGCCGCCAGGCCCACGATCACCGCGCCGAGCGCGTTGACCGAACCGCACGAGGGCGTGATCGCGACCAGTCCGGCGACCGCGCCGGAGGCCGCACCGAAGGTGGTCGGGCGTCCGTCGCGGATCTGCTCCACGATCAACCAGCCGAGCATGCCCAGACAGCCCGCGACCAGAGTGTTCAGGAACACCGCGGCGGCCAGTCCGTCGGCCTTGAACGCGGATCCGGCGTTGAAGCCGAACCAGCCGAACCACAGCAGTCCGGCGCCCAGCAGCACGAACGGCAGATTGTGCGGGCGCATCGCGTCCACCTTGAATCCGATCCGCGGTCCCAGGACCAGGGCCAAAGCGAGAGCCGAAGCGCCGGAAGCGATTTCGACCACCAGGCCGCCCGCGAAATCGAGTACGCCGAAGGAGGCCAGCCAGCCGTTCGGACCCCAGACCCAGTGCGCGATCGGAGCGAACACCACCAGCGCCCACACCGGGACGAACACCATCCAGGCGGAGAATTTGGCGCGATCGGCGATGGCGCCGCTGACGAGTGCGACGGTGAGGATCGCGAAGGTCAATTCGAAGGTCGCGTACAGCAGTTCCGGAACGCCGCTGCGCACGGTGCCCGGGGTGATGCCGGTCATCGCGAAATGTTCCAGCCCGCCGATCAATCCGCCGCCGGCGTCGTCACCGAAGGCCAGGGTGTAACCGAACAGCAGCCACACCACCGTCACCAGCGGGATGGAGATGAAGCTCATCATCAGCATGTTCAGCACGCCGGTCGTGCGCACCATGCCGCCGTAGAAGATCGCCAGGCCGGGGGTCATGAGCAGGACCAGCGCGGTGCTGGTCAACAGCCACGCCGTGGCGGCGGGGTCGATGGTCGGGGGCACGGACAACTCCTTTTCCACACGCGTTCGCGTGGCAAGAAACTACCGAACCTCCGGTGTCGCGCCGATGAGCGAGTCTGGTACTTCCGTTCGGATTCAATTCCCGCGCTTGCGGGCCTGCCGGGTCAGCGCGCGCCGACCGCGGGCCCCGGGAACCGGCAGATCGTCCTCGAGCGCGAGCCATTGCGCGGTGACCAGCCACTGCTGCTGGGCGCGAGCGTCGGCGGTGTCGTTGAAGACGCGGCGGCCACGGTCGTCGCGCAACTCGTGCGCGAGGATCGACCAGCGCGGCGGGCGGCCGTGCGTGGTGCGGTAGGTGTCCAGGAACGCGGCCACGAGGGTGCCGATGGTGTTGACCGGGCGCAGCGACACGCGGTTGCCGTATTTCGCGGAGTGGAAACGCCGGGCCGCGCACAGCGATCGCGGTGTGGCATCGAAGGCTATCCATCCCGCGCGCTGCGCCCGTTCGACGAGCCACAGATGTTTGACCGCGTTCGGGGCGATATCGCCGACGCGTTCGCGGATCAAGGTCACCATCGGTGCGGCGGTGAGAATATCGCGGCGGGTGGGTCCCATCTGGTGGGTGTTTCGATAGTCCTCTGTCAGCTCGGCGAGTGTGCGGCCGAATTCGTCGATACTGCGCTGTGCGCGCCGGCCCAGCCGTTCGATGCGGGCTGCCTCGGCGCGTATCCGATTCTGCGCGATCAGGGTGTCGATCGCCGACAGCGTCGGAACCTGGCCCCGATCCAGCAATTCGAGAATGGCGCCGGCGGTGGCCGGATCGGCCGCGGCCGATACCGGCAGCGAATCGCGGTTGCGCGAGAAATCGCGGGGGCTGATGGCGCGGCGGAGCAGATCCGTGGCGGCCCGATCGCCGGCGAAATCGGTGTGTGAGAGCCAGGCGGCGGCGATGTCGTCACACGACGGCACGGTCGTCATAACCCGTCATTACCTCCGAAACATTGTTGTGCCCCGGTCGGGATGAGGGACCGACCGGGGACACCAACCTGATGAAGGTTTGGCTACCGAAGTTGCCGAAACCAACGTTAGTCAGCAGAGTGGACCGGGCGCTAATCGGGTGACGGAATCGTTACGTCCATAATTTGGGTCGCAAACGGGGAGCGTGTCCAAAAGATTTCGTCACTCGGCGGCTCGCAGACGAAATCGCTGTTAATTTCACGCTGTTTCCGATTGCCGAGCGCAAACCGATTGTTGACCAGGTCGGTTGTCCGCGCCGAGATCGGACGAAAAGAATGCTTGTGATGTAGATCATAGTTTATTCATGGCCGTGATCGGTTCGGCGGGCGGGGTGGATACCCGGTGCGCGAATGGTTTCCTGTCGGTGTTCGCCGGTACCCTCGGGCCGTGGCTCTGTACCGGAAGTATCGACCGGCAACCTTCGCCGAGGTAGTGGGGCAGGAGCACGTTACCGATCCGCTGAGTACCGCGCTCGACACCGGGCGGATCAGTCATGCCTACCTGTTCTCCGGCCCGCGAGGTTGTGGCAAGACCTCCTCGGCGCGCATTCTGGCGCGCTCGCTCAACTGCGTCGAGGGCCCGACCTCGCGACCGTGCGGAGTGTGCCCGTCGTGTGTCGCGCTGGCCCCGGGCGGGCCCGGCAATCTCGACGTCATCGAACTCGACGCCGCCAGCCACGGTGGTGTGGACGATACCCGTGAGCTGCGTGATCGTGCGTTCTACGCACCTGCGGAATCGCGGTACCGCGTCTTCATCGTGGACGAGGCGCATATGGTCACCACGGCCGGATTCAACGCGCTGCTGAAGATCGTCGAGGAGCCGCCGGCCCATCTGATCTTCATCTTCGCCACCACCGAGCCGGACAAGGTGCTGCCGACCATTCGCTCGCGCACCCATCACTATCCGTTCCGGCTGCTGCCACCGGCCACCATGCGCGGGCTGCTCGGCAAGATCTGCGAGCAGGAGCAGGTGCAGGTCGAGGAATCGGTCTATCCGCTGGTGATCCGGGCCGGCGGTGGTTCGCCGCGCGACAGCCTCAGCGTGCTCGATCAGCTGCTGGCCGGCGCCGGGCCCGAAGGTGTCACCTATCCCCGGGCGCTGGCCCTGCTCGGCGTCACCGATATCGCGCTGATCGACGAGGCCGTCGACGCGCTGGCCGCCGACGACGGTGCGGCCCTGTTCGCCACCATCGATCGAGTGGTGGAGGCCGGCCACGATCCACGCCGCTTCGCCACCGACCTGCTCGAGCGCATCCGCGATCTGATTCTGCTGCGTGCGGTTCCCGATGCCGCCGAACGCAACCTGGTCACCGGCCCCGGCGATGTCATCGACCGGATGTCGGCCCAGGCCGACCGCATCGGCCCGGCCACCCTGGCCCGCTACGCGGAGCTGCTGCACGAGGGTCTCGGCGAGATGCGCGGCGCGACCGCACCCCGCCTCCTGCTCGAGGTGGTGTGTGCCCGCATGCTGCTGCCCTCGGTCTCGGAAGCCGAATCGGCGGCGTTGCAGCGGCTGGAACGCCTGGAGCGACGGATGGAGTCGGGTGGAGTCCCGGCATCCGCGCCCGCCGCCGCGCCGCAGCCCTCCGCCGCGCCCGCCGCCCCGGCGCCGGAATCTGCCGGTGGCGCGGCCCAATCGTCCGGAGAGCCGCGTCGCCGTGGCGCGGAAGCGCTCGCCGCGATGCGGGAGAAGAAGAGCGCGCCGCATCCGGCGCAGCGGGCACAGTCGCCGACCGGCCCGCAATCACCGGCGACGCCGCAGACGCAGAACGAATCGGAAGGGCAACGGCCCCAAGGGCTTTCGGCCGATCCGCACGCCGCGGCCTCGGCCGGTGGCCCATCCTCGGATGATCGGTCCGCGCCCGGTACCGCCGATGTTCCGGCGCCCGGTGAGCGGGTCTCCGCGCCCGGCTCCACAATGACCGCCGCTGCCGACCGTGAAACCGGTCGCCCGGCGTCGACCGGGGACGAAAAGGGCACGGCGACAACCGTTTCCGGTCCCGCAGCCGACAATGAGAGTCGGGGCGCCGGATCCGAACCGCATGCCGGATCACCCTCCGGCGCGCAGTCGGTTGCCGATGCCGAGCGTCATGACGGAGCGCTGGAGTCCGCTCCCGATCGGGGCGCCGCCGCAGTCGAATCGGAGGCCGTCGATCGGCCGTCCGCCGCGGATTCCGGCGCCCGGCCGGAATCGTCCGACGTGCCACATCACCAACCTGGCAGTGCTGCCTCCACTGCCCGCCGAGGCGGCCCGGGGTCGCCCGGATCCGATGAGGGCGCCGAGCACGGTCACGAGGGGCGCAACGCCGCCGCTTCCGGCGCCGTCGTGGACGAATCGGAAGCAGGAGGTCCGTCGGGTCCGGCCGCGCACACCGCGGGGTCCTTCGAGCCGGACGGCGACTCGGATCCTGCGGGACGGCCGACGAGTGCCGAGGGTTCGAACGGTCCGGAGGCCGGCGCGGGTCCGGATTCCCACGGCGCCGAGTCCGAGTCCGCCGCCGCTTCCGGCGACGGTGCTGGTGCTGGTGCAGCCCGAGTTTCCACCGCCGAACCTGCTGCGGCCGCCGGCCCTGGAACGCCGGATGTGTCGGGCCCGGACTCGGTGGGCCACGCCGCAGATGAGGCGCCCGCGGAACCGGTGACGTCGCCCGCCGAGGCCGGCGGTGGCGATGTGCTGCGGGAGATCGAGGCCGCCTGGGCCGATATCCGAGCCAAGGCGCGGGAGTCGAGTGCCGCCCTGCCGGCGCTGCTCTCGGGTGCGGTGGGGGCCGTCCGGGTCGAGGGCGACACGATCGTGTTCGCGCATCCGCATGCTCCGCTCGCGCAACGGTTGTCCATTCCGCAGAACATCGACGCCGTGCGGGCCGCGGTGCACGCGGTGATCGGCCGGCAGTACGGCGTCCGGTGGGAAGTCGGGTCGGGTGAGGCCGGTGGTGCGCGCGCCGGCGGCGCGGCAGCCGAGCGACCTGCGCGAGGTGGCGCCGAACCACCGGCAGGCCGTGGCGGGCGCGGGGACAGTCCGGGCCAGTCGCAACCGCCGCGATTCGTCCGGCCCAGCCAGAGTCAGGCGCAGTCGGCGGAGGGCGATACCCGCGGCGGTCAGACCGATACCCGGGGCGCGGCGGCCGATCGTCGCGACGGGCAGGGGCAGGCGCAGCGGCGGGAGTTCCGCCCGCCGCGCGGCGCCGGCGCCGGCGACCGAACCGCGCCCGACGACGATATTCCGCCGCCCGAGGCGCCGGACCTCCCGGACGACCCCGGGCCGTCGGACTACTCGCCGGTAGGTTACGACGGTGTCCCACCTGCGTTGACGCCGGAAGAAGAGCAGGAGATGCTCGCGGAATCGGCGCGACCGGTCCCGCCGGAACAGCGCCGCGACCCCGATGAGGTGGCCTTGGAGTTGCTGCGAACTGAGTTGGGTGCCACACATCTGGGTGGTTGACAGTCACCTGCCGGAATACGTTAAGTTAACCGGAGTTCGCATCCCGCTGTACTATGAACGGGTGGTCGTCAGCATCGGTGCTACGAGGTTCTATGGTATGCCCAGGCATACGGGCACCCCGGAGCCTCGTAGGTCGATGCGTGTCGGCGTTTGTACAGCGTTATGCGCTCGGCGGACTTCCGGAGGGAACCGTGTGTGACCTCCCGGTTCGCCGGTGTGGTGTGCCTGAGGGCTCGCCGGGATCGAACACGGTCGGTCGGATGGCCGGTCGGCACCTTTAAGGAAGGAAACACTCCGATATGACCACAGAGGCCTACATTTTCGAGGCCATCCGCACCCCGCGCGGCCGCAACAAGAAGGGCTCGCTGCACTCGGTCAAGCCGATCGATCTGACGACCGGTCTGGTCCAGGAGCTGCGCAACCGCTTCCCGAACCTCGACGAGGATCGCATCTCCGACATCATCCTGGGTGTCGTGTCGCCGATCGGCGACCAGGGTGCCGACATCGCCCGTACCACCGTGCTGACCGCGGGCCTGCCCGACACGGTCGGCGGTGTGCAGATCAACCGCTTCTGCGCCTCCGGCCTCGAGGCCGTGAACATGGCCGCGCAGAAGGTCCGCTCCGGCTTCGAAGACCTGGTCATCGCCGGTGGTGTCGAGTCGATGTCGCGCGTTCCGATGGGCTCCGACGGCGGTGCGCTGTTCGCCGACCCGACCACCAGCTACGACCTCTACATCGCGCCCCAGGGCATCGGTGCCGACCTGATCGCCACCATCGAGGGCTTCAGCCGCGAGGATGTCGACACGTTCGCCGTGCGCTCGCAGGAGCTCGCCGCGGCGGCCTGGTCCGGCGGCTACTTCGCCAAGTCCGTGGTCCCGGTCAAGGACCTGAACGGCCTGACCATCCTCGACCAGGACGAGCACATGCGTCCCGGCACCACCGTCGAGGATCTGGCCAAGCTCAAGCCGTCCTTCGCGGGCATCGGCGAAATGGGTGGCTTCGACGCCGTCGCGCTGCAGAAGTTCCACTACATCGAGCAGATCGACCACGTGCACCACGGCGGTAACAGCTCGGGCATCGTCGACGGCGCCGCGCTGGTGCTGGTCGGCACCGAGGAGGCCGGCGCCGCTTCGGGTCTGACCCCGCGCGCCCGCATCGTCGCCACCGCCACCAGTGGTGCCGACGCCACCATCATGCTCACCGGCCCGACCCCGGCGGCGCACAAGGCGCTGGCCAAGGCCGGTCTGTCGGTCGACGACATCGATCTGTTCGAGATCAACGAGGCCTTCGCCTCGGTCGCGCTGAAGTTCCAGAAGGATCTGAAGATCCCGGACGAGAAGCTGAACGTCAACG
>NZ_JADKYP010000045.1 GCF_015354405.1 Nocardia sp. BSTN01 | reverse complement strand
TCATCATGGGCATCGCGGCTCTGATCCTCTGGCTGCTCACCGCCGGCGGAGGATTCTTCCTGCTCGCCACCTGGATCACCAAAGGCGGTGCACGACAACCAAGTTCGAGTCATCTGCCACCACCGGTGGTCTTCGGGCACTTCCTGCTCGCCGCCGCCGGACTGGTCGTGTGGATCGTCTACCTCGTCATCGACAACGACGTCCTGGCGTGGGTCGGATTCGTCCTGCTCCTGCCCGTCGCGCTGCTCGGATTCGTCATGTTCTTCCGCTGGCTACCGGTATTCCGCGCCCGCACCGCGAACCAGGCCGCCGTCAGCCACGCGGCGGCGAACCCGGCCGGGGCGAGCGAGACCGCGGAACCCGCCGAGCGGCATTTCCCGGTGGCGATCGTGGGCGGACACGGCGTCCTGGCCGTCGCGACCCTGGTACTCGTGCTGCTCACCGCTCTCGGCGTCGGTGGGAGCTAGCGTGTCCGTCCCCGCGTTACACGTCGTCCACGACACCGGCGCCATCGACCTACCGGTCGCCGAGGACGCCGCTCGCACCTTCCTCACCGCGCTCGGCGTCAACCTCGACAGCGAACATCTGCAGGCCACGCCGGGCCGGATGGCGCGCGCCTACGCCGAACTGTTCACCCCGCGCTCGTTCGACCTGACCACCTTCCCCAACGAGGAGGGTTACGACGAACTCGTGCTGGCCCGCCGCATTCCGTTGCGCTCGGTCTGTGAACACCATCTGCTGCCGTTCGTGGGTGTGGCCCACGTCGGGTATCTGCCCGGCGACCGCATTCTCGGACTGTCGAAGCTGGCCCGCATCGTCGAACATTTCTCCCGCCGACCGCAGGTCCAGGAGCGGCTGACCAAGCAGATCGCCGACTGGCTCACCGAACACCTCGAGCCCAAGGGCGTCGGCGTGGTCATCGAGGCCGAACACACCTGCATGACCCTGCGCGGAGTCCAGGCCGCGGGCACGACCACGGTCACCTCGACCCTGCTCGGCACACTGCGCGAAGACGCCCGCTCCCGTCAGGAGTTCTTCTCCCTCACCGGAATCGCGCCATGAGGCGAGGGTCAGCCGCCGGGCCGAGCACCTGACACGGCGAATGCGACCGCCTCGGCCGCATTCGCCGCCCGGTGACTCCCCTCGACCGTTCGACCCTCGGCATCGAGGATCTGCCATCCACCGATCGACACCACCGGCACGTCCCCACGTCGATTGGCGAGTGCCAACTCCGACAGCGTTCCCCAGGAACCGCCCACCACGATCACCGCATCCGCCGACCGGACCAGAATCGCGTTGCGCGCCTCGCCCATATCCGTGTACACGACGGCGGAGAGACCGTCACACACACCCGTTCGGCCGGTGTCCGGCCGGACTCCGATCACCAGGCCGCCTGCGGCCGACGCCCCCTCGGCGACCGCCGCCATCACCCCGGTTCCGCCGCCGCACAACACGATCGCGCCGGCCCGAGCCAGCAGCCGCCCGACCTCCCGCGCGGTGTCGGCCTCGGCATCCGTGCAGTCGCGCGGCCCACAGACCGCGACCTGAACAGGGGGCATCTCACACTCCTCGGGCCTGCCGATAGGTGAGGAACAGGCTAATCCGATTCACGGAACCGCCTGCTGCGACAGCGGCGAAACCACCTACTGCCGGGGCGGGAACGGCGGCAGCAGCGGCGGAATGGTCGGCACCACGATCGGCGGCAGGCCCGGGACGACGATGGTCGGCGGCCCCGGCGGCGGAGGTGTGGTCGTGGTGGTGGGCGCCTGCCAGTTCGGAGTGGGCGCGGCCACCGAGGCGTTGGTGGCATCGGTGGTCGGCGCGACCGAGGGGTCCGCGGAGGCGCGCGGCGGCGCGACGGGCACCGAAGTGGAGGCGGAGGTGTTGCTCTGGGAATCGCCGCGGAGAACCGATTGTCCCCAGCCGAGCCCGATCCCGAGCGCGGCGACGACGACCAGCGCACCGACCGCCACCCCCGCCACGCTCAACTCCCGGCGACGACCGGCACCGACGGCACCCACCTTGCCGCCGAGTGTGCTCGCGGCGCGGGCTTTGTTCCGTTTGCGCGCGCGGCGCAGCGCATCCTCGGACAGCCACACCGGCGCCAATTGCACGGTGTCGTCGGCGGATCCGGGCCCGGGAGCCTGCGGAACGGGCGCGGGTGCGGCCACCTGGGCGGGGCGGGCGAGCAGTGCCGCGCCGCGCACGATCACCGTCTCCGGGTCGGCGGGCACCAGCACCGGCATCCCCATCCACCGCTCCAGAATGCGCGCGATCAGCGGTATCCGGGCGCAACCGCCGATCACGAAGACCGCCTGCACGGCCTGTTCGGAGCGCATCATCACATCGCGGGTCATGCGCGCCGAGGATTCGACGGCGAGCATGATCAGCGCTTCGAAGTTCTCCTGCGACAACAACACCAGGCCGTGCTCGGACGGCACCGCGACCGCCGTGGTGCTCGACAGCTGCTCCTTGGCCTGCCGGCACACGCCGTCCAGGGCCGCCAAACCCTGTGCGGTGGGCGGATGTTCGATCCGGCCGGAGGCGATCTGCTGTTCGCGGATCAGCGAATCCAGATAGTCGCCGCTGATATCGCTGGTGCGCTCGCTGTGGCTCACCGTTCCGGACTCGACGTCGATCACGCTGACCGAGAGGCCGGAACTACCGAGGTCGTAGAGCGCGACCGTGCGATAACCCTGCAGTTCACCGGTGGCGCGCAGGAATTCCCGGGCCGCCGCGACCTCGGGCACGAGTTCGTAGTTGGTGAGCTGGCGGCGCGCGAGGGCGCCCCGCAGCGTGCGCGCATGCTGTTCGTTGCGATAGGCCAGCGCGGTCGCGGCGATCTCGGGTGCGGAACCGAAGACGGCGCCGACGGTTTGGGCGGCCACATCGTCCATGGACTGCTGTTCGGCGACCGGCATCGCCTGCACGTCGTAGGCGGTGGCGACGAATCGTTCGGCGGAGTTACCGGGATGTGGGATCGCGACGCGAATGGCGCCGGCCCCCACCGAAACTCCCAGTACCGAACTCATCTGCCGCCCATCTCGTTTCACGCTTCACGACCGGTAGGCCCCGGCCACCGCCCCCGACGGCCTGCGCTGGGCCGTGCGAGCGTTCCCAGGCCGCCATGAACGGGCCCGATGCGCATGCCGCAGGGCGCCGCCACTCTACCTGGCTCCCGCCACACTACGACGTGCCGAGTCCCGCGTACACCCATCCCGCGGCGGTCCACGCGGCGCGCTCGAGACAGTTGCGTCCGTCGATGATGGAACGCCCGCGCACCACCGGCTCGAGGTCGCGCGGCGAGAGTGCGGTGAACTCGTCCCATTCGGTGAGAACGAGCACGACATCCGCCCGATCACACGCCTCCGCCACCGAGGTCGCGTAATTCAGCGTCGGAAAGACGCGACGGGAGTTCTCCAGCGCTTTCGGGTCGTAGACCGTGACCACCGCGCCATGCAGCTGGATCATTCCGGCCACGTTCAGCGCGGGCGAATCGCGCACATCGTCGGATTCCGGTTTGAAGGCCGCGCCCAGCACCGCCACGTTGGCGCCCAGCAGCGAACCGCCGCACGCCTTGGCCGCCATATCGACCACCTTGGTGCGCCGGCGCATATTGATGTTGTCGACCTCACGCAGGAACGCGACCGCGTGATCGGCGCCGAGCTCCCCCGCGCGGGCCATGAACGCGCGGATGTCCTTGGGCAGGCAACCCCCGCCGAAACCCAGCCCGGCGTTGAGGAATCGCCGGCCGATGCGGGCGTCGTGGCCCAGCGCGTCGGCCAGCATCGTGACATCGGCCCCGGTGGCCTCGCAGACCTCGGAGACGGCGTTGATGAACGAGATCTTGGTGGCCAGGAACGCGTTGGCCGACACCTTCACCAGTTCCGCGGTGGCGAGATCGGTGAGCAGGAACGGCACCTGCGCCGCGATCAGGTCGGCGTAGATCTCGCGCACCTGCGCTCGCACCCAGTCGGCGCGCTCGCGTTCGCCGTCGACACCGAGTACCAGCCGGTCGGGCCGCAGGGTGTCGCGCACCGCGAACCCCTCCCGCAGGAATTCCGGATTCCAGGCGACCTCGACATCGGTGCGGGCCCGGGATCGCATCCGGCGGCCCAGTTCCGCGGCCGTGCCGACGGGCACCGTCGACTTGCCGATCAGCACCGACGGCCGCTCCAGCAGCGGCGCCAGCGAATCGGCCACGGCGTGGACATATTTCAGGTCCGCGCCGTATTCCCCCTTCTTCTGCGGGGTGCCGACGCCGAGGAAGTGGGCGTCGGCATGCGCGGCCGCCTCCTCGTAGGAGGTGGTGAAGCGCAGTCGCCCGGCGTCGAGGTTGCGGCGCAGCACCGCTTCCAGGCCGGGTTCGTAGAACGGCACGACGCCGTCGGACAATTTGGCCACCTTGCCGGGGTCGATGTCCACCCCGAGCACCTCGTGACCGAGCTCGGCCATGCAGGCGGCATGGGTGGCTCCCAGATATCCCGTCCCGAATACCGTCAGACGCATAGTCGATTGATACGCGCCGGGTATGGCCGGTCCGCGTCCACGAGGCGAGGGCGCAGGCAACAGTGGGTGTACAGGGAGAAACCGCCGCCGATCAGCGCATTCGCCGACCACTTACCATCGCAGAGTGCGAAAACGGTGGTGGTTGCGCGGTGCGGTGGGAGTGGTGCTCGTGCTCGCCGTCGCGGTGGCGGCGCTGTGGCCGGTGTACGTGCGGCCGCGAACCGACGCACCGCGCCCGGCCGATGCCATCCTGGTCCTCGGCGGCGCGCACGACGGCCGCGAGGAGCTGGCGCTGCGCCTGGCCCACGACGGTTACGCCCCGCAGGTGGTGTTCTCCGATCCCTACGACCACTCCCCGCTGATCAATCGAATCTGTCACGGCGGATACAGCTTCCGCGTGAGCTGCTTCGACCCCGACCCGCGCACCACGCGCGGCGAGGGACGCGAACTGGCCGCCCGCGCGGCACGGGAGAACTGGCGGCGCGTGATCGTGGTGACCTTCACTCCGCACATCTCCCGCGCCCGATATGTGCTCGGAAAGTGCTGGGGCGGTGAGGTTCTGCTCGTCGACGCGCATCCGCGCATCGGGGTGGCACGGTGGGCCTATCAGTACCTGTACCAGTCCTCGGGATACGTCAAAGCCGCCTTCGAGGACTGCTGAACCGGCGACGCCCGTCGATCCCCGGCACCGGCTCCACGACCTCCGGCTCACTCACCGGCCGATCCGCCACCTCACCGATCGGGCCTCGGAAAAAATTGTGTAGCACCACCTTCGGGAAGCACCGGCCCGGAATGGCCGGCGATACGCACCCGCTCGTCCATGCGGTCACGGATGTGGCGGACCCGCTCGTCGACCGCGGTGCGCGGCGCGTACGCGGACACCGAGAGTGCGTAGAGCGCCGCCGCGTCGTCGGACTCCGCCCGGCGTTCCTGCAGCGCCACACCGAGATCCGTACCGTAGCCCAGGTCGACGGCCGCCCGGTCGGCCCGGTAGTCGATGCGGCGCACGACCGGCACGAGAGCGCAGGCCGCCACCTCCGGAGCGATACGCAGCAGCAGCGCGGCCGGAAGCCCCACGATCACGGTGGTCGCCGCGATCGCCGGGCAGGCGACCAGCACCCGGCTGACCGCACTCCAGCCGATACCGAAGATCCGGGCCGCCGGTGGTGTCATCCGCCGCGTCAGCCATGCTCCGACCGCGGCAGGGCCCGAGAGCAACACCCGCTCCAGCCACACCAGCGGCAGATTGAAGTACCGGAACACGAACTGGCACAACGCCACCCGCCCCTCGGACCGATACCCGAGCTCGCGGGCGAGCACCGCTTCGAGTTCCCGGGGCGGCGCACCGAGTACGGCCGCGGGGACCGCGATCATCCGCCGGGGCAGCAGCAGTTCACGCTCGCTCTCCCGGATCCACAGCGAATGAGACGAGGAGGCGATGCCGGATCGCCGGGACACCCGCTCCCACGCCGTCGTCAGCGCGTGCCGCTCGCCGGGGGTGGGCGCGCGCACTCCGAAACGCGCCGACACCCACCGCCGCTCGGCGCCCAGGAAGCACACCACCGCGACGAGCACACACACCACCAACCACACGATGGCGAGAATGCCGAGGGTGCCGAAGCCCATCGCCAAACCGAGCCCGTAGAGCACCACCGTGAGGATCGCCGCGGTGGGTGCGGCGGCCAGTACCAGCGCCGTCCAGGAGCGGATCCGGTCGGTCGCTGAGGGCCGGATGGCCGCGCCCGCACCGGGGTCGTTCGCCTTCGCTGTCGAGTCAAAGGTCATGCACCACGGTAAAGGGAGAGCGCAAAACCGCACGTCGCGGGGCGTTACACGGCGGTAACCGAGCGGCAAAACGGACACCACATCGGGCCTGCACCCTCGAAAGGCCGCGCCGAGCGCGGGAACGATGAGGAGTAGATCGTGGTTGATGTGCAAACCCGTCCGGCGACCGCCGCCGCCGCGACGAAGGAAACCCTCGAGGACTACACGCTGCGCTTCGCGCCCCGCAGCTATCGCAAATGGAGTCCGGCCGTGGTCGGCGTCTCCGCGCTGGGTGGTATCGCCTATCTCGCGGATTTCTCCATCGGCGCCAACATCGGTATCGCGAATGGCACCGGAAATGCGTTGCTGGGCATCGGCATCTTCGCGATCATCATCATGATCACCGGATTTCCGCTGGCCTACTATGCCGCCCGCTACAACATCGATCTGGATCTGATCACCCGCGGCAGCGGATTCGGTTACTACGGTTCGGTGATCACCAACCTGGTGTTCGCCTCGTTCACCTTCATCTTCTTCGCCACCGAGGGATCGATCATGGCGCAGGGCCTGAATCTGGGCCTGCACATTCCGCTGTGGCTGGGTTATCTGCTCTCCACGGTGCTGATCTTCCCGCTGGTCGTCTACGGCATGAATACGCTGGCGAAACTACAGGTCTGGACGACGCCGCTGTGGCTGCTGCTGATGGTGTTGCCGTTCGCGTTCCTGCTGATCCGCCACCCCGAATCGATCGACTCGTTCTTCGCCTACGGCGGTAAGGACGGTGCGGGCGTGAGCCTTTCCGGTGCGCTGCTGGCCGCTGGTGTCTGTCTGTCACTGATCGCGCAGATCGCCGAGCAGATCGACTATCTGCGGTTCATGCCACCGAAAACCCCGGATAACGCGCGCAAATGGTGGGGCTGGATGCTGCTGGCCGGCCCGGGCTGGGTGGTCTTCGGCGCCGTCAAACAGGTCGTCGGCCTGTTCCTCGCCGTCTATCTGATCGCGAATCTGCCGGGAGCACAGGACATCGCGAATCAGCCGGTGCATCAGTTCCTGGAGATCTATCGCGATATGGTTCCGTCCTGGCTGGCGATGACGCTCGCGGTGGTGCTGGTGGTCATCTCACAGATCAAAATCAATGTGACCAACGCCTATTCGGGCTCGCTGGCGTGGACCAACTCGTTCACCCGCGTCACCAAGACCTATCCGGGCCGGCTGGTTTTCCTCGGGGTGAATCTGGCGATCGCGCTGATCCTGATGGAAGCCAATATGTTCGACTTCCTCAACGACATCCTCGGCTTCTACGCCAACTGCGGTATCGCCTGGATCGTCACCGTCGCAACGGATATCGCGGTCAACAAGTATCTGCTGAAGCTCTCGCCCAAACAGCCCGAATTCCGGCGCGGCATGCTCTACAACTTCAATCCGGTGGGCCTGGTCGGCTTCGGATTGTCGGCGGTGCTGTCGATCATGACCTTCTTCGGCGTCTTCGGTGCGGCGTTGAAACCGTATTCGCCGATCGTCGCCGTCGTGATCGCCTTCGTCGCCACCCCGCTCACCGCCGTCCTCACCCGGGGTAAGTACTACCTGCGCCGCGGCGACGACGGAATCGAGCTGGACATGTTCGACGAACACGGCAACCCCTCCGGTGAAACCCTCACCTGCCACGTCACCGGAATGGACTTCGAACGCCCCGACATGATCGCCTCCGCGGTCCCCGGGCCGGAGGGCGAAATCCAATACATCAGCTCACTGGCATTGTCGACGGACAAGTCGGGCGCGCACGTGCTGCCGCCGAGCTGACGCCCGGCCCGGTCGGCGACATGCCCGCCGATCCGGGTTCGGCATGGCTGAATCAATCGTGCAAACCTCACCGATTCCGACGTTTTTCGCCGATTTCCGGCGAGGTTTGCACGAAAAGTTCAGGCCCCAGCCCAACCACGCTTCCAGCAAGGGTGCTGTTCAGGACTCCGCGGGTTGCGGAATCGAATCCTCCGGCAGCGGGAAGTTCATATACGCCCGCGAGGGTGTGGGCCCGCGCTGACCCTGATATTTCGAGCCGGCCGCCGCGCTGCCGTAGGGGTGTTCCGAGGGGCTGCTCAGGCGGAACAGGCACAGCTGGCCGATTTTCATCCCCGGCCACAGCGTGATCGGCAGATTCGCGACATTCGACAACTCCAGCGTGATGTGACCGCTGAAACCCGGGTCGATGAATCCCGCCGTGGAATGAGTGAGCAGGCCGAGCCGGCCGAGGCTCGATTTACCCTCCAGGCGTCCGGCCAGATCGTCGGGCAGGGTGCAGACCTCGAGCGTCGAACCGAGGACGAATTCGCCCGGATGCAGGACGAACGGTTCACCCTGGTCGGGTTCGACCAGGGTGGTCAGTTCGTCCTGGCGTTGCGCGGGATCGATATGGGTGTAGCGAGTGTTGTTGAACACTCGAAACATTCGATCCAGCCGCACATCGATACTCGACGGCTGAACCAATTTCTCGTCGAACGGTTCCAGCCCGAGCCGCCCGGCGGCCAGCTCGGCACGGATGTCGCGATCGGAAAGCAGCACGGCGGTCAGCCTAGTAACCCGTGTTCGCGGGCCCGCACCCGCACAGCGAACCGCGCCGCGCCGCCTCTCTACAACCGCGCCGATTCGCGGTCGTCCTCGCTTCGCGACGCCCCCACATACGCCCGCCACAGCGCCGCGTAGGTTCCGTCCGCGCGCAGCAGTTCCGCGTGCGGGCCGACCTCCGCCAATCGGCCGCCCACCATCACCGCGACGAGGTCGGAATCCGCCGCGGTCGCCAGCCGATGTGCCACCACGATCGTGGTGCGGCCGGCGGTAAGCACGTCGATGGCCGCGCGGACCCGGGCCTCGGTGGCGAGGTCGAGGGAGGCGGTGGCCTCGTCGAGGATGAGGATGTCGGGTTCGACGAGTTGCGCTCGGGCCAGGGCGAGCAGTTGCCGCTGCCCGGAGGACAGCAGCCTGCCCTGCGGTCCGATCGGGTGGTGATAGCCGTGGTCGAGTCCGGCGATCATCTCGTGGGCTCCGACCGCCCGGGCCGCCCATTCGATCTCCGCCGGATCGGCGTCCGCTTTTCCGTAGGCGATGGCGTCGCGCACGGTGTCGCCGAACAGGTACGGCTCCTGCGGCACCACGCCGAGTCGTTTGCGGTAGTCCTCGAGCCGGAACTCGCGAATATCGGTGCCGTCCACCAGGATTCGCCCGCCGCTCGGGTCGTAGTAGCGGGCCAGGAGTTTGACCAGCGTGGACTTTCCGGCTCCGGTCTCGCCCACCAGCGCGACCCGCTGCCCGGGTTCGATACGCAACGTCACGTCGTGCAGGACGGCGGCGTCCTCGGGCCGGTACCGGAAGCTCACGTCCCGGACCTCGATCGCACCGTCGACGCGGTGCACCGCCTGCGGCCGCGCCGCCTGCGGGGTGGCGACCTCGACCGCGAACAACCGGCCGAGCCGATCGACACCCACGACCGCCTGTTGATAACTGTCGAACACCTGCGAGAGCTGCTGAATCGGGGCGAAGAGCAGATCGATGTAGAGCAGGAACGCGATGAGCGTCCCAGCGCTCAGCGCCGCGCCGCGCACCTGATGCACGCCCACGGCGAGGACGGCGGCCGTCGCGACCACCGACAGGAATTCGATGAACGGGAAGAACACGGCCATCAGGGTCTGGCTGCGTAGCCGCGCGTCGCGGTACTCCCACGACAGCCGGTCGAACCTGGCCTGGTTCAACCCTTCCCTGCGATAGGCCTGCGTGACCTTGATGTTGTCGACGTTCTCCTGCAGATAGGCGTTGACCGCGCTGACCTTGTCCCGCGCCGTGTTGTAGGCGGGCACCGACAGCCGGCGGAACCACACCGTGGCGGCGAGGAGGATCGGCATCAGCGCCAGCACCACCACGGCCAGCCGGGCGTCGATCACCAGCAGTGCGATCACCACGCCGCCTATGGTCAGCGAGGAGGTCAGCGCGGTCGACAGTCCGGTCTGCAGGAAGGTGGACAGACCGTCGACATCGGTGGTCATGCGGGTCATGATCCGGCCACCCAGTTCGCGTTCGTAGTACTGCAGGCCGAGCCGTTGCAGCTGGGCGAACGTCTTCACCCGCAGGCCGAACAGCAGCCGTTCCCCGGCTCGCCCGGTCACCCGCACCTGCGCGACGCTGATCGCCCAGTCGACGAGTACCACCGCGGCCGCGAGCGCCGCCGCGCCGAGCAGGACGTCCCGCGCGCCGACCAGAACACCCCGATCGATGCCGTAGCGCACCAGGACCGGGATCAGAATCTGCGCGATCGCGTCCAATGCGACCAGGCCCAGGCCGGCCAGCAGCGGACCGGCGAACGGCCGCAGCAACCGGCGCAGCCCGAAATCCGGATCGGCTGTGCGAGTGAATGTTGCGGACACCTCGGGTTCACCGGTTACCGGTGGCAGCGCGTCGATGAGGGCCTGCACATCACCGCTGGGCGGTGCGGAGGTCATCATGCCGCCGCCGCGCGCGAAACCGCCCGCCCCGGCCGCATGGTGGGAGAACGCCCGCGCCATCTGCTCCAGGGTGCGGCTCTCGTCGCCGTACTCGGCGGGTTCGGCCCACAGGATCTCGGTCGGCACACCGTCGGTCGTACTGCGCAGTGTCGCACCGATGTCCGCGACATCCGGCGGTGTGAACAGCGTCGCGAACAGGGCTCCGGATTCCTGGAGCTCGGCCAAGGTGCCCGATTCCGCGACCCGGCCCTCGTCCAGTATCACCACCCGATCGGCCAGGGCGAGTGTCGACACTCGGTGTGCCACAACAACTGTCGTCCGGTGTTGAACCTCGGCGGCGATGCGTTCGAAGATGGTCTGCTCCACCTTCGCATCGATCGCGGACGTCGCATCGTCGAGCACCAGCACGGGGGCGTCGGTGATCAGCGCCCGCGCCAGCGCGAGTCGCTGCCGCTGCCCGCCCGAAAGTCGTTGCCCCCGTTCGCCGATCGGGGTGTCGAGCTGTTCGGGCAGCCGCCGGACGAAGTCGTCGGCCGCGGCCAGATACAGCGCGTGCCAGACCTGATCGTCGGTGGCCTCCGGACGGCCGTAGGCCACATTCGCCCGGATGGTATCGGCCATCAGGTGCGTGTCCTCGAAGACGATGGCCACCCGGCCGCGCAGATCCGGCATCTCGCGCACATCCACGCCGTCGAGCCGCACCACCCCGGCATCCGGATCGATCAGCCGCGGCAGCAGTGCGGTCAGAGTCGATTTCCCGGATCCGGCGCCGCCCGCCAGCGCCACCGTCGCACCGGCGGTGATGGTCAGGTCCAGGTGGTCGAGAACCGCGGTGTCGCCGATTCGCACGCTCACCCCGGACAGGTCGATCCGCGGCGGCGCGGCGGCCGCGGCGATCGGGGGGACCACGGCCGCCTCCCGGCCCGGGCCCGCATCGATGACCTCGCGCACCCGATCCAGTGACGCCTTCCCCTGCTGGCTCACCGTGAGCAGTGTCGAGAACTGCCGCACCGGGCTCACGAACGAACCCAGATACGTCATGAACGCCAGAAACGTGCCCAGGCTGATGCTCTGGTGGAGGGCGAGCAGACCTCCCACCACCAAGATGAACACCTGGCCCAGCGCCGGCAGCGCCGCCATCGCGGGCGTGAACCGGCTGGTGAGCCGCACGACGCGCAGCCGTGACCGGAACAGGTCACGGGCGCGCCGCTCCAGCTCACCGGTCTCCCGGCGCTCCTGCCCGAACCCCTTGACCACGCGGACACCGGCGACCGCGGACTCCACCCGCATCGCCACCTCCGCCGCCTGGGCCTGCGCGTCCCAGTTGGCGGGGAACAACTCTCGCTGCGAGCGCCGGGTGACGAACCACAGGGCCGGCAGCAGCACCAGCGCGATACCCGCCAGCGGCAACGACATCGTCGCCATCAACACCAGTGCCGCCCCCAGCAGCGCGGCGTTGCCGGTGACGATCGGAATCAGTTGCAGGAACATCTGAATCAGCGTGATGTCGCTGATCGCGCGGCTCACCACCTGTCCGGTGGACACCGCCATCTGTTCGCGCCCGGGCATCCCCACGAGCGCGGCGAACAGATCCGACCGCAGATCGAACTGGACGCCCAGCGACAGCGTCGACGAGCACACCCTGCGCAGCATCGACAGCCCGAACCGGAGCACACCGATGACGATCAGGACGGTGACGGCGGCGGCCAGCGGTACCCGGGAATCGCCCAGCGTATCGACGACGTGGCGCACCACCAGAGGAAGTGCCGCGGTCAGCACGGCACTACCGAGGGCGCCGGCGACCGCACCCGCGACGGCACGCGGATGCGACAGACATCGATGCAGCAGATATCGCACCCACCCCTGATCGGCAGCCGAATCCGTCCGGCTCACTGCGCGATCGCCGCATCGGCGGCCACGGCGAACCGGTTCTCCGGACGCGCCAATCCATAGTGCCCGCGCAAGGTGGTCGCCTCGTATTCGGTACGGAACAGGCCGCGTTCCTGCAGGATCGGCACCACCTCGTCCACGAACCGCTCCAGCCCGGAGGGCAGGGCGGCCGGCATCACGTTGAATCCGTCGGCGGCGCCGTCGGTGAACCATTCCTGGATGGTGTCGGCGACCTGTTCCGCGGTGCCCGCGAAGGTCCGGTGCCCGCGACCGCCACCGAGGCGCGCGATCAGCTGACGGACCGTGAGTCGTTCGCGGCGAGCGAGGTTGACGATCAGCGTGAACCGGCTCTTCGCGCCCTGGATCTCGTCCTCGGTCGGGAGATCCGCGGGCAGTTCGCTGTCCAGATCCAGCGCCTCCACCGGCAGCTTGAACCGCTCGGCGAGGGTGCGGCGCTGGTATTCCGGCTGGATGAGGCGGGTCAGTTCGTCGTCGAGTTCCCGCGCGTGCGCTTCGGTGTCGCCGATCACCGGGACGATGCCCGGCAGGATCTTGACGGTGTCGGGGTCGCGTCCGAGCCGGCGCGCCCGCTCCTTCAGATCGGCGTAGAACTGCTTGCCGTCCTCGAGGGTCTGCTGCGCGGTGAAGACCGCCTCGGCGTAGCGGGCGGCGAACCCCTTCCCGTCCTCGGACGAACCGGCCTGCACCAGAACGGGATACCCCTGCGGCGACCGCGGCACATTGAGCGGCCCCGCCACCCGGAAGAACTCGCCGATATGGTTGATCTCGCGCACCTTGTCCGGGTCGGAGTGAATGCCGAGTTCCTTGTCGCCGATGAAGGCGTCGTCCTCCCAACTGTCCCAGAGCTTTGTTGCCACATCGACGAATTCGGCGGCCTTCTCGTAGCGCAGCCGGTGGTCGGGAACGTCGTCGAGGCCGAAGTTGCGGGCCGCGTCGGCACCCGCGGTGGTGACGATATTCCAGCCCACCCGGCCGCCGGACACCCAGTCCACCGAGGCGAATCGCCGCGCCAGATTGTAGGGATCGTTGTAGCTGGTCGAGGCCGTGGCGATGAGGCCGATGCGGCGGGTGCGCAATGCGATCGCGGTCAGCAGAATCGTCGGCTCCAGCTTGCCGACCGGCCGGCGGCCGGGATCACCCTGCAGCACCGGCGAATCCGCGAAGAAGATCGAGTCGAAGAGGCCGCGCTCGGCCGTTTCCGCCAGATGGATGTAGTGCTCGATATTCAGGTGCGCCAACGGGTCCGATTCCGGCAGCCGCCACGACGCCTCATGGTGGCCGGTCGACATCAGGAATGCGTTCAAGTGCAGGGTTCTGCTCATCGGGGTTCGACAGTCTTTCCGGTAGTGGATGATCGGCGCTCAGGCCGCGATCGGATCGGCGCCCAGCGCGCTCAGCAGCGAGCGGCGGATCCGCTGGAACTGCGGTTGCGCCGGATCGCGCGGGCCGTCGATATCGATATCGATATCGACGTCGATGCGCCCGCGGTCCAGAATCAGCACCCGCTGCGCGAGGGTGATGGCCTCGTCGACGTCGTGGGTCACCAGCAGCACGGTCGGGCGATGAGCCGCGACGAGGCGGCGCAGCAGGGCGTGCATGCGGATGCGGGTCAGCGCGTCCAGGGCGCCGAAGGGTTCGTCGGCCAGCAACAGTTCCGGCTCGCCCACCAGGGCGCGAGCCAGCGCGGCACGCTGCTGCTCGCCGCCGGAAAGCTCGCCCGGCCATGCCTTTTCGCGTCCGGCGAGGCCGACCTCGCCGAGCAGCGCGGAGGCCGCGGCCCGACGGGAACGGGGCTGACCGTAGAGCACATTGGGCAGCACCCGCTTCCACGGCAGCAACCGGGAATCCTGGAACACCATGGACGTCCGGTCCGGCACCCGCAACAGGCCTTCGCCCGCCACACCGTGATCGATGCCGGCCAGCGCCCGCAGCAGCGTGGACTTGCCGGATCCGCTCTTGCCCAGCAGCGCCACGAATTGGCCCTCGGGGATGGTCAGATCGACGGTGTCGAGTACGGCTCGGCCGCCGAATCTGCGAGTCAGCCCGTTCAGTTGCACCCCCGCACCGGGGTCGGGGGTCAGTCCGCCAGTGTTTGCCGCCACGACAGCACCTTTCGCTCCAGGATCCGGATTCCGGAATCGCATGCCAGGCCGAAAATTCCGTAGACGGCGAGCGCGACGAGGATGACGTCGGCCTGGCCGTAGTTCTGGGCGTCCTGCATCATCTTTCCCAGACCGTCGGTCGCGTTGACCGACTCGACCACCACCAGCACCAGCCACGACGTATTCACCGCGAGCCGCAGTCCGAGGAAGAACCCCGGCAGCGATCCGGGAATCACGACCTGCCGGATGAAGTCGAAGCGGGAAACGCCCTGGATCTCCGACAGTTCGACGAGCCGCCGGTCGATACCGGTCAGTGCGGAATGCGCGGGCACGTAGAGGGTCACCGCGGCAGCGAGCATGATCAGCACGATCTTGAAACCGTTGCCGATACCGAGCCAGAGAATCATCAGCGGAACCAGGCCCAGCGTGGGAATCGAGCGTTTGAGCTGAACCACGCCGTCCACCAACGAATCTCCGACCCGCGACAGGCCGGCGATCAGCGCGAGGGTGGTGCCGATCAGAATGCCCAGGAACACCCCGGTGGCCACGCGCTGCATGGACACCGCGATATCGGTGAGCAGTCGACCGTCGGTGAGCAAGTCCCACCCGGTCGTCACCACCGTCCACGGGGCGGACAATTTGCGTGGATCGAGGAGTCCGAGATAGGCCCCCGCCGACCAGGCGGCGAGCAGCAGAACCACACCGACCAGCCGCGCGAACGGGATCTGCCGGCGCAGGCCGAGACGGCGGCGCGCGGGCCGGGCGGTGAAGCCCGCGGCGACGGCGGGGCGCGCGCCGAGAGCGGGAAGATGTGCGGAGACGACGGTCATCGGGTCACCCCTGTGCCTTGGTGCGATATTGCGGAGCCACCGCGTCGGCGGCGATCTTCTCGAATCGCCGATCGAACAACTGATGGGCGTCGAAGGATTTTCCGAAGGCACCCGAGGAGGTGATCAAGTCGATCGTCTGCTGTTCCCAGTCGATCGACTTGTCCCAGTTATCCGGGAAATACGGCCGTTCGGTCGTGGCCATGATGCGGCGGCCGTCGGCCTCGCTCACGCCCTGATTCTTGACGTAGTAGTCGGCGATCCAGCGGTCCTGGTTCTCCCATTCCCAGACCTTCGCGCGCGCCCAGAATTTGACGAATTCCGTGACGGCCGCGAGCTTGTTGTCGTCGGCCAGCACCGCGGTCGGCGCCCAGAGAATGCTCAACGCGTCGACCGCGTCGGACGGCACCGTCCCGGCACCCTCGGATCGATACTGCGCGAGGTATTTCGTCAGCGACGGCTCGGCCAGCGGCGCCACATCGACCTGTTTGCCCTGCAGCGCGGTGAGGAATTGCGGGCTGTTGAGCTGCACGAGTGTGACGTCGGAGGTTGTCAGCCCGGCCTGCTGCAAAGTCCGCAGCACCACACCGCCCTGGGCTTGGCCGGGTGAGAAGGCGATCTTCTTACCGCGCAGGTCCTGCAGGCTGTGGATAGTGCTGCCCGGGGCGGTGGCCAGGCCGTAGTTGGGGGTGCTGCGCCACAGCACGGCGACGATGCGGGTGTCGAGGCCCTGCGCGTGTGCCTGGATGGACGGTATTCCGGCATTACTGGCCAACTCGACCGCGCCGCCCTTGAAGGCCTGGATCACATCCGGGCCGGCGGAGACATTCGGCCAATCGGGCACGGTGAAGGGCAGTTTGTCGATCTGGCCGCTACTGGTCAGGGCGACCTTCATATCCGTGGCCGAGATCTTCAGCGAGGTGCCCGGCGGCACGCTGGTCGGTAGCGGTTTGCTGAAGTCGGCGGACCCTCCGGAGGTCGCACAGGCCGACGAGGCACAGGCGGCGACCAGCACCACGAACGACGCCGCACCGACCCTGCGGGTGAGGCGCATCCTACGCGTGGACGGTCGCGTTTCGATGAGCTTTCTCATCTATCGATCGTCGCGAATTCTCTTGCGGCCCACAATATTCGGTCTACTTAAAATTACCGAGACTCGAACTGCGGTGACTCGAACCGCGACCCGGACTCCTCCTTCCGGTGCGCACCGAACCCGTCCGGTGCGACGGCGAGCGGATCGGCGTAGAGGCGATGCAGCAGCACCGCCGCGGCGGCGGTCTCCAGCGAGCGGTCGGGAAACGACGTGCCGATGATGCGGTGCCGCGCGGAACGCACCTGCGCTCGCGCGGCGATCGCGTCGAAGTAGGTGGCGCGCACCGCCGGCAGGCCGGTGAAGGCCCGGTCGGTGATGATCAGCGTCTCCGGATTCAGCACATCGAGCAGCGCGGCGGCCACCGCGGCCAGTCCGCGAGCCCGATCCTCGAACAGGGCATGGGCCCGTGGATCGGTTTCGGCGGCGGCGATGAGCGCCGGAATCGTGGGCTGCGCAGTGAGCCCCAAACCGGCCGCGCGCCGTTCGAGCGAACGGTCGGAATAGGTGTCGAGCGGGCCCGGGCCATCCGGACCGAGGTCGGACGGTACGAGCGTGGCCAGCGAGCCGGCCGAGGAACCGGGGCCGTAGTGGACCCGGCCGTCGACGGCGAAGGCCGCATCGATGACATTGCCGACGAACAGCACGGCGGCCGAGGCATCGAAATCCAGAGCGCCGAACAGTTGTTCCGCGTGCACCATCGCGCGGGCATGGCTGTCCAGTTCGACCGGCAGGCCGGTGAGCCGCACCAGCACGTCCCGGACGGGCGTGTCTTCGAGCCGCAGCAGCGGGTGCGAGAGCACCACGCCGGCTTCCGGATCGACCCAGCCCCCGGTCGCGACGCCGACCCCGGACAGGCGAGTGCCCTCCGGAAGATCGCGGCGCAGCGCGGCGAGTGCGTCGGCGGCGTCGGCGACCAGATCCGCTCCCTCGAGCGTGCGATGCGGGACCAGCGCACCGGCGACGATGGCGCCGGCGATGTCGACTACCGCCACCCGGGTCTGGGTGGCCGCGAAATGGATGGCCGCCACCGCATTCCGGCGATCGAGCTCCAGCGGCGAATGCGGCCGGCCCACCCGCTGCGAGCGGTCCACCGGGGGCGATTCGCGCAGCAGACCCGCCTCGAGCAGCGCCCGGGTCTGACTCGTCACCGTCGCCGGGGACAGCCCCGCGTGGGCGGCGACGACCGAACGCGATGCGCCACCCAATCCCAAGATCGCGCGGAGTACCGCGCCCGCGGCCGTCGGCCACCCTCTCGCCGGTCTCATAGGCCTCGGTCCCGTCTGGTCCCCATACGTCTCCGGCCGACCCTACGAGACCGGGCGACGTTCGGCACCGTTCCGCATCAGCGTGATCCGAACTAGGACAAATCGGCCGAGCAGCGCGCCGGGATGCCATTGTAGAACCGCCCGGAATTTCTTTGCCGGGAAAAATAAATAACGCGGATATTTGAAATCACGGCGACGGCAACAAGTGCGGCGGAAGTGGTTCCGAAATTATCATCGGAGCCGTCGTGGGGATCGGAAATCATTGCGCCCCACGATATCTCCCGCACCAATGGCGACTCCCGGCCCGGTGCATCCGAATGCGATGGAGTGTAGTGACATGACACTGGCTGTCGAAAAGAACGAAACGACCGAAAGTAATGACGGCGCCTTCACCGTGCAACGGGTGGCCGGGCATATCGGCGCGGAAATCGGTGGATTGGATCTGAGCAAGCCACTCGACGACGAGACCGTCGCGCGGCTGCGCCGCAAACTGCTGAAGTACAAGGTGCTGTTCTTCCGCGACCAGCACCTCGGCCACGCCGAGCAGATCGAGTTCGGCCGCCGCTTCGGCGAGCTCACCCACGCGCATCCGCACGAGGACGCGCCGCCCAGCGATGCCCCGCAGATCCTGACCATCGATCCCCAGGTCTACGAGCGGCGCTACGGCTCGGCACGACCGGACTCCCAGGAGCGCCAGTACAGCTACTACAGCGGCTGGCACACCGATGTGACGGCCTCGGTGAACCCGCCGGCCATCTCCATCCTCCGCTCGGAGGTGGTTCCGGAATTCGGCGGCGACACCACCTGGACGAATCTCGTTGCGGCATACGAGGGTCTGTCCGAGCCGCTGCGGGCGTTCGCCGACGGACTCACCGCGGTGCACCGGTTCTCGGCGGGCCGCAAGTTCGACGACAACGAGGCCTACGCGCGCCGGATCAACGACAATCTGCTGATCTCGGAACATCCGGTGGTGCGCGTGCATCCCGAAACGGGTGAGCGGGCGCTGTTCGTCAACCCCGGCTTCACCGACCACATCGCCGGGGTCTCTCCCGTCGAGAGCGCCAAGATCCTCGAGCTGTTCTTCGGCCACCTCAGCAGCCCCCGGTACACGGTCCGGTTCCGCTGGGACGCCAACAGCGTCGCCGTCTGGGACAACCGCTCGACCGCCCACCTCGGCCCCCAAGACCTCGGCCACCTCGACGTGACCCGGACCCTGCACCGGGTGACCGTGGTCGGCGACCGCCCGGTGGGCCCGGACGGCTTCGTCTCGCAGATCATCGCGGGCGAGGAGTTCACGACCGAGGCCAACGTCAAGGTCTCCTGAGGAATCGGCGGCCCACCCCGCCCGGTGGGCCGCCGCAGCCCCGCATCCCGGCGGATGTTTCGTGCGCCGTGGGCGGGTAGCCACCCCTTGACACCGGCCGACACCGACCGGGTCGGCTTCCGTCGTACGAGGAGTGGTGACCGATGACATCGACCAACGTCCAGCCGATGAGCGCCTCGGGTCCCGACGCCGAACCGTTCGAGACGATCGACGCCTATACCGGCGAAACCCTCGCGGAACTGCCCTATCTGGCGACCGAGCAACTCGATGCCCTGCTCGAACGCGCGGACCAGGCGTACCGGTCGTGGCGCGCGACACCGGTCGAGCAGCGCGCTCGGGTGGTGTCCGCGGCGGCCGATCTGATGCGCGAACGCAAGGACGACCTCGCCCGGCTGATCACCCGCGAGATGGGCAAACGTATTTCCGAGAGCGAGTTCGAGGTCGACCTCGCGGCGAGCATCCTGCAGTACTACGGCGAGAACGGACCGCGAATTCTGCAGCCCACCGCGCTGCCGGTGGACGAGGGTGAAGCCCAGGTCGTCAACGCGCCGCTGGGAGTGCTGCTCGGTATCGAGCCGTGGAACTTCCCGCTCTATCAGGTGGTGCGGTTCGCTGCGCCGAATCTGGTGCTGGGCAACACGATTCTGCTCAAACACGCGAAGATCTGCGCCCTCACCGCGATCGAGATGCACAAGATCTTCACCGACGCCGGCGCACCCGAAGGGGTCTACACCAACGTCTTCCTGCGGATCTCGGATGTCGAGCACGTCCTCGCCCACCCCGCTGTCCAGGGGGTATCCCTCACCGGCAGCGACGCCGCCGGTGCGTCGGTGGCCGAGATCGCCGGGCGGCACGTCAAGAAATGCGTGCTCGAACTCGGCGGCAGCGACCCGTTCATCGTGCTCGATGCCGACGATCTGGACGACACGATCGATGCGGCGACCACCGGGCGAATGGCGAACACCGGTCAAAGTTGCGTCGCCGCAAAGCGTTTCATCGTTCCGGACGAACTCTGCGACCGCTTCGTGGCCGGTCTGGCCGAACGGTTCGGCGCATTGCGCCCCGGCGATCCGTCGGATCCGGAAACCACACTCGGACCGCTGTCCTCGACGAAGGCCGCCGACGACCTGCTGGAACAGGTTCAGGATGCGCGCGAGAAGGGCGCCACGGTGGTCACCGGCGGCGGCCGACCGGACGTACCCGCGCCGGGGCGGCGGGACGCCTTCGTCGAGGCGACGGTGCTGACCGATGTGACCCCCGAGATGCGCGCCTATTCCGAGGAGCTGTTCGGCCCGGTCGCGGTGGTGTACCGCGTCGGCGGCGAACGCGAGGCGATCGAGCTGGCGAACACCTCGAAGTTCGGTCTCGGCGCCACCGTGTACAGCAGTGACCCGGACCGCGCGCGAGCGGTGGCCGAGCAGATCGACAGCGGCATGGTGTGGATCAACCATCCGACCTCCTCGCAGGCCGATCTGCCCTTCGGCGGGGTGAAGCAGTCCGGTTTCGGCCGCGAACTGTCCGAACTCGGCATGTTCGGCTTCGCCAATCGCAAACTGATCCGCTCCTTGCCCCGCAAGGCCGCATCCGCCGGTGTCGCGGGCTGACCGTTCGAAGGAGGAGATGCGCATATGCGTGCAGCGGTGCTGCGGGAATTCGGTGGTCCGGACGCGCTGGCCGTTCGGGACGTCGACACGCCGCGTCCGGGACCGGGTGAGGTGCTGGTGCGAGTCCGGGCGTCGAGCGCGAACCCGGTGGACGGAATCATCCGCCGCGGACTGGCGAATCCGAACCTGGCGCTACCGGCCGTGATCGGCAGCGATGTCGCCGGCGAGGTGGAACAGGTCGGCGACGGAGTCACCGACGTGGCGGTCGGCGATGCCGTGTACTACACGTCGGAACTGGCCTCGGGCGGCGGCGCCTATGCCCAGTACCACGTGGCGTCCGCGGCGATCGTGGCGCCGAAACCCACGACCCTGTCGTTCGCGGAGGCCGCCGCGATTCCGCTGGCCGGCGGCACCGCATGGGAGGCGATCGTGCGCCGGCTCGCTGTGCGCCCGGGACAGACGGTGCTGGTCCACGGTGGATCCGGCGGTGTCGGCACGTTCGCGGTGCAGTTCGCCCGCGCGGCCGGCGCCACCGTGCTGGCCACCGCGGGAGCCGATCATCATGGGCTGCTGCGGGATCTCGGCGTAACCCCGATCGACTACAAGAGCGAGGATTTCGTCGAGGTCTCCCGTGCGCACACCGACGGCCTCGGCGTCGACGCGGTTCTCGACACCGTGGGTGGTGAGAATGTCGGCCGCAGTTGCGCCGCCACCCGCGGCGGCGGGCGCATCGCCACCATTCTGGGACCGGAAGGCCGGCTCGACGATCTCTACCAGCGCAACCAGACGCTCTACGGCATCTTCCTCAGCCGTGAACGCCGTCGGCTCACCGAGATGACGCCGCTGTTCGAGCGCGGCCTCGTCCACCCGCGCATCGCGAAGACGATGCCGCTCGACGACATCGTCGCGATCCACGAACAGCTCGACGAGGGGCACAACGCCGGCAAGCTCGTCGTCGACGTGCCGTGACGGCTCCCGCAGCACACCCTGTGTCCCGTGTCCCCGGCGAGGAGCCGACCGCGTGTCCTCAGTTCTGACGCGGCAGCAGTTCGGTGACAAACCGGTCCACGAATTCCGCCGATATCGTGCCGTCGGCCGGCACCACCACGAATTTGCTCAGTCCGGCCGTGAGATACCCGTCCACGAGCCGGTGCAGGTCCGCCCAGCTCCCGGCGATCACATCGCCCGGATCGGCACCCGGTCGCTGCGCACGGATCCGTGCCGCCAGTTCGGGCGGGATGCCGTTCTCCGCGAGCAACAGCGTGATGCCGAAGTGGTCGGCTTCGATCTCCCGGCCCGCCGCGGCCGCCGCCGCGTTGATCGCCGTGACTCCGGCCGCCGCCTCGGCCGGGGTCACGAAGCTGCCCAGCCAGCCGTCGCCGTATCGGCCGATGCGGCGGAAGGCGCCCGGCGCGCGACCACCGAGCCAGATGTCGAGCGGGCGGGCCGGCCGCTTTCCGACCGTCGCCGCGCGAACGGTGAAGTAGTCACCGTCGAAATCGACCTCGTCGGCGCGCAATACGTCTCGCAGCAGGCGCAGCGATTCGTCGAAGACGGCGCCGCGCGGCCCCGGCACCGGGAACAGTTCCTTCTCCCCGGGCCCCGCGGGCTGTAACCCGAACACCGGCAGCACCCGCTTCGGAGCCAGGACGGCCAGGGACGCCAGCTGCTTGGCGACGAGCACGGGATGGCGACCGGGCAGAATCGCGACCGAGGTACCGACTTTCAGACGGCTCGTGCGGGCCAGCGCGAACGCCATCCCCACCGTCGGATCGACGGCCGGCGCGAAGACCAGTTCGGAGAACCACAGCGAGTCCACCCGCGCCGCCTCGAGCCGATCCACCAGCGCCGCCAGATCGTCCGGATCGGCGGCCGCACCCGTCCCGACCCCGAACCGGATCTTCACCTCGCCATTGCTCACAACCCTGCACAACAGCCGCTGCCGGACCGATATTTCGGCCCGCAGCGGTGGACGATCAGCGCGGCCCGAAGCGCCGCCGACCCCGCGCCGATATCGCGCGCATCGCCGCCTCCATGAAGCCGAACTTGGACGGGGAGTACGGGAACCAGAGCATTTCCTTCTTCTGGGTCGGCAGCGACGGCGCGGTGATCGCCTTCGCGCGGCAGTACTTGCGCAGGCCGTTCGCGCCGCCCCAGCGGTAGCCGGTACCGGACTGTCCCCAACCACCGTGCGGGATGGTCGGATTGAACAGATTGATGACCGAATCGTTGATGTTCACCGCACCGGCCTCGAGCTCGCGCGCGATGCGTTGACCGCGGGCGCGATTTCCGGTCCACACCGACGCCGACAGCCCGAAGATCGAATCATTCGACAGCCGAACGGCTTCGGCCTCGTCGGCCACCTTCACCACCGGAATGGTGGGTCCGAAGGTTTCCTCGGTGATGCACGACATCGATTGGTCGACGTCGACGAGGACCGTCGGCTCGAAGAAAGTGCCTGTGCCGGTGGGCTTTCCACCGGTCAGCGCGGTCGCCCCGGCGGCGATCGCCTCGTCCACGTGCCGCTTCACGATCTGCATCTGGGCGGCCGTGGCGAGCGGGCCGAGATCGAAGGAGTTGCTGCGATCGTCCTGGCCCTGACGCAGCTCCTTCACGTGGGCGACCAGCTTGCCGACGAATTCGTCGTGGACCGCCGCCTCGACGTACACCCGCTCGATCGAGATACACAGCTGCCCGCCGTTGACCAGCGCGCCGTAGGCGATGCCGTAGGCGGCGCGGTCCAGATCGGCGTCCGCGAGCACGATCGCCGGATCCTTACCACCCAGCTCGAGGCTGTAGGGCGTCATCCGCTCGGCGCAGGCGACGCCGATCTTGCGGCCCGTGGGCACCGAACCGGTGAACTGCACGTAGTCGACATTGTCGATGAGGGCCGCACCCGTGGCACCGGCCCCGGAGACCACGGCGAGCACCGCCGGCGCACCGATCTCGGACCAGCCGCGCTGCAGCACCAGCGGCGTCAGCGGCGTGACCTCCGAGGGCTTGTGCAGGACCGCGGCGCCGGCCGCCAGCGCGGGCACGACGTCCGCGATGCCCATGCCGAGCGGGAAGTTCCACGGCGTGATCACACCGACGACCTGGTACGGCTGGTACACCGTGGTCAGCTGCTTCACCCGCATCAGCGGCGTATGCGGGGGCGCGGACTGGTCGGCGAGGAATTTCGCGGCGTTGCGCGCCCAGTATCCGAGTTGGTCGACGGTGAAGGCGATTTCGACTCGGGCGTCGATGCGCGGCTTGCCGGTTTCGGACTGGATGGCGTCGGCCAGTTCCTCGGCGTTGTCGATCACCCAGTCCTGCAATTTCAGCAGCCACTTCTTCCGGCCGCCCGGACCGATGGCCTCCCAGGCCGGCTGGGCCCGGCGCAGCGCCCGGGTCGCCTCGGCCACATCCTCGGCCGACGCGATCGCCACCGTTCCCACCAGCTCACCGGATGCCGGATTCCGCACTTCGATTTCGGTCGCGGGTGTCGCCGGCGCCTTTCCGTTCACACCGTCGACCCCGGGCGTGGCTTCGATCTTCGACACGTCTGCTCCTGTGCGCCATATCGCGGGCAATCGGCTCGGTCCTCGTAGCCGTGCCGTTCGGGCGAGCCTGGCATGGATGCGCGGACATCGGCTTGGATGAATCGGCCCAATTCCGGGCGCCGATCTTGGACTGAAGGCACATGCCTTCACACGGGAGTCGCAGCTTGGTAAGCTGCCTGACATTCGAAAGCGAGTCCCGCACACTCCTTTCGGCAATGGCTGCTGCGAGCCGGTTCGCATCGACACGACTCGCGGATGGGGGTGTGATGACCGGTGCGACGATCGGACGCGAGGCCCGCGCATGGCTGGACAGCCTGATCCCGGACCTACTCGATCACAAGCAACTCGAGTCGATCGTCGCCTACACCGACGGCCACATCCTGCGGGACGTGCCGGAGATGGATACGCCCGCGCTGCGCGCCAATCTGCACGCGAGCACGCTGGCCCTGGGCCGGATCATGCTGCCCAACCTCGCGACGGGCGCCACCCCCACCGAACTCCCGGACGAGGCGTACGTGCTCGCGGAGTCGATCGCGCACAACGGCATGGACCTGCGGGTCCTGCTGCGCATCTACCGTTCCGGACAGCAGGCGATGATCCGGGTCCTGACCGATCAGATCAGCCTGGCCTCCCTCGACGCCGACGCCACCCGTGAGCTGGTCCGGCACGCGGCCGGATGCGTCACCGACTGGGCAGGCACCTGCGTCGAACAACTCAGCCCGACCTTCGCCACCCAGCACGCCCCCGACCAGTCCGGCCGGTTCGCCCGCCGCCGCGAGACGGTGCGCGCGATCGTGTCCGGGTCGGTCATCGATCCCGCGGTGGCCGAACTGCGGCTCGGATATTGCCTCGACGACGTCCACCTGGCCTATCTGCTGTGGCTCGACGACGACGCGCCCGGCAGCCTCGCCGACCTCGAACGGGCCGCCCAGCGCATCGCGGCACAGCTCGACGCGCGCGGCAGTTTCGCCCTGGCGGGCGGAAGCCGCACCGTGTGGGCCTGGGCCCGCACCAACCGGTGCGCCACCCCGGAGTTGTCCGGCCTGGCCGCGACCGGTTCGATGCGACTCGCCTTCGGCCGCCCCGCGTCCGGACTGGCCGGATTTCGCCGCAGTCATCTCGAATCTCTGGCGGCGCAACGCATTCAGCGTATGCGGCGACGCACCGGCCGGATGGTGCTCTACGACTCGGTCGAACTCGACTACCTGGTCAGCCAGGACGCCGAGGCGATGCACGCCTTCGTCGAGCGCGAACTCAGTGCCCTGTCGGGGCCGGGGGCGGCGCTGGCCCGGCTCCGCGAGACCCTCGGGTGCTATCTGGAGCGGATGTGCAGTGTGGAATCCACCGCCCGCGAACTGGGGGTGCATCGCAACACCGTCCGGTACCGCCTCGAACGCATCGAACACCTACTCGGTCATCCCATCGAGGCGCGGCGCCTGGAGCTCGAGGTCGCATTGCGATGCGCGGCATCGCTGGGCATCGACGAATCCGCCGGCGACACCGGCCCCGGATAGCGATGCATCACGGAAAAGACTGTGGCACTGGATGTTCGGTCCAATAACGCGGCGCGCGGATCGGCCGACTCCGCCATGGCGCCGCCCACGCCGCGGCCGTAGCGTCGCCGCCCATGGATGTGAACACGGTCGCCATCGTGGGATCCACCGGCCGGCTCGGTAGTGCCGTCGCCCGCGAATGCGCGCGGTGCGGGCTGCCGATCGTGGCCGAGGTGTGGTCCCGCGGCCGGCGGATCGGCGTCGAGCGTCCGGATGTCGTCGTGGACGCGAGCAGCCCTGCGGCACTGGATGTTACGGCGGAACTGTGCCGGCGCACCGGTTCTCCCCTGCTGTACTGCGTCTCGAATCCCGGCAGTGAGCGGCTGCGCCTGCTGCGCGAACTGAGCGCCGAGATTCCCGTCGCCCTGGCCACGAATCTCAGTCCGCTGCACTGGATTCAGATGCGGACGGCGGCGTTGGCGGCGCAGCTGGCGGGGGCGATCAGCGACGATATGGAGACGACGATCCTCGATCGTCACCCCACCACCAAACGCGATGCCCCGTCCGGAACCGCACGCCTGCTCCGGGAGACGATGGGCGGGCACGCCGACATCACCTCCGTGCGGTATGGACCGATGGTCAGCGACCATCACGTCGTCTTCACCGCGGGCCCGGAAACGTTGGAGCTCAACCATTCCGTGCGCGACATCCGGGCGGCGGCACTGGGGGCCTTGCGGCTGGCCGGGGAGTTGGTGCGGCTGCCCGCGGGCTGGTTCACCGCCGCACAACTCTACGAACGCATCGCCGAGCGGCCGTCCCCGGAATCGGCGCCCGACTCGTCGGCGGCCTCCCCCCACATCCCGACCCGATCCAGATGAGCGAGCAGGCGCTGAGCCGCGTCGGCGAACAGCACCCGCGTCTCGGCGTCGATTTCGTCCATATCGGCGCGCCGTATCGCGGCGACCAGCCGCTCGTGACTGGCGACGGCGAACTCACCCCAGGAACGATCGGCCGAATACAGGCGATGCGGTGCGTACCAGCCCATCTTCAATTGGAACGACGCCAGTTTCGGCGCGCGCGCCAGATGGTTGAGTTCGCGGTGGAAGGCGAACTCGGCATCGGAGATCGCCTCGGCATCACCGCCGGCGACCGCCGCGCGCAACGAGCCGATCCGGTCGTCGAGCCGTTGTGACACCTCCGGAGTGAGCCGGCGCGCCGCGCGGCGGGCCAATTCGTTCGCGATCTGCCGCTGCAGCCAGAACACATCCATGACGTCGTCGCGGCTGAGTTCGCTGACGACGAAGCCGCGGCGCGCGCCGGGTTCGACGAAACCCTCGCCGCGCAGGGTCAGCAGCGCGTCGCGCAACGGTGTGATGCTGACGTCGAGTTCGGCAGCGGTGTCCTCCAGGTGGATCGCGTCCCCGGGGCGCAGCGTGCCCGCCATGATCCGGGCCCTGAGTTCGTGAGCGACCTGGTCGGAGAGCTGGGATCGCTGCCTGCGGGACCTGCCCGGCGAGCCCTCACTGCGTACTGCCGCCACCCACCGTTCTCCTGTCCGGTTCCACCGCTCGTCCGACAACTGCCTTCAGCCTAGAGACCGGGGCATGCGGTCTTCGTTACCGGCGGTGCTGGATAGTTCGTCCAGCGGACCGGACGCCGGTTCGTTCACAAGCGACGAGCGGGGCACGGCCGGGGGCTTCGAGAATGGCTGTGATTCGAAGGAGGGAACGATGCCCACCGCGTCGGCAGACCACCATGAACTCACCGCGTTCCGCATTCGTCGCCGTACCGCCGGAACCGGTGACGCCGGGGACCGGATCAGACGTTATCTCGCGCACGAACGCGCGGCCGGTTGGCCCCGGCCGCTGGCGCAGGGGGCCGAATGGTGTGAACTACTGGACGAATTCGCCTCCGGCCCCGAGTTGGCCGATGTCCAGACCAGAGCCTGCTGGATGGGCGGGTACTGGTCCGTCATCGGCACCAAACTGCTCGGCGTCCGCAGGCACGCACCCCGCTGGGGCCTGCTGCTGGCACGCACCGATCCGGCCGCGACCGGATACGACGGCCTCACCTGCTTCATCTGCGATATGACGGCACCCGGCGTGGCCGTCGCCAAGGCCAGGGCCACCCCTCGGGCCGATGTGGACACCGTCCTTCTCGACCGCGTGGAACTTCCGCGCGACTATTGCCTCGGCGGGGTCGGCGACGGCTGGCGCGTACTGCAGGCGATCGGCCGCGACGGCGGTGGCCCCTCCCGCCTGGCGGGAGGAGCCTGACCGCCGCCGATCAGACGCCGACGGGCGCGTTCGCCATGGCTGCCCGCAACTCGGCGCGCCGAGCGGATCCGGCGGTGGCCGCTGCCAGGGATTTCTCGACACCCGCGTGCCAGCCGCGCAGTGCCGGTGCCACCTCGCGAGCGAAGGCGCGCAGACTACGTTCCAGCAGCGGGTTCGGCACCCACCCCGGCACGAACAGGATCAGGGTGTCGAGACCGCCCAGCCGCGTCGACAATTCGGTGATCCGCTCGACACAGCTCTGCGGCGGCCCGACGATGAAGGCCCCGGCGTCGATCAACGCCTCGAGTGCGGACCGGCCCGCGCTCTCCGATCCGGGCACCGGCATGCCGAGCGTGCCCCGGTACAGCTCGAGGCGCTGCCGCATCCAGCCCTCGAAGATCTCGTCGATACCGCTTTCGCGCGAGTCGCTCACGTGCACGAAGACATTCAGGCGGATCGGCCCCGCCGCGCGTTCTCGCAGCACCGACAGTCGCTGTGCCAGTTGACCGATCGGATCGCCGACCATACCGGCCCGCAGCGCACCCCACGGCGGCGTCAGATTCACCAGCGGGTGCGTGCCGGTGCCGGCCAGCTGTTCGATCGCGGGGTCGCCGAGCGAACTCGCCACGACGACCTCGACGGGTTCGCGATACGGCCGCAGCTGCAACTGGGCCTCTCGTGCGGTGAACCATGGTGTGTGCACGTCGACCGTCTCGCCGCGCACCAGCGCCGTCACCGTTTCCAGTGCCGCGGCGAAGTGCGGCCGCACCTGCGCCGGGTCCACGCCGATCATCTCCATGTCCTGCACGAAGGCTCCCGGGCCGCAGCCGAGCAGCGCACGTCCGCGAGTGAGGTTGTCCAGCAGCAGGATTCGTTCGGCCACGTGCACGGGGTGGTGGTACGGCAGCGGCACGACCCCGGTTCCCAGGCGGATGGCGCGGGTTTCCCGGGCGAGCGCCGCGATCAGCAGGTCGGGCGCCGTCAAGGTGCCCCACCCACCGGCGTGGTGCTCGCCGATCCAGATCTCGTCGAAACCGAGATCCTCCGCCAGCAACACCAGGTCGATATCGTCGCCGAGCGAGTGGAAGGGGTCCTGCCGGGGCGGATGGAATGGCAGGGTGAAACATCCGAAAGAGGTGGGCAGCACCGTTGGCTCCTAACGTAATTGCGCCGCGATGGCGATCTTCTGGATTTGCGGCGTGCCCTGAACCACTTCCAGCAGATGCGCTTCGGAAGCCCACCGCAGGACCGGTTCGGCCGCGTCGAAGGCCCGCGAGCCGAGGGTGCCGATGGCGGTGTCGGTGGCCCGCCGGGCCGTGCGGGTCGCGTGCAGTTTCGCCTGGGCGGCAAGCACTTGCGCGTCCGGACGTTGATCTTCGACCGCGGCGCACGCCGCCCGTAGCAGCGCCGCGCTCGCCGCGATATCGGTGCTGATCTCGGCGAGCGGAAACGCGACGCCCTGGAAATCGATGATCGGACTGCCGAATTGGTGGTGTTCGGCCGCATAGGCGCCGGCCCGGCCCATCGCTGCGCGAGCCAGGCCGACCGCGCAGGAGGCCACCCCCAACCGGCCCTGGGTGAACAGGCTCTCGCCGGCGAGCATGCCGCGGTTCACCCGGCCCACCACGCTGTCGGCCGGCAGCGTGACCGAGTCGAAGCGGATATCACCGGACGGGAGGCTGCCGGCGCCGGTCGTTTTCGGGCGGTGCGTGACCGTGATACCGGGCGCATGCGCGTCCACGAGAAAGCAGGTGATCCCGCGCAGACCGCGATCGGCGGTTTTGGCGTAGACGAACAGCAGGTCGGCGATCTGGGCGTGGCCGATCCACTGTTTGGTGCCGTCGAGGACGTAGTCGCCGTCGTCGGTGCGCCGGGCCGAGGTCCGCATCGCCGCCAGATCCGAGCCCGCCCCCGCCTCGTTGAAGCAGTTCGAGGCGATCAGCCGGCCGCGGCACATGGCCTCGAGATAGCGTGAATGCTGGTCGGGCGAGCCCGATTCGGCGAAGGCGCAGATCGACAGCACCTGGTAGTGAATGGATTCCGCCAGGCCGACCCAGCGCTGCGCGAGGTCGGAGATCGCCGAGCAGAAGGCCCAGCGGTCGCCGGACCCCGGCGCACCGGCGATGACGAGTTCGGCAAGCCCGGTGTCGAGCAGCGCGCGGAAGAGTTCGCCCGGGTGGGCCCCGGCGGCTTCCTGGGCGGCGACCTCCTCCGGGTTCAGCGTATCGGCGATGGTGGTGAAGGCCTCGCGGTCGAAGCCCACCTCAGCGCCCCGCTTCGACGAGCCCGGCGCGAGCCCGGAAGAGCCCGGCGAGCACCTGGGGCGAGATCTCGACATCGAGCGCGCCACCGGTGGACGCACCACCACCGACGAACTCCTTCGATACGGTGAAACATGAACCGTAGGAGCGGATTTCGGCATCGCACAACTCTTCCAAGCCGAGGCACGACCCGGTGGACTCGACGTAGTCGGGCGCCGCCATCCGCAGGGCGTCGAAGGCCGCGGCCAGCACCTGGCCCAGGGTGACGGTCCGCGCATTGGTCACGTGGACGACCGGGGCGCCGGCCCCGGAATCGCGGGAGGCGGTGACGATCGCGGCGACCGCCGCATCGACCGGAACCAGATTCAGCTCGAGTGCGGGATCGAGCGCGATCGCCATGGCGCGCATGCTCATCAGCGAGCCGACCAGGGCTTCCACCCCGTGCTTGGTGCGGGCGATCGCGTCCAGCAGACCGTAGAACGGCGAGGTGCCCACGGCCTCGAAGGTGCGGCTGTGACCGGTCACGATGCCGGTCCGCCAGATGCGGCTCGTCAGCGCCGACGCACCCGCGAGCTGTTCGATCGTGATCTGGCTGCGTTCGAATTCGTTACCCGACCCGGACACATAGGCCGTGCCGAGCAGTTCGAACCGGGCCACTCCGGCCGCCTCGGCGGCGGCGAGCAGCGCGCGGGCCGCCTCGACGTCGACGGCGACATTCCCGCCGGGCAGTTCCTCCTCGACGACCACACGCTGCGGGCAGTGCCAGACCTCGCCGATCGTCCCGGAGGCGAGCGCGGCCTGTGCGCTCTCGGCGATATGCAGCCGTTCCGCGTGGCGATCGAGGAAACCGTCGCCGTTCTCGCCGTCGTATCCGTATGCGCTCGCGGCGGCCCGCAACACCGTCGCGACGTCACCGGTATGCGGTGCGGCCGCGGCATGGACGGGCCGATCCGTGCTGTCCAGCAGTTCCAGAATCAATGCGGCTCCGAGCAATTCGGTGGCGCCGTCGACCAGATATCCGGTCACGATGTTCTCCTCAGCGTGTCGTTCTTCGTCGTCAGTTGATTCGCGGTGCCCAAGGCGATCGCCATCAGCGGCGTGATGGTGTGGCCGAACACCGTCGACAGCCGTTCGTCGTCGAATCCGCCGACCACCGTGTGCCCCACCTCCGCGCGCACGGCGAGCAGTTGCAGCGTGGCGGTGAGCAGGCCGATCTGCAGCAGACAGGTGCGAAACATCGCGACGGCGTCTTCCGCACTGTCCGAACGCATTCCGGCGATCAGGAACAGATCGGCGTCGGCCATCAGCGCCTGGCCGCCGAACAGGTCCGCCACGGCCGAATCGGAGAGGTGGCCGATGCCGGCGACTCGCACCGGCTCCGGCACCGCCCGCCGGACGGCGGCCGTCCGGGCCCGCTCATCGCGTACGGCGACACCGACGACGATGCTGTCACGCAATCGTTGCGGCCAGTCCGTCAGCGCCGCGCCGATCGCGCGGAACAGCGGTGCGCAGCGTTCGTAGTCCAACTGCCCTCGCCGCAGGCCCCGGGCCGAACGGCGCCGGGCCAGCAGATCCTGAAGATCGGCCGGGACCTCGGCGGCGGCCGCCACGGGCACCAGGCAATCGTGCGGCGACTCGGCCACCCGCATGGCTCGGTCGAGCCGGATCGTCCGCTCCAATTCCGCTGCCAGCATGGGTGATTGCTGCCAGACGGCCGGCCCGGTGACGATATCGGGGTGCTGCTCGACATCACCGGCCGCCGCCGTGGCGCAGTCCACGACCGCCGCGCAGGCGACGATCTCGCTGTCGGGCAGGGCGAGCGATTCGTGGATCTGCGCCAGCGACCAGTTGTCCGGATAGCTCACCGTGCGCCGCTCGGCGCCGCACACCTGGGCGAGGGTGCCCATCACGATCCCCGCGTCGAGCAGGCAGTAGCGGTAGCCGCGAAATCCGTAGCGTTGCAAGGTCCGCCACAGCGTGCTGGTCACCACGACGATGGCCTGATCGTCGCGGGCGGCGCAGACGGCGGTCACGATATCGCGGTCGATGCGGGCCAGTTCCCGGAAGAGCCGGCGGTGGAAGTCGTAGGCGAGTGCCGTCCAGTGCCCCTCCAGGGCGACGACGCAGACCACCTCGGTCGGATACAACCCGCCCGCGGAGGGCGCGCGGCGGCGGATCCGGCCGCCCTCGGAGGTCGTGCAGCCGTATCCGGATTCCAGCAGTCGCTGCAGCGTCCGCAGCCGGTCGTCACCGGGCGTGCGCACGGCCGGCCCGCGCAACGACGCCGACCGCACCCGCCCGAAGACGGGCCGGACCTTGGAGGCGGAACTGTCGAGCTGTTGCCGGCGCAGCACCCGTTCCATGCGGATCACGGCGCCACCACCCAGTCCCGCACGTGCGGGTGGCGCTGTTCCATCGCCCGCACCCCGTAATCCCAGTAGCTCTTCACCGCGATATCGCTGTAGATGTAGTCGTTTTTCGCGTCGATGTCGCTGCCGGTCGAGCTGAAGAACTTCACCCCGGTGGCCAGGGCCTTCAGTTGCAGTTCACAGGCGCGTTCCAGCAGTTGCGCGGCGACCACGGCATGGCGCAGCGTGCGCCCCACGATCACGCCGCCGTGGTTGCGCAGGAAGGCCGCCGGGGCGGTGCCCAGCGCCTGCGCGACGGCCCGGCCGGTCTCGATGTCGAGAATGGTGTTGCTGGTCGACGTGAATCGGGGGCAGCGGTCGACGAACGGCGCGGCGTCATGCGAGAGTGCGGCCAACTCCACATCCAGAGCGCCGAAGACCAAGGTGTTGGGCGCGTGGCTGTGCACGATCGCGTTCACGTCCGGCCGGGCGCGGTAGATCGCCTGGTGCAGGGGAAGTTCCGGCGGCGCCATGCGATGCACCGGCCGTTGCGGATCGACGTCGGCGAGGATCATGTCCGTCGGCGTCGCCTCGCTGAAGCCGCACAGCGCGCTCTTGATCAAGAAATGGTCGGTGCGGGGCAGGCGGGCCGATATCTGGCCCTGATTGAAGTCGTCGTGCCCGGTATCCGACAACTGCAGACTGCCGAGGGCGAGATTGACCGCCAGCCGCTGTTGCGCGGGCGTTGCGCTCGATGTCATGGCGATTCCTGATTTCGGCTCGGTGGGCGGGTCAGGCCGGGATGCCCAGCTTGTCCGCGATGTGGTCGCACATCACCTGCACGTCGCTCATGACCGCCTCGTCGACATCGTCGTCCCACTCGATGCCGAACTCGTCCTCGACGGCCACCAGAATGCGCAGGGTCGCCAGCGAATTGAGTCCCAGGCGGCGCAGCGATTCGGGGCCGCCCTGAATATCCGACTCGTCGATCTGCCCACCCGACTCCTTGACGATCAGGGATTTGAGAGTGCTCATGATCTCTGCGTGGTTCATCGCGAAGCTGTTCCTATCGCTGCCAGTCCGGCGGACATGATCTTGCCCGCGGAGGATCGGGGCAACACCGGCACGATCGACCAGCGCTGCGGAAACTTGAAGGGGGCCAGGTATTTCCGGCAGTGCTCGACCAGCTCGTCGCGCGTCACGGCGGCGGATTCCACATACGCGCACAGCACGGTGTCCGATCCGGCGCCCTCCCCGCGGACCAGGGCGCCGGTGACGGCGGGATGGCGCTGCAGCACCTCCGAAATCTCGCCGGGATCGATCTTGCGTCCGGCCATGTTGACGATCCGGTCGGCGCGGCCGGTGACGAAAAGGTCGCCGTCGGCGAGGTATCCGAGATCCTGGGTGCGGAAGTAGCCGTCGGCGTCGAGATGGCTGCCGAATTCCGGCGGCCGGGGATCGAGGTACCGGGTGGCCATCGACCGCGTCCGGACCGCGATACGCGCGGACGGGTCGTCCGCGCCGCCGGTCCGGTGGGTGGCGATGTCCACCCCGGGCAGCGCCCGGCCCAGCGCTCCCGCGGTCCGGCCGTCGTTGAAGGTCACCGGGCCGACTTCGGCCAGCCCGTAGTAGTTGCACACCGGCCGTCCCACCGCCTCGGACCACCGGCGCTCGACATCGGCCGACAGCGGTGCGGCCGAGCTCACCAGCAGGCGTAGCGAGGTGAGCGCGCTGAGATCGCGTTTCGCGAGCACCTCGTAGATGAACGGAAATGCCACCAGCACCGACGGCGCCGCGTCACGCAGCGCGCTGCGCAGCTGTGAGGGAATCGGGCTCACGCCGGGCAGGATCAGGGTGGCGCCCGAGGCGAAGACCGGTAGTAACGACGTGTTGAAGGCGAGCCCGTTGTTGAGCGAGGCGAAACACATCACCGAGTCGTCGGCGTCGAGCCCGGTCGCGGTGCGCCATGCCGTCGCGGCATTGATCATGGCGGCACTGCCGAATCCCAGACAGCGCGGCGCGCCGGAACTGCCGGAGGTGAAGCGGCCGAAGTCGATGTCGGTCAGATCGTGTGTGGCACAGTCGTTCTCGCCGGCACCGGGCCGCACCGTACGGATCGCACCGCCCCGGCAACGGTAGCCGGGCAGGTTGTCACCGTGCCGTCCCGAGATCACGACGGACGCGCCGGTGCGGCCGGCGGTGTCCTCGATCTCGCGTTCGCTCCACGCCGGATCGCCGATCAACGGGACCAGGCCCGACCGCAGGGCGCCCAGCAGGAATGCCACGTCGTCGGGCGTATTACCGGGCAGGAGCAGAAACGGCGGACGCGGCACGACGCGGTGCAGCCAGGCCGCCGCGTCGCGAGCCGCCGCATCCAGATCGCGATAGCTGTATCCGCCCGAGACGCCGTCGCCGACCGCCGTGCGGTCACCGAAATCGGCGGCCCACCCGGTCAGGAGGGTGTCGAAAGTAGTCATAATTCGACCTCGGCCGCGACGGTCAGCGGGCGAGTGTCGCGCGGACGAACCGGTCGATCGAGGCCTCGAATTCGGCGGTGGCCTCGAAGTACGGCGCGTGGCCCGAATTCGGGATCACCTCCACTTCGGCATCGGGCATGATGGCCGCCACCTCGCCCATCATCGCCGCGGAGGTCTGGAAGTCGTTCTCGCCGGCGGAAAGCAGGACCGGACAGGCGATCTGGCGCAGGCGGTCCGGTTCGTCACTGACCGTCAGCGACGTCTTCAGGTTGGTGATCAACTGCTGCTGCGAACTCAACGCGATGAATCGTTCCTTCAGCGCGAGATAGGCGGGCGAGCCACCGAATTCGACGGTGTGGTGCGAGTAGATGAGTGGATACATCTCGTTGAACAGCGCCGTCGGGCCGACGTTCGTCACCGTCGACAGCCACGCCTGGATCAGCCGGCGCCGCCGCCGGCCGCCGATCGCGTTGAAGACCGGGCCGTACAGCGCGAGCCCGCCGACCTCGTCCGGATAGGCCAGGGCGTACTCCCGGGCCAGCAGCGTCGAGTCCGACGAGGCGACCAGATAGGGCCGCTCGACCCCGAGGTGGGTGAGTACGGCGCGCAGGTCGTGGATGTGCCGCTCGAAGTCCACCACCCCGTCGACCTGCGTCGACGCCCCCTTGTTGCGCATGTCGTAGGAGACGACGGAGTACTTGGTCGCGAGCTCGGCGCTGAAGTTGCGCCACAGGGGGGCGATCAGGAAGAGGTTCGGGATGAGCACGATCGTCGTCGGCGATTCGATGCCGTAGCGCTCGTAGTAGATGTGCACGCCGTCCTCGGTCTCCAGCCTGCTGCCGGCGATATATCCGAGGTCGTAGGCGTCGATCTTCTCCGCGGTGACCGCTTCGACCATCAGCTTCTCCATTCTGGAACACGATGCTACAAATAACTTATAAGTAGGAGAGACTTCCGGAATGCTACTGACGCCCCGGCGGGCGTGCAACCCGCCGGAGCCCGCCCCGCAACCTTTGGGAGCCTTATGTTCACCCGCCTGGCGGCGGTCGTACTGCGAGCGCCGCGCATCACCCTGATCGCCGCATTCCTGTTCCTGCTGCTGGCCGGCGGCTTCGGCACCTCGGTGCTCACACAGCTACCGGCCGGCGGTTACGACCCACCCGATGCCGAATCCTCCCGAGCCGAGCGGATCCTGTCCGATCGCTTCGGCGCCGGCGGTTTCTCCCTCGTGTTCGCCGTCACCGCGCCGGACGGTGTGGACAGCGCGCCCGCCCGCGACCGGGCCGGGGCGATCCTCGCCGCATTGCATCAGTCGTCGCAGGTCAACCAGGTCGTCTCCTACTGGGACGAACCGGCGCAGCAACGGTCGGCACTGGCCGGCCGGGACGGACGCACCGGGCTGATCGCCGGTCTGGTGGCGGGCACCGACAAGGACGCCATGCAGCGTGCCCACGACATCGCCACCCCCCTGATCGGCGATCGCGACGGCGTCACGGTCACCGCCGGTGGTCAGGCGGTCTCGCTGTACGAGCTGAACCACCAGTCGCAGGTGGACGCGGTGAAGATGGACATGATCGCCATCCCGCTGACCTTCATCGTGCTGGTGTGGGTGTTCGGCAGCGTCCTGGCGGCCGCGGTGCCCCTCGCGATCTCGATGTTCGCACTCGCCGGATCGGTGGCCTGGTTACGAATCCTGGTGTCGTTCACCGATGTCGCGGTCTTCGCGGTCAACGTCGCGCAAGCCCTGGGCCTCGCGCTGGCCATCGACTACACGCTGTTCATCATCAGCCGTTTCCGCGAGGAGAAGGCCGCCGGCCTGACACCGGAGCAGGCGCTGATCCGCACGCTCAACACCGCGGGGCGGACCGTGGCGTACTCGGCGCTGACCGTCGGCATCGCCATGTCGGTGATGCTGGTGTTCCCGATGTACTTCATGCGTTCGCTGGCCTTCGGCGGTCTGGGCGCCATCGCGTTCTGCCTGATCGGCGCGCTGGTGGTGGCGCCGGCGCTGATCGTCGTACTCGGCGACCGGCTCGACGGCCTCGACGTCCGGCCGCCGATCCGGCGGCTGTTCGGCCGCTCCGGCGCGACGGCTCCCGAGGTGGTGCGCACCGCCTGGTATCGGGGCGCGATGTTCGCCATGCGCCGGGCCGTCCCGGTGATCGTGCTGGTGTCCGGACTCCTGGTGATCCTGAGCCTGCCGCTGCTGGGAGCGCGGTTCGGCTATCCCGACGACCGGGCGCTGCCGGGCAGTACGCAGTCGCGACAGACCGGTGACGTGTTGCGCGCGCAGTTCCCGGTGGACAGCCAGGGGCGAACCCCGATCGTGTTCCCGGACGCCGCCCCGCCCGCCACCGAGCTGACCGCCTACGCCCAGCGGTTGTCTCTGGTCGACGGGGTCGTCGCCGTGCAATCCCCCGGCGCCACCGTCGCGAAGGGGCAGGTGGTCTCGACCCGGGCGACGGATGCGGCCGCCCATGCGGATGCGGCGTATCTGACGGTACAGACGACGAAGGACCCGTTCTCGCAGGCCGGGCGCGACCAGCTGGCCGAACTCAAAGCCGTTGCGGCGCCGGGCGAAACCTTGTTCGGCGGCCTGACCCAACGCGATCTGGACGCGGTGCACGGCATCAGCGACCGGCTACCGCTCGCGCTGACCCTGATGGTGCTGGCCACCGCCGCACTGCTGTTCATGATGACCGGCAGTGTCGTGCTGCCGTTGAAGGCCATCGTCATGAACGTCCTGTCGCTGACCGCGGCGATCGGCGCGATGGTGTGGGTGTTCCAGGATCACCACCTGGGCGGGCTCGGCACCACCGCCATCGGGCGCACCGTGGTGACGATGCCGATTCTGCTGGGCTGCATGGCTTTCGGCCTCGCCATGGACTACGAGGTGTTCGTCCTCTCCCGCATCCGCGAGGAATGGCTGCGCTCGGATCGCTCCGACGCCGGGAGCAGGCAGGCCGTCGCGGTGGGGCTCGCCCGCAGCGGACGGATCGTGACGGCCGCCGCCACCGTCATGGCCATCGCCTTCGCCGCGATGATGGTGTCGCAGGTGTCGTTCGCCCGCGGCCTCGGCTTCGGCTTGACGCTGGCCGTGCTGACGGACGCCTTCCTCGTTCGCATACTTCTCGTGCCGGCCTTCATGAAGGTGATGGGGCGCGCCAACTGGTGGGCGCCGAAACCGTTGGCGCGCTGGCACAACCGTCATCAGTGGCGGGAAGAGGGCCCGGTGCGGCGAGCGCCGGGCAGCATCGAATCGTCCGATCCACGTCAGCTCTCGGAGGAACCACGTTCATGACGACATATGGGGTACTGCTGTTCGAGGACGTCGAGGAACTCGACTTCGCGGGGCCGTGGGAGGTGTTCATGGTCTCGGCGATGCTGCGCGAGTACCAGGACCGCGCGGTGCTGATCGCCGAACGCACCGATCCGATCCGCTGCGTCAACGGCATGCGCGTTCTGCCGGACCACACCTTCGACGACCACCCCGCCCTCGACGTGCTGCTGGTGCCCGGCGGCCAGGGCACCCGCGTCCAGGTCCACAATCCGGCCCTGGTCGACTGGATTCGCACCACCTCGGCCGGGGCGGACTGGACCGCGGGCGTGTGCACGGGGGCGTTCCTGCTGCACAAGGCGGGTCTGGCGACCGGACGGCGCATCACCACGCACCGCCTGTTCCACGAATCGCTCCAGGCCCGCGGCGACGTCACCGTGGTGACCGGGAGCCGGTACGTCGTGGACGGCGATCTCGTGACCTCCCAAGGCATTTCGGCGGGCATCGATATGGCGCTGTGGCTGATCGGGGCCCTGCACGGCCGCGATCACGCCCGGCGGGTGCGTGAACACATGCAGTACGAGCCGGCCCCGCCCTACCTCGCGGACGAGCCCAACGTGCGGTGACGGGTTTCGGTGCCGGGCCGGGAGCAGCACGGCCTCGCACCGCTTCGGTCGAGCGCGGGTGACGATCCGCGTTCGACCGGCCGTTACCGCGGGACCCGGGCTACGTGCCCGCCTGCTCGGGCGCCTCGTCGAGCAACTCGCGCAGATGCGCGCGCGACCAGGTGCACAGCTGGTGGACCGTGGCGAGCAGGTCTAGCCCGGCCGCGGTCAGCGAATAGTCGACGCGCGGATTCGCGGTGTGGTGGTCGTAGCGGGCGACGATGCCGTCGGCTTCGAGAGTGCGCAACGTCTGGGTCAGCATCTTGTAGCTGATGCCCTCGACGGCGCGGTGCAGTTCGGCGAACCGGCACTCCCGGTCACCGATCGCCTCCAGCACGGCCAGCGCCCACTTGGTGGACAGGGTTGCGAAGATTCGGCGTGCGACAGCCGCCGCCTGCTCCTGCTCGGTCCCGCTCACCGCCTACCTCTCACCTGGAAGTGCGTACTTACCCAGCGTAGGGATCGACCGTAGCGTGCGAGGCGTGCGAATTCTCGAGACCTACGCCCGTCTGTTCGTCGCGGATATGGATGCGGCTCTGCCGATCTACGAACGACTCGTCGGCGCGCCGGCCGACCTCGGCTTTCATTTCGAGGAGGCCGAAATCGCCGCTGTCGGTAGCTTTCTCGTCGTCGCGGGGCCGGACGCGGCGATCGACGGATATCGCGGCACCGTCGGCCCGGTGATCGTGGACGATCTGGGCGCGCTCCCGGACTTCCTCGCCGAGGTCGGCGGCTCGATCCTCGGCGAGCCGGTCACCTCCGCCACCGGCGAGGTCGTCTACGCCCGCCACCCCGACGGGACGCGGGTCGAGTACGTGCAATGGACCGACGAGGTGCGCCTCCACGTCCTCGGCAGCTGAATCGCCGGTGTCAGTTCTTGTCGTCGAGACTGTCCATGGTCGTCAGAATAGCCTCGACCGGAATGCGACCCGCCGCGACCGTTTCGGCGCCGTTGCGTCGCAAGGCCACCGACAGCGGTGCGGCCCAGGTGTTTTCGTAGATCAGAACGGCGGCCGAACGCCCGGGGTGCAATGCGGCGCCCGCCTCCCGCAGATCGCCGTCGTCGAGCACACCTGTCGTCTCCTCCGCGAACAAGGCCACGCTCGCTTCGCACTCGAGTCCGATATCGGCGATATCGATGCCGGTCAGCGACCCGTCGCCCTCCTTCCGGAGAAACGCCAGATTCAGTACCCGGATGATGCCCCGGCCGACCAGATCGCGCAGCACCGGCAATGCCGAACCGTCCGGCGGGCGGCCCGCGGGGAACTCGATGACGAGATAGTCGATCGGTCCCATCCCATCGATTCCGGCAGCACTGGTCATCCGAGCACCTCATCCGTGGCCGGATCACCGCGGTGATTCGGCGAGACAGCAGCTGACGTCACGCCGTCGCGACGAACACCTCTGCCACCGGCGTAACACCTAATGATTCGAAGCCGGGCCGCTCGCGGATAAACCAGGAATCGATTATCGGGACGCAGGCAGTCGGACACGGTGTCTCGTTCACGTGTCCGTCCCGCCACTCGTTCCTCGGCGCGGCCCGCGGAGTTTCGCTCACGGTGAGTCTGGATGGTGGCAAACCGGGTGTGGCGGCGAAGAATTCGCGTGACCGCGGTGTGGAAGGGGTAGTGGTGACGACGTCCGTGCCTGTGCGACTCGAGCACGCGAAAGATATTCATCCGGGCGTCGACGTGCCGCTACTCCGCGATGCCGTGGTGGCCGAGCGCACGCTGTGGACACCGGCCGAACTGCACGAGCTCACCGCGGTGGTGGCGAGCGAACTGGCGACACCGCTGCTGGATATCGTGCGGTTCGACACCACGCGGCGCTGGTGGACCCGGCTCGCGCTGACGATGGGCGTGGAACTGTGGCTGCTGTCGTGGGCGCCCGGACAAGGCACCGAGCCGCACGACCACGGCGGTGCGTCGGGTTCGTTCACCGTCTCGATCGGCGAACTCGACGAGGACTATCGCTACCCCACCGGCCCGGTACGCTCGGCCGGTCGCCGCGCCGGCGACACGATCGCGTTCGGCCCCGAACGCGCCCACCAGCTGCACAACCGCAGCGCTCGGCCGGCCACCACGGTGCACGCGTACTCGCCACCGCTGCGACCGGTCCGCGAATACCGGTCGCTGCGGGATTTCACCGGTGTGTGACCATGCCGGTAGCCCCTTCATCGCCCGATCGCCGAGGAGTGACGGTATGAGCGCCGAGGATCTGCTCGCCCGGGCACGCGCCGGATTGAACCGCGTCAAGCCCGTCACCGCCGCGCACCGGGCGGCCGAGGGCGCCCTCGTGGTGGATATCCGCCCGTACGCCGACCGCCTCGCCGAGGGTGAGATCCCGGGCGCGGTCGTCGTCGAGCGCATCGTGCTGGAATGGCGGCTCGACCCCGGCGGTGCGCATCGGCTCCCGGACCTGACGTCCGATACCGAGGTCATCATCGTCTGCAACGAGGGGTACGCCTCCAGCCTGGCCGCCGCGGACGCACAGCGTCTCGGACTGGGCCGCGCCACCGATCTGATCGGCGGGTTCCGGGCCTGGAAGGCGGCCGGCCTGCCGGTAGCTCCCGGCGGCACCCCCGCCGTTCCGTAGCACCGCCGGCACCTCCCTCGCAGCACCGCGCCTACCTCACGGTTCCCGGAATTCTTTCACCTGCAAACGATCTGGCTGAGAATGTAGACGGGCAAACGGAATTACGAGGAGTGCGATGACCAGGTGTGCGCATTATGTCGGAAGTGTTCCAGCCGAGTTGATGACCGGGGATGCTGCGGTGCTGCAGTGGTTCGCCGATCGCAGTGCGGGCCATCCCGTGACCGGATTGCCCTGTGATCTGGATCCGGACTGGATCCTCGACTACCTCCGCCGGCGCAGAGAGCACGAGGACGTCTTCGATGTCGTCCGCACCGGCGATTACGCCGACTACAGTGATTTCCCGAGTTACGGCTTGCGCCCGGGGGCGAAGCTGGAACCGCGGCACGTGGCGATGGACCGGCTCGACCGCATCGGCGCCGTGGTAGCCGCCTTCGACGAGGTGCGCGCCGGACGGCCCGAACTGGACGGGACGAGATTGCAACTGAGCCAACCCAATCCGCTGGATCTGGCGATGTTCGTCTTCGCCGGTGCGGCGGTGTCGAACGGTTTCCCGCTCGGTCCGGCACTGCGCCGCTCCGATCTCATCGCGGCCGCGCTGCGGCATCTGCCGGTGTTCACCGAGGCCGCACTGCACGAGATCGCGGAGGTGAACGCGCGCTACGGCGATCGCGTGGTCTGGCAGGTCGAATCACCGTTCGCGCTGCTGGGCATGGTCAAGGCCGACCAACTGGGCGCGAAATGGGCGGCGGGGCCGCTGCTGGCTCGCCAGCTGGCCGGGGTACTCACCGGCATACACGAGATCGGGGCACAGGCGGTGGTCCACCTGTGCTACGGCGATTACCAGCACAAGGCGCTGCTCAGCCCGCGTTCGCTGGCGCCCGCGGTCACCCTGCTGAAGCACACCGCCCGCCGCCTGCGCGCACACGGCACTCCCTTTCCGGCGGTGCACATTCCGTGTGCGTTCGGTGCCGAACCCGCGCCGCGGGACGCCGCGTTCTATGCGCCCCTGCGCCGGTTGGACCCCGACTGGAACGTCATCGCGGGGGTGGTGTCACCCGATTCCGCCGACGACAGCGCTCACGCTCTGCAACTGTTCGAACAGGCGGCCGGGCGCACCGCGTTCGGCGTCGCGACCGCGTGCGGTCTCGGCCGCTGCAGTGTTGCGGACGCGCAGCGCGCTGCCGAGACGACCGCAGCACTGACCGCCGAGACGACCACCGGTTAGCGCCACCGGCACGGGTCGCGGTGCCGTGTGTCAGCGCCCTGACGCACGGCGACCGCGGCCCGGCCCGGGTGCCCGTCAGGTCGCCCGCATACCGCAATCTCGTTCGGCCCCAACGATTCTGCGTCACATACCGCGCGACCAGGGCGTACCTGGACGGGAGACGCCGGAATCCGGCGGATGCCACGCGGGAACCGGACACAGGCCTTACTCTGGATGAGTCGGTGGAAGTGGGGTGATGCCGGATGTGACCGAACTGGGACCGCTGCCCCGTCTCGGGCCGTCGTCACCGCCCCTTTCACTTTGCTCGCCGAAAACGGCACTCACGTAACGCAACGTCGCGTCCCCTGTCGTGACCCCCGGCCGCGCATCACAGACAGCGGCATTTTCGTATCGTCAGCAGCTATTTTCTAGCTACTCCAAACCGATATGAACTTGCATCGAAACTTGCTGTTTCCCTTGAGGATTCAAGTACTACTGATAAACTGATTTCCCGTGTGCCGAGTTCGAGTTAACAAGCGGCTACGGAGGTTTCGGGTTTTGTCGTAGGACATGCCATCCGGACCCGGTCCGGTAGCCGTTCCGGCGCACCGTCCGTTCGTACGCAGTTCCAGGGAGTTGCTATGGGGAACAACGAAATTCCGCGCGTTCTGGTGGTAGGCGGCGGCCCGGCGGGGTCCACCGCCGCCGCACTGCTCGCACGGTCCGGCGTGCAGGTGACCCTCCTGGAGCGGGATACGTTCCCGCGCTACCACATCGGAGAATCACTGCTGGCCTCGTGCCTGTCCACGCTGCGGATATCCGGCGCCTACGACAAGGTCGCCGCACACGGCTTCCAGATCAAACGCGGCGGCTACTTCCAGTGGCAGAACGACACCTGGCTGCTGGACTGGTCCAAGCTCGTCGATGCCGAGGCATGGTCCTGGCAGGTCGACCGGGCCGCCTTCGACGACCTCCTGTTGCGCAACGCCGCCGACCAGGGCGCGCAGGTCATCGAACAGGCGACCGTCAAGAACATCCTGTTCGACGGTGAGCGTCCCACCGCGGCGGAATGGGTCAAGGCCGGCGACGACACCGTCCACACCGCCGAATTCGACTTCCTCGTCGACGCCACCGGCCGAGACGGGTTGCTGGCCAAACACTTCGGCATGCGTCGCCAACATCCCGCCTTCCGCAACGTCGCGGTCTGGTCGTACTGGAAGGGCGCCCATCTGCACCCGGACAGCCCGGAGGGCGCGATCAACGTGGTGTCGACCCCGGAGGGCGGCTGGTTCTGGAACATTCCGCTCGCCGACGGTCGTACCAGCGTCGGCTATGTGGTCTCGGCGCGGCTGGCCGCGGAAAAGCTGCGCGCGCACGATTCGCGCCAGTCGTACTACCTGGAGACCATCCGGGAGAGCAAGCCGATGTGCGAAATGCTCGAGGGTGCGGAGCAGATCGCCGACGTGCGGGCCGAACAGGACTATTCCTATGTCGCCGACCGGTTCTGCGGACCCGGCTACGTCCTCGTCGGCGACGCGGCGTGCTTCCTGGACCCGTTGCTGTCCACCGGAGTCCACCTGGCGACCTATTCCGGGCTCGTGTCCGCGGCGGCGATCGCGACCACACTGCGCGGTGAGATGTCCGAGACCGATGCGCTGGCGTACTACGAATACACCTACCGCCGCGGCTACACCCGGTTCCTCTCCCTGGTCTCCCGGATGTACGAGCACTACATCGGTTCCGAGGAATACTTCGCGCACGCGCACAAGCTCACCGACGTCCACGACGGCGATTCACCCGAGCAGTCGTTCACCCGGATCATGGCCGGTCTGACCGATGTCGGCGAGACCACGGGCGATCAGGACCGTACCGGCACCGAGGTCATCGTCTCCGAGGCGGAGCGCCTGCACACCGCCCCGGACACCGACGGGGTCAACATCAAGTACATGGGCGGACTGGATATGTCGCCGGTCTGGGACCACTGGCGTGATCCGCTGTCCGACACCACGATGGGCGAGATCCGCATCACCACCGAACCGGTGTTCGGCCTGACGAGCCGCCCGCGCTCCGACGCCGAACGCGAGGCCGTGGCGCTCCCGGTCCAACCGCCCCGCAAGGGCGCCGGCGCCGCACTGTAGCGGTGACGTCACCAGGACTCCCGGTGCGAACCGAGACGTGGAGTCGACAGTGACCGTCACAGGATCCGTCCCCGGCCCACTGAGCGAACCGACGCCCAGCGGGCCGGGATTCCGGACGAACCCGGCCACGCAGATCGAGCGATTCCACCACCCCACGACCCGATCCCTGCTGTCGGGCGAGGGCCTCACGACGACGGCGCTCGAACACATCCTCGAGACGACGTTGAGCGTGCACGTCCTGCGCCAGCACCAGGTTCCGCCCCGAACACTGCCCACATTCATCATCGACGAACTCCGGCTGCGGGATGCCGAGGGCGCGCTGGTCCGGCGCTCCCGTCTGGTCACCCCCGCGCTGGCGACCGTGTCGATCAATTACGTTGTGGCCGTGCCACAGTCGGCCGCCGCCAGCGGCATCGACGATCTCCGGATGCCGATCGGCCACGGCCTGCTCACCCGCGGCCTGCCCCAGCGCCGCCGCCTGCTCTGGGCGGGCCTGCGGCCGTGGCCGGACGGCCGGCCCAGTGCGTCCAGGGCATACATCATGACGCTCGGCCGCCATCCCGTGTGCTATATCCGCGAAGTTTTCCATCCCGCGGTCGTCCCACCCGCACACGCGACCGGTCCGCAGCCGGAACCGGCTCTGCCCGATGATGCCTTCGAGGAGATCTGAGTGCCCGCTCCCACCATCACGGTCCTGCTCGACTTGGTTCTCATCATGGCGGCCGCACACCTGCTCGGTCGGCTCGCCGAAAAGATCGGGCAGCCACCGGTCATCGGCGAGATCGCGGCCGGAATCCTCGCCGGTCCCACCGTCATCGGACATCACCTGTCCACCACCCTGTTTCCCGAAGCCGGACGCTCGTATCTGTCGCTGCTCGCCAATATCGGGGTGGCCGTGTTCATGTTCGTCGCCGGCCTGGAACTCGATCGGGAGATCTTCCGCGGTGCCCGCCGTTCGATACCCGCGGTGTCGGCGGCGGCCTACGCGATCCCCTTCGCGCTGGGAAGCGCGGTCGCGGTCACCGTCCTGGCACGCCACACCACCGGCAACCGGCTTCACTTCGCCCTGTTCGTCGGCTGTGCGATGGCGGTGACCGCTTTCCCGGTTCTGGCGCGAATCCTGCACGACCGCAATCTGGTTCGCACCGAGATCGGACAGCTCAGCCTGGCCTGCGCGGCGCTGGTCGACGTCGTGGCATGGTCGGTCCTGGCCGTCGTGCTCGCACTCGCACACCCGGGTGGCGCCGGGTGGCGGCTCGTCCTGCTCCTCCCGCTGGTCGGCCTGCTGTGGTGGTTCGTGCGACCGTTGCTGGCCCGGATCTCGGAATCGGGCACCCAGCAGACGATGCTCGCGCTCGGCGTGGGTGGTGCACTCGGGCTCGCCGCGATCACCGAATGGATCGGATTGCACCTGATCTTCGGCGCTTTCGCCTTCGGTGTCATCTTCCCGCGCGAACGCCGCCGGACGGTCGAGTCCGGTGTGCGAATTCTGTGCCTCCTGCTGATGCCCGGCTTCTTCGTGATCGCCGGGCTGGCCGTCGATCTCGGCTCGGTCGACGCGACCTCGATCGGCGAATTGGTCGTGGTCATCGGTGTGGCCGTGGTGGGAAAGGTCGGCAGCGTCTACGTCGCAGGCCGGCTGACCGGAATGCGGTCGCGGGCGGCCGCCGCCGTGGCAGCGCTGCTCAACACCCGAGGTCTGACCGAACTGGTGATTCTGAACGTGGGCTTGACCACGGGCCTCATCGGCACCCAGTTGTATTCACTGCTGGTGATGATGGCACTGGTGACGACCGCCTCGACGGCGCCGATGCTCCGTCTGCTCGGCATATCTCGCGGCGGCGACCTGTCGTCCCGTCCGCCGCACACACCGGACTCGGAGCACCTCCCGGATCCGGGCGCGGCGGTCGCGGCGGTGCAGACGCCGGATATGAGCGGAAAGCACTGACCCACAAGCACATCCGATCGACTCCCGACGCCGGCGGCGGCACCCTACTCCCACGTTCGCAGACACCGTCGCCGCGTCGCTGCTATGTTGCTTGCGTGGGCGAACCGCCAGGCACCGCACGACAGGTCATCGAAGTCTGCAGATCTGTGGGCGTCGAGACGGTCCGGCACACAGTCTTCCTCGTACCGCCCATGTGAGTGCGTCACGTGCCGCACCCGCCGAGCTCTCGTCGAATTTCTGTTCCATCCGTCTGGAGTCCCGTCTTTGACCACACCACAGTCACCCCTCCCCGAGCCTTACACCACGGCGACCGGAATATGCCCCGTGCAGCACGGCTCGCCCTTCGATGCCGACGACGACCGATTCCCGATGTACACAGCCGAATTCGTCGCCGATCCACACGCCGCCTATCGCGAGATGCGAGGGCAGTACCCCTCCCTCGTTCCCGTCGAGCTCGCCCCCGGCGTGGCTGCCACCCTGGTCATCGACTACTCCGTCGCGGTTCGCATCCTCAACGACCCGGACCACTTCCCCTCCGATCCGCGCACCTGGCAGAAAACCATTCCGCAGGATTCACCCGTGCGCCCGATGATGGAGTGGTACCCGGCGGCCCGGTACAACACCGGTGCGTCCCATGCCCGTTACCGCGCTCCGTCGGTCACCGCGATCGACCACATCGACCTCCACAGCGTGCCCGCGATCGTGGAAAGGGTTGCCGTTCCGCTGGTCAACTCCTTCTGTGAGCAGGGATCCGCCGATCTCGTCATGCAGTACTCGTTCCCGCTCGTCCTCGAGGTCCTCAACCGGATGGTCGGCTGCCCCGCCGACATCGGGACCCGAGTCGCCAACGGCATGGCCGCCCGGTTCGACACCGTCAGGGGTCAACAGGGTATGGACATGCTCAAGGAAGCGCTCATGGAACTCATCGCGTTCCGGCGCGAGCAGCCCGGCGACGACGTCACCTCACACCTGGCCCATCACCCGAACGGCCTCAACGATGTCGAGGTGTTCGCCCAGTTGATGTCCTTCTACGGCGCGGGCTTCGAGGCCCAGCGCAACCTCATCAACAATGCGCTGATGCTCATCCTCACCGATGAGCGATTCCGGTTCGGCGACATCCTGGGCCGCAACCTGTCCACCACCGACGCCCTCGACGAGATCCTGTTCAACGACCCGCCGATGGCCAACTTCTGCACCACCTATCCCCGGCAGCCGATCATGATCGACGGCGTGTGGCTGCCCGCCAACCAGCCGGTTCTGATCAGCCTCGCGGCGTGCAACAACGATCCGAAGATCCGCGGCGACGCAGGGAGCAGTATCGGCAACCGCTCGCATCTGGCCTGGAGCACCGGACCGCACGCCTGCCCCGCCAAATCGGTGGCCTATCTGACGGTCCAGAACGCCATCGACCAACTCTTCGACGCACTGCCGGAGATCCAGTTGGCCGTCCCGGCCGCACAACTGGAATGGCGGCCCGGCCCGTTCCACCGTGCGCTGTCCTCGTTGCCGGTCGTCTTCCCGAAATCACCGCCGCTGCCCGTGATGTAGCAACCGCATCGCCCGGTCCGGGCGGCCGCCGCGACGGCCGCCCGGCCTGGTGGCGACTCGGCCCATCGGGGGCGGGCCGTTCTAGGTGGGAAGTTGTGACCTCGGGGACGGCCTCTGCTATCTTCTCTGCAGTGCCTCACGCACCAGCCGGTGTAGTTTAGTGGTAGAACATCAGCTTCCCAAGCTGAGAGTGCGGGTTCGATTCCCGTCACCGGCTCTCCCTTCTCCTCCGCGATAGCGCCCGTCGGGTGCGCGCCCCGCCCATCCAGACGAATTCCCTTGCCTCTCTTGCACTTCGGCTGCCGGTGAACCACCAGCGGCCGATCTCCGCGGCCGGGGTCCGCGTCAGCTGACGCCGAAGTCGATGCCGGACGGTCACCTCGATCCACCGCTCGGCGAGATACCTCCGACCGCGGCGAGCGAAACGCCGGAGGACCCCGTACGGTACCGATTCCGGCCGAGAGGTTAGTCGAGGCGAATCGTGGCTACCCCTCCCGAGGTGCTGGGTGCCGTGGACGTCAGGCGGCCGGGTAGGAGGGCCGGTCCGCGGCACGGATCCATCGCACCGACCGTGACCTGTGACGACGGCGGAAGGAAACCGGACAGATGCTCATGATCACGCCCACTGCCATCGAGGCCGTTCGCACCATCACCTCCGCGGACGGGATGCCCGACGATGCTGGACTACGCATCTCCACCACCGACGGCGCCGAGACACTGCAGCTCGCAGTAGCCGCGGGGCCGTCGGACCAGGATCAGGTGCTCAATGCGGAAGGCCCGCGGGTCTTCCTCGACGAGCATGTCGTCGACTTCCTGGACGACAAGATTCTCGACACCGGACTGGGCCCGGACGGGCAGGGCACCTTCGTGCTCGCCCAGCAGGACCCGAACACCGCGGGGCACTAGGCCGACGCCGATTCGGCTCGATCGCGGCCGAATCGGCGCCCTCCCCGCCGACGGCCGGCTAGTCCGGCCAGATCGGCGTGCGCTTGTTCAGAAAGGCATCCATACCCTCGCGCGCACCGGGCAGCTGGGACGCGGCGGCCATGACCTCGAGCGCGATCGCGTAGGCGTCGTCCTCCGGACGGTCGAGCTGGGCGTACAGCGTCCGCTTACCCAGCGCCTTACTCGCCCGGCTGCCCCGGGTGGCCCTGGTGAGCAGGTCGGCGACCGCCCGATCGAGATCGGCGTCGGGGACGGCGCGATTGATCAGGCCCCAGTCGGCGGCGGTGCGAGCATCGATCGGATCGCCGGTGAGGGCGAGTTCCATCAGGCGTTTGCGGCCGATCGCCCGGGCCACCGGAACGGCCGGGGTGTGGCAGAACCAGCCGCCCTTACCGCCCGGGAGAGCGAAGCCGGCCGATTCGGCGGCCACGGCGAGATCGCAGGAGGCCACCAGCTGGCATCCGGCGGCGGTCGCCAGGCCGTGCACACGCGCGACCACGACCTGGGGCAGGGACTCGACGGTCGACATGACCTCGGTGCACAGGGTCAGCAGGTCGCGGACACCGAGCAGGTCACGGGCGGCGACATCGGCGAAATCGTGCCCAGCGGAGAAGACGGGACCGTTCGCGGCCAGAACGATCCCGCTGGCATCACTGCCGCCCGCCCAGCGAAATGCCGACAACAACTCCCTCAGATGCTCGGCCGAGAGCGCATTGCGCCGGTCCGGCCGATTCATCGTGATGCGAACGGTCTCACCGTTGCGCTCGACGAGCAGGTGCTGGTACTCCGCTGTGGCCATACCCCACGGTAGATCGGTCCGGAGGCGTTCGGGCGGTCGAATTCGTCGAGCGATCGGTGATCGGCGCGCGGTACTACTGCGGCGCCGCGACGCAGGTGGTCGCGATCTTCTGGGTCGCCGCGCGCGCCTTGTCGGAGTCCTCCTTGCTCAGGCCACCCATCGAACCGTCGGCCACCTGGGCATTGCTGCCGGGCTTGGTCATCTTGCGCAGGCCGTCCTGCGAAATACCTTCGTCCACATACAGTTTGGCGGCGCAATCGGCGAGTTTCGCATCCTTGAGGCCGCTGGACTGCAGGGATTTCGACAGGTCGGCCTGGGTGACGGTCGGCTCCGAATCCTTGTCGGAGCCGCACGCACCCAGCAGCGGCAGGGCGATGCAGACGGCGGCGATCAGCGAAATCCTCAACTGTTCCTCAATTCTCAGGCGTATCAGCTATGGCGCGCTCCGGCGGAACCGGACACGAACCGCGCAGGTGATACTGCCGCATCACGCGGCCGGACAACAGTCCGAGTGTCGCGAACACGGAGCCTTCACAACGGCGCCCCGCACAGATCCAGCGCCCGCGGGTCTGCGACCCCTGTTGGCATTGCGTCAATGATTGCTAGGGTGTCCCCGTTCCTCGTCGGCGTCCGAGTCTCGGTGCGGGAGTTTCGAATGATGTTGAACCATCACCGGGTCGGCACCGGTGAACCACTGGTCCTGATCCACGGCGTCGGCAGTCGCTGGCAGGTGTGGGAACCGGTCATCGACTCGCTGGCAGCCCATTTCGACGTGATCGCGGTCGACCTTCCCGGTTTCGGCGGGTCCGACCCGCTACCGCACACCACGGTCGACACCCTCACCGACGCCGTGCACGCATTCCTCACCGAGCAGGGCCTGGAACGTCCCCACCTCGCCGGCAACTCCATGGGTGGCCTGATCGCGCTGAACCTCGGCGCCCGCGGTGTGGCGAGTTCGGTGACCGCGTATTCACCGATCGGCTTCTGGTCCGACGCCGGGCGCATCTGGTGTCAGCAGGCGCTCGGCCGCGCGGCCACCCTGGGCCGGGGGCTGCGCAAGCAACTGCCGGCCATCCTCGGCACGCCGGCCGGGCGGACCGCCTTCCTGAGCATCGTGTTCGGCCGGCCGTGGGCGCTGGACACCCGGACCGCGGTGGCGACCGTGGACGGCGTCCTCGGCGCCCCCGGATTCCGTTCGGCCCTGGCCTCTTTCGATCACGCGCGGCTGCGCGACGGTGGGCGCCTCGCCCGCATTCCGGTCACGATCGCCTGGGGCAACCGCGACATCCTGCTCACCTATCGGACGCAGAGCCGCCGGGCGCGGCAGTGGCTTCCCCAGGCCCGGCACGTCACCCTGCCGGGCAGCGGCCACACCCCGTTCTACGACGACCCGGCCGGTTGCGCGAAGATGATCCTCGAGCAGATGCCTACCCACGGGTAACCACGGGAGGCCGACCCGATCAGTACGGAGTGAGCGATGAGCGACGTATCCCTGACCTTCGACGGTGATCGTGCCTACGTCGAACTCGACCGGCCCGACAAACACAACGGGCTCACCATCGACATGTTGAACGATCTCGTGCGGGTGGCACGGGTGATCGGAAAACGCGACGAGATTCGCTCCGTCATCCTCGCCGGCAACGGGCCCAGTTTCTCCAGTGGTCTGGATATCGCGAAGGCGACCGGCGACCCGCTGAGTATCGTGCGCAATTTCCTGCCGCTACCGTGGTTGGGCACCAATACCTTTCAGGAGGCGTGCTGGGCGTGGCGGCGATTGCCGCAGCCGGTGATCGCGGCGGTGCACGGCCATTGTTTCGGCGGCGGACTGCAATTGGCGTTGGCCGCCGATATCCGTTTCGCCACACCGGATTCCGATTTCGCCGTGATGGAAGTCGCGCACGGCCTGATCCCGGATATGTCGGGCGCGGTCACGTTGTCCCGCCTGATCGGCGCGGACAAGGCGCTCCTGCTGACCATGACCGCCGACCCCGTCGACGCCGCCTATGCCGCCCGCATCGGATTGATCACCGAGGTCAGCGAGGATCCGCGCGCCGATGCCGAGACATTGGCCGATCGCATCGCGGCGCGCCCGGCGCCCGCCGTCGCCGCCGCCAAACAATTGTTCGAGCGCACCTGGCATGCGGGCACCCGACGCACCCTGGGAATCGAACGGGCCACGCAGATACCACTTCTGGTCCGGCAGGCGCTCGGCCGTCGGTAGATCCGACAAAGGGACACACGGCCGACCCGGGAATTACCCGAAAACTCGAGCAGAAAACCCCTTTAGCTGCGATTCGCTGTTAGCATTTTCACACTTTGCCAGCGAAGCCGGTGAACGGGGGCGCATCGGCGAGAACGGGAAGGGCTGCATTTGTCCAAGACCGTATCCGTCCTGCTGTCCGCGATAGCGGGCGCCTCGGCCGTACTTCTGACAGTGACCGCGCCCGCGGCCGCCAACCCGAATGCCATCAATCCTATTCCGGTTCTCAACGGCACCACCGGATTACCGAATCTGGTCGGCCGTTCGCGAGCGATATTCCAGGTCACCGGAATGGCCAGCCCGAACGCCACCGAGAACTACAACGTCCTCGGCACCGACCTGGGAATCATGTGGGACAACGGCCGCGGCGAGATGCTCACCGCCTTCGGCGATACCGCCGGCGTGGGGTTGCCGAATCTGCTGGCCGGCAGTTTCTGGGCGTGGCGCAGCAATATCCTGGTGCGCAGTCACACCGAGGATCCCTCGGGCGGCATCTATTTCGACAGCGCCGTGCGCGACGTGTTCGGCCAGGCGCGGGACCTGATTCCCAGCCCCAAGATTCCGTTCATCGAGATCAGCCGCATCCCGACCGCGGGAATCTCGGTGAACGGCGTGCAGTACATGAGCCTGATGTCGGTGAAGAGCTGGGACGACGTCGGCCAGTGGACCACCAACTACTCGGGCCTGGCGGCTTCCGCCGACAACGGGGAAACCTGGGCCGACCTCGATTTCACCCGCCGGCCCAACGAGGGCGGCAATGCCAACTTCCAGATGAACGCCTTCGTGAAGAGCGGCGGCTGGGTGTACGAATACGGCACGCCGTCGGGCCGCAATCATTTCGCCTACCTCGCGCGCGTGCGGGAGAACGACATCCAGAATCTCGCCGAATACGAGTACTGGGACGGCGGCGCCTGGCGCAAGAACGATGTGAACGCCGCCCGCCCGATCACCGGCGGAGTAGCCGAGATGTCGGTGATGTGGAACGACTACCTCGGGCAGTTCGTCATGCTGACCACCGATCCGTGGAATTCGGTGGTGATGCGCCGGGCGTCGTCCCCGGAGGGGCTGTGGAGTCCGCCCGAGGTGCTGATCGATACGCGCGAATTGCCGACCGCGTACGCCCCCTCGATCTTCCCGTACCAGACCGGGCGGGACCTGTATTTCCTCACCACGGTACACAGCCAGTACAACGTCGTCCTGATGCGCACGACGCTGTAGTTCGCCTCGAACAGCCTGACGCCCGGTCGGTTCCGCCCGGCCGGGCGTCGCGCTGTCGCTGGCTAGACTCGCCCCATGGACGCCGCCGAGTGGGACGAGCGCTACGCGCAGAGCGAGTTGGTGTGGGGCGCACCGCCGAACGCGACGGTCGTCGAGCACATCTTCGGATTGGAGCGCCGCGTCCACCTGGTGCCGGACGCGCCCGGGGAAGAGCCACCGGAATTGCCGCGTGCCCTGGATCTGGCGTGCGGCGAGGGGCGGCACGCGCTGTGGCTGGCCACGCACGGCTGGCAGGTGCGGGCGGTCGATTTCTCCCAGGTCGGCATCGACAAGGGGCGCACGGTCGCCTCGCGGCTGTCGCGGTCGGTGCGCAGCCGGATCGACTGGGAATGCGCGGACGTCACCGATCTGGCCGGCGCCGGGATCGACGGCCCGTTCGAACTGATTCTCGCCGTCTACATCCACCTGCCGGCCGAACAGCGGCGCACCCTGCTGCTCTCGGCGGCCGAGCGGCTGAGCCCGGGTGGCACCCTTCTCGTCCTCGGGCACGACACCACCAATATCGCCGACGGTTACGGCGGGCCACAGGATCCGGCGATCCTGTTCACTCCCGACGACGTGGTGACGGATCTCGCTGCGGCAGAACATATCCGGGTCGACACCGCGCAGCGGGTGATCCGCGAGACCGAGGGGCGCGACGCCATCGACGCCCTCGTGGTCGCCACCGCGACCGTGCCCGATCTGGAGGAGCAAGCGACGGCCACCCCGGACGCGTGATCCGGGGTGGCGACGCCTCACAGTCCGGCGCTGCCGGTGGGTAGCGGCGCCGGTCGGTGGGACTGTGCGGGCGGATCCGCCCGGGGGTGATCGAATCGGTCCCGGCCGAATTGGTCGTATCCGGACCGGTCGTAGCCGTTGCGGTCGTAACCGAACCGGTCGTAGCCGAACGAGTCGTAGCCGGAGCGGTCGTAACCGAACCGGTCGAAGCCCGAGCGGTCGCGGCCGAACGAGTCGTATCCGGACCGATCGAAACCCGAGCGATCGCGGCCGAACCGGTCGACACCCTGGGCGTTGAACCCGTCGGAGCCGAAGCCGTCGGCAGTGCACGGCGGGGCCGCGCCACACGGAACGCTCGCCTCGGCCGCTCCCGCCCCGGCGACGGCGATACCGGTCGCGGCGAGGACAGCCAGTGCGACACCGGCCACGGGACGGCGAGCGGCGCGAATCGGGCCTGCGATCATGGATCACTCTCCTCTCGAAATCCCGACCGCAGTCGAAATTACCTCCCGGATCGCGGCACGACATCGGGGTCTTCCCGGAGCTGGGACCTGAGATTTCGTAGTCCGCAGAGATTTTCGGCTCCGCTCAATCCAGCGTTGTCCATCGGCGCAGCCACGGTTCCACCGTCTGCGCGATCAGATCGAATCCGGTGCGGAAGGAATGTGGCTGGCGAGGAACGACTTTCACCTCGGCCGCATCGGAGGGATCCGGAATGCCGAAGGGATCGCGCTCGCCGTTGATCACCAGCACATCGACGTGCGCGGACGCTGCCACCAGTTCGTCACGCCGCGTCTTCTCCGGCTTGCCGGGCGGATGCAGTGGGAAAGACAGCGCCAGTACGCCTTTCGCACCGGCTGCCACGGCGGTCCGGCAGGCGACCCGGGCGCCGTTGCTGCGACCGCCCTGGATCAGCGGTACGCCGGGTACCTGTGCCCGCAGGGCGGCGACGATCTCGAGCCAGGCCGCATCCTGCACGGTCGCCGATCCCGGCGCCCGCCGACCGGCGACTCGATACGGCTGGACCACCCGCGCGACGACCCCGCCCAGCGCTACCGCGCGATCGCGGACGGCCAGCAGATCCCCGGCCTCCACCCCGCCCCCGGAACCGTGGGTGAGCAGCAGCAGAAAACGATCGCCGGTACCCCGCTCGATCTCCACCTCGGCATCCCCCGCAGTCGTCTCGATGCGCACGTGGTCCACGGTAATCGCCGTTCAGCTCGCCGCGGCCACGCACCGGAAGCCGATATGGCTCATGCCGGTGTCGATCATCTGCGGGCGCCGCGCCGCGGGCCGGTACCGGCGGCAGTAACTGTCGGCGCAGAGGAACGAACCGCCCTTGATCACCTTGCGCGGCACCCGGAACTGCGGCTGGCGCGGATCGAAACTCCGTTCCTGGTCCCCACCGCGCGGATTGCGCGGGACGCAGCACCCGCCGCCGTCCGAATGACGTTCGGCGTACCAGTCGTCGGTCCATTCCCACACGTTGCCGGCCATATCGAACAGGCCGTAGGCGTTGGGCGGGTACGAACCGACGGCAGCGGTGCGACCGTAACCGGGGTCCGGACGCCACGGGAAGGCGCCGTGCCAGTAGTTGGCCAGTCGCGCATCACCCGCTTCGCCCTCCTCTCCCCAGGTGAATTCGGCGCCATCCACACCGCCGCGGGCCGCGGCTTCCCACTGCGCCTCGCTCGGCAGCGCCCGGCCCCGCCAGATCGCGTAGGCGGCGGCATCCTCGTGCGCGAGATGGACCACCGGGTGGTCGGGCCGGTCGACGATCGACGACCCGGGCCCCTCGGGATGGCGCCACGAGGCGCCCGGCGTCCAGCGCCACCACAGGTTCAGATGCCGCAGGTCGACCGGGCCGGAGGTCCCGGTGAATACCATCGAGCCGGGTTGCAGGTTCTCGACCGGCGCCCCCGGGAAGTCGGCGGGATCGAGCGGACGTTCGGCGACGGTGCGGTATCCGGTTTCGGCGACGAACCGTTCGTACTGGGCGTTGGTGACCTGCCGAACCTCGATGGCGAAGGCATCTACGGCCACCCGGTGGGCGGGCCGCTCCTCCGGATAGTGGCGGTCGGAACCCATGGTGAAGGTCTGTGCGGGGATCTGCCGTACGTCGGTGGCGGTCGACATGTTCACATTCACGGGCCGTTCCTACGAATCGGGTGTGAAGATCTGCGCCCAGTCATTTTTCATGCTGACCACCGTCCAGTCGTTGCGACGCGCGTGCGCGAGGGCATCCTCGGCGCCGGCGACATAGTCGAATTCACGCTCGGCGTCGTCGTGCAGGATGAGCATGCGCAGCGACGGCGCGCCCGCGAGTTCGGAGAACGACAGCATGGGCAGATCGCCGTTGGAATTGCCGACCGACAGAATGGGACGGCGGCCGATCCGGCTCCAGATTCGGATCGGTTTCTCCGGTCCGTCGTCGAAGAAGTCCATCGCGGATTTGTAGAGCAGGTCGCTGCGGCCTTCCTGTTCGCGATAGGTCAGCCCGAGCGCACTGCCGATCACTCGTTCCGGCGGCACACCGTAGAGATCACCCGCGACCGGGCGCATGAAATCCCGGTCGCCGCCGGAGGCGATGTAGGTGGTGAATCCGTTGTCACGCAGATACCACAGCAATTCGACCATCGGCGCGAAACCACAGCCGTGATACGGACGACCGAGCGTCGGGTGACCGGCGTCGGCGAAGAATGCCGCCACCCGCGCGTCGTAGTCCTCGACGGTGATCTCACCGAAAGCGCGAGTCACCGCGCCCATCAACAACTTCAGATCGTCGTCGTCACCGTGATAGTGCTTGACCATCGCCGCGCCGAGCCACTGCAGATCCTGCTCGTAGGCCGCTCGCCACGGCTGTTGCGTGCGCAATTCCGGTTCCTGCATCGCCATTTCGGCCAGTCGCCGGATGGTGAAATCGAGCTGGATCGGCATCGGTTTCTCACACCACAGCGTGCCGTCGTTGTCGAATACCGCGACACGTGCGGACGGTTCGACATACCCGGGCCCGTCGCGATCGGTGACGCGCGCGACGAAATCGACGATGGCGGAGGTGGTTTCCCCGTCGTTCCACGATTCCAGCGAGACTGCCATCGTCAATCCCGCGCGAGGAAGTCGTGCAGTTTGGCGACCGCCTGGTTGATGGTGAAGGTGGCCGGTTCCTGACGCGGCGGAAATTCCTTGAACGTGTCGAGGAACGCCGTCGCGATGGCCGACCCGTAGAAGGCGATGTAGTCGTGGTCGATGAACCAGTCCCAATAGGTGTTGGAGGTGACATCGGCCCGCTCGAACGGGTCGGTGCGCAGATTGAACAGTTTCGGTACCCGCAGCGGGGTGAACGGTTCGGCCCAGATCCCGAGCGTGCCCTGTTTGCGCTGCTCCATGAACACGATCTTCCAATTCTCGAACCGGATTCCGAGCACATCGCAGTCGTCGGAGAAATAGACCATGCCGCGCCGCGGGCTGTGTTCGGCCTCGCCGGTGAGGTACGGCAACAGGTTGTAGCCGTCGATGTGAACCTTGAACGTCTTGTCCCCCACCGCAAATCCCTGTTTCAGCTTCTCGACGACATCGGGTTCGCCGGCCGCGGCGAGCAGGGTCGGCAGCCAATCATGGTGCTGCACTACGTCGTTGGAGATCGAACGGGCGGCGATATGGCCCGGCCAGCGGATCACCTGCGGGACCCGGAACGCCCCCTCCCAGTTGGTGTCCTTCTCACTGCGGAACGGGGTGGTCGCGCCGTCGGGCCAGGTGTTGGCGTGCGGGCCGTTGTCGGTGCTGTAGATGACGATCGTGTTGTCGGCGAGCCCGAGTTCGTCGAGGGCATCGAGCACACGGCCCACATTGCGGTCGTGGTCGATCATCGTGTCGTGATACGGCGACTGCCAGAATCCGGCCTGCCCGACACTTTCCGGTTTCGTATGCGTGCGCAGATGCATGTGGGTGAAGTTCAGCCAGACGAAGAACGGGGTGCCGGCCTGCTGCTGGCGGGTGAGGAAATCCACGCACGCCTCGGCCACGTCCTCGTCGATCGTCTCCATCCGCTTCTTGGTCAGCGGGCCGGTGTCCTCGATGCGCTGCTTGCCGACGCGCCCGAAGCGGGGGTCCTCGGTGGGGTCGTCCTCATCGGTCGCCCACGAATGCAGCACCCCGCGCGGGCGTTGCAGCTCGTACAGCCGCGGATAGGTGTCCTTGTGCGGATAATCCGGTAGTTCGGGTTCCTCCTCCGCGTTCAGGTGGTACAGGTTGCCGAAGAATTCGTCGAAGCCGCGGACCGTCGGCAGGAACTTGTTGAGGTCGCCGAGGTGGTTCTTGCCGAACTGCCCGGTCGCGTAGCCGAGCGGTTTCAGCAGTTCGGCGATGGTCGGGTCCTCCGGCGACAGACCGATGCCGGCGCCCGGCACCCCGACCTTGCTCATGCCGGTGCGATAGACACTCTGGCCCGTGATGAAGGAGGCCCGCCCGGCCGTGCAGCTCTGTTCGCCGTAGGAGTCGGTGAACCGCATGCCCTCCTCGGCGAGCCGGTCGATGTTGGGCGTGCGATAGCCCATCAGGCCGTCGCTGTAGCAGCTGAGATTGGTGATCCCGATGTCGTCGCCCCAGATCACCAGAATGTTCGGCTTCGAATCCGGCACAGCGGCCTCCTTCGGCGCAGGTGAACTACCCTGCCGAAACCCTGCCCGCACCCGCCCGCGGGCACCTCACCCGGGACGGGTGATTGCGGTGAGCTGCCGTTGCCGTGTTCATCTCGTCACATCGCCCGGTCAGCGCTTTCCAAGCCCATTACTCATCGGTAATATACGGTGTAAGTTACCCGCGAGTAGACGGCGGATATTCCGTTCGCCTACCCGGTGTGGAGACACATGGGCGGGAACGGCACACACCGACCCGCACCAACTCAACGGAGAGTGAGTAACAGAGATGGGCCATTACAAGAGCAACGTCCGCGACCTGGAGTTCAACCTCTTCGAGGTGCTGGGCATCGGCTCGGTGCTGGATTCCGGCGCCTACGGTGACCTGGACACCGACACGGTCAAGAACATCATCGACGAGGTACGCCGCCTGGCCGAGGGCCCGGTCGCCGAGTCCTTCGCCGACGCGGACCGCAACCCGCCGGTGTTCGACCCCACCACCCACAGCGTCTCCATTCCGGAGTCGTTCAAGAAGTCCTTCAAGGCCTACGAAGAGGCCGGCTGGAACAAGGTCGGCCTGAACGAGGAGCTGGGCGGCCTGCCCGCGCCGCGTTCGGTGGTCTGGGCCCTCAACGAGATGATCCTGGGCGCCAACCCGGCCGTCGCGATGTACGCCGCCGGTGGTCCGTTCGGCCAGATCTTCTGGAACAACGCCACCGACGAGCAGAAGAAGTGGGCCGAGATCGCCGTCGAGCGCAACTGGGGCGCCACCATGGTGCTGACCGAGCCCGACGCGGGTTCCGACGTCGGCGCCGGCCGCACCAAGGCCATCCAGCAGGAGGACGGCTCCTGGCACATCGAGGGTGTGAAGCGGTTCATCACCTCCGGTGACTCCGACGACATGTTCGAGAACATCTTCCACCTGGTGCTGGCCCGCCCCGAGGGCGCCGGCCCGGGCACCAAGGGTCTGTCGCTGTTCTTCGTGCCGAAGTTCCACTTCGACTTCGAGACTCAGACCCTGGGTGAGCGCAACGGCGTGTTCGTCACCAATGTCGAGCACAAGATGGGCCTGAAGGTTTCGGCCACCTGTGAGGTCACCTTCGGCGGCCACGGCGTGCCCGCCAAGGGCTGGCTGGTCGGCGAGGTCCACGACGGCATCGCGCAGATGTTCGACGTGATCGAGAACGCCCGAATGATGGTGGGCACCAAGGCCATCGCGACCCTGTCGACCGGTTACCTGAACGCGCTCGACTACGCCAAGCAGCGGGTGCAGGGTGCGGATCTGACCCAGATGACCGACAAGACCGCGCCGCGCGTCACCATCACCCACCACCCGGACGTGCGCCGCTCGCTGATGACGCAGAAGGCCTACGCCGAGGGCCTGCGCGCCATCTACCTCTACACAGCCGCGCACCAGAACGAGGACATCGCTCAGCTCGTCTCGGGCGCCGACAAGGACCTCGCGTTCCGCGTCAACGACCTGCTGCTGCCGATCGTCAAGGGTGTCGGCTCGGAGCGGGCCTACCAGTACCTGACCGATTCGCTGCAGACCTTCGGTGGCTCCGGCTTC
>NZ_JADKYP010000044.1 GCF_015354405.1 Nocardia sp. BSTN01 | reverse complement strand
GGAGCTAAGGGGACTCGAACCCCTGACCCCCACACTGCCAGTGTGGTGCGCTACCAGCTGCGCCATAGCCCCAGGTTTTCGCACCTCGGAGGTGTTCCCCGCGTGCTTGAAAGAAGTTACACCACCTGGACTCGGCGTACCAAATCGCCTGCACACAGGGGTGGTGGAACACACGTTCGAACGATAGACTCGAACACATGTTCGATGGCAGAGAGCTTCAGGCGATGAGCGACGAGGGGCTGGTCGATGCGCTGCGACGGGCACATGGGGCGGCGGCATTCGCACAGGCGGCGGAGGTGCGGGCGGTGCGCGAGTTGTATCGGCGGCATCGCGCCGGCAACGCCGCGCCCGGGCCGGGCGGAGTGCGGGCGGGAGAGTTCGCCGCGGCGGAAGTCTCGATGGCGGTACAGATATCCGAACAGGTCGCGGCCGCGCTGATCGATATCGGGCTGGCACTGGACGCGCTGCCGCATACCCGGGAGGCGTTCGGATCCGGCCGCATCGATCTGTCGCGGGTTCAGGTGATCGTCGACAATGCGCGCGGATTGTCCACCGATCTGCTGGCCGATCTCGAAGTCCCGCTGGTCGAGGCCGCCGCACGAACCACACCGGCGCGGCTACGGCAGACCGCGCGGCGCTGGTTGAGCCGACTCGACGGGCCGGGCGAGCAGCGGCGGCGGGAACAGCGCGAGGACTGCCGCGATATCCGCCTGACCGCGGTCCAGGACGGCGCGGCGGTCGTGGCGGGTCTGCTGCCCGCGGCCGGAGCACAGACGGTCGCGACGCGGCTGCGCGATATGGCCCATGAGGTCTGCCCCGAGGACCCGCGCACCATGCCGCAACGCCGCGCCGACGCACTCGTCGCCCTCGCCGAGGGTGCGGAGCGGCTCGACTGCGCGTGTGGACGCGGAAAACGCTGTACCGCAATCGATTCCGAGTGGACTGCGCCGAATATTCCGCGCCCGGCCGGACGAGCCGGAAACCGCCGCCCGCTGATCCAGGTCGGTGTCAGCGCCGAAGCCCTCAGCGGGGACAACGAGGAGCCCGCCTATCTGGCCGGCTACGGGCCGATCGACGCGGAGCTGGCGCGGCGGATCGTCGAACGGGGCGAATCGGTCTCCATCGCCGAGTCCACCGTCCGGATCGACCGACCGTGCGCCTTCCCGGGCTGCGTAATGCCCGCGGCGACAACCGATGTGCCCGTGCCGGAGGGGAGCCCGGGCACTACCGATGTGGATCGGTCCGGCGATGCCGTCCGCGGCTCGAGACGGCATGGCGTGGTCGCATCACAGCCCCCGAGCCTGGAAGCCTGGGACCCGCACGGCGATCGTCATGCGGCCGCACGGGCGTCTCACTCGAGCTCGCCGGGTGGACAGTCGATTGTGTTGTGTCCCCACCATTCCCGCTTGGCGCTGCTCACTGTGCAGCACAGGACTCGGTGGGAGGTGCGCCGGCTCGATGCGGACCGGGTGCGGTGGACGAGTCCGACCGGCGACGTGCACACCACGGTCGACGAGGTGGCTCGCTACCTGTTCCCGCATCGGGATACCGAGACGCCGACGGTCGGCCCGGGCCCGGTTTCCACATCCGTTGTGGCGTGGCCTGTTTCGACGCTCGACCCGGCCTATCCGATCGGGGATCACGCCCTGATGCATCGCCGGCTCGCGGAGGGCACGCCGGAGGACTGTCTCCTGTCCGGTGAAAGTTACCGGCGCTGAACACCTTTCGTTACACCACCGCATACACGAGTGATCGGAGGACACCGCGAACACCATGACTTGCCAGGATCGCCCACCCGCGCCGACCGTTATCGACGCCGGCGTGGAACGGGAACGGATCGCCGCGCTCGAGAAGTTGCGGCTCCGGCTGGAATCCGAACTCGACCGCACGGCCGCGGGCACCGGTTATGCCGCCATGGCAGGGCAATTGCGTGACACCGTGAACGCGATCGCGGACGCGCGCAATCGCATCTACGAGGTGCTACTCGGCGACGACGAGAGCTGCTGAGCGCCGATGGTACGACTCCGGCCCGGGCGGTTGGGGATACCGCCCGGGCCGGGACCTCGACAAGCGCGACAGTGCCGCGCGGAGGTGATCAGCTCACCAGCTTGGTGACCCAATCCGAATTTTCCACGTCGACGTTCTTACCGCCGTCGAGCACGGTGGGGGTCTGCACCTGGCCGACCGCGTCCTTCAACGCCGCCAGCGACGACTGGGCGTGGTTACGCGCCGAATCCACCCGGTCCCCCTTGGCGATGCAGGATTGCACCTCGGCGGACGCACCGGAATCCTTGGCGATCGCGGCCAATTGATCGTTGGTCAGATTGCCGCCGTCTTCACTGGGCTGCTTCGTGGTGAACAGCGCCGTGTGGAATTTCGAAAACACCGGGCCGTCACCGGCATCGGCCACACATTCGCTCGCGGCCACCGCGCGGGTGGAATAGTCCTTACTGCTCGACTTGGGATCCAGGAAGTTCACGAACCGGTAGCGCACCGCGAGCTTTCCCTGGTCGATCGCCTTGGCGATCTGCTGTCCGTAGTAATGCTCGAGCGCCCCGCAGGACGGGCACATCGGATCCTCGAACATATCGATCGTCTTCGCCGCAGAGGTCTTACCGAGCACGATCGCGCCGTCGGAATCCAAAAGCGCCTGCACGGCCGGATCGTGCGCGGCGCCGTAGCCGTCCTCCTGCACCGTCAGACCATGGTCGCTGTTCCAGCGCACGACGAGCACCACGATCACCGCGACGACGACCAGCGCCACCGCACCCAGCGCATACGTGGTGCGGTTCGACATCGGTCGCGGTGTGTATTTCGAATCCGAGGAATTCACGGCGTCCACTCTGCCAAAACCGGTCTCTCGCCGGAATCCGGCCGTCCGATTTCCCGGCAACCGGATATCGCCGGCCTACGCCCGCGGTTCCTCCGCCTCACCCGCGGGCACACCGACCAGCCCGTAGAGGACCAATTCCTCGAGCGTGCGGGCGAACCCCTCCGTATCGTCGATATCCCGGATACACATGGCGAACAGCGCGGCGCCGGCGATCATATCCAGCACGGTGTCCGAATCGACCCCGCCGCGGACGGCCCCGGAATCCAGATACCGCGCGAGTTCGCGCCGGGTCGGCGTATCCAGCCGCGCCGAAAGTTTCTGATACAGACCGGAATCCGCGCGCATCTCGGTCATCAGCCCGGGCATCGCCTCGCGCGCGGGCCGTGCCCCGAAGAGCTGGATCGTGCCCCGGATCACCGTGCGGATCTCCTCGACCAGATCGGTCGCCACTTCTTCGCCGCCCACATCCGGAAAGACCGCTCGCGCGATCAGATGCGCTTTCGACGGCCAGCGCCGGTAGATCGCGGGCCGGCTCACCCCGGCGCGGGTGGCGATCGCATCGATCGACACGGCGGCGTAGCCGCGTTCCACCAGCAGCTCGCGGGCGGCCTCGAGGATCGCTCGATCCACCTCCGGATCGCGATGCGGCCCGAGTCGATGGCGAGCGTTCACGACACAACCGTCCTTGTCAGCGCGAGCATCAGTCGTTACAGTCTGTCACATCTGAGTCGTTACATTCTGTAACTGCTGAATTCGAGGAGACGTCGTGTCCACTACCGACCAGCCGATCGCCGCCACGGATATCTATCGGCCACTCCCCCTGCTCGAGGGCAAGGTCGTCGTGTTGTCGGGTGTGGGCCCGGGTCTCGGCCGCGCACTGGGCGCCGAGGCCGCCCGGATGGGCGCGGATCTGGTGCTGGTCAGCCGCACCGAACGCCGGCTGGAGAAGATGGCCGAGGTGGTGCGGTCCCACGGTCGCAAGGCGCTGGTGGTGCCCACCGACATCACCGACGAAGAGCAGCGCAGCGCGCTGGTCGAGCGGGCTCTCGCCGAATTCGGCCGGGTCGACTGCCTGATCAACAACGCCTTCGCCATCCCGCCGATGGAACCGATCACCGGTATCGAGCTGGACGCGCTGCGCACCGCGAACGAGACGAATGTCTTCGCGCCGCTACGGCTTTCGACGCTGTTCGCCGACGCGCTGGCCACCACGCGCGGCTCGATCATCATGCTCAATTCCTGTGTGAGCTTCGATTCCGAGCCGGTCTACGCCGGGTACAAACTGTCGAAAGGCACCCTCGCCCATCTCGCCTCGTCGCTGGCCACCGAACTGGGCCCGCGCGGTATCCGGGTCAACAGCGTCGCGCCCTCCTACATCTACGAGGACGTGAACAAGGCGTACTTCGATTGGCTCGCCGCCCAGGACGGCGTCACCCACGAGGAGATCTACCGGCGTAAGGCCGAGCCGACCGACCTCAAACGCCTCGCCTCCCCCGAAGAGGTGGCCCGCGCCGCCCTGTTCCTGGCCAGCGACCTCGCCTCCGCCGTCACGGGACAGATTCTCACCGTCGACTGCGGCGAATACCACAACAACTGAAACATTCACGGCTGCAAGGAGTTCCGGTGACCGACGCGAAGAAGCGAATCGTCCTCTGGGGTACCGGGGTGGTGGGCTCCATGGTGCTCGCCGAGATCATCGGTCATCCACTCTTCGAATTGGTGGGCGTCGGTGTCAGCAACCCGGACAAGGTCGGGCGCGACGCCGGACTCCTGTGCGGCGGCGGCGAAACCGGTATCCGCGCCACGGATTCGGTGGAGGAACTGATCGCGCTGCGGCCCGATGCGGTGGTGCACTACGGGCCGACCGCACAGTTCGCCGACGAGAACATCCGGGTCATCGGATCGTTCCTGCGGGCGGGAATCGACGTGTGCTCCACCGCGATGACACCGTGGGTGTGGCCGGAGATGGCGCAGACCCCCGCCACCTGGCGCGATCCGATCACCGAGGCCTGCGCCGAGGGTGGCGCGTCCTGCTTCACCACCGGTATCGATCCGGGCTTCGCCAACGACCTGTTCCCGATGACACTGCTGGGTCTGTGCGGGGAGGTGGAGTCGGTACGCGCCTCGGAGCTCCTCGACTACACCTCCTACGAGGGCGATTACGAAGTCGAGATGGGCATCGGGCGGCCGCCGGAATTCCAGGCCATGCTGGAGATTCCCGATCTGCTGATCATGGCGTGGGGCGCCACCGTGCCGATGATCGCGACCGCCGTGGGCATCGAACTCGACGCCATCACCACCACGTGGGAGAAATGGGTGACTCCCGTGGATCGGCCGTCCGCGAAGGGTGTCGTCGCGGCCGGCGACGTCGCCGCCATCCGGTTCACGATCAACGGCGTCTACCACGGCCGCGAGGTCATCACGCTCGAGCACGTCAACCGCATCGGCACCGACGCCGCTCCCGACTGGCCCGCAGGCACGAAGGACGATGTGTATCGGGTCGACATCGTCGGCTCGCCGTCCATCTCGCAGGAAACCTCCTTCCGGTTCACCGACGGATCGGGGCGCACTCCCGCTGTGGCCGGATGTCTCGCCACCGGGATGCGGGCCCTGAATGCCGTCCCCGCGGTCAACGCCCTGCCGCCCGGTTGGGTGACGCCGCTGGATCTGCCCCTCGTCCCCGGCGTCGGCACCATTCGCTGATTAGGTGGGCCACAGGGTAGGGCGGTCTCGGCGATCGAAGGCCGATGCTCCCGCCAGGTAGGACCGCGGGCCGACGTCGCTGAGATCAGTCGGCGGACGCGGTGACCAGATGCCGCCGCAGCGGCTCGCGCACCACCGTCCATCCGGCCGCGGCCACCACCAGCAGCGCACCGGTCACCGCGAGCGCGAATCCGAACGACACCCGCTGCGCCAGCCACCCGATGGCGATCGGGCCCACGACGGTGCCCAGATCCGCGGCCATCTGATATCCGGCCAGCACCGGCCCACCGCGTGCCCGCGGGCCGATCACATCGGCGACCGCGGCCTGCTGCGCGGGTGTGTACATCCCGGAGCCGAGACCGGCGACGAACGAGGCTGCCAGCAGCCACACCACGTTCGGTGCGAGCCCCAGCGCGATCGTGCCCGTCGCGCACACCAGGGTGCCGGCGATCAGGAAGGGTCTGCGCCCCCACTGATCCGACAGCCGGCCGGAGGCGAACAACACCGCGGCATTCCCCGCGGCGAAGACCGTCAACGCCACCCCGGCGACTCCCGGCGATTCGCCGAGTACCTCCACGACCAGCAGCGGAACCAGCGCCATCCGCACGCCGAACACCGCCGCGCCGTTGGCGAAGTTCGACCACAGCACGGCCCGGTACACCGGATCGGCCAGTGCGCGACCGAAACTCACCACCGGCATCGGCTCGGCGCCCACCGGTTCGGCCAGATGCGAACCGCGCAACTTCCAGAACACCACCGCACTCGCCGCCAGCAGGGCCACCGCGTAGATCGCGAACGGCGCACGCAATCCCAGCCCGCTCAGCGCACCGCCGAGCAGCGGACCGGCCAGCGAGCCGATCAGGAAACTGGTGGACCACAACCCGGACACCCGCCCCCGCTCGCCGGGCGGCGACAGCCGGATGACCAGTCCCAGCGAGGAGACCGTGAACATGGTCGATCCGATCCCGCCCAGCGAACGCAGCACGATCAGCTGCCAATAGGTCTGCGCCAGCGCACAGGCGCCGGTGGACAGGGCCACGATCAGCAGACCGGTGAGATACAGCGCGCGCTCACCGAAACGCTGTACCAGCCGCCCGCTGACCGGCGCGAAGAGCAGGCGCATCAGCGCGAAACTGCTCACGATCGCCGAGGCGGCCGCGACGCCGACGCCGAAGCTGCGGGCGAACTGTGGCAACGCCGGTGCGACCAGCCCGAATCCGAGCGCGATGAGGAAGGCCGCGCCGATCAGCACCCAGGTCTCGGCGGGCAGCCGGGATCCGGCGCCGTGACTGTCGTTCACCACATTTCCGCGAATCAGTCGACCGCGGGCTCCTCGATGCCGAGCGCGCGTCCGACCACTTCCTCCGCGGCCGCCTGCACCTGAGCCAGATGTTGCGGCCCCTCGAACGATTCGGCGTAGATCTTGTATTTGTCCTCGGTGCCCGACGGGCGGGCCGCGAACCACGCGTTCTCGGTGGTGACCTTGACCCCACCCAGCGCCGCGCCGTTGCCGCGGGCGCGGGTCTGCACCGACAGCACCGGTTCCCCGGCGATTTCGGTGGTGGTGATGTCGTCCGGTGTCAGCGCGGCCAGCCGCCGCTTCTGCTCGGCATTCGCCACGGCATCGATGCGCGCGTAAGCCGGTGTGCCGTAACGCTTTTCGAGTTCGGCGTAGCGCGCCGACGGACTCTGGCCGGTGACCGCGGTGATCTCGGCGGCCAGCAGCGCCAGCAGGATGCCGTCCTTGTCCGTGGTCCACACCGTGCCGTCGTGACGCAGGAACGACGCCCCGGCGCTCTCCTCACCACCGAAAGCCAGCGAACCGCTGAACAATCCGGGGACGAACCATTTGAAGCCGACCGGCACCTCGTGGGTCTGCCGGCCCAGCACGCCGACCACTCGATCGATCATCGAGGAGGTCACCGCGGTCTTGCCGATCTTGGTCAGCGCGTCCCACCCCATCCGGTTGGCGACCAGATATTCGATGGCCACCGCCAGGAAGTGGTTCGGATTCATCAATCCCGCATCGGGTGTGACGATGCCGTGCCGGTCGGCGTCGGCGTCGTTGCCGGTGGAGATGTCGTAGTCGTCGCGGATCGCCACCAGCGAGGCCATCGCATAGCGCGAGGACGGATCCATCCGGATCTTGCCGTCGCTGTCGAGGGTCATGAACCGCCAGGTCGGGTCGACGAACGGATTGACCACCTCGAGTTCCAGGTCGTAGCGCTGGCCGATCTCCTCCCAGTAGTCGACGCTGGCCCCGCCCATCGGGTCCGCGCCCAGCCGGATTCCGGCGCCGCGCACCGCGTCCAGATTCAACACGTTCGGCAGATCGGCGATGTACTGGTCGAGGTAGTCGTAGCGCTGCACACCGGTGGCCAGCGCATGCTGCAGCGTGGTGCGTTTGATCCCGGCCAGCCCGCCGCGCAGCAGTTCGTTGGCGCGCTCGGCGATGGCGTCGGTCGCGACGGTGTCGGCCGGTCCGCCGTGCGGCGGGTTGTATTTGAAGCCGCCGTCGCGGGGCGGATTGTGCGAGGGCGTGACCACGATGCCGTCGGCCTGATGACGGGTGCCGCCCCGATTGTGGCGCAGCACCGCGTGACTGAGCGCCGGGGTCGGCGTGTAGCGCCCGCGGCTGTCGATGACGGCGGTCACGTCGTTGGCGGCCAGCACCTCCAGCGCGGTCGTCCACGCCGGTTCCGACAGCGCGTGGGTGTCGCGGGCCAGATACACCGGGCCGGTGATGCCGCGGGTGGCGCGATACTCCACGATCGCCTGGGTGATGGCGAGGATGTGGGCCTCGTTGAACGCGCAATCGAGGCTCGAACCGCGATGTCCGGACGTGCCGAAGACCACCTGCTGGGCGGGTTCGGCGGGATCGGGGATGCGGCTGTAGTACGCCGTCACCAGATGCGGCAGATCCTCGAGATCGCTGGCCCGCGCCGGTCGGCCGGCTCGATCGTGGGCCATGCTCGGGCCCCCCTTCCTCGGCGCCTGCGCCCGGCTCGTCATCACAATCACGGCGACACCCCGCCCGACTGCCACACCTGGACCGCGGACAGGGTCACGGTCCCGGATTCGAAGAGTTCGGCGTTGGCCACCACGAAATCGCGCAGCAGCTGCGAATCGTCGATGATCATCACCATCACGGGCAGGTTCTCGGCGAGATCCAGCATGCGGGTGGTGTGGATGCGCGAGGTGACGCCGTAGCCCTCCACGCCGCGCCAGACGCTGGCGCCGGCCAGGCCGCTGTCGCGCGCCCGCCGCACGATCTCGTGATAGCGGGGCCGATGCTTGTAGTGGTCGTCCTCACCGAGCAGCACCGTCAAGCGGGCCGCGGACCGCCAGCGTGGATCCGGCTGCCACGCATCGGCTTCGGTGACGATCTGCATCGCGGACTCGTCCGGTGCTTCACTCATCGCCAACCCCCTGTCGTCGTGCCGTTCCAGTTGTCCGTTCTGCCGCGCCGCGCGCTGTCACCACCGTCCGCCCACCGATCCGAGCGGCGGACCCACCACACCCGATCCGTGCAGTCTAGAGCGTCGTCCGATCGGGCGGAGCAGCGGTCGCATATGCCACGGAGAGCTGTCCAGACTAACGGATTCGCTTGAGACGAGCAAAAACTCGTCCGGGCCGCGCTCGGCCCCGCCGGCGTGACCACCACCGCGGCGCCGGTTCGCGAACCCACCTGGTGCACCTCCCTGCCCGACCGAATGTGTGGAGCCATGCTAACTGTCAGCGATCGAGCCGCGGCCCGGCGTCCGGGTCGTGCGGGCCCGCCACACCGGCCGCGCGGCCCCGACCGGCCGATCTCCGGGCGACGGATTCGCCCTGCCCTGTTCGGCTCCCATCCGCGATCCGCCGTGCCACACACGACTCGGCGGCACCCGTCCCGAACCGCTTCACCAGCGCCGCCCTGCCGCTAGCCGTCGGTTTGCTCTCCAGCGGCACGGAGAGCAGCAACCGAATTCGCGCGGTCACTGTCCGGATGGGCACCGGCGCATCGCGGCCCCGTGCACAAAATGGCCACCCGAACGACGTTCGGCGCGTCCCTCGTATCCTCGCTGCCGGACGGACGGCGACCCCGGCGACGAGACGACGCGGCCTGCGCTTGACGCGTTCCGGGTAGCGGACGGACCCGTTCGCGGGCGTCATCCCGGACGATCCCGACCGAGAGACGACGGTGCCCCGGACTCGTCGAGTCCGGGGCACCGTATCCGATTGTCACGCAGGGCGATTCACCCCGCGATCGGGGCCGTGCTCAGTGCGCCAGCACCGGCTCACCCTCGGCCGGGGCCGGGGCGGTGCTGGGCATCAGCACCGCGGCGGCGATCGCGCCGACCACGAAAATCGCTGTCGCCCACCAGAAGCTGGTGGTGTAGCTCTTGATCAGCGATTCGGCGACCGCGAGCTGGGTGGGCTGGCGGCCGGACAGGTAGTTCGCCGCCGCCGAGGACGCGATGGTGCTCAGCAACGCGGTACCGATCGAACCACCGACCTGCTGGCTGGTGTTCACCATCGCCGAGGCCACACCGGCGTCCTCGTGGTGCACACCGGCGGTCGAACCCTGGAAGGCGGTCGACATGGCGCCACCGAGACCCAGGCCCAGCAGGATCAGCGCCGGGAGGATGTGCGAGGCGTAGCCGGTGTCCAGCCCGATGCGGGTCAGCCACGCCATCCCGCCGGCCGCGATCAGGAAGCCGGCGGCGACGGTGATCTTCGGGCCGATCTTGGGCAGCAGCAGCGAGGGCACCGTGGTCGAGGAGGCGATCATCGCCGCGATCATCGGCAGGAACGCGACGCCGGTCATGATCGGCGAGTACCCCAGCGTCAGCTGCATGTAGTAGGTCAGGAACAGGAAGATCGCGAACATCCCGATACCCATGACGAAGACCGTCATGTAGGAACCGGCCCGGGTCCGGTCGAGCAGGATCCGCAGCGGCAGCAGCGGGTGCTCGACCCGGGTCTGGAGCCACGCGAACACGCCCAGCAGCACCGCGCCGCCGATCAGGAAGGTCAGGGTGAGCCCGTTGGACCAGCCGTGCGATTCCGCGTGCGAGAAGCCGTAGACGATGCCGAACAGGGCGGCACTGACCGTGATCGTGCCCGGGATGTCGAGCTTGGGCCGGTGCTCGGCGGTGTGCTTGGCCAGCAGCAGCACGGCGCCGACCAGCGCGACGGCGGCGAAGATCAGATTGACGTACATCACCCAGCGCCACGAGGCCCATTCGGTGAGGGCACCGCCGAGCAGCAGGCCGAGCGCGCCACCGGTACCGGCGACGGCACCGAAGATGCCGAAGGCCTTGGCACGCTCCGACGGTTCGGTGAAGGTCACCGTCAGCAGCGACAGCGCGGCGGGCGCGAGCAGCGCGCCGAACACACCCTGGGCGACACGAGCCACCACGAGCATCTCGAAGCCGTTGGCCGCGCCGCCGACCGCGGAGGCGACCGCGAAGCCGACCAGTCCGATGATGAAGGTGGTGCGCCTGCCGAACAGATCGCTCAGCCGGCCGCCCAGCAGCAGCAGGCTGCCGAAGGCCAGGGCGTAACCGGTGACCACCCATTGGCGGTCGGCGTTGGAGAAGCCGAGGTCCAATTGGGCCTCGGGAAGTGCGATATTCACCACGGTCGCGTCCAGCACGACCATCAGCTGGGCGACGCCGAGCACGGCGAGCACCCACCAGCGCATTGCATGCGAGCCACGGCGGCCCGCGGAGCCGGACGAATGCCTCGACGGCAGGTCCGACCGGCTCTTTTCGAGATCGATCGCGGAAGTCATGGGGTTCCTTGTCCGACGGCGGTTCAGGTGGATGATTGAAGTGGAGGAGTCACCTCCGTTTGCATGGAAAGCTATCACGATAACGGAGAGAGCGCCTCCGGTTAATCCCCGACCTTGGTAATATCGCGGTGTGAATCACGCCACGGCCGCTCCCGCTCCCCGGCGCCTGCGCGCCGATGCCGCCCGCAATCACGCGCGGATCCTCAGAGCGGCCAGAGAGCTGTTCGCCGATCGCGGCCTGGAGGTGACCCTCGACGACGTGGCGGAGGCCGCCGGCGTGGGCGTGGGCACGGTCTACCGGCGCTTCGCGAACAAGCAGGAGCTCATCGGCGAGGTCTTCGATCAGACCGTCACCGATATGGCCGAGGCGACCGAGGCCGCCTACGCCGACCCCGACACCTGGCACGGACTGACCCGGCTGTTCGAGTGGAGCTGCGAACATATGGCCAGCAACCGCGGCTTCGGCGAGGTGATGCTCGAACTGCCCGACGCCATGGAGCGCTTCGTCTCGGTCCGCGAGCGAATCAAGCCGATGGTCACCCGCTTGGTCGACAAGGCCGTCGCCGAGGGCGTGTTGCGACCCGGCATCGCCGCGTCGGACTTCTTCGCGATGATCAACATGGTGGAGGCGATCGCGAGTTTCGCCAAGCCGGTGAATCCCGAGGTCTGGCGGCGCTATATGGGCATCGTCCTGGACGGGGTGCGCGGCGACTGCATTCCGCGGCAACCGCTGACGGTCCCACCGCTGAACGACGACGACGTCGACCAAGCGAAGGAAGCCGTATTCGCCTGCCGCAGAAGGTAATTCCCTGTCCGGCACCGGGCACCCGCCAACGTTACCGAGCGATCACCCCGCAACGTAAGTACCGCGTCCCGATCCCGGACGTGTGATCGGACACGTTCGCGCTCGAACGAGGGCTGGCGCACAGTTCGGCCATGTTCTAAAGTTGGACGCATGACCAATTCGTGGGTGAACTGGGCCGGCGATCAACGGTGCGCGCCGGCCACCTACGCCGCTCCGCGCACACGCGACGACGTCGCCGAACTGCTGGCCCGGGCCGAGACCGAGGGCCATATCGTGCGCGTGGCCGGAGCCGGACATTCGTTCACCGACACCGTGCTCACCGACGGCACTCTGCTGCAGCTCTCGCGGCTGAACCGGATTCTGCAGGTCGACCGCGCCACCGGCCTGGCGCGGGTGGAGGCGGGGGCGACGCTGAACGAGCTGAGCACCGCGCTGCATCCGCTCGGCCTGGCCTTCCCCAACCTCGGCGACATCGACGTGCAGTCGATCGCCGGGGCGACCGCGACCGCCACCCACGGCACCGGCGCCGCCCTGCAGAACATCTCCGCCGCACTGCATTCGGTGGAATTGATGCTCGCCGACGGGAGCGTGGTCGAACTCGATGAACGCAGCGACCCCGACGGCTGGCGCGCGGCCCGGGTGAACCTCGGCGCGCTCGGTGTGGTGACCGCGGTGACGCTGCAGCTGGTGCCGTCGTTCGTGCTCGAGGGAATCGAGCGGCCCGTTCCGGTCGAGGAGGTGCTGTCCGATCTCGACGAATTCGTCGACGGCAACGAACATTTCGAGTTCTACATGTTCGCGCACAGCCCACTGGCGATGACCAAGCGCAACAATCGCGTGCAGCTCGCCGAACAGCCCCGGGCCAGGGCCGTGGACTGGTTCGCCGACATCCTGATGTCCAACCACACCTTCGACGCGCTGTGCCGCCTCGCGCGCCGGCAGCCGAACCTGATCCCGTGGATCCACCGGGGCGCGGCCTATGCCGGCAGCTACCGCCGCCAGATCGACCGCTCCTATCGAGTCTTCGCTTCCCCCAGGCTGATTCGCTTCACCGAGATGGAATACGCCATCCCGCGCGAATACGCCGTCGACGCCATTCGCGAAATCAAAGCCGTCGGTCAGCACTTCGATTCGCCGATGCCGACCGAGGTACGGTTCGTGGCGCCCGACGACGCGTTCCTGTCCCCCGCCGGAGGTCGCGACACCTGCTACATCGCCGTGCACCAATACCGCGGCATGGACTACGAACCGTATTTCCGTGCCTGCGAAGCGATTTTCGATCGCTACCACGGCCGCCCGCACTGGGGTAAGCGGCACTTCCAGACCGCGGAAACGCTGCGCGGGCGCTATCCGGAGTGGGATCGCTTCCAGGACGTGCGGCGGCGGCTGGACCCGAAGGGGCGCTTCGCCAACGGCTACGTCGAGCGGGTTCTCGGACCCATCGACTGAACGGACTGCCTCGACCGGCTCCGGGAAACGGTGGCGGCGAGGCCGTTTCGCCCCGTGGTGCGGCCGCTATTTCGCCCGGGCGGTGCGGCCGCGATCGGCGAGCCGCAATTCCAGCGACACCGGCACGGCATCGACCTCCAGCGCCTGCCGCAGCCGGCCCACCGCGTCGGAGAGAATGCGCCGGCGCAGCGCGGTCAGATCGGCGTCGGGTTCCGCCGTGACCACCAGATGCAGTTTCGGTGCGCGACCCGGGCCCGACAGCCTGGCCAGCGCCGACCGCACCTCCGGATAGGACTCGATATCGGTCGCCACCGGGGCGGCCGCGACATTCGAATCCATCAGCGTCTCACCGGAATTGCCGACCGTGCCGATATGCCAGCGCATCCGCGCCGGCAGCCGCGCGAACTGGGCGGCCAGCCATCGCAGCGCCGCCAGTCCCACGACCACCGCACCAGCCACCACCGCCACGAACACCCACTGCGACGGCTCGGCGGTGCCGGGCACCAACGGCGCGTCCCGATCGACCCAGTGCAGCACGCCGGCGTACGCGAGAATGGCATAGGCGCCCGCGAGAATCAGCGCCAGCCCGATGAGCGCGAGCAACGCCCGATTGAGCCGTGCAGGACGATTGGCCGAGCTCGAACTCACGACACCTCCTGTGACCTGCGGGACACCCGCACCCGGTCGGTGCCGCGAGCCGCTGCGCGATTGTCGCTCACGACACCTGCTTGCGAACGTGCACTCGCTTGTCCACCCGCTCCGGCCGCTGCGCCGCGCGCAGGCGGGTGCTGACGGGCGGGGCGGATTTGGGGGCGATGCGGGCCAGGCGATCGCCGACGGCGGCGTTGATCGTCTGCTCCAGATCGGCGTGGTCCGGGTGCGCGGCACGGCCGCTGACCCGAATGTTCTTGCGGCCGCGGCGGACTCGCGCCGCTTCGAGGCCGGCGACCGAGCCCGCCGCATCGTTCAGGGCACCGTCGAGACTGCGCCGGGTGATTCCCGCGTCCATCCCTTCCTCGGCATCCAGCGCTTCCACCACGCGCCGGCCCGGCAGCAGCGCCGCGAGCGCCAGCACCGCACCGAGCACCGCCAGCGCGATGCCGACCCCGAGCACCCAGTAGCTGTGCCAGGTCGTGTCGTGCAGATGCACCGCGATGCTGTGGTAGGACACCAATTCCTTCGCGTTGCCCAGGTTCTGGATCAGCGACACCGCCACGAGGACCGCGATCACCAGCAGCGCCACCGCGACCAGTACGGCCGGGGTGATGCGCCGGGGCCTGCGGTTCATCGCAACCCCCCGGCGGGTTCGATCGTGTTGACCAGTTCGGAGACCTCGATGTCCACCCGCGGAACGACCAGTCCGGACAGTTCGTGGGTGCGCCGCATCAGGTGCTCGCGGCACGCCTCGGTGACCACCGCGACCGGCGTCGGATAGCTGACCGGCAGGCGTACCCGCAGCACAGCGGTATCGGCCGTGACGCGCGCGGACACCTCGGGGCCGCCGGCGACACCGTCGACCTCACGCGCCGCCCGGGCCGCCAAGCGCCGCACCGCACGCTCGGACACCGTGGTGCGCCCCCGGAACTCGGCCGCGGAGAGCAGCGACGTCGCCGCCGTCTCCGCGGCGGCGCTCATTTCCGGCCCCGATCCTGCGCCGAACGGATCAGGCCGGACAGGTCGACATGGCCGTCGAGCCAGCGGCCGATCACCAGTCCCAGCGCGCCGAAGATCAGCACCACCGCGAAGGCCCCGAAACCGCCGAACGCCGCGGCGAACCCGAGGGAGAGACCGAAGATCAGGCAGATCGTGGTGGCGTTCATATCACTGCACCCGTTCGCGGGCCGGTGGCTGATCCTCGTCCTCTTCGATGAAGACGTCGTTGACGTTGATGTTCACCTCGACCACCTCGAGTCCGGTCATCTGCTCGATCGCGGTGATGACGTTGCGGCGCACCGCGCGAGCCAATTCGGCGATGGACACGCCGTATTCGACGACGATCTCCAGGTCCACCGCCGCCTGCGTCTCGCCGACCTCGACCGAAACCCCTTGTCCCACACTGGCCGAGGCGCCGGGGATGCGATCGCGGAAGGCGCCGAACGCGCGCGCCGCGCCACCGCCGAGGTTGTGCACCCCGCGCACCTCGCGGGTCGCCAACCCGGCGATCTTCTGGACGACGGCGTCGGCGATGGCGGTCGTGCCCTGATCGCTGACCAGCGCGCTGCTGGTCCGGGCGGGCGCTTTGGCCGCGGCTGCGCCCTGGCCCGCGCCGCCCCCGGTGTCCTTACCCGCTTCGGCCCTGGCGTTCTCCGCGCCCTTACCGGCTGTCGTGCTGGTCATGATTACCTCCAGTTCAGTTCCCTTGCGGTACAGCGGATACGAACCTTCACTAGCTACGACACCGCAGACGGCGAAATGTCACGGGCGAGACCGATGATCTAGGTAACCGCGGTGTCGAACGCTTCCGCGTCCAGATCGGTGACCACGATCCGCAGCCGCGCGCCGGACCACCGGGTGGCGGCCTGCAGTTCGCCGACGGCCGCCGCGAGCTTGTCCAGCAGTGGCGGCAGCGGCAGCGCCGAGGCGATCACCCGGATCTCGACGACCTCGGCACTCACGTCCACCGCCGAGCGCGGGCCCAGCCGCGGCACCCAGTCGGCGAGGTCGACGCCCGGCGGCACGTCCGGACGCAATCCCGCCACCGATTCGATCGCGGCGACGATGTCGCCGGCCAGCTCGTCCTCGCTCACGGCCGCCGTCACGACGCTCCCGGTGCGATATCGAGAATCGCCACCGACACCGCGTCGACGAGCATCCCGGTCTGTTGCGCGACCATCCGGACCACCTCCTGCTGTACCGCCTGCCCGACCTCGCCGACCTGGCATCCACCCGTCACCGACAGGTCGACCTGCACCTTCAGCCAGCCACCGCTGTGACGGACGCGCACGCCCGCACCGGGTGCGACGTCCTGGCTGCTCCACCACTGCCGTCCCGTCCGGGCCAGATGGCCGAGCAAACCGAGGACACCGGGCTCCAGCCGCGCCACCCCGGGAACCGAGGCCGCGGCCCGAGCCGCTACTGCAGCGATTACCGCATCGGAGGCGATATATTCCGCTTTCTCCGCGAATCCCGCGCTCACGGCTCCTCCTGGTAGACGTCCACCACGGTGATGTCGAGTCGCTCCAGCGCCAGACCGGCGCGGGCCGTGGCCGCCGCCCGCACTCGTTCGCGCACCTGGGGAACGACGCGTTCGACCGCGGTGTCGCCGTGCCGCAGCGAGATCGACAGCGCCACCGTGATCGCGTGGCGGCCGTCGGGCTCGGCCCCGTGGTCGTCGATGCGGCAGCTGCGGGCGCGCACACCCGGCACGGTGTCGGCGGCATAGCGCAGCACCGCCGCGATGGCCTGCTCGCTCACCTCGATCGAGCCCGGATGCGGCGTGGTGAGACTCACCATGCGGCCGCGCCGGACCTCGGCCCGTACGGCCGACATGATCCGGTCGAACATCGCGGGCGGCGGTGGATCCGGCTCGTCGACGAGTTCGCGGGTGGCGGCGCGCAGCGTGAGCAGGCTCTCGCGGGCGGCCGTGCAGTGCGGGCATTCCGATTCGTGGTCGTCGGCCAGCCCCGCCTCCACGGCGTCGAGCCGGTCCCACACCTGTTCGACGCTGCGCCCGCAGGGCAGCGTGTAGTCGCTGTCGGTCATCTCCTTCAGCGCCACGGCTTCATCACCTCCGCCAATTGCGCCCGGGCTCGGGCGATCCGCCCCCGAACCGCGGTGGTGTTGGTGCCGACGATCTCGGCGATCTCCTCGTAGGAGCGGCCGTGCACCTCGCGCAGCAGCCAGCAGGCACGCTGTTCGGGTGTCAGCCGCTGCAACGCCGCGGTGAGCGCGGCCATCTGGTCGTGCACCTGTGCCGCGTGTTCGGGCTGGGTCGCACGGTGCGGCGATTCTGTGGTGTCGAGATCCACGTCGGCGCGGTCCGGGCGGGACCGGATGACGTTGAGACAGCGATTGGTGGTCATCCGGTACAACCACCCCGAGAAAGCGCTGTCGTCCTGCAATTGAGCCAAGCGGCGCCACGCGGTGAGGAACACCTCCTGGATGACGTCCTCCGCCTCGGACCGGTCGGCCAGCATCCGCGCCGCCAACCGGAACATCGCTCCCTGATATCGCAGCACCAGTTGCTCGTAAGCCCGGACATCGCCGTCACGTGCGCGCCCGGTCAGGGTGGCGTCGTCCAGCGCTGCCTCGGGTGCCGTCGCCGCCTCGGTCACACAGCACCTCCTCCGCTGCTCGAATCGATAGACACCGGCCGGCAGGAATCCTCACGTTGGATTATGCGTGATCGGCGTCTCACGAGTCGCGGACCGCGGAATCCGTGTCCGGATCGACAGCTGAGCGGACTCGGGCGCGGAGGTTATTCGTTGACCAGTCGCAAGGCGGGAGTGCGCACGGCGCGCCGGTCGACCAGCCACACCTGCACACTCTGATCGATTGCCGGACTGAGTGTTTGGATCTCGACCTCGACCTCGCCGCGTTGCGGATGATCGATGTGCAGCGCACCGGACCGGAATTCGGTGACCCGATGTTCCCGCCAGCGGCAGGAGAATTCCGGAAATCGGTGCAATCCCTGGATCAGCGCGTCGAGTCCGGGATCGTCGGGCCAGTGCGTGCGCGCCGAGCGCAGCGTCGACACCATCATCTCCGCGGCGACCGGCCAGTCCCGCCACCGCTGCGGCGCCTGCGGATGCGCGAAGAAATAAGTGGCCAGATTGTGTTCGGCGACCTCGTCGAGCAGTCCCAGCGGTTCGGCGAAATCGCGCCACGCCGGATTCCAGGCGAGGATGTCGAGCCACCGGCCCACCACGAAGGCCGGGGTGGGATGCATCGCATCGAGGACGGCCTGCACGGTGTCGGTGACCTGCTCCCGCGCCTGACCCGAGGACGGGCACTCGCGCGCGTGTTCCATACCGACCGCGAGATTGCCGAAGTGGTGGCGTTCGACCTCGTTGAGCCGCAGCGCCTCGGCCAGTGCGCCCAGCACCGCCATCGAGGGGTTGGTGTCGCGGCCCTGTTCGAGGCGGGCGAGATAATCGACACTCACCCCGGCCAGCGCCGCGACCTCTTCGCGCCGCAGTCCGGGGGTGCGTCGCCGGCGGCCGACCGGCAACCCGACATCCTCGGGTTGCAGCTGAGCCCGCCGCGCGATGAGAAACTCGCCGAATTCCGATCGTGCCACCACACCATCCTGTATCTGTCCGGGCCCCCTTATCCACGCCCTGGCAGTCCCAGGATAACCGCGGTGTGGCTAACCGGACCACGGTCCGCAAATCTGGTGGACATGACCACTTCCGAGCAGACCACTCTCGCTACCGGTTCCTGGACCCTGGACCCCGCCCACTCCTCGGTGAACTTCACCGTCCGCCATCTGGGCATCTCCAAGGTCCGCGGCCGCTTCAACAACTTCGAGACCAGCTTCGTCGTGGACGCCTCGGGTGCGGCCACCATCGAGGCCACCATCTACCTCGACTCGTTCGACACCGGCAACTCGCAGCGTGACGAGCACGTCCGCAGCGCCGAGCTGCTCAACGTCACCGAGCGCCCCACCCTGCACTTCAAGGCCGTCGAGCCGGTGCGGGTCGCCGAGGAGTTCGAGGTCACCGGTGAGGTGACCCTCGGCGGCGTGACCAAGCCGGTCACCCTCGACGTCGAGTGGGGCGGCGTACAGCCGTTCGCGGACGGCAGTCGCCACGCCGGATTCACCGCCACCGGCACCATCAAGCGCAGCGAATTCGACGTCGCACCCGGCCTGCCCACCGCCATGCTCAGCGACAAGGTCGCCATCGAGCTCGACATCCAGCTCGTCGAGCCGCAGGCCTAGTCCACACCGATCACGGTCATACCGCTACGGCCGCGCCGCCGGGCGGAACACAGCATCTGCCGGTCCGGTTCTCCGGGCCGGCAGTCGCGTATCCGAGGTCGATCAGCGGCCGACAGCATCAGGGCAGCAGACCGCAGCGGCGCGCCCGGACCACCGCCTCGTGCCGGGTGTGGGCGCCGAGTTTCGTCATGGCACTGCGCAGATAACTCTTCACCGTTTCCGGGCGTAGCGAAAGCCGCTGCGCCGCTTCGCTGTTCGTACTACCGAGTGCGATATACGACAGCACGTCCAGCTCGCGCGGGGACAGTCCGGGCGCGGCGTCCGCCGTCACGGGCTCATCGGACCCGCCCATCAGGCGCACCAGCGTGTCCGATACCGCGCGCAACCGCTTGCGGGCCTCGGCGTCGGTGAGCGTCTGCGCGATCCCGCGCACCTCGGCGTGCAGATCCCGAAGTTGTTCCACGACAACGGAATCCGGTGCGGGACCGGTGGTGACCTCCGCAGTCCCGCGCGCCGCCGCCTGCAGGCGCAGCCGCAGGTCCACCTCGTCGCGCACCGCCAGTTCCACCGCCAGCCGCCGGCTCGACCGCAGCACCAGCTCGGCGATCCGATCGCCGATCGGCCCCGGTTCGCGACTGGCGACGTAGAGCACGGCCCGCGAACTCCCGTCCACCACGACCGGCACCCCGACCACCGCACGCAGCCCCTCCATCGAGACCGGCGCGTCGTAGTGATGGGTGATGGTCGCCGCCACCCGATAGTCCGCGACCGAGGTCGGACGCCTGCTCGCGACGGCCGCGCCGCCCACCCCCGAGGTCGGCGAGACCACCAGTCCGCGCATCGCGGCGGTCCGAGTGCCGAAGAACTCGCTCAGGATCAGCGCCCCGTCGCAGACCTCTCCTCCGAACACCACCGGCATCCCGGACAGGGCCGAGACCTGCCGCAACTCGGCCCGCAACGCATCGGCATCGCGCGGGCGGAGCAGGTCGGCGGAGGCCATCGGCGCTACCCCTTTCCGGGGGTGGTGGAGAGCAAAGTGTGACGTGAATCCTATATCCGTGAGCGCGAGTATGGGCCGGGTCCGGCCGGTCAGTTATACGCACGGGGTATGGGATGTGCCGCTACTGGGCGAGACGATCGGGGCGAATCTCGATCGCACGGTGGCCGTCCACGGTGATCGAGACGCACTCGTCGACCGGGTGACCGGAGTGCGCTGGACCTACCGCGAATTCGCCGCCGAGGTCGACGCGGTCGCGCTCGGCCTGCTGGCATCCGGCATCGGCAAGGGCGATCGGGTCGGCATCTGGTCGCCCAATCGTGCCGAGTGGACGCTGGTGCAGTTCGCCACCGCGAAGATCGGCGCGATCCTGGTCAACATCAATCCGGCCTATCGCAGCGAGGAAGTGCGCTACGTGATCACCCAGGCCGGGATCCGGATGCTGATCTCGGCGCGGGCGCACAAGAGCTCGAACTACGCGGAGATCATCGGCCGGGTGCGGCCCGAATGCCCGGAGCTGGAGCGGGTGATCCTGTTCGACAGCACCGAGTGGGAGGCGCTGGTCGCCGCCGGTCGCGCCGACGATCCCGCGCGCCTGGCCGAGGCCGGAGCCCGGCTGGCCGCCGACGACCCGATAAACATCCAATACACCTCGGGCACAACGGGTTTCCCCAAGGGCGCGACGCTGTCGCACCACAACATCCTCAACAACGGCTACTTCGTCGGTGAATTGTGCGGCTACACCGAGGCCGACCGGATCTGCATTCCGGTGCCGTTCTACCACTGCTTCGGCATGGTGATGGGCAATCTGGCGGCGACGAGTCACGGTGCGGCCATGGTGATTCCGGCGGCCTCCTTCGAACCGCGGGCCACCCTCGCCGCCGTCGCCGAGGAACGCTGCACCTCGCTGTACGGGGTGCCGACGATGTTCATCGCCGAACTGGCCGATCCGGACTTCGAATCCTTCGACCTCGGCTCGCTGCGCACCGGCATCATGGCCGGCTCACCGTGCCCGGTCGAGGTGATGAAGCAGGTGATCGAGCGGATGGGCATGGCGGAGGTCTCCATCTGCTACGGCATGACCGAAACCTCGCCGGTGTCGACGCAGACCCGTCGCGACGACACCGTCACCCAGCGCACCGCCACGGTCGGCCGGGTGGGCCCGCACCTCGAGATCAAGATCGTCGATCCCGACACCGGATTGACCGTCCCGCGCGGTGAACCGGGTGAGCTGTGCACGCGCGGATATTCGGTGATGCTCGGCTACTGGAACGATCCGGACAAGACCGCCGAGGCGATCGACGCCGCCCGCTGGATGCACACCGGCGACCTGGCCACCATGGACGACGACGGCTACGTCGCCATCACCGGCCGGATCAAGGACATGGTGATCCGGGGCGGCGAGAACATCTATCCGCGCGAGATCGAGGAATTCCTCTACACCCATCCCGACATCCTCGACGCTCAGGTCGTCGGGATCCCGGATCCGAAATACGGTGAGGAACTGGTGGCCTGGATCCGGATGCGCGAGGGCGCGGCCCGGTTGGACGCGCAGACGCTGGCGCAGTTCTGCGGCGGTCGCCTGGCCTATTACAAGATTCCGCGCTACGTCCACGTCGTCGACGAATTCCCGATGACGGTCACCGGCAAGGTGCGCAAGGTCGATATCCGCGCGACCTCGGTCCGCCTGTTCGGCGAGCCGGAACAGGATCAGCAACAGACAGGAGTGCAGTGATGACGTCCAACACCGAGGCGTACCGCCAGGCGCGCGACCGGCTGGTCGACCTGGCGACCGACTACGACACCGCGGTGCGGACGTTTCAGTGGCCCCGGCTGACCGGCGCGTTCAATTGGGCCGTGGACTGGTTCGACGTGATCGCACGCGGCAACGACCGCACCGCGCTGTGGATCGTCGAGGAGGACGGCAGCGAACTGCGGGTGAGCTTCGACGAGATGGCGCGGCGCTCGGATCGGGTGGCGACCTGGCTCGCCGGACTCGGTGTGCGCCGAGGTGATCGGGTCATCCTGATGCTGGGCAATCAGGTCGAGCTGTGGGAGTCGATGCTCGCCGTCGCCAAACTCGGGGCGGTGGTCATGCCCACCACGGGCGCACTCGGGCCGGCCGATCTGATCGACCGGATCACCCGGGGCGAGGTGCGGTTCGTCCTCACCAACGCCCGCGACACCGCGAAATTCGACGAGGTCCCCGGCGACTACCGGCGCATCGCGGTCGGCGGCCCGGTCGAGGGCTGGGACGACTACGCGGAGGCTGCCGCGGTGGAGTCCGCGGGTCCCTTCCCCACCGTGACGCAGGTGGGCGACGAACTGCTGGTCTATTTCACCTCCGGCACGACGAGTAAGCCGAAGATGGTGCAGCACAACCAGATCAGCTATCCGGTCGGGCATCTGAGCACCATGTACTGGATCGGCGTCCGTCCCGGCGACGTGCATCTCGCGATCAGCGCGCCGGGCTGGGCGAAGCACGCGTGGAGCTGCTTCTTCGCGCCCTGGATCGCCGAAGCGACGATCTTCGTCTACAACTACGGCCGGTTCGACGCCGAGGCGCTGCTCGGTCAGCTCCGGCGCGCGGAGGTCAACACCTTCTGTGCGCCACCGACGGTGTGGCGCATGCTGATTCAGGCCGACCTCGGCGAGCGTCCGTCCGGGCTGCGCGAAATCCTCGGCGCCGGCGAACCACTCAATCCCGATGTGATCGCCCAGGTGGAAAATGCCTGGGGTTTGACCATCCGGGACGGATTCGGGCAGACCGAAACCACCCTGCAGATCGCCAACACCCCCGGGCAACCGGTCAAGGCCGGCTCGATGGGCCGCCCCATGCCGGGTGTGCCCGTGGTCCTGGTCGATCCGGTCACCGGCATGCCCGCCGAGGAAGGCGAGATCTGCCTGGATCTGAGCGCCCATCCGGTCAATCTGATGAACGGCTACCTCCAGGACCCGCAACGGAACGCGGCGGTGATGGCGGGCGGCTATTACCACACCGGCGATGTGGCGGCACGCGACGAAGACGGCTACATCACCTATATCGGCCGGACCGACGACGTGTTCAAATCCTCCGATTACAAGGTTTCGCCGTTCGAACTCGAAAGTGTGCTGATAGAACATCCGGCGGTGGTGGAGGCCGCGGTGGTGCCGCAACCCGACGACACCCGCCTGGCCGTCCCCAAGGCGTACGTCACGCTGGCCGCCGGCTGGGAGCCCGACCGCGAAACCGCAAGGGCCATCCTGGAATACGCGCGCGATCACCTGGCACCGTATCTGCGGGTGCGGCGGATCGAATTCACCGAACTGCCCAAGACGATCTCGGGCAAGATCCGCCGCGTCGAGCTGCGGCAACGCGAGGAGGCGGCCCATGCCGCCGGCACCGGCATCGCACAGGAATTCCGCTACGAAGACGTCCTCGCACAACCGACCGTTTAGCGGTTGGCCACAGCTTTGCCGATGAGTTGCTCGCCGCCGGAGGCTTGCCGGCGGCGCTACACTTTCGGTGAATAGTTTGGCCGAAACCGCCTGCGGGTACAGAATTCTCACGCAGATTCCTCGCGGCCGTCGAAATGTGAAAATGGCACATTTGCCCGGATGTGGCGCGTTCGGCGCTGGCCCGATTGTGACCGCGTGACAAGACTGGCGAAGTACGCGCAGCGCGTTCCGGATGTGTAGCTACGACCGATGGGAGAGCACCGTGTTGTACACCTTCGAAACCGCCACCCAGTACGTGATCGCCGAACTGGAGGCCAAGGGCACGGCTACCCGCGAAGACTTCGATGTACCGGCCATCGTCGCCACCTCCCACGCCATCGCCGAGAGCTGGGATTTCCAGGCACTGGACCGGCATACGTTCTGGAGTATCGCGGCGAGCAATCTGCGGGCATAGCGCAGCCCGCGGTGCCGCTCGATCACCCATCTCGGCGACGGTCGCTACACCCGCACGCCGAGGCCGGTGATCGAGCGAAGCGCTCCGCGGCTTCGCAGCCCGCGATCAGGGGCACATCCGGTGGACTAGGCCTGACAGTCGGCCGATCCCGCAGTGCGCGTATGCGCCACCATCGACCAGCGCCGCGCCGCACGCCGCATCGAGCCGGCGTCCGCATAGCCGAGCAACACCGCCTGCCGCTCCCGGCTCAGCGGTCCCGCGGCCTGGGCCCGGGCCAAGCGAGCCCGATCCAATTCCCGCCGCCACGTGGTCCCCGCCTCGGACAGCCGCCGCTGCAAGGTGCGCGGACTGATGGCGAGCCGCCGCGCCACCTGCTCGAGCGATACCTCGCCCTCGGCGAAGGCGTCGGCCAGGGCTCGCGACACACGCTCCGGCCAGGCCGAGGCCAGCGGCGGTGGCGGAGGCAGCGCGGCGGCCAACGGTTGCAGCACATCCGCGAGCACCGGATCGGCGGTAGTCAGCGGCAACTCCATATCGGCCGACCGAAAGGTCATCGAATCCACCGGGGCACCGAATTCCACGCCGGCCGAACCGAATACCTCGGCGAACGCCGCCAGGCGCCGCGGAGCCGGCTGTCGCAGGGAGACCCGGACCGGGTCGAACGGCGCGGCCACCACGCGGCGGGCACGGGTCAGCACGGCGACCAGCCCCCACAGTTGCACAAGTTCGCGGCCGCGGCCCTCGCCCTCGATCATGTCCAGGTACAGCGTGGTCTCGGCCTCGTTCTCCACCACCAGATCGAAACGATGATTGGTGGTCACCGCGGTGACGTACGGACCGCAGGTCGCCAGGCCGGCGCCCACTGTCGGCGCACTGGCGAACAGATAGTCGTAGAGCCGGGTGGCGGCCAGCTGATATCTGCTGGCGACATGCAGCGCCACGTCGGGATCATCGAGCCAATTCTCACCGATCTCCCACAACCGGGAAAAGACCCGCGCGGGCACATGAACGCCTTCGCCGGCCAGGGTCCATTCCGGTAGTTCGCATTCGCGCAGCAGTCGGTCACGATCGATCCCGGCGTCGGTCATCTGCGAGATCACGAAACGATGCAGCAATGTCTGGTCGGTACCCATATCCCTCCTGCCCTCATTCGCGTCCCCGAACACGTTGGAGGAAACGCTAACCACTCCGACCAGCGTTTCGACCTAAATTCACTCCGATTGTGGTGGTCAGCACGTTGCGGCAATAGATTGATCCTGGTCACCAGGCTTTCGATCCCGAATTGTGACAAAACCAGCCACGCCGTCCGATTCGTTCAAGACGGCACTGCCGGCGGCGCTCTACGGTGACGCCATGGCACCTCAACTCAACGCAATCGGCGTGGTCGTCTCCGATCTGACGGCCGCACTCGGCTTCTACCGGCGGCTCGGTCTCGAATTCGGCGAGGTCGTCGGTGGTGGGCACGTGGAAGCGCCGCTACCGGGCGGATTCCGGCTGATGCTCGATTCCGAGGAGAACATCGCCCGGGACGCCGGCGGCGATCGGCACTGGAACGCCGCGGCGGGCCGGATCGGATTGGCCGTCGAATGCGGTTCGGCGGCCGAGGTCGACGTGATATTCGACGATCTGGTCGCGGCCGGATACCACGGGGAGACGAAGCCCTTCGACGCCGTGTGGGGCCAGCGCTACGCCACCGTGCACGACCCCGACGGCAACGGCGTCGACCTCTACGCGCCGCTGGGCTGAGCGCTCTCGGCGCGCACGGCCGCGCCTCGGATACGGCCGGGAGATCGACCGGTCAACGCCCGGATCTCGCGGGTCATATGGGCCTGATCCGCATATCCGGCCAGCGCCGCGGTCTCGGCGAAACCCACGCCCGTGTGAGTCAGATCCAGGGCCCTGCGCATCCGCAGCACGCGGGCCAGCATCTTGGGCCCGTATCCGAACGCCGAGACCGAGAGCCGATGCAGCCGCCGCGCACCCAGCCCCAGCGCGTCGGCCGTGGCCGCGACCGTCTCCCCCGCATCCAGCCGGCGCACGATCTGTGTCACCACCGGGTCGGGCGAGGCGGTCGCCGCCGCACAGCGGCGGGCCACCTCCTCGAGTCCGCGCAGCGGATCCTGCGCCGCCGCGACCACGTCGGCCATGACGCGGGCCCGCCGCGACGACCACAGCTCGTCCAGCTCGGCGCGGCGATCGAGCAGGTCCGGCGCACGCACGCCGAGCAGCGCCGGCGCGGTACCCGGCGCGAAGCGAATTCCGTACACGGTCTGCGCGGCGGCGCCGCTGCGGTAGGCGTGGGTATCCGGCCCGGCCACCACCAGCCGGCCGCCCAGCCACAGCAGATCCATACAGCCGTCCGGCAACACCGTGGCCGACTCCCCCGTCACCTCCCGCTGCCACACCATCGCACCCGCGGACGCCCGCGAGCGGCGTTCGCGATAGAACTCGGGCGAATTCTCGGCCACGCCGGAAAGGTTATCGTCCGGGACCGACGGATTCGGATCCGAACGCGTGATCGAGCCCACATCGAGTTGCTGCTGGTTCGCTGCTCGCCGTTAGACTGCCCGTCCGAGACAGCGTTGATGTGTTCGGATCGATCGTGAGGCTGACATGCTCAAAGGGTTCAAAGACTTCCTGATGCGCGGCAACGTCATCGAATTGGCGACCGCGGTGGTGATGGGCACGGCCTTCACCGCGATCGTCACGTCGGTGACGAAGGGAATCGTCGAGCCGCTGCTGGCGGTCGTGGGCACCAACGGGCAGCTCGGATTGGGCGTGCAACTGGTCGCCGGGAAACCGGCCACATTCATCGCGATCGGACCGATCATCAGTGCGGGAATCAATTTCCTCATGGTGGCGACGGTGCTGTATTTCGTGCTCATTCTTCCGATGAACACCTTGCAGAAACGGTTCAGCCGCAAGAAGAAGGCCGTGCCCACGCAAACGGAATTGTTGATCGAAATCCGCGATCTGCTCGCCGGCCGGAACGAAACCGCCACCACCGACGCCCTCGTCGACACCGACGCGACCGAAGCGCAGCGCCGGGTGGCCGAGATGGTTCACGAACACTGAGCCGAATCTCGGTGTCGTCGTTACATTTTCGCTCCGACGAAGTCGACGGTGGCGACCATCTGCCGGGCCAGCTGTTCGGGATCGGCGCCGCCGAGTTCGGAGTCGGTGAGCGCGCCCTCGCGCCACAGCGACGCGAAGCCGTGCACGAGCGACCAGGCCGCCAGTTCGGTCGCCGGTCGCGCGGATTCCGCGACACCCAGTTGGGCTACACCGGAACGCAACTCCTCGCCGGAGACGGTGCGCGCCGCGATCAGCTCCGGATCGTCGGCCCGCAGCAGGTCGTGGCGGAACATGACGTCGAAATGCCCGGGGTGGCGGCGCGCGAAGCGGATATAGGCGACCGCCATCTCCCGGAAGTCGTCGCGGGCGCCTCGCAATTCGTCGGCCAGCAGCTCGTATCCGCGGATCGCGAGCGCGGTGAGCAGACCCTGCCGATTGCCGAAATGGTGAGCCGGCGCGGCATGTGAGACGCCGGCGCGCTGGGCCAGCGCGCGCAGCGACACCGCGTCGACGCCGTCGGCAGCGATCTGCTCGGCCGCCGCCGTCAGCAGCGTGGCCCGCAGATCTCCGTGATGGTAGGAGCTCTTGGTCACCCGACGATCGTGGCGCAGGGACCGGGTGCGCGTCCACCAACACGCCCGAGCGGCCGCATTGTGAACCGACAGCGTTCTACCAACCGCCCCTCGAGCTGTACACAGCTGCACGCGGTTTCTGGAAGATATGAACACTCTGTCCGGCCGTCGGCGCCGCGTACTGGCTGTCGTGGCATTCGCTGTGGTACTCGCGATTTCGGGGATCGCGGTGGCACATGTGGCGACCGGAACCGCTGCGGCACACCCGGATTCCGTCACCGTCGGCGCGACCACCGTTGCGGCTCAGCCGATTTCGCCGAATCCGCCGGCGCAGCAGATGCAGGATGCGATCCTCACCGCCGAACCGGGCAGTCGGGTGGGCATCGACGTGGTCGACACGGTCACCGGGACGACGCTCGCCGGACTGAACACCGACCAGCAGTTCTACACGGCGTCGGTGGTCAAACTGCTGATCGCCCTCGACGAATTGAAAAGCCTGAACTGGCAGCCGGATTCGGATACGGCCGCGCAGCTGTCACAGATGCTGTCGGCCAGCGACGACGATATCGCCGACGCGCTGTGGGATACCGACGGCGGCCCGGACATCGTGTCCCGCGTCGCGGCGGACATCGGACTCGGCGCCACCCAGCCGCCGGACGATCCGGCGCAGTGGGGCGAAACACTCACCACCCCGGCCGATGTGGTGCGGATCTATCACTACATCGGTGCCGAGATCCCGCAGCCCGCCCGCGAACTGATTCTCACCGCGCTGCACCGGGCGAGCGCGACCGCCGCCGACGGAACCGATCAGTACTTCGGAATCCCCGACGCCCTCACCGGGACGGACTGGGCGATCAAACAGGGCTGGATGACGCTGGACGACTCCACGACGATGAATACGACCGGCCTGGTTTCCACCGATCCGGCCCAGCCCGGCCGCTACGTGGTCGTCGTACTCACCACCCAGCCCGCCGGCACCGCGTGGACCACCGGCGGCGCGGCCGTCACCGCCGCGGTCAGCGCCTTACGGCAGACCCTAGCGCCGACCTCGACGGTTGCCGCCGCTTCCACCGAAACTGTAACATGTTCCAATACTTGCCCGGTTGGCGATAACTAGCGAACTCGGCAGAACATCAAGGTTGCGCGACCGACCAGGAACGCCCCGGATGGATCGCTGTGAGCTGGTGTAACAAAAGAACGAACCGCGGATCGCCTCCTGCTTCATCGTGAGCAGAGAGGCGAACCGCTATTTACTTATGGGTGGTGCGGCGGCTAGTCTGACGCCGATACCGATCAGAAAGGACCTCGTATGAAGCTCGAGAATGCGGTCGCCGTGGTCACCGGTGGCGCGTCGGGTCTGGGCCTGGCCACGGTGAAGGAGCTGCACGGCCAGGGCGCCAAGGTGGTGATCATCGACCTGCCGTCGTCCAACGGTGAGGCGATCGCCAAGGAGCTGGGCGACGGTGTGGTCTTCGCCGCGACCGACGTCACCAACGAGGAGCAGGTGAGCGCAGCGCTCGACGCCGCCGCGCAGCTGGGCACCCTGCGGATCGCGGTGAACTGCGCCGGTATCGGCAATGCGATCAAGACGGTCAGCAAGAAGGGCGCGTTCCCGCTGGCCGACTTCACCAAGATCATCAATGTCAACCTGATCGGCACGTTCAACGTGATCCGCCTGGCCGCCGAGCGCATCGCCGCCACCGAGCTCGAGGGCGAGGAGCGCGGTGTCATCATCAACACCGCCTCGGTCGCGGCCTTCGACGGCCAGATCGGCCAGGCCGCCTACTCCGCCTCCAAGGGCGGCATCGTCGGCATGACCCTGCCGATCGCCCGCGACCTGGCGAGCGTGAACATCCGCGTCAACACCATCGCGCCGGGCCTGTTCCACACCCCGCTGTTCGCCACCCTGCCCGAGGAGGCCATCAAGGCCCTCGGCGCGCAGGTCCCGCATCCGGCCCGTCTCGGCGACCCTGCCGAATACGCGGCCCTGGCCCGCCACATCGTGGAGAACCCGATGCTCAACGGCGAGACCATCCGCCTCGACGGTGCGATCCGCATGGCGCCGCGCTGATTTCGTCCGCGAGGGCCCGGCTTCCTCGGAAGCCGGGCCTTTGTGCGCGTTAGGGGTCGGCTCCGGTGTCGGGCGCGCACACCACATCGGTCGCGGGCAACACGCCGTCGGCGAAGTACCCGTTGATCGCCGCGCCGACGCAGCGACTGAGGCCGGGACGAAACGTCATGTGAATCCGCACATCCGCCAGTGTGACGAGGCGGGACGCGCTCAGATCGCGATGAAGCGCGAGGGCGTGATCGTAGGGGGTGCGGGGGTCGCCGGTCGCCTGCACGATCAGCGCCGGAACCGAATTCCGCACCGTGGTAATGCTTTCCACGGGCCGCGGCCAGAAGGCGCAGGGCTGAATGTTCGCCGCCAGCGCACCGAAGATCGGCTGCGTGGCGCGGCGTTGTTCGATCTCCGACCAGTAGCGCACCGGATCCTCGGGCGCGGCATCATCACCGCAGGCGACGAAAGCCAGCGCCGAATCCTCGTACTGCCGAAGGGAATCCAGCGTATCCGTCAACCAGGGCGTATACCCGGCCGGTGGCGTTCCGCTGGCCGTGGCGCGCAGTTCGGCGACGGTGTGGGCCATCTTCTCGTTCAGCCGGAAGTTGCCCAGCAGATTGTGCAGCAGAAACGGCAGCCAATGATCGTCGATGACGAAGTCGTTCACCGTGATCGGCTGCCGGGCAATGTCGTTCATCAACTGCTCGACCGCGGCGCGGACCTGCGCGGCCGTCGTGCCGAGGTGATAGTCCTGGTCGCGGGGAGCGGCCCACCCGGCCCAGTCGTCCAGTGCCGCTTCGTCGGCGGGACCCCAGTCGTGCACCATTCCGTTCCAATATCGGTCGGGATCGATCGCACTGTCGAGCACCATGCGATCGAGCGACCGCGGAAACATCTGTGCGAACACCGCGCCCAGATAGGTGCCGTAGGAGACGCCGTAGTAGCTCAGCGACGGTTCTCCGAGGACGCGCCGGATCACCTCCATATCGCGCGCTGTGTTGCGGGTCGTCAGTTGCCGCAGGGAAGCGGAATCGCCTGTCAGACAAGCCATTGCCAGACGAGCGGCACGGGCGGTGTCGGTGAGGAATCCGGCCGGTCCGACGCCTGCGGAGCGGATCATCTCGCCGATCGGCCAGCCGCAGGTCCGGCCGCCGTCGGATCGCCCGACGCCGCGCGGGTCCATTCCGATCAGGTCGTACTGTGCCCGGACCTCCGGCGCGAGAACATCACCCAGCAGATCGACGGTGTCCAGCCCGGATGCTCCGGGCCCGCCGGGATCGGCCAGCAGGACACCATGCCTGTGGTCCGGATCGGTCGCGGGCACCCGGGATATCGCGATGTTCAGGGTGCGGCCGTCGGGATCGGCGTAGTCCAGCGGTACCCGCACCGCCGCGCAGGACCCTCCGGCGGCATCCAGCGTCTCCACCGCGCACGGCTTCCACTTCGGCTGCTGCCGGTAGAAGCGGTCCATGCCGGTGACGGGCGACGGGACTGCCGCGCCGGACGTGACGAGCACGGCCGCCACCGCCAGAACGGCCGCTGCCCAGCGAAACACCCTCGACATCACCAGGTTCCGGCGCCACACTCGTCCACGCCGCCACGGTAGCCGAGGGATTCGGAGTCACCCGTGACGGGAAGGATCGCAGCGGGGCCGCCCGTTACCGGTTCCCGATCAGCAAGGTCTGGGTGCTGCGGCCGACCGGTCCCTTCTCGTCGTAGAGCCTGGATTCGGCCATCCCGATGCCGCTGCGTTCCGGATAGGTGACCGCATCCAGGCAGACCCACTCACCCACGGGTTCACGATGCAGTGTGACGGTGAGGTCGGTGTTGATGAAAAGGTAACGCTCCCAATCCAATACCGCGCTCACACCGTTACCCGAGTCGGCTGCCGCTAGAGTCCGCTCCAGCGGGCTCGGCGTGGTTCCGGCGACGATCGGATACCGCAGCTTGATCCAGCACACCGCCGGTCCGGGCTGCCGGAAGGAGCCGGCGACGAAGCGGTAGTCGATCCCGGTATGGAATCCGACGGGCTGGTTGCTGGGGAACTCCCCACTGTGTGCCACGGTGTCCGGTCCGGGATACGCGCCGACGGCGACCGCATCCGCCGGCACCTCGATCTCCGGATCGGCCACCCGCAACCGCCACGCGTTCGCCTTCAACACCGGTCCGCGGTCGGTGGCGACGGTGGCCTCGATCAACTCCACACTGCGCCCCGGCCGCACCACCCGCGCCTCGGCCCGCAGCGGCGCGATAGGAACGGGCCCCAGAATTTCGACCGCCACGCGGCCGACCCGGAACCCCGGCCGCGGCTCACAGCGCTCGATCACATGCCCGAGCAGCGCCGACGGCGGCCCCGCGTGCTGCGCATCCGGCGACCACGGACCGCGGGTCAGCTCGGTGGAGTGGAACAGCGCGGGATCCGAGGGATCGGGTCGATAGAAGGCCTCCATGGATCCTTACTACCGCACCGCACATGCCGACGATGCGGTGGTGTGGACTCAACCCGGCCGCACCCACGTTTCGGTCTCGCTTCCGGTGCCCGGTGGGCAGCCGTTGCCGCCGTCGGGCGGCAACGGCAGTTGCAGCAGACACGTCGGCGGGGTCTCGGCGTCGTTGAGATCCGAGGTCATCAGGATCGCGATCGATGCGCCGCTGACCAGCCCGTGGGGGCCGTCGAAACGGAGGTTCCCGGTCACGGTGTCGGCGTCGAGTTCACCTCGGCGCAGTTCGAGCGCGATGGCGGCGCGGTTGACGACCGCACCGGAATACTCCGGCCGCGCCCGGTTTCGCTTGACCGCTCCCAAGAACAGTTCGGCGACGTCGAATCCGATACCGGTGCGGTCACCGGGCCAGCTCACCTGAAAATGCGGGAGCGTTCGGCGGAGATCGCGCAGCTCCGAACACAGTGTGTGCATATTCGGGCTCGCGGGCCGCACGGGTTCGCCGTCGCGAACACAGTTTCTGCCCGCCAGCAATGCCGGCACGCCCTTGGCGACATAGTGCACGGGAAATCCGGTCGGCGCCGAATTCTGGACCAGTTTGTCCGACACCGCACGGGTGGCGGTGTCGTTGGCGAGGATCGGCGGCATGTCGGCACCGCAGTGCTGGGCCACCGCACTGACGAAGGGCCCGAAATCCGGATTGCGGCCGCCGAAGAACAGCAGATCGCTCGGCTGCGCATGGCCGGCCGGCGCGCAGGGCATCCGCCGGCTGGGGATCTGGCCCTGATCGGACCAGGGTTCGATCTCGCCGAACCGGTCCCCGAGCTCGTGGCGCAGATCGCTCTCCAACGTGCGGACGTAGATATCGGACGGGTCGTCGGAGACGTAGACGTTCACCTTGCCGTAGCGGGGGCTGCCATCGAGATTCCGCGCGCCGAGAACATACTCGGCAACCAACTTCGCCTGCATCGAATTGGGTAGTACGGGTTGGAAATACAGCGGTGAGACCTCCTCCAGCCCGTCTGCCGACAGGGTGGTCGCCATGGTGGGAACGCCGAGCTCGCCCAATCTCGCGATCGCCCTGCGGGTTTCGGCCGTACTGCGATCCAGGCCGATCACTCCGGCCACGGTCGGATCCGAACGCACCAACCGGGCGATCTGATGGTCGACCACCCAGGTGGCGTACCGCATCGTCGTCCCGCCGTTGGCTATCACGATGCGCAGCAGCGGCTCGGACGCACCGCTCTGTTTGTTGGCCCAGCGCTGACGCACGGCCAATCCGGCCAGCTCCTCGGCCTGGGCGTGGGGGTAGCGCCCGTTGCGATCGACGTAGGTCATCCCGGCGAAGTAGACCAGCGTGACGAGGGGCCGGCGCGGATTGTCGTGGCGCAACCGGGCGGCCACCTCGTTCTGGTGGAAAACCTCGCGCTGCATCTCGCCGAGTTCGAGATCGTCGGAAAAGATCTGTGCCGCAGAACTACTCAGTCCGACACATTCGGTGCCGCGCACGCTGACATCCACCCCGGACCGCCACGGCGACGCGGTGCATCCGGCGACGAGCCGCGGCTGCACGACGGCAACCGCGGCCGCCACCAGGGCGACGACCGGGAGCAGCGCCACCGCGGCCACCATCGACCGGCGGGCCGCCCACGGCGGTGCGGGTGGATAGGCCAATTCGGACCGATCGAACCGCGACAGCGATGTGCTCAGCGACTCCGGAAGGGGCAGCGTGAGATACCAGCTGTCGGTGTTGCGATGGCGGCGGCTCTCGTCGATATCGTCGCGCCACGCGAGCAGCGGATCCTGGGTTTCACCGTCGACCGTGACACCGAGATCGTCGAATCGGGCATCCGGTGACTCTGTCGAATGCTCGATCCGCGCCACGATCACCAGCGGATCGAAAAGCCCTGTCTCGTTGCGGATCTCGTTGAGGAATCGGATTATTCGGTCGGCGCCGTCGTCAGCGGTGACGCCGTCGAGAAGCGCGACCGGGTAAGCGGTGCGCCGCCACCCCGAAGGCCGCCACGGCGCGCGTCGATAGGCCGCACGCAAATCCTCGAGAAACGCGTTCAACAGCAGCTTCGCGATCTGTTCCTTGTTCTCCCGGGCGCGCATCGGCTCGGTCAGACGGACTCCGAAGCCGACGAAGCTGTGCGACAGCCCCGGAGACAGGTAGCGCTGGTGCATGAACCAGTAGCTCACCCGCGAGAGTCCCGGAATATGCGAACTCACGAACAACCACAATCGCACCACCGGCCAGACCGACAACAGCACGGTCAGGATCCGGGCAACGGTGCCGCCCACCGCGCCCAGTGCGGTCGCGGAACGATCGGCCGACGCCTTCCCCCGCAGCAGCTGTGGCAGCCGTTCCCGCAGTTCATCGGAGGCGTCGGTCGCCGAACCCCGCAATCGCTGCCTGGTCAGCCAGTCGGCGGTGCGATAGCGCGGAAATGGGATGGGGCCCATGGCCGTATCGTCACTGGCGAAGCAGGTGTAGAGGTCGTGCAGGATCGGCAGGCAGTGCCCCTCCATCTCCTGATCGCCGGCGGGCGCGAAGCCGGGAGTGAACATATCCGGCAATGCGTCGGCGACGTCGATCACCGCCCGCGGCACCGCCCGCCGACCCCCGGGTTCGGCCAGCCACTCCCCCGTGCGCGGCAGCAGACCGGTGGTGCGATCGAATTCGGTTGTCTCCGGTGCGATCAACCGCACGATCGGCGGCGGCAGGCGCCGATTCTTCCGGCGGCGCACCACGGTGGGCAGAATCCGCGGTCGCTCATCCGGAACGTAGACCGCCCGCAACGCCTTCAGATACTTGCGGATATAGCGCTCGCGGTCCGCCATTGCCATCCCCGATCGTGAGTGCTCCCCATCACTTCCAGAGTTCCCGGAACTGTAACCGACTACGCGTGCGGACGCAGAATCCGGTGCGGCGGAGAGATTTCCGGGTGCGAACCGCTATCGCCCGGCAAATTCGGCGGGGCGCGGCGCGTGCGTGCGCTCCCGGCGGCATCCGGTGCGACGGGGTCTCGGACTCCGAAAGGTCGAGGACGGCGCCGATCGTGGCGCTACTCCGTCGCCGGTGTGTGCAGGCGCGCGCCGAGGAACTCGAGAATCTCGTCGCGGGCCGCGCGGGTGGGGTGACCCTCCTCGTCGACGAAGTGCGCGGTGACGATGCTGTGCGGGGTCTGCACGATGTCGCGGAAGAACGGCGGCGGGGCGGGGTTGGCGGAATCGCCCGCCAGCACCCGGCCGTCGAAGGCGTCGCCGAGCAGTGCCCGGTAGGCGGCGAACCGGCGGCCGGTGCACCAGCGGTCGTTGTCGAAACGGTAGGCCAGGACCGAGAGCCCGTCGCGCCGGATACGGTCGCGGATCGCGGTCGCGTCCTCGTCGCTCAGCTCGAGCCCGGCCGGATCGTCGAGCGGCAGCGAGGGATGATTCACCACCGGCGCGACGACGGCCGGTTCGAGGGTCATGGTGAGCGCGAAGTTGCCGGTGAAACACAGTCCGAGCGCGCCCACTCCGGGGCCGCCGCATTCGTCGTGGGCCAGCCGCGCGAGTCCGCGCAGCCATCGGGTGACGGGGCTGGTGCCCCCGCCCGCGAAGGCGCGGAATTCGGCGCTCACACAGGCGCGCCGCACGACTTCGGCGCCGTCGTCGGCCGTCGGATAGGCGCCGTCGACGCCGAACAGCGACGGCAGATACACGGTGAACCCGGCATCGCGGATCCAGCGCGCGAGCCGCAGAACATCGGGGCTGATGCCCGGCATCTCCGGCATCACCACGACAGCCGGGCCGGATCCGGCCGTGTAGACGGTCTTGCTCACCCCGTCCACGTCGACCAGACGGGGCGCGAAGGCGGCGATCGGGTTGTCGTCGAGAGTCATTCGGTCAGCGTCGGCCGGATTCGGCGGGAAAGCGATCGGCGGAATCGCCAGATCCAGGGGTAGTCTCGCCATCGGACGAGGAGGCGGGTCATGAGCGCGTATCGGGTCGGTGTGCTGGCATATCCGGGCTGCTTCGCGTCCGAGGTGTTCGGGATTCCCGATCTGCTGACGATGGCCGCGCATGTCGCGGGTCCGGAGCGCGCGGGATACGAGGTGACGGTGGTCTCGCCGCGGCGCCGAGTGGTGGCCTCCGGCGGTGTGGCACTGTCGGTTTCGCCGCTGCGAGAGGTCGACATCCTCGTGGTGCCGGGCTTCGAACTCGTTCCGGGTCTCGATCCGGATGCCCGGCTGCCACCGCTCACCGCCGAGATCGCCGCGATCCGCGACCATGCCGCCGCGGGCGGCGCCGTCGTATCGATCTGCGTGGGCGCTTTCCTGCTGGCCCGGGCAGGTCTGCTCGCGGGCCGGCAGGCGACGACGGCCTGGTTGTTCGCCGACGAACTCGCCCAACAGTATCCGGAGGCCGATATCCGGCCCGATCGATTGGTCGTCACCGATCGTGGTGTGACGACGACGGCCGCGTTCAGCGCCATGTACGACTTCGCGCTGGACTTGATCGCACGCCACAGCGGCCCGCGGGTCGCGCGGACCACCGCCCGGATCGCCCTCGTCGACGACGCCCGCTCGTCACAGACCCCGTATGTCGACGCCCACCTGCTGCCGCAACCCGGAAATATGTTCTCCCGCAGGGTGATGCGTCACCTCGACCGCACTCTCTCCACCCGCTACGACCTCACCGCACTGGCGCACACCTTCCATGTGAGCACCCGCACGCTGCTGCGGCGCTTCGCCGACGAGACCGGGCAGAGCCCACTCGACTATCTGCAGTCCGCGCGCGTGCGCCGCGCCCGCCACCTGCTCGAAACCACCGACCGCACGGTCGCCGACATCTGCGGCGCCGTCGGATACCGGGATCCGGGCACCTTCGCCGCCCTGTTCGCCGCACACACCGGACAACGCCCCGGGGACTACCGCACCACCTTCCGCCGCACCCGTTCGTGAATCGACCGATGAGTTCCGGAGCGGGGTCACGTCTGTATCTACAGCTCGCAAGCCGAACGGTCAGGGAGGACCCATGAGCACCACAGCACTGCCGCCCGTCGTCGACGCCGAGACCTGGCAGCGTGAACTCGACGCGCTGCGAGTGCGGGAGAAGGCGGCGACCCGGGAACTCGACGCGATCGCGGCCGCGCGCCGTCGCCTGCCGATGGTGCGGATGCCCGACTACACCCTCGAGGGCGAGGAGGGGCCGGTTCGGCTGGCGGACGTCTTCGACGGCAAGTCGCAGCTGATCGTCTACAACCACATGTGGTTCCCGGGCGAGACGTGGCAATGCCCCGGTTGCACCGGATTCACCTCGCAATTCACCCGATTGGAGTTCCTCGACAACTGGGACGCCCGCTTCGTCATCGTCACCCAGGGACCGATCGAGGAGGCGCTGGCCTACAAGCGGCGCGTCGGCAACACGATGACCTGGTATTCGACCGCGAACAGTTCCTTCGGCGCGGACGTCGGCGCACCTCCCGGCGGCGGCTTCGCGGTCAACGTCTTCCTCCGCGACGGCGACACGGTCTACCGCACCTGGCACACCGACGGCCGCGGCACCGAACAGCTCGGCTACACCTTCGCCCTCATCGACCTGCTGCCCTACGGCCGCCAGGAAGAATGGCAGGACTCGCCGCAGGGATGGCCGCAATCGCCCACCTACAGCCGGTGGAGTGGATCCAAGGAAATCGCGGCGGCCTACGGCGAACCCGGCGCCTGAGCGGCTACAGCAGCGGCGGGCGCTGATCGTCGGCCTCGGCCCGGACCGCCTCCTCGAACCCCGACTCGTACTCCTCGCAGTACAGCAGCCGGCAGCCGCGGATCGCGTCCAGCAGGTCTTCCAGCAGATCGACGGCCGGGCGGGCCGGGTCGAGGCACGAGATCCGGAATTCGTCGGTGAGCGCCGTCAGGCCCTCCTCGTCGAGTTCGTCTCCGCGCAAACGCCTTTCGATCGCCTCGGCCGCTTCGACGATCCGGGCCGGATTGCGCACCCGGCCCTCGGCGGCGGCGAGCGCGTCGGCGATCAGGTCGACCACCACCGCGGTCGGGCTCTCGCCGGCACACAACCGCTCCAGCACCAGCGTCGGCGTCTCCACCCGGAGCGCCTCCAGATTGTCCGCTTCCGCGACCACGTGCACCGGATGCACCTCCGCGGCCTCGGCCGCGACCTGAGCGGCGAGGTACAGCCAGCGCGCGGCGGCCACCGCGGCGGCGGCCGGGTCGATATCGGTGAACCGGTCGATGGAGGCCAGCGGGTCGGCGTAGAGCAGCGCATCGGCCGCGTGCACCTGCACCGGCGAAATGTCGGCCCGCGACAACTCCACCGCCTGCCGGGCCCGCCCGGACAGATCGCCCAGCTCCGCCGCCTCGATCGCCGCCTGCTCCGTGCGCACCTCGCCGACCAGGGCATCCACCAGCGCCGCGTCGCCGATCAGATGCGCCACCCGCCCGATCCGATGCGCCGCCTCCTCGATCACGCTGTAGGAGACCGCCATCATCCCGTCCGCGTCCGGCAGATTCGGTTCCCGCAGCGCCGTTTCCACCTCCCGGAACCGATTGCGCTCCTCGGCCCGATGCCACGCCACACTGTTCGGCACCTCCGGATCCCCCGCCGCCGACGCCGGATGCGTATAGGTCCGCCACTGATACTCCGACAGTTTCGTCAGCGCCGCCGCCAGCGCGAGCGCGACCTCCGCCTCCACCGTCTCCGGCAGAGTCGCGATCGTCTCGGCCACATCTCCCCTGCCGGTCCCCCAACTCGCGACAAGAGCGCCGGCCCCCTGCTCAAATGCATACCGCGTCACGACCTCAGTTCTACCCTCGTGGACAGACGCAAGCCGAAACTGCGTTCGCGACGTTCGGTGTGGCCCCTCGGCATGCCGGTTACCCCTCGGTCATGATCACCTGCGTTGTGGAATACGTGATCGATCCGGCCGGGATCGACGCCTTCGAACGCTTCGCGCGTCGCTGGATGGACCTGGTCGATCGCATCAGAGACGACAGCGGATGCGTGCTGCGCTACGAGCGCACCTTCATGCGTCCACTGCTTCCCGCGCCACCCGACCGGCACAACGCTTCATAGCCACCACCGACAGCCGAGCCATCGCTTCTCGAGATGTCCCCAGGTTCCGCGACACGAGCCGCAGCGACGGAAAAAGCCCCTCACCTGGGGCTCAGGTGAGGGGCCTTGGTGGAGCTGCCGGGAATTGAACCCGGGTCCTCCGCCGCTTCTTCAGGGCTTCTCCGTGTGCAGTTCGCTGGGCCTCTACTCGGATCTCTCGGTCACGCGAACAAGCCGAGATGACGATCCCAGTCGCTGTTTGTTGTCCCGTACGACTCCGCGACCGAGCCGGACGGTGAAGCTCTCTAGCTGATGCCAGTACCCGGGCCGAGAGCAAACCCGGACTGACAGACACGCTCTACTGCTTAGGCAGCGAGAGCGTAGTCGCGCTGATGAGAATCGGCGCTTATTGGGTTACAGCGACGCTTACGGTGGTCTCCTGCCTGCACCGACACGCTTCCCCTGAATCGACGTACGCAGTCGAAACCGATCAGCCCCGTAGTCAACTCAGTCGAACACCCGGCTGGTGGGCCGGGCTGTTCATATTAACATCACTTCGCCTTCATACATTCCCGCCGGTCAGCGCATGCCTTTCACCCGCCGGCCGAGTTCGCGCGTCACCTCGCGCTCCGCGGTGCGGCGGGCCAGGTCGTGGCGCTTGTCGTAGTCCTGCTTACCCTTGGCCAGCGCCAGTTCGACCTTCACCTTGCCGTCGGTGAAGTACATCGACAGCGGGACGAGGGTCTGCGAGCTCTCCTTGGTCTTGCCGGTGAGCTTGTCGATCTCGCGGCGGTGCAGCAACAGTTTCCGGGTGCGGCGCGGGGCGTGGTTGGTCCAGGTGCCGTGCCCGTATTCGGGAATGTGCAGGCCACGCAGCCACACCTCACCGTCGTCGATGGTGGCGTAGGCGTCCACCAGCGACGCCTTACCCTCCCGCAGGCTCTTCACCTCGGTACCGACCAGCGCGATCCCCGCCTCGAAGGTGTCGAGGATCGTGTAGTTGTGCCGCGCCTTGCGGTTGGTGGCGATGACCTTGCGCCCCTTCTCCTTCATGTACACCTTTCCCTCGACTCCGCGCAGCTCGGCGGCGCTCCACGCTGTCATTGTGCCTCGATGCCCGCTGAGCGTACGGACCTGTCCGGTTTACACGGCCGCCGAATAGAAGGAAAACGAAATTCCGGCCGAGAACATGCCGTGATCCGGCTCACGATCGGCTGACATCCGGCAACCGGCACCGGCCGCCGGGAGGCCGGCGCCGCAGGAGAGAACACACCGCACCGGAGGACGTCGGCTGCGGACGAATGCGGACATCCCCACCGCCGGGAACCGATTCTGTGTGCCCTTCGCCGTGCGAGCGCGCAAAATGGTTGCGTGACAACGGTACCCAGATTCAGAGTGAGCACCGCCTCGGATCGTGTACTCGACGACCCGACCGATGCGCAACTACACGATCTCCTGGCCGAGTTGGATTATCGAGAACCCCAACTCGTCGTCGAACGCCCGGGTTCGCCTGCGGCCCAACACTATCTGCGCGTCGAGATGGATCGGCGCATCGATCCCGACGACGGTCGCGGCTATATCGTCGAGTACGGCGGGGGCGGGCCGGGTATGCAGTTCCGCGCCAGCGTGCGCGACACCGCACGCTGGGGAACCCCGCACTCCCCCGCCTTCGAACTCGTCGCAAAGACCGTGCAGGACTGGGCCTTTCAACGCTACGGCTGGCACGAAGCCATGATGTGGGAGCGAGTCGGCGCCGACCGCTGAGGCGCGGTCAGCCGCCGGGCCGGACCTGCAGGTACAGAATCAGTAGGGCGATCCACGCGAGCAGCAGCATCACGGTCGTCACCCGCGGGCGACCCAGCGGGCTCGCGTGCGGGCGCAGCCACCCGGCCTCGACCGAATCCGCTCGGCTGCGGCGAGGTCCGGGTTTCGCGGCGTCCGGGGGATCGCCGCCGGGGCCGGAATCCGACGACTGATCGGAGCGGTCGTCGTGATGGTCGTGGGACATAGCGGCACGCTACCGCTATCCGCCCGGTCGCACCGCCAGATAGAGCGCCAAAACGGCAATCCAGACGGTAAGCAGTGCCACCGTCGACGGCCGCATACCGGTACGGGCCCGTCGCAGCCGCCGGGGCATGCCGATCCGGCCCAGGGGCCGCACGCCGAGCCGCGAAGGATCCGGCGTGGCGGCCACGGTCGAATCGGCGTCCGCAGTTGTGTCGTGGTTTCCCGGCAACCCGTTGCTCTCGGTCACTCCGCCCTGGCCATGCGTCACGGCGAGACGGTTACCCGCGCCGGGCGGAGGGATAAACGTGGAACGGGAATCACCCCCAAGGCGGCGTGGCGGTCTACACGGCCCGCGCGGACTCGGCAACAACCGACCGCGCTGGTGAGCGGGCAGGCCGGCTCACCGGGCGGTTCAGTAGAAGTCGTCCGGCGGGGGCTCGAAATCGTCGGGAATGTCCCAGTTCACCGAATCGCTCGGGGCTGCCGGTGCCGCGGGCTCGAACCTCGACCCCGTCACCGGGCCACGAGACCGCTCGGTGTGTGCTCGGGGCCTCGACGCGGCTGCGGGGGAAGAACCGCGCGGGTCACCCGGTCGCTCGGCTCGGTTCGGACGCGAGACCGTTGCCTCCGCGGGAGCCCCGTCGGAGCCGCCCGCACCGGATGCCGCGAATCCCGCGACCACCTCGAGAACACCCTCGCCGTACTTCGCGAGTTTGTTCTCACCGATGCCGCTGATGCCGCCGAGTTCGGCCAGGCTCGAAGGCGCTCGGCCGGCGATATCGCGCAGGGTGGCGTCGTGGAAGACGACGTAGGCGGGAACGCCCTGCTCCTTGGCGACCGAGGCACGCCACGCGCGAAGCTGCTCGAACAGATCCGCCGCCGCGGGCGCCAGCTCGGCCGCGGCGAGGCGGGACGCCTTCGCCTTGGCGGCGCGCGGCGGCTTCACTCGTTCCGGCTCGCGGCGCATGTGGACCGTGCGCTTCTTGAACAGCACCTCGTCGCTGGCCTCGGTGAGGGTCAGCACGCCGTATTCACCGTGCACCGCGAGCAGGCCCTGGGCGAGCAACTGGCGAATCACGCCGCGCCATTCGGTATCGCGCAGATCGGTGCCGACGCCGAAGACCTTCAACTCGTTGTGCTTGTGCTGCAACACTTTCGGGTTCGACTTCCCGAGCAGGATGTCGACGATATGTCCGGCGCCGAAGCTCTGCCCGCGTTCGCGCCTGAGCCGCAGCACCGTTGAGAGCACCTTCTGCGCGGCGACAGTGCCGTCCCAGGATTCCGGCGGATTCAGGCAGGTGTCGCAGTTGCCGCAGGTGTCACCGGACTGGCCGAAGTAGTTGAGCAGCTGGGTGCGACGGCACTGCACGGTCTCGCACAGCGCGAGCATCGCGTCCAGATGTAGTTGCAACTGCCGCCGGTGCGCCGCGTCGCCCTCCGAGGAGTCGATCATCTTGCGTTGCTGCACAACATCATTGAGTCCGTAGACCATCCAGGCGGTGGACGGCAGGCCGTCACGACCGGCGCGGCCGGTCTCCTGGTAGTAGCCCTCCACCGACTTGGGCAGATCCAGATGTGCCACGAACCGCACGTCGGGTTTGTCGATGCCCATGCCGAAGGCGATGGTCGCGACGACGATCAGGCCGTCCTCGCGCAGGAATCTGGCCTGATTGGTGGCACGGGTGCGCGCGTCCAGGCCGGCGTGATAGGGCACCGCCTCGATTCCGTTGCGGCACAGGAATTCCGCGGTGCGCTCCACCGAATTGCGGGACAGGCAGTAGACGATGCCCGCCTCCCCCGGGTGTTCGGTGCGGATGAAGGACAGCAGCTGCTGATCGGCGCGATTCTTCGGCTCGATCCGGTACTGGATATTGGGCCGGTCGAATCCCGCGACGAAATGCTTCGCCCCGGTGAGGTCGAGCCGTTCGGCGATCTCACGCCGGGTGGCCTCGGTGGCGGTGGCGGTCAGTGCGATCCGCGGCACGTCCGGCCAGCGTTCGTGCAGTACCGACAGCGCCAGGTAGTCGGGCCGGAAGTCGTGGCCCCACTGCGAGACACAGTGCGCCTCGTCGATGGCGAAGACCGACACCTTGCCGCGATCGAGCAAATCCGCGGTCGATTCGAGCTTCAACCGCTCCGGCGCCAGATACAACACGTCCAGCTCGCCCGCGACGAACTGTGCCTCGACCGTGCGCCGCTCGTCCGGGTATTGGGTGGAGTTCAGGAATCCGGCCCGCACCCCGAGCGCGGTCAGCGCGTCGACCTGGTCCTGCATCAGCGCGATCAACGGTGAGATGACGACACCCACCCCGGGCCGCACCAGCGCCGGAATCTGATAACACAGCGACTTGCCGCCGCCGGTGGGCATCAGCACGAGCGCATCACCACCGGAGACGACCTGCTCGACGATCTCGCGCTGTAATCCCCGGAAACTGTCGTACCCGAATACGCGCTGCAGAACCTGTTGCGCCGCATCGGTTTCCACAGTGCGCGACGAAGCGTCGGCCGTCTCGAGCGTCTCCGGGGAATTCACGCCAGCCATCCTACGGACCCCCACCGACGATCCGAACCCCCAATCCACAGCTGCACCCCGTCCACGAAGATCCCACCGGACGGCAAAGCCTCAGCCACTCCGATCTCCCGCGCGGTAGACGTCCACCCGACCCGAATACGAGCGCCCTCCGAGACCGTGCACCCCGCCGCAGCGAAGCGGAGGCCAAAAGTACAGCACAATTACTCTATGGACACACCGCCGGTCGGGTTGCGGCTGGCCGAGTTGGTCGCCTCGCTGTCGCTGGCCACGGATCTCGGTCTGGGGCAGCCGGAGGAGCATGTGCTGCGGCAGACGGTGATCGCCACGCGGCTGGCGAAGGCCGCCGGGTTCTCCGGTGCGGAGCAGGCGGCCGCGTTCTATGTGTCGCTGCTCGCGTGGGTGGGGTGTGTCGCGGATTCGCACGAGATGGCGCACTGGTTCGGTGACGATCGGGTGATCCGGGCGGACAGCTATCGGGTCGACAAGGCCGGGCTGCCGATGATGGGGTTTCTGCTCGGCCATATCGGGCCGGGGTTGTCGCCGATGCGACGGATGGCGCTGACCGGCGCCTTTCTGACCAGCGGGTTCCGGGACGCGATGCATTCCTTCGTGACCCACTGTCAGACGACGGCCGATATCGCGGATCGGTTGCGGTTGCAGGACGAGGTCTGCGCCGCGCTGCCACAGGCGTTCGAGCGTTGGGACGGCAAAGGCGTGCCGGACGGGATCGCGGGTGCGCGGATCACGAGGGTGATGCGGGTGGTGCAGATCGCCGACGACGCCGAGGTCTACTGCCGGTTCGCCGGCCCCGCCGCGGCCGTCGAGATGCTGCGTTCGCGCAGCGGCACCGAATTCGATCCGGAGCTGGTGGCGCTGTGCGAGCAACGGCCCGAGGTGCTCGACGACGTCGACGCCGTCGATGCCTGGAGTGCCGTCATCGACGGTTGCGCCGCACTGGATCGCTGGGTGCCCGACGCGGAGTTGACCGAGGTGCTGGAAATTTTCGCCGACTACGCCGACCTGAAGTCGCCGTGGTTCCTGGGCCACACCCGCGCGACCGCCGCACTGGCCGGCGCCGCCGCGCTGCGCTGCGGGATGGCCGGCGAGGAGGCGGCGGAGGTGACGCGAGCGGCACTGGTGTCCAGACTCGGCGTCACCGGCGTCTCCACCGGCATCTGGAACAAGACGACCGCGCTGTCACCGGCGGAATTCGAACGGGTCCGGATGGTTCCCTATCTCACCGAGCGCGTGTTGTCGCGGTGTGCGCGGCTGCGCCGGCTCGGCACGGTGGCGGGTCTGTGTCATGAACGGATGGACGGTTCCGGCTATCCGCGCGGCGTATCGGGTGCGGCGATTCCGCCGTCGGCGCGGTTGATCGCGGCCGCCGACACATTTCAGGCGCTCGGCGAGGACCGGCCCCATCGCGCGGCGATGGCCCTCGATCAGCGCTGCGCGATCCTGCGAGACGAGGTCGCCGCGGGTCGGCTCGACTCCGACGCGGTGCGCGGTGTTCTGGAAGCCGCCGGACAGCGGGCGCCGCGCCGCGTCCAGCAGGTCGCCGGCCTGACCGCGCGGGAGATCGAGGTGCTTCAACTGCTGGTGCGAGGACGGTCGAACAAACAGATCGCGGCGCAGTTGTCCATCACACCGCGCACGGCGGGCACCCACATCGAGCACATCTACACGAAGATCGGCGTCACCACCCGGGGCGCCGCGGCGATGTTCGCCATGCGCCACGGCCTGGTGGGCGCGGACTGAGCGCCGATCGCCGCGCACCCGTCTCGCAAGATCGGTCGTTCGCCCGATGTGCGGACAGCCCCGCGGTCGTACAAAAAGATATGACCACGATCACCCCCACCCTCACCCTCACCACGGATCGGCCGGTAGCGGGCCGCTTCCTCGACGCACTGACCGCCCGCGACTTCACCGCACTGTCGCGCTGCCTCGCTCCGGACGTCCGCATGCGCGGGCTGATTCCGCCGGGCCCCTTCGACACCGACACCGCCGACGCGGCGGTGAGCCGGTTCCGGCACTGGTTCGGCGGCCCGGACGCGTTCGAGGTGCTCAGCTGCGAGACCGGCCGGGTCGGCGACAAGGTGTATCTGCGGTATCTGGTCCGCATGTGGCCGGTCGACACCGACGCGCCCGCACGGATCGCGGAACAACACATCTTCGCCGTCGCGGGCGACCGCATCGAAGCCATCGACCTGCTCTGCTCCGGCTGGAACCCGGAACGACCCTATTCGCGCACGTAGTAGCGCAGCGTGCCGTAGGCCGTCAGCGCGGCGAACACGATGCCCACCGGCACCACGGTCAGCGCCACCACCGCGATGTCGTCGCCGGTGATGCGCGGGAAGACCTTCGAGGCGAACAGATCGCCGAGGGCCCGGTCGATGACCAGCGGTCGCGCGACCATCAGTCCGATCACCGCCAGCACCGACCCGGCCAGCGCCGCGACCACCGCCTCGAGCAGGAACGGCAGCTGGGTGTACCAGCGCGTCGCACCGACCAGGCGCATGATGCCGACTTCCTCCCGGCGGGTGAACGCCGCGATCTGCACCATATTCGCGATCAGCAGCAGGGCGGCCAGGGCCTGCAGCACGGCCAGGCCGAAGGCCGCGTTGCGCAGGCCGTCGAACAGGCTCACCAGCCGGTCGACGATGTCCTTGTCGTTGCGCACGAATCCGACGCCGGGCTTGCCCTGGAAGTCCTTGAAGATGCGCGGGTACTGGGCGGCGTCGGTCATCTTGACGCGTAGCGAGGCCGGCAGCGGCGACTCGCTGACGTATTTGGCCAGCTCGGGCTGGTCCTTGAAGGTCTTCTCCTTCGCCTCCCGGACCGCCTCCTCGCGATTGAGGTACTGCACCGATTCCACGCCGGGCTCGGATTTGAGCGACGACATCAGCGCCTTGCACGGATCCTGCGAGCAGTCCGGATCGTTGGCCGAGACGTCTTCGGTCAGGTACAGCCGCACCTCGAGCCGGTCCAGGAAGTACTGCTCGGTCTTGTCGGCCATCCGGACGGCCAGCATGCCGCCGCCGAGCATGGTGAGCGAGACCGCGGTGGTGAGGATCATCGCGATGGTCATGGTGACGTTGCGGCGTAGGCCGTTGAAGACCTCACCGAACAGGAAGCTCGCGCGCATTACCGGCCCACCCCGTACACGCCGGTGGCCTCGTCGCGGACCAGGCGCCCGCGATCGAGTTCGACCACGCGCCGGCGCATGGCGTCGACGATGTGGTTGTCGTGGGTGGCCATCAGCACCGTGGTGCCCGTGCGGTTGATGCGTTCCAGCAACATCATGATGTCCTGACTGGTGTCGGGGTCCAGGTTGCCGGTGGGTTCGTCGGCGAGCAGCACCAGCGGCCGGTTGACGAACGCGCGTGCGATCGCGACCCGCTGCTGTTCACCGCCGGACAGCTCGGTCGGCAGGCGATCCGCCTTACCGGACAAACCCACCAGGTCCAGCGCCTCCGGCACCGCCCGATTGATGAATTTGCGATTCTTGCCGATCACCTCGAGCGCGAATGCCACGTTCTGTTCGACCGTCTTCTGCTGCAGCAACCGGAAATCCTGGAAGACGCAGCCGATGCGCTGGCGCAGCTTGGGCACCCGCCGTCCCGGCAACCGGTCGACCCGGAAATCGGCGACATGCACTTCGCCGGTGGTCGGCTTGACCTCTTTCAGCAACAGTTGCATGAACGTCGATTTACCCGACCCGGACGGTCCGATAATGAAGACGAACTCGCCCTTGTCGACCTCGACCGAAACATTGTCCAGCGCGGGTCTCGTCGAGGTTTTATAAGACTTGGTGACGTTCCGCAGGGTGATCACGAGGTGCCAGTGTAGCCAGCGAAGTCATGGCACACTTCGGCCCACTCCGCGGCATGCGACTTGTCACAGAGAGGTCAGCGGGCGGGCGCGGTCGTCAGCGCGGAACCGGAAACGGTATTCGCGATGTTGAAACCGGAATGATCCGGCGTGGCCGGTTTCACGAACAGATACAACACGAGCGTCGCGACCCAGACACTGAGCAGGATCGCGGTCGATTTACGCGGTTTCACTCAAACCCTCCCGACGCAGCGCCGCGGCGACACGCACGCGCAACTCACGTCCGACGTCGAATTGTTTACCCGGCAGTGTGCGAGCCACCATCCGGATGTTCATCTGATCGACGGTGAGATCTTCCAGACCCATCACCGTAGGTTCGTCCAGCAGTAGCGATTTCAAATGGCGATCCTGAAATGCCTTGGCGCCCACCTCGTGCAGGATCTCGTTGACCTTGGTGATGTCGGCGGTGGCGGGCACCGGCACATCGATCGCCGCACGGGCCCAATCCTTCGACAGATTGGTCACTTTCACGATCTGCCCGTTGGGCACCGTGATGACCTCCCCGTCGGGATTGCGCAGCGTGGTGATCCGCAGCGTGACGTCCTCCACGGTACCTTCGGCCGGCTCGGACTGCCCGGTGACCGCGATGCGCACCACATCGCCGAATCCGTACTGGCGCTCGGTGATCAGGAAGAATCCGGCGAGCAGGTCCTGCACGATGCGCTGGGCGCCGAAACCGAGCGCGGCACCGAGCACCGCCGCCGGCGCGACCAGTCCGCTGAGCTGGAAGCCCAAGCGCCGCAACACTTCCAGCGATACCAGGAAGTACACGATCACCAGCACCACCCAGGTGATGACCTGGGCCAGCGCGTGCCGATGTTTGGCGGCCTCGGTGCGCACCAGCGAATCGCTGCTCTGGAAGCCGGAGTCGATGCGGCGGGTGATCCGGTCGCGCACGAAGGTGGCGAAGCGGCTGAACAGCATCGCGCCCACGATCAGCAGCACGATCTCGAGGCCGCTGCCGCGCAGCCACGAGGTGAATTCCGCCCCGGTTCCGGCCGCGAGAGTCGTCGTCATCGGCGCATCCTTTCCGGTATCAACCGTGCACCGACACAAGCCGTTCTGCCGCCCGAACACACGCCAGACAGGTTACTACGACCGCCCACCGACCGATATGCCGTGATTGTGCCGTGATAGGCGGGGCTCACCCGTCCTGGCTCATCCGCCAGCGGATTCCCTCTTCGATGAAGCCGTCGATATCACCGTCGAGAACCGAGGACGGATTGTTCACCTCGAAGTTGGTGCGCAGGTCCTTGACCATCTGATACGGGTGCAGCACGTACGAGCGCATCTGATTACCCCAGGAGGCGCCCTCGGTGGTCTTGAGCGCATCCATCTCGGCGCGCTCCTCCTGGCGTTTGCGCTCGAGCAGTTTCGCCTGCAACACGCGCATGGCCGAGATCTTGTTCTGCAGCTGCGACTTCTCGTTCTGGCAGGTCACCACGATGCCGGTCGGGATATGGGTGATCCGCACCGCCGAGTCGGTGGTGTTGACGCTCTGACCACCCGGGCCCGACGAGCGATACACGTCGACGCGGATCTCCGATTCCGGGACCTCGATGTGGTCGGTGCCCTCCACCACCGGCAGCACCTCGACCTCGGCGAAGGAGGTCTGGCGCCGGCCCTGGTTGTCGAAGGGGCTGATCCGCACCAGGCGGTGGGTTCCCATCTCCACCGAGAGGGTGCCGTAGGCGTAGGGCACCTTCACCGCGAAGGTGGCGCTCTTGATGCCGGCCTCCTCGGCGTAGGAGGTGTCGTAGATCTCGACCGGGTACTTGTGGCGCTCGGCCCAGCGCACGTACATACGCATCAGCATCTGCGCCCAGTCGGCGGCGTCCACCCCGCCCGCGCCCGAACGGATGTTGACCAGCGCCTCGCGCTTGTCATATTCGCCCGAGAGCAGGGTGCGGACCTCCATCGCCTCGACGTCGGCGTGCAGCGCGGCGCGTTCGGCGTCGGCATCGGCCAGCGCGGACGTGCGGGCCTCGCCCTCTTCCTCTTCGGCGAGTTCGTAGAGCACCGGCAGATCGTCGAGCCGCTGCCGCAACTCGGTGACGCGACGCAGCTCACCCTGGGCGTGCGACAGCTCGCTGGTCACCTGCTGGGCGTGTTCCTGGTTGTTCCACAGCTCCGGGTCGGCGGCCTGATGTTCGAGTTCGTCGATGCGACGACGCAGCTCGTCGACATCGAGTACCGACTCGACAGTCTTCAACGTGGTGTCGAGTTCGGCGAGATCAGCGGAAACGTCAGGATGCACGGTTGTCCAATCTACCGCTCGCGCAGGTGGCGGTGAAATGCGGCGAGGCGCCGGCAGCGCGGCTCAGCCCGATACCGCGCGCAGTCCACCCGGGCGGCGGCCCAGCAGCGCGTCGAGGACCGCGGCGGTCGCGTCGTCGGCGGGCAGCTGGACCTGGATGTACTGGTCGTCGTCGGCGGACAGGTCCAGCCGTTCGTAGGCCAGCCGCAGCGGGCCGGCCTCGGGATGGTCCATCCGGCTGATGCCGCTGGTATCGGGCAGTCCGGCGATGTCGGCGACGCGACGGGTGAATTCCGCACCCGCCAGCAGCGTCAACTCATCGGCGAGCGCGGCGATGGTCGGATCCGAGCGGAAGGGACCGGCCTTCAGATTCGCCACCGCGAGGTCGGCACGACGATCCCACTCCGGGTACACGACGCGGGCCCGCGGATCGGTGAACAGCCAGCGTGGGTAGCCCGCGGGCAGGCCGTGGTCGAGCAAGCCGGTACCGCCGACCAGCGCACGGTAGCCATCGGTGCAGCTCAGGATCTCACCGAGCCGGTTGAAGACGGCCGCGGGCGCCGGGGCGAGACGGTCCAGAATCGCTTGCACCGCGGGCCGGACCAGGCGATTGGGCAGCGCGCCGCCGGTGCAGCTGAATCCCGGGTCGGCGGCCTTGACCAGCCGATGCAGCTGCACGCGTTCGCTCGGGCTCAACCGGAGGGCATCGGCCAGTGCGGACAGCACCCCCGTCGACGGATGCCGGTCGCGGCCCTGTTCCAACCGGATCAGATATTCGACGCTGACTCCGGCGAGTGTCGCGAGTTCGGCGCGGCGCAGGCCCGGAGTGCGGCGGCGTGGTCCGGCCGAGAGCCCGACCTCGGCGGGGCTGACCGCCTCCCGCCGCGTACGCAGGAAAAGCCCCAGCTCGTTATCGCTCACAGATCGACGCTAACAGCGCCGGGCGCGCCGAGGGTATCCCTCTCACTACCACCCTCACAGCGGGCTCCCTGGCCGCGCGCCCGGACGGCAGAGTCGACGACAGCGAACGACACTTTCCGAAGGAGATCCGAAATGTCCAGCAGCACACTGCGGCTCGCAGTTGTCATCGCCAGCGTCCGGGAGGGCCGCTTCGGGCCGGTGGTCGGTGAGTGGTTCGCCGAGCAGGCCCGGCGGCACGACGGCTTCGAGGTCGACCTGATCGATCTCGCCGACGCCGAGCTGCCCGTCGCACTGCCGGCCGTCTCACCGCGGATCGAACCGAATCCGCAGCGTCCGGCCGGAATGCTCGATCTCACCGCGCGTTTGGACGCCGCCGACGCAATGGTCGTCGTCACGCCGGATATCAACAACAGTTACCCGGCATCGATCAAAACCGCGATCGACTGGCACTACACGCAGTGGGACCGCAAGGCGATCGGCTTCGTGGGCTACAGCGGGGCGAGTGGCGGGCTGAGCGCCATCGCGCATCTGCGGCAGGTGTTCGCCGAGCTGAACGCGCACACGATCCGGGACTACGTGTCCTTCCCGCGGTACTACCAGCAGTTCGACGCCGAGGGAGGGTGGACCGCGCCGAGCGAGTCCGAGGCGGCGGCAGCGGGAATGCTCGACCAATTGCACTGGTGGGCGAATGCTTTGGCCGCGGCGCGGGTCGCGGCGTGAACAACGGCTGACGCGGGCTCGAAGCCCGCGAAGGGTGAACCAATCGTGCAAACCTCGACGGAAAAACGCGAAAACCGCCTGATGCGGCGCGGTTTGCACGATTAGTTCAGCGCCGATGGAACCCCTAATACCGACGAATCGGCGCCGCTGCCGTCCCGCGGGCCGGCCGCACGCAGTCCGGCAGGCCCGCTCAGCGGAACGGAACGCCACGCGACCGGAGTCGGCCACTAGCCTCGATTTCGAAGTCGGATTCGCGGTTTCATCCAGCCGAAACAGGAGGGTCGATGGGGACCATCGCCGTAACCGGGAGCGCGTCGGGGATCGGGGCGGCCGTCGCCGCACACCTGGAGAAAGAAGGGCACCGGGTGATCGGTGTCGATCTGCGCGACACCGAAGTGACCGCCGACCTGGCCACGGCCGAGGGCCGGGCGCATGCGGTCGCCGAGGTTACCCGGATCAGCGAAGGCCGGCTGGACGGATTCCTGCCCTTCGCCGGGGTCGCGGCCGCGACGGGGCGTCCCGGTGGGCTCGTGGTGTCGGTGAACTATTTCGGCGCGATCGCGCTGCTGGAGGGGCTGCGGCCGCTGCTGCGCGAATCCGGCAGCGCGTCGGTGGTACTGGTGTCGTCGAATTCCACGACGACACAACCGCTCTGGCCGGTGGAGCTGGCCGACGCCTGCCTGGCCGGCGATGAGGAAGGGGCCCGCGGCATCGCCGAATCGTTCGGCGACCTGGGCGCGATCCAGGCCTATCCGGCGACGAAAGCGGCCCTGGCCTGGTACGCCCGTACCAAATCGGCGGAATACATCGCCGACGGCATCCGACTCAACGCCATCGCGCCCGGCATCATCGACACCCCGATGACCCAGGAGGGCAGCAAGGACGCGCTCACCGGCGAGGGGATGAAACAGTTCCTCGCCATGACCCCGATCGGGCGGCCGGGACGCCCGGAGGAGATCGCCGACCTCGCGGCCTTCCTGCTGTCGGACAAGGCCGGCTTCTTCGTCGGCTCGGTGATCTTCTGCGACGGCGGTATCGATGCGGCCTTCCGCGGGAAGGATTGGCCCGCGGTCTGGAATCCGCAGCAGTAAGTGGGCCGCCGCGAGGCCGAATGGCTCCGATCGGATGCGCCGATTACGGTTGCCGTGTGAGCGATCATGCCGGCGATCTCGAACTTGCCCTGCTGTTGGCCGATGCGGCCGATGCGATCACCCGTGATCGTTTCGGCGCCCTCGACCTGAAGGTGAACAGCAAACCGGATCTGACTCCCGTCTCGGATGCGGATCTGGCGGTGGAGCGGGCGCTGCGCGAAATCCTCATCGAGCGCCGCCCGCACGATGCCGTGCTGGGTGAGGAGTTCGGCGGTGAGGCCGAATTCATCGGACGGCAGTGGGTGATCGACCCGATCGACGGCACCAAGAACTTCGTGCGCGGAGTTCCGGTGTGGGCCAGCCTGATCGCGCTGCTGCAGGACGGCGTTCCGGTCGTCGGCGTCGTCAGCGCGCCCGCGTTGAGCCGACGCTGGTGGGCCGCAACGGGTTCCGGCGCGTGGACCCGCTTCGAGGCCGGGGAACCGAAGCCGCTCACGGTGTCCGAGGTCGGCGGCCTGAATTCGGCCAGTCTCGCGATCTCCAGCCTGTCCGGCTGGCGGGACCTGGGCCTGCGTGACCAGTTGATCGAACTGACCGATCAGGTGTGGCGCACCCGCGGCTACGGCGACTTCTTCGGCTACTGCCTGCTCGCCGAGGGCGCGGTCGATATCGCCACCGAGCCGGAGGTCTCGCTGTGGGATCTGGCGCCCCTCGATGTGCTGGTGCGCGAGGCCGGCGGCCGCTTCACCGCCCTGGACGGAACCCCCGGACCGCATCACGGTAGCGCGGTCGCCACCAACGGGTTGCTGCACGACTCGGTACTCGCCGCGCTGCGTCCCTGAGGACGGCCGCCCGGCACCCGTGCCACGTCGGCACGGTCCGCCCGCCTTTCTCGAACAACTCCTGGAATCCAACAGCCCACCGAACCGAACGCCGCATTGCGCCGAAGCTCCGGCCGATGCGGCGTTCGCCGTTCGACCGTGTGCGCGTTCGCCTCCTCCTCACCTGGGTACTCGGTGGCCGTCCTGGTCAATTGCCCTGCTTGTGCGGGGCGGTTGCCGAGGCGGCGATGGGATCGAGATCACGGCGATATCCGCAGCCTCTCGACTGCGTTCTTACTCTGGAGTAAGATAGACTTACTCGAAAGTAAGATCCTGGGACCGATCACCCGAAACCCACACCCGAGAAGACTGGTGACTATGAGCACTCGAGACACCGCAACGAAGCGACGTCCGGATTCCGCTGTCGGCCTCAACCCGGTCAAGCGCGACTGGATGGGCGCGGCCATGCGGGTCATGACGACCATTACCGGTTCCGAACTGGCCGAGAAGTACAACCTGCGCAAGCCCATCGAACGGCTGACCTACGAGGGCACCAAGACCGGCTTCCGTACGCTCGGCGCCGCGACCCGCGCATTCGGCAAGGTATCCGGTGGTGGTAAGCCGAAGCGCTTGCCCGCCAACGAGTCCCGCAGCAAGGACTACTTCGACCTCACCCCGACCGACGAACAGCAGATGATCGTCGAGACGGTGCGCGAGTTCGCCGCGGAGATCCTGCGCCCGGCGGCCTACGAGGCCGACGGCGCGGCCCAGGCGCCCAAGGATCTGCTCGAGCGCGCCGCCGAACTGGGCATCACGCTGATCAACGTGCCCGAGGAACTCGAGGGTGCGGCCACCGAGCGTGGCGCCGTCACCAACTCGCTGGTCGCCGAGGCGCTGGCGCACGGAGATATGGGCCTGACCCTGCCGATCCTGGCCCCGTCGGGTGTGGCCGTCGCGCTGTCGCAGTGGGGTTCGGACGCACAGCAGCAGACCTACCTGGGCGCCTTCACGGGTGAGAACGTGCCGCAGGCCTCGGTCGTGATCAGCGAGCCGAGGGCACTGTTCGATCCGTTCGCGCTGCAGACCAAGGCCACCCGCTCCCCCAGCGGCTACCGGATCAACGGCGTCAAGAGCCTGGTTCCGGCGGCGGCCGACGCCGAGCTGTTCCTCGTCGGCGCCGAAATCGACGGCCGCCCCGCACTTTTCATCATCGAATCGGATACGCCGGGTGTGGTGATCGAGGCCGATCCGAGCATGGGCCTGCGCGCCGCCGGCCTGGGCCGGCTGATCCTGGACAACGTCGCGGTTCCGGCCGAGGCCATCCTGGGTGACGGCGACGCCGCCCAGCGCGCCGAGGAGTACGCCGATGCCGTGCGGCTGGCCCGCCTGGGCTGGGCATCGCTCGCGGTCGGCACCGGCCAGGCCGTGCTGGACTACGTCAAGCCGTACGTGAAGGAGCGCGAGGCGTTCGGTGAGCCGATCGCGAACCGGCAGGCGGTGGCGTTCATGGTCGCCAATATCGCCATCGAACTCGACGGCCTGCGGCTCGTGACTCTGCGGGGTGCGTCACGCGCGGAGCAGGGGCTGTCCTTCTCCCGGGAGGCGGCGCTGGCCCGCAAGTTCGCCACCGACAAGGGCATGCAGATCGGCCTGGACGGCGTGCAGCTGCTCGGCGGTCACGGCTACACCAAGGAACACCCGGTCGAGCGCTGGTACCGCGATCTGCGGGCGATCGGCGTCGCCGAAGGTGTGGTCCTGATCTGATCCGGGTCTCCTCGACCCCCTGAACCGTATTGATGGAGACATTCCGATGATCAATCTCGAACTCCCCAAGAAGCTGCGGGCCAGCGCCAACCAGGCCCACCAGGTCGCCGCCGAGATCTTCCGCCCCATCTCGCGCAAATACGACCTGGCCGAGCACGAGTACCCGGTGGAGCTCGACACCATGGCCGCCATGGTGGAGGGCCTGGCCGACTCCGGCACCCAGGACATCTCCGGCGCCACCGGCGGCCGCAAGGCCAAATCCGGTGCGGAGGCCGCCGACAGCCACTCCACCGAACTGCTCGGCAACAGCAACGGCGGCAACATGTCCGCACTGCTCAATGCGCTCGAAACCTGCTGGGGCGACGTCGGTTTGATGCTGTCGATCCCCTATCAGGGGCTCGGCAACGCGGCCATCGCCGCGGTCGCCACCGACGAACAGCTCGAGCGTTTCGGCAAGGTGTGGGCGGCGATGGCCATCACCGAACCGTCCTTCGGTTCGGACTCCGCGGCCGTGTCGACCACCGCGGTGCTCGACGGTGACGAGTGGGTTCTCAACGGCACCAAGATCTTCGTGACCGCCGGCTCCCGCGCCACCCACATCGTGGTGTGGGCCTCGGTCGACAAGTCCAAGGGCCGCGCGGCCATCAAGTCGTTCGTGGTGCCGCGAGATGCCAAGGGCCTCACCGTCGCTCGCCTCGAGCACAAGCTCGGCATCAAGGCCTCCGACACCGCCGAACTGCGCCTCGAGGACTGCCGCATTCCGGCCGACAACATCCTCGGCAGCCCGGAAGTCAACGTGGAGAAGGGTTTTGCCGGGGTCATGCAGACCTTCGACAACACCCGCCCGCTGGTGGCCGCGATGGCCATCGGCGTCGGCCGCGCCGCCCTCGAGGAACTGCGTACCATCCTCGAGGAGTCCGGCGTGGAGATCTCCTACGACATCCCCGCCAACAACCAGACCGCCGCCGCCGCGGAATTCCTTCGGATGGAATCGGATTGGGAAGCCGCCTACCTGCTCGCCCTGCGCGCGGCGTGGATGGCCGACAACAAGAAGCCCAACTCCCTCGAAGCCTCCATGTCCAAGGCCAAGGCCGGCCGCATGGGCACCGACGTCACCTTGAAGGCCGTCGAACTCGCCGGCGCGGTGGGCTACTCCCAGCGCACCCTGCTGGAGAAGTGGAGCCGCGACTCGAAGATCCTCGACATCTTCGAAGGCACCCAGCAGATTCAGCAGCTGATCGTGGCCCGGCGCGTGCTGGAACTGAGCAGTGCGCAGCTGAAGTAGTTGCGGGAGAACGGAAAACCGGTGAGGGTCCGCTTCGTGACTCGCACCGGTTCTTTCGTTCCCGGACACGCTGTTCCGAAGGAGAGCGCCCGCCTCAAAGGACTGACCGCCGGCAGTCGCTCGACCGGCGGTCAATGGCCTGTGACGAGCCGTCAGTGGACGCCAAGATCGATGCCGAACATCAGCTCGATCCACTTCACAGCCGCAGTGAATCCGACACCCAGGTCGAGTCCGAATGAACCCATTGTCCTCATCTCCTTCAAAATGGATTCTTTTTGCCCCCACTTGAATCATCGGAGTCTGCACCAGGCATCGTTACGCGCACATCCCGCATCTCTGCTGGTCAGAAGACCAATACCGAACGCCGGACAGCTCTACGATCCTCTGCCGATATGCGTGTCCATCGGCCACGTGACCCTGGTGGTGTCGGCCTGCATTGTCTTCCCGCGCCCCTCCAGCCTCGAGGGCACCACCCGTCACTACGTAATGGGCATCCGCCGACCCTTGACCCCGGAGCCTCTACGCGAGAAGGGCAGGCCATAACGGGCAGGCGGAGGCCGCACAGCTGAAGTAGGTCGCGGGACAACGAAAAGCCGGTGTGGGTTCACGACCCGCACCGGCTTTTCGTGCTTACGCTCAGGTCTTGATCGGCCGAATCGGCAGCGGAATTCGCGGTCTCGCCGGAACCGAATCGTCGTTCGTCGCGTGCTGCCGAATCACTCATCGGCGTCGATATTCCTGCGGCGGTGAGGTATTCGCTCTCCGGAGGGCACAGTGCCGTTCATTGTTCGCAACCGGTTCAGTGAAAGTCGTGCCTGGCCATTCGATCCAGGCCGTCCGATCGCGCCGGCAACTGTACGCAGCGGACCGTTGTAGACCACCTCGTGCGGCACAGCGGGGTCCCGCGAGAGGGCCAATACGATCAATGCCTCGGCGGCGGCGTGCGATGTCATCCGGATCGCGACCGCCGCCCGGCCGTACGTCCCTTTGATTTCGACCGCGCGACCGTCCCCGGCGACAGCGTCATGTCCGGCGGTCGATGGTGGCTGCAAAGTGATATCGAACAGAGCCTCGGCGATCGAGCCTACGAGGTGACCATCGGGTGTGAACTTCCGCCCGTTGTGCAGTACCTCGAGTTCCGCGACGATCTCGTGCAATCGGGTAACCAGCTCAGCGGTGCGAGCCGTGCGATCGCTGAAGTCGTCCGGTGCTGCCACGCGGGGATTGTAGGACCCACAATCGAGGCCAGCTGTTGACCGGAAGTGTGTACCACGTCACACTTGCGGCTGCTACCGTCCCCAGCACGCGGTCGGGTCGTGTGGAGGTGGTTGACGTGGGCGTCGATATCGGGTCGGTTCTGCACGGGGTTGCGCGCAAGGCGGTCGAGGTGACCGAGGCGGTGCGGGCGTTGAATGTGCTGCGGGAGCGCGGGTTCATCGATCCGCGCAATCTGGGTGAGACGGTGTTGTCGGCGAAGGAGGGGCGCCGGCTCGGGCCGCAGGCGACGATGGTGCGCCATGCCGCGCGGATGTGGCCGCAGCGGACGGCGCTGGTCGACGAGCACGGCAGTATGACGTTCCGCGAACTCGACGACAATTCCACGCGGCTGGCGCGCGGGTTGCAGTCGCTCGGTGTCGAAGCAGGAACAGTGATCGGCATTCTCGCGCGCGATCACCGCGGACTGCTGCTGGCGATGGCGGCGGCCGGGAAGGCCGGTGCGCGACTGGCGCTGATGAACACCGGCTTCGCGAAACCGCAGTTCGCGCAGGTCTGCGAACGCGAGCACGTGAAGGTGGTGCTGCACGACAGCGAATTCGTCGGCCTGCTCGACGCGCTGCCGCCGGAACTGCCGCGGGTGATCACCTGGGTCGACGACGGCGCCGAATTGCCCACGGGCGCAATAACGATCGAGGAACTGATCGCCGCCCACCCGCCGAACGAGCTGCCGCTGCCGGCCAAGCCGGGTGGCTTCGTGATCCTCACCAGCGGCACCACGGGCCTGCCGAAAGGCGCTCCCCGCGAGGCGGTTTCGCCGATCTCCTCGGCGCAGATCGCGGATCGGATCCCGTTCCCGCCGCAGGGCACGATGCTCATCGTCTCGCCGATCTTCCACAGCACCGGCCAGGCCACCTGGCTGGTCGCCACCGCTCTCGGCGCGACGACGGTGATGATGCGACGCTTCGACGCCGAGCGCACCCTGGCCCTGATCGCCGAACACGATGTCGACCTGCTGGTAGCGGTGCCGACGATGCTGCATCGCATGGTCGAACTCGATCCGGCGGTGCGCGAGCGTTACGACCTGTCCTCACTGAAATCCATCGTGTTGGCCGGTTCGGCGCTGTCTCCGGAGCTGTCGGTGCGTGCCGCCGAGGCGTTCGGCCCGGTGCTCTACAACCTGTACGGCTCCACCGAATGCGCGGTGGCGACGGTGGCCCAGCCGGCGGATCTGGCCATCGCTCCCGGTACCGCCGGCCGCGCGCCCATCACATGCGAAGTGGTGCTGTTCGACGGGAACGACAACCGCGTACACGGCGCGAATGTCAAGGGGCGCATCTTCATTCGCTCCGGCGCGCCGTTCGGCGGGTATACCGACGGACGGCACAAGCAGATCATCGACGGCTATATGTCCTCCGGCGACGTCGGCCACTTCGACGAACACGGACTGCTGTTCGTCGACGGCCGCGACGACGACATGATCGTCTCCGGCGGCGAGAACGTCTTCCCGCAGGAGGTCGAGAACCTGCTGCTGGAGCGGGCGGACATCTTCGACGCGGCGGTGGTCGGCGTGGACGACGTGGAATTCGGCAAGCGCCTGCGCGCTTTCGTCGTGCCCGAGCCGGGTGTCACCCTGGATCCCGACGAGATCAAGGCTTACGTCAAGGGCACCCTCGCCCGCTACAAAGTGCCGCGTGACGTGGTGTTCCTCGACGATTTGCCGCGTAACGCCACCGGCAAGCTGCTGCGCCGGGAATTGGTGGAATACCAGATCACCTAAGCGGTCACCCGACCAGTTGTACGGTACCGTCGGTTACAGAGACGCGAACCACATTCACGCACCCCTGCTTGCTAGGGTTAGCAGGCACTGGATCTCGATGTTGCGGTCCCGCCTGCCTGGCGGAATCCGCGGAAGGTTGTACCTATGTCAGCTGTCCTTCCGTCAGCAAGCACTGCCCTCCGAAAGGCCGGAGATCTGGCTCTGGGGGTCAACGTCATGCGCAAACGCGGGCTGTTCAGCCCGCTGCGACCGGACCATGCGGTCAGCTCGGCGCTCAACGTCACCAAATTCGGACCCTTCGCGGGCGTGATCATGCACGCCGCGAAGACCAATCCGAAGTCCGCGGCGCTGCTGGACGAGCGGGGCGAGCTGACCTTCGCCGAGGTCAACGAGCAGTCCAACCAGCTGGCGCGCGGCCTGGCGGCGCACGGGCTGCGCGAGGGTGATGTGGTGGCGCTGCTGGCGCGCGACCACCGCGGCATGGTGCTGAGCCTGGCCGCCACCGGCAAGCTCGGTGTGCGCGCGGTGTTGATGAACACCGGCTTCGCGAAGCCGCAGTTCGCCGACGTCGCCACGCGCGAGCAGGTGAAACTGGTGCTGCACGACAGCGAGTTCTTCGACCTGATGAGCGCCATCCCCGACGAGATCCCCCGCATCCTGACCTGGGTGGACGAGTCCGACAACGTCGATCCCGCGATCCCGACCGTGGATTCGCTGCGCGCGGGCCACTCCCCCGACGCGGTGGCCGCGCCGGCGAAGCCGGGCGGCATGGTCATCCTGACCTCCGGCACCACGGGCACCCCGAAGGGCGCGCCGCGCGACAAGGTGAGCCCGTTCATCTCCGCGCAGTTCCTGGACCGAATTCCGTTGCCGCGCAACGGTTCCATGGTCGTCGCGGCGCCGGTCTTCCACGCCACCGGACTGTCGCAGTTCACCCTCGGGCTCTCGCTGGGCAACCGGATGATCTTCCAGCAGCGGCGTTTCGAACCGGAGAAGACGCTCGCCAACATCGACAAGTACAAGGCGGAGTCGCTGGTGGTGGTGCCCACCATGTTGCAGCGCATGCTGGACCTGCCGCCCGAGACGCTCGCCAAGTACGACATGTCCTCGCTGCGGATGATCTTCGCCGCCGGCTCGGCGATTCCGCCGGACGTGGTGACGCGCAGCCTGGACTACTTCGGTGACGTGCTCTACAACGTGTACGGCTCCACCGAATGCGCGCTGATCACCGTCGCGAGCCCGGAGGATCTGCGCAAGTCGCCGAGCACCGCGGGCCGTCCGCCGCTCGGCATCCGGCTGGCGCTGTTCGACGAGAACCGCAAGCGCATCACCGAACCGAACGTCACCGGCACGATCTTCATCGAGAACGCGCACTCGTTCAAGGCCTACACCGACGGCCGCACCAAAGAGACCATCGACGGCATGATGTCCAGCGGCGACGTCGGGCACTTCGACGAGAACGGGCTGCTGTTCATCGACGGCCGCGACGACGACATGATCGTCTCCGGCGGCGAGAACGTCTTCCCGCAGGAGGTCGAGCACCTCATCGCCGACCGCGCCGACGTGCAGGAGGCCGCGGTCGTCGGCGTCGACGACAAGGAATTCGGCAAGCGCCTGCGCGCCTTCGTCGTTCCCGGTCCCGATTCCACCCGCGACGCTCAGGAGATCAAGGACTACGTCAAGGCGAACCTGGCGCGCTACAAGGTGCCGCGCGAGGTGATCTTCCTCGACGAGCTGCCCCGCAACGCCACCGGCAAGCTGCTGCGCAAGCCGCTGACGGAAATGGACGTCACCGCCGACTGAGTCGTCCGGCACGCATCGGCCCGGGAGTGCGACTCCCGGGCCGATGGCGTTTCCGCGGAGCTTCCACGCGGAATGAGTTCGACGTATCTGTGAATTGGCTTCGAAGCGGTCAGCTATCATTCAGCTCGTGTTTCCCCCGTCCGGCCGCGTATCGGCCCGCGCCCAGGTGTCGACGCGTACGCGTCGGGCCGCGGTGGCGCGGTTGCGGGGCGCGTCGGCCGGATCCGTGTCGGGAGCCCTGTCGATCGCCGCGCACGGTTGGGCGGCGGGCGGGATGCCGGTGCAGTCCAGCACGCTGATGCTGCTGGTGGCCGCCTCCACGGTGGTCGGCGCGCTCGTCGCGGGGCTGGCACCGCTGCGTACCACCGCCGTCGGACTGGTCACGGCGCTGTGGGGCGGCCAGCTGATCGGCCACCTCGTGATGTCGGCCGATATGGCGCAGATGCCCGATATGCCGCTGTGGACACCGGCCATGCTGGTTGCCCACCTGGTCGGCGCGGTCTGCGCCGCCGTCGTCATTCTCGGCGCCGAGGCCGCCTACCGGATCGGTACCGCGGTCGCGCGTGTCCTGCCGATCCCGGTGAGCCTCCCGGCGATCGACGAACCGATTCTTCCCCGCAGCGTCCACCGAGACCGGGTGATCCTGCGGATCTTCCCCACCGAAACCTTCCGCACCCGCGGACCGCCGCTCCCTGCGTACTGCTGAGACATCTCAACACCCACATTCGCGAATCATCCTCGCCGACACCGAGTTTCGGACGGTCGGTGCACCGTCTCGGGCGCTTGCCGCGCAGGTCCGGGCAGCAGATCGCCGGCGTCGGGCTCCGACGCCGCCTTCGATCCCCGGTCGGCCCGCGCTGATTCGGCGCCTCCGAACGGCGCCGGTGCGCGCAACGCGTCAGCGGCCGGCAGCGCACTGCCGATGGCCCGCGGCCCGCAGTACCGCCACAGTCCCAGTGCGGCGGAACTCCAGGACCACGCGCGGCCGATCCGGTGGCACCGCAGCTGATTCATCTCAGCCGGTGCGGTCGGCCGGACTCCGGCGAGGCGATGTCGCGCACAACAATGTGGGTGCCCTCGAAACAGGAGCACTACCAGTGAGCATCACCGATATTCCGGCCGCGGGCACCGAGCCGCCGCAGCCGGAGCAGTCGCCGCCCGACGCGGCGCACGAATCACCACCCGGCTCGGACCGGTCGCGACCCGCTCGGTCGGGCCCCTCGCGGGCCGTACAGGCGCTGGCCATGCGGCTGCACTTCTACGCCGGCCTCTTCGTCGCGCCGTTCATCCTGATCGCGGCGGTGACCGGGGCACTGTACGCGGTCGCGCCCAGCATCGAGTCGATCGTGAATCGCGACCTGCTGCACGTCGATTCGACGGGTCCGGCGCGGCCGCTGTCGGAGCAGATCGCGGCGGGTGTGGCCGCTGAACCGACGCTGAAGCTGGTCGCGGTCGACCCGGCCCAGCACGCGGGCGACACCACGCGCGTGATCTTCACCGATCCGAGCCTCGGGGAATCCGAGCGGCGCGCGGTCTTCGTCGACCCGGCGACCGCGACCTCCGTGGGCGACAGTGTCGTCTACGGCAGCACGGGTGCGCTGCCCCTGCGCACCTGGATCGATGTGCTGCACCGCAACCTGCATCTCGGCGATACCGGCCGGCTCTACAGCGAGATGGCCGCGTCGTGGATGTGGATCATCGCGCTCGCCGGTGTGGTGATG
>NZ_JADKYP010000043.1 GCF_015354405.1 Nocardia sp. BSTN01 | reverse complement strand
TGCGCGGTTCGTTCGGATCTCCGTTGCCGCCGACGATCACCGGCTGCCCGCGCAGCTCGGGATGGCGGCGGAACTCCACCGCCGCCTGGAATTGGTCGAGGTCGACATGCAATAGCCACCTGGCCACGAGACCGTTCTTACCGCACGGCACCGACAGCCGGAGGGACTTCGCAGGTAGCGCCTTGCGCCGACGCCGAAACAGAACTAAATTCTGGTTATGAAGATTCGAGATCGGTTGCTGCTGGCGGCCGAGCGGCAGTTCGCCGAGCACGGGGCGCTCGACGCGACGCTGAGCCGGATCAGGGCCGACGCGGGAGCGAGCGTCGGCGCGCTGTACCACCATTTCCCGGACAAGGCCGATCTGTACCGCCAGGTGTGGGCCCATGCGCTGGCCGACTACCAGCGCACCTTCTGGGCGAGCATCGCCGACAGCACCGACGCCGAGAGCGGAGTCACCACCGGCGTCACCGAGCATCTGCGCTGGGTCACCGACAACCAGTACCGCGCAACAATTCTCATGTCGCCCCGGCCGCCCGGAGTGCGCGACAGCGACAGCAACCGGGAATTCCTCACCTCCGTCGCGCGCTGGTGGCGCACCCACGCCCGCTACGGCACGGTCCGCGACCTGGAATTCGACCTGCTGTACGCGCTGTGGCTGGGCCCGGCGCAGGAGTATTCGCGGCAGTGGGTGAGCGGCAGCATCCGCACCGCGCCGACCGATGTCGCCGCGGAACTGGCCGCGGCGGCGTGGAAGTCGTTGCGCAACAACTGACAGCTCCGACAGCAGAGGACAGTGCATATGGAATACCCGACACCCGGTGACAGGCGCATCGCTGGTGCGGCCGATGGGATGGGCTCCGCGCCGGCACCAGCAGTCGCGGCGAGCGATGCCGACCGTGCCCGAAGCGCTGCGCGGAGCGGCGGAAGTGCGCAGATGGACGCAGCGGCCGCGTCACCCCCGCGACCGGCCGGCGTATCGACCGCCAAGCTCACCGCGGAGCAGGCCCGCGCGGTGCTGGCCGCACAGCCGTTCGCGCGGCACGTCGGCACCGAGATCACCGAGTTCGAGGGCGGTGCGGCCACTTTGGTGATCGACGTGGGGCCCGAGCACGCTCAGCAGTTCGGTTTCGTGCACGGCGGGGTGATGGCCTATCTGGCCGATAACGCGCTCACCTTCGCCGCCGGATCCGCGCTGGGCCCGAACGTACTGACCGGCGGCTTCACCGTCACCTACCTGCGACCCGCGCGGGGCGGCCGGCTTCGCGCGCACGCGAAGGTCACCGACGTCACCCGCCGCCAAGCCGTCACCCGCTGCGAGATCTATTGCGACAGCGACGGTTCCAGCACGATATGTGCGGTCGCGCAGGGGACGGTGCGCGTGATCGAGCGCGCTCTGCCCACCAACGGATCGCGCGAACCGTAGGCGGAGACTTCCGCGGACGCGGCGGGCGCGGATACCCTTGCGCCACTGGACAACACACCGCCGGCGAAGTCGCCGCGAACCGACACCACCACCGGACGCGCACCAGCCCGGCTTCACCACAGCGCGGCCTCGACGATCGGGGTGAAGGTGACCTCGCCGACCGGCCGCCATACCGATAGCCGCGTTGACCAGGAGGTCTTGCGCATCGCATCCGGTGCTCCGGCGTGCACGGCGGCGAACGCCATGGTCGGCGAGCCCGCACACCGGCGTGGCAAGCACATGCCGGGCAGCGCCGTCCGATATCCGGGGCGTCCGGTCGCACGTAGGATTTCGGCATCACCACCGAGAGGATGTGCCGATGACCGAATCCCCGGACTGCCGCCCGGACATCGCCGAACGCCGCTCGGAGCCCGCGGTACGTATCACCGATCACGAACGCGCGCAGGTGGAGCGGCTGCTGCAGCTGGCGCTGCGGGACGGCTCGCTCGATCTCGCCGAGCTGGACCGGCGCTTGGCCGCCGCCTACGCCGCGACCACCCATGACGCACTCGCCGCCGTGACCGCCGATCTGCCGGTGGCCGCGACCCGCGAACCGCTGGTCCTGACCACGGTCAGCGGGTCGCTGCGCAAAGACGGCCAGTGGATCGTGCCGGCCGAGATCACCGCCACCGCGGCCTCGGGATCGGTGCGATTGGATTTCACCGAGGCGATCTGCCCGCACGCCGTGGTGGAGCTGCATGTCGGAATCGCCTCGGGCAGTGTCCGATTGACGGTTCCGCGCGGCTGGCAGGTGGATGTCGACCGGGTGGCGTTCGTCAGCGGCAGCGCGAAGAATCGGGTGAACGAGCCCCCGCTGCCCGGATGCCCGACCCTGCGCGTGGACGGCTCGATCACGTCGGGATCCCTGCGCGCCGAGTATCCGAAACCACCCCGTCGCGGCTTCTGGGCCTGGCTGTTCCGCAGGCCACGCCGGTAGCCGACGCAGCGAACAGCCCCCAGACGGCAGAAGGGCCGCCCACCCGAAGGTGAACGGCCCCTCGACCATTGATCACGCGACCATTGGTCACGCAGTCGCCGCGAAGGCCTTCCCGTCATAAGCCGGTTCGGCGACCGGTTCGATGGCGTAGGCCAGGATGTCGGCCACGTCGGCGACGGGGCGGACATCCAGGGCGGCCAGCACCTCGGCGGGGACCTCGTCCAGATCCGGCTCGTTGCGAGCCGGGATGAACACGGTGTTCAGGCCGGCGCGCTGGGCGGCGAGCAGCTTCTGCTTCACGCCGCCGATCGGCAGGACCCGGCCGTTCAGCGTGACCTCGCCGGTCATGCCGACGTCCGCGCGCACCTGCCGGCCCAGGGCCAGCGACACCAGGGCGGTGACCATGGTGACGCCCGCGGACGGACCGTCCTTCGGCACCGCACCCGCCGGGAAGTGGATGTGGATGTTGCGATCCAGGACCTTCGGCTCGATGCCGATCTCTTCCAGGTGCGAGCGCACATAGGTCAGTGCGATCTGCGCGGATTCCTTCATGACGTCACCCAGCTGGCCGGTCAGGGTCAGCGAGCGTTCGCCCTCGGCGGCATTGGCCTCGATGTAGAGGACGTCGCCACCGGCGCCGGTGACAGCCAGTCCGGTCGCCACACCCGGGACCGAGGTGCGTTCCACCGAATCGGGGGTGAAGCGCGGACGGCCCAGGTAGTCCTTCAGATCGCCCAGCCCGATCACCAGCGGCTCGGAACCGGCTGTGACACCGGCCTTTTCGCCGTAACCGAGCGAAGGATCGTAGCCCAGGTCGATCACCGTGGCGTCCGAATCACCGTCCGCCGCAACCGTCTGCGCGCCGACTTCGTCCTGCGACAGCCGAGTCGCCGCCTTGCGCAAGGCTTTCGCGAGCAGTCGCTCCAGCTGGCGCACACCGGCTTCCCGGGTGTAGTTGGCGGCGATCTCCCGTAGGGCCTCGTCGGTGAACGACACCTCCTCGGCGGTCAGCGCATTCCGTTCCAGCTGCCGCGGCACCAGGAAGTCGCGTGCGATGGCCACCTTGTCGTCCTCGGTGTACCCGTCGACCGTGATCAGTTCCATGCGGTCCAGCAGCGGGCCGGGAATGGTCTCCATGACATTCGCGGTCGCGATGAACAGCACATCGGACAGATCCAGATCCAGATCCAGGTAGTGGTCGCGGAAGGTGTGGTTCTGCGCCGGGTCCAGCACCTCGAGCAGCGCGGCCGCCGGATCACCCCGGAAGTCCGAGCCGACCTTGTCGATCTCGTCCAGCAGGACAACGGGATTCATCGAACCCGCCTCCTTGATGGCACGCACGATCCGGCCCGGCAGGGCGCCGACGTAGGTCCGCCGGTGACCGCGGATCTCGGCCTCGTCGCGCACACCGCCCAGGGCGACGCGCACGAACTTGCGGCCCAGGGCCCGCGCCACGCTCTCGCCGAGCGAGGTCTTACCGACACCGGGAGGCCCGGCCAGCACCATCACGGCACCGGAGCCACGACCGCCGACGACCTCCAGGCCACGTGCGGCCCGGCGGGCGCGCACGGCCAGGTATTCGACCATGCGGTCCTTGACCTCTTCCAGCCCGTGGTGGTCGGCGTCGAGCACCGCACGAGCAGCCGAAACATCGGTGCTGTCGGTGGTTTTCACCGCCCACGGCAGATCCAGGACGGTATCCAGCCAGGTGCGGATCCAGCCCGATTCCGGACTTTGATCGCTGCTGCGCTCCAGCCGGTCGACCTCGCGCAGCGCGGCCTCGCGGACGTTGTCGGGCAGCTCGGCGTTCTCGACCCGGGTGCGGTAGTCGTCCGCGCCGTCGGGCTCACCGTCGCCCAGTTCCTTGCGAATCGCGTTGAGCTGCTGACGCAGCAGGAATTCCCGCTGCGACTTCTCGACGCCCTCGCGCACATCCTCACTGATCTTCTCGGTGACCTCGACCTCGGCGATGTGGTCCTTGGTCCACCCGATCAGCCGGGTCAGCCGCTCGGCGACATCGGGAGTGCCGAGCAGTTCGCGCTTCTGTTCATCGGTCAGATACGGCGCGTAGCCGGCGGTATCGGCCAGGGCCGACGGATCGGTCAGCCGGTTGACCACGTCGATGACCTGCCAGGCTTCGCGGCGCTGCAGCACCGAGACCACCAGCTGCTTGTATTCGGCGGCCAGTTCCTTCGTGTGCGCGTCGGGTGTGGGGGTGTCGACCGGTTCGGCCTCCACCCACAGCGCGGCGCCCGGGCCGGTGACCCCGTGCCCGATCCTCGCCCGCTGCTCGGCCTTCAACACCGCGGCAGCGGCGCCACCGCGCATCCGGCCGACCTGTTCGATGGTCGCGATCACACCGTAGGCGGCATAGCCCTCGTCCAGACGCGGTGCGAGCAGCACGGAGTCCGACTTCGCGGCCCGCGCGGCGTCGATGGCGGCCTGTGCCGATTCGTCGAGCTCGATGGGGACGACCATGCCCGGCAACACGACCGGATCGGTCAGAAACAGCACCGGCAGACGCTGTGGAGTACTCACAGATTCAGCCCCTTCCAAAGCATGCCCCGGATCCTGTGTTTCTTCGCCTCCAGGGTTGAGCGCTACCTACTCAACTACAGGGTGTGCCGAGTTGTTCCGACCCCTTGTTCACCGGCAGCGAACGAGGTATGACCGGCGCCGACGCGACTCATAAGAGAGTGATGCGATAACTGTCTCACTGCGTTAAACAGATCACCTACGGCAAGGAGGCGGTTGTGGAACGTCCGTATCGGCTCGTGATCTGGGGGCCCGGCGATATGGGTGGGCGGGCGCTGCGCACCGCGAGCTGTCGATCACGCATCTGAAACCCGACCCTCGGCTGACGGTGCACTGACCGTGCAAACCTCGCCGGCCTGTGCGGTTTTCTCGCATTTCTGACGAGGTTTGCACGGAAAGTTCACCCCTTCCCCGCACCCGGGCCGAAGCTCATTCGCGCGGGAACCGGTGATTTAAACTCGACCGCGTGGCGATTCCCTCCCCGTCCGAACCGGCCCCGATCGGGGGCCGGCAGGCGCGGTGGCAAACGCACAACGACAATCGGCGGGGGCGGATCGTCGAGGCGTTGATCGAACTGCTGGAGGAGTCCGGCGGCGGTGAGATTTCGATGCAACAGATCGCCAAGCGGTCCGGCTTGGCGAAATCCGTGGTGTATCGCCAGTTTTCGGGACGCGACGAACTGGATCGGCGGGCCCGGAGTGTGATCGCCGAGCAATTCATCGATACCGTCGACGCGGCGCTGGACATCTGGGACGGATCGATTCATCGGATCCTGCATCGCACGGTCGCGGCGGTCGCGGACTGGCTCACCGAGCATGCGCGGCTGTACGACTTCGCGCGCAGCGGTCCGGCGATGGGCGACCCCGACGATGTGGACGCGCTCAGCAGTATCAAGGCCACCATCGCGGCGCGGACCCGCCTGCTCGTGTCGAGCCTGGCGGGAGTGATCGGCGTGGTCGACGAGGCCACGGCCGACACGATGACCTTCGCCATCGTGTCGATGACCGAGGCGACCGTCGGCCGCTGGGCCCGCGATCCGCACCCGCTCTCGAGCCGCGAACAGCTGATCTCCGAGGTCGCCGGCTACGCCTGGAGCGTGCTCGACGGCGCGGCCCGCGCCCACGGATTGACCCTGGACCCCGAACTGCCGCTGATCGAACTCGTCAACGCGCTGGCCGAGGGAGTCGACGACAACCCCTGATCGGGCGCGCCGAATTTCGGCCGGTCAGGCCGCCAACCAGCCGACGAGAGAACCGACCACGGGCAGCCGCTCGGCCACAGCGGTCGCCGCATTCCGCCGGTCGGGCTCACCCCGATATCGCGACCGATCGCCGTCGACGTGCAGCAGTGTCCACAACTTGCGGGTCACCGGATTCATCAAGCCCAGCTCGTCGGCGAGTGTGCGCATATCGCCGAAGTAGCCGGACAGGATCCGGCGCGAGTTCGGGGACCGCCAGAAGGCGTCCTCGATCACCTCACGCGGAATGTCGAATTCCTTCGCGAACGAGCGCGGGGGCGCCATGATCTCACCGGCCAGCCAGCGCATCGTGATCGGAAAAGCCAACGCGCACATCGCCTTACCGAACGGGCCCATCCGCTCGATATGCGCCTTCAAGAACTCACCGGCGAAGGAGATGTGCCGGGCCTCCTCGGCGATGTGGATCTGCATGGTACGCAGCACTGCCGGAGGCATCGACTCACCCTCCCGGATGATCGCCTTCTGATAGTGGTCGATCGGCTCCTCACCGCCGAGGATGCCGATGAACAGGATGGCGTGCGCGTAGCCGCCGGCCACGCCGATGAAGGGCGACAACGCACGGAACAGCGGCCGCATCCCCGGCACGTCCACGCCGATCCGGTTGATCAGCTCCTGGAACATCTGGATGTGGTTGCACTCTTCGGTCATCTCGTGCAGGCAGTAGCGAAACTCCGCAGATCCGTTGGGGAGCTTCATGATGTACTGCATCATGCCGCGGATGAGAATGCTCTCGAAGGCGGCGCCGACCTTGATCACGTTGGCCGTGCGCCACTTTCCGATCTCGATCCTGCGCTCCAGCGGCAGCGACTTGTACCAGTCGGTTCCGCCGAGCGGATCGAGCTCCGGCGACAGCACCCATCTCGGATCGTCGGGATCGATCGCCAATTCCGGTGAATCCCAATCGATATCGAGATAGGGATCGAAATTGCGATGGACCGATCCCTCGGACAGGATCGCCAGCATCTCCCGGTAGTCGGGGCCGAATATCTCGGTACGAATGGATTTCGACAGCGTCATCGATGTCTCCTCTGCTCTGCGGGACCCCCGCACCCGGTCGGCCCGGCGAGCGGGCTTCGCAGTGTGGCTCATCGGGCCTCCTAGCTCCCGGCCCCGAGGCTCGGCCCCGGCGGTCGACACCCAGCAGGTGTGATCCTTCGAGAATATATGGGACTCGTAGTCCCACACAATCCCCCGAGCCCGGCGATTCGGCCGGCGCCCGGGATCGCGCCCTCCCGCAACTCCGGCCGAAACCACGATGTCGATGCGATACTCGACCGGGTTCGCCGGGCCCGCGGGTCCGCCCGCCCGATCCACGAGGAGTAGCCCGACATGCTGGCCGCACGCCTTCACCTGGGACCGCAACGCCGACTGGAACTCGACGATGTGCCGACGCCGGAACCGGGCCCCGACCACGTCCTGATCAAGGTCGAAGCGGCGGGCGTCTGCCTGTCCGATGTCCATCTGATCGACGGGACGCTGACCCCGGTGATGCTCGCCGGTGACGTGGTGACGCTCGGGCACGAGGTCGCGGGCACGGTTCACACCCTCGGACCGGGTGTGACCGGCGCGAAGGTGGGGGACCGGGTGCTGCTGCAGGCGGGTGAACTGCGCGACGGCGCGGTGTTCACGCGCGGGGTCGACTACGACGGCGGGTGGGCGGAGTACACCCTGGCCCGGGTCGACACTCTGGTGCCGATTCCCGACGATCTGCCCTTCGAGCAGGCCTGCTTCATCCCGGACGCGGTCTCCACGCCGTGGGCCGCGATCACGGCGACCGCCCAGGTGCGGCCCGCCGAACCGGTCGGTGTGTGGGGTGTGGGCGGTCTCGGCGCCCACGGGGTGCAATTGCTGCGCATGGTCGGCGCGGCGCCCATCGTGGCGGTGGATCCGCTGCCCGCGGCGCGGGAACGGGCGCTCGGTTTCGGTGCGGATCTGGCCTTCGATCCGGCCGATCCCGAACTGCGGTCGCGGATCTTCGCCGCGACCGGCGGCGCCGGTCTGGCGGCCGCCTTCGATTTCGCCGGAGTGGCGGCGGTGCGCGAACAGGCCGTGACCTGTCTGGGGGCGGGTGGGCGGCTGGTTCTGGTCGGCCTGACCGACAAGCCGATCACGATCACCGGGGGTATCGGCTTCAGCTTCTTCCAGCAGCAACTGCGCGGACACTACGGATCGCAGCCCGAACATGTCACCGAACTGGTGACGCTGCGGCGGCTGCATCGTCTCGATCTCGCCCGTTCGGTCAGCGCGGTGCTGCCGCTCTCGGAAGCCCCGGCCGCGGTGCGGGCGCTGGAAACCAAGGAGGGCAATCCGATTCGACTCGTCCTGCGCCCCTGAACGGGGTGCGTTTGCCCCGCCGACCAGGGCAAGTGCCGCCCCGCCGCATTGACACCGTCTGGCCCCGGTGAGAATGTGGGGACCCAGTCAACTCGCAAGTCCGCACGGCGCAAGGGGGATCCAGGATGGCGGTAGTCGCCGGCGGTGTGTTCATCGACTGGGAACAACTGACCGGACAGTCCAAATTCGTCGTGGATCTGATCACCTTCCCGATCTTCAGCGCCGTGGCCGGTTGGCTCACCAACTGGACCGGTGTGCTGATGTTGTTCTGGCCGTTGCAATTTCGCGGCGTCCGGATTCCGGGACTCAAGGTGCTGTATCCCTATTTCCCGCGCCGGGTGCAGGTACTGCCGACTTTTTCCGGTGACGGTAGGCAACTCGGCTTTCAGGGCTTCATTCCCGCCCGCGCGGAGAAGATGGCCAGCATCTGCGTGGATATGGCGATCATGCGGATCGGCAGCCCGCGCGATTTCATCCACGAATTGGATCTGGAAGGTATCGCCGACTACATCGCCGACCGCGCGCACGAACAGTTGCAGCAGATCGTCGACGATGTGATGTACCGGGAGAATCCGGAACTGTGGCGGGCGGTGCCGCGGCCGGCGAAACAGATTCTCTATCAGCGCATCGACCGTGAACTGCCGAAACTGTGCCGGCGCGGTTTCGAGCAACTCGGCGACAATGTCGACCAGCTCATCGATATCAAGAGTTTCGTCATCCGCTATCTGCAAGCCAATCCGGAGATTCTCAAGGATCTGACCACCACGATCGCCGCGCCGGAGCTGCGGTTCATGGTGCGGATCGGGTTGCTCGGCGCCCCGTTCGGTGTGCTGCTGGCGCTGTATATGCATGTCCATCACGACATTCCGGTGCTCGGGTGGCTCCCGGGCTGGCTGGTCGTCCTGGCCGCGGCCGCCACCATCGGCGTGCTGGTGAACATGATCGCCATCAAGATGGTGTTCGAACCCGGCGATCCGCAGCCGCGCTACAAATACCTCTGGCGGCAGGCGCTGCTGGCCAAGCGGCAACCGCAGGCCGCCGACGACCTCGCCCAAATTCTGGCCTACCAGGTACTGACCCTGCCGAATCTGGCGGCGGAACTGCTGGACGGTCCGAACGGGGACAAGACCCGCCAGTTGGTGGAACATCTGATCGCCGACGAGATCCGCACCCAGCTGGGACCCACGCGCTCGGTGGTGCGCGCGGCCTTCGGAGCGCGGCAGTTCGACAATCTGCAGGTCGGTGCCGCCGGGGCTGCGGTGAGCCTGGCGCCGAGTCTGGTGCAGGACGAGGCCTTCGCCCTGGATCAGGCCAAGAAGATCGACGAATTCGCGGCGCGGAAACTCAAACAGCTCACGCCGGGCGAGTTCATGGAGATGTTCTATGCCTCGGTCGAACAGGACGCCTGGCTGTTGTATCTGCACGGTGCGGCGCTGGGCCTGGTGGTGGGCGCGGTGCACCTGCTGATCTTCGGCTGGTGAAAAATACAAGCACGCGTGCTTGCATTTTTTTCGGGGCGTTGCCATGCTTTCGGTCATGGCTGATCTAGAGGCGCTGCTCGACGACTTCGAGGCCGAATGCGCGGACCTGGACCGTCTCGTCGCGCCGCTGGATCCGGCCGGCTGGACGCGGGAGACGCCCGCCCCGGGCTGGACCATCGCACACCAGATCGCCCACCTGACCTGGACCGACGAGGTTTCGACGATCGCGGCCACCGATGCCGCGGCGTTCGCCGAACTACTGCGCGAGGCGACCGCCACGATCGCCACGTTCGTCGACGACGCGGCCGCCGAGGTGGCGGGCACACCGGCGCCGGAACTGCTCGAGCGGTGGCGTCGCGGCCGGACCGGTTTGGCGCAGGCGCTGCGCGCGGTACCCGCCGGCACGAAATTGCCCTGGTTCGGGCCGCCGATGAGCCCGATGTCGATGGTGAGCGCACGGTTGATGGAGACGTGGGCGCACGGTCAGGACGTCGCCGATGCGCTGGGCGCGGCGCGGACGCCGACGGCGCGATTGCGCAATATCGCGCATATCGGCGTGCGGACCCGCGATTTCGCCTACACCGTGCACGGTCGCCAGGCACCCGCGGAACCGTTCCGAGTCGAGCTCACCGCACCGGACGGATCGGTCTGGAGCTGGGGACCGGAGGATGCCGCGCAGCGCGTGAGCGGGTCGGCGTCGGACTTCTGCCTGCTGGTGACGCAGCGCCGGCATCGGGACGATCTCCCGCTGGTGGCCACCGGAAGCGACGCCGCGGAATGGTTGACGATCGCGCAGGCGTTCGCCGGGCCTCCGGGATCGGGGCGCGAAGTGGGCCAGTTCGCCTGACGATGTGCGCCTGAAGGATTCGGAGAGAGCGGGCGAGCGCCCACTCAGGGTGCGACGTGCTTGTGGTCGACCGGACGCCGTTGGCCGGAGGACTTCGAGATCGCATCTCGAAGTTGACGCTCGCCAGCTTTGTCGGGTTACCCGGCACTATTCCGACGCAAACCTGCGCGCCCAGCGGCCGTAGGCGGCGCACCGGCACCCTCCGGACGATGTGAACAGCGGTTTCACGCCGCTTCGCCCGCCGTTGTGATCTTGACCGCACGGTCTCGGAATCCCCCGACGACAGGCAGTAACCTGGACGTGCGTACGACTTTCAACGGTGCGGGTCGGCAACGAGGGGAACCAGGGGAGAGGGAAGGACGCACCGCTATGGCTCAGTCCGCGCAGTCCCGGTCCACCGGCCAAATTCTGCAGCACACCGCCGTCGTACTCGCCGGAATGGCGAGTATCGGCCTGACGGTCGCCGCCGGAACCTACATCGTCAATCAGATCGCCGGTACCGGCTTACCGGCCGTCATCGGCTCCGGCGAACGAGGCGACACCATCGTCCCGGCACCCGACACCGACCGATCCGAGGCGTCACCGAGCAGCACTCCTGCCACCACCGGGTCGTGGCGCCCGGCCGCCGAATCCCGTCGCCTGCCGGTCCTCGCGGCCGATGGCGCGGCAGCGCCGGTGCGCATCGTGCCCGGCCCGGCGGACCGCTCATCGAGCATCGACACCGCACCCGCAAGTTCCCGTCCGGGCGGCGTCGGGGGACGCCTGAACCTCACCGGAGAAACCTACGTCGGGGCGAATCTGTCGAGGACACAACAGCATTCGTTCGCCGTCACCCTCGACACGAATGTGCCGGCCGCCTTGGGTGCGAACGCCGGTCCGGATCATCGGCAGGGCTCCGCGCCGGATGCGGTGACCGAATTCCGCACCGACGTCGACGTGCACAGTGGCGAGTTCAGCGTCGCGATGAGCGATCCACTGCTGGGTCGGCACAACGTACAGGTTCAGCGGCACGCGCGCCCGGCTCCGGTGCCCTCGGCCGGTCCGGAGCGGATTCCTGTGAACCACACCGGCGATCCGGCCGCCGCCGATTCGACGCAGGCGGCAGTGCTTCCGGCAGCGCCGGATTCCGCGGTGGCATAGCGTTTCAACATCCTTCCGGCCGGGTACCGTCAAGGTGCCCGGCCGGTTGTCGTCTGTGTCCGCTCCTGTCGAGCACACTCGAAACGTACTGGTCGTTTCTGCATTTGTCCTCGTCAGCGGTTATTCGCCACTCGGTCCGCGGGCCGCACGTTATTCCCCGGTAACCATTTAATAAAGAGGAATTCTGTAGTACTTTTGTGGCAAGCGTGGAGCAGGGAGGGCCTATGGGCCACATCAGGTACGCGAGCGATGTCGGGGCTCCGGTGGAGGTCGCATTCACGTATACCGACAACCATCTGTTCGTCCCGGATTGGATGTTCGGTATCGCAGCGTTCGAACCGGTCGGCGAGGCCGGCCACGGACCGGGTGCGGTCTACGCGGCGACGTTCCGGCTGGGGCTGTGGCATCCCACGGTCGACTGTGAGATCACCGAATACCGCCGCAACGCGGTCATCGGGTACACCCTGCGCAGGCGCCGGCCGGGGAAGGTGGCGCCTGCGCAGGACCCCGCCGCGTCGTCGCAGAACGCGTCGTCGCAGAAGTCGGAAGCCGCCCCCGCGCTCGCCACGTTGACACTGCGATTCGATCCGCTCGGGTACGGCCGGTCGGTGCTGACCTCGGAGGCCGACTATCCGCCGGCGCACGGCTGGGCCGCCCGCCCGGCCGCCAAGGCCATCGATGCGCTGGCCAAGGCGGCGGTCCGTCGCAGCGAGACGCAATTGCGCAGAGAAATCGAGGAATTCCACGGCACGGATCTTGTCGGCCGGATTGCGTAGGGTACCGGTCATGATCATCGTGAGCACCGACGGATCCTGCCTGCGCAATCCTGGCGGCGCCATCGGCTGGGCGTGGGTCAATCATCAGGGCAGTTCAGCCAGCGCCGGCGCGGCCTCCGGCACCAACCAGGTGGCCGAGCTACGCGCGGTTCTGGAGGCGATTCGCGCGCATCCGGGCCCCGAACCGCTGTTCATCGAGAGCGATTCGCTGTACGCGATCAAATGTGCGTCGGAATGGCTACCGAGCTGGCGCCTCAACGGCTGGCGCACCGCCACCGGCAGCGCGGTGAAGAATGTGGAACTCGTCCAGTGGATCGATCACGCGATCGCCACCCGGCCGGGCCCGGTGCGTTTTCGCTGGGTGCGCGGGCATGTCGGCAACTACTACAACGAACAGGCCGACAAACTCGCCGGGGAGGCCGCCCGCGCCGCCGCGGGCCGAGCCGATGCGACCCCGAACGGCATCATCGATCTTCCGCCGTTGCCTTCCGCGGTGCGCCCCGCCGCGGCACCCGCCGAGACGATGCCGGACACCGCCGCGACGACGCCGCTGACGGTCGTCGTCACCGACAAGCCGGCGCCGAAACGCGGACGCGCGACAGCCGAAACCGCGGACGCCCTCACCCTCTTCTGACCGGGCACGCGTCAGACCAACCGAATGGCTTCCGGCGGTGGTGGGTCGGCCCACCGCCGGAGGCGCCCGGTTGCCGCCACCTCGGCCGCCCGGACCGCGCCGTGTTCACAGTCCGAATCGCCCTCGAACGCGTTCCGGCCCCGCGACGGAAACCGTCGCGGGGCCGGAAGCGTTGTGCTGTAACCGGATTCAGTTACCCGGCTGCGGGGCCGGGGCGGGCTGGGCACCGCCGTTGGCCTGCGGGCCGGTACCCGGGGCCGGCTGCGCCGCACCCGGCGCCGGAGCGGACGGACCCATTCCCTTGGTGACCGGCGAGTCGAACTTCGCGACCAGCCACTTGCCGTCGTGCTTCTCCATCTGGGCCACGCCCGGGATGGTCAGCTTGTCCGGCTGCGGAACGGCCTGGTTGGTCTGCTCCTGCGTGATCACCAGCACCACGTTGGCCTGGCTGTCGTTGCCGGACTCCCACGCGCAGTGGATCTCGTCCAGCTTCGACTTGGCCTGCACGCTGACCATGGCCTGCTTCAACGTGTCCGAGGCGCCGCTGAAGAACTTGCCCCACTCACCCGTCGAGAGATCGTTGACGCTCTTGAAGTAGGCGTCGAGATCCTTCGAGTCGTAGCTGGCCACGGCCTTACCGAAATCGCACGCCGCCTTGGTCGAATCATCGCGCGCGGCGAGCTGATCCTCGCGATTGTCGGCCTTCAGATAGAAGACCACCACCGCGGTGATCGCGGCCACCAGCAGCACCCCCGCGGCGAAGGCCGACACGATCGGCACCCACGGCGTGCTCTTCCCGGAGGAGGGCGCACTCGCCGGGGCGGGGGCCGCGAACTTGGTGGTTGCCGCATCGGCCGCGGCCGGGCTCGCGGTCTCGAGCTTCACCGTCTTGTCCGCATCGGCCGTCTTCGCGGTATCGGCACCCTTATCGGCGGCAACCGACGAGTCCGATTCGAACTTGACCGTTGCGTCCGCGGCGGTGCTGTCTTGCGCCGCGTCGACCTTCTCGGTCGACGCGGCATCGTTGTTCGCCTTGTCCTTGGCGGTGTCGTCATCGGACATGAATCGATCTGTCACCTTCCCGGCATGTGGAAACCACGCCGTATGTTTCGGGCCACTCTACTTACCGCACCGGCTTCGGGGTCCGAGCGTTCGGATCGGCACCCGACGGCATCTGCGCTCCGTTGTTCGGAACGTCGGGCCGCGGCGCGTTCGCCGAACCACGAATCTGCTGGTCCGGAGGTGCGTTGGTGCAATAGTTGTACTTCGGGAACGTACCGTCGGTCACGACGGACGGCGCGACCGGCGCGTGCGAGTACTGGCAGAACGGGCGCGGCCAGATATCGATGATCGTATAGAACTCTCCGTCGTGGGCCGGCACCCCTATGGCCGAACTACCGACGCCCAGCGACGGGAACAGCGCCCGCAGCGCCGGCAGCCGCAGCTGCGCCGCCTTGGTGACGGCCACGAAGTTGGTCGCCAGGCTGGTGATCGGATCGGTGGTCTCGTCCAGCGTCGCGCCCAGCGACTTCATCTGCGCCGGGGCCTGGTCCAGCACCTTGCGGAGTTCGTCGTTGGCGTTGTTGAACTGGGTGAACAACGTCGACGAGTTCTGGGTCAGGGTGCTCAGATCGGGCTGCGCGTTCGACGTGGTGGCGGCGATGGTCCGCAGGCTGGTGAGCAGGTTGGTGGTCTGCGGCAGCAGATTGTCCAGACCGGCCGTCACGAGGCTCAGCGCATCGACCATGTCGCGCAGCTGATCCTGTCCGCCGCTGAGCGCGGTGTCGAATTCGGTGAGGATCGTGCTGAACCGGTCCGGGTCGATCTGATCGAAGAATCCGCTGGCGTTCTCCAGCACCGCCGACACGGGGGTCGGGGTCTGCACCTTCTGCGGATCGAACGGGATCACCGACCCGTCGGTGAGGTACGGACCCTTGTCGGTTTCGGGCTGGAAGTCGATGTACTGCTCACCGGCGGCCGAGAGGGCGTGCACCACGACCTGGGTCGCCTTCGGGATCTTGTACCGGGTGTCGATCTGGGCTTCGGCCGCGATCGAGGCGCCGCGATCCGCCAGCTTGATCGAATTGACCTTGCCGACACGGAATCCGCGCAGCGTGACGTCGTTGCCCGGTTGCAGACCGCCGGAGCGGTCGAGTGCGACCGTGACCGTGTAGGTACTGCGCAGCGGATTGATCCGCATCACGTCCACCGCCAGGTACGTCGCACCCACGACGAACGCGATTACCAGTCCGATCGTGGACAGCAGCAGTTTGTGTCGCAGCAGCCAGCTCATCGGTGGCCCCCTGTCACTCGGCCGTAGACGATCTGCAGCACCTGGATCAAACTGCCCGCCATGTCCTGCAGATCGCGCACATCCCAGAACTTGCTGTGCGGCGGGTCGGTGAGCAGGCCGACGTCGAGCTGGGTCAGGGTCGCGGCGACGGCGAGGGTGTTGCCCTTGAAGGAGGCGTCGACCTTCGGCCGGATCTCGTGCAGGGCGTCCAGCGCGGGGCCGAGGTCGTTACCGGCCCGCGACAGCGCGTCCATCAGCTTGTGCACATTCTCGAGCAGGCTCGCCAGCTGATCGTGGCTGGTCTCGGCGTAGTCGCCGAGCGCCGCGCTGGTGGTGGAGATCTTGCCGAGCAGATCGCCGATCTGCTTGTTGTTCTCCGCGATGGCGCCGATCATCTGCGGCAGCGAATCCGCCACCTGACCCAGCTGGTCGTGGTTGGCCTCGATGGTGTTGGCCAGCGCGTCGAAGCCGTTGAGCGTGCTGTCGATGCGATCGCTGTTGGCGTGCAGCGTGGTGACCACACTCGTCATCTGCTTGATCAGGCTCGCGAGCTGTTCGGGCCGGCCGCCGACCACGGAATCCAGTTCCGAGGTCAGCTTGGTCAGCGCGGCCACACCGCCACCGTTGAACAGCATCGAGACCGAGAGCAGCAGCTCCTCGACGGTGGCACCGGCCGAGGTGTGGTCGATGCCGATGGTGTCGCCGTCCTTCAGCATCGGCGTGGTCTCGTCGGACTTCGGCTTCGACAGCGCCACGAAGACGTCGCCCAGCGGAGTGGCCTGGCGCAGTTCGGCGGTGGAATCGCGCGGCAGCGTGATGTCCTTGCGCACGTCCATGTCGACGATGGCCTGGTAGTTCTTGGTCGAGATGTGGGTGACCACACCGACATCGGAACCACCGATCTTGACCTTGGCCTGATCGGGCAGGTTGAGCGCGTTGGCGAAAATCGCGTGCAGGGAATAGGTCTCACCGGACTGCCCCGGTTTGGGCAGCGGCAGACTCTCCACGGTCAGACCGCAGCCGGAGGCCGCCACGGTCGCCGAGACGCCGAGGGCCAGCCAGGTGCGCCGCAGGCGCGTCGATACCGTCATTTCGTCAGTCCCAACAGTGCGGCGGACAACCCGAGGTCGGGTCCGAAATCCTCGATCTTGCCGGTCCGGCAGCCATCGGCCTTCATCTGAATGCGTTCACAGAACACGCTGACGACCTCACCGGACAGCGCCGTGCCGAGCACCGCGTGCAGGCGGACGAAGCCGCGGTTGCGGTCCATCGAGCGATCCAGGTTCTGCAGCAGCAGCGGCGCCACGTCGACGGTCTCGATCACACCGGCCGCGTTCTGCCGCAGCTGGTCGGTGACCTTGGTCAGCCCGGTCAGGCTCTCCGACAGCTGGCTCTGATACTGGCTGAAGACGCCGCTGGTGTTGGCGAGGAAGTCGTTGAGCTGATCCAGCGTGGCCTGCAGACCGGGCGCCTGCTCGGCCAGCAGCGACGACATCTGGGTGACCTTGTTGCTGAAGTCGCGCACCGACTGGTCGTTGTCGGCCAGCATCGAGGTCAGCTCGTTGAGCTTGATGATGATGGTCGAAATCGCGTCCTTGTTGTCGACGCCGACCTTCAACGCACCCGACAGCGCGTTGAGCGTGTCGCGGATCCGCTCGCCCTGGCCGTTGACCATGTCGTAGAGCAGCGTGCCCGACAGCGGGCCCTCCTTCTGCCCCGGTGCCGGCTTCAGCGCGGCGGTGAACTGATCGATGGTCTTGATCATCGTGTCCAGTTCGACCGGGGTGCGGGTCTGCTGCACGGTCAGGTGCGTGTTGTCCGGCAACTTGGGCCCGCCGGTGTAGCGCGGGGTCAGCTCGATGTGCCGGTTGGTCACGATCGAGGGCGACACGATCGCCGCCGTCACATTCTTCGGAATGTCGACGTCGTGGTTCACCGTCATGTGCACCTCGACGTACTCACCCTTGGGGATGATCTTGTCGACCTTGCCGACCTCGAGTCCCAGCACGGTGATCGGATTGCCCTCGAACACGCCGGCGATATTGCGGAAGTCGGCGGTGATATGGGTCGAACCGCCCACCGCGTTCTGCACCGAACCGCAGCTGCCGGCCACCAGTACGGCCGCACCGATCGCGACCGTCCTGGTAGCTCGGGCCAGCCATTTGTTCAGCATCATCCCTGGCACCCCTCGATCACTCGCGCGAAGCACAACCAGTTGTCCGGGAACAGCCACGGCACACCGACCTCACCGTAGGGGCCGTTGCCGAACACGTTGTTGAACTGCCGCAGCGACGCGGGCATGATCGTCAACAGTTTGTCCAGGTTGTCCTTGTTCTTCTGCAGACCCTGGGCCATCGTGTTCAGCTGTTCGATGGTCGGGCCGAGCTGGTTGTTGTTCTCCGCGCCGATCTGCTGCAGTTGCTTGGTCAGGGTCGCGGTGTTGTTCAGCAGTTGCTTGAGCAGCTCCTGGCGTTCCATCACCCGGCTTGCGATCGCCTCGCCCTGGGTGATCACCAGCAGCACGCTGTTGCGGTTGTCGCCGAGGATCCGGGTGACCTTGTCCAGATCCTTGAGCAGACCGTCGACCTGGTCGCGCCGATCGTTGATGGTCTTGGCGAGCGCGCCGACGCTGTCGAGCGCCTGCGCGGTCAGCTGCGGCGAACCGTCGATCTGGTCGCCGAGCACCTTCAGCGATTCGGCCAGCTTCTCGGTGTCGAGCGCCTCGAACTTCGGGGTGCCGATCTGCACCACATCGGCGAGGTCGTAGGGAACCTTGGTGTTGGACTTGTGAATCCGGTTGCCCGGCAAGCCTTTCCCGTTGCCCGGGTCGAGATCGACGTAGCGCGCGCCCAGCAGCGTGGCCATCTTGATGGAGGCGCGGGCATCGGGGCCGAGCTTCACGTCGTTGTTCACGTGCAGGGTGATCAGCACGTGGTCACCCTCGAGCTTCGCCCCGGCGACCGTGCCCACCGGCACACCGGCGACATTCACCTTGTCACCGGTCTGGACGCCGGCGGTCTGCACGAACTCCGCCTGCACGTCCTTGGTGCCGACACCCAGCTTCTTGTACCCGCTGGAGACCACCAGCAGCACCACGATGAGGACGGCGCCGATGACGCCGAGCCAGAAGAAGCGGTTGCCCTGGAAGCGATTCTTGATTCGCGTACCGAATGTCGTCATGGGCGGCACACCGCCGAGTGGTTGGGTCCACCGATCTGGCTGACCAGACCTCGCGGCAACAGCACCCCGTAGAGCGAGATGTCCAGCGTGCACAGGTAGGCATTGGCATAGGCGCCGTCGGAGGTGAACTTGCCCACATCGGCCAGGATGCCCGGCAGGTCGACCGCGGCCTGATCCAGTTTGGCGCCGTTGCTGATCAACATGGTCAGCGCGTCGGTGGACGAGTTCTGCGCGGCCCTGATCTTCGGCTGCACCTGATCGACCATGTTCACCAGGGAGCTGGTGGCATTCGCGATCTGGACGGTCGAAGCCTGCAGGGACTGTCCCTGCTCGTAGAGCCCGCCGATCAGCGCACGGGTCTGGGTCACCAGAGTCTCCAATTCGTCACCTCGTTTCGCCAGTCCCGACATCACGCCCGACAGTTTGGTGATCACGTCGGCCAGGATGACGTCACGTCGCTGGAAGTCACCGGCCAATGCGGCGGCCTGGGTGATGAACGAGCTCAGCGAAACACCGTCGCCCTGCAACGCCTGGATGAAGGTGTTGGTCAGGTCGTTGACCTGCTGGGGCTGCAGGGTTTCGAACAGCGGCTGAAAACCGTTGAGCAGACCCGAGATATCGAACGAGGGTTCGGTGCGGTCGACCGGGATGGTCGCGTTGTTGCGGAGCGCCGAATTGTCGCCCTTGTTGCCGGGTGCCAGCGCCACATAGCGCTGGCCGATCAGATTCTGGTACCGGACAAGGGCTTTGGTGTTGCCGTACACGGTCTGATCGGTCTGCACGATGAACGACACCTTGGCCTGGTGCTGTCCCTCGACCTCGATCTTGGTGACCTTGCCGACGCGCACGCCGGCCATCCGGACGTCGTCGCCCTCGCGCAGGCCCAGCACATCGGTGAAGATCGCCGAGTAGCTGTGGGTGGAACCGTTCACGGTGCGCGCCAGCGTATTCCAGATGACCACGGTCACCAGGACCGAGACGATGGCGAAGATACCGAACCCGATCAGCGGTTTGCGAATTCCTCTCATCAGCTGGCACCGCTTTCGGATACTTGCAAGGTTCCACCCCTCAGGATCGAGCTCAGCAGCAGATATTCGGCAGTCGTCGGATCCCGGCCGAGCAGCGCGCTCATCGCGTCCCGTCCGGTGTAGTAGGCGATCGGCCCCGCCGTGGGCTTCTGCCCGTCCGCGGCCGGAGCGGCGGCCGGAGCCGGCTGCGGCGCGGGGGCCGCGGGCGCACCCGGCAGGCCGGGCAGCTGCGGGAACAGACCTTCCAACGGAGTTCCGGCGAACGGGTTGCCCGGCTTGGGCGCCTGCTCCGGCGCGGCCGTCTGCGCGGTGTCACCGGTGGTGACGCCCGGGATGGCGGGCAGGCCCGGCATCGGCGGCAGCTTGGGCAGTCCCTGCGACGCGTCCAGCGTGCGCGGCTTGAGGGCCGGTGTCGGCGGACCGATATCGGAGACCACCGGGGCGGTGCCACAGCTCGGTGCCGCCATGTCGCCGTAGCGCGGGCAGTCGGACCGGTCGTACGGCTTGTACGGCGTGAAGGTCACCCCAGCGTTCCAGATCATCTGCTGCTGCGGACCCCAGTGGAAGGTCGTGCTCAGGTTGCGGACCGACGTGTTCAGGTTCGCGATGGCCTGCGGGATCGCATTCGGGTCCTCGCTGAGCGCACCGAACATGTCGCCGGTGCCCGAGGTCAGCTGCTTGCCGACGTCGGGGTTGCGGGCGAACAGGTTGTTGACCTTGTCGATGGTCGCCGAGGTGCCGGTGATGAGACCGGCCAGTTCGCTGCGCTTGTCGGCGATGGTCTGCGCGGTCTTGACCGATTCCGACAGCGTCGTCATGAGATCCGGCGCGGACTGGTTGAGCGCGTGGAACGAGGCGGAGAAATCGTTCAGCGTGCCCTCCGGATCCGGCACCGCGGCCCGGACCTGGGTGAACCAGTTGTTCAGCCGCTCGACGGTGGAACCCGGGACCCGGCCGCTGCCGTCCAGCGCATAGGACAGCGTGCTCAGCACCCGGCCCAGTTGCATGGGGTCGATCTTGTTGAGGATCGTGCGGACCGTGGTGAGCGTGTCCTGCAGCGCGATGGTGCCTTGGCTGTGGTCCTCGGCGATTTGTGAACCGGCCTTCAGCGAGGCGTTGTCGGGACCGTTGTAGACCAGTTCGACCGAGGTGACGGCGAACAGGTTGCTGGGGACGACGCGTGCGGTGACATTGGCCGGGATATCGGAGATGTAGTCCGGCTTCATGTTGATGTGCACCTGCTGCAGCTCGCCCTTGGCGGCCACCGACACTTCCTCGACCGCGCCGACCAGCACGCCGCGGAACTTCACATCGGCCTGCGCGGGCAGTCCGTCACCGGTGGTGGTCAGGTTGGCGGTGACCTCCACCTTGGGATTCAGGATGTAGCCCTTGTAGCGGGCCATCAGCAGGGTCAGCGCCGCGGCGATGACGACGATGCCGCAGACGCCCGCGATGAGCAGCTGCCGCATCGTCGGTCCGCGGCCACTCGGATCGATGATCATCTCGCCCCTCTATCCCGAGATCCTGATGCCCGGGTTCACGCCCCAGATCGCCAGCGTCATGAACAGGTCGGCGAAGACGACCGCGATGATGCAGAGCTTGATCGCCCGGCCCGCGGCCACACCGACACCCTCGGGACCGCCCGAGGCGAAGAAGCCGTAGTAGCACTGGATGAAGGTCGTGATCGCCACGAAGAGAATGGCTTTCAGCAACGACCACAGCACGTCGTGCGGTACCAGGAATTGATAGAAGTAGTGCTGGAAGGTGCCCGACGCCGTGCCGCCGATGAACCCGACCGTGATGGAACACGACAGGTAGGCGACCGGCAGCGCCAGGCAGTACAGGGGCACGATCGCGATCATCGCGGCGATCATCCGGGTGCTGACCAGATAGGGCAGCGGCCGGATCGCCTGCGATTCCAGCGCGTCGATCTCCTCGGCGATGCGCATCGAACCCAGCTGGGCGGTGAAGCGGCAGCCGGCCTGTGCGGCGAAGGCGAGGGTGGCGAGCATGGGCCCGAGCTCACGGGTGGTCGCGAAGGCGGAGATCGCACCGGTCAGCGGGCTCAGGCCGAGCAGGTTCAGCGAGGTGTAACCCTGGATGGCGACGGTCATACCGCCGAAGGCGCTGAGGATCAGGACTACGCCGATGGTGCCACCACCGACGATCAGACTGCCGTTACCCCAGGTGACGTCCGAGAGCAGCCGCCAGACTTCCTTCGGATAGTGCTTGAGCGCCAACGGCATCGAGCCGATCGAGCGCAGGAAGAAGAAGACTTGATGACCGACCCGCGCGAGCCAGTCCCGCGGGGCGCCGGCGGAGCTGCGGATCCGCTGCAGAGGCCGCAGTAGCGGCGGAACATAAGTTGACGACACCGGCTCAAACCATCTGTGGGGGGAACAGGGCGTTGTAGATCTGCGTGATGATCAGATTCGTGCCGAACAGCATCAGCGCGGACAACACCACGGCGGTGTTGACCGAGTTAGCGACACCGCCCGGGCCGCCGCGGGTGTTCAAGCCCGAATCACACGCGATGATCGCGGCCAGCAGGCCGAAGATCAGGGATTTGATCAACGCCACCAGCAAATCGCTGGTCACCGCGAACGACGCGAACGTGCCGATATAGGAGCCGGGGGTGCCGTTCTGAGCGAAGATGTTGAAGATGTAGCCGGTCAGGAAGCCGACGAAGATCACGAATCCGCACAGCAGCACCGACACCAGCATGGCGGCGCCGAGCCGGGGAGCCACGAGCCGGCGCATCGGGTCGACGCCCATGACCTTCATGGCGTCGATTTCCTCGCGGATGGTGCGGGAGCCGAGGTCGGCGCAGATCGCCGAGCCGACGGCGCCGGCGATCATCAGCGAGGTGACCAGCGGCGCGCCCTGCTGAATGATGCCCAGACCGTTGGCCGCGCCGATGAACGAGGTGGCGCCGACCTGCTGCGCGACCGAACCCACCTGAATGGAGACGATGACGCCGATCGGAATTGCGACCAGCAAGGTGGGCGCGGCGGCGACACTTGCCATGAATGCGCACTGCCGGACGAATTCACCGAACGGGAAGCGACGACGGAAGATGGCGACGAACAGTTCCGCGACCGCGGAGAAGCCCATCGTGATCTGTCGACCGAAGGTCTCGAGGGACCGCTTGGGGTGATCCTGCCAGTACGCCTTCGTCCAGTCCGCCGCGACACTCATTCTCGATGGTGAACTAATTGCCCCCGACCCGTCCGGACCGTTGGTGACTTGCACTGGCTACCCCTCTCGACGCCGGTTACCCGCCCCGACGACTGTTTCGCTTGAGGCACCTTACTACGGAGTTAGGAAAAACACAGCACAAAGTGTGGCTGTCGTCATAGACCCAGATCACGTTGGTTCCGGACCTGTGATCGGGCCCACCAGGCTGGTATCGATCACAATGAACACGACCATTTCCTAGAACATGTTCTAGCTTCCTGATCGAATGTCCAACTCGGGATCCGACACCCCTTTTATCGGATTGAAATTCTCGTTATTAAGATTTGCCCCGAATACTGACGAAAGCCTATAGCGAGTGCCCGCGAAAGAGCGGTCGTCGCAAGCAGGTGTCGCATCTCGTCGGCCTCGTACGTGTCGTCGCGTGGCCACGGCATCGATCCAGCAAACTGCATGGCCATACCGGGCGCACTCGGGCCCGAGAACTGCAAGGATGTAGTCCGACAAGGCTGATATCGTGCGGACTTCCGACGTCTGGAGGGAAATGTTCAACACACTCGTCAGGGCGGCTCATGCCGCCTTCGCCGTAGCTCTGGGCGCGGCGCTGCTCGGGACGGGCGCGGGGGTCGCGCAAGCCGGTCCCGGATCGCCGGTGATCGGCGGCGGCTCGGGAATCATCATCGACAACCAGTTCGAGTGCACCGTCACGACCATCGGCCACGACGCCGGTGGCCGCCTGGTGGGCCTGACCGCCGGTCACTGCGGCGAGGCGGGTTCGGAGGTGTGGTCCGAACAGGACCGCGGCGCCGGCGTGATCGGACATTTCGTCTACTCCAATCACGACCTCGACTACGCGGTCATCCAATTCGATCCGGGCCACGTCACTCCGGTCAATCGGATCGGCAACGTGACGATCACCAACGTCGGGGCACCGGCCCAGTTCCCCAGCATCGTCTGTAAGGAAGGCCGGACCACCGGCAATACGTGCGGCCTGGCCTTCGGCGACATCTTCCAGACCGACGAGACCTGGGCCGAGATGTGTGTCGTCGAGGGCGACTCCGGCGCCCCCGTCGTGATCGGCACCACCCTGGTCGGCATGGTGAACGCCTATCTGGCGGTGGCCTGCTTCGGGCCCGAGGTGGGCACCAACATGTCGGCGATCGTCAACGACATGAATGCGCGCGGCGGCGCGGGGGCGGGCTACGCGCCGATCTGATCAGCGGCACGACAACCCTTGTAACGGGCGGCGATTCGGGTATCACATCCGAGTCGCCGCCCGTTTTCCGTGCCCGGGGCGGGGCCGGCCGCGCGGCGCGGATCGGGTCGGCCGCCGCGGGATCCGGATATGGTGAGGATTGCCGGCCCGAAAGGAGCACTCCGTGAAGGTGATGAGCGCGATCACAGGTTGGGCCGTCGCGGCCGGGGCCGTCGTGTGCTGGGCCACCGGCACCGCCTCGGCAACCACCGTGCACTGCGACGCCGACCGCAACCGCGATATCACGATCATCGCCGAGACCACGGCATGCCGTGCTACGGGCGATGATTCCGGTCATGCCCGATCGGCGGGAATCGACGGCGTCGGCTATGCCAAGGCAACCGCGGGTGCGCTGGCCCTCGGCCTGGGCGCCGGGGGCGGGATCGGGGCCAGCGAGGGCGCGGCCGGTCTGCCGGTCGCGGTCGGGATGGGGCCCGATGCCTTCGCCTTCACCTCCCTCGCTCCGGAGCCCGTTCCCGGCCGGATCGGGCTCTCGTTCGCGATGAACGGTTCACAGGCGCAAGTGATTTCGGGTGAGCGCAGCACCGTCTGCCTCGGCTCGGCGGCGCTGGCCTGGGATTCCCGAACCGGCGCGGTCTGTCTGGCAACGCCGTTCGGGTTGTGGCGGGTCGCGGCCGCGCACTGAGCACGGTTCAGGGGCTCACCTACCCTGGCAGGTAGGCGTAACGACGCCGCGGCGACGCGGCGGCAGGAGGTCTTCACAGGTGGATTCGGCACGTTCGCGGCAGGCAGCCGAGGTGGAAGCGGCGCAGGTGGCGGGGGCCGCCGATACCAACGACGCACCGCAGATGGTCATCGACCCACGATTCGTGCCGGTCGTGCACCATTTCTTCCGGCTGTTCCCACGGCCCAACCGGGGCGGCGGCGCGTTCGCGGTCTTCCTGCACGGGCGGCCCGTCGTCGATGTGTGGGCGGGCTGGTCGGCGCCGGATCAGCGCTGGCAGTCCGACACGGTGGCCCTGAGCTTTTCCACCGGTAAGGGTGTGGTCACCACGGTGCTGCATCGAATCGCCGAACGCGGGCTGGTCGATTACGACGCCCCGGTGGCCGAATACTGGCCGGAATTCGCCGCGAACGGCAAGCAGGACATCACCGTCCACGAGGTGCTCTCCCATCGCGCCGGACTGCACAAGGTGCGCGGCCTGGCCACCGATGCCGACGGCATCCTCGATTACGACGCGATGATCGCGGCGCTGGCCGCGGCCGAACCGGATCCACGGCGGTTACAGGGGTCGGGATATCACGCGGTGACCTTCGGCTGGCTGGTCGCCGAGATCGTGCAGCGGGCGACCGGCGAGCCGTTCACCGAGGTGTTGCGGCACGAGATCGCCGAACCGCTGCAGACCGAGGAGTTCTGGTACCGGGTGCCCGAATCCGAGCGCTACCGCATCGCCCGCACCTTCCCGCGGTTGCGTATTCCCGGGCTGCGCTGGGATACCGCCTCGAAGGTGATCGCCCGCAGCCGCACGGTCGGCGCGATCGCCGAGGCCGGGATGCCGGCGGGCTTCGATGTACTGGTCGGCGATCCGCGCGTGCACGACGCGGTGATGCCCGGCTTCAACGGGGTGTTCTCCGCTCGTGCCCTGGCCCGGATGTACGGCGCCCTGGCGAACGAGGGCCGGGTGCTGCTGCCCGACCGGACCTGGAGCGAACCACTGCTGCGCCCGGAAACCATCGAGAACGTCAATCACGTGCAACGCAGCGAACATCGCGACTACGTCATCGGCGTACCCGTGCCGTTCACTCTGGGATACCACCGGCCGCCGATCGCCTCGCGTCGCCCGCTGCGCCGGGCGTTCGGCCATTACGGCGTGGGTGGTTCCGGTGCGTTCGCCGATCCGGAATCGGGCATGTCGGTCGCCTTCGTCACCAATCGCCTGGGTAATTCGCTGAACACGATCGGCGACGGGCGGCTGGCCCGATTGGCCGCGGAGGCCCGCGCGGCACTCGGCTGACGGGGCACGGACCGCATCGAACCCGGGCCGTGGCTGCTTCGTGTGCTGGGTATGCGCGCAGCAACAGCAGGCCGGCATCGCCTCCCGCAGATTTCCGGCGAACGGGCCGTGCCCCGGCAACCGCGGTGGGTCGCGGCGCACGCGCTGGCGGCCGGAATCGATTTCGATCGGTACTTCCGGCTGCGCCGCGCGCACGACGGCGATCCGTTTCTGGTCCGCTTCCCGGGATTCGGCGCGGTATTGTTCACGGGGACACCGGGCGGCACGAAGGAATTTCTCCGGTCGCCGATCGGAATTCTGCATCCGCCGCAACCGAATCCCATTGAACCGCTTATCGGTTCGGCCTCATTGATACTCGCCCGTGATCAGCGTCATCGCAATGATCGCACGGTGCTGACGCCCGCATTTCATCGCGCGCGAATTGCGCAGTACGGCACGGTAATTCGGGACAGCACCCGCGACGAACTCGGCGGCGCCGGCGCCGGTCCCGCGTGGCTGCCGGGAACGGTGATCGATGCGCGGGCGGCGGCGCGGGCGCTGACGCTGCGGGTGATCCTCACACTGATCTTCGGCGCCGACGATCCACGCCGGCGCGACACCTACACCGCCGCGGTCGGCGAATTCCTCACCGCCTTCACCGGGCCGCTGATGCTCGTTCCCGCGTTGCGGCACAGTGCATTCGGTGTGTCGCCGTGGGACCGATTCGTGCGGGCGCGCACCGGGCTGGACGCGCTGCTCGACGCCGATATCGCCGCACGGCGGGAGACCGGCACGCCCGGTGACGGTGCGCTCGGTGTGCTGTCGACCGCCCGCTACGAGGACGGCAGCGGGGTGAGCGATGCCGATCTGCGCGAACAACTGCGCACGCTGCTGGTGGCCGGTCACGAGACCACGGCCACGAGTCTGGTGTGGGCGCTGTTCCGGTTGCACCGCGACCCCGGCGCGCTGGCCCGGCTGCGCGCCGAAGTGAGTTCCGCGGGGCCCGACGCCGATCCCGGGGAGCTGGCCGGTCTTCCGTATCTGAATGCGGTGTGCCAGGAGACTTTGCGACTGCATCCGCCGGTGCCGATCGTGCTGCGGCGGCTCACCGGCCCGCACACGGTTTGCGGGGTGGAACTGGCCGAGGGGGACACGATGGGGGTCGCGATTCCGCTCGTGCATTCGGATCCCGAAACCTGGGACGAGCCCGAGCGGTTCCGGCCGGAGCGGTTCCTGGACCGCCGGTACGGACCGTTCGAATACCTGCCCTACGGCGGCGGCCATCGCCGCTGTCTCGGCGCCACCCTGGCCGACTACGAATTGCGAATCGCGCTCGCCACCATCGTGAGTCGGGTCGAGTTGTCGCTGCTCCCGCGGTATCGGCATGGCCGAATTCCGCGCTCGGTGCCGCACAACATCGCGACCGGTCCGCATCGCGGTATCCGCTTCACGGTGGAGGGAATCCGCCATCCGTGAAGTGATTTGTCTCACAATGAGGTTTGCTGGGTATCGATCCGGCTCTTATCCACCCACCCGGACCTCGAACCCGACTCGCCGATGCGAACGGGACTTTCACCCTGTCACCACTACGCCACTCACCCACGGTGACGGATCACACAGGTGGGGCGCGGACTTCATAACTGGCGGAACGCAATTGGCCGATGCCCGCGAGAGATGTAGTAATGGATGCCGGGCCGGGGCCTGATAGACCGTTCGCGCACCCGCGCGCGAATATTCCTGTGCGCCGTGGCGCGCGATGTAGGTGGGAGAGGACGAAACGGCTGTGCGCACCACAACCTGTCGGAAGCCCGTTCGGGACGAGACCAGCCTGTCCAAGCGGACCGGCCTGTTAGCCCTCGCGGCGACCTCCTTGGCGGTTACCGCCGCCGGTGCCATCGCCATGGCGCCCGCCTCGGCAGCACCGCTGTGGCCCGGAGGGCCCGATGTTCCCGGCGCTCCGGCCGTCGTGCAGGCGCCGCAGCCCGAACCCGGTGCCGCGCCGGTGAAGAACCCGCCGCCGCTGCCGCAGGCGAATTTCGCCGCGCCGAGCATCAGCCCCGGCGACGGCGACGTGGTCGGCGTCGCGCAGCCCATCATCATCAACTTCAAGGATCCCGTCGGCGACCACGCCGCGGCGGAGAAGGCCATCCGGATCACCTCCAGCAATGCCACCCACGGCCACTTCTACTGGCGCGGTGACAAGCAGGTGCGGTGGCGGCCGGAGGAGTTCTGGCCCGCCAACTCCGACATCACCGTCGAGGCCGGCGGCACCAAGGTCGCCTACAAGGTGGGCGACGCGGTCGTCGCCACCGCCGACGACGCGACCCACATGATCACCGTCACCCGCAACGGTGAGGTCATCAAGACCATGCCGACCTCGATGGGCAAGAAGGACCACGAAACCCCCAACGGCACCTACTACGTCGGGGAGAAGAACCGGAAGATGATCATGGACTCCTCGACCTACGGGGTCCCGATCACCGATCCGCAGGGCTACAAGCTCGAGGTCGAGTACGCGACCCGGCTGTCCAACAGCGGCATCTTCGTCCACGCCGCCCCGTGGTCGCTCGCCCAGCAGGGTGTGTCCGACTCCAGCCACGGCTGCCTGAACGTCAGCACCGAGGACGCCCAGTGGTTCTTCGACAACGCGCAGAAGGGTGATCCCGTGGTGGTGACGAACTCCACCGGAAACCTCAGCGCCGGTGACGGTATGGGCGACTGGAGCTAGGCTCCTCCGCCGCTGCGCGTATTTTGCGGGCCGTGAGTGCCGCGAGATGTGGTTGGCGGGGCGGCGGTAAGTGGCCGCTGTGGCTTGCCGGGCATTGCCGTGTTCGGGTGGTGACGGCGGGCTCGGGGTTTGGCGGAAATGGCGGCCGTCGCGGTGTCGGACTTCTAGGATCTGCTCATGGCCGGGGTGTCCGAGAATGATCATCCGACGCCCGGTCGAGAGTTCAGTGGTTCGGTGCCCGGGGTTCTCCGGGCGTTCGCTGGGGGCAGGCAGACTGCGGCGGTGCGGAGCCGGCCGGAGCGAGTGTTGCCGCTGAACCGGGGACGGCGGCGGCCGTGGGGGGATTACGGGCTGTTCTTCGTGCTGGTCGTGCCGAATCTGGTGCTGCTCGGGCTGTTCGTCTACCGTCCGCTGATCGACAACATCCGGCTGTCGTTCACCGACTGGAATCTCGCCGAACCCTTCGCGCACTTCGTCGGAGCGCGCAACTACCGCGAGTGGTGGACGCGGGCGGACACCTGGCAGATCGTCGGCAATACCGTCGTCTTCACCGTCTTCGCGGTCGGCGGCAGTATGGTGCTGGGTCTCGGGCTGGCCCTACTGCTCGATCGGAAACTGTTCGGCCGCAACGTGGTTCGATCGGTGATCTTCGCGCCGTTCGTGATCTCCGGCGCGGCGATCGGGGTGGCGTTCCAGTTCATCTTCGATCCGGGCTTCGGCCTGGTGCAGGATCTGCTGCACCGCATCGGCATCGCGAATGTGCCGGATTTCTATCAGGAACCGCACTGGGCACTGTTCATGGTGACGGTGACCTACATCTGGAAGAACCTGGGCTACACCTTCGTCATCTACCTGGCCGCGCTACAGGGTGTGCAACGTGATCTGCTGGAAGCGGCCGCGATCGACGGCGCCGGACGGTGGGCCACCTTCACCCGCGTACTGCTGCCGCAGCTGCGGCCCACCACGTTCTTCCTGTCGATCACCGTCATGCTGAATTCACTGCAGGTATTCGACATCATCAATGTGATGACGCGCGGCGGGCCACTGGGCACCGGTACGACGACCATGGTCTATCAGGTCTACCAGGAAAGCTTCCGGAATTTCCGCGCCGGATACGGTGCCACGGTCGCGACGATCATGTTCGTGGTGCTGCTGATCATCACGCTGGTCCAGGTGCGAGTGATGGATCGAGACGAATGACGAGCGCGACGGTAGCGCCCGCCACCCGCGGCCGGCAACGGAAACGACTGCTGGCCACCGTTTTCGGCTACGCGGCGATGGTGTGCGTACTGATCGTCGTCGGGGTGCCGCTGTTCTGGATTCTGATCACCTCGTTCAAGGCGCGGCCCGATATCTACACTCAGCCGGCGGTGTGGTGGCCGCGCACGTGGCATCCGGAGAACTACCGCGAGGCCACGACCACGCTGCCGTTCTGGACCTTCCTCCGCAATTCGCTGATCGTCACCGCCGCCGTGTCCGCGGTCAAATTCGCGCTCGGCGTCTTCAGCGCCTACGGGCTCGTCTTCCTGCGCTTTCCGGGGAAGACGCTGATCTTCCTCGCGATCATCGCCGCGCTGATGGTGCCGAACCAGATCACCGTGATCTCCAACTACGCGCTGATCGCCCAGGTGGGGTGGCGCAATACGCTGCTGGGCATCATCGTGCCGCTGTGCGGGGTGGCATTCGGCACCTTTCTGATGCGTAATCACTTTCTCTCCCTGCCGGTTTCGGTGATCGAGGCCGCGCGCATCGACGGTGCGAACTGGTGGCAGCTGCTGATCCGGGTGGTACTGCCCATGTCCGGCCCGACGATGGTGGCGTTCGCGGTGGTCACGCTCGTCAACGAATGGAACGAATATCTGTGGCCGTTCCTTATGGCCGACGACTCCGGCGTCGCGACCCTGCCCGTCGGCTTGACACTGCTGCAGAACACCGAAAATCCCAGCGTCACCAACTGGGGGCCGGTGATGGCCGGAACCCTGCTGACCATGCTGCCGATTCTGGTGGTGTTCGTGCTGCTGCAGCGGCACATGATCAAGGGACTCACCACCGGTGCCGTCAAAGGATGATTCGCACGAGGAGAGTGCCGTGACCCGACCACGCACACTGACCCGTCGCGGATTTCTCACCGCCACCTCGGCGGCCGCCGGGCTGGCCCTGTCTGCGTGTGCGGGGATGGGTGGCAGCACCGGTGTCGGCGGCGATCCGAATACGATCATCTTCTGGTCGAATCATCCGGGCACCTCGAAGAATCAGGAAACCGAGCTGATCAACCGGTTCCACGCGCAGCATCCCGATCTGACGGTGAAGCTGGTGGACGCCGGGCGCAATTACGAAGAGGTGGCGCAGAAGTTCAATGCCGCGCTGACGGGCGGCGCCCTGCCGGATGTCGTTGTGCTCTCGGACGTCTGGTGGTTCAACTATGCGTTGAACAAGGCCATCGAACCGCTCGACGAGCACATCGCGGCCGCCGGAGTGCCGCTGGCGGACTACGTCGACAGCTTCGTCGACGACTACCGGTTCGCCGGAAAGCTGTGGGCGCTGCCGTATGCGCGCTCGACTCAGATCTTCTGCTACAACCGTGCTCTGTGGGCCCGCGCCGGACTGCCCGACCGCGGTCCGCGGAGCTGGCAGGAATTCGACGAATGGGGACCCGAACTGCAACGTGCCATCGGCGCGGGGAAGTGGGCGCACGGCTGGGGTGATGCCAAGAACTATCTGGCCTGGACATTTCAAGGACCGAACTGGACCTTCGGCGGGGCCTACTCGGATCGGTGGACACTGAAGTTCTCCGATCCCCGCACGATCGAGGCGGGAAACTTCCTGCGCGACATGATCAATCGCACACGCTACGCCGCCATCCGCCCACAGCTGGCCGTGGATTTCGGCACCGGCGTGGTGGGCTCGGCCATCACCTCCACCGGCGATATCAAGGGCATCGTCGCCAATGCGGCGGGCAAACTCGACTTCGCCACGGCCTTCCTGCCGCATCCGAACGGGCCGGGATGCACCACCGGTGGTGCGGGACTGGCGATTCCGTCGCGCATCTCCGATCAGCGCAAGGCCAACGCACTGCGCTTCGTCGAGTTCATCACGAATCCGGTGAACACCGCCTATTTTTCACAGGCGACGGGCTATATCCCCGTGCGCAAGTCGGCGGTCCACGATCCGTCGGAACAGCAATTCCTCGCCGCCAACCGCAATTTCGCGACGGCCGTCGACCAGCTGCCGCTGACTCGTTCGCAGGACTACGCCCGGGTGTTCCTGCCCGGCGCCGATCAGATCATCGGCACCGGGCTGGAACAGATCGGACTGCAGAACCGGGACGTGACGTCGGCCTTCGCCGATATCACCGATCGGCTGCAGACCATCTACGACCGGCAGATCGAACCGAAACTGCCGCGGTAGTCACCAGATCCGCACGCGCTCGGTGGGTTCCAGGTACAACGCGTCACCCGGTTCGACCGCGAACGCCTCGTGGAATCCGTCCAAATTGCGGACCACGCCGTTGCACCGGAACTCCGGCGGAGAATGCGGGTCGACGGCCAGCCGGCGGATCGCCTCCTCGTCGCGGGCCTTCGTCCGCCACACCTGCGCCCAGCCGAAGAACACTCGCTGCAGCCCGGTCAATCCGTCGATCACCGGCGGCTCGGCGCCGTCGAGTGAGATCTTGTAGGCCTCCAACGCGATCGAGAGCCCACCCAGGTCACCGATGTTCTCGCCGATGGTGAATTCGCCGTTGACGGTGTGGCCGGGCAGCGCCTTCGGTTCGAACTGGTTGTACTGGTCGATCAACGCCTTGGTGCGCTTACCGAATTCGGACCGATCGGTTTCGGTCCACCAGTCGACCATATTGCCGTCGCCGTCGTATTTGCTGCCCTGATCGTCGAAGCCGTGGCCGATCTCGTGCCCGATCACCGCACCGATGCCGCCGTAGTTGGCGGCGTCGTCGGCGTTCATGTCGAAGAACGGCGGTTGCAGAATCGCCGCCGGGAACACGATCTCGTTCATGCCCGGGTTGTAGTAGGCGTTCACCGTCTGCGGCGTCATGAACCACTCGCCGCGGTCGACCGGGCCGCCGAGCTTGTTCATATCGCGGTCGTGGTCGGCGGCGTAGCCACTGCGGTAGTTGCCGACCGGATCGGCGGGATCGACGCGGACCGCGGAATAGTCGCGCCAGGTATCGGGGTAGCCGATCTTCGGGGTGAACCGCTCCAGCTTGGCGAGCGCGGCCTCCCGGGTCTCCGGGCTCATCCACTCCAGTTCACTGATGTTGCGGCGGTAGGCCTCGATCAGATTCGCCACCAGCTCCTGCATCCGCTGTTTCGCCTCGGGCGGGAAGTGTTCGGCGACATAGATTTTCGCGACCGCTTCGCCGAGCAGATCCTGCACCAGCGAGACGCCGCGCTTCCAGCGCTCGCGATTCTCCTGAGCGCCGGTGAGGGTGCGCCCGTAGAAGTCGAAACTCTCCTCGACGATCGCGGCGGTCAGATACGGCGCACGTGCCCGCAGCACCCGCCAGCTCGCCCACGCCTGCCAGTCCTCGAGCGGCTCGGCAGCCCACAGCTGCGCGAAGGTACGCGCGTAATCGGGCTGGCGCACGATGACTTCGGCGAACAACTCGGTGCCGGAGGCCGAGACCCCCGCGGCCAGCTCCTCGGTCCACGCCGTCCAGTCGAATTCCGGGTTCGCGGCGGCGAGGTCGGCGAACGTGGTGAGGTTGTAGCTCAACTCGGCGTCCCGGCGGCGCACCACATCCCAATGCCCCGCGGCCAGTTTGCGCTCCAGCTCGAAGACGCGCTGCGGATCGTACTCGAGCGCGGCCAGCTGGAACATGCGCCGGATGTGCTCGACGTATTTGGTGCGGATCTCGGCGTAATCGTCGTTGCGGTAATACGATTCGTCCGGCAGGCCGAGCCCGGACTGGGTCAGGTTGACCAGATAGCGCTGCGAATTCTTGTCGTCGGTATCGACGTAGGCGCCGACCGCCCCGCCCACACCGGTGCGCTGCAGCCGGCCCAGCAGCACAGCGAGTTCACCGCGATCCTTCACCCCGCGCACCGCCCCCAGTTCCGCGGCGATCGGGGTGAGCGCGGCGGCCTCCACCGCCTCCTCGTCCATGAAGCTGTTGTAGAGGTCGGCGATCTTGCGGGCCTCCTCCGCGTCCGGCACCGAGGCCACGGTTCCGGCCGCCAAGTCCTGGATGATCTTCTTGACGTCCAGTTCGGCCTGGTCGTAGAGGGTGCGGAACGCTCCGTCGACCGCGCGATCGGCGGGAATGTCGTAGGTGTCCAGCCATTTGCCGTTGACGTGCGCGAACAGGTCGTCCTGTACCCGCACAGCGTCGTCGCGATAGGTCAGATCGATGCCCGAGGGAGTCGTCACGTCGAAAGTCACGACCTCCAGTATGCCGACGACGGCGTCGCGCCGCCGCCGCATTCAGCCCGGTGCGGCGGTCGCCGCCGGGATGCGGTCGAATTCGCCGTCCCGGGCGCCGGCCAGGAATGCCCGCCACTCGCCGGGAGTGAACGACAGTGCGGTGGTGTCGTGGATCAGCACCGCGCCACCATCCGCCGCGGGGCGAACGTGCAGGTCACCCGCGCTGTCACCGTGCAGGACCCGGCGCAGGAAAGCCATCCAGGCGGGCGCGTCGACGGTGATGATCGGCTCGAGCTCGGGTCTGTTCGCGGGATCGCGGCGGTATTTGCTGTCACGGATCTGCACCGCGTCACCGTCGAAACGGACCTCGACGCACTGGTTGCCGTTGTTGGTGCGCGTGGAGGTGAACCAGGGTGTGACCTCCGGCCGATACCTCGCGGGGGTGGGCATGGGCCGGAGTTTACACCGCTGCGTATTTCTCGATCAGCGCCAATGATTCTGTGCGAGTGAGGGATTGATCGAGCGCTCGCACGAATGCGAACGCCAGGTCGTGCACCTGGTCGGGATTGTCGACCGGTGCGCCGAAGACCGCGCTCTCGGCCCAGCCGAAGGTCGGCAGATACTTTGAGGCGAAGTCCAGCAGATGAAAACTCGCCCCGCCGAGGATCGCGCCGTCGGGCGCCGCGAACGGGATGACCCGGATGTCCACATTCGGCCTGGTGCGCAACAGGCCGGCCAGATACTCCAACTGCGCACACAGCACTGCCTGACCGCCGACCTGCTGCAACAGGGTCGCCTCGCCGACCACGGCGGTGAGGGCGACGGGATCGTGGCCGTGCAACCGCTTGCGGCGGCGCATCCGCACCGCGACCAGCTGTTCGACCTGCGCCGGGCGGATCATCACATCGGCGGCGATCAGCGCCCGCGCATAGGCCTCCGTCTGCAGCATGCCGGGGACCACGAGGCTGTCGTAGCTGCGAATACTGTCCGCGCCGTATTCCATCCCGTAGTAGCGCTGCAGTTCCGGGCCGATCAGAGCCGAGCGGGTCCACCAGCCGCGCTCTTTCCCGGCGGCCAGCAAGCCGAGCAGTTCCGCCCGTTCCCGCTCGCCGACCGCCAGCAGATCCAGCACCGGGCCGATCGTGTTGCCGGTCAGCACCCGGCGGCCCTTCTCGACATGCGACCAATTCGCTGGGGTGAAGCCCACCGCCCGAGCGAAGCCGGCCGAGTCGAAGCCGCGTTGTTCGCGGAGTTCGCGCAGGCGACGGACCAATTCCCACCGGGCGACCACTGGCGAGGTAGGGGCCATGCGGGCAGATAGTACGCCGGCCACCGCGACACGCCGCTGACTATTGTCATTTCAACTGTACGGCGATACGGTCTGCGTATCGGTGGCACTGCACTCGACGACGAGACGAGGTTCGCCATGAGCACGCGCGACCCGATGGCCGGCGCGATCGAACCGAATATCACCACCATCACCACCGCGCCGCGCGCAGTCACCCAGGAAGCGCTGGTCCGCTGTCGTCGCTACCGCAAGGAGAACGGGCTCTACGGCATCGTCGAACCGGTCCGAGGTCGCATCCTGTTGGAAATAGGCCCGGTCGGCGCGATCACCGTGCCGGCCGCCCTCGGAGCTCCGATTCGCGAATACCTCACCGTGCGCGGACATCGCGGGCCGATCATCGGACATCCGCGGTCGGCACGCTGGACCTTCTTGACCGGACACGTCGACGAATCGGCCACCGACGCCGCGATCGCGTCCGATATGTTTCATCGCTGCGCCGCACTGGTCGCCCCGGGCACCACCATCGTGCTGCCCTCACCGGCCGACGAACGCACCGGATACCGGGTGTGGATCGACTCGCCGCACAGCGACTACCGGCCGGAACTGGCCGAGGTACTCACCGCAACCCGCCAGTGCCGGCCGGACCCGTACTGACCCGCGGCGATCAGGAGGTCGGCCGCGGACTCAGGGTCACGCTGTACTTGTTCTCCAGCGTCTGATTCCAATCACGTTGGCACTGGTCGATCTTCGACTGATCGCCGTTGGCCTTGTTCACGCAGTCGAGGAAATCCTTACCGCCGTTGTTGACGAAGAAGTTGACCCCGATGGCGGCGATCACGATCCCGGCGATCAAACCGAGCAGACCCAGGACGAGACCGGCCATCGCCATCCCGCCCCCGGCCGCGGTGCCGCGCCGCGCCTTCACCGTCGCGATGATGCCGAAGATCAGGGCGACCAGGCCGAACAGGATTCCGCCCAGCACCGTCCAGCAGGTCAGCAGGGCGATGATGCCGAGGACCAGCGCCGTGATGGCCAGCCCCTTGCCCTTGGGCTGTTCCCACGTGCCCTGTCCCGGCGGACCGGGATAACCGCCCGGAGGCGGTGGGGGATATCCACCCGGATACTGTCCGGGCTGCTGGCCGTACTGACCGGGTTGTTGTGCATACTGGCCCGGTTGCTGCGGATATTCGCCGGAACGGCCGGGATATTCGCCCGAGCGTCCGGGTTCGCCGCCCGACTGCGGATACGGTTCCGGCGGGGGGTAGTTCCCGGGCGGTGGATTCTCGGTCATCGCTGTCCTCTCCTCTAACGCACGGGCCCTCGACGGCCGCGTCTGCCGACTCTATTGGCCGCCGAGACGTGCGTGCATTTCCCACACCAGGACCTCCGCCGGAACCTCGGCGACGATGCGCTGCCCGCCGCTGCGGGTCATCCGCACCGCATCGCCCTCGTAGAGGGTTCCGACGCCCTCCATCTCGACCTCGCCGCGGGCGACGAAGACATGCAGGTAGGGCGCCTCGGGCAGGGTGATCGCCTGCCCCGCGGCGGCTCCCGCCACACCGGGCATACGCCCGACGTGCAGGGCGGAATGGCTGCTGCTGATCGCGATCGCGGTGCGATCGCGATAGCGCGGCATACCCGTGGCGACCGTGATCAGGCCGCCGCGGTCCAGTTCGTCGTCGATTTCCAGTTGCTGATATCCGGGAGTAATTCCAGGCTCGTCCGGTACTACCCACATCTGCACGAAATGAACCGCTTCGGAATGCGGAGACGTGCCGCCCTGTTCGGGCGGCAGCCGCCACGAATCATTCTTTTCCGAATGCAGAATTCCGGTTCCCGCGCTCATTCGCTGCGCCAATCCGGGATAGATGACACCGGCATGCCCGAGCGAATCCTGATGCACCAGAGAACCGTTCAGAACCCAGGTGACAATTTCCATATCGCGATGCGGATGAGTCTCGAATCCCTCGCCCGGCAACACGATGTCCTCGTTGTTCACCAGCAGCAGCCCGTGATGGGTGTTCTCCGGATCGTAATGCTCGCCGAACGAGAACGAATGCTTCGAATCCAGCCATGCCACACGGGTTTTCATGCGATCGCCGGCGCGATGAACATCAATGTGTGGTGTCGTGAGTGTGGACAACGGGGGTCCTCCTCTCGAGCTGCTGTCGAGGCCGCCGGGTAGATTCTACCGTGGCTGTGCACCGGCCCCGCACATTGATCCGGAGGTGAACCGAAATGCGACCCGACGCTGCGCGGCGGGCCGCGGTGGCCGCCGCCGTCCGCCGGCCCGGAATGCCGCGGCTGGCGCTGATCCGGTTCTCCGGACAGTTCGGCGACGGAATGTTTCAAGCGGCGCTGTCGGGCGCGATTCTGTTCAATCCCGAACGTGCCACCGATCCGCTGGCCATCGCGGGCGGGTTCGCGGTACTACTGCTGCCGTATTCGGTGATCGGACCGTATGCCGGAGCGATGCTGGACCGCTGGGACCGCCGGATGGTGTTGCTGATCGCCAACGTGCTGCGGGCGGTATTGATCGTGGTGACCGCGGTCGGGCTGTGGGCCGGAATCCGCGATACGCCGCTGTTGCTGCTGGCGCTCGCGGTGGTCGGGATCAGCCGATTCGTCCTGGCCGGGATCTCGGCGTCGCTGCCGCGGGTGCTCGAACAACGCTGGCTGGTGCCGATGAATTCGGTCCTGGCCACGGTGGCATCGGGATGTGCCGGAGCGGGCGCCGCGGCCGCGGTGGCGATCATCGGCGCGGTGGGCGCGGGCGACGTCGCGGGTGCGGTGGCGGTGGCGGCCAGTGCCTGCGGGTCGGTGATCTCGGCGGTGGCCGCGATCGGCTTCGCCCGCCATCAGCTCGGACCCGAACATCGCATCGGTGCGTCCGGCCGCGGTGCGACCGCCGAGTCCGTGCGCGCCGTGCTGACCGGTCTGCGCACCGGCGCCCGCGCGGTCGCCGAATCGCGGGATTGCACCACCGCGATGATCGGCGTCGGCACCCACCGCATCGTCTTCGGCGCCAACACCCTGCTCATGGTGCTGGTCCTGCGCCGCCCCAACGAATCCGGGATGTCGGCGAGTTCGGGACTGGTCGGTTTCGGCGTCGCGATCACCGCGGTCGCCGCGGGCATGCTGGCCGCCGCGGTGCTGACGCCGCTGCTGATTCCGCGGCTGGGGCGCCCGCGCACGGTGGTCGCCGGATTGTCGGCGGCGCTGCTGGTGCAGGCGACACTGGTCCCGCCGATCACCGTCGCCACCGGTGCCGCCGAACATCGGGCCCATCAACTGCTGCTGGCCGGCGCGTTCCTGCTCGGCCTGGCCGGGCAGATGGTGAAACTGACCGGCGACGCCACCCTGCAGATCGATGTCGACGACGCTCGGCGCGGACAGGTATTCGCCCTGCAGGACACGATTTTCAACATCACGTTCGTCGTCGCCGTCGCCCTGACCGCCCTGGTCATTCCCGCCGACGGCCGCTCCCTCGGCGTGGTGGCGGCCGGCGCCGGACTGTACGCGCTGGGGATCGCGGCGATCGCGGTCAACAGCCGCCGGCGCACGCCACGCGGTTGCTCCGGACGTTCGCAGACGCATCCCGGCTGATCGGTTAGATTGTTAGCCGCTGTGCTCGGTCCCAGCTGATGCGGTGACTGACAGTGCATGTCACCAGCGGTGCGAGTGGTAGTCGAGGAGTGCGGTGTTCGGGAACAACGCGACGGGGAGAGCTGCTGCCGACGGAACGGCGGTGGCGCACGGCTCCCTCCGACTCGGAAAGCGCTGCGCCTCGGCGATTTTCACGCCCACGGTCACCGGATTGCTGGTGTTCGGCACACTCGCCCCCGTCCCCGCGTCGGCCGAACTCGCCCCGTGGGCGCCGCCACCGAAAAATGCCTGCGGCGAAACGGGATTCGATCCACTCGCCCGCCAGCCCGATCCGAATGCGCCTGCGCCGCCGATTCTTCCGCCGAGAATCGACATCCCAGTGCCGGTGCCGGAGATCGTGCCCGTACCCGTACCGGGCCCGCGGCCGGACAACACCCGGATCGTCCCGCAACCCCTGCCCGCGGACCCGTGCCACAACCCGTGCCCGGACATTCGCGATACACCGAAACCTCCGCCCGCCGAAGATCCTTCCGCGCCAGGCGAATCCGCACCCGGCTCCGGTTCGGCCTCCGGCTCCGACAGTGGCTCGGGCACAGGCACAGGCACAGGCTCCGGCACCGGCTCGGGTTCGAATTCCGGTCTGTTCAATCTGCCGAACATCAATATCAATCCCGAACCCGAACCGATTCCGATCCCCATCCCCGGCGGCGAACCGCCGGCGCCGGAGACGCCGCCGACACCGGTGCGGCCGTCGACCGACCCGGGCGCGGTCGCGGCGGCACCCGCGCCGCGCACGGTCGAGAACGTGAAGCTGGTCAATCAGGTGACCGGCCACGGTTCGGTCAACCGCACCGATATGCGCTGGCAGGTCGACGGGACCGATCTCGGCATCATGTGGGAGGCCGGACCGGGCAAGGTCGCGGTGGTATTCGGCGACACGTTCGGCAAGGGCTGGGAGTACGGCCAGGTCGGCGGGCCGGACTGGCGATCGAATGTGCTCGGCTTCAGCTCCGAACGGGACCTGTCCAAGGGCCTGATCATCGACGACATGGTGCAGGACAGCCGCTGCCACGCCGCCGAACTGCTGAACAGCCGCAAGATCAAGAACTTCGAGACCACGGTGATCCCCACCTCCGGATTCGCCCTCGGCGACCGGCAGTACATGAGTTACATGTCGGTCAATCACTGGAGCAGGATCCCGGGGATGTGGTGGACCAACAACGGTGGTCTGGCCTACTCCGACGACGGCGGCAGTACCTGGGTCAAGGATCAGTACGCCAAGTGGGACAACATGTTCGGCATCGATCGCTTCCAGGTCGCGACGATGGTGCCGCACGGCGACTACGTCTACATGTTCGGCACGCCCAACGGCCGCATCGGCATGATCGGCTTGGCGCGGGTGCCGAAGAAGGATGTGCTGAACAAGTCCGCGTATCAGTACTGGGTCGACGGCACCTGGGCTCCCGCGCAGGAGAACCACGCCACGCCGCTGCTTCCCGGCATCGCGGGCGAGCTGTCGGTGCGCTACGACGAGTCGAGCAAGCAGTGGCAGATGGTGTACCTGGACCCGGCTCGGCACGCGATCGTGCTGCGCACCGCGACCGAACCGCAGGGATCCTGGACCGACGGCACCCTGCTGGCCGATACGAACGACTACCCCAAGGCCTACGGCGGTTTCATCCATCCCTGGTCGACGGGGAAGGACCTCTACTTCACGATGTCGGCCTGGGACAGTTACAACGTCTACCTGATGCACGCGACGCTGAACGACCCCGCCGCATCCGAACCCGCCGATCCGGAGCCCACCGCACCGGAACCCGCCGATCCCTAGGCTCGCGCGCGGGGAAATGTCATCGACACCACCTCGCGTATTCACCGGCGGCCAGTACTCTCGAAGCAATCATGGCCACCTATTTCGATCCCAAATCCTGGTCGCCGTTGCGGGCAGTGGACCTGGGCCGGCGGCTGTTCGACCCGGAGTTGCTGGATCAGTGGACGGCTTTCACCACCGCATGGCTCGACCCGGTGGCGGATCTCGGGGCGGGTACGGTCACCGCGCTCATGCCGGATGTGCTGATGACGCTGCTCAGCGAGGGAATCCTGAGCCGCTTCGGCGGTCGGGAGGTCACCGCCACCCTGCTCGGCCACGATCTGACCGCGATTCTGCAGACCCTCAAGGTGCGCCGCCGCGGCGCCCACTTCCAGACCAAGACGGTGCTGACCGAGCTGCGCTGGAACGGACATCCGATCGAGGAGATGACGGTGATCGCGCACGGAGTGCGACTGATTCCCGGCGTCCCGACGAAGGTGCGCACCGCCGGACTCGACGTCATCGGCACCGTGACCACCGCGGCGCTGGTCGAGTGGCTCAACGAGAAGCGGCTGGACTGGGGGTTCGCGGTGCATCCGAGCGGATTGATCAGCGCGCGCCATCGCACCCGTAAATTTCAGGCCCTGGTCGACGCCGCCATCAGCGACAACATCGTCACGATCGCGGTCCACCAGGCTGCCTGGTCGGGCGTTCGGGTGCCGCGGCGCTGGGTGTCGGTGGCGCCGGTCACGCTGGCGGACCTGCCCAACGACGTGCGCATCGTGCGTGCCGACCGGCACGGCGACCGGGTGGAGTTCCGGCTCGAGCTCCCGCAGATCACCGGCTCGTTCGACCTCGGGCAGATGCGTGCGGCGATCGTTGCCGGAACCACGCTGATCGTGTTCTGAGGCCGACTCCGGACCGCCGAGTCCGGTTCCGCGGCGCTACTGTCCGCCCGCGTTCCACCATTCGAGCAGCGCGGCCTCGGCCTCGTCGCGGGTGAGCGGACCGCGATCCAGCCGCAGTTCCTTCAGATAGCGCCAGGCGCGGCCGACCTGCGGTCCCGGCTCCAGGCCGAGCAGTTCCATGATCGCGTTGCCGTCCAGGTCCGGGCGCACCCGCTGCAGATCCTCCTCCTGCTGCAGGCGTTCGATCCGGGCCTCCAGATCGTCGTAGGTCGAGCGCAGCAGTGCGGCGCGGCGCTTGTTGCGGGTGGTGCAGTCCGCGCGCACCAGTTTGTGCAGCCGCGGCAGCAGGTCGTCGGCATCGGTGACGTAGCGGCGCACCGCCGAATCGGTCCACTGGCCCTTGCCGTAGCCGTGGAAACGCAGGTGCAGGTACACCAGCCGCGCCACGTCCTCGGTGAACTGCTTCGGATATTTCAAGGCGCGCATGCGCTTTCGCACCATTTTCGCGCCGACGACCTCATGGTGATGGAAACTGACACCGCCGGCGGGCTCGTTGCGCTTGGTCGGCGGTTTGCCGATGTCGTGCAGCAGCGCGGCCCAGCGCAGCACCAGATCCGGATCGCCCTGCTCCTGATCGATGGCCTGGCGCAGCACCGTCAGCGAATGCTGATAGACGTCCTTGTGCTGATGGTGTTCATCGATCTCCAGCTTCATCGCCGGAACCTCGGGCAGCACCCGTTCGGCCAGCCCGGTCTCGCACATGATGTCGATGCCGTCGGTGGGATATTGACCGCCGATCAGCTTGTCCAGTTCGGTACGCACCCGTTCGGCGGTGATGCGGCGGATCTCGTCGGCCATCAGCGCGATTGCCACCCGCACCCGCGGCGCCACCTCGAAGCCGAGCTGGGAGACGAAGCGGGCCGCGCGCAGCATGCGCAGCGGATCGTCGTTGAACGAATCCTCCGGCGCCGCAGGCGTATCCAGCACGCCGGCCAGCAATGCGTCCATGCCGTCGAGCGGATCGACGAATTCCAGATCACCGGCCGGGCCGATACGCACGGCCATCGCGTTGACCGTGAAGTCGCGGCGCACCAGATCACCCTCGAGGCTGTCGCCGAAGGTGACCTCGGGGTTACGGGAGACGCGGTCGTAGCTGTCGCTGCGGAAGGTGGTGATCTCCAGCTGCCAGCCCGATTTCGACGCGCTCACCGTGCCGAACGCCAAACCGCCGGTGTCCCACAGATTGTCGGCCCAGCCGCGCACGATCTCCAGCACGACCTCGGGCCGGGCGTCGGTGGTGAAGTCCAGATCGGTGCCCAGCCGCCCCAGCACCGCGTCGCGCACGCTGCCGCCGACCAGGTACAGCTCGTGGCCGCGCGCGGCGAACAGACCGCCCAGCGGAGTCAGCACATCCGAGAGCCGGCCCAGGGTGATCGCCGCCGCGGCAAGCAATCGTGTCCGGCGGTCATCGTCGGGGTCGGACACGGCCCTTCCTTTCACTTGTGTGCCGTCCTCCACTTCTGCGTCAACGGACTTCGGCGAAACCACGCCGAACGCAGCTTAGTTGGTGCCCACCCGCCGGTACCCGCCCGGACCGGACGGACACCACCACCGCGGTGCGGCATGACACTCGGCATCGAACACGTTCAGTGCATCGATCCGGCGCGGCTAGACTGACCCGGTGTCTCCGGCCGATCGCGCGAACAGTCGACGCCGCCAGCCCCGGCGCCGCGGTTCGGCCGGTAATGCGGCGAAACCTCGCATGCGCACCGTCCGGGAAACCTCCGCGGGCGGATTGGTCGTCGACGGACTCGACGGGCCCGCCGACCAGCGCTGCGCCGCGCTCATCGGGCGCACCGACCGCCGCGGCCGGTTGCTGTGGTCGCTGCCGAAAGGCCATATCGAAGAGGGGGAGACGGCCGAACAGACCGCCGTCCGGGAGGTCGCCGAGGAGACCGGGATCAACGGCCGGGTGGTCGCGGAACTGGGAAGTATCGACTACTGGTTCGTCACCGAAGGCCGTCGGGTACACAAGACCGTGCACCATTACTTGATGCGGTCGTTGGGGGGTGAGCTCTCCGATGCCGACGTCGAGGTCACCAAGGTGGCCTGGGTGCCGTTGAGCGAACTCGATTCCCGGCTCGCCTACGCCGACGAACGGCGTCTGGCCGAGGTCGCGAATCGGCTGATAGATCGGATGGAGAGCGGCAGACAATGACGCGTGCGAGTCGCAGTGGGCACCGCTGGGTGCTACTGCTCGTCTCGCTGGCGCTCGCCGTATTGAGCGTGCCGTCGGCCGGGTCGAGTCATGCGCAGCCGTCCGGGTCGGGAGGTTCGACCGCCGCGCCGAAATTCCTCAAACTCACTCTCGATTCGGTGTCGCCGAGCACGATCACCACCACCAGCGATTCGGTCCTCGCGCTGACCGGCACGGTGACCAATATCGGCGACCGGGTGGTGGACGACGTCAGTGTGCGAGTGCAGCGTGGGGCGGCCATCGCCGAACCGGGTGAACTGCGGTCCACGCTGCGCCAGGATCAATCGAACTTCCCGGTCAGCGCGCAGTTCCAGGACGTCACCGACCAATTGGGGCCCGGACAGCGCAAACAGTTCACCCTGCGGATCGGGGTGCGCGAGGGCATGTCCAACGCGGCCGCCAATCCGCCGGTCACGGACTCGCTCGGCATCACCGAACCGGGTGTGTATCCGCTCCTGCTGAATGTGAACGGCGAACCGGCCTACGGCAATCAGGCGCACCTCGACGATGCGCGGTTCCTGCTGCCGGTGCTCGGCCTGCCCGCCCTGCCGAACGGTGCCGATGCCGCGGCGGAGGGGGCACAACCCGTTCCGGCCGCACCGCAGCCGCCGGTGGCGACCACTATGCTGTGGCCGCTGGCCGACCGGCCCCGCATGGTCGCCGGCATCCCCGGTTCGGTGGACGGCAAGGTGCTGCTCACCGACGACGAACTGGCCGGGGAACTGGCCGCGGGCGGCCGCTTGGATCAGCTGGTCTCGGCGCTGGAGTCGGCGCTGCGACCCGACCCCTCGCACGATTCCGGCCGCGCGGGTCCCGGGCTGGCTGGATCGCTGTGCCTGGCCGTGGACCCGGACCTGCTGCTCACCGTGTCGAAGATGACCGAGGGGTATCGGGTACTGGCCTCCCCCTCCGATCCGGACGGGCCCACGCGCGACGGCACCGGTCCGCAGGCCGCGCGGGCGTGGCTCGACCGGTTGCGTGCGCTGGCGCCGACGATGTGCACGGTGGCGCTGCCGTTCGCGCAGGTCGACCCGACCGCGCTGGCCGGCGTGCACGATGCCGATCTCCTCGCCCGCGCGCTCACCGCGCCCGCCGATATCGTCGATTCGCTGCTGTCGGTCAAATCCGTGCGCGGGGTGAGTCTGCCCGCTTCCGGAGCCATCGGATCCGATGCCGCGACCATGCTGACCGAGCGCGGTTTCACCACCGCCGTCCTCTCCGGGAATGCGGTGGCCGAGGGCGGTTCCGTCAGCACCGCAACGGGTTCCGGGCGCGGTGAGGCGACGGTGCGCAGTACCGCCTCCGTCGCCGCGGACATCACGCCGGTGGTACCGGAGATGGTGCGCCTGCCGGCCGCCGCACCGGCCAAACCCGACGCCGCGCCGCCGGCGCCCGATTCCGGGTTGAAGGTCGCGACCTTCGACATGTGGTCGGCGACCGCGCTGGCCGCGGTCGGGTCGAATCCGCCGACTCCGGCGTTCACTCCCGACCGGGTCCGGTACGCCGTCACCAACGACTCCCGCACCGCTCGACTGCAGGACGCCCTGGGCGCGCTGAGCTGGCCGGTGCTGAATACGACCGAGACCCGTCCCCGCGCCACCCTCCTGATGCCGCCGCAACAGTGGGGCGCCGACCGCGACGAGGCCGGAGCGTTGCTCTCGCACCTGGAGCTGATGTTCCGCAGTGGTCTGGCGACACCGCGTTCCTTCGCCGACCTGCTCGCCCAGCCGGTCGATCCGCGCCCGTACGACCTGGACTACTCCGGTGACGCGGCGGCACAGGCGGTGCCGGATCAGTTCGTCGCGCCGGTCGGGCAGCAGGAACATCGGATCGACGATCTGATGAGCGCCCTGGTGGAGATCCCCCAGCAGGAGCCGACACCGCGGACGTTCCTCACACCGTTGCGCGACGATCTCATCCGGGTGCTGACGCTCTCGGACCGCACCGGCACCGATTCACAGGCCGACACCGCCGCGCAACGACGACTCGAACAGACCACCCGGACCATGGACGGGCTGTTCTCCTCGGTGAGCGTGCTGCCGCCGGGCGGGGTGTACACGCTGGCCTCGGAGCAGAGCCCGCTGCTGCTGGTCGCGCGCAACGATCTGCCGGTCGCGATCCGGATCCGGTTCAAGATCGGGGCACCCGCCGAGACGAATATCACCGATATCGGTGAGCAGCAGCTTCCGGCGGAGGGTACTCGGTCGTTCCAGATTCCGACCAAGGTGAGCGACAGCCGTAACCTGGTGATTCCGATATCCCTTACCACACCGGCCGGAGTGCCTCTCGGCAATGCCACCTCGGTTTCGGTACGTTCGAACGCTTACGGTCAAGCGTTGGCGATAATTACCGCATGTGCCGGTGCACTGCTGTTCCTGCTCGCCGGTCGCCGCTTGTGGCGCCGCTTCCGGGGACAGCCCGATCCGGCCGACAAGGGTTTGGACCCGGGAAAACGACGCAGGCTCAACCGATACCTGCGCGCCCGCAAACGAGTACTGCAGGAAGAGGAGGCACAGTGAGCGACAATCGCGCAGCGGCTTACTGTGCCGACCGGGTGCGGGTGTCCCGCAGGTCACGGGGCACAGTGAGCGACAATCGCGCAGCGGCTTACTGTGCCGACCGGGTGCGGGTGTCCCGCAGGTCACGGGGCACAGTGAGCGACAATCGCGCAGCGGCTTACTGTGCCGACCGGGTGATTCACGGGCCAGCCCGAATGCCGAGCAGACCGGAGGTCCGGTGACCGAGTACGACGGCCCCGTCGTGCCCGATCAGGCCGACGACGAGCAGTTTCCGCGACGCGCGCCCGCCGCGCCGTGGGAGCGTGGACCGCGTCGGCTGAGTCCCGATCCCTCGATGCCGCCCTCGGGCGCCAACGGTGTCGCGCCCACCGGGACGCCGCCGCACCGCGTACCGCCGAACGACGCCCGGCCCGATCCGGCCGATCCGCGGCGGCCACTGAGTGGCCCGATTCCGCAGGTACCCCCCGCGGGCCGGACGCCCGGCCCGAACGGAGCACGACCCACCCCGCCGCCGCGCCGGCAGTCGCCGCCGAGCGCCCCCCTGCGCCAGACTCCGGGTGCCGGCCCGCGCCAGGTTCCGCCGGGGGCATCGCCCCGTCCGGCACCGCCGAGTTCACCCGACCGCTATCCGGGACCGCAGAATCCGCCGCGCCGGCAGAGCCCGCCGAGCGCGCCCCTGCGCCAGACGCCGCCGAACGCGCCGCGGCAGCCACTGCCGCCGAATGCACCGCCGAGCGAACCGTTCCGTCAAGTCCCCCCGACGGATCAGCGGGGTGCTCGCCCGCCGCAGGACGGCTCGCCGCCGGGACGGCCCCGTCCGCCGCAGCGCGACCCGCGCCCGCCGGCCGAGCCCCCGAATCCGGAATCTCGGTTCCGCGACCCTCAGTACCGCGAGTCCCGGAACCGGGAGATCCCACGCCGGGACGCGCAACGCCCGGATCCGCGGCGGCCCTATCCGCCGGGCCCGCCGAGCGGTCCGGTCGACCAGGTTCCGCGCGCACCCCGCGCGGAGCGGGCGATGCCACGCCACATCCCGCCCTCCGAGGCGGAGCCGCGTCGCCGGCCGGCCGGGGAGCGTCCGGCTGCTGCGCGCCCGGATTCGGCACGGCCGACACGCGCGCGCAGCGATTCGGCCGGTCCGCGCACCGCCCAGCAGGCCGTCATCGAGCAGGAGCCGGAAGACTCGTCGACTTCGCGATTGGTCCGCGATTCCGGGTCCATCGCGGTCGCCACGCTGGTCAGCCGCATCACCGGCTTCGTCAAGCAGCTGTTGCTCGTCACCGTGCTCGGCCCGGCCATCGCCAGTGCGTTCACGGTCTCCAGCACGATCCCGACCATGATCTCCGAGCTGCTGCTCGGCGCGGTGCTCACCGCCATCGTGGTGCCGACGCTGGTCCGCGCGGAGAAGGAGGATGCCGACCGCGGCGCCGCCTTCGTCCGCCGCTTGGTCACCGCGGCATTCACGGTGCTGGCCATCGGCACCGTCCTGGCCGTCGCCGCGGCACCGGTGATGACCACCCATATCTTCCTGTCCCACGACGGCAAGGTGAATACCGCGCTGACCACGGCGCTCGCCTTCCTGCTGCTGCCGGCCATCCTCTTCTACGGGATGTCGGGCCTGCTCATGGCGATCCTGAACACCCATCAGGTGTTCAAACCGGGTGCCTGGGCGCCGGTGCTGAACAACGTGGTCGTGCTGGCGATCCTGACCCTGTACGCGGTCACGCCGGGAGAGATCAGCCTCGATCCGGTCCGGATGAGCGATCCGAAGCTGCTGGTCCTCGGCGTCGGTGTGACCGTCGGTGTCATCGTTCAGATGGTGAGCCTGCTGCCGGCCATCCGGCGGCTGGGGATCGATCTGCGCCCACTGTGGGGGGTGGACGCCCGGCTCAAGCAGTTCGCCGGGATGGGCGCGGCCATCATCCTGTACGTGTTCATCAGCCAGATCGGCTGGACCATCGCCACCCGGGTCTCCTCGCATGCCGACGTCGCGGGCCCGACCATCTATCAGAACGCCTGGCTGCTGCTGCAACTGCCGTACGGCGTGCTCGGCGTGACGCTGCTGACCGCGATCATGCCGCGCCTGAGCCGCAATGCCGCCGCCGACGACAATCCGGCGGTGGTCGACGACCTCGGCGTCGCCACCCGTCTGACCATGATTTCGCTGGTCCCGGTGGTCACCTTCCTCACCATCGCGGGTCCGCAGATCGGCCAGGCGCTGTACGGATACGGCCATTTCGGCAGTTCGGATGCGGGCCGCCTGGGCGAGGCGGTCTCCTGGTCGGCGTTCACGCTGATTCCCTACGCGCTGGTGCTGATTCATCTGCGGGTGTTCTACGCGCGGGAACAGGCCTGGACACCGACTTGGATCATCCTCGGCATCACCGGCGTCAAGATCGTGTTGTCGCTGCTCACACCGGTGTTCTTCAGTGAGGATCACGTCGTCATCGCCTTGGGTGTGGCCAACGGTCTGGGCTTCGTGACCGGCGCGGTGATCGGCGGCTGGCTGCTGCATCGCAGTCTCGGCGATCTGCGGATGGCCAATGTCGGCCGGACCGTCACCCGCGTGGTGCTGGCCTCGGTGGCCGGCGCGGCGGTGACACTGATCATCGATCAGGTGCTGGGCCTGTCCCGGCTCGACGGCGGCCTCGCCTCGGTACTGCGGGTCGGCCTGGACGCGATCGTCATGTTCGGCGTCGCCTTCGGGCTGATGCGCCTGGCGGGTGTTCCGGAGATCGTCGCGCTCACGGTCGCGGTGTCGCGGCGCCTCGGCTTCACCCCGCCGGCGCCGGACCTCGGCCTGGACGACACCGCGGTCGATACGCACGACACGATGGTGCTGCCGCGTCCGGACCTCGCCGCTCCGTATTACTACCGCTACGACCCGTATACCGACGCCCAGACCATGGTGTTGCCGGTAATTCGTCCTGGTGCGGTTGACCGCACCGGCCAGGGCGAGTTCCCGTACCCTGTTCGGCAGAGAAACGCAAATGCCGGTGCTACACCGGCACAACGGACTTCGACATATCAGGGCGAAGGAGGAGCGAGGGTGAGCGACGACGCGGCGGAGGGTCAGCCTTCCGCCGAGGCTGCCGAGGCGGCAGGCGCAGTGCGCACCGACGACGTCCCGCCCGGGAGTGTTCCGCCGGCCGACCGCACTCCGGAATCCGCATCCGACCATACGGAAGCGTCGACCGCCGCTGCGGCGCCCGACGCCGAAGCCGGTGTGGACGGGTATGTCCCCGACGCACCGAACGCCGCCGACGCGGTGAGCGGCAACGGTGCGGAAGCGGTGCCGCCCGGCGCTGTGCCGCCGCGGGATCCGGCCTACGACACCGGCATGCTGCCGGTCGGTTCGCCGGAGATGCCCCCGATGCGGGTGGAACCGCCGTCCCGGCGGGTGCCGCGCGGTCCCAAACTGATTCCGGGCGCCTCCGTGGCGGGTGGTCGCTATCGGCTGCTCGCCGACCATGGCGGCGCGCGCGGACTGCGGTTCTGGCAGGCCTTGGATGTGAAACTGGACCGCGAGGTCGCGCTCACCTTCGTCGATGCCGATCAGAAGGCCACCGACAATCCCGGCCACGACGGGCCGCAGGCCATTCTTTCGCGCACGCTGCGCCTGGGCCGGATCAACTCGTCCGGCCTGGCCCGCGTGCTCGATGTGGTGCGCGGTAGTTCCGGCGGCATCGTGGTCGCGGAGTGGACTCCCGGCCGCTCGCTGCGGGAGATGGCCGAGACCATGCCCTCGCCGATCGGCGCGGCGCGGGCCATCCGTGCCCTCGCCGCGGCGGCCGAACTGGCCCATCGCGGCGGCGGTTCGTTGTCGATCGACCATCCGGACCGGGTGCGTATCAGCGCGTCCGGCGATGCGGTGCTGGCCTTCCCCGGCACCCTGGCCGATTCCGACGCGCAATCGGATGTGCGGGGGCTCGGCGCGATGCTGTACGCGCTGATCACCGCTCGCTGGCCGATCCGCACCGGCGGTGTCTCCGGATCCGCGGCGACCGTCGGCGGGCTGAAGCTAGCCGATTTCGGCAGCGACGGTTCTCCCGTGGAACCGCGTCAGATTCGTCCCGAGGTGCCGTTCGAGATCTCCGCGGTGGCGGTCCGCTCGCTCGAGGCCGACAAGGGCGTGCGGACGGCGGCGACCGTGCAGCACGTGCTCGAGCAGGCCTCGGTCGTCGACCAGAAGACCGACTTCATCCCGGTCCTGCGCCTGGGCCAGCGTGCCGTGGCGAATCCGGACGAAACCCTCGCCGATCCGGAACTGCTCGCCGCCGAGCGGGAGCGGTCGCAGCGAATGTTGTGGATCCTGGTCGGCCTGGGTGTGCTCGCGGCGCTGGTGGTCGGCGTGATCATCTGGTGGCTGTTGAGCATCTTCGCCCCGGGCTCGGCCGACGAACCGCTCAACGAACAACGCAAACTGGGCCTGACCACGGCCAGCGTCGCACCGACAACGCCGGCCGCGCAGCCCGCGGGACCCGCGCCGACCACGGCCGCCGGACTTCCGCTGCAGGCCACGGGCGTCGCGGTGTACTCCCCGGAGGGCACCCCGGACAGTCCCGGCAACGTGTCGGCGCTGCTCGACGGAAATCCGACCACCACCTGGCACACCGATCAGTACTTCCAGCAGTTTCCGGCTCTGAAGAAGGGGGTCGGGGTGCTCGCGACGCTGCCCGGCCCCAGCAAGGTGAGCAAGGTCGTCATCGATTCCGCGTCACCGGGCACGGTGGTCGAGGTGCGGACCTCGCCCACCGCGGTGCCCACCCTGGACCAGACCCAGCTCGTCGGCCAGGCCACCCTGGCCGACGGCGCCACCACGATCCCCGTGCAGTCCGATCAGCCGGCTCGCTACGTGCTGATCTGGATCACCCAGCTGGCCAACAACGGCGGCCAGTTCCAGACGTCGCTCGGCGACATTCGCTTCGAGGCAGCTTCCTGATCCGTGTCCTCGCGGCCGGCGACCCTCCCGGCCCGTCATATCGCCTCGCTCTGGTTGCTACCGATTCGTAATAAACGTTATGATTCACAGCGCGCTCTCAGCAGGGGAGCTTCCTGGGATCTGGTGTCTCGGTCCTGGATGATGCGGAATTAGCGGCCTGTCCGGTGTAGGACTTCGTGCCGCCGTGAGCGCTGTCCAAGGGGTTTGTGTGTCGTTCGAAGCGATCGCCAGTGGGGGGACACCGGAGTCGTCTGCTGTCCGTCGTCGCTCGATCGATCCGGACGAAACCACCGATTTCGAATTACTTTCCGCCCATGTCGCGGGCGACCGCGATGCTTTCGGCATTCTGTTCCGCCGTCATTACCACCGGCTCTGGCAATTGGCGCTGCGCACCTGCCGCACTCCGGAGGATGCCGCGGATTCGCTGCAGGACGCACTGCTGTCCGCGCATCGCAATGCCGCCACCTTCCGCGGGGATGCGGAGGTACGCAGCTGGCTGCATCGCATCGTGGTCAACGCGTGCCTGGATCGTATGCGGCGCAACAAGTCTCGCCCCGCGACGTCGCTGTCGGACGAGTCGGTGGCCGAACCGGCGGTGGAACGCGACGACATCGCGCAGCGCGAGGTGAAAATGGTGGTCGCCGCGGCGCTGTTCACACTGCCGCCCGATCAGCGCGCAGCGTTGGTTGCGATCGACATGGAAGGGTATACCGTAGCGGAAGCGGCGCAGTTGCTGGGCGTCGCCGAGGGGACGATCAAAAGTCGCTGCGCCCGGGGCCGTAAACGGCTGGAACAGGAATTGGAATTCCTGCGAAATCCGGGGAACCGGACGTAGCCGAGAAGCGTCATTACTAACAGACGGACAATTATTCGTTGTGCCTGCCGCCGCACCGCTGCGATGACAGGCGCTACATCATGAGGCCGGACCCGGAGAGGCGATGGACGACAAGGGCGAATTCGCCGCGCGGCGACGCCGTTCCGGGCTGTGGGGCGACGAAGCGGACACAGGAGGTGTGATGGCAGCCCGTCCGGTGCCGCACCCTCCGTTCTCCACCGATCTGCTGGCCGATCTGCACGCCGACAACGTCCCTCCCGAGCAGGCCGAGCTGCTGTGGCCCCAAGTTCGCCGGGATCCCGACGCCGTTCGTTTCCTGCACTCGCTCGACGGCGTGAGCGCCGAGTTACGCGCGCTGAGCCTGGACGACCACATCCTGCATCCGATCCCCACCGAGGTAGCGGCTCGGCTGGACGCCCTCCTCGATGAGTTGTCGCGTGGCGAGCAGCCGCAGCCGGTCGCCACCGTCCACCGTCTCTACGGCGACGGATCGGGCGGCGAGCCACCTTCGACGCGTCCGATGCCTGCTCTGGACGCGGTACCGCAGGAGGCGCTGCTCGAGGAACAACTCGAGCAGGACGCCGATGTGCCCGGCGTGGCGGACCCGGGCGAGCCGATTTCGCTGGACGGTCACCGCGCGAAGCGCCTGCGCTGGTTCACCGCGGCCGCGGCGGCGGTGGCCGTCATCGCCGGAACCCTGGTCGCCGTGGACGCGGTGACCGATCGCACGGTGAGCCCGAAGGCCCTGCCGGCCCACCACAGCGCCACCGTCGCCCTCGACGACGAGCTGTCCTCCGCGGCCGTGCTGAGTGCCATGGGCCGCAACGACGTCACCGGCGCGCTCTCGGGCCCCGGGGCCATGGCCGGCTGCGTGAAGGCCGCGGTTCCCGACCGCACGGTGCTCGGCTCGACGAATGTCACATATCGCGGTCGATCGGCCGTGCTGATTCTGCTCACCGGCCCGCGTCCGCCCAAGATCACCGCACTAGTCGTCGGGACCGGTTGCAGCCCAGCGGATCCGCAGATCCTGGAGATGCGCGATATCGGCTGACGGCGCTCGGGGTGCGCGACGGCCTCGTCGACGCCGACGTTCCCGGGCGTGACCTCGAGTACGGCCGGTCGCGGCGGGAACATCTACGTTTACCCTGTTGTTGACCGACACGCCTGTTGAACACACTTCGGAAGGGCATCATGAGCACGCCTGTACGCGATCTGATCATTGTCGGCTCCGGCCCCGCCGGCTACACCGCCGCGGTCTACGCTGCCCGGGCCGAGCTCGAACCGCTGCTGTTCGAGGGCACCCAGTTCGGTGGCGCGCTGATGACGACGACCGAGGTGGAGAACTTCCCCGGCTTCCGCGACGGCATCATGGGTCCCGATCTCATGGAAGAGATGCGTGAGCAGGCCAAGCGCTTCGGCGCGGATATCCGTACCGAGGATGTCGAGGCGATCGATCTCTCCGGCCCGATCAAGTCGGTCACGGTCGGCGGCGAGGTCTATGAGGCCTACGCGATCATCCTGGCCATGGGCTCGGCTGCCCGCTACCTGGGCGTACCGGGGGAGCAGGAGCTGCTCGGCCGCGGTGTCAGCGCCTGCGCGACCTGTGACGGCTTCTTCTTCAAGGGCCAGGACATCGTCGTGGTCGGCGGTGGCGACTCCGCGATGGAAGAGGCGACCTTCGTCACCAAATTCGCCTCCAGCGTGACCATCGTGCACCGCCGCGAGGAATTCCGCGCCTCCCGCATCATGCTCGAGCGGGCGAAGGCCAACGAGAAGATCCGCTTCCGCCTGAACTCCGAGGTGGTCCAGGTGCACGGCGACACGGCCGTGACGAGCCTCGCCCTGCGCGACACCAAGACCGGCGAAACCTCCGAACTGGCGGCCACCGGCTTGTTCGTGGCGATCGGCCACGACCCGCGCAGCGAATTGGTCCGTGGTCAGGTCGATCTCGATGCCGAGGGCTACGTGAAGGTGCGCGAGCCCGGTACCGCGACTTCGGTGGACGGCGTCTTCGCGGCCGGCGATCTGGTCGATCACACCTACCGCCAGGCCATTACCGCCGCCGGTACGGGTTGCCGTTCGGCGATCGACGCCGAGCGCTGGCTCGCCGAGAAGGGCGACATCACCAGCAACACCCTCGATAACGCCGGCAACCCGGTGGAAGTGACCGCCGGCTGATCCGCCCCGAAGCTCTCGAATATCGCGTCACCGCACATCGCTAGGAGTTCCGCCATGTCCGAAACAGCCACCAAGACCGTCACCGACGCCACCTTCGAACAGGATGTGCTCGGCAGCGACAAGCCGGTACTCGTCGACTTCTGGGCCTCCTGGTGCGGTCCGTGCAAGATGGTCGCCCCGGTGCTGGAGGAGATCGCCGCGGCACACGGCGACAAGCTCACCGTGGCGAAGGTCGATGCCGACGCCAACCCCACCAGCTCCCGTGACTACGGTGTGATGGCTCTGCCGACGATGATCCTGTTCTCCGGCGGTAAGGAAGCCAAGCGCATCGTGGGCGCCAAGGGTAAGGCCGCGCTGCTGCGCGAACTCGAGGGCATCATCTAGTTCTCCGGTCGAGGCCCCGGGTCAGGGTACGTCGCGAGCGTGCCCGCCCGGGGCCCCGATGCGGTTTCACCAGGAGGCACTCCGGGACCCGATGGCTGTGTACTATTTCGGCACCCGGAGAATTGCCGAAATACGGCTCGGGTCTGAGACAATCGACCGACGCTCCGGTCGTGCGAGGGTGTGTGCCATCGCACAAGTGGGTACCCGGGTTGGCGGAAGGAAAGGGCTCTCACGCATGCACCGACTTCGTCACGGCGATACTGGTCCAGCCGTCGCTGAGGTCCGGAGCACCCTGGCAAGTCTCGGATTCCATCCACACCCGCACGGGACCGACCGGTCCGGTGGGCAGGGGGAGTACTGGAAGGACTCCGACGCCGCCTTCGATCGTGAACTCGATTCGGCCGTACGTGCTTTCCAGCAGCAGCGCGGCCTGTTGGTCGACGGCGTCGTCGGGCCCGCCACCTATCGTGCGCTGAAGGAGGCCTCCTATCGCCTCGGCGCCCGCACCCTGATCTATCAGCTCTCGGCGCCGCTGTACGGCGACGACGTCGCCACCCTGCAACGCCGCCTGCAGGATCTGGGCTTCTACGTCCATCGCATCGACGGCTATTTCGGCCCGCACACCCACGATGCGCTCACCGCCTTCCAGCGTGAGATCGGGCTGTCCGCCGACGGCATCTGCGGTCCGGACACCCTGCGTTCGCTGGAGTTGCTCGGCGCGCGGGTCACCGGCGGGAACCCGCATCGCATCGCCGAGGAGGAGGTCGTCCACCGGGCCGGCCCGCAGCTGACCGGGAAGCGCATCGTCATCGACCCCGGAATGGGCGGCGAGGACAAGGGTTTGGCCGTGCCGACGGAATTCGGCGACGTGTACGAGTCGGAGATCCTCTGGGATCTGGCGAGCCGCCTGGAGGGCCGGATGGCCGCCACCGGTATGGAGACGTTCCTGTCCCGCCCGTGGGGCGCCAACCCGACCGACGCCGAACGCGCCGAGACCTCGAACACCTTCGATGCGGATCTGATGATCTCGCTGCGGTGTGCGGCGAATCTCAGTTCGTCCGCGGGCGGTGTGGCCAGTTTCCATTTCGGGAATTCGCACGGTTCGGTGTCGATGATCGGGCAGGTGCTGGCGGGATTCATCCAGCGCGAGATCGTGGCGCGAACCTCGTTGCAGGACTGCCGCACCCACGCCCGCACCTGGGACCTGCTGCGACTGACGAAGATGCCGACCGTCCAGGTCGATATCGGATACCTGACAAATGATTACGACGCCTCGGTATTGACCAATCCCCGGATGCGCGATGTGATCGCGGAGGCCATTCTGATTTCGGTCAAGCGGCTGTATCTGCTCGGCCAGGACGATCAGCCCACCGGCACTTATACGTTCGCCGAACTGTTGGCCGAGGAATTGGCCGCAGCCGATCGGATGTAGTTCCCGACTATCTCAGGAAGGCGCCCCCGGAATTCGATTCCGGGGGCGCCTTCCTCTTGCGCGTCAGTGGCAGGGAACGCCCGGCTGCGCCTGCATGGCGGCGGCGGCCAGCAGCTGGTCCAGAGCGCGTTCGACGTCTTCCTTCCACAGATGATCGCTGTCGAGTTCCAGGCGCAGCCGCGGGAACCGATGATGTTGTGCCACCACCGAGAATCCGACGTCCTCGAGGAAGTCCGCATCGATCATGCAGCTTTCGGGCGAGCAGGCGCTGTTTGCCTTCTGCCGGGGGGCGGAGGCGATACCGTGGCCCGGCGAGTCGATGCGCTCCATGAAGAACATGGACCGCACTCCGCGGGCCGGCAGCGCGGTCGCGGCCGGATCGGTGCGAATCCCGAAGGCCTCGATCGCTCGCACACCTCGACGGATCAGATCGCCGACGACGGCCTGAATCAGCCGATGGGCAATGTCTCCATCGTTGTGCGGCGGTTCGGCCCGCAGCGTGGTCAGCAGGACCGCGTCCGGGCTCACCGGGGAGGTGGGGAACAATGCCGCGCGCGGCACCACACTCGGCGGCGAATACAGCGCACATCCGGCCGGCTGACCGTCGACCATGGCGATCTGCCCGCAGGATCCCCATTCGAGCATCACCGTCGACAACCACGCCTCTTTTTCGAAGACGGGGTCGCTGAATTCACGGGAATCTGCCGCCACGGCCGGGTCGATCTCCCAGAACACGCATCGACGCGCATGTGCCGGAAGTTTGTCCAGTCCGCCGAGGGTTAGTGCGGTCACGCTGGTCGACACCGCTCTGCTCAGCCTCCAGCTTTCCGATTCATCTATGCTCACGCCGCATCAACATCTTCTCGCCAGCAAGAATATGCGATCAAAGCGAACGCCTCATTTCCCATCCCTTATCGATCGCGGCACATTCGGATCGGCGCGAAAAACAGCGGTGTCACAGTGACGTTTCTCGCCGAACCCCAGGGGTCTGTCTCGTCAGAGCTGTTGTTGCTCCATCAGCCCGACGATGCGCTCCAGATCGTCGACCGAACCGAACTCGACAACGATCTTGCCCTTCTTCTTGCCCATACTCACCGTCACCCTGGTGTCGAACGAATTGGCCAATCGCTCGGCGACCTTGTCCAACCCCGGTGCGTAGATCTGCCTCCGCTTGGGCGTCGGCTTCACTTCGTCTTCGGGATAGCGGTTCGCGAGAGTGACGGCCTCCTCGGTCGCACGAACCGACAACCCCTCGGCGACGATGCGTTCGGCCAACCGCTCCTGCGCCTCGGCGCCCGCTTCCAACCCGAGCAGGGCGCGAGCATGTCCGGCGGACAGCACGCCGGCCGCGACCCGTCGCTGCACCGGAATCGGCAACTTCAACAGGCGAATCATATTCGTGACGACTGGTCGGGATCGGCCGATTCGGTTCGCCAATTCCTCGTGGGTGACGCCGAATTCCTCCAGCAGCTGCTGATAGGCCGCCGCTTCTTCGAGCGGATTCAGCTGCACGCGGTGGATATTCTCCAACAGCGCATCGCGCAGCATGGCGTCGTCGGTGGTCTCGCGCACGATCGCCGGGATGGTCTCCAGGCCGGCTTCCTGGCAGGCTCGCCATCGCCGTTCACCCATCACCAGCTGATAGCGCGGAGTGGGGGAGGACTCCAGCACCCGCACCACGATCGGCTGCATCAGGCCGAATTCCCGCACCGAATGGACGAGTTCGGCGAGCGCATCCTCTTCGAAGACCTGCCGCGGCTGCTTCGGATTGCGCTCGATCTGATCCGGCGGAATCTCCCGATATACCGCACCGGCGCCCGACTCCTCGGCCGCATCGGGAACCCGATGCAGATAGGCCGACGCGGGATGCGGGCCGATCGGATCGAGTCCGATCACCGCATTGGCTGCCGCACTTCCGAGTCCCTGCACATCGGCAGGACCGGTCGGAATCAACGCGGCTAGCCCGCGCCCCAAGCCACCCTTCTTCGCCTGACTCATCGGCCTATCGACCCCTTTCCTGTGCTGCACCAGCCGTACCGACCGCAGTGCCTTCTCGGCCCGGCGTCGCTCGGCTCTGGACGACGGCCGAGCGGGCCGCGATCTCCCGCCCCGCGTCGAGATAGCTCATCGCGCCGCGGGAACCAGGATCGTAATCGAGCACGGTCATGCCGTAGCCGGGCGCCTCGGAAACCTTGACGCTGCGCGGAATCACCGAGCGCAGCACCGCGTCACCGAAGTGGCCGCGAACTTCTTCGGCAACCTGGTCGGCGAGTTTGGTCCGGCCGTCGTACATGGTGAGGACGACGGTCGAGACGTGCAGCTCCGGATTCAGATGTGCCTGCACCAGACCGATATTGCGCAGCAGCTGGCCGACGCCCTCCAGCGCGTAGTACTCACACTGGATCGGGATCATCACTTCCTTGGCCGCCACCATCGCGTTGACGGTCAGCAGGCCGAGAGAAGGCGGGCAGTCGATCATGACGTAGTCGATGTCGTAGCCCGCCAGGTTGGCCTCTTGGATGGCGGCTTTCAATCGGCCCTCACGGGCGACCATGGAAACCAATTCGATTTCGGCGCCCGCGAGATCGATCGTCGCGGGAATGCACAGCAGCCGTTCGTTGTGCGGGCTGCGCTGGATCGCGTCCTGCACCGAGATCTCACCGATCAGCAGCTCGTAGCTCGACGGCACACCGGAGTGGTGCTCCACGCCGAGCGCGGTGCTGGCATTGCCTTGCGGGTCGAGATCGATGACGAGCACCGTCATTCCCTGCAGCGCCAGCGCCGCAGCGAGATTCACGGCCGTCGTCGTCTTACCGACGCCGCCCTTCTGATTGGCGATGGTGATGATGCGTTGCTCGCGAGGCTTGGGGAGGTTGAGCGAGCCGGGGTGCAGGACCTGGCTGGCGCGATGCGCCTCGGCGGCGATGGGGGTTTCGGCGGCGGAGATATTTCCGAATGCGGTCTTGGCGAATTCATCTCCCTCGAGGCCCCCGCTGTCCAGCATTCCGGGCACCCGGGACGTTGTTTCCCGTGAAACATTCGCCGGACGGTTCGACATACAGGCTCCTAACCCCGAGAACTTCAGACACGTGCCCAGGCAGCACCGGCGCCGCATGGCTCGAACAAGCAGAACGCGGAGCTGCCGGGAACCGCGAAACCGCGCGCTCACGCTCGACGACAACTAGCTTGCCAGCACCGGCCAGAATACGGAAGTTGAACCGCGGCAATCACTATGCGACACGCGCGGAATGACTCGTCGCGAGCGTCGCATGCGGCTTCGCTGGGCGTTGTTTCACATGAAACAACGAAAGTTACTGTGCGCCTCGGGCGCGTCGATTCGCTTCCTTGTTCGCCCGCTTCTCCGCGCGCGGGACACGCTCCACGCTGAGCACCACGGTCGGGGGCGTCACGATGCCGACGCCGCATTCGAGGATCGTCGCGTGGCCGGCGCCGGCGCGCGCCAATTCCACCCGATCGCGCTCGAGCTCCTCGGCGACGCTGGATCCCTTGAGCGCCAACATATGGCCGTGCTCGTGAATCAGCGGCAGGGACCACTTCGCCAATTTGCCGAGGGGAGCGACCGCACGAGAAGTCACGTAATCCGCGCCGCCCGCTTCCTTCCGGACGTCCGGCTGTTCGGCACGACCGCGGACCACGGTGATCTCGAGACCCGCCGATTCGACGAACTCCGCCAGGAACTTGGTGCGCCGCAGCAACGGCTCGACGAGTGTGATGCGCAGATCCGGACGCGCGATGCCGAGTGGAATTCCGGGAAGTCCGGCGCCGCTACCGATATCGACAACGGAGGCCCCGAGGGGAATCAACTCACCCAGCACCGCACAGTTGAGGATGTGGCGATCCCAGAGTCGCGGCACCTCTCGCGGTCCGATCAGACCGCGTTCGACGCCCGCGGTCGCCAGCGCGGCGCAGTACTGCTCGGCCAGCGGAAGACGATCGCCGAATACCTCGGCCGCCACCGCGGGCGGCGTCAGATCGACGGAGTCACCGCCGGGGGAGTGCTGAGGTGTGGCACCCGCGCCTCGTTCCACGTGAAACATCCTTCCGGACCGTCGAAATCCATCAACGCCACTAAACACATAGAGGCCACTCAACACAAAGAGTAGGGCCCCCGGTCCGATGAACCGGGGGCCCTACCTTACCCATTCGACATTCTCAGGCCGGGATCACAACCACGTGCCGGTTGGGCTCGACACCTTCACTCTCACTCGCGACACCGTCCACGGCCGCCACGGCATCGTGAACGATCTTGCGCTCGAACGGAGTCATCGCCGCCAGCGATTCGGGCTTACCCGATTCCGCCACGCGCCGCGCCGCATCGGTTCCGAGCGCGCTCAGCTCCTCGCGACGCTTGGCCCGCCACCCGGCCACGTCGAGCATCAGGCGGCTGCGCACACCGGTCGCCTGCTGCACGGCCAGCCGGGTCAATTCCTGCAGCGCGTCCAGAACCTCACCGCGCCGACCGACGAGCTTCGACAGATCCCGCCCGCCGTCGATGCTTACGACCGCCCGGTCGCCCTCGACATCCAGATCGATATCGCCGTCGAAGTCGAGAACGTCCAGCAGTTGCTCCAGATAGTCGCCCGCGATCTCACCCTCTTCGATCAACGCCTCTTCGGCATCGGTCGGATCCGGTTCGGTCGCCTCGTCGCGGTCGTCCACCGCCGCCGCATCATCCTGCACACCGAGGGCCACAGTGGCGTCCCCTCCATCGGTCTCAACAGTCATATGTCGTTTCCTTCAATCTGAATCATCCGTCGTATCGGATCCGCTAGCGACGTCGCTTCTGATTCGCTCGACCTCTGTTGCCGGATCGCTTGCGATTACCGGGCCCTGGTGACTTACCCGACGAGCCCGACTTGCCGGAGGCCGAACCGGCCTTGGCCGAACTCGAACTCGTGGAGTCCGAAGTCGTAGCGGCGGCGGTGCCGTTGGTCGCGGCCGCGGGCTTGTCCGCGTCGGCGGCCGACGTCTCGGCGGCGCCGGATTTCTTCTTCGCGGTCGGCTTGGCACCGGGCTTCGGCGCGTTCTGCGCCTTCCGCTCGATCGCCTCTTCCTTCTTCTGCTGTTCTTCCTTGTCGATGCGCCCGAACACCAGATGTTGCTGCCCGTAGGTCCAGATGTTGTTGGACACCCAGTAGAGCAGGATCGCGATGGGCAGGAAGGGGCCACCGACGACGACACCGAGCGGGAAGACCCACAGCGCCAACTTGTTCATCAGCGCGGCTTGCGGATTCGCCGCCGCCTCCGCACTCTGGCGTGCCACCGAGGCGCGGGCGTTGAAGTGGGTCGCGAGGCCGGCGATGATCATCAGCGGAACCGCGACGACGACCATATTCCATACGTGCGGGATGCCGCCGTAATCCGCGTACGCGTCCAGGGTCGCCTTGGGGGAGGTGATCGCGGCGGAGATCGGCGCACCGAAGATACGGGCGCTCAGGAACGACTGCACATCGTGCGCGCTGAACACGTAGTTCGGCGTCATCGCGTTCTGCTCGGGCGTCATGTGTAGCTGGCCGATACCACTACCGGTGCGGTTGAACGACCGCAGCACGTGGTACAGACCGATGAACACCGGCACCTGAGCCAGCACCGGCAGACAGCCCATCAGCGGGTTGAAGCCGTGTTCCTTCTGCAGCTTCTGCATCTCGACCGCCATCTTCTGGCGGTCGTTCTTGTACTTGCGCTGCAGTTCCTTGATCTGCGGCTGCAGTTCCTGCATCTGCCGCGTGGTGCGCACCTGTTTGACGAAGGGCTTGTACAGCACCAAGCGCAGGGTGAACACCAGGAACACCACTGCCAGCGCCCAGGCGAACCCATTGCTGGCGCCCTTGTCGAAATCTCCGAGTCCGAAGACGAACCCGAAGATCCGGTGCCAGAACCAAAGGATCCAGGACACCGGGTAATAGATGAAGTCGAGCACGGCTCTATGTACTCCCGTCGGTCGTGTCGCCGGTCACCGCGCGCGGCGACCCTTTACAAGACTTGTGTTCAGCCGCCTCGTCATGGGCCCGGCTCGTCTCGTGAGCCGCTTCGGCAGCAGCCCGTTTCCGTTCCGGAACCGGGTCCCACCCACCAGGGTGCCAGGGCGCACATTTGGCCAGACGCACGGCCGTCAATCCGAGACCGACGAACAGCCCGCGAGTACGCAGAGCCGTCACCGCGTACTCGCTACAGGTCGGGGTGAAACGGCACACCGGCATGCGGGTGGGGGAGACGTAGGTCCGGTACAGCTCGATCACAAAGATCACGAGATTCGCCGGAAGCCGCGTCACCACGCGCAGGCGGTTCATGACGCATCACTCGAAGCCACCCGCGCGGCGGAGAGATCGAAGGACATTTTCCGCAGCGCGGAACGCAATTGCTGATCCAGCTCCGCCGCGGTCGCGGTCGCGGCACCGGGGAGGGCGCGGATCACGACATCGGCCTCCACCGGAAGATCGGCGACGACCCCGGCGCAGATATGACGCAGGCGGCGGGCGACGCGGTGTCGTACCACCGCGGTGCCCACCGCCTTGCTGACGATCAATCCGAAACGAGGACCACCGAAGCGTGCGAGCGATCGCGCCGCCGCATCGTCGGACCTCCCGGCATCGTCGGATCTCATGTCCGCCGATGCCGACGGCACCACCACATGCACGACGATGTCCCGTCTCCCGACTCGTCGGCCACGTCGCACCGTCCGGGAGAAGTCGGCACGATGATGCAGCCGGTACGGCTCAGGCAACACCCGAGTGTCCGAGCACGTAACGGGTGAACGGAAGCAGCGAGACGATCGACGAGTCAGGCATGGCGGCGATGCCGATGCCGTGCGATCAGGCCGTCAGAGAAGCGCGGCCCTTGCGACGGCGCGCCGACACGATCGCGCGCCCGGCACGGGTGCGCATCCGGAGGCGGAAGCCGTGGACCCGCGCACGACGACGGTTGTTCGGCTGGAACGTCCGCTTGCCCTTGGCCACGGTCAACACTCCTCGAGTTGGTGGGCGCCAGGCGGCGCCCGAAGCTGTTCGGTGAAACGTATGTGGTCGCGATGAAAACTGGTCTTCATCGGCACAACGCCCATTGCGTGGTGGTCCCGCTGGATCGGTGATTCGACCGGGCAGCGGGCAGCCAACACCGCGTCAACGGGTGACTGTACGAGGGTACTGATCAGCCAGGAGAGGGTCAAACTCGGGGTCCCTCATGAGACGCCCGCCACTGAATCCGGGCGGCGACAGCCGTTCACACCGGGC
>NZ_JADKYP010000042.1 GCF_015354405.1 Nocardia sp. BSTN01 | reverse complement strand
GAGGCCATAGCGCCGATTGTCAGCGATGAGGTCCACCTGCAGCTCGAAGAGCAGCTCCGAGACCTTCCCGCGACATACCAATCTTCCGATCTCCATCACAGGCTTCGGTCGTTCGGCTACACCGCCTTCAAGTTCCTATCAGCGCTCGATCCCGGGCGGTTGACACCGCTGGGACTTCGACGGCTACAGGAGTACCAGCGCAAGTTCGACCGCGATTCGCCCGAGCCACCGACCGGCATTGTCGCCTACAGGGTCGGGTCGCCGATTGGTGACTCAGCCACGGGCAAGATGAGCAACGCGCAGTGGCTGCAGGCCATGGCAAAGCACGACAACGATGACCGTAACTTCGGCAGCGAGGTAGGCGGCGCTCGCGAGTTGGCGCAGCAGTTGGGGGCGCGAACGGCTGAAGATCCTCTTCGATTCGCTGGATTGGCCATGCGGTTGACGCCCGAGACCAACGAGGCATATCCCGGCGCGATCCTGCGGGGCTTCGGAGAAGCATCTATTCCGGAAGAAGCACAACACGCCGTCTTCGACGCGATCCGTCACGTCATGAGCCTCGGCCTCGACGACTGTGACCGCTGGCTTGGCTGGGCGGTCCGTCACGTCTATGACGAGGCACCTTTGGACATCGTTGAGATGGTCCTCGACCGGGCGATGCACGCTCCTGACCCTGTCGACAACTCGCCCGTCTTCGTACGCCGAGACGACCACCAACCCGGACGTGACATGTTCCAGAACGGATACAACACCTCGCGAGGAAGCTTGGCTGAGTCGCTCGGCAACCTCCTGGTCCACGACCTTGATGGCACGCGCACAGAACTCGTGGCCCCTCACCTCGTCGAGTTGGCGAGCGATCCAGTACTGAGCGTGCGCGCCTGTGTCGCCCACACCATCGCGGCCTGCCTACGGCATGCACGGCCAACGGCCTACACAGCCTTCGAACGCCTCATTGACGCCGACGATCTCCTACTTGCCTCAGACAAGTTGGACGACCTGATGATCTATATCGGTAACTCCGATCCAGAAGTGATCGATCCGGTTATCAATCGAATGCTCAGCTCAACAGATGCCGAAGTTCGGAGAACAGGGGGTTGCATGGCGGCATTCGCCGCGCTGCAATGGGGGCGTCCAGCGCTAATGGAGCGAGCTCTGGCCAGTGATGCGGAAGTTCGACGCGGCCTGGCTCAGGTGTGCGCCGCAAGGGTTGATCGATCCGCCGATTCAGAACTCGTGCTGTCCACTCTGCGTCACCTGATGCATGACGAGGACGATGAGGTTCGGAAAAAGGTTGCCACCCTGGCCGGTCACCTGCGTGGAGACGACCTGCGCCCTTACGCCGAGTTCCTGGCTGACTTGATCGCGTCACCAAGCTACGTACACGTGGCCCCGCAATTGCTCATCACGCTGCAGGAAGCGCCGGACAAGTCGACGATCTCGTCGACCTCGCTGCACACCACTTTCTGAACATCCATGGCGAAGACGTGGCCGACATCAGGACCGGTGCTGCCGGGGATGCTCATTACATCTCGGATCTGGTGGTCCGTGGGTTGGCGCAGACTCGCGACCGACAGCGCATCACGGCGCTACTCGATATCCTTGATCGCCTGCTCGAACTCGGTGTCTACGGAGTAGATCGAGCAATTGATGGAGCCGTGCGCAACTAGCTAGGAACTGGTGTTTGACAAGGCGTCCCTCCGACGTGAATTTCTCGGATTCAAGGTCAACATCCCGCACCAGCCGGGACTTCCACCCGGAGTTAATCAACTTCGCCGTGGTCAGAAGCTACCTGGATACCACGGCGAAGAGGGAAGGACCAATCCTCGTCCTCGGCGAAGAGTTCGATTAGCGACCACGCCAGAATCGCGAGGATCAGTCCCTAGCAGTCGCCCCCGCCACACCACATAACGTCCGCTCATCGGTATTGCCGCGCGTTGACCGCGCGGCGGTCTCCGTGTCGCACGGCTCGGATACTGCCTCGTCAACGAGTTCAGAGAGGGTGGCTTGTCTCACTGCCAGAGGGTCCGGGGCGGCGGTCATCGTCACTGACACGCATTTGGTGATCGAGCGCAGCGGCATGCTGGCGCGGACGGTCGGACCACGCCCTGCTGGTCTCGCTCGGTCACCTGATCCTGCAGCAGTCTTGTCCCCGCCATCGGCCCCTCTCGGTCCGCGAACTACTCGCCGACACCGACCTGAACCGACCACACACCCACCACAACCGCCGACGGCCCGCCACGTCCATGCAGTAAGGGCGCAGCCATTCGACGGCCGACGCCATCCAGGCTCGACAGGTCACCGAACATCCGCTCATGCCGCATACCGCGCTGACCGAACCGGCCGGTACGAGCGCCATTGGAAGATCAACGCGCCGAGTGACTTCTGGCTGGGGCAATGCACGCTCATGCCAATGTGGGTACTTCTACATTGCGAAATCAATTTCGGCACAAGCGCTCTCGGGTTGTCCTCCTTTTCCTCATGGGAACATCGGTAGCGGTCCGGCCACGGGCGATCCGGAGAGTCTGCACATGTCTGGTGAGCCAGCCCTGATCTGCGGCGTGAAATCTGAGCGACGGCGGCCAATGTTGGTGACACGATATGGGCCATGACCACCCTCGCGGACCCTCGGCCGCATGAGCGTCGCGAGGAGTACGCGGCACGGCTCATCGTGGAGGCCAACACGGAGTATCAGCTCGAAGTCATCGACGACGGCAGCGCCGACGGCCTTGTCGACTACCGGCTCCTCGATCGTGATGGCCGCATGGTCGGAGCGCTCGAGGTCGGCCGCAACACTGTGCAGGCGGCGCGGGGATCGGAAAAAGCCTATTGGAACAAGGTTGCTGGTGGCCGCCGAGTCGCCGGGCTGACGAAGACGTGGCTCGTGTTGTGTGAGCGGGATGAGACGAGATTCAACCGTCTGCTCGCTGCACTCGCGCCGCTGCTGGCTGAACTGGAGTCCACCGCAAGAACTTACGTCGATGCCGGTCGAGCTCACCCTTTTGGCGGCCTGGATCAGAGCGTGGACTGGAAGTTGAAAGCTCTCGGAGTGTTGAGTGTTTCGTGCGTCGACCCTCGCGGTGATGGCCCAGAAGTCTTCATCGAATCGCTGAGTGGCTACCGCAGCGCACTGGGTGCGGAGACGACTGTGGGCGAGGTCGAGATATGGTTGTCGAGCACTGGCTCCGATCAGCAGGGAGCACGACGGAAATTGTCTGCGACCGCTATGCCTGAACGACACATGTTCGTGTGGGTTGATCACTACCACGTGCAAGCTTCACGCGGACTCGCCGAGCCTGAACTTCCGGCCCGTGACCCTGTGATGCCGGGCGAGATCACTCACCTGTGGTTGGCGGCGGACTCCGGACTGCGCGGCATCGGCGGCTGGCACTGGTCACCGACACAGCGGTGGTCACGGCTCGCGGACGTCGAGACCTCGGTGGTACGTGCAGCCCAACATTTCCCCGGATGAGCCGCCAGACCATTGTTCGCACTGCGGGTGGGAACGGCTGGTTCATGACTCAAACCGAGGTCCCTCAGAGGTAGTGCGTGGTGGCAAAGAAAGAACAGAGATCCGAGCAAGGCCAGCTGATGCTCCAGATCGCGGCGGGTCGATTCTTCCGGCCCGGCGTGGCGCTCTATGAGCGCACCCACCGGGCAACATTTTACAGCAACGCCTGCTTTCTCGACTCGACGCCCGTGCAACTGCCCGTCGGGACCATCATCGGCGCGACACCGCTGCGCGAGGTCTCCACCATCATGCTGGAGGCGATCGATCGGCTCGAAGCCACGCGTCCCGACGGCAGCCACGAGTTCCTGCTGGCCACCAGTGGACAGGAGTTGCTCGATGACATCTCCTATGTAATGACCTTCGTTCTCAACCGGACCTTCAGCCGCAACCACGATGAAGTTCACCGCCTGGTGTCTGGCGGCGGCCGAATCGGCCCGCGTAGCAATGCAGCGGGATTGGTGCCGGGGTTGTTCGAACCACGCGTCATGATCCAGCCCGGCGACCTCGATGAGCTGAAGACCTTCATGACCGTCGTGCTGGGTTTGTCGCGTGAGGACTTCGTGCGCGTGATGCGGGTGATCCGAGGATCTGTTGATGCGACCCGGAGGGCCGTCGATGATCCGACCGGTGCCTACACCGACCTTGTGGCTGCCCTCGAGTCACTCGCCGATGACCATTTAACGACACCGGTGACCTGGGAGCGCTACGACGGCAGGGCCCGCAAGATCATCGACGCCGCGCTCGCCGGTGAGCAGCCGGCACTGATCGCCAAGGTCCACGCCGCGGTACTGCAAGCCGAACGGGTCGGTCTCAAGCGGCGGTTCGTGTCCTCGACGATGGCGCGGATATCACCGGCCTACTATCGCAGCGAGGCGATTGGCGTCATGCGGGCGCCGCAGTCAGCCGATCTCGAGCGAATGTTGGGCCTTGCCTATGACATCCGATCGCGACGTGGTCACATCCTTGAGGACCTCGGGGAAGAAGCCTGGGTATCCACCGACGGCGCGGAGACGGCCTTCGAGCCTCGGTTTCGACGCATCCTGACCATCGCCGGGCTGTGGCGGCTGGTTCGCCATGTCGTGCGCGGGTTCGTCGCCCAGGCCCCGCAGGTAGCGGCCGAGCCGTGGGATTACCGAAGTGCGCTTCCCGGGATTTTACGCATGCAGCTCGCGTCCCAGTTCTGGGTATCGCAGTCAGAGGGTTTCGATGCCGACACCGCGGAAATGTGGTTCAACGGGGTGGCTGAGGCGTTCATCTCCTGGTACTCCGGCCAGAGTAAGGAGGGCATCGACCCGACAGGAGTTGTTGCCAAGATCGAACGGCGTGTTCCTGTCCTGGCCGACGGTACAGCGAAGACGACAATGGTTGCACTGCATGCACTGTGGCACGCCTGGACCGACCCGGAGCTGACAAGGCCAGATGCGAAGGCGTTCCTCGACGCGTACGGTCACTGTCTGGACGATCCTTCACCGGTGGTTTTTTCGGTTGCGGTACTCTCCGACCGCGCGTTCCCGGACTGGACGACCCAGCAGTGGACGGAGCTGGCACAGCAGCGACGGGCAGACCGGCTCACCGGCAAAGAGGCCCCACTGCCGACGGCGGTGGATGTGTTACTCCAGCTCGAGGTCGCCGACCGGCTCGAAGCGGCGGGCCTGCACGAGCAAGCAATCGAATTCGCGGCCAACGCCGTCGAAGAGTGTCCCGGGCACGCAGACCTACTCGCCTGGGAACAACGACTTGTCGCGGGAGACCACGACCCACATTTCAACTGCCACAAGTTCATCTACGGCACCGACTGCGTCACCGGATCCGGCGCGGAAGAACCGACAACCGCACGCGATGACGTTCGCGACGATGCAAGCCCCGTATCGGAGGACACGACCGCAACGTGAGCCGTCGCCGATCCCCCCGGGGGGTGAGGCCAGGTCCTGGGGCGCGATCGCTACAGGAACCACGACTGCCGGCCGGCGCGTAGATCGGTGAGCCGGGGTTCAGAGCTGCCCACCAGGGGCGTAATACGGTCGCGGATGTCCTTCTGTTTGGCTCATCACCGCCAGCAGCCCCGTCGAACAGGCAGCGAGATCGACTGCCGCGCTGAACATCCCGTGTTGTCTCCCGTGACGGTCGCGAAACAACAACTGTCATCACATGATTCGGAGGGCCACAAGGTATGCGGCCCGATCCGGTGATGTCCGCCTCGCGACTGGCGATGGGACAGCCCGACCAACCCGACCGGACCGTCCCCGTCACACACAACGCGGCTACCGGCGGCTGAGTGCCGCCGGTAGCCGAGCGTTATGCACCGATCATCGCTTGATCAGCGCGCCCAAGGCGGTGAGCGAGGCCCGGCGTTCGTAGGCGATCCAGGCGAAGATCGCGGTGAGTACCAGCGGGAAGGGCGCCAATTCCGGGGCGTCGGCCAGGAAGGCGTTGAAGCCGGCGGCGAGGAAGGTGACGATCGCCAGGCCGATCGCGGCGGCCGCGGTCAGGCGCGGCACCATGAGTCCGATCCCGCCCGCGACCTCGGCGAGACCGATGAAGACCAACAGCGCCAACGGGATCGAGAAAGCGGTGGCGTTGTTTTCCATCAGCGTCTGCGGCATGACGAGCTTCGGGCCGCCGGAGGCGATGATGAAGAACAGACCGAGCACGATCTGCAGGGTCCACAGGACGCGGTTGCGGATCTTGCCGGGGCGGACGGCGGAAGTGGTGGTCTCGGTGGCGGTGATGGCGGTCATCTCTTGTTCCTTCTCGGTCGGTCGCGCCGGGTTGGTGACGCGGTCAGCAGTACAGACGGAGGCGGTCCGGAAAACTCATCGCCACGGTGGAGAGAATCTTCACCGCGCCATCGGGGCCGGATGTGCGCTGCGTTTCCGGCCAGAGCAGCCCTCGGATCCGAACTGATCCCGATCAGGCCGCACGGAAATGTCGCAGTGCGGGCGGTCTGCGCAGCGAGAACGGATACGGCGCAGAATATTCGGCGCGTTATCACGTGCGAGCAAGTCGAGTGTGCTGCAGCTGCCGGAGCCATGCCGTTCGATGACGCCGGCATCTCCACACAGATACAACGCTAGACAGCACAAGATAGAGTCATGGTGCCGACTGTGATGTCGGTTGGGAGGGGCGAAAATTCCATGACTCCAGCACTAGTAGCCGCCGTGTCAGCGATAATCGGCATCGTGCTCGGTCGTTTCTGGGACGTTCGGACCGAGTCGTCGAAGTGGCGCCGAGACCAGAAGACCGCCAGCTATCAGCGCTACGCGGAAGAGTTTCAAGTCGGCTTCGAGTTAGTTCGCGCCATCGCACTCGCAAATCACGCGGACGACGCCTTCCCGGAACTCGTCCGTCAGGCCCGGACCGATGGCTTCAAAGCCTCGGACAGCGCGTTCATCGCCGTGTGGATTCACGGTTCGGCAGCAGTCGTCGAGGCTGCCACTACCGTCGAGCACACTATGGCGAGACTGTTCGAACAGGCTCAGGAGCGAACCGTATCCGAGCAGGAATGGAAGCAGATGCGAGGACCCGCTCGTCTGGCGTTCGAGCAGTTCCTCGCTGCGATGCGTCGTGAACTTGATCTGCCCGTTGTGTCGACAACCTTCTTTCGTCAGGGACAGCAACCAACCGAGTGACATCCGCTCATGCCGCGCGGCGGGCAGCCCCTCGCGCGAAGGTGTCGCTACCGGATTGCTGTGGTGGCCAGTAATCTCCCCACCAAGTGGCCGTCAGTGGGGAGTCTTAACTGGCCGCTGACACACGCTGCCCACGCCCCGCCACCCGCGACGTATTCACAGCAAAACACCCAGACACACTCAAAGCGGAGCATGCCGTCGACCACAACCACTCCTTGGCGGCCTCGGCCAGGTTCCCGACCAAAGCCTCTCTGCGCCAAGATGTTTCGCTCATCCCACTTCGGCCCAGCAGCGTAGGTAGACGGCCATGCGGAACTGAGTACGGCTGACACGACGCTGCGCTTTACTGCGTCTGTGGATGGTCGCGGAAGTCTGGTCCGAATCCGAGGTGTTCTGGCGGGGTGGAGCGCGCGAGTGCGGTGAACCAGTTGGCGGGCACATCTGCCGTGGGTAGACCTGTTTCGGGTGTGTGGTGGTCGGGGGTGCAGCGGTGCAGGGGCCCGTTGGCGGCGTCGAGGATGTATCGGAAGTGCGGGTCGATGTGCGAGACGAACAGCGTCGACATGGCAGAGCGGTCCTCGGCGACGCGGGCGGCTTCGAATACGACGTGCAACGCGGCGAAGCGCACGGCGACACTGCGGTGATCCCACCACCTCCGACACCAGGTGTTCTGGTCTTCGCGATGGTTGGCTGTGATGCGGGCCGCTGTGACCGGCAGCAGCCATTGCTCCACGAAATCGGCGTAGTGGCCGAACCGATAAGGCTTGGTGTCGCCCGATTTCGTGTCGGGCTCGGCTGAGGGTTTGAACCATCCGGCCGGAACGGGTTCGCAGGACAGTGACGGCAGCGCGAGGTGTTTGGTGCGGGTGCAGCGGTGCAGGGGCCCGTTGGCGGCGTCGAGGATGACGCGGAAGTGGGGGTCGAGGTGGTGGAGTATGAAAGCCGACAGGCCGGCGGCGTTCTTGTCTGTGCGCATGGCTTCGAAGGCTCGGTGCAGGTGAGCGATGCGCACGCTCACCGCGCGGTGGCGCCACCATTGGCTGCACCAGGTCCAGGTGTGTTCGCGGTTGGCTTCGGCGAGGCGCACGGTGATGAACGGGAACAGCCATTGCTCGGCGAAGGTGACGAAGTCCGGATATGCCGGAGCCGCGGGTTTCCGCGTCTGCCGTGAACCTCCCGGTGTAGGGGTTGTCATAGTTCGACTCCTGCTGCGCCGCCGGTGTTTTCCGGTCGCGCGGTTGGTGTGGGTGGTTTGGCGAAGCGGGCCAGAGATTGTGTGACGAGTGGTTCGAGGGCAGGGTTGTCCCACCAAAATTGCTTTTCGATCAGGACCGGTTCGTGGCCGGGGAGGCGGACCAGGGCGCGGTCTTTGGGTAGGCGGGCGAGTTTGGCGACGTTGAGGATGGGTTCGGCGCGCCAGCTGGTGGAGCGGTTGGTGCCACCGGGACCGGTGGAACGGGAGTGGTCGGCGACGTCGTGGTCGTCGACCAGGCGGGCCCATTGCTCGAGGTAGGTGGGGGTGGCGATGTTGCCGCCGTAGATTTCGATCGATTGGGCCCGGATGATGGTGAGACCGTGTGCGCCCCAGAGGTCTTCGGCTTGTTCGAGGACCTGGACGATGGTCAGCAGGATGACGCCGCATCCGGCGGCGTAGGTGTAGTAGCTGGGCAACTCGTCGATGAGTGCGCAGTTGGCGGCTTCATCGAGCACCGCCAGCAGTGGCACGGCGAGGCGCCCGTCGGGGCGTGCGCGGGCGAACGTCAGCGCCGATTCCAGGATTTGGCCGACCAGGGCGGCGGTGAGGGCACTGGCGGAGTCGGGTCCGGTCATCGACAACGCGTAGAGGGCGTCGTTGCTGGTGACGAAGTCGGCGGGATTGAATTCGGGCAGGTTGTGGGTCGCCGGTCCGAGCGCGGTGTCGATGATGATCGAGTCGCTGGTCTCGTAGACGCTGACGTGGGTGCGGGCGGGTGGGGTGATCATGGTGGCGTAGCCCTCGTCGGAGATTACGTTCAAGAACCTGCGTGCCATGTCGTACAACCCGTCCCTCTGGCGCGCGTACAGTCCTTGCGCGTCGAGGATCCGTTGCGCCGCGCGCCGATGGTTGTGGTGGCGCAGGATCAGTATCGGGGTTTGGTCTTGATCGCTGGACAGCCATTCGGCGACGTGGAGCAGGTCACCGTCGACACAGGCGGCCGCGAGAAGATATAAGGACAACAGTTCTTGAGCGCCGCCGTCGAAGTAGGAGTCGACACGGGCGTTGGCCCGCTCCGATGCCGACCCCGAGGCCCCGGAGACGAAGAAGGACGCCAGCTTTCGTGCGGCAGCGAGGGTGTGTACCCGGTCGAGTAGGTCGACCCAGAACCCGCACACCGCCTGCCCGGTCACCGCTTGCAAGTCACACAGCCAGACGCGGCCACGCTGTTCACGACCGAACGCGGTGTGCCGGTAGAGGTCTGGTTTGTTTGAGGTCGCCAGCACCGGCCCCCACGCGCTCAGCACGGCCGGGATCGCCCACGCCATCGTTTTGCCGGTGCGCTGACCGGCTGCGATGAACACTCCCATCTCGGCCGGCACGAACAACTCGACTCCCCCGACGACGGTGAGGCCCAGCGGCGGCCCCGGCCGTGTCCGGACGTCGGCTGGTGCGTCTTTGAGCAGCCGCTCGGCCGCGCTGGCGTTGTCTTGCTGGCGCGCCGTCGAAATCTGGCGTGGGGGCACCATCGTGCGTGCCGCGCGGTCGATGTCGCTGCCCCGCACCGATGCCCACCGTCTACGAAACATGACCGCGAGCGCCCCGACAGCCGCGAGCGCAATTGCCATGACCACGCTCGATTGCCACGGCCACCGATGTCTGCCCGCCATCACCTGCAGCAGTGCCGCGACCGGATGCGCGGTGATGGGCAGTCCGGCGCACCAGCTTCCGACCGACAGCGCCGCCCACGCGAGCAGCGCGAACGCGATGAGACCGAGGGTGATGAGCAGAAGCCAGGTTTCCTCGCCGAACCCGCCGGTCGTCCGGCGCCGCGTCTGCCGCGCCATCACACTGCCCCCGCCCAGGCTGGGGACAACGCTGTGAACACCTGTGCATAACTCTGGCCGCGGACCATCACAAGCCCATCTCCTGATCAAGCTGGGAGACGGCATCTTTCGATACCGCGCTGTCGACAGGTGGCGACCATTCGCCGAGGTCGGTGTCGGGAAGCGCGGTCTCGACCGCAGCGGTAATCGCCGCACCCGCACCGCCGCCGGTCTCGGAAAGCTCCCGAGCGGCGGCGCCCTCGATCGAGCTACTGTGAGCGGCCGTTAGGCCTGGGCCGGCGGCCCTCGCGGTAGCTCCGCTGAATTGGTTGCGGTAGGACTCTGCGGCGGCGCGGGCGAGGTCGCGGTGTTCGAGCAGCTGGGCAATCCGTCCCAAATTCGGATCGGATGGTTGTGTGGCCCAGTAGATTCCGTCGCGGCCGGTGGTGTACGCGGTCTGTATCTGGTCGTCGGTGAGTCCGATGGCGAGGGCGTCGCGTCGCGCGGCGCTCAGCGCGGCCCGCAGCCGGTCCAGGCGGGCGATGCGGGCTTGGTCGTCGGTGCCGTCGAGGTGATCGGCGAGGTTGCTGTGCTCGGCGGCGAGGTCTTGGACTTCACGCAGAGCCTCGACGTGAAGGCGTTCCCAGGTCTCGGTCTGGGTGTAGTCGGCCGAGATTCGTGCCTCACGAACCGTTCGGGGCAGCAGCAGTTTTCGTGCTTCGCGACCGTCGTCGAGATCAGCTGCCGATTCCTCGGCGTCGAGCAACGCATCTGTGTCGGCGATGACCGCGTCGACCTGCGCGAGGCTCGGCAGCGCCGCAGCAGCCTGGTTTCTGGGCGCGCCCAGGGTGCGCTCGACCGCAGTGCGGCGATCGACCTCCTCTACCGGCTGTGCCGGCGCGGTGGTGGCGCCCATGTCGGGTTGCAGGTAGGGGTAGCGGCGGGCGGCGTCTTGGCCTGAGCCGCTGATAGCGGCGGGGCCGTGCCCGGTGATCAGGCGCGCTTGTTGCAGGGTGCGCCAGATGTCGTCGTCGATCGCTACCTCGCCGGTGGCGCGGGCGCGCGCGATCTGGTCGAAGTTGCGGCGCGCGATCTCCGGTTGGGTTCGCCATCCGGCCACCACGCGCTGCAGCCCCGCCCAGGTGCCGCGCCAATGTTCGGACTCGTGGCGTGCCCACCGGATCGCCAGCTCGTCAGCGCGGGAGTTGAATTCGGCTCGCGCCTCGGCGGTGATGGCGGAGGGCGCGATCTCGCGCAGCTGGTAGTAGCGGGCGAAGTCGGCGCGCAGCTGCCGCTCGGTACGGGAGGCGGCGTCGGTGTAGTAGTCGGGGTTGGTGAAACCCAGTGGCTCGTCCAGCGCGGTCACGGCGTCACCTCCGGCCCGTGATCGGACGTGCCGGACGGTGGCCCGGTGTCGGGGTCGGTGGTGTCGGGCCAGTAGTCGGGCCGGCCTGGCAGTGCGGTGTCGATTGCTGTGCTGATCCCGCCGCTGGTGTCGAGCGATGTGGTGCGTTCGAGGGCGTCGATGTCGTTGGCCAAAGCCAACTCGGCGTTGGATTGAGCCAGCGCGCGGGCAGGCTGCGGGCTGGGTTCGGTGTTGTGGTGGCGGTGTCCGGTCAGCCACTCGGCGTCGATGATTTCTTCGGTCTGGCCGGTGATGGTGTTGCGGGCGTGGGCGAGGTCTTCGGACAGGGTTTCGATCCGGGTGTGGGCGTGGTCTCGCTCGTTTTCGAGTTCGCGGATGCGGGCGCGGTCGTTGCCGGCCCGGGCCTCGGCGAGGGTGAGTTCGTGGGCGAGGCGTTCGAGCCGGCCCAGCAGCGGGTGGGCGGGTTGCTGGTCCCATCCGACACCGGCTCGTCCGAGATCGTGGGCGGTGTCGATCTGACTGATCGGGACGCCGGCCTGGACTGCGTCGAGGTAGGCGCGGCGCAAATCGTCTTCAACGCCGTTGACCGCGGTCACTCGCCACTCGCCAGGACCGGCAGCAGCGCCGTCGGGGGGTTGATGGCGTTGCCAGTCGATGTAGCGCTTCATCGAGTCCTGCACCGCGCGGAGCGCGAGGGCATGCACAGCGTCGGGGTCGTCGGGGCCGAACCGGACCGCCAGCGCAGAAGCGACGGTGCGCGATCGAAACGCTGTCGGCGGCACCGCAGGATGCGCCGCTGCGGCGGGGGGAGTTGGGCTCGCTGTCAGGTCTGGGGTGCTGGCTTCGGGCGACCCTGTGGTGGGGAATGTGTTGTCGGACATCGGGTTCCGCCTTGTCGGGAAGCGGGCCGCGGCTGGTGGGCCGGGCGTGAGGGGATGTCCTCGCGGTGGTTCGGATCGGTCTGCGGTGATGGTCGGCGCCAGCGGCATCACCGGGAAGCGGGCGGGGATGGTCTCAGGGTTCGGGCCCGAGGTCCGGGCCTGTGGCGGTCGGCGGTGGTGCTGGGGCGTGGCCGGGTTGCCAGTCGCGGATGGTCGCCGCGGGCAAGGCGATATCGATGGCGGTTGCGTGGTGGATCGGGAGCCGGTCGGTGCGGTTGGGGTCTATACCGAGCGCGGCGGCGGCGCGCGCGATCAGTTCCTCAGGCGCCGGTGGCGGTGCTTGTGCCTGGCTGGTGGGCGCTCCGGTGGCTGGGTCGGTGGGGATGTAGGGCGGCAAAGCCGGGTCGGTGACGGGTTGGGTGTAGCGGCGCCACTCGAATTCCAGGTGCAGGTCGTCCCACCGGTTGATCTGCTGCGCGGCTTGGCGGCGCGCGGTGCGGACTTGGGGGCTGTCCCATAGTGCTGCGACCTCGGGGGCGGACAGTTGCGCGGCGTCGGACAGTCCCGCCGCGCGCTGATGATGCAGTGCCATGTTGCGGTGGAACTGCCTGTCGGCGATCGGATCGGCGCCCAACCCAAGACGCCCGGCATTGAGGCGGGAGTCGCGCGCTGCAGTCAACAACGCCATCCGGTGCACATGCCACACATCGACCACGGCCATATCGATGAACAGCTGCTTCGACGCCGAGGCAGCCCCGGATATATCGGCCTGGCTGGTCTGATCGACGACAGTGTTCGCGATTTCTGGTGCGGGAGGCGGCAGTTCGGCTGCTTCGGTGCCGTTGGTGCGGGCGTGTTCGACCCATTGGGGTGGGATGCCGAGTTCGATGGCCAGTTGTTCGGTGGTTTCGCGTTCGGCTTCCAACGCGTCCAGGTGCGAACGCCACTCCTGCTCGGGCGAGCCGTCGGTGCCGTCGTAGCCGGTGAAGCCGCGCGCCTGCACCATCGCGTACTCGCGCGCCAGCCGGTCGATGCGGGCCAGCAACTTCGCCTGCCACTGCTCGATCGAGCGTGCAGGGCCAGGGCCGGGGTCGGTCATGATCGATACCTCCTCGGTAGGTGAATGTTTGTGCGAGCCAGCCGGTTCGGCTGGGGGAATGCGCTGGTCATGGTTGGGCTCCGGTGTCGAGATCGCGGCCGGGAGGCTGGGGCGGGTCGGCGGGTGGGGCGGGCTCCCATCGGGTGTGGTCTGCTTCGGCGGGCAGGGCGCGGTCGATCGCGTCGGCGATGGCGTCGGCGCCGGACGAGGAGTCAGACAGGAACGCTGCTGCGGCGGTCTTCATCGCGTGCGGCGTGGGAATGCGCACCGGTTGCTCGGACAGGGCGACGTCCACGCGCAGGGTGATGGCTGTGGCATCGCGTATCACACTGGTTTCGATGCCCGGGCGGGCGTAGATGCGCCAGCGTTCCTCGACTGCTTCGTTGTCGTAGCTATGTGTCGTGGCGTCGAGGATTCGCTGCCAGTCACTGCTGGTCCGCGCCCACATTCCGGCGGATTCGTCGACGGTGAGGCCGATCGCGTCGGCGACGTTGCCGGCCCGTATCCACAACGCGCTCAGGTTGCGCTCGAACTGAGCGACCATCCACGGTTCGGGCTCGAACCGGGGTGCGTCGGTGACCGCACGCATCCGGTGGGCGACATCGATCGCGGCCATGTGCTGGATCTGCCATACGTCGCTGGCCACCCAGCCCATCACGTGCTCGCGCACCGCATCGGCGCCGGGCTCGGGGTTGAGGTCGGCTCGGCGTCCGCGGCTTCCTCCCGCTCGGGCGGCGGCGATTTCGGCGGGCGGGATGCCGATCGCGTGCGCGCGGGCTTCGATCTCGCTGCGGTCAGCCGCCAGCTGCAGCAGCTGAGTGCGCCATGCCAGCATGGACAACTCCCCCGCCCCGGGCGGAGTGTCGTAGCCCTCGCGCAGGAGCCGGCCGCGGTCGTCGGACAGGTCCTGGATCCGGTCGAGCAGTCTTTGCTGCCACATCGGTCTTCGCTGCACGCGCGGTGATTGCGGGTCGGTCATCGGTGGGCCTCCTGAATCGAATTTTGTTGCACTGCTGGTGTTTTGGTCTGCCGGGTTGCGGTCACGGTTGGGGTCCGGTGTCGAGCGCCGGGACAACACCACGGTGCGGGTCCGATGTGGGGATCTCGGGTGTGAATTCGCGGGCCATCTCCGGTAGCGCGGCGCCGATATTGGCGTCGATCGTGGCGCCACCACCGACCGTGTGCTGGGCGCGTAGTGCGGCGCTGACTTGGGTGATCAGCGATTGCGGTGGGGGCACGAGTTCGCGGTCGGGGTCCCAGGTGAGGTCGCCGTAGTCGGCCAGCGTCGCGTGTGCGGCCACGTCGGCGTCCGGGGCGGACAGGTGGGTATGCCATCGCTGTGCCAGGTCGCCGGGGTCGGTGTCGCGTACGGGGTCGGCGAAAGCCTCTATCCACACGGGGTCTTCGGCGGCGGGCCATATCTGTTCGCGTTCCGTGCCGACGGGTCGCAGGAGCGCTGCGACGGTAGCGATCCGGTCCCAGTGTTGGCCCAGCTTTTCAGCGAAGGCTTCCTGCGCTCGATCGAATTCGCCGGTGGTGTGGAGTTGGTAGGCAGCGTGCACGGCCGCGATCTGCCCGAACTCCCGCGCCTGCTCGGCCACGGCGCCGATCAGTTCCGCACGCGGCGGCGCACCGGTTTCCGGCCAACGGCCCGGTACCTGCGCGGTGCTGTGGCCGCGGGCGTAGCCGAGCCATTGTGCGGGGATACCGCCGGCACGTCCGAGCGCGGTCAGTGCGTCGGCGCGGTCGTGCATTTCGTCGAGGTAGTCGTGCCACAGTTCGGTGGGAAAGTGTCCGAATTCGCCTCCGAGACGGCCGGTTTCCTGCATCCGGTGCAGCCCGTCGGAGACCTCACGCAGCCGCCGCAGCAATGCCACTTGGGCGGCGTTCGGACCCCGGACACGGTCACTGCCCGACGAGACGGTCGACGTCTGCGCTCCGATGCGGACTGGACCGGGTGTCGGGTGGGGAGTCGTCATCCTTTTGCTCCTGGTCTCAAGCTCTGTGCTCCGCCGCCGGATAGCCAGCGGCTCACAACGGTCTGCCCGTGCTCGGTCACGGGCTGGGGCCGCCGTCGCGATGTATGAGTGCCGGGCCGGCGCCGGCGTGCTGCTCGTCGCCGGCAGTTGGCGCGGGGAATTCGACGCACCGGGGCTCGCCTAACGCGGCATTCACGGCGCTGTCTGTGGCTGCGCCGAGTGGCAGGCCGTGAACAGCCAGACCGGGTGGCAGCCGCAGAGCTGCGGCGATGTGCTCGACCATCACCGCGGGGACGGGCGCGATGGCGGAATCCGGAATGAAGTCGAGGTCGCCGTGGTCGGTCAGCAGCCGGTAGGCCGCCACCGATGTGGGTTCGTATTCGGCGTAGGCGCGCCATTGTTGTGCCAGCAGGTCGGGACCACGGTCTCGCACCGTGGCCGCCAGAGCGCGGGCCCAGATCGGATCCGAGGCGGGCCTGATCCGGTCCCGTTCGGGTCCGATCAGATCCAAGAGCGCCGCGATCGAGGTCAGACGCTCGTGGCGCAACGCTGTTGTGGCTTCGATCCGTGTGCACAGCGATTCGGGTTCATCGCTGCGGGCACGGGTGCGGTAGGCGGCATGGACGGCCATGACATCGCTGAGTTCGCGGGCTTCGGCCGCGAGGTCGTCGATGAGGCGGGCCCGGTGCACGGGATGCGGGACGGGCCATCGTTGCGGGGTCCGCCACCCCGTGCCGCGCTCGCCCTGCTGGCGAGCGAGATCGATCCACCGCTGCGGTATCCCACCGGCGTGGCCCAGCTCCACCAGCGCGGCGCTGCGCGCCATCAGGGCATCCAGGCGCGCGAACCAGGCAGGTTCTGCTAAAACCCCTGTCTCATAGTCGTTTCGGGCGGTATCGAGCAACACCCTCGTCTGGGCCGCCACCGCACACAACCGCCGCAGCAGTGCCTTCTGCGCCGCATTCGGCGCAACCGGACGCCGACCGGCCGCACCGACGGCGCGTTCCGGCCCGGTCATAGTTCGACCTCGACTCCGGTGCCGGGCTGTCGTGGCAGCGGCGGAAGATCCGCCACCAGGCCGTCATGGCCGCCACTGCCGATTCCCGCTGCGGCCAGCGCCCTATCGATGCCTTGCCCGGCCGGTGCGACCAGATCGGCTGCCGAACGCCGGTCTGAGGCCTCGGATAGAGGAACTGTGTTGTGTCCGAGCTCGTTTCGAAGGATCTGGAGGATCTGATCGGGTGGTGGGAGTGCGGCGCTGGTTGGTGCGGTGATTCCGGATTTGGTGAGGGCGCGGGCCTGCAGGACGATGCTGGTCTGGTCGCTGCGGGCGTGGGTGCGCCAGCGGGAGTCGAGTTCGTCGACACTCGCGTCGCGGGCCCCCTCGGCGGCGGCGGCCCAGTGCTGGGGCGAGTTCCACATTCGCTGGGCTTCGTCGTCGGTCACGGCGAGCAGGCGTGCGAGTTGGACCAGGCGGGTGCGGGATCTGCGCAGGTTGCGCATGACCCAGGTCGCGGTGCCGGGTTCGGCGTGCGCGCCGCGGTGCTCGTAGGCGACCGCCACCGCGGCGAGGTCCTGAATCCGGTGCGCCTCACCGGCCAGCCCGACCAGCAACCTGGTCCGGTCCGCCGGTTTCGGGATGCGCCAGTGCAGGTCACGTCGCCACGGCTGAGCCAGATGGGCGCGCGTGCGCGCCTGGTTCAGCCACTCGCGCGGCACCCCGGCGGCCAGTCCCGCTTTCTCGAGCTCTTGGCCGAGCAGGACCTCGGTGCGAAACGCCCGCGACCAGGACGGGGGCGGAAGTTCCCCGGTCGCCTCCCGCCCGGCTCGCGCCGCCGCGGCCATCTCCCGCGCCGCCGACGCATGCGAATACACACCCGCGAGCAGCTTCATCTGCCACCGATCGGGCACAGCCAGACCCGATTCGCGGACAAGAAAGGTGTTGCGCGCCATCATGGTTCGATCTCCGTCGACGGCGCGGGCCCGAGAGCTTTGACGGGTGGGAAAACCGATGGCGCGAAATCGACGCCCACATCGAGGTCACCGGTGACGCCGGTGACCTCGACTGCGACGTCGATGACCTCTCCGTCGAGCACTTCGAGCTCTTCGCCTGAATCGGCATCGGGCCCGCGGGCGGGTTCGGTGGCGCTGTGGGAGTTCATATCCCGCAGCTGGGATTCGCCATAGCTGGCAAGGGTGTACTCGGCGCTGAGCGCGCTCGTCTGGGTGTGGAGTTCATCGACCGCGTCGTCGAGGGATGCAGCCTCGGCACGCGCATCGGCCAATGTGGTACGGGGGTCCTTGCCGGTGTCCTCGCCGTAGCGTTCGGCCCACGCGTCGGCGGCGAAGCGCTGCTGGTCGGACAGATCCGCGGTGGCCTCGGCCGCCGCCCAGCCCGCGCTGGCAGCGTGAGCGCGGGCGGTGCCGGGGTCGGTGTCGGTGAGTGTTTCGGTGAGCCCGAGCGCGCGTTTGCGGGCCTCGATCAGCAGCTGCTGGTATTCGACCTTCAGATCGTGTAGCCGCTGGTCTTGTGCGATCTGTTTGTCGTAGCGGCGCAACTGCTGGGTGTGGATCGCGTCTTTGCGGTTGTACTCACCACGCAGGGCGCGCACCTGCAACCCGTGAGTCTTGTCGCGACGTTCCTCGGTGGCCTTGTCGCTATCGTTGGCGCGGTCGGCTTTGTCTTGATCGTGTTGCAGGCGCGCGTTTTTGACCTGCATTTCGAGCAGGTGCTCGCGGTAGCGGCCGGCCTTGATCGCCATGTCGGCCCAATGCTCGAGGCGGCCGTGCTGCGAGCGATCGATGTAGCCCTGCAGCTGCAAGCCGTGGATGTGGTTCTTGCGTTGCTGTTCGGCGATCCGGTCGTCTTGGCGTTGCGTGAACTCCTGCCGTGAGCGCGATTCGCTGCCGCGGCGCTGGAGCAGGTTCATCGTCATCGCCGCGGTTTGCATCGCTTGCACGAACCCGGCTTTGACCGCTTGCCCGCCCTCGTCGACAGGGTCGCCGTTGCCGCTGGTCATGACGCCACCTGCACGTTCGACAGCAGCCATCGCACGCCTTCATCGGTCTGCGTGTAACGCGCGACCGCGAACACCACCAGCCTCAGCGAGGGTGTGCTGTCGCTGGGTTGCATGCTCACGGTCACCACCCGCGCCGCCCGCGCCGCGGTGTCGGCGGGGTGATCATCGGCCGTGGCGCGAGCGGTCGCGGTGACCGTGACGTGCTGGTCGCGCCAGTGTTCCCACATGTCGGGTGTGACCGGCGCCAGGGCGATTGCCGCCGGTGCGCCGCTGCGTGCCAATTCGGGTTCCAGCAGCGGCGTCGCAGCGTCGAACGCGTGCCGTGGGTCGAGCCCCTCGCCAGGTCGGTAGGTGAACATCGTCTGCAAGGCCACCGACATGACCGATTCGGCCGAGCACGGGTCGATCGCGGTAAACGGTGAGTCGAATCGTGCGTGTGCGCAGGCATTTTCGTCCGGCTGGCGGCCACGTGACGGGTGCTCGGCGCACGCGGTCAGCAGGCACACTCCGGCCATGACAGTGAGCAAGGTCGCGAAGGGGCGTGACTTCATTGCTGGTTCCTCGGATGTTGGATCAGGTAGGTGAGGTCGGCGCGGCGCCAGTCGACCCACACCCCGAGCTGATGGCCGGTAGCGGGATTGGTAGCGGAGTCGACGAGCAGGTCGAGCACCAGGCCGCTGACGAACGCCGCCCGGCGCAGGGCACCCGGGTCCACGACAAAGCTGGATGTGACGATGCGCAGGGTCGCCACATCGGCGCCCCACAGGTCTTTCCCGTGCGCGGCGAGCCAGATCGCTTGCAGCGCTGCGGCTTCGATGGCGGTGTCGTAGCTGTCGATGATCAGGTCGCGGTGGAACCGGTCGTGGGCCACGGTGTACCCGTCGGGCCGGCAGATGGTGAAGGTCTGCCGCGTCGCGGCAACCCACGCCAGAAGGTGCGGCCCCGCCGATGCCCGTCCGGCGAGCCGTTGCTCGGCAGTGACGCGGTCGTTAGCGGCTACACTGGTCATAGCGGTATTGCGACCCTTCGACGACGGAGGTACAGAACGTCCACGGCCGGATCCCGCCTCACGTCGTCGATGCGAATTATTCGGTGTCACAACTGTTTTCCCTCTTCCACTGTCGGGCTTCGAGGTTGCGGGGTGGTGTAGCGGCGGACGTCGAGGTGGTCGGATCCAGCGACGCGGGAAAGAGGTGCGGTGGTGACGGTTTCGCCGGTTTGCGGGGCGTGTATGACCAGGTCCGTACCGTCGGCGTCGCGGCCCGCGTACACGGCGACATGGTGAGAATCGCTCTCGCCGGCAGAGGTGAGGAAGATCAGATCCCCGGGTTGGCGTTGATCGAACGGAACCACCTGCCCAGCTGGTGAGTCTTGCTGGGCTTGTGTGTAGTGCGGCAACCGGATTCGCCCACCCGAAGCCTGGTAGATCGCGTACAACGTCAACCCTGAGCAGTCGAACCCGCCGCCCGTCGGACCGTTCGCGTCTCCACCACCCCACACGTACGGGGTACCGATCCACCGCTGCGCCGCGGCCACGACCGCCTGTCCGTACCCACTGGCCGGCACTGGCGCGCCGGGTGGTCCCGAGCCGGGTCCACATCCAGGAGCCGGTTGTCCTGGCGCGGGGGCGGGCATGGACGCTGGGTCGATGTCGGCGAACATCGCGTAGAGGCGTTGGGCCAGGTCCAGTTGTCCGGCATAGGCGTTCGGTGCGGACACTTCGACTGCTTGGGCGAGTTCGGCTGAGGACATCGAGGCGGCGCCGGTGATGGTGGCGGCTTGGTCGTAGAACCAGTTGACCTGATAGGCCACGTTCATGAGGGCGGCGATACCGACGCGTCCCCAGACGCTGACCCGCATCTGGTGCGGGCCCACCGAATCGTGATCGGCGCCGACTCCGTCGTTGGGGAAGCTCAGCGATTCCGGAACGTTGGAGTTCGCGAGGTTGCGCAACGTCGATTCGGTGATCATCGCCGCCAGCTCGGCGATGATCACCGACTCCGGCGCCCGGCGTTGTTTGCCGATCACGACACCATTGCGCGCCAACTGCAACTGCCGCTCGTTCAACCCCGCCAGCGACTGCCCCGTCGGGCCCGCCACTCCCCCAGCGAGCACCTGGGCCGTACATGAGTCCGCGGGCTGGATGCCGACGAGCACTGCCAGCAACACGATCAACGCGACGGGCAGTGCCACGATGCCTGTGAGGATGGTTCTGGTGGACGACATCACTCATCGCCGTCCTCCCCCACCTCGAAAGCCTCAGCATCGAACGATGGCTGCGGGCCGTCGTGGTGTTCTCCGGTAAGGTGAGAGAAGCGGCGGTTGGTGTTGTGGATGTCGCGGGCACGCTCGGTCGGGGTGAAGGTCATGCGGAACGGCACACCCGGCGCGTCGGCTTCACCGGTTTTGAGCAGGAAACATCCTGTGCCGGGCGGGGTTTCGCGTTCGCCGGTATTGTCGAGGTGATCGTCTGTCGGTGGCCGGGGCGCCGCCCAGGAGGTGACCAGCAACTTTTCGGTGTCGGTGATCGATACCGCGGCGCGGAGGCGTTCGATCTCTTCCGGTCCGACGGGGCCGATGATTTTGGCGCGGGCACGTTCGAAGAAGCCGAGGGCTTTGGCTTGCGCAGCCGGTGAGTCGAAGGCGGCGAGGTCTTTGATGGTGTGGCTGCACATGATCAACCCGGTGCCCAGCGGCCTGTTCAACCGGGTCAAGGCGTCGACGCGGTCGACCATGAACTCCCCCGCACCGAGCACCCGCCAGATCTCGTCCATGACGACCTCGAACGTGCGCGGCGGCGCGAGACCTGCGTCGGCCAGGGCGTGAGCGGCGGCGACCGCGCCGAACCCTTCGCTCCAGCACACCATCAGCACCGCCGCCAGCAGTTTCGTATCGCCTTCGGGAATGCGGGACACATCGATGCACACGGCCGGGCTGTTCAGATCCAGTGGTGTGCTGGTCTGACGGTCGAAGATCTGGCCCCACGGTCCCTCGATCACCGCGCGTAGCGAGCGGCGCAGCACTTTGGTCGCCGCCCGGAATGCGACGTCGTCGTCTTCCTCGGCGAACTGCCGCAACCGGTTCGCGCCGCCGGAGATCGTGGCCAGCAGATCCGACAGCCGCGGCGGCAGCTCCGGACTGAATCCTCCTGCGGGACTGTAGAGTTCGCGCAGCCCGGCGGCGATGAGGGTTTCTTCGTAGTCGGCGACGCGAGAGCCGCGGACCAACTCGATCAGCCCCGCCACGATGTTGACCTGTCCGGCTTCCACCCGCGCGGCGACCTGGCGGCGCTGATCCGGATCCGGGAGTCGATCGATGATCGTGCCGAGCGCGCCGACAGCGAGCGGATTGATGCTGCCGTGCCCATAGCCGAGGTCGACGACCTGCCCACCCAGCGCTTCGACCAAATCGCGGTAGTCGGGTTTCGTATCGCCCATGCACAGCACGGTTTCCCCGGCCGCGACCGCCCCTGTTGCGAGGCGTCGGATCAGCGAGGATTTGCCGAAACCGTTGAGCGCCAACACGAACGCGATCGGTGCGGTGATGAACCCGCGGGCGAACCACGACATCGGATCGAAATGCACCGGCGCGCCCGTCACGAAATGCGAGCCCACCGGGCAACCGACCACCGGGGCGGTCGCGCCGACCGCGAAGGGCCACAATCCGGCCACCTGCACCGTGGTCGCCCGCCATTCCGGTGTCGCCGCCACCACTGTCGCCCGGCCACCGCCGACGCCGCGGTACCCGCGGTCGGTCAAACCCGCTGCGGGCAGCGAGAATCCGTCGCGTACCGAATCCTCCACCCGCCGCGCGGCAGTGGCGCGGCGATGATCGTCACTCGACAGCGCCCAGCGAGCGCGCACGGCGGCCACGCCGCGCCCGGCGGCGGCCCTTTCGGCCTCTGCGCGGGCCTGGGATGTCAATACGCGGATCCCCGCGACGGTCGTCGTTCGCGGAGGGCGGGCCTTCCGGGTCTCGTTATGGATGTTCATGCGCTGAACCGCTTCGAGATCGAGGTGTGTTCGGGCAGGATCAGGCCGATGCCGAGGGAGGCGGCGAAGGCGGCGGCTTGGGAGCCGTAGCAGCGGCGCACCCGCAGCCGCGACGCCGCGGTCATGGTGCGTACGGAGGCTTCGATGCCGGGCAGGTCGGCGTCGAGGACGTCGGTGACGGTGACCAGGACCCCGAATCGGGTGAGACCGGCACCGCGGGCCTGTTCCTGCCGGGCGGCGCGAGTGTTGTCGACGCGGATGGACGCCGCAGCCGAGGCGATACCGCGTTCGGTCTGTTCGGCGGCCAGCGCGTCGCGGAAGTCGGAGTCCACGATGTCGGTGGCCTCGGCCGCCGAATGCAGGCGGTACACGATCGCGACCCGTTTGCGCGGCACATCCGCGCGCGGGCGCAGCAACTCCTCCAGACCGGTTTCCAGCACCGCGCCCCGCGGCGGGGCGTCCATTTCCCAGGTGATGGAGCGGGCCCCGTCGTGCACCAGATGGTCCCAGCGGTCCTCGTGCGCGATCGGGCCCACCGAATCCCACGACTGTGTATCGGTGATCGCCGGGCCGGCGGCTTCGATATCGCGCTGGGCGGCCAGGTCGTAGCGCGACCGCACCAGCCCCAGCACCTCCCACGCCTGCAACGGCGTGGCCGGCAGCCCCGCACGGGCCAGCTGGGACAGCACCCCTTGCAGGCGTTGCCCGATCTCGCGGGCCTGCTCAGGTAGATCCCGCCGCGTTGTGCGGGAGGTGCCAATGGCACGGTAGGTGATGGCGATGCGGCCTTCTGTCCGCACACCGACTCCGCCGATATCGGCGGCGGCCTCACGCATCACCGCAGCCGCGAATTCCGGTGCCTGCGGCCGGACCAGGCGTGCGACTTCGCGGCGTTGCTTGAGATGTGTTTCGGCGATGTTCTCGAGCACCGAGGTGACCGCGACGACCTCACCGCCGCGTGACTGCGAGGCCAGGAAATGCCCGTACTCGCCAACCCAGGCGTCTATTTGTGCTTGGTCGACCAGTTCCTTGCCGCGCGGTAGCACCCGCAGCACCACCGTGCAGTGATCGGTACGGCGAATATGGATGATCGCGAACCGCTTCCCGCCAGGGGTCTCCCACTCAGCGAGGCGTGAATCAGCCAGCAGCCCAGGCAATCTCGCCACGCCCGGGATACGGGAGAACCGGCCAGACCGATACAGCAGCTCACCCCGCGCTTTCGCCGCCGCGAACTGAACCCGCAAGACCGCCGTCTCCCACCCGGTCCGGCCATCGATCGTGATGACGAGGGGCGTGAAAACTATTGCAGCGCAGGCGAGCACGATCAGTGTGGTAGGGATGGATCGGGTGATCATGAATGTGGCCATCACGGTGATCAGCAGGGCCAGCGCGAGCATGCTCACACCCCACGTCATCCCGAAGAACCCGGCCGAGCGCGGTTTCTCCCATCTGCCGTACATGCGAGGACTGGTCATCGCCGCACCTCCAACGGGCCGGGCGCATCGATATCCCAGCTGTCACCGGCTCGGGACTCGACCGCCGAACTCGCCGACTGCACACCCTGACCAGCCAACTGCGCGCCCATGACGGCCGCTCCAGCGATGCCCGCCCCAGCAGCCGCCCCGCCACCCGCACGGGAGCTACCACCGGCTGATCCCGCTGAGCCCGCCGACCGCCCCCCGGCTCCCGCCGGTGCGGCCCCTCCGGATGAGGCCCCGCCGCCGGGCGAAGCTCCACCACCACCGGTGCCACCCGAGAGAGGACGGCCGCCTCCTGCCGCGCCCGATGGGCCACTCGGCGGCGAATTGGGACCACCGCCACCTCCACCGCTGGTGGCGTTTTCGCCTTCGGTCATCTTGCGGGCTGCGGAACGGTCACCTCCGGCTGCGCCCATCGCGACACCGAGAGCGCCACCGGCGAGTGCAGCGCCTGCCCCTCCCCCGCCGCCGAGAGTCGCCACCGCTGGCACGACCAGCCGCATCAACGCCGGCAGCACGATCGTCACCGACAACAACAGAATCATGCCGAGCAACACCAATTGCGGATCTTGCTGCTGACCAGTGGTTTTCGTGCCCGCGGCGGTGAAAGCGATCGCGTAGATGAGGGCGCCGACCGGTTTCCACAACACGAACGCCAGCGACCACGACAGCATCCGCTTGTACGCCTGGGAACCGGGGCCGGTGCCCGCGGCAGCTGCGGCCAGCGGGATCGCCGCGACCACCAGGATGAGGACGGCTTGGCGGATGACCAGCATTGCGAGTTGGACGAGCATGCTGATCAAGCCGAGGATTGCCAGCACGAGCAGGACACCGGAGCCGAGGTTGCTGTGACCGCGCAGGTTGTTGTCGACCAACCGCTCGACCGCTCCGTGCAGATCGCCGCCGGTCGCGTCGTTGATCACCCAGTCACTGAACGCATCTCCAGCTTTCGTGCCGGTAGTGATCAACGCGGAGAACATCATCGAGGCGAACACCGCCCGCGCGAACATCAGGAAGCTCTCCTGCGCCTCCCCCGCAACACCACCACGTTTGGCCATCGCCAGCCGAGCGGCGGCGAACAAAATCCCCGCGATCATCAGCAGAACCTGCAAACCGCCGGTGTACCCGCGGATGGCCGCCAAGGCAGGGCCCGGCTCCCCAGTGGACGCCGCTAGCTGCGGAGAGGGTAGGTTGACCCACCACGTCATCACGAATCGGATTCCGGATGTCATGCCGTTGACCAAAGAGTCGACCATGCTGTCGAATGCGGAGTTCGCTACGGAGTTGGCGGCTTTGCCGCCGAGTTGTTTCAACGCGCACACCGCGCCAGGTCCGGTGGGCAGGTCGCACACGATGTCCGGCAGTTGAGCATGGGTGACGGCGGCGATGGATGTCGTCATGTGGTGGTCCTCCATTGCCCGAAGCCGGCAAGCGCTTCGATGGGAACGCCTGGCTGCCAGAGTGTTTCGATGTCGTCAGGTAGTCGCATTCGCCAGTCGTCGTGGTCGTAGGTCATGGGCCAGGAGGCGTAGGTGTAGCCGTCGCGGGTTCGGGTGGCGATGTCGACGACGGCGAAGTCGGGGCGGTAGCCGGGGCGGATGCGGATGCCGTCGGGGACGGTGACATAGCGGGCGGCATCCGGTGTGCGGGTGCGGCCGCGCGTCATCCTGGCGATGAATGCGTCGGTGTCCCCGACGAATCGGGACCGAACCACGTTCTGCCACACTTCTTCTGGCGCGGCGAGGGCGCGGGCGATCGCGTCGCAGGCAGCAAGCGCCGCGCCTTGCGGGGTGTCGGCGAACCCGGAGGCGATCCCGTGGTCGATGTAAGCCGGACCGTCACTGCCCGAAACTGGTAGCGCGGCGCCACCCCATCCGCGTTGCCAAGACATTTGCGCTGGTGCCGCGGTGAGGTAGTCGCCCGCCGATGAGCTGGTTCGCGTGGCCGGATTTTGGGTCTGCGCGCGCCCTTCGTCGCCGACGACGTCAAGGCGGTTGCCGAACAGGTCGGTGGTCGGAGGCTGGGCCGGTGTCGCGCTGAGCGGGGGCCGCGCCGCAGCCGTGGGGGTCGTTGTGGATAAACCGGCGGACGGGGGTTGAGCCGCGTCAGTGCCGCATCCGCTGAGCGGGACGGCCAGGGCGACGGCGAGTCCGAGCCAGCGGTGGCGGTTCGGTGGTGGGGTCGTTGTGGTGGTCTTCATCGGATCGGGAGCAGGATTGTGTCGGTGGGCAGCGTGTTGGGTGACGTCACGAGTGCGGGGTGGTGTCCGTCGGGCAGCAGCAGTTTCCAGTCGCCGGCCTGCCAGATGACGGTGGCGGTGTTGCAGGTCAGCGATGTGTCGGGTTGCTGGGTGTAGATCGCGGTGTCGGCCCGGTCTGGGGTGTAGCCGGTGATGCGGTAGCCGAGGATCTTCGGTGGCGTGCCGGTGGCCGGGGTGGTGATCGACATTTGGGCTCGTGCGACGGCCCAGTCATCGCGTCCGGCGCCGGGGGCGAGCATCTGTTGGCCGACGAGGTCCCACTGATCGTCGGGCGCCAGGGACATCCGCACGATGGCTTGGATGGCGGCCAGCGCCGCCCCGGCCGGGGTGTGCGTGAACCCTGCCGCGACCGCACCGGTCACCATGTGAGGGCCTTCGTCGGCCACCGGGAGCGAGATGCCCTGGTAGACAGAGGATGTCACGTTGGTGGGTGCGGCGTGGATGTCCGCGGGCAGCGATGGGGTCGCGGGCGGGGCGGTGTGGTCGCCGGGGCCGGTGCAGCCGGTGAGGGTGGCGATGCCGAGTAGGCCGATCAGTGCGGTGAGTCCGACGTGGTGGGGGGTGTGTGAGTTCACTGGTGTCTCCCAAGGGGTTCGGAGTTCAGTGGGTGGGGAACAGGGCGGCGGCGATGCCGCTGGCGGAGCCGACGAGGACGGCGGCGAGCAGGGCGCCGGCGAGTCCTTCGATCGCTTCCTCGCGGTGGAGTCGCCACGCCAGCTGCCAGCCGATCCAGATGGTGCGGGCGATCGCGAGCAGCAGCACCAGCCAGGCCAGCCACCCCAGCAGCTGGGTCAGCGGGCCGAGGACTTTCGGGTCCAGCCGGGTCGTGGCGCTCATGGCGCACCGTCGGGGTCGGCGGCCAGCTCGCCGTCCTGGCCGAGCAGGAGCTCGTCGACGTCGGCGCGGTAGGCGACATCGAGGGCCGCGACGATCACCTCGGCGGCCGTCTCGGGGTCACTTCTCGGTAGAGAGTGCCCGGCACCGGGCACCACCTGCTGGTCAGCCCAGATCTTCTCCGCGAACCGTGTCGATTGGGCGGCGGGCACGACCCGGTCGCGGTCGCCGGTGACCACGAACGACGGCACCGACCGCAACCCGGCCGCGGTCTCGGGGTCGAGGTAGAAGTGGCGGTAGGCGTGCATGAGGTCGGTCAACACGCGCGGATCACCCGGACGGGCCCCGGTGGCCAGCGGAGCCCTAGACCCCAGCCGGCGTGCCGTCCGGCGGAAGCGTCGTTCGGCCATCGACGCAGCCGCGGCCGCGATGTGGTCGAGCGGGCCGTGGCGAAGCATCTTGATCCGCGTCGCCGCAGTCGTGAAATGTTCGGGTAGGGCGGGGAATTCGGGGAATTCTCCGGTGGCGTTGAACAGCACCAGTCCCGACAGGGCGGCGGCGCGCGCCGGGTAGCGCTGCGCGTAGGCGGCAGCGACCAAGGATCCGGCCGAGTGCGTGACCAGCACGACTGCCCCGGTTGCCTGGGTGAGCACGGCGTCGAGATCGTCGGCCAAGTGCTCGAGGGTGGTCTCGACGCTGCGGTGGGGGCGACCGGAGCGGCCGTGTCCGCGTTGGTCCCAGACGATTTGCGCGATCTGGCCATCGAGGCGATCGTGGACTTGCTTGGTCAGCGGTTGCCACCAGCTGCCGTCGCACAGCAACCCATGAACATAGACAACGGTCGCTGCGGCGAACGCTGGCCCGCAACGATCTGCGGCCAGCATGAGCCCGTCGCTGGTGGTCATTTCCAATGGGGAGGTGTCGGTGACTGGCATAGGTGTGAATTCCTTTGTTTCAGAATCGAGTACTTGTTGAGACGGTTGGGTCCGGCGTTTCGAAGTGCCCCGTCACCCCTGTGTGTGGCAAGCCGGATCCGTTGGTGCGCTGCTTATTTGGCGACGATTTGAGTCATGATGGATCCGGCGCTGGTGGCGATGATTCCGCCGACGAGGGCGCCCAACACGATCTTGGGGCTCTCCACGGCGCCGCCGTGCCAGCGTTCCCACCCGAATTTGCCGCCGGCGTAGATGAGTGCGGCGATACCGGCGAGCATCACCGCCCAGGCCAGCCAGTTCACGACCTTGGTCAGCCCCGCCGACCCCGGTGGCGCCTGCGGTGTGATCGGAATCTGTTGTGCCAGAACTGCAATACTGTCAACGACGGTAGAGGTCATAACGATCTCCTGCGTGTGGGGTCGGATTGGACAGGCCGGGTGGTGGCGATGCGTGCGGTAATCGCTGCGCCGACGCGGTGGATGTCGACCGGGACCGCCTCGCTCAGATGGGCTCGCCGTGGCGGCGGCAGGTCGCTGGGCGTGTAGGCGGCGAGGTCGTCGAGTTCATGGGTGAGCAGTTCGTCGTGCCACCGGACCGACCACACAGCGCCCTCGACCAGGGCGGCGACCGTGCTGCGGTAGCGACGCACCGCCATCGGGACCCGGCCGGGCCGCGGCGGGACGAGCACCAGCCCGACCACGGTGACCCCCGGGGGTGTGAGCCCGGCATGCCATTCCCGTAGCCGGTCCGCGGCAGCGGTCAACCCGGGCAGGCAGTCACGAGCCGCGACCACTACCCGCTGGGTGGTCACTGTCGAGGCGGGCCACGCCAGCCCGATATCGGCGGCGTGTGCCCACCACCGGGCCAGCGTCGAGGTGCCCGCGCCGCCGTGCGCGCCCAGCACCGCGAACAGCGGCGGATACGCCCCCGTGACGGGTAGCGGTGAATTCCGTACCTGCGCACGGTTTTCCGGGTCGGGTCCTGTGACGGTGGTCGGGTCGAGACGTCCGCCGGCGGGCTCATCGTAAGTGTGTACGGCGAGAGCGGTCATGGTCCGGCCTGCTTCTGGATATTGGTGATCACCAAGCCGGGCCCGTCGGGGCGGGTGTTGATCACTTGCAGGTAGTCGGTGCGGGTGCGGTCAGGATGCTGCTCGACCACGTGCACGTTCGCGCTACCACCGGCGATCGGGGTGATCGCCACGCAATAGGTGCTGCCGGCCGGGATGGAGGCGATCCCGGCGGCGAGCGCATCGGCCGCCAGGCCTGCCTCCGGCGCCACGACCCGCAGTGCCGCGTCTGCGTTTCTGAGCCGGTAATAGGCGTTTTCGAACGACGCCACGACCCCGGCGACGGTCCGTGTGTCACCGTCTCGATCGGTGACCGTGGTGCCGGTGAGTCCTGCGCACGCCCCGCCAGCGGTTGCGGCGTTGCTCGTGGGCGGGGCCGCGGTCCGGGTCGGAGCCAGGCCGTGTCCGCCGGGATCGGCAACGACCAGGGCACCGATGAGCACCAGGACGGCGGCCACAGTCACTGTCGCACCCACGACTATCCACACCCGCGCGGACGGCATACCGAGCCGCGGATGCTGCTGACCCAGCGCCTGCGGTGCGAGATGGGTGTCGGTGCGCCCGGGATGCAGTTGCGTCGGCTCGTACTGCAGTTCTTGTGAACAGTCGGGCTCGAGCCAACCCCATTCGTCCCCGGGAGCCGGAGTGGTGTCCGCGGATGTGGTGTGTGGCATGGTGGTTCACCTCCTCGGCGTGGATGGATGGATGGGTGGGTGGGCCCTTCGGCGGAGTCGGCCCGCGAGGACGGAACTGATCTCTGGCGCAGAGAAACCGTCTCCGCCGAAGGGGTTCAAGGACTCGGCACGGCAGGGGGAGGGGTTGCCGTGCCGGTCCGTTCAGGGACGGAACTGGGCGTCGTCGATGCGGCCGGCTCCGTGGTGGTTGTCGGGGGTAGTGGCGTTGCCGTGCTGGGGTCGGTGGCGGCGAGGTCGTGGGCCAGGGCGGTGAACCAGTCGGCGACCGCGTCCACGGCCGGTGTTCCCGACGGGGTGGCGGGGGTGCTGGTGTAAGCGGCGTGGTGGCCTGCGGTGTCGCTGTATTGGGTGTAGGTGGCCAGCTGATAGAGCTGGTTGTCGTCGGTGACGGTGGAGGCGATGGCGTCGAATGCCTGGTTCACCCAGCCCAGTGCGGTGTGCGGCGGGATCAGGTCGGCGACCGCGCCGGCGAGTTTCGTGCCGAGGATCCCGAGCGCGGCGGCGGGGTTGGCCATCCCGACAGTCGCCAGCTCAGCGATGGTGGCCGGGGTGAACACCTTCTGCGCGACCGATACGACGGTGTTGAGTCCGATCGTGCCGATCCGGAACAGCGCGGCCAGCGTGTCGTCGGGGCCGGGCATCGGGGTGTTCGGGTCCGACGCCTCCGCCAGGCGTTGCCCCAGGGGTTTGGTTGGTTGGTAGCTCAGTTCGTCCAGGCTGTTGCCGGCGATGTCGTCGGTGACGACGCCGATTGCCGTTTTCCAGGTCGTGGCCGCCAGCGCCTGAGCGATGGTCGAGATGGCGGCAACCGGATCACCGAGGTTGGATTGAGCAGCTACGTTTTTCACTGTCTGCGTCAGTGGCGAACCGGCGGGGGCATCGCACGCCAGATCACCTGGTACGCAGAGGTCGGCGACTCGACCGGCCAATGCCCCGAATCCCACTCCCACGTCCTCGCGATCGTTGGCGCTGATGCCGGTGCCGTTGCGCGATGTGTTGGCGAAGTGGATAGCCGCGACCGCTGCTCCTGTGGTGCCGGGTGCTGGTGCGGGGGTGGTCTGTTCCGGGCGGCCGGGAAGAACGTCGCTGCCCGCTCGCGCTGGATTGGCCAGCAGCGCGATCCCGGCGATGGAATCCGCTTCCACGGTGGCGGTGTTGTCGCCGACGCGGTGGGCGACATCGGCGACGGCAGCCGCGCCCTGCCCGTAGCCGACCGCCGCGATCTTCGTTGTCGGGCAACGATGTACGACTTCGCCTGCCTCGGATTCGAGCCGCTGCGCGGCGCTGGTGGTGGCCTGACCGTAGGGCTCGGGGTCGCCGGTCTCGCTGGTTCCGTAGGGGACGTAGAGACGCTGAATCAGGCCCCCGGCGCGCGCCTCCAGTGGGATGAACAGTTGGCCGAGGGCACCGGTATCCACCGTCGGTGCAGTGTCGGTCGCCGACTCGCCCGGCCCCTGGACACCGAAGACAAACAATGCCGGACACCGCTCCCCGATCGGCACCGCCGGATCAGCCGTCGCTACCTGGACGCCGCTCACAGCGATCAGCGAGACCCCCACCGCTGTCACGCAAACCCGGCGAACCAGGTTCTTGCGGTCGACTATCCGGAAGTGCCGAGTTGTGCTGCATCGCATTGCTTTTCACCCCTCGCTAGGTATGCTGAGGTAGTCGGCCAGGTGTGCGACGGTCTCGGTGATGGCGTCGCGGGCGGTGTCGAGGTGGCCGCGGTCGTAGTTGCGCCAACTCACCTCGACCCCGGCCTCGCGGTAGGCCGACAGCAGCCGGGTGCTCTGTCCGATCGGGACCAGCGCGTCGCGGGCGCCGTGGTAGAGGTGCACCGGCACGCCCGGTAACTGGTCGACGGGGATGGTTTCGCGAGCCAGGACGTAATGCCACATGGGATCGGTCCACGGCTGCCTGCGATCGCACCAGTGCTCGATCGGGCACCGATACTGCGCCAGCAACATCGGGGCACTGCGGGTTTCGGCTTCGGCGATAACCTGTCGGCCGTCGGCCGAGAGCACGTGCCGCAGGGGCAGATGGTGGTAGGCGCGCGACAAGCCGATGAGCCCAGCCAGCACGAGCGCCGAAAACGGACCGGTGTTCAGCGATGCCGCCAGCGCGCCGGGAACGGTGATGGTGGCGCCGGCAGCGATCCCGCGCAGGTCCACCTCCGGTGCGTAGGCGCGGTGCAGCTGCGCCGCGACCGTGACCGCGCGAGCGCCGTCGGCATACCCCCACGCCACCACCGGTGATCTCTGCGTGTTCAGTTCCTGGATCGAGAAGGTGGCGCGCGCGAGGTCGAGGGTGTGGTGTGCCGCGGCGCGGGCGGCGAGAAAGGTGTGCGGGCCCTGGCCGGTGATGCCGAGGTTTTCGCCATCCGGAACAGCGACGATCCAGCCGCGTTCCAGCGCCGCGGTGATCGGTGCGGTGTCGGGTTCTGCACCGATGGCCAGCAACCGCGACGGTGCGCAGGGTCCGCCGAGCCCGTGGAAGCTCGGGTGGTAGACAAGGATCGGGCCTGGCCCGAGTTCGGGATCGGTGTCGGGGGCGATCACGATGCTGGAGGCCGCGGTCAGTTCGCCGTGGGTGTCGGTGGAGGTGTAGAGCAGCTGCCACGCCGCGCCTGCCCCGACCAGCCTGGGTGTGTCGGCCCTGCGGATGCGCAGGATGCGGCCGGGCTCGATGGAGTCGTGGAGGGTGGGCGGGGTGTAGAAGTCGGTGCCGGTGTCGTTCATGACTGGTGTCCTGCGGCGTCGTGGGCGAGGGCGGTCATCCAGGCGACGCCGGAGGCGAGTTGGCCGCTGGTGAGGTAGCCGTTGTGGCGGGCGACGGTGTCGCCGTAGTGCAGCCACACCGTCGGGTTGATCAGGTCGGCGTTGTCGGCCACCAGCTGGCCCCATGCGGCGGCGAGTTGGCCGGTCAGTTTCGGCACGATGCCGAGTGGGTTCGCCGTCGCCGCGGCGGTGATCTGATCCCATCGCTGGGCGGCTTCCTGCGCCTGATCCGGTCCGGGTGCGGGGGTTCGGGGGTCGGCGGCGTCGATGAGTCGCTGCGCCAACGGTTTTCCCGGTAGGTAGTCGGCGTTGCCGGAGTCGGTGTGGAAGTCCTCGGCGAGCACCGTGGTCCACGCTCGCCCCATCGCCGTCGAGAACAACCCGTTGATCGACGACAGAGCAGCGATGGGGTCGCGCAGGTCGGCCTGGGCGGCGATTTCCGCGCCGACGCGTAGCAGGGCAGCGTGGTCGGGTGCCGAGCACGCCAGGTCACCGTCGGTGCAAATATCAGCGACACGACCGGTCAGAGCGCCGTAGCCGCTGCCGTCGGTGGCGATACCGCTACCGGCCGCGGGCGGGTTGAGGATCTGCACTGCTGCGACCGCAGCGCCCGGTGTGCCCGGTGCGGGGTCTGGCACCGTTTGTCCGGGCCGGCCGGGAATGACCGGGGAGTTCGGGAGCCGGTCGGGGTTGGCGTAGAGCGCGATCCCGGCGATCTTGTCCGGCGCGACCGGTCCATTGCCGGCGCCGACCTGCTGGGCGAATTGCGCCATCGCCTGGGCGCCTTGCGAATACGCCACACCCGCCAGCAGCGTGCTGGGGCATGTGTTGGTGATGTCGGTGGCAGCGGCATCGAGGCCGGCCAGCGCCTCGGTGGCCGATTCGGCGTAGGGTGCCGGTCCGCCGCCGGGAACGATCCCGCCGAAGCCCGCCTGGTACGGAATGGTGCTGTGTTGCACTAGATCCGGGGCCGCGGCCTGGACCTGGCCCAGAAGTGCGCCGATCACTCCGGTGTCGGCGGTCGGGTCGGGGTTCGATTGGCCCGTGCCCTGGATTCCGATCACGTACAACGCTGGGCAACCGGGACGGATCGGCACAGCATCGGCTGCGCCGCTACCCAGACCAGTCACCGCCGCAGCACACGCCGCGCTCACAGCGGCCGTTGCCAGCGATTTCAGAGTGAGCGTTGCGGCGGTCATGGCTGGCCCACCCCGACTCCGGCGCCGAATCCGGCACCGACGGTTCCGCCGGCCAACGCACCGGCCACCGCCGCGGGGATACCCGCGATGGCAGCGCCCGCTGCCGCACCGGCCGCGGCACCGACTGCCGTTCCCGCGACGCCGGAGGTAACGGTGCCGACGACCGGGACCGGCACCACGGTTCCTACTGCGGCACCGGCGATTCCGCCGATGGTGCCGCCGATCAGCCCGCCCACGACCGCGCCCGCGGCGGCCACCGGTGCGCCGGCCGCGACCGCTCCGGCCGCGCCGCCGATACCGGCACCGGCCAGCGTTGCGCCACTGACCCGGTCCGAGCGCCCTGCCGGGATTCCGATCGAATCCAGAGCGGTGGCGACCTGCGCTTCCGCACCGGCTGCGGTGTTGTTGATGCAGTCACGTACTTGGGGTGGAAGCCAATCCGGTGCCGGGGCCTGCCATTGACCGATACGAATCGTGTTGTCCGGCGGCTGAATCGGCGCGACCGGCGCCACCGTCTCGGGCAGATGCAGGTCTTGCACCTGCACCGGCGGCGCCAGGTCGTCGGCGGGTTCGGGGCGCGGGGTGGACCCGTTGCGGACCTCGGGTGGCTGCTCGACGTAGGTCGGCTGAGGCTCGGGTGCCGGTTCCGGTTGAGGTTCCGGCGCAGGCGGCGACGCTGCAGGTGGGGGCGGCGGTGTCACGGTGCCGGGTTGGGAAGGGCTGGTAACGCCAGGCTGGTCAGCGATCGAAGCCGTCGATGCACCCGCCGGGCCGGCGCACGCGAGCGCGATCAACAGCGGGACAGCACCGGCAACCACGAGCGACGCAGGTCGGAACTTCCCTGCCTGTAACCGCTCCCCCCTTTTGTTGGGTGTCACGGGTCTTCTGGCGTTTCTGAATCCTGTTTTCGGCATGCCGAATGAACCCTTCGAACGGAGGGAGAGAAAGAGGAAAAGAATGAATGGTGTGGCGTTTCGGGGAGCCAGCGCCCCGGCGTCGTCAACGCCAACTGACCCGGGGCGCTGATCCGATGTTTCAGCAGCTCAGAGGAACGGAAGGACGAGCGAGAGCACTTGGGCGGCGATCGTCAGTCCGTTCGAGACTGCCGCAGAGCCGGTATCGATCAAGGAAAGAACGACCATCGGATCCACAATCAATTTCCCTTCGGAGCAGGAGCAGTTGCCCTACCATCAAAACGCGGAAAACGTTCGTCCACCAGGCGTTGAAGGGATGGAGTTTTTATATATACCCGCGCTAGCCCACAAAGAGATGGGTTTACGTGCGACAGCGGCGAAAATTGATACTCCCAGTATCCCTCGAAATTTTTCCCGCCCGTCGCCGATTGGTGGACACCACGTGGTGAACACCGCCGTGGGGTCGAGGTCGAGCGCGCCTCTTCGCCAGTGAGACCGCTGGTTATTCGTTGCCGCCATCGCGGGATTCTGATAGAAACGAAAGCGCTCGGGGGAGAAAGCTTTTCACTAATTCCTGTATTCATCGGCACGGAAGTGTCTGCGTTCGAGGGGGTTTCATGACCACCACCACACCCGATTCACCTGATGCTCGACAGCCACCGGACGTCCCCCGTTTGACTGGTGAGGTGCCGGTTGGAATTCCAGCACTCGGGCCCTGGCTACGGGTGATGCGCGAACACCGCGACCTGACCCGCGAGCTGGCCGGCCAGTACACACACGTCAGTGCCGCCTATCTCAAGTCGGTCGAGACCGGTGCCGCGACTCCGCGCCGCCACACCCTCGACAAGATCATCACCGGCTACGAACTGACACCGATCCAAAGCCGACACACCATCGACTTGTGGGAACCCGCAGCCGTCCTGGCTCCGGTGGACGAGCTGCGCGCGCGCATAGCGACGCGTGGCCGCCAGGCCGAGTTGGCGACGTGGGACGCCCGGGCGATTGCCTGCGGCTTCTGCGATCCCCTGTGGAACGTCGTGGCGGCCAACCATCAGTTCCAGAGCCTGTTTCCCGGTCTGGACCACGCGGAGGACAACCTCGCCATCTGGCGATTCTCCTCGCCCGGCGGACCGTCCAGCCCAAGTGCCGGCGAGGAGGATGCGCGGTTCTTTGTCGCGACGCTGCGCGCGGCGCTGGGCCGCTTCCGCGATGCGCCGGAAGGAGCCCGGCTTCTTCGACGACTCGCCGGCAGTGACCTATTCGCTGGGCTGTGGCGTAGCGGTGTCGAGGTCGCCTACGACGTTGGTCCGTCTCCGCGCCGCTGGGGCGACCGGGATGAGCTGGTCACCGTGCAGGTCACCGAACTCGTCGAAGAACCGGGAGTTCGGCTGTTCCTGGCGTATCGATCGCCCACCGCTGAGCATAAGGGCGCGAACGGCGCTGGGGCACAGCATGTTTCATAGTGTGAAGGAGGTGCTGGTGTGTCGACCGATGAGCACCCAGAGACCAAGGGGTTCGAGGATGCCGCAGGTGCAGTAGCGGTTCCGCATGAGCCGACCTACCCGGTCTCTGTCGGCGCTCGCGCTCTGCACAAGTCCGAAGCGTGGTACTTGCGGCAGCTGAAAGCGGGCGCGCTGCCGGGATATCGGGCCGGGCGAACATGGTTTCTCACCGCCGCCGACATCGCCGCCGCCATCGAACACACCGCCACCGCAGCCACGCCACCGCAGCGGCCTACCTCGCCGTCGGCGCCGCAGCACCGGCGCCGCCGGCGGCGACCCCCCGGACCCCCGTGACGGTGTGCGTCACGGGCGGGCGTGGCCCGGAGGGAAGACCGCCAGGCATCCGCCTGTTCCCTCCCGGGCCACGTTCAGGCACTCACCCGCGCCAACTCTGGCCCCGCGGGGGTGAGCTGGCCCTGCCACCACCCGACCCGCGGTGGGAACCGCAACTCGGCCGCGGTGAACGAGTAGTCGAGGGTGTCTTCCGTTCCTGGGTCGGTCATGCGCGCGCCGTAGATGAAATCGGCGGTGGCCGGGCGCGTAGTCCACAACACCTCCCATTCCGGCACCCGACTACACACGTCGAGCAGACGCTCCCGCTCACCGTCGGGCATCACACACTCGATCAGCGGCGCGGCACCCCAGATCAGGCCGTGGACAATCGTGCGCCAGTCCTGCCCGAGCAGCTGCCTCGTCCACGGCTCGGCCACCAGCCACTCGTAGATACTCACCCCGGCACGCAGATGCATCAGCGACTCACACGACCGGTTGGCCGCCACGATCCGGCCCATCACGGTGTTGAGGATGAACACCGGCTCCGTGATCGCCTCGATAGCGCGAAGCTCCACATCACAGGGCGCACTGTCATCGGACCGAAGCCGCCCCTCCCTCGCCGAAACCAGAAGCCGGACGTTGTTCTCCTGAATTTCGAGCGCTCCCAGCACTTTTCGGAGATTGTCGTCGACGAGCCGACGCTCATCGCGCTCTATCGCCTTGATCGTTCCCGCTGCCAGCCCGACCCGCCGGCCCAGCTCGCCTCGTTCCAAATCCAGCTGCCTCCTACGCTTTTCGACGAACGCTCCCAGGTTTCCGAACCTCGCCGGTACCGTCACGGCCTAACCTCCCCGTCGATCGTATGGAGCAACCGGCCACAAGTTGTGGCCGCTGCAACCGTTGACCCCCTGCACTGTGCACACAATGCTAGAGCTAGAACGCAAGCGCATAAAGGCCGCAACCACACAATCCGGTGTGACTCCGGTCATGAATACACAGGGCTATATGCGTTTCGGCTGCCGCATCGTCGAGGCATTGCCGGCGTGCAACACATTTGGTTCGAACGCGCCCACGGCGCAATGCGGGAGGGAATTGAATGATGGGTCCAGAGCGCCGGGAGTTGTTGTCATCCCACCTCGACCGCGGCTACCGGGTCGCGTCACAGGTCAGCGACGCCGCGAACCTCATCCAAACCTACGCCGACACCGCCGACGACCTCGAATTGGCGGCATTCGTTCGGCAATTCGCCGTGCAGCTGCGCACCGAATGCATGCTCCGCGACCGCGCCGAATTACTCGCCGCCAAGAAACCGCCCATGTCATGGGCAGAATTCAGCGCTCGCCACCGCACCGACACCAACGAGCGGCGTTGAAACACCAGCGATCGGTCACTGTCGAATGCGCGCGAACTCTATGACTATTCATATTTCAGATCCGGTCGAGACGGCGTCGGGGAGAGACGGAGACAGGCGGGTGAACCGAGTACGCGGCCACACAGACGGTAGGCACCCACCCAGACGTACCCGACGCGCCCGCATCGCTGCGCGGGTGCAGATGCCGGACCTGCGCCTGTGGTTGGATCAGTTACGCCAGGAGCGGGGCTGGTCACGCGAGATCGCCGCCGCTCGTGCCCGGATCAGCACGGCCTATCTGTTCAAGATCGAGCACGGCCGGTCCGTTCCCACCATCGACACCCTGGCCAGGATCGTGCGCGGCTACGACCTCGATCCCGCCCAGCGTCGCCACACCTACGACTTGTGGAACCCGCCCCAGCGGCTTCCGGCCGACGACGACCTCCGGCACGAGATCGCGACACCCGAAGTCAACGCCCACCTCGCATATCTGGATGCCGCGCGCATCATCTGCGCCTACACCACTCCCCTGTCGACCGTGCTCACCGCCAGCGACCGGCTATATGACGCGATTCCCGGACTTCGTCAGGCCGGCAACAACATCGCCCTGTGGTTCTTCCAGCCGGCCGCGCGTGAGCTGGTCGTCGACTGGGATGACGAAGCACCTCACGTCGTCGCCGCGCTTCGCGCAGCCATCGGCCCCTACCGCCGCAGCCACCATGCTCGCGCCCTGCTGCACACCCTGGCCGCCAACGCGCGCTTCGCCGAACTCTGGACGACACACCCCACCACAGTCAGCTATGGCCGCCCGCCCGGCAAACCGGTCCTGTTGCAGCACAGCGGTTCTCCCGGCCCGGCCGCTATCTCATTGCAGATCAGCGAATTCCACAGCCCGCACGCCATCCTCGTCGCCTACGCCATCAGCAACGCCGGCGCGGAATGGCGATAACCATCAGTGTCACAACCCTTCCCAAGGCAGAACACCATGCGCGTTTTCATGACCGGAATAGCTCACACCACCGGCGACCCGCGGCCCATCACAGATATAGGACCCATTTCCGCCGAGCCAGGACTGGTCGATGCCCTACACGAGGTCGGACTCGCCACCTACCGGCACACCCGCGACTCGCCCATCGACATGGCAGCAACCTGCATCGCGGAAACGCTTGACCACTCGCGGGTCCCAGCGTCTGGGATCGACATCCTCATGCTCGCCTCCTCCACCATCGGGTTCGGACAGATCGAAAACACCGAACTCCTGCAGCTGAGTGAGCGTTTCGGCCTCACCCACGCCACACCGATCGGGGTCACGGCCGCCGAATGCGCCAACTTCGGCACCGCCCTGCACCTCGCCCGCACACTGATCACCACGGGAGAAGCCGACACCGTCCTGCTGGTCACCACCGACGCGTGCACCGCGCCCGAGCAACGCCTACTCCGTCAAGTCAACTCCGTCGTCAGCGACGGCGCCGCATCCTGCCTCATCACCACCGAACCAGCCCGCATCGAAATCCTCACCACCGCCACCGCCACCAACCAGCTCATCCGCGCCGCCACCAACCCCGACACCATCGCCGCACTCACCCGCCACACCCTCATCGACCTCGTCGACGACGTGTTATCGCGCGCGAGTGTCGACCGCGCGCAGATCCGGCAGGTCATCACCAACAACATCAACACCGAAGCACTGCGGTTCATGACCCTGTCGGCAGGCCTCGACCACAACCTATGCTATTGCGATAACGTCGCCGACTTCGCGCACGTCCACTCCGCCGACAACCTGATCAACCTGCGAAGTTACCTCGAAGACGGCGCTGCTCCCGACCAGATCGTCCTCACCATCAGCCACGCCTTCGGCACCTGGGCACTGGCTCCACTCCGGATCCGGTGACGCCCCAACGACCGCAGGCACCGTGTGCCATCGCCGACACCGCCGGTGGCATACGTGGTCGGTCGCCTCCGTTCAGGTCTGGTGCCGGGTGACCTACCCCCAAGTCCCAGGGTTCGATCTGGGCGGGATCGATGTCTCGTAATCCACGCCATGACAGATGCCGCAATATGCGCGCGTGAGTCCACTCGGTGAAGGCCACTACGCCGTCCAATCGAGGGTGCACCCACTTCGACTCCGGTGCGACGGTGCTGTTGACGACTGGTGGCGTAACACCTTGCAGCGCAGTCAGTTTGGCATGTAGATCAGCCAGAGCGGTCCGGGTGAAGCCGGTTCCGACGTTGCCCGCCCAGATGAGATTCCCCTCCGGGTCGGGTACGGCCACCAGTAGCGAACCAATCCGGCCGAAGCGGCTTCCGGCCCCGGGCCGCCACCCGACCACGATCACCTCCGATACGCGCAGTTTTTGATCTTGGTTCAGGATGGACTGCGGCGGCCGGGCAGGTGGCGGCCCATCCAGGCGCTTGGCGATCAAGCCCTCCAAACCGAGCTCTTGCGAGCGCGCCGGCAGGTCCGGGCCCCGGCCGCTCAAGCTAGGCGGCATCTGCCGCCGCGGTTCCGGCAAGGCCAACTGTACGAGCAGTTCACGACTCCTCAGGTAAGGCAGCTCGATCAGCGACCGGTCACCGGATGCAGCAAGTCGAACGCCACGAAGGGTCGCTGGAGCCGCCGCGGCGATCGCCCGCATCGCCGCGCCGCTGCCATCGACCGCTGGGCCGGCCGATCCCCCACCACCGTCATCGCCGCCGCTGACACTGACGGCCGCGAACAACTCCACCGCGCCCGCCGCCGGCAATCGAGAGAAGGTGCCCGACGGCTTCACCAAGGAGCAGGCCGACCCGCCGAAGCCATCCGGCTCGCGGGCTAGCGAAGGGGCCGATCGCATTTCGGACATATTCCCGAGTTCTTCAATTCCTGTTCGTCGCCAAGCGTCCCCGGAAATGACAGCTATCAGTGCTTTTCGGCAGGCCGCGCCGTGCTGGCTGACGCGCCGCACCGGAGGGATCTGCCGGGTCCATCCCACGTAGTGCGTGACCGCGAGAACAGTGTCGGCGTCGCGCAGTGTCGTCGGCTCCTCGAAACACGCGATGTAGACGTGCTCTTCGTGGTCGCTGCACTCCGCGGTGCAACGGGACCGCGCCAGCGGCGCACTGGCGGTGACCGCTTCATCGAGCGCGGGAGCTGTACCTCGCGGCGGCAGTTGCGGAAGATCGGACAACGGCGCGCCGGACCCCACCCGGTGTGGGTCCGGGCCCCGGGTGGTGATGTCACGGATCAGGGTTTCGAAACGTTCTCGGTTCGTCGTGCAGATATCCAGCGATTGTGTGCGCTCCAGGTACTGCGCTGTCGCTGCTCTCATTCGCGCGGCGCCATCCGGATCCTGGAAGGAACCGCAGCGGCACGCGGTGAAGAACGCGGTCCCGGACGGGTAGGAGCCCTCAGCGACTGCCACTCGCTGCTTACAGAATCGGCACAGCAGACCGCGGGGCCTACGTCGCGCTGCCCGTGTGGTCAAGTCGAACCCCATCGCGTGGCAACGCAGGCACACCATGCACCGCCCCTCCAACAAGGCGAGTAACTGCTCGAGCCGGCCGGCACCGAGGCGGTACCTCGCGCCCTTTCTCGCCAACTCCGCCGGAGACAACGCAGGAATGCACCCTCCGACACAGTTGCGATGGTCCCCACGATCGGTCACTCCGCCCTCCCGTCCTCACGCCTTGAACAATCCCCACACGAGCCGCAACCTGCACCAGCAACCGACGCCTCCCCCCATCCAAGCCGAGAACCCCACCGCCGCCCAGCACAACCACCGGCCCGCCGCCCAGACGACAAGCGCGGTGCTGACCGACCCGCACGGTCGCGTGCTGCTGCGACGTGCGCGGCCTGTGACTGCGGCCCGACGGCGGCATCAACGACGGCTGGATCGCCACACTGCCTCCGCGGGTGGCTCGCCGCAGCTATGTCACTGTCCTCTTGATAGCTCGCCCGTCCAGCCACACCGGTCCGCGGCCCGACGCCTGCGACGCACTAGACGCGCTAACATTCGAACTTATGTTCGATCATTGGCCGGAGCAGTTCAACCCTCCATTGCGCCGTGTCGTCGACCCGCCACAGCGCATACTCGTCACTCTTCCGCGAGTTATCCCCACCAGCGCGCCCAACGGATTCGGGCGCAATAAGGTGGCCATGGGGGTGAAGGCCGGTGGGCTCGATCTCACCGCGACCGTGCCGGGCCTGCTACGAGGCTGGGCACGAGCCACCGACGGTAGCTGGCTCGGACTCTGCCTTTCGCGTCGCCACATTCGACTGTTTGTATGTGGATACGCGAACGGACGTGGCGAGTGCGCGCTATGACGCCTCCCACCGCTGCCCCGAGGGCAAACGTCGACATACAGTTCCGAATGTCCGTATTCAGAATACAATGGGCTGATCCCCCAGGGCCACTGTGGCTGCGGCCCGGCCGACTATCGACCTCCCGTCACAATGCGCGGCCAGCGCGATCGTCGCACGGGACGCGCCGAGTTCGACGGCCGTGACCGTTCCGGTGAATTCGATCTCTGCGGCTCGGCCGGTGACGACGTGGACGGGGTGGGTGAAAACTGTGGAGTAGTCGAGTATCGCCGCGGGGTGGCCTACCCAGGAGGTCAGGGCGGCGGCGCCCAGGCCCATGGTGAGCATGCCATGGGTCACGACGCCGGGAGAGCCTGTGGCGCGGGCGATGTCGTCGCTCCAGTGGATCGGGTTGAGGTCGCCGCACACGCCCGCGTAGTTGACGAGCTCGCCGCGCGTCAGTCGAAAGGTCCGCGACGGGAAGCGATATCCCGCAGGGGTCTTGCCTGACAATTTACTCGCCGGGCGCGCTGGAAAGGGCCGATTGCCCCTCGAGGTGTGGAATGGTTCCCGCTGCGGTATCGGAAGCTCCTGCAAGGCAATATTTTTCGCGATATCACTGACTCGTTGTCCTTCGGTTCCGCCATGTCCGGTAAGGGTGGTGTGCACGGTCTGCACCGGACCGGCGCCGAGAGCGCCGATCACGGTGGTGAGCGCGATGATGTCGCCGCCGCTGAGGGTTCGCCACGAGTCCACGGTGACCTCGTGGGTGAGCCGGTCGCCGGCGACGACCGGGCGGTGGCAGTGGATCTCCTGCTCCACCTGAACGAGCCGGGCCGGATCATAGCCACCCAATGCCGTGCGCAGCAGATCCCGCTGTCCTGCCGATATGGTCGCGGAGGCGAAGGTGACCGGCGCGATCAGCCCGGGATAGCCGAGCGTGTCCGCTGTCGCATCGTCCCAGTGCGCCGGGTGGAAATCCTGTACCGCGCGGGCGAATTCGCGGATCTTCTCGCGCCCGACCTCATAGTGATCGCGGCTGCGGAAGCTGTGTCCGATCATCGGGGGCGGGGGCATCGTTTCCTCATGCGTCATGACGGTTTCCCGGCCGCGAACACGCGCTGGCCGTGTACGGCCAGCGCCTCGTTCGGCTCGGGGAAGACCGCGTGGGGCGGCAGTCCCGCGGCGGCGAGCTGCTGTCGCCATTCCGATTCGGTGAGGAAGATCCGGTTCGTCCCCGCGCGGAAGTCATTCTCGCCCGCGCGGGTCCGGCCGGGGCGCGCGGACATGAGGAAGTGCATCGAGGTCAGGAGTTGGGCATGTTCGCGACAGGACTCGATGAAGACCAGCTCGCCGCCGGGGTTCAGGAGGTCGTGCAGCTGCCGCAGCGTCCGGGCGCAGTCGTGGGCGTTGTGTAGGACGTTCGCGGCGACGATGACGTCGTACGGCGGGTGGGCGGACAGCTCGCTGTTGAGGTCGACTTCGCCGTAGCGCACCCACGGGAAGGCACCGAAGCGATCGCGGGCCGCGGTGAGAAAGAAGGACGAGACGTCGGTGAAGTGGTAGTCGACGCCCCGGCCGTCCAGAACCGGGAGCAGGTCGGCGGTCGTACCGCCCACGCCTGCACCGAGTTCCAGGATCCGGATCGGCTGCCGGTGGTACGCCAGCCGTTCGACGGCACGCGAAATCAGCTCGGCTGCAATGTTGTTCAAGTGGCGGTTGATCGGATTGTCCCGGTAAGCCGCGTCGGCGGTGAGCAGATCGGCATCGGGGAACAGCAATTCCTGAGCCAGGATTCGGTCCTGCAGCAGTTCGGGCAGCCGCTGGTTCGACTCGTCGAAGAACCGTGCCAGTCGCGCGGGGAAGCCGAAGTCCGCGCATACCTGAGCGAGGGTTGCGCGTTCGGGGGTGTCGGCTTCGCGCAGGGCGGTGTAGCCGCGCTCGGGATCGTGACGGATCCATCGGCGGTCGGTGAGCTCAGCCAGCCAGCGGCGCACCAGCCAGCAGTGGCGCGGGTGGACGCCCAACGCGGTCACGATCTGTTCGTCCGTGCGGGCCGTGCCCTCCGGCAGTGCCGGGCTCAATACCGCGGTCATGGCGCGCAGGCCGAACAGATCGAGATCGTCGCGTGCGGCGAGCAACTGCCGCCCTGGCTGATCGGTCCCCGTCGGGGTCGACGGACTCGCAGTGTTGTCCGGGTCGGCGGGCGGGATGTTGTGATTGCAGCGGAAGGCGTTGTCCGGGTCGTATTCGGCTTTGATCCGGCGCAGCCGCTCGTAGGTGGCGGGCGGATAGGCGCTGCGGACTCGTTGCGGCGAGGCGGCGTCGTCGAGGATTCCGATGTAGGGGCCGCCCGCCGAGCACTGTTGCACGGCCGCGGTGACCTCGGTGATCCACTGCCGTGAGGCGCGCAGGTCGGTGCCTGGCGGTCCGCCGGAGAACAGCACCATGTGGTAGGACGCGTCGTGGAATCCGAATGCCGTGGCGTGCGCGGGCATTCGCCGAATCGCGCCGCCGAGTTGGTGTACCGAGATCAGCGAGTACTGGGTGGGCATGCGTGCGGCCAGATCGACCAGCGCGTCGATGGCGGTGTCGTCGAAGGCGCGCAGCCACTCCGAGCCGGTCGCGGTGCCGTGGCCGTCGTGGAATGCCTGTTCGGTATTGCGTTGCAGCTCGGGATATTTTAGCGGCCGGATGAGATCCAGTTCCGGCTCGCCGATCCGGCGCAGGCGTCCCAGCACGTCGCGTGCCTGCCGTTCGGGGCCGAGGTAGGCGGCGGTGATCGCGGCCATGGGCGGGCCCTCGGGCGCGGTGGGCGGCCAGTGCAGCAAAGTGGCGCGCAGCGCCAGCTCGTCGGGAGCCTCCGCGCACAGTTCCCGGAAGCGCCGAAAGACATCGCGCGCTTGGTCGAGCCGGAACAGCAACGTTCCGGCGTGCAGGGTGGTGATCGGGTGCAGCTGGAGTTCGAGGGCGACCACGATTCCGAAGTTGCCGGTGCCGCCGCGCAGCGCCCACAACAGCTCGGCGTGGTGGTCGGTAGTGGCGTGTACCAGGCGTCCGTCAGCCAGCACCACCTGTGCCGAACACACGTTGTCGCAGGTGAATCCGAACGATCGTTGCAGCCAGCCGGTGCCGCCGCAGACCGCGGTGCCGATCACCCCGACGGTGGATACGTCGGCCCCGGTCACCGCGAGCCCGTGCCGGTGACATACCTCGTCGAACTCCGCCCAGGTCACTCCGGCCGAGACGACAGCCCGGCGGGCGGCTGGGTCGACGGTCACCGTGCGCAACGCCGACAAGTCCAGCAGCAGAGAGCCGTCGGCGTTGGCATGGTTGGCGACTTCGTGACCGCCGCCGCGCACCGAGACCGCCACGCCGTGCCTGTGCGCGAGCGCCACGGCCGCCCGGATATCGGGCACCCCGGTACAGCCGACGACGGCTGCGGGATGCTGGTCCACGGCCGTGTTCCAGCGTTGGCGCGCGCTGTCGTAACCTGGAACGCCCGGTACGTGGACCGGGCCTCGGCAGGCGGCGCGCAACTCGGACAGCATGTCGACATCGGATGTGGTGGTCATCGGGTGACGGACTCCTCGGCGACGACGATGGCGGGCACCGACGCGTTCGGCGACTGCTGCTCCAGATGGTCGGCCAGGACTTCGGGCAGGCGCAGACGTACGAATCGGGCGAGCGGGTCGGTGCACAGTTCGACGGCTCCGCTGTCGTCCACGGCTTCGACACCGGCGTGCTGTTCCGGCCGGCCGGCGGCGAGGACCCGCGCATCCGCGGAGTCGAGGAGCACGGCCGCGTCGGGCGGTATCACCGTGACGAGTTGCGCGGGCGTCACCGCCGCCGGATTCTGTGTGTCCAGCAGGGCATTCGGGATGCCCGTGACCAGGACAGCGGGGTCGCGCAGGGCGGTAGCCAGCGCGGTCGGCCACGTCCCGCTCGCGCTGCCGGGCAGGTGGTCCCACATCACGGTGCGGGTCGTTGCCGGGGCGGGCCCGTCCACGGTCATGACGACGTCATAGCGATATCGGGTGAGCTCGGTGTCGGCGCCGATGGGTTTCGCATGGCAGGCGACGCGAACCGCCCGTCCGTGTTTGTCGGCCAGGCGCGCGAAGAACCGTGGATCGCAGAGCAATTCCTCTTCCGCCGCGAGTCGCGCCGCGGCCTGCCGTGCCAGGTCTGCCGCGGTGGACTCCGGATTCCGGGCGGCTTCGATCCAGTGCGCGAACGCGGCAGCGCTCGCCAGATTGCGGACGTCCCCGACGACGACCGCTCCGCCGGGAGCCACCACATCGAGTGCGTCCTCGAGCACCGCCGTGAGATACGCGGAGTCGGGAAAGCACTGGGTGACACTGTTGAACACGATGCGGTCCGGCGCGGTCGCCCCCACGGAGCGCAGCGCCTCCACGACGGGTGCGGTGGTGAGCTCATGGGCGGCGGCGTGCACCACCCGCACCCCGGGCAGCGCCTGTGCACGCAGCCGCTCCACCGCGGGCTCGGCCGGATCGAGTCCCACATAGCCTCGGGTGCGCGGATGAATGCGATGCGCGAGCAACCCACTGCCACAACCGACTTCGAGCACCGTCGCGGGGTCACCCCGCAGCACGAGCCGCACGGCGTGATCGATCCATTCGAGCATGTGCGCGCGATCGAACGGCGCACCGGTGTCGGAGGCACGCCACCCGGACAGGTCCAGGTCGTCGCCGTAGCGCTGCTCGGCGGCGGCGTACACGTAGGAGTAGACGTGGCGCCAATGCTCGAGATGCTCGCTCAGCAGCGGCCCGGGCGCGGGCCGCACCGCGAGCGCACTGTCGGCCGGATGAACGATGATCGCCTCCCGATTCGGGTCCCAGTGGGCGGACCGCACCCACGGATGCGCAGCGGCAAGAGACGCCAGGCGGGCGGTCACGAGCGCCGCGCCTTCGCCCCGGAGGCCGCATCTGCCGACGAAACAGCTGTCGGAGCCGGTCGCGCGGCGCCCAGTTCCGCGGAGCCGAACATGCGGTACACCCGCTCCGGGTCGTTGGCGGCGTGTGCCCGTCCGGCGTGGGCGTCGCGCCAGCAGCGCTGGATCACGCTGTCCGGGCGCAAGGCGCGGCCGCCGGAGTTCTCGAACAGCCGGTCCATCGCGTAGACGGCGCGTTCGGTGCCGCGCACCTGGTCGCGGCGCAGCCGCAGTCGTTCCGGTGGCGGGATCGGCGCGCCCGTCGTGGCGAGGTGGTAGAGGCGGTCGATGTTATGGGTGAGCAGCACCCATGCGGCATCGAGCTCACCGGCGGCCTCGGCGATGCGGGTAAGGGTGGCCGGGTCCTCACGGAAGGCGCTGCCGGTGAAGCCGCTGTCCTTGGTGGCGTCGCCCGGCAGCGCGACCCGGATCCGATCGCGCTGTTGGTCGAGGTGGGCGTGGTAGCCGCCGCGGGCCATGCCGATGATGGCGGCGGTGATGGCGCTGGTGTGGACGCAGCCGAACGGGATTCGATACAGCGGGCCGTCGTTGACCGCGTTCCCCGGAGTCTCACATGTGCCGACCGAGCCGGAGTCCAGCACCCGGTAGGCGGGGACGAACACGTCGTCGACCACGATGTCGTTGCTGCCGGTGCCGCGCAGACCGACGGCCTGCCACACGTCGACTACGGTGTAGTCCGCGGCCGGGACCAGGAAGGTGCAGGAGTCGGCGGCGGTGTCGCCGTCCATGACGCGTGCGCCCAGCAGGGCCCACTGTGCGTGGTCGCAGCCGGAGGCGAAACCCCAACGGCCGCTGAGCCGGTACCCGCCCTCGACCGGTGTGGCGGTGCCGGTCAGGGCGTAGGACGAGCAGAGGCGAGCGTCCCGATCGCTGCCCCACACCTCGTCCTGGGCTGCGGCGTCGAACAGCGCGAGATTCCACGGTGAGATGCCGAGCACGGCGGCCACCCAGCCGGTGGAACCACACGCCTCGGCCACTTCCGCGACGGCGGTGTAGAACTCGGCCGGGTGCGTCTCGTATCCGCCGTGACGGCGGGGTTGCAGCAGCCGCAGTATGCCGGTGTCGGTCAGTTCGTCGATGGACTCCACCGGAATCCGGCGCGCCTGCTCGGTTCCGGCCGCGCGTTCGCGCAGCGTGGGCAGCACCGCGCGCAGGGCGGTGAGCACAGTGGCGCTGTCGGCGGCCGACGCGGCAGCTACGCCGGGCACGGTTGCCGGATGATCGGTGACACCGGCATGTGTATCGGACATGGCGAAATTCCTTCGTGTCAGGGGTGTTTGGTGAACCGCAGCAGCCCGGTCGCGGAGTCGGCGGACGCCAGGGTCAGGCCCGCGGCGCGGGCTTCGCGGGCGAGCCGGTCGGCGTCGGCGGGCCAGACGCGGTGTCGGGCGGTGACTTCCTGCAGCAGGCGGTCGTCGCGATAGGTGCGGTAGGTCATGTGCCAGACCAGGGATTCGGCGTCCACCGGCTCGGCCCGGCTCCAGCCCTCGTAGCGCAGCAGTCCGGCGCGCGCGGTGGTGTAGCGGCGATCGGGTGAGACCTCGACTCGACCGGGCCGTTGTATTTCCACGACGGCCGTGCCGTCGGGTACCAGCGCGGTGGCCAGGGCATGCCAGACCCGTGGCCGGGTGGCGGCGTCGAAGTGGCCGATCACGCCCAGCCCGACCACCGCAGCGCACTGTGCCGGCAGCTCGGTGTCGAGGAATCCACTGGGCCACACCGTGATTCGCTCGCGCAAATCCTTGCGGGCGGCCAGCCGGGACAGCAGCACCGCGCGCATGGCCGGGGCCGGTTCCACCGCGATGATCCGCGCGTCGGGCACGGCGTCGGCCACCAGCATGGTGGACAGACCGGTGCCCGCACCGATGTCGAGCACGGGCCCGGCGATGGTATCCACCTCGGCCAGCAGCGCGGCGAGCGCGGGCTCCACGCTCGCGACGTACGGGGTGGCCATCAGGTCGTAGAACTCGGCGGCGGCCGCGTACTCCTCGCTCACCTCACCGCCTCATTCAGCCGTGCCAGCAGCTCCGAAATCGCCTGCGCGACAAGCCCGACCGCCGGTGGCCGCAGTAGCGCGTAATGGTGCGCCGCGATCGGCCGCGAGTCGATGGCGGCGCCGGTGTAGGCCGCCCACCCCAGATCCTGCAGGTCGGCGCAGTCGTCGACACCCATTCCGACACCGGAATTTCGCGGTGACGGCAGTTCGGCGCGGATCAGGAGGACCTCGAGCCCGTCTCCGTCGAGCGGGCCGGTGGCGTGTTCGCCCAGCGCGCGCAAATGGCGACGGAAGATGTTCTCCCGCAGGCGCGCATCCTCCGGCGTGCCACGCTCGGCGAGTCCGGCGGCCGCCAAGCGAGACTCGGCTTCGGCGCGCTGCTCCGTGTCGGAGAGGGAGTCGACATCGATGCCGAGCGAATCGGCGTCGAGGTCGATGTCGAGGAAGGCTTCCAGCGACCCGAGATACCGCGACCAGAACGCACCGCCGTCGACATGGTGGATGCGGTCGGCGATATTGGCGTCCACCAGGACGAGCAGCTCGACCGTTTCCCCGGCCGCGCGCAGCCGTCGAGCCAGTTCATGGGCGATGATGCCGCCCATGGACCAGCCGCCGAGGCGATACGGCCCCGAAGGCTGCCGCTCGCGCACGACCCGCTCGTAGACCTCGGCCAGCCCGGCGATGGTCTGCGGCCCGGCGGCCCCGGCCAATTCGGGGTCCTGGATGCCGATCACGGGTCCGCCGGTGGCGAGGGCGCGGGCCAGATCGAGGTAGCACAGCACATCACCGCCGGTCGGGTGCACTAGGAACAACGGCCGCCCCGTACCGTCGCGCAGCGGCACCAGGCAGTCACGCGGGCTCTCGGCGGCGACAACGTGCTCGGCGGCCGCCGCGACGGCGGCGAGAGTGGGATCGGCGAGGAATTCCCGCGGGGTGAGCGTCAGCCCGAATTCCGTGCGCAGCCGGCCGAGCATCCGGATCGCCATCATCGAATCGCCGCCGGCGCTGAAGAAGTCGGTGCCGCGATCGATCTCGCTGACCGGTTCCAGCAGCCGAGCCCACAGCTGGGCGATCGCCTTCTCGGTGGGGGTCACCGGCGGGCCGCCGGCTGTGACGCGCACCGGTGCGTCGATGCGACCGGCCGGTTGTTCTGCGGTCGGCAACATGAGGGTCCGGGTCCATGCCTCGGGGCGGTGGACCAGGTCGGTGACGCGGTCGCAGACCGAGGTGAACAGCTCATCGAGGACGCCCGGCGGGAACAGTTCGGCGACCGCGTCGAGGTTGACCGCCACCGAGTCGTCCCAATCCCACTGGAACACTTGCATATCCAGCGCCACCTGTGGTGTGCGCACGCGCTGGTAGAAGTCGCGCACATCCACCGTCTCCGGGGTGCCGCCCGGTGGGTGCAGGCCCAGCGTGCTATGGAAGACGACCGGCGCCTGGGGTGCGGTGTCGCGACGCCGACGGCTCAGCTCGCGCACCACCTCCACGCCCGTCACCTGACCGTGGTCGAGCATGGTCGCCATGGCCGCCTGCAGGTGTTGAGCCGTGGCGGCGAAGGTGGCCTGCTGGGGCAGCGCCACATCCAGCAGCACGGTGCCCGCGTACGGGCCGATGGCGTAGTCGAGATCGCGGGGCAGATGCAGGCGGTTGAGGTAGAGAACGTTCAGCAGGAACCGCCGATGCCCGGCCAACTCGGCCAGCGCCAGGGCGTAGCAGGTGGCGAACGCGGTCGTGGGCGTAATGTGGTGCGACGCGCAGTGCGTGCGCAGCATCGCCATCTGGTCCCCGGCGATCCGGAACTCCCTGCGCTCGAGCGTGTCCGGGCGCACCTTGTCGAACGAGACCGTCATGGGCAGGGCAGGTGCGGTGGGTAGTTCGTCGAGGCGGTCCCGCCACCAGTCACGCTGCGCCTGCCATTCGGGTTCCAGGCGCTGGCGGTTGATGGTTTCCACATAGTCACCGAAGTGGGCGGTCAGTGGCGGCAGCACGGTGTTGGGATCGTCGAGGTAGGTGAACAACTCGGTGAACATCAGCTGTACCGACCAGCCGTCGGCGACCAGCAGGCTGCACACGATGTGCAGGCCGAGTTCGTCGCCGGGCAGCTGCACCGCCGTGATGCGGAACGGCCAAGGGTCCATCCCCGGTCCTGCGTGTTGCATCTCGGTGCGAATGCCGGCGAGCACCCGCGGGACCTCATCCGGCGCGGAGCGCAGGTCGATGGTGGTGATGGGCAGGGCCGTCAGTCGTGGATCGGTGACGGCGAGTACCTGCTGGGTGCCGTCGGGCAGGAAGATCGCGCGCAGCATGGGCTGACGTTCCACCTGCCGCCGCACCGCCTGCTCGACCGCGCCCGGATCCATCCCGCGCAGCCGGAAGTCGACGTAGTTGTGGGCGGAGTCGTAGCTCAGCGCGTAGCCGTGCTGCTGACCCACCCAGTAGGCCTGCTGCAGCGGGGTCAGTGGGAACGGGGCGTCCGGATCTGCCTGGCGCGCCAATTCGACGGCGGGCAGTGCGGATTCGGAGCGGCGCTCGGTAACGACCGCGATCAGGTCGGCGACGGTGATATCGCCGACCAGGTCGACCACCGGCACGGCCACGCCGAACCGGCCGCGCACCAGCGTCGCCATCCGCACCGCCAGCACCGAGTCTCCTCCCAAACCGATGAAGGTCGAATCAGGCTGTAGCACTCCGGGTTCGAGCGACAGCACCCGTTCCCAAATCTGCGTGACACCCTCCGAGATGTCCTCGGCGGCACCCGATCTCGGACCTTCTTGTGCGGTCCAGGCGTCGGGCTCGCCGGCCAGCCGACGTAGCCGGGCCACATAAGCGGCGAAAGCGGCGTCGGCGGCCTGTGGGTCGAGGACGGTCTCGAGCACATCCCACTGCACCTGCAATCCCCCGGCCTGGACGAACGCCTGATGGTCGAGCCACACTTGCGGAGTCTGGCTGACACCGTGTGTGATTCGGCCCGCCCACTCCAGATCGGGGTCGCCGCCGACCAGCTCGGCCACATCCAGAGCGCTGGTGAACACCACCGGCAGCAGTTGCCGCTGCCCGGTGCGGCTGGACAGGTCGGCGAGCACGTCGAGCGCGGAATAGGCACGGTGGTCGATGTCGTCGAAAAGTTGCCGCTGGGTGCGCGCCACCCGCTCGGCGAACGAACCCCCGCCCGTGCGGTCCACCTCGTGGGCCAGCAGGGTGGTGAAATCACCTACCACGTCTTCGATTCCGGGTAGCGCCGCCGGGCGGTCCACCAGGGTCAGCGACAGCGTGAACCGGTCGTCTCCGGACCAGGCCGCCAGCACATCGGCGTAGGCGGTGAGCAGCACCGCCGACGGGGTGACGCCGTGGGCGGCTGCCGCCTGCCGCAGGGCCTGCCAGTCTCCGGGCTCGAGCCGGTCGGCGCGACGGGCGAACCAGGGCTGCGCCTGGGTTCGAGTCCGGGTCGGCAGGTTCGGCGGCGCGGGTAGTTCGGGCAATCGCTGCTGCCAATAGTTCTGCGCCCGCGAAGATTCCATGCTGTCGGCGCGGCTGCCGGCGTGTGCCACGTAGTCGGCGAACCGGACACGCACCGGTGCCTTCTCGGCGGCTGGGTTCAGGTAGTGGTCGCGCAGATCGTGGTCGAGGATCAAGAAGCTGCCCGCGTCGCAGATCAGTGCGTCGATGCCGACGAACAGCCGCGTCGTGTGCTCGTCGAGCTTCGCGGCCCGTACGTCGAACAGCGGCCATCGGTCCGGGCGGTGGACCCGGTGTGAAAGCCTGCGTCGCAGATCGGCCAGCGTCTCCTCCCGCTGAGCGGCCGGCATCGTCGCGAGATCGTGCCGCCGTATCCGGTAGTCGGGCACCTGCGCGAGCACCTGGTTGTACCCGTCTTCGGTGATCACGGCCCGCAGCATGTCGTGCCGCCCGATCACCGCGTTCCAGGCGCGCTCGTATCGGTCGAGATCCAGGTCGGTGCAGTCATACTCGAGATAGATGTGGCAGGCGACGTCGCTGAGACCGAAGGCTCCCGACCGGCCGACCCAGTACGCGTGCTGCACCCTGGTCAGCGGAAACCGCGCAGCCTCTGCCTGCGACGCCACACCTGCCGAGGTGGCAGGTGCCAGGGATTCCGATTCAGGCGACGCCGGTGTCGACTCCGCCGGCGTCGTACCCGCCGGGGACACCGCCTCCGGCACCTCCGTGGCCGCGCCGAAGCCGGACGCGCCGCGACGATTGTCCAGCAAGGCCGCGAACGCCGAAACCGTGGAATGCGAGAGCAATTCACGCATCCGCAGATCGGTGCCTGCCTTGTCGTTGACCAGCTCGAGCATCCGCGTCGCGGTCATCGAAGTGCCACCGAGCGCGAAGAAGTCGACCTCCGACCCGATCACGGTCTCGCCCAGCAACTCTTCCCACAGCGTCACGACGATCCGCTCCGAGTCCGTGGCCGGAAAGAGCTGCTCCGCCGTCGCCGTGTGTCCGGCCACGAGCTGTGCCGATTCCGGCGCCCCGCTCGGATCCGATTCCGGTGGCGCCGCGGTCGGACCGGCCACCGATTCGACGGCCGCTGCAGCCGAGGTCGTGACGACTGCCCGCTCCGGTACCGCCGTTTCCCGCCGGTTCTCGGCCACCTTCCGCGCCTGCACGCCTGCCGTCGCGGCAGCGTTCGGCTCCGGAATCGAGTCGACCGGTGGGGTAAGGGGTCCGCTGCCAGGTGCGCAAGGCGGGTCGATCCATGTCCGGCGGCGGTCGAACGGATAGCCGGGCAGGCGGACGCGGCGACGCCGCCGAAACAGGGCCTCGACGTCGACATCTATACCGCCGCACCAGAGTTCGCCGAGCGCGTTGAGCAGAGTGGAGCGGTCTTCGCCAGCTTCGCGGTCCCCGACCACGGCGGATTCGGCGGCGTCCGGCAGGGTGGTAAGGGCTGTGATCGGCGGCGCGGACCGAACACGGCGCGCGAGCGTGGCCAGGGTGCTGCCGGGCCCGACCTGGACGATGGTGGTGGGTTCGGCGGTGGCCGCCGATAGTGCTGCACCGAAGCGGACGGGCTCGACCAGATGCCGCGCCCAGTGGTCGGTGTCCAGAGTTCGCATGGCCCGGCCGGTGAGCGTGCTGAAGAGCGGCAGAGTGCCTGCAATGGTGGGGATTTCGGCCGCGGCCGCGCGTAGGGGTGGCACCGCGGCGGCGACGCTCGGTGAATGCAGGGCGGCTGCCACGCGTAGTCGGCTGGTCCGGATTCCCGTGGTGGTCAGGCGTGCGGCCAGGGCGTCGAGCGCGGGTTCCGGGCCGGAGACCACGCAGGAGTCGGCAGCGTTCACCGCGGCGAGGGCGAAGTCCGGGTGGGTGGTGAGCTCCCGCAGGGTATCGGCTTCGCTGAGCTCGACGGCGAGCATGCCGCCGGGCGCCGTGGCGGCCAAGGCCCGCGAGCGTACCGCGACCAGTCGGGCGGCGTCGGGCAGGGTCAGCATGCCCGCGACGACGGCGGCGGCGTATTCGCCGAGGCTGTGGCCGAGGACGGCGTCGGGTTCGAGGCCGTGTGCGCGCAGGGTGCTCGCCGTCGCGAGGGAGACGGCGAACAGTGCGGGTTGGCCGAGTCGGATGTCGTCGACCTCACCGGGGGCTGCGTGGCCGGACACGATGTCGCGAATGTCGTAGCCGAGCAGGGGGTCCAGTATTTTCGCGCATTCGTCGACGACACCGGCGAACACCGGTTCGTCGCGGTAGAGCCCGGCCCCCATTCCTGCGTATTGCGCCCCCGCGCCCGGGAAGGCGAAGACGATTCGTGAGCGTTCTCGAGGCACTTCCCGCAGGGTGATCACACGCGCAGCGGCGTCGCCGGCGCGTAGCAGAGCCGCAGCGCGCCATCCGCTTTCGGCGTGCGGGCCGCTGCTGGCGGTGAAGGCGTAGTCGGCGTGGCTACCGTCGGGGACGCAAATATCCAGCTGGGCACGACAACTGGATTCCGAGGCGGCCGACACCAGCAGCAGCTGCGCGGCGCCGTCGGTCGCCTCGCCGAGGATGGCTGCGGGCGCTTGCGCCAGCACCGCATGGCAATTGGTGCCGCCGATGCCGAACGAGCTCACCCCGGCGATGCGAGTCCCATTGCGCTCCCGCCAGTCTCGGGTAGTTCCGGGCAACGCGAACACTCCCTGATGTCTGCCCAGTTCCGGATGCACGGTGTCGGCGTGCAGAGTGGCGGGGACACATCGATGGTGCAATGCCAGGGCGGTCTTGATGAGCGAGGCGATGCCGGCGGCGCTGTTGGTGTGGCCGATATTGCTCTTGACCGACCCCACCCGAATCGGATCGGGCACCGTGCGCTCGCCGAAAACGGCTGCCAGCGCGGCCAATTCGATCTGATCACCGAGTACCGTCGCGGTGCCGTGAGCCTCGATGAGGTCGACGGCGTCCGCGTCGATATCGGCGACGGCAAGGGCTTCGGCGATCACCCGCGCCTGCCCGGCCGCCGAGGGCGCGGTGAATCCGGCCTTCCCGGCACCGTCGTGGTTGACCGCCGTCCCGCGGATCACCGCGTAGATCGGATCGTCGTCGGCCAGAGCGTCGGCGAGCCGCCGCAGCACCACGATGCCCGCGCCCTGACTGTGCACCATCCCGGTGCCGTCGGCGGCGAAGGAGCGGGTGTGCCCGTCAGCGGAGAAGATGGCTTCGGGCACATGCAGATAGCCGCGCCCCTGCGGCACGATCAGAGATGCGCCGCCGGCGAGGGCGGCGTCACATTCCTCGTGCAGCAGCGACTGTACCGCCATGTGCACCGCCACCAAAGAGGTCGCGCAGGTGGCCTGTACCGCCACCGCGGGACCGGTCAGGTTCAGTCGGTAGGAGATCTGTTGCGGGAAATAGTCGGTGAGTGTTCCCATGTCGGCCTGCAGCAGGCCCAGCGGATCTTGTTGGGCGCCTCGGCGGTAGGCGGCGAGGTTGGCTTCCCGATAGTCGCTGTGCGAGGCACCGGTGAACACGCCGATCTCACCGAGGCCACCACCGGCGCGGTGGCCGGCGTCGCCCAGGGCGTCCCAGGCGCATTCCAGCAGGAGCCGCAACTGCGGATCCAGCAGGGCGGCATCGTGGCCCGTCAGACCGAAGTGGGCCGGGTCGAACTGCTCCTGTCCGGCGATGATCGCGCCGACGGGCACATAATGGCGATGGCGGCGAACGTCTTCCGGGACGCCGCGGGTCGCCAGGTCGGCGTCGTCGAAGCGGGTCAGGCCCTCGCGGCCGGATGAGAGTAGTTCCCAGAACGACGCCAGGTCGGGTGCGCCCGGGAAGCGGCAGGCCATGCCGATGATGGCGATGGCGTTGTCGTCGGTCACGCGGCGATCTCCATTTCCGACTCGATGGCCACCTGTCCGCGCAGCATGGCCAGTACGGGACATGACTGCTCGACCAGGCGCCGCAGTTCCTCGTAGCGGGCGGGCGTGGCAGGGCCGTTCAGGTTCGCGCGCACCAGGATCCGGCCGGGCTGGATGGGGTCGCTGACGCCGAAGATCGGCCCCAGGTCCAGATCCGCGGTCACGTCCACGGTGAGCGTGTCGATATCGATCCCCAGGCGGGCGGCGTGGAATCGGTAGGTGACCGCCTGGCAGGTGCCCAGCGCGGCGAGTGCGAGCCCGATCGGATCGGGACCGGCGTCCCCGCCTCCGGCGGCGACCGGTTCGTCGACGGTGAACCGGTGGCCGCCGACGCGCACGCTCATTTCGGTGGCCGTTCCGGGCCGATGCCGGGTGTGAGCGGCGAACCGCCGGCGGCGTTCGGTGCCGCGCAGCAGGGCGGCGCGCAGCCGGTGCACGGTGTCAGTGAGCGCCATGCGCTGTGAGCCTCGCTTTCGATCGGTGGCCGCGCCGGCGTTGTCCGCGGGCGACGGCCGCTGTGAGGTCGATGCGCACGCCGGGCGTTCGGTGCGCGGGCGCGGCATCGGCGGAGTCGGTGTGCGCGGCGATCCAGGCCGCCAGGCGGCGGACGGTGCCGTGCCGAAAGAGGTCGGGAACCGTCAGCGCCGGGGTCAGGTGCCGCAGCCTGCGGTGGGCGCGCACCAGAGTGAGAGAGGTCGCGCCGAGGTCGTAGAAGGGGGTGATCGGGGTGACGGACGGACCGAGCAGTTCGGTGAATACCTGCGCCACAAGGGATTCGATGTGCTGCTGCCCCGCAGCCGGGGCCGGTGGGGCAATGGTCAGTTCCGGCGCGCCCTCGGACGCGGCCACCGTCAACCCGTGTGCTCGCGCGTTGTCGCGCAGCAGGGCCAGCCACTCCGCTCCGGTGGCGGGATCCGCCGCCTGCGAGTCGGCCGGTTCGAGTCGCACCGTGAGTGCGAGCCCGCGCTCGGCGGCATGGCGTGCCGCCTCGACCAGCCAGCCCGCGGACACATCCTCGGGGTTCACCGCTTCCCCGTCATCCGCTTCCGGCACGGCAGCGTCGATGCCGCTGCGGTGAAACGGATTCGGCAGGCGAGCGTGGTCGACCTTGCCGTTCGGCGTCAGCGGGATCGAATCGACGGTCAGCCATCTCGTCGGCACCATGTAGGGCGGCAGATGCCGCGCCGCATGGGCGGCGAGTTCGGTGGTGTCGAGGGCGGCCTCACCGGTGACGAGATAGGCCACCAGACGTGGTCGCTCATCCGCGCCCGGCACCGCTGCGGCGACACCGCGCCGCACGCCCGGGAAACGCGCGATCACGGACTCGATCTCACCCAATTCGATACGGTGACCGCGAATCTTGACCTGTCGGTCGGCGCGACCCAGGAACTCGATCTCACCGTCGGGACGCCAACGCCCCAGATCCCCCGTGCGGTAGAGCCTGCGGCCCAGGCGGGCGTTCCAGGCGAAGCGTTGCGCGGTCTGCTCCTCGTCGCCGACGTAGCCACGCGCCAGCCCGGCCCCGCCGATGTACAGCTCCCCGGGCTCGCCGACCGGACAGGGCCGGCCGTCGTCGTCGAGCACGAGGAACTGCTGCTCCCGCAGCGCCCGACCGTAGGGAATGCTGGTCCACCGCGGGTCGACGCCGTCGATGGGATGGGCAATGGACCAGATCGCGGCCTCGGTCGCGCCGCCGAGACCGATCACACGGACATCGCCGATCACCGCGCGCAGCCGGTCGGGCAGCGACAGCGGAATCCAGTCGCCCGACAGAAGCATCAGCCGCAGCGAGCGCAGTTTCGCGGCCGCCACCGGGTCGGATTCGGCGTATTCGACGAGCATCTCCGCCAGCGCCGGTGCGGTGTTCCACACCGTGACCCCATGCGCCGCAACCAGATCGCACCAGTGCCCGGGATCGCGCAGCCGGTCGGCGTCGGGCACAACCACACCGCCGCCGACACCGAGCACACCGAACAGGTCGTAGATCGACAGGTCGAAACTCAACGCCGACAATGCCAGAACGCGATCCCGCGGCCCGATGGCGAAACGGTCGTTGATGTCGTCGAGGGTGGTCCGCGCGGCTCGATGCTCGATGGCCACGCCCTTCGGCTCACCGGTCGACCCCGAGGTGAAGATCACGTAGGCGAGATCGTCGACGGCATTGTCGGGCACCTCGCCCGCGTCGGGGGCGCGGTCGGCTTCCGATCCGGAGCCGAGGTGATGCGTGGTGACGGTGCCGGGCAGGCGCGCGGCCGCGGCCGTGGAGGTCACCGCGTGGGCGATCTCGGCGCGTCGGCACACCGATGCGATCCGCGGTTCCGGCCAGTCCGGCTCGATCGGCACGAAAGCCGCTCCGGCCCAAAGGATTCCGTACGCCGCGATGACCTGATCAGCCGATTTGGGCAGCACGACGGCCACGCGATCCTTCGGGCCGATGCCCGCCGCGGTGAGCCTGGCCGCCAGCGCCCGCGCGCGCCGCCGCAGCTCGTCGTGGGTCAGCATGCCCGAGGAGGCAAAGACGGCAGGCGCGTCGGGATGTGATCGCGCCGCCCGGCGCTGTGGGCCGATGAGCAGTTCGCCGTGGCCTCGACGACCGGCGGGCAGTTCGGCTATCGCCTCGAAATGCGGGTTCCAGCCCAATTCCGGGCTGTCCCATGCGGTGTCGTCGTCGGCGAGGGTGCGCAGCAGCCGCATGTGCGCGCCGAGCATGTGCGCCACGAAGCCGGCCGGGAACGCCTGCTCGACGGCATCCCAGGCCAGGCGCAAGCCGCCGTCTTCGTCCCAGACGATATGGTCCAGCGCCACCTGCGGTGTCTGCGAGACGCCGAAGGCCTCCACGCCCAGCCATGCCGCCGCGCCTGTCTCGGCCTGACCGAGGCCGATACCGCTGGTGAAGACGACCGGATAGCGTGGAGTCAGGTCGCCGACTCGGTCGCGCTGGACTTCCACCCCGCTGTAGGAGCGGTGTTCGAGGTCAGCCCAGAAGCGGGTGTTGACCCGGGTCGCGAAATCGGTGAATCCGCGCCATGTCAGCGGGTCCAGGGCGGGCACTTCGACCAGTGCCGTGGTGCTGAAATCACCGATAACACCGTCGGCTTCGGCATCGGGGCGGTCGAACAGCGTCGTGTTGAGGCAGAACGGGTCGGTCGCACCCCAGCGCGACAGCGTCACCGCGAAGCCCGCCAGCAGGACGGCCGTCGGGCTGAGGCCGCGCGCCGCAGCCCGGCGGGCCAGCGCCGACCACTCGGCCGGGGTGAGCCGGTCTTGATGGCGGTGAAATCGGGACGCCGGAATCTTTTCCAGGACAACGGCATACGGCAACCGGGGGCCCGGTGGCAAGGTCGTCGCGCGGGTTTGCCAGTAGGCCCGGTCGGTCTCGCGGCGTTCGCTCTCGGCAGCGCGCCGATCGCGGAGGATGCGCAGGAACGACGACCTCGGCGCCGGCAGGTCGGCGGCGGGATCAGCGACGAACCGGCCCCATTCCCGCATGAGCTGGATCCAGCCGGCCATATCCAGCACGATGATGTCGAAGCCCGCGAACAGCCGCAGCCCGCCCTCGGGCAGCAGTGCGGCGTGGATATCGAACAATGGCCAGGTCGCGGCGTCGAGGACCTGATGCGATTTCCGTTCCCGCAACTCTGCCAGCACGGCCTCGGCGTCGGGGCGCTCACGCAGGTCGGTGATGCCGATCGAATACCGCTGTCCGGGCGGATGCACCCGCTGGCGGCCCTCGTCGGTGATCGTCGCGCGCAACATGTCGTGCCGATCGACCACCCGGTTCCACGCCGCCTCCAGCGCCCGCACTTCGGCCAACGGATCGGAGTGGGTGAACAGCGCTGCGGCACGGTCGAATTCGAAGTAGTAGAAGGTCGACACGCCGCCCAGCGGCATGCCGGGCTCCCGCCCGACCCAATACGACGCCTGGATCGGCGTCAACTCCTCCTCCAGCACCGGCGGCTCGGACGGCGCTGCGGCGTGCGTGCGCGCTTCTGATTCGGATTCCGTTGTACCGCTGCGCTTCTCGACCTCGGCGAGCAGCGTCGCGAGGGTCGCGCCGACGAAGGACTCCATGGGCACGCGAATGCCGGTGCGCTCGGCCAGTCGCAGATGCAGGCGCACGGCGAGGAACGAATCCAGGCCCAGTTCCTGCAATCGGCGGTCTGCTACCAGTTCGCCCGGCGTGATGCCGAGAACCGTTCCGACACAACGCCGGACCTCTTCTGCTGTTGTCGCCATCTCCAGCCCTTGCTCGGCAGTATCAACGCGCCTAGAGTAAACGATATTGACAACGATTTTCAATAAGCGCTCGGTGGCGGCCTCCGCGATCGAGCGCGAGAGGAGCATTGCCCGATGAGCGACCAGGCGCGGACCACCTCGCGATCCGCGGTCCCGCACCACCGCCCGCTCGACCTCGACGACTACCGGCTGCTGGGGCGGTCGGGGCTGCGCGTGTCCCCCATGGCATTGGGCACCATGACCTTCGGCAACGACTGGGGCTGGGGCACCGACAAGCCGGAAGCCCGGCGCGTCTTCGACGCCTACGTATCGCGCGGCGGGAACTTCATCGACACCGCCAACCAGTACGCAGGCGGCACCGCCGAGGAATGGCTCGGCGAGTTCGCCGCCACGGACCGCGAATCACTTGTGCTGGCAACGAAATACACCATGCTGCGACGCCCCGGCGACCCGAACTCCGGTGGCAATCACCGCAAAAGCATGGTGGCCTCCGTCGAGTCGAGCCTGCGGCGGTTGCGCACCGACTACCTGGACCTGCTGTATCTGCACATGTGGGACGGCCTGACGCCGGTGGACGAAATCCTGCGTGCCATGGACGATCTCGTGCGTGCCGGCAAGGTGCTCTACCTGGGAATCTCCAACACCCCGGTCTGGCAGATCGCCCGCCTGCAGACCATCGCCGACCTGCGCGGCTGGTCCCCGCTCATCGCCCTGCAGCTGGAATACCATCTGGCCGAACGCAGCGCCGAACCCGACCTGCTTCCCATGGCCGACACACTGGGACTCGGCGTCGTCGGCTGGTCGCCGCTCGCGGGCGGCGTGCTCACCGGCAAGTACACTCGCGCCGACCTGCCCGGCACCGGTCGCACACCGGCTACCGGCAGTTCCCGTGCGCATCTGATCCACGCGAACGGCTCACTGACCGATCGATCCTTGACGATCGCCGACACCGTGCGAGACATCGCAGCGCAACTCGGCGGCACCCCTGCCCAGGTCGCCCTGGCATGGATCCTCCATCAGCCCGGCGTCATCACTCCCACTCTCGGCGCCCGCACCCACGCGCAGCTCATCGACAACCTCGCGGCCCTGAACCTCACCCTCGACGAGGACCACCTGCACCGCCTCGACACGGTCTCCGCCGCCGCACCGGGCTACCCCCACAACGTCCTGACCCGGCCCATGGCCCGCCAGAGCATGTTCGGTGACATGCGGATACAGCACCACACCAGCGCCTGACCGCACCCGCTCCACCCCCACCTCCGACAGAAAGCGCATTCCGATGTCCCTCGCCGACACTTTCACCGACCGCATGCTGCGCCGCCCCCGCGGCCGCCTCGCACGCCTCATGTGGAAGGACATGAAGGCCCATCACAGCATCTTCGCCGATACCCTCGCCACCCTGAACCTCTCCCCCCACGACCGGCTGCTCGAAATCGGCTGCGGCGGAGGGAGATTCGCCACCCGAGCCCTCGCCACCGGATGCCGCGTCACCGCCGTGGACCACAGTGCCGACATGGTGGCGCTCACCGCCGCTGCCAATCCTGACGCCCTGCGTGAGGGCCGGCTGCAGGTCCTCGAAGCCGATGCCGAGACACTGCCGCTGCCCGACGCGCATTTCAGCTGCGCCACAACGATGAACACTTTCTTTTTCACCGACGCCGCGACTGTTCTCGCCGAGCTGCGGCGAGTCCTGGAACCAGGCGGACGGCTCGTCATCCACACCGTCGCACCGCAACCTCCGCGCACGACCATGCCCGCCCCCGTCGCGCGCCGTGTGCGATTCCACACCGACGACGAGCTACGCGCGCTGCTCGACTCCGCGGGATTCCAGGACGTCCGAGTCAGCCGCATCGACGGCGTCTTCCAACTCGCCACCGCAGTCCACGCCGCGAAGTCCCCCACCGTCACCGACAAGGAAGCGAAACAACGTCCAGACCAGGACTCCCACTGACGCCCGGGGCACCACCGACGACCAGGCCATCGGACTTCATACGCGACACGATCAGCAGCTCTCAGTAGGGATGTTCGTATCCATGGTCGGGTGCCGGGATGCGCTGGACATCGGTGACGCGGAGGGTGGGGATCTTGTCGGGGTCGCGGCCGGCACTGCCGGGTTCGACGGTGCCCTGAACCTGAAGCCAGGTGTCGGCGGCGATCGGTTCGGCGATTCCGGACAGGTGAACCGAAATGTATCGCGCGTCGGCCACACAGCAGGTGATCAGCACACGCGCGAGGTCGATCGTCGAAGCGTCCTGGCGCGGTGAGCCCTCGCCTTCCGGGGCGAGGACGAAACCGCTGATGGTGATCTCGCGTCCATCGAGCGAATGGGTGGAGTCGTACACCGCTCTGTTGGCGAGATCGTAAATCGTGAGGGTCGGAGCGGGTTCGTCCGGTAGCGGCGGAAACGGTCGTAACTCGGGTTCATCGGCGACCGGGGCGGACACCTGCACGCGCGAGGAGGTCGCCACCGCATCCGCCCCCAGCGCGGGCGGAGTGATCAACAACAGCGCCGCGGCGGGTGCGAGCAACAGCCACTGCTCGCGTCCGTGTTCGTGATCAGGGGAGAGTCCGGAGCGCCGGATGTCACGCACGATCGAGATCACGGCGAACACAACGAATCCGGTTCCACTGACAAGCAGAAACGGATGCAGACCGGGTTTGACGTAACGGAGGTAGCTGCCATCCATCGCGGTGCGCAGGATCGCGGCACCGACCAGCGCCAACAACAGATTCTGGGTTTCCCGCTTCATCGCGCACCCCCGAGAAACAGATATCCCGCGACGGTGCCGCAGCCGATCGCCACCACAAAAGTCAACGGCGAGAAGCGAACCGCGAACCGCCGCCCGAAACTGCCCGCCTGCATGGCGAAGAGCTTGACGTCGACCGCAGGACCCACGACCAGGAACACCAACCGCGGCAGCAGCGGCAGAGCCGACATACTCGACGCGACGAATGCGTCGGCCTCCGAGCAGAGCGCAAGGACGATGGCCAGCAGAGCCATCACCACGATCGCCACCACCATGCGCCCGGCCAACTGCTCGTACCAGCCAGGGGGAACGAGCACGTGCAGCGCCGCCGCGGCCGCCGCACCGAGGACCAGAAACGAACTGGCCTGCAACAGATCATGTCGTGCGGCTTCGGTGAACACCTCCCACTTGGTTCGCCCGCCGGCGCAGTGATCGTGGCGATCGACCGTAGGCAGCATCCACGCCGGGCGTCCGATCCGCGACCACAGCAAGCCCATCACGACAGCGGTGGCAAGAGAACCGCTGAACCGTGCGCCGACCATGCCGGGCTCACCGGGGAACGCTACCGCCGTCGCCACCAGCACCACCGGATTCGTGGCCGGCGCCGACAGCAAGAACGCCAACGCCACCGAACTGGGCGCCCCCTGATCGATCAAACGCCGGGCCACGGGAACGACCCCGCACTCGCATCCCGGCAGGGCCATACCCGCCACCCCGGCCACGCCGATCGCGGCGGATTCGTTGCGCGGCAGAATCTTTCGCAACAACGCCGGGGAAACGAAAGCGGCGATACCGCCGCTGACCAGCACACCGAACACCAGAAACGGCACAGCCTGAACAAAGACGCCGACGAACACCGTGGTCGCGGTCTGCCATCGCACGTGGCGATCGACAAACCCGGCAAGCCACCCCTGAACGATCAATCCGGCACACACCACCGCGACGAGAACATACGTCGAAGACACCCTGGACCGCACCGACCGCCGAACGCGATGGTCGACCATCACCACCCCTCCCCTGCTGATTCGCTGCCGCACAAACCTTAAGCGATAACGATTGCCATTTCCTGCCAGGTGCTGCGCGGACGCCGGTAGGTCGGCCGAGGTCAGCAATCTCTAGGCAACGCCCCGATCATAAGCGAGGATACGAATTATTGGATGGAACAGAGGTCTTCAGGAAGGAACGAATCCGATGACGGACAGCGTCCATAATCCCCATCCGAGCCACGAGCACATCCACGGCGAAGCATGCGGCCACGTCGCCGTCCCGCACGGTGACCACGTCGACTACGTCCACGACGGACATCTTCACCGCGTCCACGACGACCATGTCGACGAATGCGAACCCTCAGGACACGCCGAACACGCCGGTGAACACGACCATGTCCACGGCGAGGGGTGCGGTCACGTCGCCGTTCCGCACGGCGACCATGTCGACTACGTCCACGACGGACATCGGCACGCCGCACACAACGGTCACTACGACGAACACTGACAGACCACACCACCAGCGCCGACGCGGCTAATCTCAGGCAAGCGTTGGCGTACAACGCCCCCGCCGGCAGCCGACGGCCGGGGCGTTGACATGTTCTGTAATCACAATTCCCAGCAGCAGCCGCCGAGGGCATCACTCCCCCATGCGACGCCGAGAAACCGTGCGACCGAGGCGGTTACATCGGATGCCGCTATTGACAACTCTCCCCATCGTTGGAAAGTCGCCCGAGCGTGGCCTGTCACAATTGACAGTGATTTTCGTTATCAATAATGGATACGCCCGCAGGACCGGGATCCGGGCCGAGCAGGAGTGCGGAAACTTGATAACAGACCGACCCCACCTAGGATGTAGCGATCCTCGGCGCAGGCATCAGAGGGAGCACGTTGGCCGCCAGTCCGCCAGGTCGACACCGACGGGCATGACGTCGATTCGGGAGAGGAAGGTGAACTACTCGCCCGTGACCCCTAGACGCTCCGCGGAATTACCGTGCCACACAATACAACTCAGGAGCCTTCACGCCCGACCGGCTCTTGCCGTTGCCGCAATCTCGTACGTCGGCTACCCAGTGGCCCTTCGTGGTCTGCGGCATGCGCCATGCCGCGACAGTCGGTGTTCCTCCGGGGCAGAGCGAAAAGGTCAGTGCCGTCGGCGAAATCGCCCGACGATCCACCCGTTCCTCGCCGACCTCACGGAGCTCGGGCCACCCTCGTGTATCTCATCATCGCCACTTCGCCCGACACCCCGACGACGCGAGAGCGAACTGAAGTGACGACCACAGCAGGAGAGTCCGAACTTGAGTCGTCCCGCCGGGAGAGTAGGCGAACTCGAACGGTGTTGGCACTCCTGAGCCGCGAGGACCGCTTCTGGACGCCCCAACAAATTTACGCTGAACTACGCACCTACACCGTGCCGATAGCACCTTCTACCGTATACCGCATTCTGCATAGGCTCGATGAGCTGCAGCAGGTTGAAACCATGCGCTCCGAAGACGGTGAATTGCTCTATCGCATAGGCGGTCGCGAAGAACGCCACCACAATCTCGTCTGCCGGCGATGCGGTCATGCCGAGAGGTTCACGCTCGAAGCTCTCGACCAACAGGCCGTCCGACTCGGCCGACAATTCGGTTACACCGACATCGAATGCCGCTTCGACATCTACGGAATCTGCGGGAACTGCCGGAACTGCCCCAGCGAGGCCGACTTCCACGCCGGCCCGGCAGCCCTCGGTCGACAAGGCGGGAAGTCAACGTCCGCTCCCCTGGGCCTCCCGCTACAACACCGCTCTATCTGGAACCTTCCGGTCCCCGAGCGCAGGCGTAAGCGGGGCCTTCTGGAAGCAAGCGCTGACGAACCAGTTTGCGCCAGCGGCGCTGAGGGTAAGGGAAGATACCCTGACGCCAACAGTGCCGATCAGGTCTGAGTTACGGCGCTGGCTTCGATCGGGCCACGTGCAGCTAGGTAGTCCGACCACCCGCTCTGGGCGAACCGTGCCCAACGCTCTGCCGTGCCTGGATGGATTCCG
>NZ_JADKYP010000041.1 GCF_015354405.1 Nocardia sp. BSTN01 | reverse complement strand
CGGCCATCTGGGTCGTCGACACCAACAAGGAGCACATCGCCGTCGGTGAGGCTCGCAAGCTGAACATCCCGGTCATCGCGATCCTGGACACCAACTGCGACCCCGACCTGGTCGACTACCCGATCCCGGGTAACGACGACGCGATCCGCTCGGCCGCGCTGCTCACCAAGGTTGTCGCTTCCGCGGTCGCCGAGGGCGTGCAGGCCCGCGCCTCCCGCGCCTCGGGCGATGTGAAGCCCGAAGCCGGCGCCGGCGAGCCGCTCGCCGAGTGGGAGCAGGAGCTGCTGGCGCAGGCGACCCCGGCCGCCGAGGGCGGCGAGACTGCTCCGGAGACCGCCGCCGAGGCGGAGCTGAAGGAAGAGCCGGCCACCAAGACCCCGGCCGACTTCTGATCCGGCGCGGTTCCCACCGCGATTGTCTGTTCACCCTGCCGGCCCTTCCTGTTCGGAAGCGGTCGGCATGGTGGTGCTAAGAGACCTGACAACTTTCGTAAATCTTCGAGGAGGCTCGCCACGATGGCGAACTACACCGCCCAGGATGTGAAGCGGCTCCGCGAGCTCACCGGCTCCGGAATGATGGACTGCAAGAAGGCCCTGGAGGAGACCGACGGCGACTTCGACAAGGCCGTCGAGGTGCTGCGGATCAAGGGCGCCAAGGATGTCGGCAAGCGCGCCGAGCGCGCCACCGCCGAGGGCCTGGTCGCCGCGCAGAACGGCGTGATGATCGAGCTCAACTCCGAGACCGACTTCGTCGCCAAGAACGACGAGTTCCAGAACACCGCCGGCGACATCGTCGACGCCGCCGCCAAGGTGCGCCCGGCCGACCTGGAGGCGCTCAAGGCCGTCGACGTCAACGGCAAGACCGCCGACCAGGTGGTGCAGGAGCTGGCCGCCAAGATCGGCGAGAAGCTCGAGCTGCGTCGTGTCGTGTCCTTCGACGGCCCGGTCGCCACCTACCTGCACAAGCGGTCCTCGGACCTGCCGCCGGCCGTCGGCGTGCTGGTCGAGTACCAGGGTGAGGGCGACGCCGCGGCCGAGGTCGCTCGTGCTGCCGCGATGCAGATCGCCGCGCTGAAGGCCAAGTACCTGACCCGCGAGGATGTCCCGGCCGAGGTCGTCGCCAAGGAGCGCGAGATCGCCGAGGCGACCGCCAAGGAAGAGGGCAAGCCGGAGGCCGCGCTGCCCAAGATCGTCGAGGGCCGCGTGAACGGCTTCTACAAGGACGTCGTCCTGCTGGAGCAGTCCTCGGTCACCGACAGCAAGAAGACCGTCAAGCAGCTGCTGGACGATGCCGGTGTCACCATCACCCGCTTCGCCCGCTTCGAGGTTGGTCAGGCCTGATCCACCGCGAAGGCCCCCGGTGCGACGAATTCCGTTGCGCCGGGGGCCTTTCGGTATCGATCAGCCACCGGTGCCGCAGTGGCCCGTTCCCGGAATGATGCAGTCGCTGCTGCCCGTGATCGCCCAGTTCGCCAGGAACGGTATGACGGGGAGCAGGCTGATGACGGGTGTGCTGTTGTCGACACTGCCGAACGCCGCCGCGGTACTGCCGGTGGGGATCGGTCCGGTGAAACTGGCCGGTACCGCCGGACCGGCGTTGTCCGGCGCCGAGCAGTGCCGCGGCGCAGAAAATGCGGACCGTCCGGCGAGTGATCTTCATGCGCCCGCACCTTATTTGAAACAACAACGTTTCGCAGTGGGATCGGGAATTGTCGCGTATTCGAGGGTCGGCTCACCGGCGCGACCGCCGGTGGTGCAGGATGGACGCAGCGTGTTACCGTCCCGCGCGAACAATCGCGCCCGGGAGGGTGATTTCCCGTGCGTGCGCTCGCTCGACTGCCGAGGACTAGGAGACCGATGACGGACCCGGATACGGCGCCCGACCGCAAGGGCTATCGCCGAGTACTCCTCAAATTGGGTGGGGAGATGTTCGGCGGCGGCGAGGTCGGGCTCGACCCGGATGTGGTCCAGACCGTAGCCGAGCAGATCGCCGAGGTCGTTTCGACCGGCGTGCAGGTGGCGGTGGTCATCGGTGGCGGCAACTTCTTCCGCGGCGCCGAACTCGAGGAGCGCGGGATGGAACGGGCCCGCTCCGATTACATGGGTATGCTCGGCACCGTGATGAACAGCCTTGCGCTGCAAGACTTTCTGCAGAAGCAGGGTGTCGACACCCGCGTGCAGACGGCCATCACCATGGGACAGGTCGCGGAGCCGTATCTGCCCCTGCGTGCGAAGCGGCATCTGGAGAAGGGCCGTGTGGTGATCTTCGGCGCCGGTATGGGCATGCCGTACTTCTCCACCGACACCACCGCGGCGCAGCGCGCCCTCGAGATCGGCGCCGAGGTGGTGCTGATGGCCAAGGCCGTCGACGGCGTCTTCACCGCCGACCCCAAGGTCGAGGCGGAGGCGAGCATGTTCTCCGAGATCACCCACAAGGAAGTCCTCGAGCGTGGACTCAAGGTGGCCGATGCCACCGCGTTCAGTTTGTGTATGGACAACCAGATGCCGATGCTGGTGTTCAATTTGTTGATCAAGGGCAATATCGCCCGCGCGGTGGCCGGTGAGAAAATCGGCACACTGGTTCGGTCCTGAACCCTGCGGGGATCGGTCTCGCGAATTCCGGGCCCCGAAACGATGCTGTGGAGGAAACGGTCGTGATTGATGAAGCGCTCTTCGACGCCGAGGAGAAGATGGAAAAGGCTGTCTCGGTGGCGAAGGACGACCTCGGAAGTATTCGGACCGGCCGCGCCAACCCGGGCATGTTCAACCGGGTCGTGGTCGAGTACTACGGCTCGCCGACGCCGATCACCCAGATGGCCAGCATCACCGTGCCCGAACCGCGCATGGTCGTCATCAAACCCTACGAGCAGGGGCAGTTGCAGACGATCGAGACCGCGATCCGCAATTCGGATCTGGGCGTGAATCCGACCAACGACGGCACCATCATCCGCGTGGTGATCCCGCAGTTGACCGAGGAACGCCGGCGAGAACTGGTGAAGCAGGCGAAATCCAAGGGGGAGGACGCCAAGATCGCCATTCGCAATGTGCGGCGCAAGTCGATGGACGAGCTCAACCGCATCCAGAAGGACGGCGAGGCCGGCGAGGACGAGGTCGGTCGCGCCGAGAAGGAACTGGACAAGACCACCCAGAAATACGTTGCCCAGATCGACGAGCTGGTCAAGCACAAGGAATCGGAACTGCTCGAGGTGTGAGACTCGGCCCGGCGCGACGATGCGGCACGGGCCCGGGGACGGAGTGGACGAATAAGTGAGCGACGGGACAATCGTGGCCGAAGAAGCCGCAGCCGGCGAGACGATGCCGGCGAGCGACCCGGCCGGTGCAACACCGGCTCCCGACACGCCCTCGGCGCAGCCGAGCGGTAAGCCCTCCCGCGCCGGTCGCAATTTACCGGCCGCGCTGGCGGTCGGCGGCGGCCTCGGCGTATCGCTGATCGCGATCCTGCTCTTCGTTCCGAAGGTTCTGATCGGAGTCATCGCGGTCGCGATGGCGATCGCCACCTGGGAGGTCGCCAAGCGACTGCGCGAGGCCGATGTCCTGGTGCCGCGGGTGCCGCTCATCGTCGGGGGACAGGCGATGATCTGGCTGGCCTGGCCCTACGGCACTCAGGGCGTGGCGGGTGCCTTCGCGGCGACCGCGCTGGTGTGCATGGTGTGGCGACTGTTCGACCACGGCCTGGCGGCCACGCCGCGAAACTTCCTGCGCGACACCGCGATCACGGTGTTCGTGGTGTCCTGGATCCCGCTGCTGGCCTCGTTCGCGGTGCTGATGCTGCAGCAGGACGACGGCAATCTCCGCGTGCTGACCTTCATGATCCTGGTGGTCTGCTCCGATGTCGGCGGCTATGTGGCCGGCGTGCTGTTCGGCCGCCATCCGATGGTGCCGGCCATCAGCCCGAAGAAGTCGTGGGAGGGTTTCGCCGGCTCGCTGGTGTTCTGCATCATCGGGGGACTGCTCACGGTGACGCTGCTGCTGCAGGCCAATTCGATGATCGGCGTGCTGCTGGGCGTCGCGGTCGTGCTCGTGGCGACCTGCGGGGATCTGATCGAATCGCAGATCAAGCGCGAGCTGGGTATCAAGGACATGGGCACGCTGCTGCCCGGGCACGGCGGCATCATGGATCGCCTCGACTCGATGCTGCCCTCGGCGTTCGTCTCCTGGCTGGTCCTGACCGCCCTGCTCTGACCGCCCTGCTCGCACTCAGCGCCGCTTCGCCGCGCGCCGCAACTGCATGATCCGCCAGCCGCCGGCCAGCGCCATCACCAGCGCTCCGGCGATCACCGACAGCAGCAGCGTGACGCCGAGCGGCAGGTTGAACTGCCAGAAGAACAGGTGGATCCGCACCTGATCGAGGTTCTGCAGGATGAAGATCAACAGCAGCACCCCGATGACCGCCGCCGCGACCAGCGCCACCCAGGTGTAGCCCGCGCGGGTCTTGAGGGCTCGGTTGCGGCGGACGGGCGCGGTCGAGGGCGGACTGTCGACGCGCGGGGGATCGGTGTGCGGGGCCGGATCCGGTCCGTGGCTCGGTACTGCGTCGCTGGTCATATTTCGATCATTCCCGATCGCTATGGCGGATATGCGTATCTCCGGAATACCCGTTCGCCCGCGCCGTAACTGTGATCGGGTTATCCCTGCCCGCGGGCGGCGGGCCGGTACCGGCAATGCGACACTGGAAGGGTTATGACTACCTCCCTGCCGCTCGTTTTCGATGCTCCGCGCCGTGGAATGCCGCCGCGGCATCTCGCCGACCTCGATTCGGCCCAGCGGCGGCAGGCGGTGGAGGAACTCGGACTGCCGAAGTTCCGGGCCGATCAGATCGCCCGGCAGTACTACGGGCGGCTGCAGGCCGACCCGCGGCAGATGACCGATCTGCCCGAGCCGATGCGGGAGAAGATCGCCGAGGCGTTGTTCCCGCCGCTGCTCAGCGAGGTGCGGCAGGTGGTGTGCGATGCGGGCACCACCCGCAAGACCCTGTGGCGCGCCGGTGACGGCACCCTGCTCGAGAGCGTGCTGATGCGCTATCCCGACCGCAACACGCTGTGTATCTCCAGCCAGGCCGGCTGCGGTATGGCCTGCCCGTTCTGCGCGACCGGGCAGGGCGGGCTGAACCGCAACCTCTCCACCGCCGAGATCGTCGACCAGGTGCGCGCGGCCGCCGCGGCGCTGCGCGACGGCGAGGTGGCCGGCGGTGCCGGTCGTCTGTCGAACATCGTGTTCATGGGCATGGGTGAGCCGCTCGCCAACTACAAGCGTGTGGTGGCGGCGGTCCGGCGCATCACCGCTCCCGCACCGGACGGCCTGGGTATCTCGCAGCGCAACGTGGTCGTGTCGACCGTCGGCCTGGCCCCCGCGATCCGCAAACTGGCCGACGAGGGCCTGTCGGTGACGCTGGCCGTGTCCCTGCACACGCCGGACGACGAATTGCGAGATACGTTGGTGCCGGTCAACAATCGCTGGTCGGTCGCCGAAGTCCTCGACGCCGCACGGTATTACGCCGACAAGACCGGTCGCCGCGTCTCGGTCGAATACGCCCTCATCCGCGATATCAACGACCAGCCCTGGCGAGCCGACATGCTGGGCCAGAAGCTGCACAAGGCGCTGGGCGCCCGTGTCCACGTGAACCTGATCCCGTTGAATCCGACGCCGGGCTCGAAGTGGGACGCCTCACCGAAACCTGTTGAGCGGGAATTCGTTCGGCGAGTGGAAGCACAGGGCGTGCCGTGCACCGTACGCGATACCCGCGGGCAGGAGATCGCCGCGGCCTGCGGACAACTCGCCGCGGAGGGCTAGACACCGTCCGTCGGGCAGGCCCCCGGCGATCCGGAAGCCCGCCCGCACCGCCTATGCCGCCGGTTTGGTGAACGGCTGGTTGATGGTCGTGAAGTATTGCGCCGCGGCCAGAATCGCCACCGGTGCCGTCACCAGCAGCTGACCGATCAGGGTGCCGAGGGCACCGATCGCCACGATGCCGCCGACGCAGCCCACCACCGCCGCCGGAACGAACGGGCCGAACAGGCCGACGATCGTCGCGGAGGCGACGGTGGCTCCGGCGATGCCGCCGAGCAGGCAGCCGATCGCGCCGCCGCTGAGCCCGCCGATCAGGGTGCCGATCGTGGCGCCCGCCCCGATCGTGCTGGTCAGGCGGGACCAGGCGGCCTGCTCGCGATCGTAGGGCGTCTTCCACGGCGCCTGATCCTCGTACGGCAGTGCGACGGGGCGGTATGTCGCATGCGCGAGGTCCAGTTGCGGTGTCAGGGTCGCGGTGTGGCCCGAGATGTCCGCGGCGATCGGGAAGACGAAATCGTCCACCCGGAAGGACAATTCGGTGCCCGCGAGCACGGTGCCGTCGGCCGCCTTGAGCCTGAAGACGCCGGCCTCGTCGGTCAGCGAACCGCTGTCGGTGCGGATGATCGTCGACGTCGGAGTCGTGGTGGCGGTGTAGTTCACCGCCCCGGCCTCGGCCGGATCGGCGTGGGCGAGCGCCGGCGCGACACTCAGTGTGGTGGCCAGCAGTGCGCTCGCCGCGATCATTTTCCTCATCTTTTCCTTTTCCTTTCCTCTCCCGGAACCGGTCCGCACCATCGGTTCTCGACGGGGGCCGGTGGTGGGTACGGGCCGGGTGCGGCTACAGCCGCACCTCGACGCGGTAGTCGCGCAGCCAGGTGTTGAGCTGCAGGGCGCGGGGCAGCCAGGGCGGCGGGGTGAAGGTGCCGCTGTGCCAGCGATCGCCCTCGGCGAGTTCGGCGAGCGCGCCGGTGTTCAGCAGCGCCAGCGCGGGGGCGGTCGGGTCGGCCAGCATGGCGCGGGTGGCCTCGCGCACCGCGGCGAGATAGTGCGGGCTCTGGCCGAACGGGAAGCCACTCTTGGGCCGCTTGGCGACCTGCGGTGGCAGCCACGGCTCGGCCGCCGCGCGCAGGATTCCCTTCTCCTGGCCGCCGTGGCGCTTGAGATCCCACGGCACGTTCCAGAGATATTCGACGAGCCGGTGATCGCAGAACGGCAGCCGGACCAGCAGCCCGGTGCGCATGCTCATCCGGTCCTTGCGGTCGAGCAGGAACGGCAGGAAGCGGGTGAGTTCGAGATGGAAGACCTCCCGGATGCGCCGGTCCGGGCCCTCCTCACCGGCGAGCGGGGCCAGTTCGGCGACGGCCTCGCGATGCCGGTCCACCACCGCCGCGTCCAGGTCGAGATGGGCGCGCAGTTCGGGCGACAGCATCGCGTTGCGGTCGGTGTTGCCCGCGGCCCACGGGAAACTGCCGCTGGACGCGGTGGCCTCGGCGGCGAACCAGGGGTATCCGCCGAAGATGTCGTCGGCGCCTTCTCCGGACAGCACCACGTCCGCGTAGCGGCGGACCTCCCGGAACAGCAGGTAGAGCGAGACATCCAGATCGCCGACGCCGGGGATGTCGCGCGCCCGCAGCGTTTCGCCCATCTCGTCCAGCAGGGCGGGCGTGTCGAGGAGGACCTCGGTGTGGTCGGTGCCGACATGGTCCACCACCGCCCGCACGTACGGCGCGTCCCGGCTGACGTGCAGGGCGTCGGGGGTGAAATCGGTGTCGCTGCCGGCGAAGTCGACCGAATAGGTGGCCAGTTTCGCGTCGCCGCGCGCCCGCGCCGCCAAGGCGGTGATGACGCTGGAATCCAGGCCGCCGGAGAGCAGCCCGGCGGCCGTGCCGGTGCGGGTCTGCCGCTCGACGATATCGGTGAGCAGCTCGCGCAGCGTGGCGATCGTGGTGTCGACATCGTCGGTGTGCGGTGCGCTGACCGGCTGCCAGTACCGGTGATGGTGCAGGCCGTTGTGATCGGCGCGCACGATCCAGCCCGGCCGCACCTCGCGCAGTCCGCGATAGACCGCGTCACCGGGACGCCGCATCGCCACGGTGAAGATGTCGATCAGTCCCTCGACATCCACCTGGGGCCGGAACAACTCGTTGGCCAGCAACGCTTTCGGTTCCGAGCCGAACAGCAGCCCGCCGGGGTGTTCGGCGTAGTAGAGCGGTTCGATGCCCAGCCGGTCGCGGGCCAGCAGCAGTTCGCCGCGGCGCACGTCCCAGACGGCGAAGGCGAACATGCCGTCGAGGCGGCGCAGCGCGTCGGCGCCCCACTCCAGGTAGGCGTGCAGCACCACCTCGGCGTCCGGGTCCGTCGCACCGGTGAAGGCGTGGCCCCGGACGCTCAGTTCGTGGCGGAGTTCGGCGGTGTTGTAGATCTCGCCGGACAGTGTGAGCACCGCGATCGGCCGTCCGGCCTCGCCGGTGACGACGGGCTGCCCGTTGTCGAGCAGATCGGCCACCGCGAGGACGTTGCGGCCCAGCGCGATTCGCTGTTCCAGCCAGATGCCGCCGCCGTCGGGCCCGCGGTGGGCGAGTGCGTCGGACATGGCCCGGACCGTCGTGGTGTGCTCGCGCAGATCGCGGTCGCGGTCGAGCCAGCCGGTGATTGCGGACATGAGTCGTCGTCTCCTCAGGCACCGGGTGCGAGTTCGGCGATCGTCTGCCGCACCACGGCGTCGATCGGGGCGGGCAACCGGTCCCAGTTCTTCTCGTCGTCGAGGTCGAGGACCCGCGAGAGCTTCCAGCCGAGGTACTGGCCGAGAGAGGCCAGCGGCGGCAGGACCGGCACCGGGCGCACGGTCACCTCCTCGCGGCCGAACAGCGCGCGCAACCGGCCGGCTAGCACATCGGTCCACGGACCGGCGGGGTCGCCGTCGTAGGTGACCAGGAACACGACCTGGCGGCCGCGCACGACGACCATGTAGTTGAAGACCGTCGCCGCGGGCAGCGGCTGTTCCCACACCGCAGCCTCGAGGTCGTTCTGCCGAATACCGTTGCGGTCCAGCACCAGAAGGTCCTGGGAACGTCCCTGGGTGAGCAGGACCGGGGTGGCGACACCGCACGGGCACGGGGTCGCGTCGATCTCGACGAGATCGCCGGTGCGGTAGCGCAGCAGCGGCCGGGCGGGCAGATCGAGCGTGGTCAGCACCAGTTCACCGCGATCGGAGCTGTTGCCGATGCGGCGAATTCCGTTGTCGTCGGCCAGCTCCAGCAGGAAGCTCTGCGGTTGCAGGTGGAGCTGTCCCCGCTCACAGGTGACCGCGGGTGTTCCGGTCTCGGAGGAGCCGTAGGAGGACACGTACGAGTGCGCGCCGGTCAGGCGTTCGAGGTGACGGCGGAAACTGGGACCGGTCTGCTCCGCCATCAGCAGCAGCCGATCGAAGCGCGGAGCGGGCAGATCGTTGCGGTGGGCGAACTGCACCATTTCCAGCAGCCGCGACGGGGGGCCGACGAAGACGTTCGCGCCGAGTTGGTCGACCAGCCGCAGCACCCGGGTGTAGTCGCCGGTGATGTTGTCCACCCAAGGCCGCAGCGACATGACCTCGAGGTATTCCAGCGCCTTCTCGAACTGGTAGGCGGCGGGGGCGAACGGGGCGTTGATCAGGATCAGCGCGATATCCTTCGGCTGCAGCAGCCGGGCCCACATCTCGCCGATGTTGACGGTGTTGACCAGCAGATCGTCCAGTGCTTTCGGCGCGGCGGCGGGATCGCCGGTGGTGCCGGAGGATTCGTAGTAGTGCAGGAATTCGTTCAGCGGCCGGGTGAACGCCTCGGCCCCGAACCGGCCCAGTTCGCGCTTGCCGAGCAGCGGGAGCGACGGCAGGATCTCGGTGAGCACCCGCTCGTCGGAAATTGTTGTGCCCGTGTCGATCTCGGCGAGCAGATCGGCCGGCAGCCGTCCCTCGTACATGGGGGAGCCGGCGGCGGCCCGGACGGTGCGCAGCAGTTTCGCGGCGTGGACCCGGTCGAGGTCGGCGGTGCCGTCGAGAACCGAGCGAACCAGGCGGGTGTGTTCGTCGAGCAGGGCCTCGTTCTTCGCGCGCGTGCGCGTATCGCGTAGCAGCAACATCGGTACGGCTCCTAACCGTGGGGGATGAAAAGGGGATCGGCGACGCCGGCGGCGGCACGCACCGATCCGTCGGCGATCAGCCGGGCGACGCGCTCGATATCGCGGTCCATGCGGCGATCACGGTCGGTGAAGGGGACGTGCGCGCGAATCAGTTCGTGGACCCGGCGCACCGCGGGCGCGGCCTGCGCGGCGCCGCGGATATCGATCGCCTGCGCGAGCGCGATGAGGTGGATGGCGGTGACCTGCCGCGTCAACTCGATGACGGTCCGCGCGTCGCGGGCGGCGATCGTGCCCATGCTGACCTTGTCCTGGTTGTGCGATTCGGTCGAGCGCGACAGCACGGTCGCCGGACCGCTGAGACCGAGTGCCTCGGCGGTGACCGCGGACGCGGCGATCTGCATGCCTTTGAACCCGTGGTGCAGACCGGACTGCCGGTCGGACTCCGGCAGCGGCGCGACGAGATTGGCGGTCAGGCCCGCGTTGAACTTCTCGTCCACCACCAGGGCGAGCTGGCGGTCCAGCAGATCGGCGAGACTGGCCACGGCGATCTTCAGGCTGTCCATGGCCTGTCCGACGTGGCCGGCGTAGAAATTGCCGCCGTGATGCAATTCGCCCGTCTCCCAGGCGAAGAGCGGATTGTCGGTAGAGGAGTTGATCTCGGTCTCGACCCACCTGCGGGTCCACTCGAGACTGTCGCGCAGCACGCCGTTGACATGCGGTGCGCAGCGCACCGAGTACTTGTCCTGGATGCGGTGGTCCAGCAGCAGGAACCCGCGGCCGTCCAGGGTGTCGCGGCGGACCAGGATCTCCTCGTAACTGGTGGTGAGCTTCGAACCGGCGAGCAGTTCCCGGATCAGCGCGGCGCTGGCGCCCTGACCCGGATGGGGCTTGTTGGCGTGCACGAACGGGTGGAAATGAGAAGCATTGCCCAGCAGTGCTTCACAGGTCATCGCGGTGGCGACGTCGGCGGCGTAGGCCAGCTCGGCCGCGTCGGTGAGCGCCAGCGCCGCGAAGGCCGCGGTGAAGGAGGTGCCGTTGATCAGCGCCAGGCCCTCCTTCGGGCCCAGTGCGACCGGTGCGATGCCCGCCTCCCGCAACGCGTCGAGCGCCGGCCGGGTCGCGCCGCGGTAGCGCACCTCACCCTCACCGATCAGCGCCGCCGCGACGTAGCACAGCGGCACCAGATCGCCGCTGGCGCCGAGTGATCCGCGTTCGGGGATCAACGGCAGGATGTCCTCGTCGAGGTGCCGCAGCAACGTCGCCACCACCTCGGGGCGGACCGCGGACGGCCCGCGGGTGAGGCAGTTCGCCCGGATCAGCATGGTGGCGCGGGCCACCTCCGGGGTCGCGATCGGCCCGACGCCGTTGAGGTGATACAGGATCAGGTTGCGCTGCAGCGCAGCCGCTTTCGACGGTGCGATCTGCCGGTTGACGCTGTCGCCGAATCCGGTGGTGACGCCGTAGATCGGTATCCCCGTTTCCAGCAGCTCGTTCTTCAGCAGCACCGATTCCGACATCCCGGCCTGGGCCACCGGTGCGATGCTGACCGAGATCGGCGCGTCGCGGCGCGCCACCGCCGCCACGTCGGTGAGATGTAAACCGTTGCCGTCCAGAACCAGTTCGGTACTCGTGGTGGTCATGACAGTTCGGCCAGCAGCTCGGGGGCGGAGACGAATTCGCGGCCGAGAGCGCTCGCGAGCCCGCGCAGATCCGCGGCGAAGCGGTCGAATTGCGCCAGATCCAGCGACTGTGCGCCGTCGGAGAGCGCCTCGTGCGGACGCGGATGTACCTCGACGATCAGTCCGTCGGCACCGGCGGCGAGCGCGGCGGCCGACATCGGCGGCACATATCGCGTCGCGCCGGTGCCGTGGCTCGGGTCGACCAGAATCGGCAGGTGGGACAGTTCCTTGACCACCGGAACGGCGTTGAGGTCCAACGTGAACCGGGTCGAGCGTTCGAACGTGCGGATCCCGCGCTCACAGAGGATCACGTTGTCGTTGCCGTGCGCGAGCAGATATTCCGCCGCGTTGAGCCATTCGTGCACGGTCGCCGACATGCCGCGCTTGAGCAGCACCGGCCGTCCCGTCAGCGCCAATTCGGTGAGCAGGCTGAAGTTCTGCATATTGCGCGCGCCGACCTGCAGGACGTCGGCGGCATCGCCGATCAGCTCGATATCGCGGGCGTCGAGGATTTCGGTGACGATCGGAAGTCCGGTCTGCGCCCGCGCCTCGCGCAGCAGCGGCAGCCCGATGTGGCCGAGGCCGTGGAAGCTGTAGGGGGAGGTGCGCGGTTTGAAGATGCCGACGCGCAGCATGGCCGCGCCGGCGGCCTTGACCCGATGGGCCGTTTCCAGCAGCACCTCCGGGGTTTCGGCCGAGCACGGCCCGGCGATGATCACCGGCCGGCCGTCGCCGACCGGCACCGAGCCGACGTGCACCACCGACCCCTCCGGTCGATGCGCCCGCGCCGCGAGCGGAAACGACGTCCCTTCCGGCAGGACGCGGGTCACGTACTCACTGCGGGTGAGTTCGGCCTCCAGGACGGGACCGGAGGCGCCCCACGCCACGATCAGGAAGCCGTCGCGGGTGCGCCGGGTGGTCGCGGCGGCGGGCAGTTGCCGGATCCGGGACAGCAGGTCCTGCAACCGGTTTTCGTCGATATCGCCGCGGGTGTGCGCTACGTAGACGGTCATCGTGTCGGCCTCCTCGGGTCGCCGAACCCTGGGGCAGCAGCATTGGTGCGAGCCAGGCGGGAAGAAAACGATCGAATTGCGATCGCACATCATTCTGTTTCGACCGGGAATATCGGTCTTCCGGCCACGGCCCTATTGCGTTCGGGTCCAGCGGCGTGTTTTCCGGACATCGACCCGTACCGGAGACCGGGTTCCGTCCCCGGCTGTGGGCCGTCCTCGCATTTCTGTACTGGACTTTTGCCGGTCGAATTACCGCGCTCGCAGCGGTTAGCTTTTGTCAATGTTTGGAATCCGCCTTCGGCGAAAAGCTGTGTGCCGACCTGTCGTCGACTTCACTGAAATTCCCCGTAGCCCGTCCGATGCGCGCCCGGCGCGCCGACGAAAGAATGTGTGATGCGAAAAAAGAGTCGGTCGATTTCCGGATCGATCGCGGGAGTAATGGTGGTGGTCGCGCTGGTCACAGCCTGTTCGTCCGGCGGTTCCGGCGCGGATGACGAATCCGCCACGCCGGTTTCCGGCGGTACGCTGACCTACGCCTCCTATCGCGACGCGACCTGCATGGATCCCCATGTCAGCCCGGGTGACATCGTCGGAGAACTGCAGCGCAACGTATTCGACTCGCTCGTCGCGCAGAAATCCGACGGCACCTTCGCTCCGTGGCTGGCGAGCGCGTGGAAGATTTCTGCCGACGGTAAAGAATATGTGTTCACACTGCGCCCGGATGTGAAATTCTTCGACGGCGCACCGTTCGATGCCGCGGCCGTGAAAGCCAACTTCGAACATATTCTCGCGCCGGCCACGAAATCGCAGTACGCGGCGAGTCTCCTCGGGCCCTACGCCGGCACGGACATCGTCGACGACCACACCGTGCGAGTCCGCTTCACTCAGCCCTATTCGCCGTTCCTGCAGGCGGCCAGCACCGCCTACCTGGGGTTCTACTCACCGAAGGTGCTGGCCGAACACCCGGACGAGCTGTGCGGAGGCGGCCGCTACGCGGTGGGGAGCGGGCCGTTCCGGGAGGTGAGTGTGACCCACGGCCAGGGCATCGAATTCGAGCGGAATCCGGACTACGCCTGGCCGCCGGCGACCGCGCGGCACACCGGTCCGGCGTATCTGGACAAATTGTCGGTCCGGTATCTCACCGAGGACGCGGTGCGCACGGGCGCGCTGCGGGGTGGGCAGGTCGATGTGATCGCCGGTACGCCGCCAGCCGATTATCAAGCGCTGCAGCAGGATCCGGCGTACCGGATCGTTCGCGGTGATGCGCCGGGGGCGCCGTACACGTTCTTCTTCAATCAGTCGAAGGAGCCGTTCTCCGATATCCGGGCGCGGCAGGCGGTGAGTGCGGCCATCGATATCGACGGCATCGTCGACAGCATCTATCTGGGGGTCTACCCGCGCGCGTACGGACCACTGTCCGCCTCGACTCCCGGCTACGACGCCTCGGTGGAGAAGCGGCCGGGCTACGACGTGGCGAAGGCCAACCGCCTGCTCGACGAACTGGGCTACACCGGGCGCGACGCCCAGGGCTATCGCATCAAGGACGGTCACCGGTTCGGCCTGGTGCTGCCGTACGCGTCGAATCTGGTGCGGGAGTCCCGGGATCTGGTCACCCAGGCGGTGCAGCAGGATCTGAAGAAGGTCGGCATCGAATTGCGGCTCACCCCGGTCGATTACGGCACCTACACCACGATCATCGCCGCCAACGGCTACGACCTGGTCGGCGCGAGCTGGGGCCGATCCGATGCGGACGTGCTCGCCACGCTGTACCAGTCTGACCGCTCGGTCGCCAAGGGTGGCGCCAACAACGGAAAGGTCGCCGACCCGCAACTGGACGCGCTGCTGCAGCAGGGCCGTGCCACCGCCGATCCCGCGCAGCGGGCCGCCGCCTACAAGCAGGCGCAGCAGTTGATCCTCGACAAGGCCTACGCCCTGCCGATCTACGTCTTCACCGGTGTCTACACCGCGGCCGCGCATGTGCACGGCTTCGGGCTGGATGCCAACGGCTGGAGCAACTTCTACGACACCTGGGTGGAGCACTCGTGACCGGGCAGGTGCTTCGCATCCTCGTTCACCGGATCTGGACCGGTGCGCTGGTATTGCTGGGCGCGGTCACCCTGACCTTCTTCGCCCTGCGGCTGGCGCCGGGAAATCCGGTCGACACCCTGCTGGGCGCCCAGACCAGCGCGTCACCGCGCGTGCGGGCGCAGATCGCCGCCGATCTGGGACTGGATCAGCCGGTGTGGCGGCAGTATCTGCACACCGTGGTGCGTCCGCTCACCGGCGATCTCGGCCGCTCCTATCAGCTGCAGGAGGACGTGAAAAGCCTGCTGCTGAGCCAACTTCGGCCCACGGCGGAGCTGGCGCTGTGCGCCCTGGTGCCCGCCGTCCTGGTGGCCGTGCTGGCGGCGACCTCGACGGCCGGCCGGGGCCGGTTCGTGCGTGCGGCGGTGTCCGGCGCGGAACTGCTCGCGGTATCGCTGCCGCCGTTCTGGCTGGGACTGCTGCTGATCACGGCATTCGCCTTCCGTCTGCACGTCTTCCCGGTCGCCGGTGACCACGGCGCGGCGAGTCTGGTGTTGCCGGCGCTGAGCCTGGCGGTACCGATGGCGGGCGAATTGGGGCAGGTGCTGCGCGGGAATCTGGACCGGACCCTGGAACAGCCGTTCGTCGCGACACTGCGGGCGCGCGGACTGTCCGAGCCCGGCCTGCGCGTGCGCCACGCGCTGCGCCACGGATCGCTGGCCACGGTCACCATGACCAGCTGGATGCTCGGCACGCTGTTCAGCGGGACCGTCCTGGTGGAGACGCTGTTCGCGCGGCCCGGTATCGGCCGGATCACCGTGAACGCGGTGACCACCAAGGACTTTCCGGTGGTGAGCGCGGTGGTGCTGCTGGCAGCGGTGCTGTTCGTGGTGATCAATCTGGTGGTGGATCTGCTGTATCTGGTTCTCGATCCGCGGCTGCGTGCGCCCCGCGCGCGGTCGGTGCGCGTGCCGGCCGCCGCGCCGGCGGACGTCGCCGTTGCGGTCGTGGCCGATGCCGAACCCGTCGGAAAGGGGACGCCGTGAGCAGATGGATCGAAGCCCTGCGGGAAAATCCCGGGAGTCGACTGCGTTCGGTGCCGTGGCCGGTATGGATCGCCGCGATCGTCTTCGCCTTCCTGGTCGTCGCCGCGCTGGCGCCGCATCTGGTGACCGGAGTGGACCCCACCGCGATGGCCCGCCGTCAGACCCTGCGGCCGCCGAGCGGAGAGCACCTGTTCGGCACCGACCAACTCGGCCGCGACGTCTTCGCCAGAACCGTGCACGCCACGCGGATCTCACTGGGCATCGGGGTGGCGGCGACGGCGATCGGATTCGGCCTGGGCGCGGTGATCGGACTGTTCGCCTCGGGCCCGTCGCGGCTGCTGGACGCGGTGCTGATGCGGCTGACCGACACCATGCTGGCCTTTCCCGGGATGCTGCTGGCGCTGGTGGTGATCGCGGTATCCGGGCCGGGAGCGCGTAATTCGGCCATCGCCATCGGGCTGGCCACCATCCCGTACCACGCCCGGCTGGTTCGGTCGCAGGCGCTCGAGGTGCGCCACAGCGGATATGTGGAGGCCGCGCGCACTCTGGGACAGAGTCGATCGCGGATCGCGCTGCGCCACGTCCTGCCGAATGCGCTGACGACGCTGGTGGTGCTGGCGACGCTCGGTGTGGGCACCGCGATCGTGGCGGGTGCGGGCCTGAGTTTTCTCGGACTCGGCGTGATACCGCCGACACCCGAATGGGGCTCGATGCTGTCGGAGGGACGCAATCTCGTCGGCCGGGCCTGGTGGATCGGGGTGTTCCCCGGTTTGTTCGTGGTCGCCTCGGTCGTCTCGATCACGGTGCTGAGCCGGTACTGGCAGCGCCTGGCGGAAGGAAGGACCGCGCGATGACAGCGCTCGAATTCGAGGATCTCACCGTCTCTTTCGGCGAGACCGAGGTCGTCCACGGCATCTCGTTGCGGGTGCGGGCGGGTGAATGCGTGGCCGTGGTGGGCGAATCCGGTTCCGGCAAAAGCGTTTCCGCGCGCGCTCTGATCGGGCTCACTCAGCGCGACGGCCGCGTGCGGGCGGCGCGGCTGCGCATCGGCGACCACGACGCGCGCGGATGGTCGCAGCGGCGCTGGCGGAACGTGCGGGGCAGCACCGTCGGCTATGTCACGCAGAACGCGCTGGCGTCGTTGGATCCGTTGCGGCGGGTCGGGCAGGAACTGGGCGAGGCGTTGCGGGTGCACCGCAGCGTCCCCGCGGCCTCGATTCCCGACCGTGCGCTGGAGCTGCTGCGACGGGTGGGAGTTCCCGATCCGGTCAACCGGTTGCGGCAATATCCGCACGAGCTTTCCGGAGGGCTGCGCCAGCGCGTCCTGATCGCGAGTGCCCTTGCGGCGCAACCACAATTCCTCATCGCCGACGAACCGACCACCGCCTTGGACGCCACCGTCCAGCGCCAGATCCTCACGCTGCTGCGCGACATTCGCGATGCCGGCACCGGTGTGCTGCTGATCAGCCATGACCTGGCGGTGGTCGCGGAGGTGGCGGATCGGATCGTGTTGATGCGTGACGGCCGGATCGTCGAGGAGGGCACGACGGCCGAAATACTCGGCCGTCCCGGACACGAGTACACCAGACTGCTGCTGGCCGCGGTGCCCTCGGCGCATACCCGGGGCGCGCGGCTCTCGCCGGTCGAATTCGATCTCGCCGCGCAGTTGCCCGCCCGGGCCGCGGTGACGACGACGGAACCGCTCGTACGACTGGCGGGCGCGCACCGCCGGTTCGGTAAGCCCGACGGCGGGGTCACCGTCGCGCTCGACGGAGTCGATTCGGTGGTCGCGCCGGGCCGGGTGGTCGGCGTGGTGGGCGAATCGGGTTCGGGCAAGAGCACTTTCGCGCGGGTACTGCTGGGGCTCGAGCGGCTCGACTCCGGTTCCCTGACCGTCGCTCCGGGCACCAGTGTCCAGGCGGTCTTCCAGGATGCGCTCGGATCGTTCGACCCGCGGTTCACGGTGCGCCGGGTGCTGGCCGAGGCCCTGGAGGCGGGCCGGGTGCCGCGCGCCGCCCGCGACGGCCACGCCCGCCGGCTCCTGGCCGCGGTGGGATTGTCCGAGACGGTGCTGCCTCGTCGTCCGCTGGAACTGTCCGGTGGTCAGCAGCAGCGGGTCGCGATCGCGCGGGCGCTGGCCCCCGCTCCGGATGTGATCGTCTGCGACGAACCGGTGTCCGCGCTGGATGTGTCGGTGCAGGCCCAGATCCTGGATCTGCTGTTGCGGGTGCGAGCCGAACTCGGTGTGGCACTGGTGTTCATCTCCCACGACCTCGGTGTCGTCCACCACGTCAGTGACGAGATCCTGGTCATGCGGTCGGGTCGCGTGGTCGAATCCGGTCCGGCCGACGAACTGTTCGCCGACCCGCGTGACCCGTACACGCGCGAACTGCTCGCCGCGGTGCCGACGCTCCCGGTGGCGCAAGGCGGAGCCGTGCGGTTCGAAAGTCGTTGATGGCAGGTCGATCCCGGGCTGCGGACCGGGGCGTGGATCCGGACCACGGGCCGAAGACGCTGGCCCGGCGCGTCAGCACACTGGGGGCACCGTCGCGAAAGGAGATCGTCTGTGTGTGCTCCGGAACTGATCGACAGTGTGGCGTCGCCGTGCGGCCTGGTCGCCGCCGCGCCCCGTCCGGCTCGCCGGGGATTCTTGACGGCGCTGGCCGCGGGTTTGGTGGTCGGTGCGGCCGGGGCCGTCACGACGGGTGCGTCGCCGGTGCAGGCGGCGTCCGGGCGTGGTCGCGGATTCGGCCGGGTCGTCGATCTGACCCATACCGTGACCCCGGACTTTCCGGTGTGGACACAGGTGAGCAAACCGCCGCAGTTGATTCCGGTGTCCCGGATGGCGGAGAACCGATACAACGGCGACGAGATCGTCACCTACGAACATGTCGGCACCCACGTCGACGCACCCCTGCATTTCAGCGACCGTGGTCTGTCGGTGGACCGGATTCCCGCCGACCAGCTGGTGGCGCCGCTGGCGGTACTGCGGATCGCCGATCGGGCGGCGCGGGATCCGTCCGCCGCGGTGACCGTGGCCGACATCCGCACCTGGGAGGCCACGCACGGCCCGCTGCCCGACGGCGCCTTCGTGGCGATGGATTCGGGGTGGTCGCAGCGCATTTCGGTACCCGGCGCCTATCTCAACTACGACGAGCGGCGCAACGTCTATCGCTGGCCGGGATTCAGTGCCGAGGCCGCGGATTTCCTGATCCGGCAACGCCGGGTGGTCGGTATCGGTGTCGATTCCACGGGTCTGGACCGAGGTAGCGACCATGCGGTTCCGGTGCATCGCAGCTGGTTGCCGGCGGGGCGCTACGGCGTCGAATCGCTCGCCGACCTGGATCAGGTGCCCGACGCGGGCGCGACGGTGATCGTGGGTGCGCCCAAGCACGGCGGCGGAACCGGCGGACCCGCACGGGTTTTCGCGCTGTTCTGATCGGCCCGCACAGGTACTGGACATTTCTTCATGATTTCGACGAAAATCGAAATGTGATCGATGATCTGGTGAATTGGGACGGCGTGGTCGCGGTGAGCGACGCGGGGGAGTGGCGGCAGCCGTGGCGGTTGCCTCCGGACCGCCTGGCGGCCGCGTTCTCTCCGGAACTGGCCGAACACGCGGCCGTGGCGACGGGGGTGCGACTGGGGCTGGTGACCGATGCGACCGAGGTGACGCTGCCCGTGCACTCCACCCCGATCTGGCAACCGCGGCCCCGATTCGTCGACGTCTTCGTCGACGGGCGCCTCACCCAGCGCGTCCCGGTGGGCTCGGGCGCCCAGCAGGTGGTTGCGACCTTGCCCGGCAACCCTTCTCGGGTCGAACTGTGGTTGCCGCACCGCGGGGCCGTGACGCGGGTCGGAGCCCTGTCGGTACCGGCGGGCGCGACCGTGGAACCGTGGGAATCCGACGGTCCGCGGTGGATCACCTACGGCAGCTCCCTCACCCAGTGCCTGATCACCGAGGCGCCCAGCGATACCTGGCCGGCCCGGATCGCGCGAACCCACGGCTGGCGCATGCTGAATCTGGGGTTCGCCGCCCAGGCCTACCTGGACCCGTTCGTCGCACGTGCCATCGCGGCCCGGCCCGCGGACCTGATCTCGGTGGAACTGGGGCCGAACCTCTACATCCGCGGACCGTTCACCGCCCGGTCCCTGGGCGGGCTCGCGGCCGGATTCCTGGAGACGATCCGCGCGGCGCATCCGGATGTTCCGGTGGTCGCGTTCTCACCGCCGGTGTGGGTGGAGCGCGAGAACGAACCGAATCCACACGGCCTCACGCTGCGTGACATCCGGACGCTGGTCGAGGACGTGGTCGTGGTCCTGCAGCGGCTCGGAGACGACAATCTGCATCTCGTCTCCGGCGCGGAACTGTTCGGGGCCGGCGATGCCGCGCTCACCGTCGACGGCCTGCATCCGGATGCCGCGGGCGACGCGCTGATCGCCGATCGCTTCGGCTCGCTGCTCGCCGCGGCGCTGGCGACCGCGGCACCGGTCCGGTCCTGACGCGGACCGGACCGAGGGCGGGCCGGCGAACCGGTCCGTTGCCCGAAGACGACCGGAGCACCCTTTTCGACACTTGATGGGCCGTCGTTTCCTTCGCCCGTCAGGAGGGTGCCCAGTGACCGACACATCGCAACCGACCAAGGTTCCCCGCCTGCCGACACTGACCGGAATGCGTTTCGCCGCAGCACTTCTCGTGTTCTGCACGCACGTATCCCTGGAGGGGTTCTTCGCCGATGCCGGCGCCGCCGACACCGCCTCGTTCCTGGTGAAGCGGGCCGGGTGGACCGGTGTCGGCTTCTTCTTCGTACTCAGCGGTTTCGTGCTGGCGTGGTCGGCGCGTCCCGGCGACACCACGGTGGGCTTCTGGCGCCGCCGCGCGGTGAAGATCTACCCCAACCATGTGCTCACCTGGGCGATCGCGTTGGCGCTGCTGCTGTGGACGGGAAAGACGGTCACCACCGGGGTGGCGATTCCCAATCTGCTGCTCGTGCACACCTGGCTGCCGATCGTGCAGAACTTCGCCAGTATGAACACCGTCGCCTGGTCGCTGTGCTGCGAGGCGTTCTTCTATCTGCTGTTCCCCTGGCTGCTGGCGGCGGTGAACCGGATCCGGGCCGAACGGCTCTGGGCGGCGACGATCGCGGTGATCGCCGTCATCGTCGTGCTCCCGCTGATCGCGCAATTGCTCCCCGACCGGCCGCGGGTTCCGTTCGCACCGGATGTGCCGGTGTACCAGTTCTGGTTCGTCTACCTGTTCCCGCCGGTGCGCACCCTGGACTTCCTGCTCGGCATCCTGCTGGCGAAGCTGCTGTTGTCGGGCCGCCGCGCGCCGCTGTCCCTCGCTCCGGCGACCGGGCTGGCGGTGCTGGGATATGTGGGTCTGCTGTACGCGCCGTACCTGTTCGCGCTCGACGCGGTGACCATCGTGCCGATCGCGCTGCTGATCCTGGCGGGCGCAAGAGCCGATGTGCGAGGCACCCCGTCGCTGTGGCGGGCGCGTTTCGTGGTGTGGCTGGGCGATATCTCATTCGCGTTCTACATGATTCACGAACTGGTGCTGCACTATCGGGTCCGGCTGTTCGGTATCCAGGCGACCTGGTCCACCCCGGTCGCGCTCGCGGTCGTGCTGGGGCTGCTGGTGGTCGATGTCCTGCTCGCCTGGGGTCTGTACTCGGCGGTGGAATCGCCGATCGTGCGCCGGTGGAGTCGTCCGCGCCGGCGGGAGTCGTCGCTGCCGGCCGTGCCGACCGCGACGCTGACCTCGCTCGCCGGGGTGGCGGCGGACACGCCCGCTGCGGTGCTCGACCCGCCTGCGGCTGCGCGGGATTCGCATGCGGCGGACGGAGTGCAGCGATGAGGGCGCTGATCGTCTCGGCGGTGGTCCTCGCGTGGACGGTGGCGGTGACCCTGTGCACCGCACCGTCCGCGCGCGCCGGCGGCCTGGAAATAAGCTGCGCCGGAACCAGTACCGTCACCTACACGCCCGGGCTCACTGCTACCGCGCGGCCGACGACCATCGTCACCGACGCGACGCTGTCGTGCACTTCGAGCGATCCGTCGATCACCGGCGGCACCACCCACGCCGGCGGCCGGGCGGAGATCGGCTGCGGTCCGGCGGCGGGAGTCGGCACCTCCCGCATCGAGTGGAACAACGGACGCCACAGCACCTTTCGCTTCCGCACGGTCTTCGCCGACCGACCGGCCGGGCAGACGGTGATCGTCGTATCCGGCACGGTCGTCGACGGCGAATTCCTCGGTGATCGGGTGGACGGCGCCGGGATCTACCTGACGCCCGATCTGGCCGGATGTGCCACCGCGACCGGTGTCACCAGCACGACCGGGCCGCTGGTGCGGACGTTCAGGAAGCCGTGATGCCCTCGTGCACATTGCGCAGAATCGAGCTCAGCACTCCGGGGAAGCGGGTCTCGACCTCGTCGTAGCGCAATTCGTTGCGGCGGTAGCTGCCCTCCTGGATCACGCGCAGCAGACCCGCCATCCGCAGCACCTTCAGATGATGCGACAGGGTGGACATGCTCACCGGGACATCGAATCCGCCGCAGGTGATCGCCTCGCGCTGCATCAGTTTGCAGACGATGTCCAGGCGCACCGGATCGGCGAGAGCCTGCAGCAGAGTGGGCAGGGCGACCGAGTCGACGGAGGGATGTTCGAGCGCGCGCACTGTGCGAGTCTACCGGCGTCGCGGACGGCTCGGCCGCGCTCACCAGGTGTCCCAGTGCGCGACGTTGTCCAGATCGGTGCGCGCCGCCGGGCGGAACGAGGTGCCGATGGTGTACGCCACCGGAATCAGCGCGGTCTGCAGCACCGATTCGTACGGAATGCCCAGCAATTCGGCCGCCTCCCGCTCGTACTGCAGATGCGGCGTGGTCCACACGGTGCCCAGGCCGCGTTCCCGGGCGGCCAGCATGAAACTCCAGGTGGCCGGCAGGATCGAGCCGAAACTGTTGGCCAGGTCGACAGCTCCGGGACGGGTGCGCCGCACGATGTGCACGCACGGCACCAGCAGAACCGGCACCTGGTGCAGATACCGGAATAGATGATGCCCGCTGTCGTGACCGCGCTGGATCTGAGCCGGGTCGTCGCGCCAGTCGATGCCGTCCTCGGGGACCGCCTCGGTCGGCGCCATCAGCCCCTTGCGGTATAGATTCGCCAGTGCCGCACGCTTTTCCGGATCGGTGACCACCACGAACGCCCAGCGTTGCCGATTGCGCCCGGTGGGCGCCTGAGTGGCCAGGTGCAGGCACTCCTCGAGCACCTCGCGTTCGACCGGCCGGGTCAGGTCGAGTCGTTTGCGCACCGCCCGGGTAGTGGTGAGCAGTTCGTCGGTCGTGAGATTCAGCCTCGTCACCATTACGCCGCCACCGCCTCGGCCACCGCGCGCTCACGCACGAGCAACACCACGATCGGGAAGACCAGCAGGCACGAGATCGCGCAGACGACGCCGAGCCAGACGAAGCTGTGCGTGCCCGACAACACCGCGACCGACGCCGAGGTGCCGATCGTCGAACCCGCGTACAGCGCGGAGGAATTCAAGCCCAGAGCGGTTCCGCGTGCGCTGGGACTGAGTTCGCTCACCAGCGTCGTGATCGAGGACGCTCCGATATTGAACGCCAGCACCCACAGCGCGGCGATCACCACGGGCGGAACGAGGGCGCCGCTGAGACTCGAGAACGCGACCAGCGCGACCGCGACCGATACACCGGCCGCGGCGATGACCGCACGCTTGCCGTATCGGTCGGTGAGCCGTCCGCCGAGGAAGTTGCCCAGTACCCCGACCGCGCTGATGACCAGCAGCACCAGTCCGATCGCGGTCGTGGACAGGTCGAAGTTGGTATGGAAATAGACCCCGATATTGGCCCACATGCCCTGGTTGCCCGCCGTCCAGAAGAACGTCGACAGCAGCACGAAGATCACCGTCGGATTGCTGAACGCGGCCCGGAACTTGCCCACATAGGCGCGCAGCGGACTCACCTCGGAGTCGGCGGCCGCCGTCGGCAGCTGCGGCAGCGACAGCGGGACCGCCACCAGTGCGAGCACCGCCAGCGCGGCGATCACCCAGAACGTCACCCGCCAGCTCAGGGCGTCGGCGGCGAAGGAGCCCAGCGGGACGCCGATCAGCGAGGAGCCGGTGAGCGCGCCCATGATGATGCCGATCGCGCGGCCGCGGCGTTCCGGCGCGACGACGTCGGCGACGGCGGCGAAGATGCTCGGCACCATCATCGCGGCGCCGAGCCCGGCGACACCGCGAAACACCAGCAGCACAGCGAAATTCGAGAACACACCGGTCAGCGCCGTGCCCAGGCTGAAGGCGACCAGGCCGGTGAGGATCACATTGCGCCGGCCCCAGCGATCGGAGACCGGGCCGAACAGGGGGCCGGTCACCGCGTAGACCAGTGCGTAGGTGGTCACCAGCAGGCCGGCGGAGTCGATCGCGGCGCCGGTGGAGCGGGTGATGGTGGGGGCGAGGGGCGCGACGACCAGCGCGTCGAGGCCGACGAGCGCCGCGCAGACGGAACCGACGATCAGCAGCCGGCGCGTGGCGCGATCCGGATCCTCGGTGATGGGTGGGGTCGGTGAAACCATGCGTGTACACCTACTTCGGGGGATTGTAAGAGACTTCGAAAACAATCGAAATGTGATTCACATGGTGGCACAGGCCCGTAGGGGCGTCAACGGTTGTGAGAACGCGCGCCTGGGCGACGAGGGCGGAACCGGCGCCCGGGGCCGGGACGTCTTCCGCTGCCGCGGAACGTTTTTCGCGGTCTAGGCGCGAACGGGGCGCGGGGCGACCGCGACGACGGTCCGCAGCAGGCCCGGGAAGCGGGCGTCCAGATCGTCCGCGCGCAGCGAGACCATCCGCCGCGTACCGTCGACGCGGGTCACCGTGAGTCCCGCCTCACGCAGCACCTTCAGATGGTGGGACAGGGTCGATTTCGACATCTCGACCGTCAGTTCGCTGCACGACATCTCGTCGGTGCGGTCGGCCAGATCGCAGACGATGCGCAACCGTGCCGGATCGCTGAGCGCATGGAAGACCGCGGTCAATTCGATGTCCTCGCGCGCCGGCTGATTAACGACTCGGGCCACCACGACCGCCTTCCGCTCACCTCTGCTATTTCGATGATAGTCGAACGAGGTGGCGCCCCGGTCCGCGGCCCCGGAGGCCGGGCCGGGCCCCGGACCGGTACCGCGGCCGGCGATCCGTGCCTGCGGCCGAAGACGCGCACATGCCTGCTCGGACAGACTGAGCCGAGCCGCCCGAGGGTGCACAGACCGGCGCTGTCCAGTCGCCGGACCTCCGGGCCTCACCCGCGGCCCTGGCGACGATGCCGGCCGACGCTCGCACAGACCTCGCGGTCGTTCGCACAGCAACGGAAGTGGCCGAATGAGCATGGTTCCCCTACCCCCGTCCCGGACCGCCATCGCCGTGGTCGGACTGTCGTGCCGCTTACCGCAGGCGCCCGACCCGCAGGCCTTCTGGCAGTTGCTGCGCAGCGGCACCGACGCGATCATCGACACCCCGCCGCAGCGGTGGCGCTCCGCCGACGAATCGCTGCGGCGAGGCGGATTCCTCGACACCGTCACGGATTTCGACGCCGCCTTCTTCGGCATCTCCGCGCGCGAGGCGATCGAGATCGACCCGCAGCAGCGGTTGATGCTGGAGCTGGCCTGGCAGGCATTCGAGGACGCCCTCGGCCGCCGGCCCGGCCGCACCGGAGTATTCGTGGGCGCGATGGCCGACGACTACCGCATCGTGCAGCAGCGCCGCGGCGATGCGGCGATCGCCCACCACACCGGCGCGGGCGCCAGTCGCGGCGTGATCGCGAACCGGATCTCCCATCTGCTCGGCCTGCGCGGTCCCAGCCTGACCGTCGACACCGGACAGTCCTCGTCGCTGGTCGCGGTCCATCTGGCGATGGAGAGCCTGCGGCGCGGCGAATCGACCACCGCGCTGGCGGGCGGGGTGCAGCTGAATCTGGTCGAGGACAGTGCGTTGCGGATGTCGCGGTTCGGCGGGCTGTCGCCGGACGGGCGCTGCTACACCTTCGACGCGCGCGCCAACGGTTTCGTCCGCGGCGAGGGTGGGGGTTTCGTGGTCCTCAAGACGATGCCGCAGGCGCTCGCCGACGGGGATCGGATCTACGCCGTGCTGCGCGGCAGCGCGCTCGGAAACGACGGCGCCGGAAAGGATCTCACCACGCCGACGGGCGACGGGCAGCGTGCCGTACTGCGCGAGGCGTACCGTGCGGCCGGTGTCGACCCGGCCGCGGTGGCCTATGTGGAACTGCACGGCACCGGGACGCGGGTGGGTGATCCGGTGGAGGCCGAGGCGCTCGGCGCCGAATTGGGTGCGCAGCGCCGCACCCCGCTGCTGGTCGGATCGGCGAAGACCAACATCGGGCATCTCGAAGGCGCGGCCGGAATCGCCGGCCTGCTGAAGGTGGTGCTGGCGGTGCACCACGACGAACTACCGCCGAGTCTGAACTTCCGGACTCCGAATCCCGCTGTGCGATGGATGGATTGGCGGCTCGAGGTGGTGACCGGCCGACGCGCCTGGCCGGACGGCGAACGTGTGGCGGGGGTTTCGGCCTTCGGTATGGGCGGCACGAATTGTCACGTGGTCGTCGCGGCCCCGGAGCCGGCCGCGGCGGATCGACCGGCCGGCGGCGACGCTCCCTCCGGTCCGGCTGTTGCCGCCCGACCGGTGCCCTGGGTCTTCTCGGCGGTCTCGGACGCGGGCCTGCGGGCGCTGGCCGCGGATCTGCGGGCGGGCCTGCCCGATTCGGATGCCGCCCTGCCGGAGATCGCGCGGACGTTCGCCGCCCGCTTCGGCCTGACCGAACGCGCGGTCGTCTTCGGGCAGAGTGCAGACGAGCTTTCCGCTGGGCTGCAGCAGGTTTCGCAGGGCACAGCCCGGGTGGTCACCGCGCGGGAGGAATGGTCAGACGACCGCCCGCTTCCGGTCTCGGCAGGCCCGTCGGCGACTTTCCAGGAACTGACGACGTTGTGGGCCTTCCCCACGGCCGCGGCCGAATCCGTCGCCTTCGTCTTCCCGGGGCAGGGCGGTCAATGGACCGGTATGGGAGCGCGCCTGTGGCAGACCTCCGCGGTGTTCCGTGCCTGGGTGCGCGTGGCGGACGAGGTGATCGCGGCCGAGGCCGGATGGTCGGTGCGAGAGGTGCTGCTCGACGTGGACGGCGCACCGTCGCTGGACCGCGTCGACGTGGTGCAGCCCGCCCTGTTCGTGACGATGGTCGGGATCGCGCTGGTGTGGGCGGCCTGGGGGATCGCACCGGACGCGGTGGTGGGCCATTCCCAGGGCGAGGTCGCGGCGGCCTTCGTGGCGGGCGCGCTGACCCTCGGCGACGCTGTCCGCGTGGTCGCCGGACGCTCGGCGCTGGTCGCGCGGCGGCTCAGCGGCGCCGGACGCATGGCCGTGGTGTGGGCACCCGCGGATTCGGTGCGGGCTCGTCTGGTCGACGGAGTATCGGTGGCCGCGATCAACGGCCCGGCCACGACGGTGCTGACCGGCGACCCGGAGGCGTTGGCGGCGTCGGTGTCTCGTTACGACGACGAAGGCGTGCGGGTGCGCTGGGTGGACGTCGACTATGCGTCGCACTCGCCCCAGGTCGAGCCCGTCCGCGCGGAGCTGGTGGCCGAATTGGCCGCGGTGCGGCCCCGCCGCCCGCAGGTGTCGTTCTACTCCTCGGTCACCGGTGCGCACCTGGACGCGGCCGAATTGGACGCCGAGTACTGGTTCCGCAATCTGCGGGAACCGGTGAATTTCGCCGGCGCTGTCGACGCCCTGGTCGCCGAGGGATTCCGGACATTTGTCGAATGCTCACCCCATCCGAGTCTGGCCGGGGCGGTGGAGGATGCGGCGGGCCCGCAGGCGGTGGTGCTGAGTTCGCTGCGCCGGGACGACGGTGCGGCGAATCGCCTGCTGGAGTCGCTGGCCCAGGCGTGGGTGGCCGGCGTCGGCGTCGAGTGGAGCTCGGTCGTCGGGCCGGGGGCACGGCGGCCCGCACCGCGATACTCGTTCCGCCGCACCACCTTCTGGCCCGGCGTGGCGACCGCCGAGGAGCCCGACCGCCCGGCCCCCGGCACACGCTGGAACGTGCTGCCGCCGGCCCGTCGCCGCCGGGAACTGCACGAGCTCATTCGTGCCGAGGCGGTAGCGGTCGGTGCCGCGGACATCTCCGACACCGCGGTGAGTTTCACCGGCAGTGGATTCGATTCGGTGATGGCGATCGAACTACGGAACCGGCTGTCGCTGGCGACCGGTCTGTCGCTGCCCGCGTCGGTCCTGTTCGACCACCCCAGTCCCGACCGGCTCGCCGACCACCTCGTGAATCTCCTGAACAGCGCTCCCGCCCCGGCGCTTTCGCCCCCTCTCGTCGGCGACGGCGTCCAGGACACCGGCAATGACGTGCCGGACGATTCGGATGCGATCGCGATCGTCTCGATGGCCTGCCGTTATCCCGGCGGCGCCGACACCCCCGAGAAGCTGTGGGACCTGGTGGTTTCCGGACGGGATGCGGTCGGCCCGTTCCCGGCCGACCGAGGCTGGGATCTGGCCGGGCTGTTCGACGACGAGCCCGGCCGGGTCGGCAAGTCGTCGACCCGAGCGGGCGGATTCCTCTATGACGCACCGCGATTCGATGCCGAACTGTTCGGGATCTCACCGCGTGAGGCGGCCGCGATGGATCCGCAGCAGCGCCTGCTGCTCGAGACCTCGTGGGAGTTGTTCGAACGCGCCGGGCTGAACGTGCACGCGCTGCGCGGCAGCGATACCGGCGTCTTCATCGGCGCGATGGCGCCCGACTACGGACCGCGCATGAGCGAGGCCGGCGAGCGGGCGGCCGGATATGTCCTGACCGGCACCACCGGTGGCGTGGCCTCGGGCCGGATCTCCTATGTCCACGGCTTCACGGGGCCGACACTGACGGTGGACACCGCGTGCTCGAGTTCGCTGGTCGCCCTGCATCTCGCGGCGGCCGCGCTGCGTCGCGGCGAATGCTCGCTCGCCGTGGCCGGCGGTGCGACGGTCATGTCCACACCGGGCATCTTCATCGAATTCTCCCAGCAGCGCGGACTTTCACCGGACGGCCGCTGCCGCGCCTTCGGTGCGGGCGCCGACGGCACCGGCTGGGCCGAGGGCGTGGGAGTGCTGCTGCTGGAACGTCTGTCGGACGCGCGGCGCCACGGCCACCGCGTGCTGGCCGTGCTGCGCGGCAGCGCGGTCAACTCCGACGGGGCGTCCAACGGCTTGACCGCGCCGAACGGGCCCTCTCAGGAGCGAGTGATCCGCCGGGCCCTGGCCGATGCCGGGCTGACCACCGCGGATATCGATGTGGTGGAGGCACACGGCACCGGAACCGCGCTCGGTGATCCGATCGAGGCTCATGCGCTGCTGGCGACCTACGGCCGCGGCCGGGCGGGCGGGCATCCGCTGCGGCTGGGCTCGCTGAAATCCAATATCGGGCACAGTCAGGCGGCGGCGGGCGTCGGCGGCGTGATCAAGATGGTGCAGGCGTTGCGGCACGGCGTGCTGCCGCGCACTCTGCACGCCGACCGGCCGTCACCGCTGATCGATTGGGCCGCAGGCCAGGTGGAACTGCTGACCGGCAACGAGCCCTGGCCGGCGACCGGCCGCCCGCGCCGCGCGGCGGTCTCCTCGTTCGGCATCGGCGGGACCAATGCGCACGTGGTGCTGGAACAGGCACCGGTCGTCGCGGACGCCGCACCCGCGCCGCGCAGCGGACCGGTGCCGTGGATTCTGTCGGCGGCCTCGGCCGACGGTGTGCGCGAACATGCCGCCGCGCTGGCCGATTTCGCCCGGCGGCCGGACGCACCGCATCCGCGCGGGGTCGCCGCCGCGCTCGCCACCCGCGCCACCCTGGCCGAGCGCGCCGTGGTGATCGGGCGTACCCCGGAGGACTTCGCCGACGCGCTACACCGGATCGCGCAGGCACCGACGCGGGTGGTCGCGGCCGTGCCGACGCCGGTCCCGCCCGAGCACGAACCGGTGCCGCTGGGCAATGCCGCGCTGACCTTCCCGGAATTGCTGGCGGCGTTCGGATTTCGATTCGAGCCCGTCGAGGGCGTCGCCGTGCTGTTCCCCGGTCAGGGCGGCCAGTGGTCGGGGATGGGAGCCGAGTTGTGGGACTCGTCTTCGGTCTTCCGTGCCTGGGTGTCGACTCTGGATGTGGTGGTACGGGAGGCAGCCGGCTGGTCGGTCCGGGACGTGCTGCTCGACCGGGCCGGGGCCGAACCGCTCGACCGCGTCGACGTGGTGCAGGTCGCGCTGTTCGCGATGAGTGTCGGGGTGGCGCTGGTGTGGGCGTCGTGGGGAATCGGCGCGGAGGCGGTGGCCGGCCATTCCCAGGGAGAGGTCGCGGCGGCGTTCGTCGCGGGCGGTCTGACCCTCGCGGACGCCGTGCACGTCGTCGTGACGCGGTCGCGGCTGATCGCTCGGACACTGAGCGGCTCCGGTGGCATGGCCGTGGTGTGGGCCGCGCCCGAGCGGATCCGGCCGCGACTCGTGGACGGCGTGGTCGTCGCCGCCGTCAACGGGCCCGAAGTCGTTGTGCTGTCCGGCGATTCGCAACGCTTACGCACGGTGGCCGACGGTTTCGAGGCCGAGGGCGTCCGGGTGCGCTGGGTGGATGTCGACTACGCCTCCCATTCGCCCGCGGTGGAGGCGGTTCACGACGAACTGGTGGACCGGCTCGGGGCGTTGCGGCCGCGCAGCTCGGCGGTCGCGTTCTACTCGTCGGTGCACGGGGGCCTGCTCGACACCGCCGAACTGGATGCGGCCTACTGGTTCCGGAATTTGCGTGAACCCGTCGACTTCACCGGAGCGGTGGCGGCGCTGGCCGCCGACGGATTCCGCTTCTTCGTCGAATCCTCCCCGCACCCCGGTCTGGTCGGTGCGGTGGAGGAGACGGTGGGCGCCGACGGCGTCGTCGTCGGATCACTGCGGCGCGGGGAGGGCGGCCTGGACCGGCTGCTTGCCGCGGCCGGCGACGGCTGGGTGCGCGGGCTGCCGGTCGACTGGCCGCGCGTCATCGGCCCCGCACCGGTCGTCGAGGTGCCGACGTACACCTTCCGGCGCCAACGGTATTGGCTGTCCGCCGAACCGCCTCGCGCGCGCACGGCCGACGACTGGCGCTACCGCGTCGACTGGCGCGCGCTGCCGCCGGCCACTGGGCGCCCGCCCGGCCGCTGGCTGCTCGTCGGCGCGCCGGACGAGGTGCGGGCCGCCCTGTCGCGATCGAGACTGGAGGTCACCGACGACCGCGACTCCGGGCCGCTGCGCGGTGCGCTGTCGTTCCTCAGCGATATCGGCGACACCCTGGAACTGCTGGGTGCGCTTCCCGAATCCGTTCCGCTGTATGCGATCACGCGCGGGGCGGTCAGCGTGGCGGGGGAGCCGCTCGTCGACCCGGCGCAGAGCGTGCTGTGGGGCCTCGGCTACAGCCTCGCGCTGGCGCGCCCGGACCGCTGGGGCGGCCTGATCGACCTGCCCGCGACACCACTGGACGCGGATCTGCTCACCACGCTCGAGAGTGCCCTGAGCACCGCGACCGAGAACCAGATGGCGGTGCGCCCGTCGGGTCTGTTCGCGCGCCGGCTGGTGCGTGCCCAGGCTCGGATCGACCGCGCTCCGTGGCGTTCCCGGGGTTCGGCACTGGTCACCGGAGGAACGGGCTCGATCGGCGCCCGGGTGGCCAGGTGGCTGCTGCGAACCGGTACCGACCACGTGGTCCTGCTCAGCCGCAGCGGTCCCGCCGCGCCGAACGCGGCCGCATTGGGCGCGGAATTCGGATCGGCGGTCACCATCGTGGCCTGCGACATCACCGACCGCGCGGCACTGGGCCGGGTGATCGGCGACATCGCCGATCTCCGTACGGTCGTCCATGCCGCGGGCGTCGTGGACGGCACGGCCGTCACCGAGGTGACGGCCGCCGACATCGCGCGCATCATGAGACCGAAAGCCGTTGCGGCACAGTATCTCCACGAACTGACCGGCGATCTGGACGCCTTCGTCCTGTTCTCCTCGGGCGCGGCCGTCTGGGGGAGTGCGGACCAGGGCGTCTACGGCGCGGCCAATGCCTATCTCGATGCGCTGGCCGCACATCGGCGCGGACTCGGCCTGCCCGCCACCTCGATCGCCTGGGGTGCGTGGGACGGCGGCGGCATGGCCGCCGAACCCGGTGCGGCGCAGCGCTGGCGGCGGCAGGGAGTCCTGCCGATGGACCCCCACGCGGCACTCGACCATCTCGAGCGCGCGCTGAGCGCAGGGGAGAGCGGGCTGCTCGTGGCCGATATCGACTGGGCGCGCCTGGCGCCGATACTCACCGCCGCGCGACCGCTTCCGCTGCTGGCGGAGCTGCCCGAGGCGCAGACGGCCGCCGAGCCCGTGGAGGCCACGCCCGGCCGAAGCTTCGCCGAACGCCTGGCCGCCCTGCCCGAGGACGAGGCCGACCGCGCCCTGCTCGAACTGGTTCGCGCCGAGATCGCCGCGGTGCTCGGCTACGACGGCCCGCGCGCCGACGACGACGATCGCAATCTGCTCGAGCTGGGTTTCGACTCCCTGACCACGGTCGAATTGCGCAATCGGCTCAATGCCGCGACCGGACTGTCGGTCGCGGTGACCTTCCTGTTCGACCACGCCACCGCCAGTGAGCTGGCCAAGGCGCTCGGATCCGAACTCGCCCTCGCCGACGATCCGCCGGTCGCCCCGGCCGACCCGGTCAGCATGCTGTTCCACCAGGCATTCGAATCGGGCAAATTCGCGGAGGGTATGGCGCTGCTGCGCGATGCGGCGCGGCTGCGGCCGATGTTCGACAGCGCGGCGACGGTGCCGCATCCGGAGCCGGTCATCCTCGCCGAAGGCGACGGCGGCCCGCAGGTGATCTGCTTCTCCGCGCTGGTGGCGATGACCGGTGCACAGGTGTACACCCGGTTCGCCGACGAATTTCGTGGGCAGCGCAGGGTTTCGGCGTTACCCGCTCCCGGCTTCGTCAGCGGTGACAGCCTGCCCGCGACGATCGAGGCGGTCATCGATCTGCAGACCGAGATCATCCGCCCGATCGCCGCCCGGGCGGAGGTGGTGCTGACCGGAACGTCGTCCGGCGGCTGGCTCGCGCATGCGGTGGCCGCGCGGCTCGAACGTGACGGACTCCGCGTCGCCGGGGTGGTGCTCCTGGACACCTACCTGCCGGATGCGGATCTGCTGCGGCGTGCTCAGCATCGGGTGATCGGCGGCGTGCTGGATCGGCAGGCCGGATTCGGGCTCGCCGACGGTGTGCGGTTGTCGGCGATGGGTTGGTACATACCGCTTTTCGCGCCCTGGCGGCCGGAACCGATCACGGCGCCGACGTTACTGATCCGGGCGTCCGAGCCGCTGCGCGATCACACCGGCGCGGCGCTCGAGGATCTGGACTGGCGGTCGGCGTGGACGCTGCCGCATACGGTCGTGGACGTGCCGGGCGACCATTTCACCATCCTCGAGGAGCATGCGGCCTCGACCGCGCGCGCGGTGCGCGAATGGCTGGACCGCTGACGCGCGAAGGGCGCCGGCCACGGCCGGCGCCCTTCGAGTCACCACGCCGATCACTCGATGACGGCGGCGTGCACCAGCTGGCGCAGCCGGGAGAACAGCGGCAACGCCTTGGAGGGGAACAGCTGCGGAAAGGCCAGTGCCGTGATCCGGGTGACCGGGTCGACGAAGAAGTAGGTGCTGGTCGCCGAATACCAGGAGAACTCACCGGGGTTCGCGATCACCTTGCTCGCGGCCGGGTCGAGCACGGTCATGAATCCGAATCCGAATCCGAGGCCGGCCATCGTGGTCAGTGCGGGCAATACCGGCCGGCCGAAGCTCCCGAGGTCGGCGCCGCCGGGCAGCTGATTGGTGGTCATGTACCGCACCGTGGCCGGCGAGAGCACCCGTGCGCCGTTCCAGGTGCCGCCCGCCAGCAGCATCTGCAGGAAGGTGTGGAAGTCCGCGGCGGTGGTGAGCAAGCCGGCGCTGCCGGACAGCCAGGTCGGACGCTGGGTGGGGTCGCCGCCCATCGCGTCGTTGCGGACCGCCAGACCGGTCGCCGGATCGGCCATGTAGATCGCGGCGAGCCGCTGGGTCTCCTCCGGCTCGATCCAGAATCTGGTGTCGCGCAGTCCGAGCGGCTGCGTAATGCGTTCGGCGACAACGGTATCCAGCGACTTGCCCGAGACCACCTCGATCAGCCGGCCGAGCACGTCGGTGCTCACGCCGTAGTTCCACGCGGTACCCGGTTCGAACAGCAGCGGCAGCGAAGCCCACGTGTCCACGGCGGTCGCCAGGTCGATTCCGGGCGGCGCGCTCCACTCGAAGCCGCGTTGGACGTACAGCTCGTCGACGGGATGGGAATGATGGAAGCCGTAGGTGAATCCGGCGGTGTGGGTGAGCAGATGCCAGATCCGGATGGGTTCGCGCGCGGGCCGCGACTCCAGGTTCGCGCCGCCGCCGCGGGTGTACACGCGCACATCGCGCAGCGACGGAATGTAGTCGGCCACCGGATCATTGAGCCCGAAGGCCCCGTCCTCGTACAGCGCCAGCGCCGCGACGGAGGTGAACGGTTTGGTCAGCGACCAGGAGCGGAACAAGGAGTCGGCCTCCATCGCGAGGCCGGCCTCGCGGTCGCGGTGGCCGCCGGTGCCGATATGGGCGATCTTGCCGTCGCGCGCGATGATGCCGACCCATCCCGGCATCCGGCCCGCTTCCACCAGGCCGTCGAGGTAGTCGTCGAACCGCCGCAGCCGGTCCGGGTCCAATCCGGCCTCGGCCGCGTCGATTTCGATCTTTATCTCACTCATGATGTGGCCCCTGCCTGTTTCCGGAGTGCGGAGAAGAGAATTTTCGGCGAGATTCTTGCCAGCCGACACCGTGAATAGTAGCTTTAGTTCGATAGATGTACAACTATCGAACTATGTTGTGCCGGTGCTGAATTCGCGCCGGAGAATTCCCCTCGCCCGAGCTGTCGTCGACGCAGATGAAGTGGAGTTGGTTGTCATGTCCCGCTACGGGATCACCCTGCCCTTGCCGTTCGTCCCACTCCCGCGCCATCGCGAAATACTGGGCGAGCTGGCCGATCTCGGTTACACCGACGCGTGGACCGGGGAGTACGCCGGGGTGGATGCCTTCACGCCGCTGGTGCTCGCCGCGGCATGGGGTTCGCCGTCGCTGCGGCTGGGCACCGCCGTCGTGCCGGTGTACACCCGCGGACCCGCGGTCATCGCCCAGACCGGCGCCGCGCTGGCCGAACTCGCCCCCGGTAGGGTCGTGCTGGGCATCGGATCCTCCGGGGCGCAGCTGGTCACCGGGATGAACGGGATCGCGATGGACGAGCCCTATCGGCGGGTGCGCGATACGCTGCGGTTCCTGCGTCACGCCTACGAGCACGGCCGGGTGGCGGGGCGATTCGACACCTTCACCATCGAGGATTTCGAACTCGGCCGGCCGGCGCAGATTCCGCCGCAGCTCATGGTCGGCGCACTGCGGACCGGCATGTTGCGGCTCGGATTCCGGGAGGGCGCCGGCGCCATCACCAATTTCCTCACCGCCGAGGATATTTCGACGGTGATTCGCGGCCTCGGGGCCGATCGCGACCGCGGGGAGCTGGTCGCCCGCATTTTCGTCTGCCCGACCGAGGATCTCGACTACGCGCGCGAGTCGGGCCGGCGAATGCTGACCCATCTGTTCACCCGGCCGACCTACGGCGCCTTCCACGAGTGGCTGGGGCGCGGCGATCAGGTCGAGCAGGTCCGCAAACATGTTGCGGCGGGCGATCTTCGGCGCGCGGGGGAGGCGATCTCCGATGATGTGGTGGACGGCGTCCTGGTGCACGGCAGCCCGGAACGCTGCCGCGAGCAGATCCAGCTCTACGTCGAGGCCGGGGTCGACACTCCGGTGCTGATGATCCAGTCGACGCCCGAGTTGTTCGCCGGCGGGCCGGAGGCGGTTGTGCAGGTCGTGCGGGACCTGGCGCCCCCGCGGTGAGCCGCGTTGCCGGGTACTTCCACAAGTGACGAACAATTGATTCTACGTGCGGTTTCCCGGCGCTGCGGATTTGTCAAGTATTTCGCCGGTTACTGTTCGAATCAGGCTTTTGTGGTTCGCGAATTGTTTGCGCCCGAATTTCACTCCGCGTGAATCCATCTCACATTGCCGCAAGGGTCCCCAGGTGTTAGCGTTATTTGTCGGGTTTGTTCCCGAGTTGTGATAGGAGCATCCCGATATACCTCTCGTCACCTGCCGGGCCTGCAACTGTATTCATGGCCCATGGAAATTTGGGGGCCTTGATGACCGTGACCGAACTACCGAATACGGCCAGGGAATTCGGCGACGCCCACGGACGCGATTCGGGTCGTGCCCGGGTTCTCGTGGTGTGCGGCGAGCAGATCATGCGCAGCGGGCTGATCTCCGTCCTGCGCGGAATGCCGGATGTCGGCTGGGTCGGACCGGCGGTCAACAGCGAAGCGGCACTGAAGATGGCGGCCGCCGACAAGGCGGATGTGGTGGTGCTCGACCACTGTCCCTCGCCGCGCTGGGACGGGCCCGGCCTGACGCAGCGCCTGACCGCGGTGCGCCCCGGCGGCGAGGTCGGCGTCGTCGTGGTGTCCGAGGGCACCGACAGCGAACTGCTGCTGCGGTATCTGCAGGCGGGTGCGCGCGGGCTGGTGTCGCGGCGCTCGAGTGCGGTCGACCTGGTGAGCGCGGTGGATGCGGTGGTGCGCGGCCAGGCCATGTTGTCACCGTCGATCACCCGGCTGGTCCTCGACGCCACCGCGCCGTATCTCCCCGCGGTGGCGCACAAACCGGTCACCGCCCTCGACAGCCTGACCCAGCGCGAGCACGAGATCCTGATCCTGGTCGCCGACGGGCTGTCCAACGCCGAGATCGCCCAGGTGCTGCACGTCAGCTACAAGACGGTGAAGTTCCACGTCTCCAACATCCTGCGGAAACTGTCCGTGCGCACCCGGGCGCAGGCGATCGTGTACCTGCGGCCGACGGTGACCATCGCCTCGCGCGCCGGCTGAGTACTCGCCGGGGCCGATCTCTTGTGCTCGTCGAAGATCGGCTGTTATCTTGGTATTCGAAAGTTCGCCAAGTATCGAACTTAAATCTTTTCGCTCACTGTTCGAGGCAGCTTCCCATTCGTCGTCGCATTTTCCGATCCAGGAGGGGGAATCCCCATGTCGAATTCCATCGACGAGACGCTCGACTACTATCCGTTTCCGCTGGGACCGCTCGGCGAACCGCCGGAGCGATTCTCGGAACTGCGCGCCCAGTGCCCGGTCGCCAAGGTGCGGTTACCCAGCGGCGACACCGCCTGGGCGGTGACCGGTTACGACGAGGTGGTGGCCGCTATGTCAGATTCTCGGCTGTCGCGCGCCGCCCTGCGGGAACCGGGCGCGCCGCGCGTGATCAACGGTCCCGACTTCGCCGACAACCCCTTCAATCTGCTCAGCCAGGACGGCGCCGACCACCGGCGCTTGCGGCGGCTGATCTCGCCCGCGTTCACGCCCAAACGCGCCGAGCAGATCCGCCCGCGCATTCAGGAGATCGCCGACGAACTGGTCGACGCGCTCGAGGCGGGACCGCGCCCGGCCGACCTGCACCACGACTTCGCCGCCCTGCTGCCCATCTGGGTGATCACCGATCTGCTGGGCGCTTCGCGGGAACGGCGCGCCGATATCCAGCGCTGGACCGATCATCTGGTCAGCATCACCGCGCACACCGCCGACGAAAGGCTCACCGCGCGTGAGGAATCCGCCGCCTACGTCGTCTCCCTGCTCGCGCAGCGGCGAGAGGCGCTCGGTGAGGACCTGCTCTCGGATCTGATCACCGCCCGCGACGACGGCGACCGACTCTCCGAACAGGAACTGGTCTGGCTGACGATCAATCTGCTCGTCGCCGGGCACGACACCACGGTCAGTGCGCTCAGCCGCGCCGCGTTCATGGTGCTGCGGCATCAGGATCAGTGGCGGCTGCTGGTCGATCAGGTCGACGACCGCCAGGTCGTGCGGCACGCGGTGGAGGAACTGCTGCGCTACGCCCCACCGTCGGAAATCGGTTTCATCCGGGTCGCCACCGAGGAGCTCGAAATCGGCGACGTCGTCGTGCGTCCGGGCGAGGGCGTCATCCCGATCATGCACGCCGCCGGCCGCGACACCCGCCACGTCGCCGAACCCGACCGCCTCGACCTCACCCGCGAGGACGTCAAACACGTCGCCTTCGGCCACGGCAGTCACTTCTGCCCCGGCGCCGGACTCGCACGGCTGGAACTGGAAATCGGGCTGGCGACACTCGCGCGGCGGCTGCCGAATCTGCGCCTGGCGGTCACGCCGGAGAACATCGACTGGTCCAGTGGCCTGCTCACGCTGCGGCCCAACACTTTTCCGGTGGAGTGGTGAGCGTGACCGAACCTGATTCCGCCGTCGTCTCCGAGCGGCGCTGGCTCACCGTGCTGGCGATCTGCGGATGTTTCGTCGGTCTGGACGCGCTGGTCGTCTCGCCGCTGGCACCGCAGATCACCCACTCCGTACACGTCTCGCCCCGGCTCGGCGGTCTGCTCGTCACCGCCTACGCGCTGGCATACATGATCGCCGCGCCGATCTTCGGTCCGCTCTCGGACCGCTGGGGGCGCAAGCGATTGATGACCGCGGGACTCACCGTCTTCGCGGTCGGCACGGTACTGACCGGATTCTCCTCGGGGTTCGCGGCGATCATCGTGTTCCGCGCGATCTCCGGGCTGGGCGCCGCGATCCTGGTGCCGGCCATCCTCGCCTTCGTCTCCGGTGCGGTGGCGGCCGAACGCCGGGGCGCCGCGATCGGGGTGATCGTGGGCGCGATGATGGGCGCCTCGGTGCTCGGGGTGCCCGCGGGCGCCTTCCTGGCCGGAATCGTGTCCTGGGAGTGGACATTCTGGGGTATCGGCATCGCCGCGGCGCTGTTGCTCGTGCCGCTGACCAGGTTCGTCCCGCACAGTGCGCCGGCCGCGACCGCACCCGCGGGGCCGCTGGCCATCTTCGCGCAGCAGTTCCGCGCCGCACTCGGCAATCCGGCGGTGCTGTTCACGTTGCTGTGCACCTTCCTGTGGACCGCGGGACTGCAGGGCATGTTCGCCAACGGCGGACTGTTCTACGCGAGCAACTTCGGGCTGACGACCGGATGGGTCGGGCTGGCGCTGGCCGGCGGCGGGGCGATGAGCGTCGTGGGCAACATCTACGGTGGCCGCCTTGCCGATGCCGTCGGGCGTCGACGGGTCATCGCGGTGGCGGCGCTGGTGGCCGCGGCGTCGGTGCTGGCCTTCTCGCTCTCGACCGGATCGCTCGTGCTGGCGATCGTGGTGCAGATCGTCTGGGGTGGCGCGGTCGGTTTCGGCCAGTCCGCACTGACCACCCTCGCCAGTGAACTCAGCCCGGATGCGCGCGGAACCGTTCTGGCACTGAACTATTCGGTGCAGTACGGCGGGATGATGGCGGGTACCGCGGCGGCCGCCGCACTGCTCGACGGCGGTTCCGCGTTCTGGTCGGTCGGGTTGCTGTGCGGCGTGTGCAGTCTGCTGGTGTTCCCGGTGGTGACGCTGCTGCTCGGCCGCAGGACCGCGGTCGCGACGCCGGAGTCTTCCGGGGCGCAGCCGACTCCCGCGGGTTCCTAGGCTGTCCGGGCCGGGAGTGCCGCGCGGCGCTTCCGGCCGCAGGACCGCTCAGCTCAGCAAAGCCCGCGCGTACCAATCCTTCTCGTCACGCACGCCCGGCAGGGCGAAGAAGTAGCCGCCGCCGAAGGGCTGGACGTAGTCGGTGAGGGGTTCGTTGATCAGCCGGGTCTGGATGGCCTCGAACTGGCGGGCGACGTCGCGCTGGAAGCAGGTGAAGATGTGTCCCGAGGCCATGTTGCCGTTGCGCTCGACGCCCAGGTCGTAGTTGTAGGAGCGGCGGACCAGTTGCTGACGGGCGGTTTCGGGGGTACGCGGATTCGCCAGCCGGATATGGGAATCCAGCGGGATGACCGAGCCCTCCGGGTCGGCGGCGTAGTCGGGGGTGTCGAATTCCTGATTGCCGTCGAGCGGGGCGCCGGAGTCACGGCGGCGCCCGAACATGTTCTCCTGCTCGTTGATCGAGACCCGGTCCCAGAATTCGACGAGCATCCGGATCAGCCGGACCACCTGGTAGGTGCCGCCGCGGGTCCATTCGGGTTCGCCGCCGCCGTCGGTCCAGATGAGCGATTCGGCGTCGGCGCCGGTCGGGTTGGCCGTTCCGTCCTTGAAACCCAACAGGTTCCGGCCGGTGCCGGAGGGACGCGGCGGGGAGTTGTAGCCGTCGATCTTCCAGCGCAACTGCAGTGCGCCGCGGGTCTGGCGGGTGATGTCGCGCAGCGCGTGATGGACCGTGTCGGGGTGGTGGGCGCACAGCTGGATCAGCAGGTCGCCGTGCATCCAGGCCGGATCCGGGGTGTCGTTGGGGAAGGTCCGCATCGGCGTGAGTTTGGCGGGTTTGGCCGCGGCCAGCCCGAAGCGGCCGTCGAACAGGCTCGCGCCCACACCGGTGGTGACGGTGAGCCCGTCGGCGATCACCTCCGGCCCGAGCACCGCACTGTCGGACGGCGGCTGGCCGAGGCCGAGATCGGTCGGGGCGCCGCCGGCGGTGAGGAAGCGGGCACGCGCGGTGAGGGTCTTCATCGCCTCGGCCAGTTCCGCGCGGTGGGTGGTGGTGACGTCGAAGGCGGCGAAACAGGCGGCGTTCTGTTTCGCCGACGGTCCCGGGGTGAGGATGCCGGCCTGATGTTCGCCGTGGAAGGGGTAACTCGCCTCGGCCTTCGGGGTGCCCACGGTGGCGGCGTCGGCGTCCTGGCGGGCGCCCTCGGCGAGAATGCCCGCGGTCAGCGCGGTTCCGGCGGCACCGGCGGCGGCGCCGGAGAGGAAGCGGCGGCGGCTGACGTTCATCGTGAAGCCTTACTGGTCGGTCGGTGGTTCGGCATGGTCAGTGGGAGATCGGCACTTCGAGCAACCGCGGCACCTTGGCGAGTTCCTCGAGCGCGGCGCCGAGGCGCGCGTTGACGGCTTGCCGCGCGGCCGGTGGGGTCCGATCCGGCGACTGCCACTGTCCGTGGTTCTGGGTGGCGAGCAGGGCCGCCTGCAACTCGTCGAGGCGGGTGCGCAGGGTGGCGCGTAGTTGCGGCGCCCGCGGATCGATCAGCGGGCCGAGCTGATCGAGCACCGCGCGGGTCACGTCGATATCGGCGACCGTCATCGCATACGCCGCACCCGCGCCCTCGTCGTCGATGCCCGAAATATGATCGCGCAGAGCGTCTTCCAGGATTTCGTGCGCGCGCAGCGGCAGATTCTTCGGATCACCGGCGAGGTCGTCGCTGCCGAGGTTGTTCCGGATGTTCGCGATATCGCCGCCGAGCCGATCGACCACCGGCAGCAGCTGTTCGGGCCGCTGTCCGTGCCGCAGGCCGTATTCCAGCCGGTGCAGACCGGTGAATCCGGGATCGTTCACACCGCCGGGCAGGCCGTCGGGCAGACCCGAGACCGCGGTGCCGGCGTCGCCGAAACTGTTGTAGGAGGCGCCGACCCGTTCCCATTCCAACTGGGTGTTGAGCCAATCCGCTTGTGCGGCAGCGATATTGCCGCCACGCAGATCGTTGCCGATCGCGGTGACGGCGCCTGAGAGCCGGGTCAGCACGCCGGCGGCGTAGGCCTGATAGGCGTCGTTGGGGCCGCGCAGATCGTCCTCGGTCACGCGTTTGACGGCCGGCGGGGTGTCGCCCGCCTCGCCACTGACCTGCACCGCCGCCGACGAGGTCACCGGCTTACCGGACATCAAGCATTGCATGGTGTAGCTGCCGCTGCTCAAGGTCGCGGTCAGGTTGGCGGTGGTGGCCGGGCCGATCGTCTCGATCTCACCGACGACCGCACCGCCGGAGTTCACCAGGTTGATCTCCCCGGCCTTGGACGTCTTGTTCTGCACCTCGAACGTCTGCGTCCCGGCCCGTCCGGACTTCCATTCCGCGGCACATGAGCTGTCGGTGACCGACACCGCCTGCGCCTTACCGGAGCCGCTCGACGGCAGTAGCGCGATCGCCACCCCGGCGGCCAGGGCGGGAACGACCACCAGCACCGCCCCGACCAGCAACGGCCGCGGCCCGGCGATTCGCTCCCACCAGTCGGGCGTGTGCTCGCAGTCGGCTGGAGCCGCTGACGCCGGTGCGGCGCCCCCGCCACTCGCCGCAGCGGTAGCAGTCACCGTCGCTGCGACCGCAGGCTGCGCCGCCGTGGCGGGGGCCTTCGCGGGCGCCTGGCGTCCGGCGCGGATGAACAGGGGTATCACCACGGCCAGGTAAACCACCCACGCCACCACCTGCAGCACGGTCATCCGCGGGGTGAGTTCGGTGATGCCGGTGATGATCGAGACCCACCAGGAGTTCGGATCGATATGCGCCGACAGGTCGAAGGCGACCCAGTGGCGACCGGGCAGAATTCCGGCGTCCTGCAGATCGCCCAGGCCGTAGGACAGCACACCGGCGGCGATCACGATCAGCGCGAGCGCGGTGCGGTTGAAGAACACCCCGAGGTTGAGTTTCACCGACTGCCGGTACAGCAACCAGCACAGCACCCCCGCGGCGGCGAAACCGAGCGCGGCGCCGACCAGCGGTGCGACCGTAGTGCCGGATGCCTTCACGGCGGTCCAGACGAACAGCGTCGATTCCAGGCCCTCGCGCCCGACGGCCATGAAGGCGGTGATGGCCAGCGCGCCCGCCCCGATCGCGGTGGCGCGGGCGACCTCACCGCGAAGTTGACCGGACAGCGACGCGGCGGTGCGCCGCATCCAGAACACCATCGCCGTCACCAGTCCGACCGCGATCACGCTCAGGGTGCCGCCGACGATTTCCTGGCCGGAGTTCGAGAGCACGCTCGTGGAGTAGGTGAGCACGGCCGCGAAGCTGGCCGCCACCGATACCGCCCCCAGCAGGCCGAGCCAGACCGGGGTCGAGGAGACCGGGCGCTGCGGGGTCGACGTCTTGCGCACGGCAGCCAGCAGGATCGTCACCACGAGTCCCGCCTCGAGGCCCTCCCGCAGGCAGATCAGTAGATTCGGTACAGCCTCGGCCCAGCTCACTGTCCAAAGGTAAGGCATACCTATACCGCAGGTCCAATCCTGCATGGCCGTAGCTAGTGCTCATTGCCGCAGGTGGGGAGGTATGCGAGGTATGTCCGTATTAGCCGGGCCGGCTCTCGGGCGCGTCCTCGATCAGTGTCAGCGCTTCCTCCAGCAACGCCTCCACGATCATCGACTCCGGCACCGTCCGCACCACCTCACCGCGGACGAAGATCTGACCCTTGTGATTGCCCGCCGAGACCCCGATATCGGCTTCCCGTGACTCACCCGGACCGTTGACGATGCAGCCCATCACCGCGACGCGCAGCGGCGCCGGAAAATCCCGGAAGGCCGCCTCGACCTTCTTCGTGAGCTCGAAGACGTCGACCTGGCAGCGGCCACAGGTCGGGCAGGACACGATGTCGAGGGTGCGGGGTCGCAGCCCGAGTCCGGCCAGGATGTGATGCCCGACCTTGACCTCCTCGACCGGCGGCGCCGACAGCGAGACCCGGATCGTGTCGCCGATCCCCTCCGACAGCAGGATGCCGAACGCGGTGGCCGATTTCGCGGTGCCCTGCAGCGGCGGACCCGCCTCGGTGACCCCGAGATGCAGCGGATAGTCGCAGCGCTGGGCGAGCAGCCGGTAGGCCTGGATCATCGTCAGCGGATCGTTGTGTTTCACCGAGATCTTCAGGGCGGTGAATCCGTGCTCCTCGAACAGCCCGGCCTCCCACAGCGCCGATTCGACCAGGGCGGCGGCCGTGGCGCGACCGCCGTGCCGGTCCAGGACGCGCCGATCGAGGGAACCGGCGTTGACCCCGATGCGGATCGGCACCCCCGCCGCACCGGCCGCGGCGGCGATCTCACGAACCTTGTCGTCGAAGGTGCGGATGTTGCCCGGATTGACCCGCACCCCGGCGCAGCCGGCGTCGATGGCGGCGAAGACGTAGCGCGGATTGAAATGGATGTCGGCGATCACCGGGATGGCCGAGCGGCGGGCGATCGTCGGCAGCGCCGCGCAGTCGTCCTGGGTGGGTACCGCGACGCGGACGATATCGCAACCGGCGGCGGTCAATTCGGCGATCTGGCGCAGCGTCGCCTCGACATCGGCGGTGACGGTAGTGGTCATCGACTGCACCGAAACGGGTGCGCCGCCACCGACGGGCACCGAGCCGACGTCGATGCGCCGGCTCTCCCGGCGTGGTCGCAGCGTCGGAGCCGAGGGCTCGGACAGGAATACGGCTGTCATCGGATCCTCTCGGTCGCGGGTAACCATTCCGTGCAGGCCGCGGCGATGCCCTCGCCGGTGAGGCCGTAGTCGGCCAGGATGCTGTCGCGGGAGGCGTGGGCGATGAATGCGGTCGGCAGGCCGAGCGCGCGGACCGGGGCGGCGTCGGCGTCGCGGGCGACCGCGTGCATCAGGTGGGTGCCGATCCCGCCGGCGGCGATACCGTCCTCCACACAGACGGTGAGCCGATGCCGCGCCGCGATCGCCGGTAACCCCGGATTGATCGGCCACACCCAGCGCGGATCGACGACGGTGGCGCCGAAACCGCTGTCGGTCAGCAGTTCCGCCGCGCGCAGACACGGCCCCGCCATCGGGCCGACCGCCACCAGCAGGATGTCGAGCGGACTGCGCGGCCCGCGATACAGGATATCCATCCCGTCCATTCGCGCCAGCGGTGAAATATCGTCGCCGGCAGTAGCTTTCGGATAACGCACGGTGGTGGGGCCGGCCGTGGCGACGGCTTCGCGCAGGAGTTCGCGGACCCGGCCGGGATCGCGCGGACAGGCGATCCGCATCCCCGGCACGCAGGTGAGCAGCGCCAGATCCCACATGCCGTGGTGGCTCGGTCCGTCCGGCCCGGTGACGCCCGCGCGGTCCAGCGCCAGGGTGACGGGCAGGTCGTGCAGGGCGATATCGAGCAACACCTGGTCGATTGCGCGATTGAGGAAGGTCGAGTACACCGCCACCACGGGATGCATACCGGCTGCCGCCAATCCCGCCGCGGACGCCAGCAGGTGCTGTTCGGCGATGCCGGAATCGAACACCCGCTCGGGCGCGCTCCGAGAGAATTCGCCGAGTCCGGTGGGCAGCCGCATCGCCGCGGTCAGGGCGACCACCTCCGGGCGGTCGCCGGCGATATCGGCCAGTTCCGATTCGACGATATCGGTCCAGGTGGGGGCTGGTTGTTTCCGCGGCGCACCGGTGACCGGATCGATCACCCCGCACGCGTGCATGCGGTCGGCCTCGTCCGCCTCGGCCGGGCCGAAGCCGCGGCCCTTGACCGTCACCGCGTGCACCACAACGGGTTTGGCCAATGCGACCGCCTTGTGCAGGGCCGTGCACAGCGCGCCGATATCGTGGCCGTCCACCGGACCCAGATAGCTGAAACCCAAGGCGTCGAACAGATTTCCGGAAACGATGTCGCCGTCGCGCAGCCCGGCGAGATGGCCGGCCAGCGCACCGACGGTCGGATCGTAGGAACGCCCGTTGTCGTTGAGCACCACCACTACGGGCCGCCCGCCCGCACCCAGATTGTTCAGACCTTCCCACGCCACCCCGCCGGTCAGCGCCCCGTCACCGATCACCGCCACCACCCGGCGATCATGCTCGCCGCGCAGGTGGAAGGCCTTGGCGATGCCGTCGGCCCAGGCGAGACTGACCGAGGCGTGGGAGTTCTCCACCCAGTCGTGCGCGGATTCGGTGCGATTCGGATACCCCGCGACCCCACCGGCCTGCCGCAGCGTGTCGAAGGTGGACGCCCGCCCGGTGAGCAACTTGTGCGCATAACTCTGATGTCCGGTGTCGAAGACGAGAACATCGGTGGGCGAACGGAATACGCGGTGCAGCGCGATGGTCAGTTCCACCGTCCCCAGGCTGGCGCCGAGATGGCCGCCGGTTCCGGTGACGGTCTCGACGAGGCGATCGCGTAACCGCTGCGCCAGCGCGGGCAGTTCGTCGTCGGACAACGCGGCCAGCGCGTCGGGTCCGGTGAGGGCGGCGAGCGGGTCCGGCCCGCGCGGCGAGGGTTTCATGCGTGGCTCACCTTCCGGTGTGGGAATTCGGCCCGGTGTCGATTCGACTCAGCTGACGGCGGCGCGGATCGTCTCCTTCAACGAACCCAGCGTCGCGACCACCGCGGTCGGCTCGTACCCGCAGTGCGCCATGCAATTCGAGCAGCGCGGATCGTTGCCGCGGCCGAAGGCGTTCCAGTCGGTGTCGTCGATCAATTCCCGATAGGTGGCCACATAACCGTCGTCGAGCAGATAACACGGCCGCTGCCATCCCTTGAGCGAATACGACGGAATCGCCCAGGCGGTGCAGTCGAAGTCGACCTTGCCCTCCAGGAAATCCAGATACAGCGGCGAGTGGTTGAGCCGCCACTTCTTGCGGCGCCCGTCGGCGAAGGCCTTGGCGAACAGCTGATGAGTCTCCTTCACACCGAGCCAATGCTCCTGATCGGGCGCCTTCTCGTAGGCGTAGCCGGGTGCGATCTGCATATGGTCGATCTCGAGCTCGTCGTTGAGATAATCCAGGACGTCGATCACGTCCTGCGGCGAATCCACATCGAAGAACGTGGTGTTCGTCATCACCCGGAAGCCCGCGGCCTTGGCCTCGCGGATCGCGGCCACGGCCTGATCGAAGACTCCGTCCTTGCACACCGAGGCGTCGTGGCGTTCACGCAATCCGTCCAGGTGCACCATCCACGCGAAATTGCGGTGCGGGGCGAACTTGTGCAGATGTTTGGGCAGTAGCACCGCGTTCGTGCACAGGAAGACGATCTTGTTGCGGTCGAGCAGTTGCCGCACGATCTCGTCGATCTGCGGATGCATCAGCGGCTCACCACCGGCGATCGACACCATCGGCGCGCCGCATTCCTCGATCGCCCCGACGGCCTGTTCGACCGGCATGCGCTGTTTGAGCAGCGTGTGCGGATGCTGGATCTTGCCGCACCCCGCGCATTTCAGATTGCAGGCGAACAGCGGCTCCAATTCGACCAGAATGGGGAACTTCTCGCGCCGCAGCAGCTTCTGTTTTGCGAGATACGCTCCCAGACGTACGGATTGACGGAATGGCATGGCCATTCAGCTCACCTCCCGAGGCAGGTTGAATCGAATACTCTCTTCGGTCACGGTGATGTGGCGGACCCGGAGGGCGCCGAGCCCGGACAGGGCCTCGACCAGGTCGTCCACCAGATGCGGCGGTGCCGACGCGCCGGCGGTGACGCCGATGCGGCGGGTGCCGGCCAGCCAGTTCAATTCGACCTCGCCGGCGTCCTCCACCAGATGCGCCGCCACACCCTCGGCCGCGGCGACCTCGGCCAGCCGCAGCGAATTGGAGGAGTTGCGCGAACCCAGCACCAGCACCAGGTCCGAGTCGCGGGCCACCGCCCGCACCGCCTGCTGGCGATTGGTGGTGGCGTAACAGATGTCGTCCTTGCGCGGCCCGCTCAACGCCGGAAACCGTTGCCGCAGTACGGCAGCCGTGGCCTCGGCCTCCGCGACGGCCAGGGTGGTCTGCGTGACGTAGGCGACCCGATCGGGATCCGGCGGCGACACCCGGGCGGCGGCTTCCGGATCGGCGACCACGACGACGTTCTCGGGCGCCTCGCCGCGGGTGCCCACCACCTCCTCGTGCTCGGCGTGCCCGATCAGGAAGACCGTCTTGTCCATGGCGGCGAAGGCGCGCACCTCCGCATGCACCTTCGACACCAGCGGGCACGTGCCGTCGACCACCCGCAGGCGGCGGCGTTCGGCCTGGCGGCGGACCTCCGGGGCCACCCCGTGCGCGGCGAGCACGACCACCGCGCCTTCGGGCACATGATCGAGCTCCTCGACGAAAACCGCTCCACGCTCGGCCAATTCGCGCACCACATGGCCGTTGTGCACGATCTGACGCCGCACGTACACCGGTGCGCCGAAGCGGTCGAGGGCCTGCTCGACGATCTCGATCGCCCGCTCGACCCCGGCGCAGAACGAGCGCGGACCGGCGAGCAGGATCTCGCGCTCGCCGGTCGCCGCCGACCACCGGTCCAGCGCCGGCGCCGCCGCGCGCAGCGACCGCAGTGCCCGCACCCCACGCCGGATCGTGCCCGGGCGCAACAGTGGCGCGTCCGGGGTGTCGACGATCGCCCGGACCGCGACGGCCTGCCCGTCGGGGGCGTCGGCGGCGAGGAACGCCGTTTCGGTATCGACCGCGAGCGCGCCGGACTCCGCGAGCGCCGCGCGCGCCCGGCCGGTGACGACGCGTTCGGCAGAATACACCGGCCCGAGGCGGGCGGGCAGCCCGAGTCGCACCAGTTCGCCGTGCAGCAGAATCGCTGCGGGACTGGGCAATTCGGTACCGTTGCGCCGAATCTCGCTGGCCACCACCAGATCGCCGGGGTGTAGCTCCGTGGTCAGCGCACCCGCGACTCCCGCCACCGCGACCGGCCCCGCCGCGGCGGCGTCGTAGCGCCGCCGCGGACCGCGCCCGGTGTGCACCACCGGCGCCGCGGCGGCGCCACGCAGTGCTGCCCACTCCGAAAGCAAAGGGGCGCAGACGGTTCCAGGCCGGGCCATACGGTCAGCTCCCGTCCCGACCGGCGGTGCCGGCCCCGTTCGAGCGCGGGGTGCCGACGCCGCGGCCCCCGCCGTCCGAGGCGGTGTGAGTGCTCCTGCCGGGCGAGCCGGTCGAGGTGCTGCCGCGGAGCGAGTCGGCGCCGTCCTCGCCGAACGCGCCTGTGTGCCGGCGCCCCTGGACGGCCGCTGCGCCGGTTGCCGGGGACATGACCGGTGCGGAATCCGCAGCTGCGGTGACCTTCCCGCCCGATGCGGTCTGTCGCCGCAAATACCGCCCGAGCGCCCAGACCGGGAACACCAGCCGGTACAGGTGGTAGTTGATGTAGAAGTCGCCGGGGAATCCGGTGCCGGTGAACAGGTCCTCGTCCCAGCCGCCGTCGGGTCGCTGCGTGCGCACCAGCCAGTCGATGCCGCGGCGCACGGCGGGAGCGTCGTGTTCCTCGGCGGCCAGCAGGGCCAGCAGCGCCCACGCGGTCTGCGAGGCGGTGGATTCGCCGCGGCCGACCCATTCCGGCTCCCGATAGGAGCGCAGATCCTCACCCCATCCGCCGTCGGCGTTCTGATGGGCTTCCAGCCAGCGCACCGCCGCCCGGATCGCCGTCGACCGTGGACTCGTGCCCGCCGCGACCAGCGCCGGAACCGCCGCGCCCGTGCCGTAGACGTGGTTGGCGCCCCAGCGCCCGAACCAGGAACCGTCGGACTCCTGATGATCGAGCAACCAGCGCACGCCGCGCCGGCACGCGCGATCACCGCTGCGCCCGAGCACCGCCAGCATCTCCACCACGTGCGCGGTCACATCGGCCGAGGGCGGATCCGTGACGGCGCCGAAATCGCAGAACGGCAGTTTCGTCGGCAGGATCGAGGTGTTGTCGGCGTCGAAGGCGCCCCATCCGCCGTCGGCGGACTGCATGCCGACCGTCCAGCGCACCGCGCGTTCGATCGCGGTATCCAGGGCCGCGCGGTCCGGATGCGAAACCTGATGCAGCGCAATGACGATCTCTGCGGTGTCGTCGGTATCAGGGTAGACGTCGTTGGCGAATTCGAACGCCCAGCCGCCGGGTTCCAGATGTGGCCGGCGCACCTGCCAGTCGCCGCCGGCGGTGATCTGCTCACCCAGCAGCCAGTCGGTGGCCCGCAGCACCGCCGGATCGTCGGGCGCCACCCCGCCGTCCAGCAATGCGGCCGTCGCCAATGCGGTATCCCACACCGGGGACTGGCAGGCCTCGAGCCGCCGTACCTCGCCCTGCGGTGTCTGCTCGCGGACGACGAATCCGTCCAGGCCCGCGATGCCCGCCCGCATCGCCGGATGATCGAGCGGATAGCCCAGAAGGTGCAGGGCCAGTAGCGAATACACCCACGGCGGCTGAATGCCACCCCAGCCGCCGTCAGACTCCTGGCGGGCCAGAATCCACTCCGCGGCGTGCCGCATCGCCACATCGCGCAGCGGATTCAGCGGCAGTCGCGCATAGGTGTGCAGCACCGTGTCGACACGCTGGAACACTCCGGCCAGGGAGATGAGGGGCGCGCGGCGGGCCCGCGGCGCGCCGGTCCGCAATTCGTCGATGCCGAACGGCAGCGGGCGGCACGGCCGCAGTGTGGCCACCACGGTCAACGGCACCACGGTCTGGCGGGCCCAGCAGCCCCAGTCGTAGATGTTGAGCGGAAACCAGGACGGGAACAGCACCAGTTCCGGTGGCAGATTCGGCAGATCGTCCCACGACCACAATCCGAACAGCGCCAACCAGATTCGAGTGAAGACCCGCGAGGCCTCGATCCCGCCCTCGGCGCGTACGAAGTCGGCGGCGGCGCGCATATGCGGTGCGGCGGGGTCGTCACCGGCCAGCCGCAGGGCCACCCATGCCTCGGCGGTGGTCGACAGGTCGCCGGGTCCGCCGTGGAAGGTCGCCCAGGTTCCGTCGGCGCGCTGCTGCGATCGGATCCAGCGGGCCGCCGGCTCGGTCACGTCCGGAGTGGAGATGCCGAGGAACTCCCGCAGCAGCAGATCTTCGGCGTCCATCGTCACATTGGTCGCCAATTCGCCCTTCCACCAGCCCTGTTCGTGCTGGGACGAGCGCAGCAGCCGCACCGCCGCGTCGGTGGCGGCGCGAACCGCGCTCAGTTCGTCGGCGCCGCGCGCCGGATCGACCGCTGCCCGCCGGTTCGCTGCCGCATTGCCGGTGTGGGTGACTGTCATTGCTATGCACTCCGTTCCACGATGAAATCCGCCAGGTCGCAGAGCTCCCGGCGGTATTCGGGGGTGAGGGTGACCGCGGTGAGGGCCTGCTGGGCGGTGCGTACCCGCCGCCGGGCCTCGGCCCGCGCCCAGCGCCGGCCACCGGCGGTCTCGACCATGTCGGCGGCGGCCCGCAGATCGTGCTCACTCGGTTCGCCCGATTGCGCCAGCCACTGGGCCAGCGCCTGCCCGGCCGGGCGGCCGGATTCCAGGCACCAGGTGACCGGCAGCGACTTCTTGCGTGAGCGCAGATCCGAGAACACCGGTTTGCCGGTCACCGCCGGATCACCCCAGATGCCGAGCAGATCGTCGACGAGCTGGAAGGCGAGGCCGATGCTGTCGCCGTATGCCTGCAGCGCCGCGATCGTCGCCGGTGGCGCTCCGGCCAAGACGCCGCCGACCGCGGCGCTCGCCGAGAGCAGCGCCGCGGTCTTGCCCATGGCCATCCGGATACATTCGGCCAGGCCCACATCGTTGCGATGTTCGAAGCCGACGTCGGCGGCCTGGCCGATGATCAGATCCTGGGTCGCCTTCCCGATCAGCCGGGCCGCCGCCACCGCATGGGGGGAGCCGGAATCGAGCAGCACCTCGTGTGACAGCGAGAGCATCGCGTCACCGGCCAGCACCGCGACCGGATCTCCCCACACCGCCCACACGGTGGGGCGATGCCGACGGGTGGCGTCGCGATCCATCAGGTCGTCGTGCACGAGCGAGAAGTTGTGCACGAGTTCGACCGCCACCGCACCGGGGATCCCGCAGAGTGCGTCGCCGCCGGCGGCGTGGGCGGCGAGCATGGTCAGCCGCGACCGCACCGATTTGCCGCTGTCGGCGACGACCGGGCGGCCGTGTTCGTCGCAGAAGCCGAGGTGATAGGCGACCACCGGCCGGATCGCGTCGTCGAGCCGTCCGACGGCGTCGCACAGCGCCGACCGGACGGCATGACCGTCGGCATCGACCGTGGACAGGGTTGTCACTGTCATCTGATCACCTCCGATATCCGCGTGCGGGGTTCGGGCGTACCGGTGCGCTCGGCGGCACCGGCGCGGGGCCGTAGCCCCGCCAGATGCGAAATGACTTCGGCCGCAGCGGCTTCCCCGCTGCGCACGGCGCCCTCCATGGTCGCGGGCCAGCCGGTGTCGGTCCACGCCCCGGCCAGCGCCAGGCCGGGCAACGCGGTGGCCGCGGGCGGACGCAGCCGCGCGCTGCCCGGCGCGGGCCGGAACGTCGCATGGCGTTCGCGAGTGACGAAGAAGTCGGCCACCTGTGCCGCACGGGCGGCGGGCAGCAGCTGTTCGAGGGCGGGCAGGAATTCCCGGCGCAGCTCGGCGACCGGGCGATCGACGAAGGCATCGGCGGCGGAGACCGAGACGGCCAGATACTGCGCGCCCGCGGGGAGCGGGCTCGCTGCTCCCGCCGCGCCGGGGCCGTCGGTCGCGGCCGCACTGCGCGGACCCGCCTCGGTGCGCAACCCGGATGCATCGGTCCGGTCGAACACCCACTGCACGACCGTGCCGACACCGGCTCGCAGCGGTTCGTCCATCACCGGCCGGTCGTAGATCACATGAATGTTGACGATCGGCGAACTACCCAGGCCAGCAGCCCAATTCGCGGGCAGCTCCACCGCGTCGGCGGGCAACACCGCCTGTGCCGCCGTCGGGGGCACCGCCGAGACGACCGCGTCGGCGGCGAATTCGCTGTCGCCGGTGTGCACCGACCAGCCGGCCTCGGAACGCCGGACGGCCGTGACCTTCTCGTGGATCACCGTCGCGCCCGCCGCGGTGAGTGCCGCCTGCCCGGCGTCGCCGTGCAACTGCCGCAACGGAATCCGCGACCAGCCGATATCCGCCGCGTCCGAGTCGGTGAGCAGGCCGATCTGGAATACAGTGGCGGCCAGTGCCAGCGATACGTCGTCGGCGCGGGCGTTGAGGGTGGCGATGCCGACCAGATCCCACAGACTGTCGACGGCGTCGCGATCCTGGCCATGCGCACGCAACCAGTCGCCGAAACTGGTTGCGTCCGCGCGGGGATCGCTGGTGTCGACGGCTCGTAGCGCCAGCGCCGCCCGGACGAACCGCAGCCGCGCGCCCGGCGACAACCAGGGATAGCGCAGCAGTGCCCAACTCAGATGCAGCGGCGCCGGCAGCGGCAACCGCCGCAACCTGCCCACCCGCCCGGCGCCGGAGACCGGAATGTCGAGTCGCGGTTGCAGCCGGACCGCATCGCGCATGCCGAGCCGATCCAGCAGCGCGAGATAGCGGTCGCAGCAGCGCAGGAAGACGTGCTGGCCGTTGTCGATCCACAGCGCACCACGGGGGAACGAATGCGTCAGCCCGCCCAGCCAGGGGCGCGATTCGAACACCCGCACCGCATATCCGGCGTCCGCGCAGCGCAGGGCCGCGGTGATCCCCGCGAGCCCGCCGCCCACCACGGCCACCCGCGCCGTCATCGCGGGCCCCACCCGAATGCCGTCATCGAATACTGCAGCAGCGCGCCGGAGGCGACGCGCGTCTTCTCCCGTGCGCTCAACGACAGCCGCCGGTCGTAGACGGCCACCGGATTGGCGCGGATGCGCCCGTTGAGCCGCCGGTAGATACCCGCCATCGCCGCGCAGCAGGCGGCACTGCGCCCGTCCAGATGCGGAATCAGGCGCAGCCCCAGGCAGTACCAGTTCTCGGCGCGTTCGGCGCCGCTGCGGATCAGCGCGGCCAGTCCGCCGTTGGGATCGTCGAGCGCCCCACCGGCGTCGAGTTCCAGCCGGACGCCGAAACGCAGCAGCTCGTCCCGGGGCAGATAGACGCGGCCGTTGCCGAGATCCTCGCGGATATCGCGCAGAATGTTGGTCTGCTGCAACGCGATCCCGAGCTGATCGGCGTACAGCGGGGCGTACGGATCGCCGCCGGAGCCGAAGATCGACAGGCACAAGCGGCCCACCGCCCCGGCCACGCAGCGGCAGTAGTGGGTCAGCTCGTCGAAGTCGGTGTAGGTGACGCCGTCGACATCGGCCCGCACCCCGTCGATCAGTTCGCCGAACGCGCCCAGTGGCACCGGATAGCGCCGAGCGGTGTCGGCCACGGCGAACAGCACCGGATCGTCGGTTCCGGCGCCGCCGGTGACCTTGTCCAATTCCTTGCGCAACAGGGTCAGCGCCTCGGTTTTGGCGGCCGGTTCGCCCTGCTCGTCACCGATATCGTCGATGCGCCGTGCCAGCGCGTAGAGCGCGCACAGCGCCGAACGCTTCTCCGGGGGCAGCAGCCGGATGCCGTAGTAGAAGTTCTTGGCCTCGGTGCGGGTGATCCGCTCACAGGTGTCGTAGGCCGCCGCCGTGGTCGGCCCGATCGCGATACCGCTCACGGCGACACCACCGTGGCCTTGCCGAGCAGCGTGACCATCGAGGCCACGGTGTCGACGTGCCGGGGCCGCACCGGTTGACTCCACACGTCGCCCTCGGCCACGCGCAACGCCCGCGCGGTCGCGCAGCCGCCCGCGAGATACCCCGCGACCGCGAGCCGGGCCCATCCGGTGAGCCGGGCGACCAGCGGAGCGCCTTCGCCGAGCATCGATTCGCAGCGTTCGACCTGGGTGAGCACCACCGCCCGGCACGCCGGATCACCCGGTCCGCCGGTGGCCAGCGCCGCGTCCGTCACCCCGGCCGCGGCCAGATCGTCCTGCGGCAGATAGATGCGCCCGGCCGCGTAGTCCTCGGCCACGTCCTGGCAGTGCTCGAGCACCTGCAGGGCCGAACAGACCCGATCCGACAGCGCCACCGTGTCCGGTGTGGACTGGTCGAAGACCGCCAGCACCAAGCGGCCCACCGGATTCGCCGACAGCCGGCAGTAGCCGAGCAGATCCTCGAAGGTGGCGTAGCGGCCGACGCGTTGATCGAGCAGATTCGCCTCGATCAGTTCCTGGAACGCCTCCTGCGGCAGATCGCACGCCGCCACGGTGGGTGCCAGCATCTGCAGCACCGGATCGTCGGGTGTGCGACCCTGATAGAGACCGGCGAGGTCGGCGCGCAGTGTCAGCAGGTGCGACACACGATCGCCGGGGGCTGCGTCGCCGACCTGGTCGATTAACCTGGTGGCTGCGTAGACCGCGTGCAGGTGCCGGCGTGGTTCGCGCGGCAACCACCGCAGCGCGACGGGAAAGTTCTCTTCCTTTTCACGGGCCCGCAGCCAGCGGGCCGGGGCTGTCGCTGCGTCCATGATTCGATGGTGAACGCAACACAGGGCTCAAATCTTCAACCGTTGAAGTGATTCCGGTTGGTCTTTTTTGTATCCGGAAGATAATCGAGTCGGAGAGGACTCGAATGAGCGATTCCCATAATGAAATTCCGATAACACCGGAGGCATTGGAGCAGCTTTCGGAGGAACTCGACGCTAGGATGCCCGACCTCCTGGACGAGGTCCGTGATCTGCTCGCCGCCGAGTGGCCCGACTACGCGCGCTATCTCGACGACCATCGCCCCGAGGTGGCCGAGGTCGGAGTGCTGTTCGTCCATCGGCTGCTGGACCTGGCCGAACACGGCCCGCGCACAGGAGATTCGGCCGGTGAGGGTGTTCCGCCGCCGACGCAGTTGGTCTTCGAACAGGTCGGGCGCCAGCAACTGCAGGACGGCGCGGACCTGTCCGATCTGCTCGGCGCGTACCAGGTCGGCGCCCGGGCGGCCTGGCATCACGTCGCGGAAACGGCGCTGAAACTCGACCTGGGACCGGAGGTGCTCGCGGTGCTGGCGGAGGCCGTTTTCGCCTTCGTCGACGAATTCTCCGCGGCCTCCGCGCACGGTTATGTGCTCGAACAATCCGCGTCCAGCGCCGCCCGGGAACGCCATCGCGAGGAATTGGCGGAAATGTTGCTTTCCGGGCGTTCCGACACCATCGGAATCCGGCTGGCCGCCGAGCGCGCGGGCTGGCAGCTACCTCCCGAGGTCGCGGTGGTGCTCGCCGATCCGGCCGATGCGCGCTCTTGCGGGGTGGTGGAACATCTCGGCGGTCACTGCCTGCCGATCCGGCGCGACGACGCGGTCGGGGCGATCGTGCCCAGTCCGATGCTGGGCGGGCGGATCACCCGGCTCATCGCCGCGCTGCGGGGCTGCGACGCGGTGATCGGCCACGCGCTCACGCTGGACCTGCTGCCGACCGGTATGCGGATCGCTCGCACCGCGCTGCGGTTGCGCAAGGCCGGGGTGCTGTCCGGATCGCCGGTGGTGGTCGCCGACGAACTCGACACCATCATCGCCAATCGCGACGAATGGCTGCTGGAGACGCTGCGAGCCCAAGTGCTGCAACCACTTCGGGAGTTGCCCGACGGTAAGCGCGACCGGCTGGTCGAAACGCTGCGCAGCTGGCTGTGGAACATGGGCGACCGGCACGCGGTCGCCGACGATCTGCACATCCACCCGCAGACCGTGCGCTACCGCATGGACCGGCTGCACGATCTGCTCGGAGAGCGCCTGGATTCGCCGCGCGAGCGGGCCCGCATGTATCTGGCGCTGGTCTGGGACCAGCCGCACGGACGAGCCGGGTGAGCAGAGTACGCGAGATCTCAGCCGAGCACCGCGTGCGTGACGGCATAGCCGAGCAGTGCGGCGCCCAGTCCGGCGATCACGCTGATCACCACGTTCATCGCGGCGTAGAACACCGCGCGCTGTTCCAGCAGCCGGACCGTCTCGTAGCCGAAGGTGCTGTAAGTGGTGAGCGCCCCGCAGAATCCGGTGCCGGCGAACGCCAGCACCGGACTTCCGGCCGCACCACCGGTGAGCGCGCCCAGAATGAGGCAGCCGACGATGTTGACCGTGAGCGTGCCCCACGGGAACAGGCTGTCGTGGCGCGCCTGAACGAACCGATCGGTGAGATAGCGGGCCGGGGCGCCGAGCACCGCACCGGCGAAGACCAGGACGACGGTCACCGTGCCTCCCCTCGAATCACCTTGCGAAGCACCGTCATTCGCGTCACCGTCACCCCGGCGAGCACCGCGAGCAACGCGCTGAGCAGAGTCGCCGCCAGATAGACGAACGCCGTCACGGCCGAACCGGGTTGCAGCAGATTGCGGATCTCGACGGCGTAGGTGGAGAAGGTGGTGAACCCGCCCAGAAATCCGACCCCCAGGAACGGCCGCACCAGCCGATGCGCCGACCACACCTCGGTGATCAGCACCATGAGCACGCCGATGGCCAGGCAGCCGAGCACGTTCTCGGTGAAGGTGCCCCACGGGAACTGCCCGGGGCGGGTCGGCAGCAGCTGGGTCAGCCCGTAGCGGGCCAGACCGCCCACACCGCCACCCAGCCCGATGACCGCCAGCACGGCGCCGTGTTCGCGCAGCAACTCGCGGCGCTGGGACGGGACGTGCAGATCGATATCGGGATCGACCGGCCGGTCGGCGGATGCGCCGGGCCGGGGCTCCTCGCGGCGTAGTTCGGACAACGACGGACTCCTACTCGAACACGAACATGGCAGTACCTCGAGTAGGGACTGTTGGCGATCGTCGGATCACGGTTGCTCCGGCCGCTGCGCCGAAGTGGCGAGCCCCACCGCCACGTCGGACAGGATAGCGAATCCGGCCGGCCCCGCTCACACCCGCGAGACCGGCGTACTTCCGGGGTCGGCGACCAGCGGTGCCAGGGCGGAGGACCGCATCCGCGTCACCACCGCGGTGGCCGGGCGGGCCAGCAGCAGACTGACGGCCGTGGCGACCGGAATGGCCAGGATCGCCGAGGCCACGACGTCGTGCGGATAATGACCGCCGACGTAGACCCGGCTGAAGGCCAGGACGACCGCGAATATCGCCGTGATCCAGCCCAGCCGCCGATTCAGCAGATACAGCGCCGCGACGGTCGCCGCGGCGGTGGTGGTGTGGCCGCTGGGGAACGAATAGTCGCTCGGCACCGGGCACGTCTCGATGATGTAGGCGGTGGGCACGCCCCGGCACGGGCGCGGTTCGGCGACGATCACCTTCACCACCTCGGCGACCAGATAGGCGATCACCACACTCACCGGAGCCAGCAGCGCCAGCGCCATCGTCCGGTCGTCGCGGCGGCGGGCCTGCCACCAGCCGATCACCATCAGCACCGCGAACACCGCCAGACCGGCATCGGTCAACCACAGCATCGTGTCGTTGAGCCACCGGGTGTGGTCGGCGAAATCGGTGATGGTGGTGAACAGCGGCCGATCGAATCCGGGGCCGCCGGATGCCATCGGGGCCGGGGAGGGGGTCGTCAACGCATATCCGATCTGGTCTGCCCGGCACGCCGGGGGAGGATGGGAAACGTACTGCGATCATTTCTACCGTGTTCGCCCGGTGGGCACGGTTTCGACCACTGCCGTCGACCTCCGCGTCACCTCGATCGCGTATCGGGCCGCTGGGGTCGGCGGCGGATGCCGAACCGGCCCGCCCGGTGCCATACGCTGGCCGCATGACCGAGTCTGCTCCCACCGCGCTGCGCATCGGCTACGTCCCGGGCGTCACCGTCGCCAAGTGGGCGCGGGTGTGGGCCGAACGCTTCCCCGACGTCCCGCTCGACGTGATCGCGGTGCCGCAGGCCCAGCAGCGCGAGGCCCTGGCGCAGGGACGAGTCGACATGTGCTTCGTCCGATTGCCGATCGAACGCGAAGGGCTGCACGCGATTCCGCTCTACCACGAGGTCGCCGTGGCGGTGGTGCCCAAGGATCATCCGATCGGGTTGTTCGACGAGGTGAGTCTGGCCGATCTGGCCGGCGAGCGGATGCAGGACGCGACCGATCTCGACGCCGTGGGCGACACCGTCGAATTGGTGGCCGCGGTCGGCGGGGCGGCGGTGGTTCCGCAGTCGCTGGCGCGGCTGCATCATCGCCGCGACCTGATCTATCGTCCGCTCACCGATGTCGATCCGACGCAGATCGCCCTGTCCTGGCCGATCGAGGACGCGGTCGAACTGGCCGAGGAATTCATCGGTGTCGTGCGGGGCCGCACGGCACGCAGTTCCCGGACCACCGGTGAACGGGATCGGCGCGGCCGGCAGGATTCCGGCGCGCGCGCCGAAGGCGGTGCGGCGCAGCGCGGTAGGGGCCGGGGTGAGAGTGGTGCGAAACCGGCCGCGCGCCGGGGTGGCGCCGCGAAACCGGGGCGGGCGGGCAAGGCCGGCGGCCCCCGGAAACGACGCGGCCGCTGAGGCAGAACCTCAGCGGCCGGTCGAACCAGGCTGTGCGCGAAGCGGATTCAGCGCGGCTTGCGCTGAATGATCGAATCGCGGATCAGGATGGCCGCCAGCGCGACGGCGAAACCGATCAGGAAGATGTATCCGGTGTAGCCGGTGCCGGAGGTGTGGCCCTGCTGGTTCTCGAACAGCATGGCCAGCAGGATCACGACGACGACCCATCCGGCGATACGGAAGGTGCGCCGCGATTCACCACTCCAGCCCCAGGCGGCGGAGGGAACCTCGGCGGGATCGACCTTGGTGACGACGCCGGCGCTCTTGGCGGGTTCCAGTTCCGTGGCGGCCACGTTCGCTCCCATCATTTCCGTGTGCGCTGCGGCTCGCGGGCGCGGAGTACGCCGTGAGGTCCGCAGGTCGTGAAGGTGTCTGTCGAGAATATGTTTGCATACGACCGGCCGTCGTAGCCAGCGGGGTGACGTCCGCGGCGATTCACCGTGGACAATGAGTGCGTGTCCGACATCGTGAAAGTTCTGCTGCTGGGCAGCACCGGCTCCATCGGCACCCAGGCATTGGAGGTCGTCGCCGCCAATCCGGACCGATTCCAGGTGGTCGGCCTGGCCGCGCGCGGCGGCAATACCGATCTGCTGGCCGAGCAGATCCGCGCCACCGGTACCGACAACGTGGCGGTCGCGGATCCGGCCGCGGCCGCGAAACTCGGTGTGGGCCTGGCCGGTCCGGACGCGGTGACCGAACTCGTACGCCGCACCGACGCCGACGTGGTGCTCAACGCCCTGGTCGGCGCGCTGGGGCTGCGGCCGACGCTCGCGACGCTGGAATCGGGGCGGCGCCTGGCACTGGCCAACAAGGAATCGCTGGTCGCGGGCGGCAGTCTGGTGACGCGGGCCGCCACTCCCGGGCAGATCGTCCCGGTCGACTCCGAACACTCCGCGATGGCGCAATGCCTGCGCGGCGGCCGCGCCGACGAGGTCGCGCGGCTGGTGCTCACCGCCTCCGGCGGCCCGTTCCGCGGCTGGACCGCCGAGATGCTGGAATCGGTGCGCCCCGAGGAGGCCAAGGCCCATCCCACCTGGTCGATGGGTCTGATGAACACCCTCAATTCGGCCACGCTGGTGAACAAGGGCCTCGAACTGATCGAGGCGCACATGCTGTTCGGCATCGACTACGACAAGATCGACGTCACGGTGCATCCACAGTCGATCGTGCACTCGATGGCGACCTTCACCGACGGCTCCACTCTCGCCCAGGCCAGCCTGCCGGATATGAAACTGCCGATCGCGCTGGCGCTGGGCTGGCCGGACCGGGTCCCCGGCACCCTCGCCCCGATCGACTTCGGCACGGCGTTCACCTGGGAATTCGAACCTGTCGACACCGGGGTCTTCCCCGCGGTCGAACTGGCTCGCGCGGCGGGTAAGGCCGGCGGTAGCGTCACCGCGGTCTACAACGCCGCCAACGAGATCGCGGTGCAGGCGTTCCTCGACGGTGTGCTCCGATTCCCGGATATCGTGCGCACGGTCGCGCGGGTGGTCGAGTCGGCCGACCGCTGGGCCGCCGAACCCAGTACCTTGGACGAGGTGCTCGCGGCGGATGCGTGGGCGCGACAGCGTGCGCGCACGCTCGTGAGCAACTGATTCAGGAGGGTTCCATACCGCATGGGCTTCGCGATCGGATTCGTGCTGTTCGCCCTCGGCATCACGGTATCGGTGGCGCTACACGAATGTGGCCACATGTGGGCGGCGCAGGCCACCGGCATGCAGGTGCGCCGCTACTTCGTCGGCTTCGGGCCGAAGGTGTTCTCGTTCCGCCGCGGTGAGACCGAATACGGCCTCAAGGCGCTGCCGCTCGGCGGTTTCTGCGATATCGCGGGCATGACCGCGCTGGACGAGGTCCCCCCCGAGGACCTGCATCGCGCGATGTACCGGCAGGCCACCTGGAAGCGCCTGGTGGTGATGTTCGGCGGCATCGCGATGAACTTCATCCTGGGCTTCCTGCTGATCATGCTGCTCGCGGTGGCCTGGGGGCTGCCGCGGCTGGATTCGCCGCCGGCCACCCAGATCTACCCGGCCGGTTGTGTGCCCGCGCAGAACCCCGACGGGTCGACGCAGAAGTGCACCGGTCCCGGCCCGGCCGAACGCGCCGGATTGCAGCGCGGCGACCTGGTGACCGCGATCGACGGCAAGCCCGTCAAGACCTGGGACGACTTCCGCTCGATCACCGAGAAGGCGAACGGCCCGGTCGTCTACACGGTGAAGCGCGACGATCGGACGCTGCAGATTCCGGTGACCCCGGAGCGGGTGGCCACCTATCCGCTGAAGTCCACGGACAGTTCCGAGCGAGTCACCACGCCGGTGTACGTGAGCAAAGTCGGTGTGGCACAGGATGTGTACAGCCCGGTGAAATACAACCTGGTCGCGGCGGTTCCGGCGTCCGCGGCCTTCACCGGGGACATGTTCGGCCGCACCTTCGCTTCGCTCGCGCAGATGCCGAGCAAAGTCGTCAGCCTCTGGCACGCCGTGACCGGCGGCCAGCGCGATGCCGACACTCCGGTCAGTGTCTACGGCGCCAGCAAGATCGGCGGTGAGACGGCCGAGCACGGATACTGGAATATGTTCGTGCTGGTACTAGCCAGCCTGAACTTCTTCCTCGGCGCGTTCAACCTGCTGCCGCTGCTACCGCTGGACGGCGGCCATATCGCGGTGGTGATCTTCGAGAAGCTGCGCAACATGTGGCGCAACCGCAAGGGCCTGCCCAACGGCGCTCCGGTCGACTACATGAAACTGCTGCCCGCCACCTACATCGTGGTGGTGATCGGCGGTGCGTACATGATCCTCACCCTGGTCGCCGACATCGTGAACCCGATCAAACTGTTCCCGTAGTGGATTCGGCGTGTGCGCGGTCCGGCCTCAGTGGGCCCGGGCCCGCAGCGGCGCCACCGCGACCGCAGCGTTCAACGGCTCCGGCGGTGTGCTGCGGCGCATGTGGCGGCGCCGCAGCGCCTTCTCCGCCTCGACGGCGATCGGGATCAGCAGCGACCAGCCCAGACAGGCCAGCCACTGCCCGCCCGTCAGCGTCGTCGTCATCAGCAGATCCTGCAGGAAGCCCAGCTGCACGGCCAGGACGGTGACCACGACCGGGATCGACAGAATCTTCAGGGCGCCGAGAATCGGTGCGGTGAAACCGGATTCGGGATCGCGGCGCATCGCCAGCCCGGCGAGGACCGACCCCAGCGACAACACCACGAAGGTCGTCGTCATCGGCACCGAGGCGGTGTCCGTGTCCATCTCGCCGGGAGCCAGCAGCATGGCGGCGAGGGCGACCGCGAACTGCAGCACCCCGTAGATCAGCCACTGCGTGAACGCGGTCCGGTTGGCGATCGGCATCGCCGGATCGCGGGGCGGTTTGTTCATCAGATTCGGTGGCGGGGGATCGGTCATGATGACCGCGACCGGGAACAGTGTGATGAAGAAGTGCTGGAACAGCACCATCAGCGGGGTCAGCGCGACGCCGTGGTTGATGTCGAAGATACTGGCCACGAGGAACAGCAGTACCAGGGAGAACAGTTTCGACATCTGGTACCGGATATAGGACACGATCTTGTCGTAGATGCTGCGGCCCAGGCGAATCGCGGTGATCAGCGTCCCGAAGTTGTCGTCGGTGAGCACCATCTCGGCCGCCTGTTTGGTGACCTCGCTGCCCGAACCCATCGCGACGCCGATATCGGCCTTCTTCAACGCGGCGGCGTCGTTGACCGCGTCACCGGTCATCGCCACCACCGCGCCGCTCCGTTGCATCACGCCGGCCAGCCGCAACTTGTCCTGCGGCGTCACCCGGCCGAACACATGCAGATTCGGCAGCGCCTCGGCCAGTTGCTCGTCGGTCATGGCTTGCAGTTCCGCGCCGCCGACCGCCCCCGGCCCCAGCCCGAGTTCGGCTCCGATCGCGGCGGCGGTGATCGCGTGGTCACCGGTGATCATGCGGACGTCGATGCCCGCCTCGTGGGCGATGCGCACCGATTCGACCGCCTCGGGTCGCAGCGGGTCGATGATGCCCGCCATGCCGACGAAGGTGAGATTCTCGACCATCGACATGGGGTCGGTCCGCGTGGCGTCCTCCCGGCCGTCGAGGATCCGGGCAGCGAAGGCCAGGACGCGTAGTCCCTGCTCCGACATGGTGCGCATCGCCGCGGTGATCTCGGCGCGTGCCTCGTCGATCGGCACCTCGGTGCGGTCCGGGCGGTAGGCGCTCGCGCAGCGGGCCAGGACCATATCGGGTGCGCCCTTGACCAATTCGACGAATCGAGTCCCCTCGTCGACGCGCAGATGGTGGAAGGTCGCCATGAATTTGTAGGCCGAGTCGAAGGGCACTGCGGCGACGCGCGGACAGTCGCGGCGGGTGAGCGGAGCGTCGATGCCGAGTTTGGCCGCCAGAACCACCAGCGCGGCCTCGGTCGGATCGCCGACCACCTCCCCGGTGTCGGACACGGTGGCATCGCTGTCCAGGCACAGCCCGTAGGCGAGCAGGGTGAAATCCGGGGTGCCCGCACCGGCGGCCTCGGTGACGATTCCGTTCTTGCTGTAGCCCTCTCCGGTCACGCCGTACCACCGGCAGTGGAAGAACAGCGAGCGCACCGTCATCTGGTTCATGGTCAGGGTGCCGGTCTTGTCCGAGTTGATGGCGCTGGTCGCGCCGAGCGTCTCGACATCGGTGAGGTTCTTGACCACGGCCCTGGCGTCGGCGAGGCGGCGGGCGCCGTAGGCCAGCATCGCCTGGACGAAGGTCGGCAGACCGGTGGGAATCGCGGAGACGCCCATCGAAATGCCCAGCAGCAGTACCGCTGTCACATCCTGGCCGCGCAGTGCGCCGATCACCACGATGATCGCGACCGCCGTCCACGCGATCACACCGAGCAGTTTCGTCAGTGAATCCAGCTCGCGCTGCAGTGGTGACCTCGACGGGGCGACCGCGGAGAGCATGGACGCGATCCGGCCCATCTCGGTGTTCATCCCGGTTTCGGTGACCACGATGGTGGCGGTTCCCCGGGTGATCGAGGTGTTCTGATAGACCATGTCGCCGCGGTCGCCGAGCGGCACGTCCGCGGCGGCGAGGGTGCCGGGATCCTTGGCGACGGGGGCGCTTTCACCGGTGAGCGCCGCCTCCTGGGTTTCCAGGGTCGCGGAGGTGACGAGCCGGCCGTCGGCGGGGACGATATCGCCGGCTTCGAGTTGGACGATATCGCCGGGTACCAGCTCGAGCGCGTCGAGCTGGATCAGCACTCCGTCGCGCAGCACCCGCGCCTGCGGCGACTGCATCTTCGCCAGGGCGTCCACGCTTGCGCGCGCCACGAGTTCCTGCCGCGTGCCGAGTACGACGTTGAGTACGACCAGCACCGCGACCACGACGGCGGTCGGGATCTCGCCGATGACGATGCTGACCACTACCACCGCGATCAACATCAGGTTCATCGGATCCCGGAGCTGGCGCAGCGCGACGGTCCACGGCGCCGGTGCGGGTTCGGCGGCTATCTTGTTGGGGCCGTAGCGTCGACGCCGCTCCTCGGCCGAGGCGGAGGTGAGTCCGGCGTGCCGGTCCGAGGACAGCGCCGCCACCACGGCGTCGGCGTCGCGGGCGTGCCAATCGGCCGGGGCGGGAGCCGGCGGACCCGCCGACGAACTCTGGGGCACCGCTTGTGTGGCCGCCATAACGCTCGTCCTTTCCCTCGGCGCGATCCTCCTCAGATGACCGTCACCGGGTGGGTGCCGCGCGGACGGATGCGAGGCGACGGCGCCGCTGTTCCGGCCGGCCGGATGCTGATCGCTTGCCGCGCCGCCTTCTCGACCAGAAGGGGGACGAAGTCGTGTACTCGCGCATCGGAGAACCGCTTGTGGATGCCGCGCACGATGAGTTCTATGTCCCCGGGCGGGACGGACGGGTGGCTGGCGATCAGCCGCTCGATGACTTGTTCGACCTGAATCAATTCCTCATCGCCGGTCATCGGTCCATCGTCTGCCCGGCGACGAAACTCGTCAAGGCACGAATTGGACGCGAATTTCGACCGCGGCTTGCCTTTTCGTGTTTCGTCCTGTCCGCCGCCGGCATCCGCTCTGCTGTTACACCGCTTGATCTGCGATATTCAGCGCGGGAAGCGGTGGCGGCAGTGGGCCTCCGGCGGCGTCGCGGATCGGAGGAAAGGAGTCGAATCGCACGGAGATAGGGCGAATGGCTTTTCGGTTTCCAGCTGCTTCGATTATGTTCGAGGGACAGATAAACAAATCGATCGAGTTGATCGCTACGGTAATTCGACAACGAGTATTCGGAACGAGGTGGCATTCGACTCCGGCGCCTCCCGAACGATGATCGCCCGTCGCCTCGAGTGGCGTTGACGCTCCGCGGATCTCGCCGATGAGCACGTCGAGAACTCTCATTAGCGATGAGATTGCCGAAGCTCGTCTCCGAGATTGTTTCGATGCTGCCGCACGGCGCCGGTCTCCGGATTCGCGCTAGCCGTGAGCGACGGTGTCGCGCAGCAGCGCCCGGCACAGATGATCGGCGCGACGGGTGGTTTCGGGCTGGCGGTACCTCGGCGCCAGCGCGAGAACCCGGTCGCAGGCGGTGTCGAGGGAGATGCGATGGCCCACCGACACGTACACCGGTTTGATTCCGGGCTGGGTGCGCAGCGCCCGCCCGACCACCTCGCCGTCCACGGTGATGTCGGCGACCGAACCACGGGCGGCGTCGGGCTCGTCGCAGTCACCCCACACCGTCTTGGCGACGCCGATCGACGGCAGCCCGGTCAGCACGCCCAGGTGGCATGCCAGCCCGAAGCGCCGCGGGTGGGCGATGCCCTGGCCGTCGCACACCAGCAGATCGGGCGTTGTGCCGAGGCGCTCCAGCGCGGCCAGGGTGGTCGGCAGCTCCCGGAACGCGAGCAGGCCGGGGACGTACGGGAACCGCGTCGTGCCGCGGGCGACGGCGGTGTCGACGGTCTCCATCGTGTCGATGTCGAGGACTACGACGGCGGCGACGACCGCGCCGGACTCGTCGTAGGCCGAATCCAGGCCCGCGACGGTGCGATATCGCGGCGGCCGCGGGTCGTGGGTGAGCACCGAATCGCGCAATCGTTGCTGCAGTGCCGCAGCCGCTTCCGGGTCGGCGGGCAGTTCCGGAGTCATCGCCAGGCGCACGGTCAGCGCCGCCCGACACGTGGTCGTGGGATGTACATCCGGTGAATCCTCCTGAACGCGACGGTGGGCGCCGGCCTTCGGCTGGTCCACGGTAACCACATCGGTATCCGAGCGGAAAATCCCGGATGACCGGGCATCCCGAAGGGCTGCGGGCAGCCCGGCCGGGCAGCGGTGCGGTCCTGGTCACAGTCGTTCCCGGCGGTGGAGGGCCCCGCGCGCACCGGTCACCGGCCGGGGTGTCGGTGCTCTCACAGGCCGCGCCCATACCGCCCGCACTAGACTCGGCAGCGAACGGGTGCACCAGACGCAGACGAAAGTAGGCAGCCGAACGTGAGCACAGCCATCACCCTGGGGATGCCGGCCGCACCGGCGGCGGTCCTCGCACCGCGGCGTAAGACGCGCCAGCTGATGGTGGGCACGGTGGGAGTGGGCAGTGATCACCCCATCTCCGTCCAGTCGATGACCACGACCAAGACCCACGACGTGAACGCCACGCTGCAGCAGATCGCGGAGTTGACCGCATCGGGCTGTGACATCGTGCGCGTGGCCTGCCCGCGGCAGGAGGATGCCGACGCGCTGCCGATGATCGCGAAGAAGTCGCAGATCCCGGTGATCGCGGACATCCACTTCCAGCCGCGCTACATCTTCGCCGCGATCGATGCCGGCTGTGCCGCCGTGCGCGTGAATCCGGGCAACATCAAGGAGTTCGACGGCCGGGTCAAGGAGGTCGCCAAGGCCGCCGGTGCGGCCGGGATCCCGATCCGGATCGGCGTGAACGCCGGCTCCCTGGACAAGCGCATGCTCGAGAAGTACGGCAAGGCCACCCCCGAGGCGCTGGTGGAGTCGGCGCTGTGGGAGGCGAGCCTGTTCGAGGAGCACGGCTTCGGCGATATCAAGATCTCG
>NZ_JADKYP010000040.1 GCF_015354405.1 Nocardia sp. BSTN01 | reverse complement strand
GAAGGAGATGTTCGGGATGATCATCGCCTGGTAGTGCCCGATCCAGCCGATATTGGTGAACAGCTGGAACAGCGGTGTCACCAGGACGACCACCGGGAACATCGAGGCGCTCAGGATCAACCCGGCGACCACCGTCTTACCGCGAAATGCCATGCGCGCCAGCGCATAGGCGGCCATCATGCCGATCAGCAGTGCGATCACGGTGGTGGCCGCGCCGATGATCACGCTGTTGGTCAGTGCCCGCCCGAAGTCGTTGCCGCGGCTGGTGTCGAATGCGTTGCGGAAGTTCTCGAAGGTCACGTGGGTCGGCCACGGGGTGTTGTCGAAGGTGTAGTCCGGATCGCGGAAGGCGGTCACCGCCATCCAGTAGAACGGGGCCAGACCCCAGATCAGCACGATCAGCGCACCGACGTACACCCGTGCGGACCGCCACGGTTTGCGGCCGGAGGTAGCAGTGGTCATCAGTGTGCCTTCCGCTGTTCTTCCTGCGTCGCCACCGCATTGGCGCCCAGTATCTTCACCAGCACGAACGCCACCGCGAAGATCATCAGGAAGGTGAGCACCGACAGCGCGGCCGCACTGTTGGAACCCTGCCGCACCTGATCGACCACCAGGATCGAGATGGTCCGGGTCGCCGGGTTGCCCTGCATCATGATGGCCGGCAGGTCGTAGAGGCGCAGCGCGTCCATGGTCCGGAACAGCACCGCGACCAGCAGCGCCGGCTTCAGCAGCGGCAGCGTGATGTGGGTGAAGCGCTGCCAGGCCGAGGCCCCGTCGACCTTGGCCGCCTCGTACACGTCGTTCGGAATCACCTGCAGTCCGGCGAGGATCAGCAGCGCCATGAACGGGGTGGTCTTCCAGACGTCGGCGATGATCACCGCGAATCGCGACCACCACGGATCGGTCTGCCACAGGATGTGCGTGTGCAGTACCCGGTTGACCACACCGTTGTACTGGAACATGAACTCCCACAACCGGGCCGTCACCGCGGTCGGGATCGCCCACGGGATCAGGACCGCGGCACGCAGCAGCGCCCGCCCGCGGAAGGTCTTGCCCATCACGGTCGCCATGCCGAGGCCGATGGTCGCCTCCAGCGTCACCGTGATCACCGTGAACAGCAGGGTGATGCCGATGGCCGCCCAGAACTGGGAACCCAGGTTGCCGGTGGGGCAGGGCTCGGTTCCGCCGCCGGGCAGCGTGCACTGCTGCAGCAGCCAATGCGTGTAGTTGCTGAACCCGGCGCTGCCGCCCTCGACGAACATGCCGGTGGCGGGGTCGAGTCCGGCGTCCTTCTGGAACGACATGATCAGCGCCCTGATCACCGGATAGCCGATGACCACTGCCAGAGCTACGAGAACGGGGGCAACGAACAGCCATGCGCGCTTCGACCGCGCCAGTTCCGCTCGGATTTCACGCCAAACTTGAACCAGCCATCGCCACAACATCTTCAAGATCCGCCGCAGCTCGCCCCCAGGAGCCTGGCGGATGCGGCGAACCTCATCCCGCGTGCCGCGCCAGAGTTTTTGCGCATGGCCGCTTCGCTTTTCCACCGCCACAGGCTGGCCCGCCTGCTCGGCTTCGGTGCGCGGCGCGAGGTCGGTCGCTCCCGAAGGATTTGACACCGTTCTTACTCCTACGGGACTGGCTAGCAGGGACTCGTCTGGGGTCAACGACGGATTGTCACTCAGGAGCCGGCGGCTTCGATGCCCTTCTGCATGCCGATGATCGCGTCATCGACTGATTTCTTACCGGTCAACGCAGCATATGCGTTGTCCTGGATGGCCTTCGACACCGCCGGGTAGAAGGGCGTGACCGGACGCGGCACGGCGCTGGCGATCGAATCCTTCAGCGCGGGCAGGTACGGGAACTTCGCGATCAGCGCCGGATCGTCGTACATCGACGACCGCACCGACGGGAACGCGCCCTCGGCGACGATCCGCTGGGCGTCCTCGCTGATCAGGAAGCGCAGGAAGTCCAGGGCGGTGGCCTTGTGCTTGGAGTAGGCGCTGATGGCGGCGTTGTAACCACCGAGCGTGGAGGCGCCGATGCCGTCCTTACCGGGCAGCGGGGAGACGCCGAAGTTGCCCTTCACGGCGGAGGAGTCGGCCTGGGCCACACCGTAGAAGTTCGGCCAGGTGCGCAGGAACAGCAGCTTGCCCGAGGCGAAGGCGTTCTGGCTCTCCGGCTCCTTGTAGGAGATGGCCTCCTTGGGGATGTCGCCGTTCTTGTAGGCGTCGGTGAGCACCTGCAGTCCGGCGCGCGACTGCGGGGAGTTCACGGTCGCGGTCTTGCCGTCCGGGCCGACGAACGATCCGCCGTAGGCGTTGATCACCTCGGCCGCGTTCACGGTCAGACCTTCGTAGGGCGCGAACTGCCCTGCGTAGCAACCGATTCCGTGATCACGTGCGATATTGCAGTCGGCCAGCAGCTCCGGCCAGGTCTTCGGCGGGTTCGGGACCAGATCCTTGCGGTAGTACAGCAGGCCGCCGTTGGTGTTGCGCGGCGCGGCGTAGAGGGTGCCCTGGTAGGTCGCGCTGGCGACGGTCGGCGAGAGCAGCGTGGAGGTGTCGAGGGCGAAGGAGTCCTTCAACGGCTGGATCCAGCCCTTGGCCGCGAATTCCGCGGTCCACGGCACGTCCAGCGCCATCACGTCGTAGTCGGACTGCTTGGCCCGCATGTGCTGGGCCAGATCGTCGTACTGCTGGGAGGCGTCGTTGGACTGCTCCTTGAACGTCACCTGCTCGTTCGGATGGGCGGCGTTCCACCGGTCGATGAGCTGCTTGACCGCACCCGTCTCGGTGGTGTCCTTACCCTCGACGTAGGTGATCGGGCCGCGGCCGCCCAGATTCTGGGCGGTCGGGTTGTTGCCGTCGCTGCTCGAACAGGCGCTCGTCAACCCCGCGGTGAGCAGCGCCACCGAGGCGGTGGCCAGTGCGGCGCGGGACACGAGGGACGAGCGTCGTGACGCGGCGCGCGCGCGAACCTTGCGCGCCTTGTTCGAGGACGCCTTGTTCAAAGCCATCGATACTCCAGGGTCGTAACGAACACAGCTGTCAGGCGTGAGCGCCCGCACACTGCGCCGGTTGCACAAGGCAAGATACATTGTTCGGCTGCTCCATGGGATTCGGCGTCCGCCCCCGCCTCCGTGGTTACGCGAGCTGCCGCCTCCGGACGGGTGCTACCGCCGGATGGGCTTCGGCGTCCGCCACGCCCGATCATGTGGCGATGTCGGTGTGTTCTCGTATCCTGGCGCTCGATGTCGACCCAGATGCCTCAGGACAAGTTGCTCACCCGGATCGGTGGGCTGTTGCGTCAGGCCGAGTCGACCGACAACGAGCACGAGGCCGAGGCCTTCATGGCGGCCGCCCAGCGCCTGGCGACCCGTTCGTCGATCGACCTTGCGGTGGCGCGCGCCCATATCGCCGGTCGCGAACGCCGCCCGACGCCGATGCAGAAGGTCGTCCCGATCGGCGAGGCCGGAAAGAAGGGGCTGCGCACGTATGTGCAGCTGTTCGTGGCGATCGCCGCGGCCAACGACGTGCGCTGCGATGTGACCCGCACGTCCACGCAGGTCTACGCCTACGGCTTCGATACCGATATCGCGACGTGCGAGGCGCTGTACACGAGTCTGCTGGTGCAGATGGTGCGCGCGTCCGACCACTACATCAAATCCGGCGCCTACCGATCGGCGACGGTGGAGAAGATCGTGGTGGAGACGCGCTGGGGTCGCAAGGTGCAGCGTCGCATTCAGGCCCCGGTCGCAGCCGTGACGGCTCGGCTGAATTTCCAGATGGCGTTCGCCGACCGGATCGGCCGCCGGCTCGCGCAGGTGAAGGCGGATGTGGAGGCCGAGGCGGTGGGCGCGGATACGACCGCCGCCGAATCCGCGGGTACCGCGCTGGCGCTGCGCAACAAGGACCTCGAGCTGACCGATTTCTACTCCCGCACCTCCGAAGCCCGCGGTACGTGGCGCGGCCCGCAGGAATCCACCGGGTACTCACCGGCCGCGCGCCGGGCGGGTGACCGCGCCGGTCGAAGCGCACGGCTGGGCTTGTCCCCGGAATTGGCCTCCGGGCGGGGGCGACTCGAAGCGCCCGGGGCATGAGCCGCAGGCGAGCGGCGCCGTGCGGTGCCTTCGTGCGGTGCTGCGGGAATGCGCTGTGACGCAGCGGGATTCGCAGCGCAGTCGGGTGTACGATGCCGAGGGTCTGGTGCGGCGGATGTTCGAACGAGCCGAGGAGTTCGGGGCTCGCACGGTCGACTTGCACGGTTCGCAGCTCACGCTGCCGATCGAGCGGAAGTTCGCCTCGGTCGAGTCGGTCCAGAGCTATGTGGACCGGGCGTTGGCCCTGAATTGGGTACGCGCGCAATGGGTTCGAGCGGATACGCCCCTCGCCGTGCGGGCCCGCGCGGGCACCGCCGCGGCGCATTACGAGACCGGCCGCGCCGTGCTGGCCGTCCCGTTGCATACCGGCGGAACCGCGTGGGCTCTGCGGGAATTGGTCATCCTGCACGAACTCGCCCACCACCTGGAGCCGCCCGGCGCCGATCTCGCCCCGCACGGCCCCGAGTTCTGCACCCGCTACCTCGAGCTGGTCGACGGCGTCATCGGCCCCGAAGCGGCCCTTCTCCTGCGCGCCACCCTGCACGATTGCGGCGCCCGCGTGGGCTGAAACTCATATTCGGCCCTTCTGCAGGCCGACGCGTCCGGCCTCGGGCGCGCATGCCGGTGCCCCGGGCCGTTTCGGACGACCCGGGGCATGTTCAGCCCTACTGCCCAGGTCCCTCCGTCCGCACCGTCGGGTCGATGAGGCCGAATATCTCGCCCTGGGGAGCCTGGACGACCGCCGAGCGGCCGAACGGGGTGTCGTCCGGCCCCATCAGTACCGTGGCGCCGAGTTCGGTTGCGCGCGAGAGTTTGTCGTCCGTCCCGGCGACCTGGAACCAGGTGAGCCAGTAGGGCGGGTTGTCGCCGGGTGCGTTGCCCGCGTCCATGACACCGCCGGCGACGTCCGTGCCGGGCGGGGAGAAGGTCGAATAGACGAAGTTCTCGCCGTCGCCGATTTCGTCGAAGGTCCAGCCGAAGACGCGGCGGTAGAACTCCTGGGCGGTGGCGTAGTCGCCGGTGTGCAGTTCGTTCCAGCAGTAGGAGCCCGGTTCGTTGTAGATACCCGCGCCGGTGTGGGCCTTGGCCTGCCAGACGCCGAAGATCCCGCCGGTGGGGTCGGAGGCCACGCACATGCGGCCCACGTCCATGACGTCGAAGGGCGCGACGAAGACGGTTCCCCCGGCCGCGCCGATGGCCTCGGCGACCGCGTCGACGTCGTCGGCGGCGAGGTAGGTGGTCCACACCGAGGGCATCGGCGCCTCGCCCATCTTGGGCCCGATTCCGGCAGCCGGTTTACCGCCCAGCATCGCCATCAGATATCCGCCGGCCTCGGGCGGGCTGTCCATGATCTCCCAGTCCAGCAAACCGGAGTAGAAGTCGCGGGCGGCCTGCGGGTCGTCGACCGAGCAGTCGACCCAGCAGGGCGTACCCTGCGGCCACGCAGAATCACGAGTGGGCATTACGGAACTCCTATCGTGTGTTCGAGCACGTGAGAACTGCCGATGGCACACGATCAGCTAATCACAGACCGGCGGGCGGGAAAACCCTCTTCCCCGCCCTGCCGAGACCAGAGATACCGCGTTCAATCCAGGAGCCGCAGCACCCGCTCCAGCCGGCTCCGCCACCACGCCGCGCGCTCCGGATCGGGGTGGCGGAAGCGTTCCAGCAGAGCGGGATCCGGGGCCGGCGGGGTGCGCGGAACGCTCAGATATCCGTCGGCCGGGCGTAGCGAATCCGTGACCACATCGCCGGCGAACAGGTTGACGGTGCCCAGGCCGCAGGCGTGGTCGAGTTCCGGAAGCGCACCGGCCAGCGCTAGCTGCGCAGACAGTCCGACGCTCGTCTCCAGTGCCGAGGAGATCACGCACGGCAGCCCCGCCGCCTGCGCCACCCGCAGCGCCCGCCGCACCCCGCCGAGCGGCGTGCATTTCAGCACGGCGATATCGGCCGCTCCCGCCACCGCGACCCGCAGCGGATCTTCGGCGCGCCGGATGGACTCGTCCGCGGCGATGGGAATGTCGACCCGCCGCCGGACCTCCGCCAGCTCCTCGATCGTCCGGCACGGCTGCTCGGCGTATTCCAAACCCTGTGCGGCACGGTCGATCTGCCGCAGGTTCGCAACCGCCGTATCGACGTCCCAGACCGCGTTGGCATCGACCCGGACGGCGCCGTCGCGGCCCAGCGCATCGCGGACGGCGGCCACCCGCTCGATGTCCTCGGCGAGCGATTCGGGATGATCGGCGATCTTGACTTTCGCGGTGCGGCAACCGGATTCGGCGACGATGGCGTACGCGCGCTCGGGTCCGACAGCGGGGACGGTGCAATTCACCGGTATGCGATCCCGGACCGGTTCCGGCCACCCGTCCTCGATCTGCTCCACGGTGGTGGCCAGCCAGTTCGCGGCCTCCCGATCGTCGTACTCGACGAACGGACAGAACTCACCCCACCCGCGCGGGCCTTCGAGCAGCATCCCTTCGCGGACGGTGATGCCGCGGAAGCGAGTCCGCAGCGGAATCGCGTACACCAGCGCCGACGCCGGATCCAGATCGCTCACCCGAGCCAGCCTAACCACCACGGCTCGGGTGTCCGCGCACTGCGGCTGCGACCCGTCGGCGCCCGCTCCGCTTCTCTCGACGCCGCGTCGAGCACGGCTGCCGCAACGCTCCCCGCCACATTCCGGCGCCGTCGCCCGTCCAGGTCAGCGCCGTGAAATGGCGACGGTTGTGCTTGCGAGGGCGACCGCAGCACGCTTCCATGAGTGGCTATGGAGTTCTGGCCGGAACGCCCGCCGCTGCGACGCGGCGATGTCGTGCTCAGCGCCGTGGTCTATCTGGCCGGTTGTGCTGTGGCGTGGATGATCTGGCGTTACGGCCTGCCGTACCGGGATATGGCGCAGCAGCGCACTCGCCCGGGGCCCAGTCACCTGCCGCTGGCCTACGCCGCGGTTTTCCTGGCCCTGGTGGGTGCGCTGCTGCTGGCCGGGCGGTGGACCCTGCGGGCATTGCGGGAACGCCGCCCGGCCTGGCGTTACGCGTTGCTCACCCTTCCGCTGCTCGCCGAGGCGTGGCTCCTCGGTTTCGCGGTGGCGCTGGTCGTGGTGTCGGTCTGACGGTCACAGCCGCTCGTAGATGGTCGCGTTCGCCAAACCGCCCGCCTCGCACATGGTGTGCAGTCCGAAGCGGGCGCCGCGTTCGTGCAGCGCGTGGACCAGCGTGGTCGCCAGCCGCGCACCGGAGGCGCCGAGCGGATGCCCCAGCGCGATCGCGCCGCCGTTGACGTTCACCCGGGACAGATCGGCACCGGTGTCGGCGGCCCAGGCCAGGACCACCGAGGCGAAGGCCTCGTTGACCTCGAACAGATCGATATCGGCCAGCGACAGTCCGGAGCGCTGCAACACCTTTCGCGTCGCCGGGATCACCGCGGTGAGCATCAGCAGCGGATCGTCGCCCGCGACCGCGAAACTGTGCAGCCGGGCCAGTGGCCGCAGGCCCAGTTGCGCGGCCTTCTCACTGGTCGTGATCAGCACCGCGGCGCTACCGTCGTTGATCTGGCTCGCATTGGCGGCGGTCACGTTCCAGCCGATCTCGGGGAACCGCGCGGCATAGGCCTCGCTGTAGTAGGCGGGCCGCAGCCCGGCCAGGGCTTCCAGGGTGCTGCCGACCCGGATGCCCTCGTCGGTGCTCAACCCGGCCAGCGGCGCGAGCTGTGACTCGAAGGATCCGTTCTTCGTCGCGGCGGCGGCCTTCTCGTGACTGGCCAGGGAGAACTCGTCCATGGCGGTGCGTGAGATCCCCCAGCGCGCCGCGATCAGTTCCGCGCTGATCCCCTGCGGTACCAGCTCGTCCGGATACCGCTCGGCGAATGCCACCCCGTTGATATCGGTGGCACCGGCCACGCTCGACCCCATCGGCACCCGGCTCATCGACTCCAGCCCGCCGGCGACGACGATGTCGTAGGCCCCGGCCAGCACACCCTGAGCGGCGAAGTGGATGGCCTGCTGGCTGCTGCCGCACTGCCGGTCGACCGTGGTGGCGGGAACGGATTCCGGATAGCCGGCCGCGAGCGCGGCGTGGCGGGTGATGTTGACCGACTGCTCGCCGATCTGGGTGACCACACCGCCGATGACATCGTCGATCAGCACCGGATCGATCCCGCTGCGCCGCACGACCTCGCGCAGGCTGTGCGCGAACAGGTCGACCGGATGCTGGTCGTGCAGCGCTCCGGTGGCTTTGCCCTTGCCGATCGGGGTGCGTACGGCCTCGACGATCACTGCGTCTCTCATGGCGATTCCTCCGGTATCGCGCCGTTGCGACAATCTGACTTAGTCGCCCTAAAGCCAGGTTAGGAGCTGACATTAGTTATGACAAGTCAGACTTGGTATGATCGTCGTCATGCCCGTGAAACTGGAAGGACCCCTGCGTGACCTGAATTCGTGGAAGCCGGATGGCTGTTCCATCGTGAAGGCCCTCGACATCGTCGGCGCGCGCTCGGCGATGCTGATTCTGCGCGAATCCATCTACGGGACGACCCGCTTCGACGGTTTCGCGGCGCGGGTGGGTATCACCGACGCCGCCGCGGCCGCCGCGCTGCGCAAACTCACCGATGCCGGGCTGCTGCGCAAACAGCCGTATCGCGAAGAGGGTAAGCGCACCCGCAACGAGTACGTGCTCACCGATATGGGCCGGGATCTGCTGCCGGCGATCTTCGCGCTGTGGCAGTGGGGGGACAAATATCTGCAGGGCGGGGTGCCGCCACTGGAGCGGATCGAGGACACCACCGGCGAACCGGTGCGGGTGGAATTGCGCGGCGCCGGAGGTGACGAACTCGGACTGGAGGACATCCGGATCCGGGTGAACAAGGATTGGCGCCGGCCGCGCGGCTGAACGCGAGCTGCCCCCGAATGCCGAAAAGCATTCGGGGGCAGCCGGTTTCGATGACTAGGTCAGTCGCCGACCGTCGGCCGGGTCGAAGAAGTAGGTGTGCTCCGCATCGGTGGTGAGTGTCAGCTTGTCGCCCTTCTGCGGCGGATTGCGCCAGTCGGCGCGGGCGACGATGGTCTGATCTCCGCCGGCCTCGCCCAGGGTGCGGCCGTAGATGTAGGCGTCGGAGCCCAGCTCCTCGACCACGTCGATCTCCATGGCGATACCGTCGGAACCGCCGGCCAGATCGAAGTGCTCCGGCCGGATACCGACCACCACGGACGCGCCCGCGGCATCGGCCACCGCGCGCGGCAGCGCGATCGAATGTCCGCCGAGGGTGACCGAACCGTCCGACACCGGCAGCGTGAACAGGTTCATCGCCGGTGAACCCATGAAGCCCGCGACGAACAGGTTCGCCGGATCCCGATACAGGTCCCGCGGTGAGGCGCACTGCTGCAGCAGTCCGTCCTTGAGCACCGCCACCCGGTCGCCCATGGTCATCGCCTCGACCTGGTCGTGGGTGACGTAGACAGTGGTCGTGCCGAGCCGACGCTGCAACTGGGCGATCTGCGTGCGGGTCTGCACGCGCAGTTTCGCGTCCAGATTCGACAGCGGTTCGTCCATCAGGAACACCTGCGGCTGCCGCACGATCGCACGGCCCATCGCGACACGCTGGCGCTGACCGCCGGACAGCGCCTTGGGTTTGCGGTCCAGGAAGTCCTGCAGGTCGAGCAGTTTCGCCGCCTCCAGCACGCGCTGGTTCCGCTCGGCCTTACCGACCTTGGCCATCTTCAGTGCGAAACCCATGTTCTCCGCGACCGTCATATGCGGGTAGAGCGCGTAGTTCTGGAACACCATCGCGATATCGCGCTGTTTGGGTTCGGCGTCGGTGACGTCCCGGTCGCCGATCAGGATGCGGCCCTCGTCGACCTCCTCGAGTCCGGCCAGCATGCGCAGCGAGGTGGACTTGCCGCATCCGGACGGTCCGACCAGTACCAGGAATTCGCCGTCGGCGATCTCGAGATCCAACTTGTCGACGGCGGGTTTGGTACCACCCGGGTAGAGCCGGGTGGCGTGGTCGAAGGTGACCGTGGCCATGGTGAATCAATCCCTTCACCGGCAGGAACGTGCCGGACGATCCGAGTAGAGGGGTCGGTGCGCGCCCCACAGTAACCCAGCGCCCCGCACGGGGTGCAGCGGGCGAGTAGCCTCGTCAAGGGCCGCTGACCGGCCGCGAGAGCAGCTCACGAGACGAAGGAGCATCGGATGACTCGACCGGTTCGCATCGGAGTTCAGCTACAGCCGCAACATGCTCCCGATTACGGGTTGATACGGGATGCGGTGCGCCGGGCCGAGGATGCGGGCGTCGACATCGTGTTCAACTGGGATCACTTCTATCCGCTCACCGGCGATTCCGACGGCGCGCATTTCGAATGCTGGACCATGCTCGGTGCGATCGCCGAGCAGACCGAACGAGTCGAACTCGGCGCACTGGTGACCGGCGGCGGATATCGCAACCCCGATCTGCTCGCCGATATGGCCCGCACAGTCGACCACATTTCCGGCGGCCGGCTGATCCTCGGCATCGGCGCCGGCTGGTTCCAGAAGGACTACGACCAATACGGCTACGAATTCGGCACGCCCGGAACACGTCTGGCATTGCTGAAGGAATACCTCGCGCGCATCGACGCCCGGCTGCCGAAACTGAATCCGCAACCGACGCGCCACATTCCGATTCTGATCGGCGGTGGCGGTGAACGAAAGACGTTGCGACTGGTGGCCGAATACGCCGACATCTGGCACAGCTTCGCCGATATCGAAGCGCTGGAACGCAAATCGAAGATCCTGGCCGAACACTGCGCCGAGGTCGGCACCGACGCGAACCGGATCGAGCGGTCGGTGTCCTGGCCCGGTGCCGAACAGGCCGAGCGGCTGGTGGGCGCCGGGGCGACGCTGTTCACCGTGGGCGCCGGCGGACCCGACTACGACCTGAGCGTGGTCGAGCAGGCCGTCGCATGGCGGGACAACTTCAATCCGGAGTCGGTGGCCGGTATCGCCTGATCGAATCACCGGGATTCGATTTCCGGCGGGCGATGTGGCAGGGGCGGCGGCCCGTGGACCCGCGTCGCCGCCCTCGGCGCGCCGCCGGCCCCGCTAGGGTTCTCGGCTATGGCCCGTTTGCCCGTCTCGCGCCCGCGTGCGCTGATCGCGCTGATGGCGGCGATGATGCTGCTGTTCGCCGTAGCCTGCAGTTCCGACGGCGGCAGTTCGTCGCAGGCCTCGAACCTGTGCGCGCCGCCCGGGCCCGCGGCCGCCTCACCGGCGCCGACGAAACTGGCGAGCGGTGCGACGGCCGGCACCGATCGCTACACCACCGCGACCACCGCGCCGCTGAATTCGATCGATATCACCAAGCTCGGCTTGTCCCAGCCCGGTGTGCTCAGCGTGGGCACGCTGTCGGACGCGCCGCCGAGTATCTGCGTCGACCCGTCGGGAACCTTCACCGGATTCGACAACGAACTGCTGAAGGCGATCGGTGCGAAACTCGGATTGCGGGTGCAGTTCTCCGGTACCGAATTCGCCTCGCTGCTCTCCCTGGTCGCCACCGGCCGGTTCGACGTGGGGTCGTCGAGCATCACCACCACCGATGCCCGGCGGCAGCAGGTCGGTTTCACCAACGGTTACGACTTCGGCTACTTCTCCCTCGTGGTGCCCAACGGCAGTGCGATTCAAGGGTTCTCGGATCTGAAACCGGGCGTGCGGATCGGCGTGGTGCAGGGCACCGTGCAGGACGAATACGTCAGCGGCACGCTGCATCTGGACGCGGTGAAATTCCCCGACTACAACACCGCCTACGCGAATCTGAAGACCGGGCAGATCGATGCCTGGGTCGCGCCCTCCCAGCAGGCCACCGGTGCGATCAAACCGGGTGATCCCACCTCGATCGTGCAGAACACCTTCAGCCTGGACAATTTCACCGCCTGGGCGGTCCGCAAGAACAATCAGCCGCTGATCGACGCCCTCAATTCCGGCCTCGACGCGGTGATCGCGGACGGGACCTACGCCAAGCTCTACTCCGACTGGGTGCCGCGCCCGCTGCCACTGGGCTGGAAACCGGGCTCCAAATCCGCGCCGATGCCGCAACTTCCGGACTTCGAGAAGATCGCGGCCGAACATCAGCCCAGCGCTCAGCAGAACGCACCGAAATCGACGCTGACGCAATTGAAGGAAACGTTCTTCGATTGGTCGTTGTACCGCAAGGCATTCCCCGATCTGTTCAAGACGGGTCTGCCGAATACGCTGATTCTGGCGCTGGTTTCGGGGGTACTGGGCACGCTGATCGGCATTCTACTGGCGGTGGCCGGTATTTCGCGTACCCGCTGGTTGCGGTGGCCCGCGCGGGTCTACACCGACATCTTCCGCGGTTTGCCGGCCGTGGTGATCATCCTGTTGATCGGCCTGGGTATCGGACCGATAGTCAAGGGGATCACCGGGAACAATCCGTACTGGCTGGGCGCGGTCGCGCTGGCGTTGCTGGCCTCGGCCTATATCGGCGAGATCTTCCGTTCGGGTATCCAGTCGGTGGAGCCGGGACAGTTGGAGGCCGCGCGCGCGATCGGATTCGGCTATCGGCAGTCCATGACGCTGGTGGTGATTCCACAGGGTGTGCGGCGGGTGCTGCCGGCGCTGATGAACCAGTTCATCGCGCTGATCAAGGATTCCTCGCTGATCTACTTCCTCGGCCTGCTCGCCTCCCAGCGGGAACTGTTCGCCGTCGGCCGCGATCTGAATTCCCAGACCGGAAATCTGTCGCCGCTGGTCGCGGCGGGGCTGGTCTATCTGCTGCTCACCATCCCGCTCACCCACCTGGTGAACTACATCGACCGCCGATTGCGCACCGGCCGCGCCGAAGCCGCCGCCGACGAAATCGACCAGGCAGTCATCACGGAAGGACGCGGAGCGTGAGCGACCAGAATGCGAAAGGCGTGAGTGACCGCAATGCGAAAGGCGTGAGCGCCAGTTCCTCGCTGACCGGGGTGGATCTGCATCTGACTCTCGGCAACAACCAGGTGCTGCGCGGCGTCGACATCCACGTCGAGGCCGGTCACACCACCACGGTCATCGGCCCGTCCGGTTCGGGAAAGTCCACCCTGCTGCGGGTGTTGAACCGCCTGCACGAACCCGATTCCGGCGATGTGCTGATCGACGGGGTGTCGGTGCTGGGTGAGAATCCGGATCGGCTGCGGCAGCGCATCGGGATGGTCTTTCAGCATTTCAATTTGTTCCCGCACAAGACGGTGGCGGAGAACGTGGCCCTGGGACCGCGGAAATTGCGCGGCCTGAGCAAGGAAGCGGCGCGGGCACTGGCGCTGGAGCAACTCGAGGCGGTCGGATTGGCGGCGCGCGCCGACACCCGCCCCGCGAATCTGTCCGGTGGTCAGCAGCAGCGCGTCGCCATCGCCCGCGCGCTGGCGATGAAGCCGGAATTGATGCTGTTCGACGAGGCGACCTCGGCCCTGGACCCGGAGTTGGTCAAGGGTGTGCTCTCGCTGATGGCGGATCTGGCGTCCGGCGGTATGACGATGATCGTGGTGACCCACGAAATGGGTTTCGCCCGTTCGGTTTCCGACAGTGTGGTGTTCATGGACCAGGGCAGGGTGGTGGAGTCGGGGGCTCCGGACCGTCTCTTCGACGATCCGGAAACCCCACGGCTGCAACAGTTTCTGTCCCAGATCCTCTAACTGCCCGAACTGCTGCCGCTGAACGGCATATTGGCGAACTGCGCGAAACTGCCCTGCGCCCCGCTGTAGACGTTGAGGTCGGTATTGCCCGCGATACCGGGCACACTGCCGGAATCGGTGGTCTGCCAGAAGGTCCACGCCGGCCAGCCGCCGGGCACTTCGGGCTGGGCGTTACCGCGGTAATCGGCGATCCACAGCGGATATTGGTGGAACTGATCGGAATCGGCCATCGCCGTCTGCCAGAACCGCGGGTAGGTGTAGATGATCGGCACGCGGCCGGTCAATGCCTGCACCGTGGTCAGATAGCGATGGGTCCAGTCGATCAGCTCCGCCGGGGGCAATCCGCCGGAATTCTCCATATCGAGCACCGGTGGCAGGTCCAGCGGGCCGTTCTGGCCGAGGACGACCGCGGCGTAGAGGGCGGCCTGCGGTTCCGGCGGCAGATCCGGATGGGCGTAGTGATAGGTGCCGCGCGCCACCCCGGCCGCGCGCATGAGCAGGCTGTCGGGGACGAAATAGGGATTGACGTAGTTCAGCCCCTCGGTGGCCTTCACCATGGCGAAGTTGTGCCCGGAGGCGCGGACCGCGAACCAATCGATCAGACGGCCGTCGATGTGTTGCCACGACGACACATCCGGCCCGGTGGGTCCGGCGGAGGCGATACCGGTTGCCGAGAATATGCCGGCAACGGCGAGCAGCGGCAAGGCTGCGGTGAAGCGACGGACTTTCGGACGAGCCACGGTGCGTCGATACATGGCTACGAGAGTAAGCAGCCGAGGCACTTGTGACCAGTGTTTACGCGTGACTCATCCGAGCCAGTCGAGAACCGCGGCCGCCGTCCACGACTGCTGCATGCTCCCCAGCGGGTCGCCGGTGAACGGGTCGTAGTACTCCGCGAAGCTGCCGTCGCCCGCCTGCCGCAAACCTTCCGCACGCAGCATGAAGGACCGTTCGGCCCAGCCACGGCGGGCGAAGACCCAGGAGAACAGCCAGCTCATCACCGGCCAGACCGGTCCGCGCCAGTATTCGCGCCGACGGAAATCCTTCGACACCGGCGAGGTCGAGGGCGGCAGCGCGTAGCGCAGATCCGGGTGCCCGCAGAAGCGCGGACCCTCGAACAGGCGCAGCAGGCTGCGTTCGGTGGTGCGCGGCAGTCCCCCGCACAGCAGCGGTGCGAACATGGCCAGTGTCTCGGTGCCGATCCACTCGTCGGCGCGCAGGTCGAAGTCGCGTGCGGCCCCGGAGCGCGGGTCGGCGGTGGCGATCACGCCGGCGCGGAAATAGTCGGCCCATTCGTAGAGCTCGCGCACGTCGGCGTGCGGCATGCGGTGGTCCTCCCCGATTCCGGCCAGGACCTCACAGGCCAGCGCGAACACGGCGGTGACGAAGACATCCTCCACAGCGAAGCCCATCGTCGAGGCGAGTTGGAAATCGTCGTATCCACAACGACGCATTTGTTCCACAAGCCACAGGTAGCGGTCGTATTCGCGATCGGAGGGACGCTGCGCCGGGTCGACCACGTCGATATCGGCCCGCCGATACGGCGGCAGGTCGCCGACCACCACATTGGCGTAGGCGCGATCCCACCGCGGCGAATTGTCCATTCCGGATTCCCAGCCGTGATACAGGGTGATCCGGCCGTGCTGTTTGGGGTCGCGGGCATGAGCCAGCCAGCGATGCCAGCGCATCAGATCGACCCAGCGCCGATCCAGGAATTCCGCGGCGACCGCCCGGGTGGTGCGGCCGTGGCGGCGGGAGTGGTCGAGGATGCGCTGGACCGCGATCGCGTGCACCGGCGGCTGGGTGATGCCCGACGTGTCGGGACCGGCGGGAGCGTTCGTGGCCAGCCGGCGGCATTCCCACCGGCTCGGTCCCGGGAAATAGCCGTCCACCCCGTTGGCGAACACGATGTGCGGGATCATCCCATTGCGCCACTGCGCCGACAGCAGGGTGTCGAGTTCGACCACGGCCCGCTCCACACTCAGCGGCGCCAGGCCGACCGCGACGAAGGCGGCGTCCCAGCTCCACATATGGGGATAGAGCTTCGGGGCCGCGCTGGTCATGGTCCCCAGATCGTTGCCGCGGAGCAGATAGGAGGCCCGGGCAGCCAGTTGGGTGGGGGTGAAGCCAGGACCGTTCATTTCCCTATTCTGCGACGTCACCTTCAGATATGCGCGCCGCCCCGGAGTCGCGTGCCGCACACCGGCCGCTGCTGGGGCATGGTCCGGCCCGGTCACCTGTTCGGCAGTGTCCACCCTCATCGCCTCGTTCTTCGTCATGCGCGGAGTTCGTCCCCCGCCCGCCGCTGTGAGCCGGTTGCTCGAATCCGGATTACACCCATCGGCCGGGGCTCGCCACCGATGGGCGACAGATGTCCGCTCGCGGCGGTGTGATTGTCCGGGACGTCCCTCCCGGGTGCGTAGCGCCGAGGGGGTGCTGTCCGTAGCGCCGACAGGGTGCTGTCCGTAGCGCCGAGACGGTGCTGTGCGTAGCGCCGCGACAGCCGGGACGGGCGGGGTTTACGGTGAGCACATGGCCGCGACTTCGGAATCAACTGCCGCACAGGATGTGCCGACCGCCTTGATCACCGGCGCCAGCCGGGGCCTGGGGGCCGCGATCGCGCGGGAGCTGGCGGGAACGCACCGGCTGCTGCTGGGCGCGCGCTCGGCGGAATCGCTGGCGGCCATCCGGACGGAACTTCCCGATGCCGAACCGTGGCCGGTCGATCTGACCGATTACGCCGCACTGCCCGCGGTGACCGCGTCGATCGACCGCCTGGACGTACTGGTACACAACGCGGGTGTCGCCGAACTGGGATCGATCGCCGAATCGTCGGTCGAGCAGTGGCGAAACACCTTGGAAGCCAATCTGATTGCCGTCGCCGAGCTGACCCGGTTGCTACTGCCCGCGCTGCGTGCGGCGAACGGCCATGTGGTGCTGATCAATTCGGGCGCCGGCCTGCGCGCCAACCCGGCCTGGGGCGTATACGCCGCGAGCAAATTCGGTCTGCGCGCCTTCGGTGACGCGCTTCGGCTGGAGGAACCGAGCCTGCGCGTCACCTCCGTCCACCCGGGGCGCATCGACACCGAGATGCAGCGCGCGATCGTCGCCTCCGAGGAGCGGGATTACAACCCGGACGAGTTCTTGACCGCGGCGACCGTCGCCCGTGCCGTCCGCAACGCCGTCGAGACGCCCCGCGACGCACACCCGACCGAGATCGTGCTGCGTCCGATCGCCCGCTGAATGGGCGCTGGAGGCCGGCTGGATCGGTGCCGTCGACCGGGCTGGATCGGCTCCGTGGACCGGGGCTGATCCAGCACGGGAACGGGTTACGCGACGACGTTCACCAGCTTGCCGGGCACGACGATGACCTTGCGCGGGGTCTTGCCGGCCAGGAATTCCCGTAGCTTCTCGTCGGCGAGCGCCGCCGTCTCCACCGTCTTCGCATCGGCATCCGCCGGTACGCTGACCCGGCTGCGGACCTTGCCGTTGACCTGGATCGGGTATTCGACCGAATCCTCCACCAGCAGTGCGGGATCCGCGATCGGGAAGGGACCGTGCGCCAGCGCCGTGCCGTGACCCAGGCGTTCCCACAGTTCCTCGGCGATATGCGGGGCCATCGGCGCCAGCATCAGCACCAGCGGTTCCACCACCGTGCGCGGCGCGCCCTGCGGATACTGCTTGGTCAGATGGTTGGTCAGCTCGATCAGCTTCGCACCGGCGGTGTTGTCGCGCAGGGCGGCGTAGTCGGCGTCGACACCGTCGATCGTCTTGTGCAGCAGGCGCAGTGTGGCATCGGCCGGCTCGGCGTCGGTGACGAGTGCGGCCCCGGACTCCTCGTCGACCACCAGGCGCCACACCCGCTGCAGGAAGCGGTGCGCGCCCACGACGTCCTTGGTCGCCCAGGGACGTGAGGTGTCCAGCGGGCCCATCGACATCTCGTACAGCCGGAAGGTGTCCGCGCCGTACAGATCGCACATCTCGTCGGGGGAGATGGCGTTCTTCAGCGATTTGCCGATCTTGCCGTACTCCTGGAAGACCTCGATCTCCACACCGGAGGTGTTCGTCCAGAAGAACTTGCCGTCCCGTTCGATCACCTCGGCGGCCGGAATGTAGGTTCCGCGCTCGTCGGTGTAGGCGAAGGCCTGGATGTAGCCCTGGTTGAACAGCCGCCGGTACGGTTCCGGACCCGACACCTCGCCCAGGTCGAACAGCACTTTCTGCCAGAACCGCGCGTACAGCAGATGCAGCACCGCGTGTTCCACGCCGCCGACGTACAGATCGACGCCGCCGGGATCGTTCGCGCCGTGTTCGGCCGGGCGCGGGCCCAGCCAGTAGCGCTCGTTCTCCGGCGCGCAGAACGCCTCGGAGTTGGTCGGGTCGGTGTAGCGCAGCTGGTACCAGGAGCTACCGGCCCACTGCGGCATCACGTTGGTGTCGCGGCGGTAGGTCTTCGGCCCGTCGCCCAGATCCAGTTCGACGGTCACCCAATCGGTGGCCTTGGCCAGCGGCGGCGACGGTTCGGAATCGGCGTCGTCGGGATCGAAGGTGACCGGCGCGAAATCGCGCACCTCCGGAAGTTCCACCGGCAGCATCGATTCCGGCAGCGGATGGGCCGCACCCTGCTCGTCGTAGACGATCGGGAACGGCTCACCCCAGTAGCGCTGGCGGGCGAACAGCCAGTCGCGCAGCTTGTACTGGATGGTGCCCTTGCCGTGGCCGTCGCGCTCCAGGCGCTCGACGACGGTGGCCTTGGCGGTCTCGACGTCCAGCCCGTTCAGGTAGTCGGAGTTCACCAGCAGGCCGTCGCCCGAATACGCCGACTCCGAGATGTCGCCTCCGGCGATGACTTCCACGATCGGCAGACCGAAGGCCCGCGCGAACTCCCAGTCGCGGTGGTCGTGGCCGGGCACCGCCATGATCGCGCCGGTGCCGTAGCCCGACAGCACATAGTCGGCGATGAAGATCGGCAGCTGCGCCCCGTTGACCGGGTTGGTGGCGTACGCGCCCAGGAAGACGCCGGTCTTCTCCTTGTTCTCCTGCCGCTCCAGATCGGACTTGGCGGCGATCGACTTGCGGTAGGCCGCAACGGCTTCGGCCGGAGAGGCGGCGTCGAACGTCCACCGGGGGTCGACGTCGGCGGGCCACTGCGCGACGGCCAGCCGGTCCACCAGCTCGTGTTCCGGGGCCAGCACCACATAGCTCGCCCCGAACAGGGTGTCGGGCCGGGTGGTGAAGACCTCGATGTTCTCGCCGTTCGCGCCGAAGGAGACCTCGGCACCACGCGAGCGCCCGATCCAGTTGCGCTGCATGGCCTTCACGTTGTCCGGCCAGTCCAGCAGGTCCAGATCGTCGACCAGGCGGTCGGAGTAGGCGGTGATGCGCATCATCCACTGCCGCAGGCGTTTCCGGAACACCGGGAAGTTGCCGCGCTCACTGCGACCGTCGGCGGTGACTTCTTCGTTGGCCAGCACCGTACCCAGTCCCGGACACCAGTTGACCATCGAATCCGATTGGTAGACCAGGCGATACGAGTCCAGGATCTCGCCCTGTTCGGCGGGGGACAACTCGGCCCACGCGCGACCGTCCGGGGTGGGTCGCTCGCCGGCGGCGAAGGCGGCCACCAGATCCGCGATCGGGCGGGCCTTGTTCGCCGAGGTGTCGTACCAGGCGTTGTAGATGCGCAGGAAGATCCACTGCGTCCACTTGTAGAACTCGGGGTCGGTGGTGGCGAACGAGCGGCGCCGGTCGTGACCCAGGCCCAGCCGGTCCAGCTGGCGCTGCATGGTGGCGATATTGGATTCGGTGGTCACCCGCGGGTGCGCACCGGTCTGCACCGCGTACTGCTCGGCGGGCAGGCCGAAGGCGTCGTAACCCAGCGCGTGCAGCACGTTGCGACCGTGCATGCGGTGGTAGCGCGCGAACACGTCGGTGGCGATATAGCCCAGCGGATGGCCGACGTGCAGGCCCGCACCCGACGGATACGGGAACATGTCCTGGATGAACAGCTTGTCGGCCGGGGTCTCCCCGGCCAGCGGGCCGACCGGATTCGGCGCGTGGAAGGTGCCGCGCTCGGCCCACACCCGCTGCCACTTGCTCTCCAGGTCGCCGGCCAGTTCGGCGTTGTAGCGGTGCGCGGGCACATCGGTTCCGGGAAGCGTGGGCAGGCTGCTTTCGGGCCCGTCGCCCCGGCCGGTCGATGCGCCGGCTGTATCGGTTGCACGAGTGTCCTGCACGGTCCTGCCTTACTTGTCGCCGAGTTCCCCTGGTGAACGTCTGTGGACAACGTCGTCACTCAGGGTAGAGCGTGCGCACGTCAGCACCCAAAAAGGGGTGAGCGGGGCGTTCGTGGCGGCGGCGAGCCCCGCGGGCGCCACGTTTCGATACCGGAGTACCGTATTCCGGGTGTTCGTGGTCGCGCTCCTCCTGTTTCTGCTTGCGGCCGTGGCCGTTGTCACGGGCGTGCTCGGGCTGACCGGCACCCTGCCACCCAATCGGTTCTTCGGTGTCCACACCGAGGAAGCCCTCCGCACCGAAGAGGCGTATCGCCTGGCCAACCGCGTCGCCGGGCCGACCTCGGTCGGTGCGGGTCTGCTGCTCGCCGCGGCCGGTGCGATCGCGCTGGTCGCGACCGTATGGGTGGGCTTGGCCGCCGCCGCGGTGGCGCTGGTCGTGGCGCTGTTCACCCTGGGCGCCGGCGTGAACGCGGCGAACGAGGCCATCGCGGGCCTCGCCCCGGCCGAGGTCGGCGGCTGCGGCAGTTCCTGTGGCGCGTGCTCACTGCGCGACGCCTGCCAGCCCGCCAAGTGATCCGCGCGGCGTCCGGCCGTCCGGTATGACGGCACCGATCACGGTCGGCTTCGACCTCGATATGACGTTGATCGACTCCCGGCCCGGCATCCGCGCCTGCTATCGGGAATTGTCCCGGCGCACCGGTACGCCGATCGACAGCGATCTGGTCGTCACCCGCCTCGGCCCGCCGTTGGAACACGAGCTGGCCAACTGGTTCCCCGCCGACCGCGTCCCGGCCGTCGCCGATCTGTATCGGGAGATGTATCCGGAGTACGCGATCACCGGCACGGTGGAACTGCCCGGCGCCCGCGCGGCGGCCGCGGCGGTCCGGGCGCTGGGCGGCCGCGTGATCGTGGTCACCGGCAAATACGAACCGAACGCGAAACTGCACCTGACCCACCTGGACATCCCGGCCGACGCGGTGATCGGCGACCTGTGGGCCGAGCAGAAGGCCCAGGCGCTGCGCGACCACGAGGCGAGCGTGTACGTGGGCGACCATATCGGCGATATGCGCGGTGCCCGCACCGCCTCGGCCTATGCGGTCGGGGTGACCACCGGTCCGTGCGACGCGGCCGAGCTGCGGGCCGCCGGTGCCGATGTCGTCCTGCGCGACCTCACCGAATTCCCCGGCCTGCTGCCCGAACTCGCGAGCTGACCGCGGCCGGGCCCCTACCGCCGGTCCGTGTCGCACTCCGGTGCGCCGATCGAACGGGACAGCGGACTGCCGGCCGGAAGGACGTAGAACACGGTGAGTCGCAAGGGTTTTCGCGTGCGGTTGCGGGCCATGTGGGCGTGGGCGGCGCCGGCCGGCTCGCGGAATATCCGGCCCGGGCGATAGGTGACCGGTACGCAGTCGGTTCCGGGGTGGTCCAGGGTGCTGCCGGTGACGAGGACGAACAGGGTGCCGTCGTGATAGTGCCAGCCACTGTCACCGCCCGGTTCGACGATCGTCTGCCGGAGCAGGAAATCCCGCCCCGCGCACCGGAACCGCAGCAGCACCCGGCTGCGGGTACCCACGGCCTGCGGTGGATTGGGCTGGAAACGTCCGGAAACGGGCATATCCCGATGATGCCGGACCGGTGCGGATCAGCCGCGCGGCGCGTACATGATGACCGCGACGCCGAGCAGGCACACCGCCGCACCCGCCACATCCCATCGGTCGGGACGAAATCCGTCGAACACGACGCCCCACAGCAGCGATCCCGCGACGAAGACGCCGCCGTACGCGGCCAGGATGCGCCCGAAATGAGCGTCCGGTTGCAGCGTCGCGACGAATCCGTACAGCCCCAGCGCGATCACCCCCGCGCCCATCCACGCCCACCCACGGTGTTCTCGCACCCCCTGCCACACCAACCACGCGCCGCCGATCTCGGCGAGGGCGGCCAGGACGAACAGCAGGATCGAGCGCAGAACCGGCATGAGGAGAGGGTACGAAATCTGCTGTCCGCGATCCGGATCGGAGAAGTCGAGTGTCGCCGCAGATTGCAGCCCTGCCCCACATCGATCGTTCACCTGAATTGAGCCCGGACGGCTGCGCATACGATGCCATTATCTTGCTAAAATTATGGCATGACGATGTATCAGGTGAGCGATCTGGCGGGAGCGCGGCGCCGCGAGTTCCTGGACGAGGCGAAACAGTCGTTGGCGTCCTTGCGTGATACCGACGGTTCCGTGCTGGTCATGCTTGCGGCGCAGCGCATGGCTGCCTTGACCGAGGCGGCGGCCGTGATTACACAGTTGTTCACCGTCGAGGGTGTACTCGCTCGGACCCAGACACCGACGCCGGTCCAGTTGGGTGGTCTCGCATGGTTGTCGGAATTCGACCCGGACGATCGTGCCGAGGCGTTGGACGAGTTACGGAATGCGGTCGTACTGACCGTGACATCGGAGGATCCGACGCCCCTGCGCGAGACGCTGCACGCTTGGGTGACCACCGCCGCGGTGATGCGCGATCCGTTGCGTCGCGCGGTGCACACCGGAGGCGGGAACGAGTCGGATTATGTGGAGGTAACCGAGCCGCAGACTAGCGGCGATGTCTGATCCGCAGCCAGGCGCGTACCGCCCCTATGTCGCGGCTCGATCGCCAGGAGGACGCCCGGCCACCAAGCCGGTTTATCGTGTGCTGGTTCATCGTCAGTTCGTTGCCGTATGGAACGGTCTTGCGGACCGGGTCGGCCTGACCGCAGCCCGCCAGTTCTGGGAGCACGTGTCATCGACCCCCGGTGTACCGCCGGCGGTGGGATCGACGACCGTTCTGCGCGGTAAACACCACGGGCCGAAATGGGAGGGGTACTCCCGAACGATCCATTACGAGATCAGTGGGGCAGGTCGGATCGACTATCAGTTCTGCAACGCCAGTTGCGAAGGCGAGCGCGGAGATCCTCATCCGGTCGTCAAGATCCTGACGATCGACCTCGGAAGTCATTGAACCCTGCCGCTCCGAGAACACGAAAGTGCCCTTTGCGATGAGCCAACGCCCCGGCGAGCAGGGCGTTGGTCACATCCTTGCCTCTCAGTTGGTCTTGCGGCGGAACAGCGAGCGCGACCACAGGTAGCCGACCACCGCGAAACCGAGGCACCAGGCCACCGCCACGACGCCGTTACCTCCGATGGCCGTGCCCATGAGCAGTCCGCGCAGGGTTTCGGTCAGGGGTGTGAAGGGCTGGTACTCCGCGAACTGGCGGACACCGGCGGGCATCGTGTCGGTGGGTGCCAGGCCGCTGCCGAGGAAGGGAAGGAAGATCAGCGGAGTGGGGGTGTTGCTCGCGCCCTCCGGCGTTCTGGCGGCCAGCCCGAAACCCACTCCGAGCCAGGCCAATCCGAAGATCACCAGGATGATCAGGCCGAAGGCGGCCAGCCACTCCACGATCGTGGCATCGGGCCGGAAGCCGATCAGCACGGCGACCGCGACCATCAGCCCGACGCCGAGTACGCCCTGGATCACGGTCCCGGCGACCTGTCCGGTGAGGATCGAGGAGTGTGCCATGGGCATGGTCCGGAACCGGTTCACGATGCCCTTGGTCATATCCGACGCGATGGCCACCGCGACGCCGACCACCAGATAGGCCGGGATGATGAGCATCATGCCGGGAACCAGATAGTCGATGTAGCTACCACCGGTGGCCTTCTCCAGCGCGCCGCCGAAGATATAGTTGAACATCAGCAGCATCACCAGCGGCATGATGAACATGCTGATCGTCATGCCGGGATATCGCTTGGCGTGCACCAGGTTCCGGCGCAACATGGTGCGGGAGTCGGCGAGGGTGTGTGTGGTCATCGTGCGGTTTCCTTCTCGGGTGCGGTGTGGCCGGTGAGGGCGAGGAAGACGTCGTCGAGATCGGGGGTGTGTACCGAGAGGCTCTCGGGCTCGATCTGTGCGCGGCCGAGCCGGTCCAGGACGTCGCGCAGGGATGCGACGCCGCCGTCGCTCGGCACCGCCAGCGTCGAGTCCGTGGTCGTTCCGCCGAGTAGTCCGGCGGCGCTGCGCAACTGTTCGTCGTCGCCGAAGGTCAGGCGGATATGTCCGCCCGGCACAAGGCGTTTCAGCTCGTCGGGTGTGCCCTCGGCGACGATCCGGCCGTGGTCGAGCACCGCGATCCGGTGCGCGAGCTGGTCGGCCTCCTCCAGGTATTGGGTGGTGAGGAAGATAGTGACGCCGTCGGCGACCAGCTCGCGAATGATGTCCCACATTCCGCGCCGGCTGCGTGGGTCCAGGCCCACCGTGGGTTCGTCGAGGAAGATGATGCGCGGCTCGCCGACCAGTGTCATCGCCAGGTCGAGCCGGCGCGTCATCCCGCCGGAGTAGCTTCCGGCGACCTTGTCGGCGGCGTCGCGCAGGTCGAAGCGGGCCAGCAGGTCGTCGGCGATGCGCCGGCCCTCGCCGCGGGGCAGATGGTGCAGATCCGCCATCAGCAGCAGGTTCTCGCGTCCCGTGAGCAGTTCGTCGACCGCCGAGAACTGGCCGGTCACGCCGATGGCGGTGCGGACGGCATCGGGTTGGGCGACCGGATCGTGGCCGCCGACGCGCAGACTGCCGTCGTCGGGCCGGGTCAGGGTGGCGAGGATGTGGACGGTGGTGGTCTTGCCCGCGCCGTTGGGCCCGAGCAGCGCGAAGATCCTGCCCTCGGGCACAGCGAGGTCGATACCGTCGAGCACCACGTGGTCGGCGAACGATTTGCGCAGGCCGGTGACCGAGATGGCCGGTGAACTCATGGTCGTCCTTTCATATAAAGATAGCGATGAATGCATGCGTCGACCGAGCCGTGTCCGCGGGTTTTCCGGCGGACAAGGTGGGTCGATATCGAATTATGTTGCGGCCGACATCATGTCGGCCCGAAGCGGTCGATCAGATGTCGAGATCCTCGATCTGCGGATGCTCGGTCAGATCGCTGATGCGGTTGTACAGCTTGTCGGGAACCCTGCCTTTCAGGTCGGCCGGCGACTCGTAGATGTCCATGGTGAATTCGCCCCAGTCCGGATCGGTGACGCCGAGCATCCGCCGCCAATTGGTCAGATCCTTCAGCCAGTTCGTGTCGGTCGGGTAGTCGGTCCATTCCGAACGCTGCCGGTGCAACACGAATTTGCCCTTGCGCGTGCGGAATACGCGAATGCGCTCGAAACGCTCGTCGCCCATATCGCTCGACTCGGTGAGCAGCACTCCCGAGAATCGCACCTGCCGGGCGCCGTTGTGGCCGACGCGCAGGACGATCTCGTCGAATCCCTGTAGCCGCCCCTCCTCCAGTTCGATGTACCGGCGCAGTGCCGTCACGATCGCACCCGACAGATTGCCGCCGACCAGCTCCTGTGCGCGCTGGAACAGAGGGAGATCGTCATCGGAGACGTACACGGTCTTGTTCGGCATGGCCCCAACTGTACGTAGATGTATACGTACACGCAAGAGGGTGTTTCCGGGATGGCATGCGGCGGCGGTGAACCGGCCGGGGTCGTGCTTCGTATCCCCGCTGAGTGCGTTCGGTCCGGCAGCGCGGCCGGCTTCGGACCGCCCCACGGGAAGGAGCGGCGATGCCGACACGAGTGGTCGACTATCTGGTGCAGGCCGTATCGGACATGGGCGTACGACATATCTTCGGGGTCGACGGCGCCAATATCGAAGATCTCTACGACGCGGCCTACGACGCCGCGGACCGGGTCACCGCGGTGGTGGCCAAACACGAATTCGCCGCGGCCACCATGGCCGACGGATATGCCCGCTCCACCGCGGGTCTCGGCGTGGTCTGCGCGACCTCCGGGGGCGGCGCGATGAATCTCGTTGCCGGACTGGCGGAATCGCACGCTTCGCGGATTCCGGTGCTGGCGCTGGTGGGCCAGGCGCCGACCGATCTGGAAGGTAGAGGCGCGTTTCAGGATTCCAGTGGACGAGCCGGAACCTTCGACGCCGCCGAACTTTTCGACACGATTTCCCTGTATTGCGCGCGGGTGGAGACACCCACCTCCTTACCGGCGCATCTGTCCCGCGCCGTCGCGGCCGCACGGGCGGGCGGTCCGGCGGTTCTGCTCCTGCCGAAGGATGTGCAGCAGGCCGAATTCGACGCCGGGCCGTTCGTCGCGCCGCGGCCGATGCACGGGCGCGACGATGCCGGTATCGAACGGCTCCTGGAGGGGCTGCGGGCGGCCCGGGCGGTGGGCAAGGTCGTGATCATCGCGGGCGCGCAGGTCGCCCGCGACGACGCTCGCGGCGAACTGCGCGATCTGGCGACGGTTCTCGACGCCGGTGTCGGCGTCGCACCGGACGCCAAGGATGTGTACGACTGCACCGAACACGGTTTCCTCGGTGTCGCCGGAAGTATGGGCCATGCGGAACTGGCCGATGCCCTGCGCGGCTGCGCGCTGTGCTTGCTGGTCGGCACCCGGATGCCGGTCACCGCGCGAGCCGGTCTGGAGTCGGTACTCGGCGCGTCGACGGCGTCGGTCGGCGGCGAGCCGCCCTACCTGCCCACGGTCCACGCGACCAGCACCGATCTGGCCGCCACGCTCCGCGAACTGACCTCGGAGCTGACGACCGGCGCGGGCCCGGTGCACCGGGTGGAACCGCGGCGGCCGCGCCGGGCGCCGGATCCACTACCGGTGCCACCGGCGGACGGGCCGGGGCTGCGATACCGCGACATCGTCGAAACACTCAACGGCGCGGTGCATTCCGATACCGATGTCTTCGCCGATGCGGGCAACACCGGCGCCTCGGTGGTCCATCACCTGCGCCCGCCGCGCGACGGCCGCTTCGTCGTCGCCCTCGGCATGGGCGGCATGGGTTACGCCTTCGGCGCCGCCATCGGGTCCTGTTTCGCCCGCCGCCACCGCGCCGACGGTACCGAGCGCCGCACCGTGGTCGTGGCCGGGGACGGCGCTTTCTACATGCACGGCATGGAAATTCACACCGCGATCCAATTCGCGCTGCCGGTGACCTTCGTCGTCCTCGACAATTCCGCGCACGGCATGTGCGTGACCCGCGAGCAACTGTTCTACGGAGACCGCTACAGCTTCAACAGATTCCACAAGGCGCATCTGGGAGCCGGTATGGCGGCGATGTTCCCGGATCTGCCCGCCTTCTCGCCGGCGACGCCGGCCGAGCTCGCGACCGTGCTGTCGTACTGCCTGGAAACGCCTGGGCCCTCGTTCGTTTCGATCGACTGCGATCCGGACGAGATACCGCCGTTCATCCCCTTCCTGTCCGCATCGAGGAGGAATCCGTGACTATCAGCACCGCACCCGCGCTCAGCGATATCGCCGACCATCCGCATCGGGTCATACCCGGATTGTTGCGTATCGAGAATTCCGATCGCGAGACGACCACTCCGATCATCATGGATATGCTGCGCTCGGTCTATCCCCACGACCAGGTCTTCGGGCAGTTCTGCCCGGTGCAGGACTACATCGCCGCACCGCCGCGCGAATTGTACGAATACCTCTCGCACACACAGAGTTTGGAGGAATGGACCTACAGTCTGCGCGGATTCACCGAAACCGCCACCCCGGGGCTGTGGGAATCCTACGACCGGCTGGGCAAGGACACCCGGATCTTCACTCGCACCGAGGCCAATCCGGATGCGATGACCGTGGATTACCACTGTGCGTGGGACCAGGGTGAACACCTGTGGATGATCTACCTGATGCGCGTCGTCGACGCCCAGGTGGTGTTGAACAAGCCCGGTTCGGTGGTGCTGTGGACCAATTGCCGCCACCCGTTCTACGACGCGAATCCCTATCCCGACCGGGCCCCGGAGGGCCGCACGGTCTGGGTCGGTGATTTCTGGGAGATGTTCTCCGCCGGACACCGGCTGGAACTGGACAACCTGAAAGCGATCGCCGAATACCGTGCCGCGCACGGGCTGTCGATCACCCCCGAGTGGATGAAGTGAGGATGCGCCGAGATGGATTTCACCGACCCCGCCCTGCGGCTGGCACCGGTCAGTCTGGCCGATGTGGCCTGCTATCTGCCGGGTGAGCCGGTAGGTACCGAATACTTCACACAATTCTCGCGTTCGGAGCGGATGGCGAAGAACGTCATGTTCCGCGCACCGCACGGCCGCCATCACAAGGGCCGCGACGAAACCGCCGTGGATATGGTCGAACGCGCGGTCGCGCCGTTGATCGAACGGCACGGCGCCGGCACGCTCGCCGATATCGACGTGCTGCTCACCCATACCCAACTGCCCGACAATCCCGTCATGGGCGCCGGGCCGGAGGTGGCGCGGCGGCTGGGGATGAACCCGAAGTGGGTGTTCGATGTGCACAACGGCGGCTGTGCGGCGTTCATCCACATGATGATGCTGGCCCGGATGATTCTGCAGACGACCGACGCCCGCACCGCGTTGATCGCGACGACGCAGAACACCGCCGGACCGGTCTTCACGCAGACCGAGATTCGCACACTCGCGCAGGCGCCGGTGCCGGGTGACGGGTGCGGAGTGGGACTGCTAGTCAAGGACAATCGTGCGCCGATCCTCGACGTGCAATGCCGTACCTTTCCGGAATTCGCCGGGGATATGGATTTCTCCACCGGCTCCGAACGCAAATACTGGGAGCCCGGCGAGGGCCAGGGCTGCGTGAGCTTCACCGAATCGAAGGTGACGAAGGTCTTCGCGCGCGGCAACCGGCTGGTCCCCGAACTCGCTCTTGCGGTATGCGACCGCATCGGAGTCAAGGGCCGCGATATCGACACCTTCGTCACCAACCAGCCGAATCGGCTGTTTCTGCGGAACTGGCACGATGCGCTGGAACTGCCCGCCGAACGCCATCCGGATTCCTTCGATCGGTGCGGAAATCTGTTCGCCGCGGGTATTCCCGTGACCCTCGATATCGAGAATCGGGCCGGTCGGTTGCGCAACGGTTCGGTGGTGCTGCTGGCGGCGTTCGCCCATGCCGGGGATTTCGCGGCCGCGGCCGCGGTGCGCTGGGGTGCGGCGTGATGGAATTCGATCTGGCGCTGAGCGAAAACCCGTTTCCGCCACTGCCTTCCGTGCTGGCGGTGGTGAACGAGGCGATTCGCGACGCCAACCGGTATCCGGAATTCCTGCCCCGGCGGCTGCCCGCGGTGATCGCCGCGCATCTCGGCGTCGATGCCGATCAGGTGGTGGTCGGTGCCGGGGCGACGGGGGTGGCGCTGCAGATCATGCAGGCGGTCACGGGACCGGGCCGGCGCATGGTGTTCGCGACGCCGACCTTCGACGGCTACCCGATCATGGCCGCCATGGCGGGACTGGAAGTCGTCGCGGTGCCGCTGGATTCGAGCGGACGGCAGCGGCTGGCGGCGATGGCCCGCGCCGTCGACGACCGGACGGCTCTGGTCGCGATCTGCCGCCCGCACAATCCGACCGGAACCGTGGCGCCCGCCGCGGAGTTGAAGGCCTTCCTGTTCGGCGTGCCGCGACATGTTCCGGTGATCCTGGACGAGGCCTATGTGGAATTTCTGGCCGACGCCGAGACCGTCGACCCCAATGAACTCATCGCCCGCTATCCCAATCTCCTGGTATTGCGGACCTTTTCGAAGGCCTACGGACTCGCCGGGCTACGCATCGGGTACGCCTTCGGCGCGCCGGAATTGGTGGCACGGGTACGGCGGCTGCAACTTCCGTTCGGGATGCCCGAGTATGCCGTCGCGGCCGTGCGGGCCTGCTATGCCGCGTCGGCCGAGCTCGCCGAGCGAGTCGCCGATATCACCGCCGAGCGGGAGGCGCTGCGAACGGCACTGCGGCACAGGGGTTTCGCGGTGCCGTGCAGCCGTGGCAACTTTCTCTATCTGCCGGGGCCCGCGGCGCACGCGACGCTGGCGGGTGCGGGGATCGCGGCCAAGGGGTATCCCGACGGCAGTGCGCGGATCGCGGTCGGCGATCCGCGTGCCGATGCCGCGGTGCTGCACGCCTTCGACGGCCATGCCGAGCCGGTGCCGCGCCTACGCCCACCGTCCGGGCAGGCCGCCGGGGATCGGTGCGCCGCTTACCCGGTAGGGGCGGGACGGTAAATTTTCTAGCAACGCTAGACAAGCTAGTCATCTCCATCTACTGTTGCCATAGAAGCTAGCAACGCTAGATGATGACTAGGAGTCTTCTCATGCTGACCACATCCGCCCAGGTTCTCGCCGTGCTGGCCGTTCTCACCAACGCCATCGTCTACGGCACCGACGTCGCCGCCACCCTCATCTTCCGGCCCGTCTACGCCAAACTCGACGACGCGACGATGACCGTCTCGGCCGGATGGGGGCACTACTACGGCGACCGGCGGATGCCGTTCGCCGGTGCGGGCGGTGTGATCAGCACCGTGCTCGCCGTCGTCGTCGCGGCCGTCGCGGGAGCCACGGGCGCCGCGGTGGCCGCCGGGATCGCGTTGCTGGCACTGCTCTCCTGGCTCGGCCTGTACGCACGAATCGCCAAGCCGATCAACACCGCGCAGACCCAGGCGGCGATGACCGGCGTCATCCCCGCCGACGCCCGTGCGCTGCAGGACAAGTGGGAGAGCATCCTGGGCTACCGGGTCGGCCTGCAGGCCCTCGCCCTCGCCGCCCTGTGCACCACCCTCGCCCTGCTGTGAGGCCGAGCAGCGGATCAGAACATCGCGCCGTTGGCCCGCACGGTCTGCCCCGAGACCCAGCCCGCTTCGTCGCTGACCAGGCTCGCCGTGAGCCCGCGAACACTGCAGCGCCGGCTCGCGGAATCCGGTACGACCTGGCGGCGGGAACTCGATCTGGCGCGGCGGTCCGTCGCCGGCAGCGTCGCCGAGACGACGACCCAATCCGCACTGGCGTATCGGCTCGGATATTCGGACGCGCGGGCATTGCGGCGGGCCGCACGGCGATGGAAATCCGATATCGCCGGCGAAACCGCGGTGGAGGGCGACCTCGATTCCCGGCGGACCGGCTGAGGGCGGGTGCTCACACCGTTCCGCGCAGGAACACCTGATTCGTTGTGGTCGAACGGATTTCGACCGACCTGATCTGATCCGACGGGGCAGATGTGATGCCGTCCGCGGTGATCGTCTGCCCGGGATGTGCCGTCCACTGCGCCACCATCGACTGCGTGCCGTCGGTGTGCACCACCCACAGGGCGCCGTCCCAGGTGTAATCCGTATCCGAGGGCGCGTAGTTGCACGACATGTTCACGCGCGTGCCGGAACGCAGTTGCGTCAGAGTGAAATTCGCGGTGATCGGAGAGGGGATCACCTGATCCATCTGCCGCTCCGTCACCACCTGCTCGGCGGTGGGCGGATTGTTGTTGTGCTCGGTGTGGGCGACGGTGATCGGGATGGTGATGGCGACCGCGGCCGCGGCGGCGGCGACCGCACCGGCCAGGGCGAGCCACGGACCGCTACGGCTGCCCTTGCGCTCGCGCGCGTCGGCCAGGGAGGCGGGGGCTTCCCCCGGCTCCGTGCGGCCGGTTTCCGAGGGCGTTTCGCGGACCGTCGGCGTGCCCGCGGTCTTGTCCGGCTCGGCTCCTCCGGATTCGGCGGCCCGGCCGGTATCGGGATGCGATTCGAAGGGCAGCATCCCGGCGCCGTCGGTGGTCGCCTCGCTCGCGCGCACCCGGTTCAGCAGGGCCTCGAAGCCGGCGTCGCCGACACTGCCGGCATGGTCGGCGGCGGACTCGTCGTCGAGCAGCGCGAGGGCGACGTCCTCGGGTACGTGGCTGAGCAGTCCCGGCAGCCCCGACAGGTCCGCGACGGCGAGCCGGCATTCGTCGCAGCCGGACAGATGCGCCTCGTATTCGAGCCGCTGGTCGCGGTCGAGGGCGCCGAGCAGATACGGTGCGTCCCAGGTCGCGTAGTCGTCGTGTGACGCGGTGTCGGCCGTCATTTCGTCACCCCCATCTCCTGTAGGGCCGAACGCAACGCTCGCATCCCGTAGTGCATCCGGGATTTGACGGTGCCCTCGGGTATCGCCAATTCGTTCGCTATCTGCTGTGTCGACAATCCGCGATAGTAGGCCCGCACGATCACCTCCCGGTGATCGGAGCTCAGCCGAGCCAGCGCGTCGGTGATCACCCAACTGTCCACTGCGCGTTCCGCCTCATCCGGAGCCGTCTGTTCGGGCGGTGTGTCGGTGCCGTACTCGCGTCGATGCCGCGCACTGCGAAATTCGTCGACCGCGAGATGCCGGGCCACGGTGAACAGCCACGCCCGCGCCGACGCCGTCGACTGGTCGAGGACCTGCGGCCGCTGCCATGCCCGCAACAGTGTCTCCTGCACGATGTCCTCGGCGCGCCCGGCATCGCCGACCAGGCTGTAGGTGAAGCGCCACAGCGTCGGTGCGTGCTCGTCGTAGAGCACCCGCAACAACTGCGCCCGGGAGGGCGCCGCGTCGACGGGGGGGATCGCGGAGTCAGACATGGGCGCCGACCGGGCGTATCCGCCGCCTCGGTCGAGGCGAGCGTTGGGGGACCACACTCCGTGGATACGTAATCAATTGCGTTCTAGTTCGATGGGGTGTGTCGCCAGTAGCGACAGCGGCAGCGGCTGCCGGCGCAACACGTGCGCCCACAGATCGGTGCGTCGCGCCAGCGGATCCGACGGCAACGCCGACAACACGATCCAGTCCCCGCGTTCCAGTTCGCCTTCCAGCTGACCGAAGGTCCACCCGGCGTAGCCGGCGAAGATGCGAATGCCCTCGACCAACGGTGCGATCGAATCGGGATCGGAGTCCAGATCGAGCAGGGCCACGCGACCGTCCACGCGGCGCAGCCCGCGGATGCCCTCGATCGAGGCACCGACGCGGACCGTGGTCAGACACAGTGCCGAATCGCGCTTCACCGGCCCGCCCACATACAGGGTGCGGGGTCCGGCCGCCAGATCGGCCCAGCGTGGCAGCACATCCTGCACCGCGGTTTCGCTCGGCCGGTTCAGGACGACACCGAGACTGCCCGCATCGTTGTGTTCGACGATGTAGATCACGGTGCGCCGGAAAGTGGGCTCGACCAGCTCCGTTGCCGAGACCAGCAAGGTGCCGGGCCGCACCGCCTGTTCCTCGTACCGGGATTCGCGTCTCGGGCGGTCGCCGTGTTCCTCTGCGCGTGCCACGGTAGTCATCATCGCACCGTCGCCGGGCGCGCGCTGTGTTTAGTGGCGCGTGATTCGCGGTTCGATTGCGGAGCGGCCGCCTCGACGAGGCCGCCGGCTACTGCGGCAGGCCGAATCGTTCGCGCGCCCATTGCGGCACCATCGCCAGATATCGCGGCCGGGATTCGACGAAGTGATGCACCATCGGGCACAGCGGCAGAATGCCGAAGCCCTGTTCCACGGTCCGGTCGAGCGCACCCTGCACCAACAGGCGGCCGTAGCCCTGGCCCTCGTACTGCGGGTAGATCTCGGTGTGCACGAAGGCGCGCTCGGAGGCGGTGTCCTGATAGGCGGCCACCCCGGCATGCTGTCCGTCGACCCACAGTTCGAATCGGTCGAACTGTGGGTTGTCTCGAATCTCGGTGTTCTGCTGCGCACCCTGCGTCATCCGCTGAGCCTAGAACGTGCCGATCACCGCGGGCGTGCGACTCCGCCGACGTCCTTCCCCGTGTCGGGCGTGGTTCGAGTTGTCGCACCCGGCGCGGGTGGCGAGAATGCAGGGGCTCGAGTGGTCGGATGCTCGATGCGACGACGGCCGTCGACCGGCCGGACGGGGAGACGGCGCGGATGGGACGACGGGGACTACCGGTGGCGGCGCGATCGGCGACCGTTGCGGTGCTGACGGCGGTGCTCGCCGCGCTGGCGCCGGCGACCGCGCATGCCGAACCGGATTTCGGGACGTGCCCGGCCGGTTCCGTCGGCGAGAAGACCCCGGCCCGCTGTGCGTCGATCTCGGTGCCGATGGACTATGCCGCGCCGGACAGCGCGCGAATCGATGTGACGGTCAGCCGTATTCGCGCGAGCGGGCAGCGATACGGGACCCTCTTCGCCAATCCGGGCGGGCCCGGTGCGGACGCCCTCGACTACTGGGGCGCCCGGCTGTCCCAGCTGCCGAAGGACCTGGCCGAGCACTACGACCTGGTGGCCCTGCAGCCGCGCGGACTGCGCTGGTCGACGCCGCTGACCTGCGGGACCGAGATCGCGCAGGACGCCGACCACGAGCGCGAACCGCTCCGGAAGGCGTGTGACACCGCCCAGCCCGGCTATCTGCGGACCATCACCACCGAGACCACGGCCCGCGATATGGACGCGGTGCGCGCGGCGCTGGGAGTGGACCGCATCGATTTCCTCGGCATCTCCTACGGGACCTATCTGGGCGCGGTCTACGCCTCGCTGTTCCCCCAGCGTGTCGACCGGATGGTGCTGGACTCCAACGTCGACCCGCAGTGGGTGTGGACCGAACAGTTCGCGCAACAGCAGCTCGCGGGGAAACAGCGGCTCGACGATCTGTTCGGCTGGATCGCCCAGCACGACAACGTCTACCGCCTCGGCGACTCCGCGCTGCGGGTGTACGAGACCTGGGTGCGGCTGGTGTCGGCACAGGGCGGCGGCTGGTACGCCAACCTGACGCCGCCACCGGTGTCGGCGGCCGACCTGCCACGCGAGCTGCCCGCACCACTGCCGGCGGTGGCGCGTGACGGGGTGAACGCCGGTGCCGAGGAGATGGGCAAGGCGCGGAATCTGGTGCGCGCGTTGGCCTCCGGCGGTATGTCGGCCCAGGTGCCGTTGGTATCGGCGACGACGGTGGCCGCCTATACCCGCGGTTTCTGGCCGAGTCTGGCGCAGGCGATGGCCGAGGCGAATACGCAGCCCGGCGATCTGCGGCGGATGCGCGCGATCGCGGGCGCGGCGACCACCGATCCGACCGGCCAGGCGGTATTCGCCGCGATCACCTGCAACGAGAACGCGGTGCCGGCCCGATTGGACGCCATCGGTTCGGCGGCCGCCACCGTCGCCTCCGGCGGCAACGCCCTCGACGCCCGCGCCGATCTGGTGCGCAGCGGATTGGCCTGCGCCGATTGGGATCCGGTGACCACACCGGTGCCGATCGCCGACCACGGCCTGCCCACCGCCCCGCTGGTATTGCAGAGCCGCAACGACGCGGTGACCGCCTATCCGGGAGGTCCCGCGATGGCCGCGGCCCTGCGCGGACATCTGATCACCGTCGACGGCGGCGACCACGGGACCTTCGGCCGCGGTAACGCTCCGCTCGACGATGCCGTGCTGCGATACCTGCGTACCGGTGAGGTGGGCATCGATCATGTGGATCAGGCACCGATGCCGTGAGTCCGGCCGCCCCACGACTGTCGCGGCTGGAGCGGCAGGCGGCTCAGGCGGATCGGGTTCCCGGCATGCTCGGGGCACGCGCAGTACCGTGAGCGTGTTCGACTGCTTGCCGACGGATTGGGGTGGCGATGGTGCGTGGAAAGCCGTGGCGAGTGGTGATAGCACCGGACAAGTTCAAGGGATCGCTGGCGGCGCCGGAGGTGGCGGCGGCGCTCGCGGCCGGAATCGCGCGCGAGGCGCCGGATGCGGAGGTCCGGCAGGTACCGGTTGCCGACGGTGGCGACGGCACCGTCGACGCATTCGTGGCCGCGGGGTGGGAGCGGGTGCGGGTCGACACCGTCGGTCCGACCGGTGCGCCGCATTCGGCAAGCTACGCGGTGCGGGGCGATACGGCTGTCGTCGAGTTGGCCGCAGCGGTCGGGCTGGTCGAATTACCCGGCGGCCGAACGGATCCGATGGGTGCGGGCACATACGGGCTGGGGGTGCTGATCCGCCACGCACTGGACAACGGCATCCGCGAGGTCGTCCTCGGATTGGGCGGTAGTGCGTCCACCGACGGCGGCGCCGGCATGCTGCAAGCGCTGGGGCTGCGCATCCTGGACGAGGGCGGCGCCGAAATCGGTTCGGGCGCAGCGGCTCTCGCTCGCGCACGACGCCTCGACTACTCCGCTCTGCATCCGGCCGTTCGGGACGCGACGTTCGTACTCGCCGGAGACGTCGACAACCCACTGCTCGGACCGGACGGTGCCGCAGCGGTTTTCGCGCCGCAGAAGGGTGCGTCACCCCGGCAGTGCGCCGAACTCGAAGCGATCCTGGCGCAGTGGGCGAACCTGGTCGGCGCGAGCGGTCACCCGTTCGGGACGGGGGACGCGCATGAGCGCGGCGCCGACCTGGCCGGGCATCCCGGCGCGGGCGCCGCGGGCGGCACCGGATTCGGGGCCATGGCGGTGCTGGGGGCGTGGCAGCGGTCCGGCATCGAGGTGATTCTCGAATTGATCGATTTCGCCGGCCGGGTCCGGGACGCGGACTTGGTGGTGACCGGCGAGGGGGCGATGGACGAGCAGACATTGCGCGGCAAGGCGCCCGCCGGAGTCGCGGCCGCCGCCGCGGACGTACCGGTCGTCGCCGTCGCCGGCCGCTGCACCCTGACCCCGGAGCGACTGCGCGCCGCCGGCTTCACCCGCTGCTACCCCCTGAGCGACCTCGAACCCGATCCGGAGCGATCCATCGCCGAGGCCGGGCGCCTGCTCGAAGAACTCGGCGCCCGCCTAGCGCGCGACTACAGCTAAACCTCGGTTCGGCTCAGCACATCGGCGTATTGGGCATCGGTCTCGGCGTAGGCTCGAGCAGCTTTGAGGATGAGCTCTTGAGCTGCTTGCAGCTCTTTCTGAACCTCGTTGACCCGCTGTCTGATCCCGTTCTCGCCGCTGCCCTTGGTGGTGAACTTGGCAGCGAGGTCCAGCCCCATTTGGAACCCGCCGAACCCGGTGACGTGCTCGACCGCTTGCACGTTCGGCCACAGCATGTCGATACTGTCGATGAGGTCCTGAAGTCCTTTTATGGCCTCATCGAGCTTATCTCGGTGAACCTTCAACCTCAGGTTTCCGCCATCTACTTCCGCATCGAGCTGCTGGATCGTGCTTAGTTCGGACATGTTGGCCTGCCTGGCTAAGGAATGTTCTTGACGAGTGCTGTGGTGATCCGGGTGACCTCGGCACAGGCATCGCCGGGCTCACGAGCACTGGGCTTGGCCGAGATCTGGAACTGCACGGGCGGCTTGGAGTCGAGCGCGATCGTGCAATCATGATCCTCAGTGGCACTGAACAACCGGGTACCGGGCCGACCTTCCACGGTCACTGGTTCGGGGTTCTTGTACAACGTTGTGTTGTGTACAACCTCGTCGTAGCTGTGATCCCTGGTGGAATAGACGTTGAGTACATACCAGTTGGGCTTCTCGGCTAACCAGGAACAGATATCCCATCCTGGGAACTTGACTTTGCCGGGTCCGTCTTCCTGTTTCGTCGACGGGTTCAACCCGACACCAGCGATATCGGAATCCGGTATGGAACAGGGGTGCCAGGCCGTTGCTTGCGCCGTGGTAGTTGTTGTCGGCGCCGGGGTTGCAGACGCGGCCGGGGTTGCCGTACCAGAGTTTCCGGAAGAGCAGGCCGCTAGCACTCCTGTTGTGAGAACTGCCGCCCCGAGGGTCATCGCTCGCCGCATCGGATCTCCCGTCCTGGGGCGGCCCCTGCGACCCCCCGCCCTTGGGATGCTAAACGATAGTGCATCGCGGAGCGGCGGCAAGCTCTTCCCCGTCGAACATCGGTCTGGGTGTTTCATTCTCCGCCGCGCCAAGCGTAGGCGTTGCGGCTCGCCAAGCGCCCCAAGCCGCTGGCCTGGGCGGATTCCCGGATCTATTCTCGGTACTCATCAACCAGCACCGGTGGTGAGCCCCGTCCGAGGGTGAGTTACGGGTGTTAGAAGCGTTCTGCCTGCAAACTTGCGTTGAACGCGTCCCATTCGTCAGGTGCGAAGACGAGCGCCGGTCCTGTGGGGCTCTTCGAATCGCGAACTCCGACAGTGTCGTTGGTGAGCCAAGCGACCTCTACGCAGTCGCCTTGACTGCCGCTGTAGCTGCTTTTGAACCATAGGTCTTCGGGCAGGTCGCAGCGGGGCACGCTCATGCTCCTTCGGCTCCGTCTCAGTTAGGTGTATCTAGCCGCGTGGGTTCTTCAACAGTGTTGGTCGCCGTCAGATGACCGGCGGGGGCTGGGTGTGATCGGTCCTCCCCACCAACTCCGTTTAAGGGGAGGACCGTCAGCGCCGTCCGAGGGGAGTTCCGAATGTTAGAAGCGTCCTGCCTTCAAACCCTCGTTGAACGCATCCCACTCGTGCGAGGCGAAGACCAGAGCGGGGCCGGTCGGATTCTTCGAATCACGGAGGCCGACAGCGCCGTTGGCGAGCCACGCGACCTCCACGCATTCCTTGCCGCCAGTGCTCCGTGTGCTCTTGAACCAGTTGGCCTCTGCCAGATCAGTGTCCACGTTCAAACTCCCTTGCCACCTGACGCAACAGATTCCTGCTGGTCACATCGTCCAGCGCCGCCTGCTGGATACCGTTGTACGCCTGATGGTAGCGGTCGACCGCTGCCTTCTTCTCGAGGTAGAGATCGCCGAGGAAGTTCTCGACGTACACCACGCTGGGTTCCAGCGGCCGGTCTTGCTTGTCCTTCCCGAACTCGAGAATTACGAACGGACCCACTGGGTCGCCGAGGGGTAGGCCAGCCGAAAACGGCAGAATGCGGACCGTCACATTCGGATTGGTGCTGAGATCGGCCATGTGCCGAAGCTGTTTCGCCATGATCTGCGCGCTGCCGATGATTCGACGGATCGCGGTTTCGTGGATCACCGCCTCAAGAGCAACCGGCCGGGACTTCCTGGTAAGGATCGCCTGGCGACGTGCTCGCAGGTTGATACGCCCGTCCAGCTCCTCGTCTGTACCATCCGGGAATACACCTCGGATCAGGGTGCGCGCGTAATCCGGGGTTTGTAGCAATCCTGGGACCATGACCGGTTGGACGGTCGTCAGTTTCCGAGCGGATGACTCCAAGCCGACGTAGAGGTTGAAGTTCTCCGGGATGAGATCCCCATACTCGTGGAACCACGACTTCACGTGCGCTTGCTGCGCGAGACCGATCAGGGCTTCGCTCATATCGCTCGGCACCGCGTACAACTCGCACAGTTCCTTCACATCGCGCCAGCGGATCTTCTCGGCATTGCCGGTCTCCAGGCGTTGCAGTGTGGACTCGCTCCACTGCATCAGGTCGGCAGCCTGCACGATCGTCATATTGCTGCTCTGCCGGCATTCACGCAGATATCGACCCAGTTGGCGGCGGGTGAGAGTGGAGCCGGTCTCACTCATCGGCGGATCCTTCACTGTGAATGACGTCGGGCTTCACCATGAAGGAGAACAAAACTCTCGCAGAGCTCGCCTCTGCGAAAACAGCAGACTTCCCCTGAAGATTCATGAAGAACATTGTGCGGCAACGCACTTGCTGATGTGATGACTTTGCGCGCAGCCGGCCAAGGCGGGTTGTGCCGAAGTGCCTCGGTGCCAACATGTTTCGCGTCTGCACGCAACGATCGGTGGGTTCCGTCATGTCAGTTGTACCCCCACGGCCGATTGCCGCGGGGCAGTTGCCGTTGCCGCGCAGTCGGCGGCTACTCGAAGGAGGTGACAGCAAAGTGTCCAGCACCGACACTCCTTGGATTCTCCTGTCCCAGTGCGGAATCGGGAGCTTCTACCACGACGCACAGCGTTTGGTCGGCGTGGCCTGCCCGTCGTGGTTGTGCTCCGGCCTTGTTCCGCTGGTGGACGGAAGGATCGCCGTGCACCACGTCCGAGTGGGTGAACGGTGCCCGTGGTCCGGCACGCGCGTGGTCGATGACCGTCCAGGCTTCGCCGGGAGCCACGACGGCGGTTCACGATGAGCTCGCCGGAGAGTGCCGCGAATCGGCCGGTCTCGCCCCTTCCGGCCGAACCTGATGTGACGGTGTCGGTCTATCTGACTTCGTCGAGTCGGCATCCGCTGACTTTCGTCGCATGCGAATCGGCAGCGCGGCGGTTCGCGGACCACTGGGAACGGTACGGCGGTTGTGCGGCAGTCGAATTCACGGCGCCGGACGAGAACTGCGCACGCCTGCCCTGTGAGCGCTTGTGGGTGATTCCGTGATCGCCCCTGCTGTTGGTCCGCCTTGCGGTCGCTACCCGCGTCGGAGCGGCAACGACATTGTGGCAGAACACCATTACGGCAGTGAGACATCGTCGCGATCCGCGTCGCGGCAAGAGCGATGGAGGCGGGATGATTGACATGATCGGATCGTCGGCTGATTTGCCGGTGAGCCAGTCCGGTGCGGTACGGCCGGCCTTCCGGCCGAAGGCCGTCGGGTTGGTGCGGACGGAACTGTCCGGCATCGACACCGCAGCCCACGCACTCGATATCCAGTGCTACGCAGACCATCTCGGCTATGAATGGACTTTTTCCATTCGCCCGCCGCAGGGCGCCCGTGATCCAGTCGGCTACACCCTCGGCATTGCCGCCGGCATGGAGGCCGCCGCGATCATCGTGGTCGACATGACTCATGTCGACCATCGAACCGATATCGGCACCGCTGGTTTCGATCTATTGACCATGACGCCGCCTCGGCTGTGGCGAGCTGGTGCACTGGAACCGGTGGCCCTGCAAGCGGTTTCGCTGAACGAATGCACTTGGGAACCCACTCAGCTGGAACGCGACTGCGCTCGTCGTCTGTGGAATACCCACCGCGACTGCCTTCCGGACTGCCGGGCGCGCCTCGCCGCCGGAGCAGCCCTGTCCGCGCGGGATGAGGTGGACTGACCATGTTCGTGATGACGACAGCGCTGATGATCAGCGTCTGCGGCACCCTCATCGGCTTCGGCTGCTGGTTGCCGCCACGCGCGGACGGGTTGACCGTCGCCGGACTCCAACGACGTTTGGCGGTCGAAAGTTACTGCCGAGAACGCGGTTCCCAGTGGTCGGCCCGGACCGAGGCGGAGGTGGACCGTGAGCGGGTGCTGACCAGACTACATGCAATTGTCGGGACACACGCGCTGTGAGTATCTATGCGATCGGGTACCTGCGGCACGATGTTTCCGGCGCGCACCTGCTGTGTGATGAAATTCGGATCCGTTCTCTCGCAGAGCGACTCGGGTACCACCTTCGGACGATCGTCACGTTCGCCAGCGGGGCAGATGATCTCGGGTTGCGCCTTCGTAACCTTGCCGAGGCATATCGCGCCGATGCGGTTGTCGTCCCGGGCGTAGCGCACTTCGACGACGGCGTCGTGCCGACCAAGCTGCTTCGAATCGCAGACGTGATCACGGTCGAACCGGAGTACACCTACGCCCGGATCGGCTGGGCGCGGCGCGAATACCTGCGATAAAGTCTCCGACGCAGGGGGATTCAAGCGCCCCGTGCAGCGGAGAGCAAAAGGGGGCCAGTGATGCGCTCGAAAATCGGGTGGCGTAGCGGTGCGCGGCCGGCGGTATCGCATGGCCTTTCGCACCAGGTTTCGCGCAGGAACCCGAGGTCGGTTCACCACTCCGTCGATGCCGCAGTGGAAGGCATCCAAAGGACGCAACCGTGACTCCCCTACCGGAACCGTCGAGCTATCTGGATCAGGGTAGTGGCGAGTTCCTGCGCCGGCTCGATGCCATGAGCAACAGCTTCTATGCGGGCATGGTGTCGGGTTCGAATACGCAAGCGTGGGATGCCGATCAGCTTGCGTTGCAGCAGCAGATCAATGTTCTGGCCGATCAGCTCGGTGTCGATGTCGATGCGCAGTCCATTACCGGTGGGGACGACTTCGAGCATTTGACGCTGGAGCAGATTCGCGACTTGACCTATCAAATCAAACCCGATGTCGTGCACGCGGTTTCGGAGGCGTGGAGCAGTATCGGATCGGGTATGGCCGACGGTGCGGACACGGCTCGCAAGAAGGTCGTCGAGGATGCGATTGCCAACGGCTGGGAGGGGGCCGCCGGTCAGAAGGCCGCCCAGACGTTCGGGCGTGTTCTCGACTCTGTCGCCGACATCGGCAAGTCGGCGTCCATGGTCGCGATGAAAATCGCCTTCGCCCAGCGTGGTAGCGACGAGACTTTCCGGATGCTGACCCCGTTGTTGCAGGCGATGGCGCCCAGCGGTACCGGGCCGATTCTGCCTCCCGGGTCACCGACGTTGGGGCCGGCGGCCGCGCCGACGGGACCGCAACTTCCGATCCTCGCGGAGCAGCAAGATAAGGACTCCCAGAAAGAGGAAGCACGGCAAGCGGCTCTGCAGGTGCTGCGGAATGTGTACTCACCCGGCATTCGTGGTGGGGATCAGGCGGTGCCGGTGCTGCCCACGGTCAATCCGGCGGCCGCTCCGGGCGGCCCGGTCGGTCCGACAGGCCCGGGGCCGGTTTCGCCGGGGCCGGGTCCATCGAATTCCGGTGGCGGCGATCAGAGTCCGAGGCCCGGCGAGGTGAATCCGAGCTCCGATCCGAACACCGGGACCGATGGGAGCCAATCCCTGGGAACACAGCCGAGTTCCACAACTCCCAGTAGCGGGCAGAACCCCTCCAGCGCAACAGGTTCGAGCGTGCCGAACGCCGCCTCCACCACTGCCGCCGGATTCGATCCGAGCGGTGGGCTGGGCGGGGGAACTTCCGGCTCCGGACTGGGCGGCGGTCTTCACGGTTCCGGATCGGGTGGTGGCTCCCACGGTTCCGGACTGGGCGGCCTGTCCGGCTCGGGCGGTGGTACTGCGCGTCCAGGGCTCGGATCCTCGATACCCGGTGGCCCCGTCGCACCACCGGCGGCCGCCTCCTTGGGGGGAATGCGTGCGCCGGGGCAGGCGGGCGCCGCCGGTACGCCGGGCATGTCACCCGGCGCGGGCGGCAAGGGCAAGTCCGAGGAGGACAAGGACCGACAATCCCCGGAGTATCTGCGCGGACAGCACCTCGAGGAATGGATCGAGGACGGGCGGAGGGTATTGCCCGCCTACGGTGCCATCGGGGATGACTTGTCGCAGCAGCAACCACCCGCAGCCCGATCGGCGAATCCACCCGATCGCGGCCGAGCGCCGGGAGAATATCGGTGATCCACTGGCAGTTGACCAGTGCGCAGTACGAGGCGGCTTTGTTCGCGATGGAGCGCGACCGCCTGCCGTACCCGACCTGGAATGCCCTGCGTGCCATCGATGAAGCGGATCTGATTCGCCGGCGCCGCGAAGCCATCGACAGCCTGCGCCCACGCGTGGACGACGATTTCGCCCGCCTCATCGGCACCCTCACCGAACCGCAGGTCCGGTTGCATGTCCACGGCCGCCTCGGCGCCGACCCCGACAACCCCGATACGCAACTGCGCGGCTACGCCGGTTTCGGACCGTCCAGCGCTGCGGTCGCCATCCAGGATCCCGATCCGGAACCTGTTGCGAGCGGCGATGTTTCGGTCACCCTGTGCACCCATGTCCAAGCCCTGGGCCTGCTCGCGCGCATGCTTCCCGAACTTCCGCCGGGCCGCCACGAACTGGGTGGCCTGAAGTCCGAACTCGACCTCGAGCCCGAGTCCCTCGGCTGGCAACCCCGGCCCACGCTCCGGGAACGCACGAACACATTCCTGGCCCGCCCGCGCAGCGGCTGGGGCGAAGTCCTCTGCTATCCAGGAAGATTCCTCGACAATCGCACCGACGGCGTCCAGGGCTTCGTATGGATGGACTTCCCGGGTGACGGCCGCTACTACGTCCACCAGGACCCAGCCGGCTACACCATCCAGCCCATGAACCACGACGGGTTCGTCAACCACGCCCGCGTCCTCGCGCGCCGAGTCCGAGAACTCGGTACACGACCCGCACATGCTTGAGAACCTGCGCCGAAATCACGGCACGGTCCCCACGAGCTGACCCGCTCTCACGCCGACGCGGTGGCGAACAGTCCGTCGCGGCGCCGTTCACCCCACTGTTCGAGCGGGCGCAGGGCCGCGGCCAATTCGACGCCCGCGGGAGTGAGCGAATATTCCACTCGCGGCGGGATTTCGGGGAACACCTCGCGGCGGACCACGCCGTGGGATTCCAGGTGGCGGAGATTCTCGGTGAGCACCTTCTCGCTCACCCCGGGCAGCAGGGCACGGATGCGGCCGAAGCGCTGAGGGCCCTCGCCCAGCACCCACATCAGGTGGAGTTTCCACTTGCCGCCGACCACGTCGATGGCCACCGACATCCCGCATACCGAGTGTTCTGTGTCACAGTCGTCCGCCATCTCGCCCTCCTGAGCTTTTTCCGAACCTCGAGGTAAGCAACCGCACGTCGACGTGCGTTATTGCCCGGGACGCGAATCCCGGTGACGATCGAATCCGGCGCCGATCGGAAGAACTTCGAAACAGCAAGGAGTACACCATGTCCGAACGTTCCTCCGTCACGGTGATCGGGCTGGGCCCGATGGGCCGGGCGATCGTGCGCGCACTGCTGGCCGCGGGCACCGAGGTGACGGTCTGGAATCGCAGCGCCGACAAGGCCGAGGCGATGGCGGAACTGGGCGCCCGTCGCGCCGAGTCGGTGGCCGACGCACTGGACCGCAACCAGGTGATCGTGCTGAGTCTGACCCACTACGCCGCCATGTACGACGTCCTGGGGCGGGCTCCGGAACGGTTGCGGGAGAAGGTGATCGTGAACCTGTCCTCCGATTCCCCGGAGCGCACCCGCGCGGGCGCCGAATGGGTGCGCTCGCACGGGGCGCGGTTCCTGTCCGGCGGGTTCATGTCGGCCGGCGACGACATCACCCATCCGGCGTCCTACATCTTCTACAGCGGTCCGCGCGAGGTCTTCGACGCCCATGTCGACCTGCTGCGCCCGCTCAGCGCACCGGAGTACCTCGGCGCCGACGACGGGCTGGCGCAGCTGTTCTACCAGGCCCTGCTCACGCTGTTCCATCCCTGGCTGATCGGCTACAACCAGGCCCTGGCCGTGATCGAGCGCGCCGGCCACGACGTCGACCGCTTCCTGCCGTTCGCGCAGCGTTCCGCCGAGGCGTTCCCCTTCTTCATGGCCGAATACGCCGCCGCCGCCAAGTCCGGCGGCTGGGGTGACGAGGCCGCCGCCCGCATGATGGTGGCGGGCGCGGCCCACGTCGTCGAGACCAGCGAGGAGGTGGGGGTGGACGCCACGCTCTCGCACACCGTGCGCGAGCTGTGGGAGAAGGTGGCCGCTGCCGGGGCCGGAGTGCCGATGTACCGGCTACTGCGCGACGGAGTCTGAGCGAAAGCTCAACGGGTACAGAGGAATTCGATCGCCGCCGCGTATCCCCGGATCCCCATTCCGGCGATCACCGCGGTGGCGATCGGCGAGATGTAGGAGTGGTGCCGGAATTCCTCGCGCGCGTGCACATTCGAGATGTGCACCTCCACGATCGGCACCTCGGGAATCACCAGGGCGTCGCGCAGGGCGACCGAGGTGTGGGTCAGCCCGCCGGGATTGATCACGATCCCGGCTTCCACCCCGCGGGCCGCATGGATCCGATCGATCAGCGCGCCTTCGGAATTGGACTGATAGGTGGTGATCTCGCGATCGAAGCGGGCAGCGGTCTCCCGGCACAGCTCGACCACGTCGTCGAGGGTGTCCGAGCCGTAGACGTCGGGCTGGCGGGTGCCGAGCATATTCAGATTCGGGCCGTTGAGCACGAGAATCGGTGCCATGACCGGTACCCTAGCCCGGTCACAGGCCGCGCGGCCCCTCGGCTCGCAGGTCGTCCACCTTGCGCATCGCCGTCCGCAGTTCCGCCAACCACTCCTCGGCGTGCTTACCGGCCAATTTCACCGTCCACGCGAGTGCGTCGGCGCGGGAGCGGGCGACCCCGGCGTCGACGAGCGTGTCGAGCACCTTGCGTTCGGGCTGGCGCAGTCGCGTCATCACCGGAACCGAGAGATGCGTGAACAGGGTGCGTTCCCCGTTGACCGATACGCCCCACGCCACATTGCGGCCGTAGCGCGCCTGGGCCTCCTGGGCGATCTGCATGCGGGCCGGTCGCGTCGATTCGCGGAAGCGTGCGATCAGTCCGTCCACCGTCGCGGGTGACGGTTCGGAGCCGGCTGCTTCGTCGTCGCCGGATTCGGGGGCCGGCAGCGCCAGTTCGCCGATCACCACGATCTCGTCGCGGTCGATCTCGATGGTCGCCGGACCGCTGAACCACTCGCTCGGCAACCTTCCGGCGAACCAGTCCGGAGCGTCGGCGGCGTCGGGAAGATCCGCCTGTTGCCAGCCGCCCGGCCGGCCGAATCCCCGTCCGTGTCCGTGTCTCATGATGTTTCCTCACTGCGGGAGTTTCTTGTAACTGTGATTACAAGATTACGCCGCAAGAGCGCTCTCGGGTTTCGCTGTCGGAGGAAACGGGAATGGTCCGAACACGTCCGCGGATTTCGCCGACCGGCTGCAACGGAGTTCGGGGATCGGGCACTATTGTGGTCGCTGAGCATGGAAGATGCGGTCGGTGCCTAGGTGGGACCGCGGGCAACTCCTTCGGGTACCGTTGGTCTTGTTGCTGGAGTGACAAGAGTGAAGAGTGGGCGACATGGATGTGTGGGGATCCCGCCGCTTTCGCGTTCGGGGCGCAGTGGCACTGGCCGCAATTGCTGCCGTAGCGATCGTGATGGGGTCGTGCGATTTTCACAGCACGCCGAGCGGACCCGAAGGGGTCGTCGAGCATTTCACCCAGCTAATGGATGATCGCGATGCCGCGGGCGCCGCCGCGCTGACCTCGTACCCCTCCGGTGCCGAGAGCACCCTGAAGTCCATGTTCGACGGACTTCAGCCCGGTAAGCCCGATTACAAGCTGGTTCAGTTCATCAGCCTCGACGGCGATTCGGCGATGTTCAACCTCAAAGCGGCCTGGAATTTCGGCCCGGGTAAGGACTGGAGTTACGACCTGCAGGGCAATATCCGCAAGCTGGCTATCGGCTGGCGGATTTCCTGGGACCCCACCGTCGTCATGCCGCAACTGGACTACAAGCGCTCGGTGAAACTGGTTCGCACCGAGGCGACGCCGCCGCCCAAGGTCAACGACAACGACGGCCAGCCGCTGCTGACCCAGCAGACCATCAACGTCATCAAGGTGGACCCCACCAAGACCGGCGATCCGGTCGGCACCACCAACGCCCTCGCCGATGCCATCTCGCCGGTCGCGCCGCTGATCACCGGCGCCTCGCTGATGCAGCAGCTGGCGGGCTCGCAGGGTAAGCCGATCACCGCGGTGAGCCTGCGCGAGGACGATTTCGCGATTCTCGAGCCGCGGATGGCCTCGATTCCCGGCGTGGTGATGGAGAAGCAGCCGAAGCTGATCGTCGCCGACCGGCGGGTGTGGTCGCCGATGACCGAGGCGCTGCAGAAGGTGTGGCAGGAGAACCGGGATCAGCACGCCGGCTGGGGTGTGCAGCTGTTCGAGCCCGACGGCAAGATGGTCACCCAGCTCGCCGGATATCAGGGGCCGCCCGGACCGGACATCGCCTCCACGATGGACCAGAAACTGCAGCGCGCGGCTGAGGACGCCGTGGTGAGTGTGGGTACCGCCGCATCGATCGTGGCGATTCAGCCCTCCACCGGAGCGGTGGTCGCGGCCGCCCAGAACAACTACGCCAGCGCTCAGGGCGCGCCCGCCTTCACCGCGACCTATCCGGTGGGCGGTGCGATGGACCTGTTCAAGGCGGTCGCCTCGATCCAGAAGAAGAAGGCGCCGCAGGACGTTTCGGTGCAGGATGCGGCCGAGGCGGCGGCCATGCTGGGCGTCGGTATCGGATTCAAGGTTCCCGGACTGGACGAGACCACGGGCCGGCTGCCGATCGGCGGTCGCGGCGTCGAGCAGGTCAAACAGGGCGCCAACGATCCGATTCTGGCGAGCCCGTTCGGAATGGCCATCGCCGCCGCCACGATCGCGCGCGGATCGGTCGCGCCGCCGATGATCGAGATCGGCCGGCCCGGCACCACCGAGGCCAAGCTGGAACCGCTGCCCGGCGATGTGGTCGACAAACTGCGCGGCATGCTGCGCGACGCGACCGGGAGTCCGCAGGAGGTGACGGTCGCCCGCTACGCCGGGGTCACGGCCTTCACGGCGAACGCCGGTTCGGACGGGTGGTTGCTCGCCAATGCCGGTGACCTGGCCTTCGCCATCCACATCGATGATGTCGACAGCGGTGACGCCACCTCCCGGATGGCCGCGCGCATGCTGCAGTCGCTGGCCACGCCGGACGACAAGAAGTAGTCGTCGCGAAGCGGTCGGCGCGGGTCAGTTCACGGATGCGCCGGTGACCCGAATGCGCCGGGCGGCGACGGCCCATACCGCGCGCCAACCCAGCAGGAAGACCGCGAGGACCGTCGCCGCGACGATGACGAAGCTGACCGCGGTGCCCTGACCGCTGATCACGCGCAGCACCATGCCGCCGATCAGCGTCGACAACCACACCGCCACACCGGTCGGCCAGACCGCCGATCCGTCGAACTGCGCGAGCGCGGCGGACAGTCGCCCGCGGCCGGCAATCGTCAGGGCAATCAGCCAGCCGATCAGCAGACCGGCGCCGAACGGCCAGACCGTGCGCAGCAGACCCGCCGCCACCGCCTCGTCGTGGCTGCGCCGGCCGATCGCGCAGAACACGATCACCAGCACGACATCGATCAGCAGCGGCAGCCATTTCCTCACGGTCGCCAGGGTAGTGACAGCGGTGTGGCAGCCGGAGTCCGGGACCGCTCAGGCCTGCGGCTCGTCGTCGGGTCGTTGGTCGCCGCCGTCGGGACGGCGGGGTTCGGCGAGCAGGGCCGAGCGCTGTTCGAATTCCTCCTCGAACTGCGCATCACCGAGCTGCGGATTGCGGAAGCGGAAGGCGAAGACGATCCAGCCGACGATCGCGACGAGGATGAAACTCACCATGCGGTAGACGAAGGCGGCGGCCACCGCCTGCGCGGCCGGCAGTCCCGCGGCGGCGGTGAGGCTGTAGATCAGGGTGGCGTCGACGTAGACGATGCCACCAGGGGCGAACGGAATCGTGCCGACCGCTTTCCCCACGCTGAACGCGATCAGCAGGCCCGCCCAGCGGGGATCGGCGCCGACCGCGTAGCAGGCCGCGCCGAGGCAGGCCACATCGCCGAGCCGATGCACGACCGCCCAGAACGCGACCCACGCGACGTCGCGCCGGTTCAGGTCCACCGATTCCAGCTGCCGCAGCACCTCGTCGACGTGCGCCAGACCGGAATCGGCCGGATGGCGCCGGATCCGGTTGACCAGCCGCACCCCGCGCCGCACCAGCGCCTGCAGCGCACCGGGATTACCGGAAACGTATTTGCCCGCCCACACCAGCAGCGCCACCGCGCCCAGCATGAGGGCCAGCTTCCCCGGGCCGACGCGATTGCCGACCAGCAGCGCGCCGCCGACGCCGAGCAGCAGCATTCCGCTCGTGGCGACCACACCCGACATCAGCAACTGCCAGGACGCGACGATCGGACTCGCACCCCAGCGGCGGGTCTGGCGATAGGTGAAGGCGGTGGAGAACACCTGTCCGGCGGGCAGCGACACCGACATCGCGGTGGCCCCGTAGACGACCGAGACCGAGGCCCGTTGCGACACGTCGACTCCGCCCGCGCGCAGCAGGCGTTTCTGAATGCGGCCGAATCCGCTCATCGACAAGGCCTGCATCCAGATGCACAGCGCGACCCAGCCCCAGTGGATCTCGGTGAGGTTGCGCCAGGAGTCGTGCAGGCGCGGCCACAGGTATACGCCCTCGGCGATCAGCAACGCCGACAGGGCAACGCCGAGGACCCATTTCAACCAGCGGAACCTGCGCCGCGCGGGCCGCGCCGGTTCGCCGCCGGGTTCAGCGTGGGCCGTCACAACGCCCAGCCTAGTGGGGTCGGGGCCCAAGGCGGCAGCGGACGCGTGGTCCCGGGTCAACCGGCCGTGACGGCGCGGGTCGGGGTGTCCGGCGGCTGCACGCGCGCGGCGCCGATGCGGTCGATCCGCGCACGGCCCCACGCGCCGAACAGACCGCCGTGGCTGTGCTGGGCCTCGGGCCGATGGGCCGGGCCGTCGCCACCGTCCTGACCGAGAGCGGCATGGCGGTGCCGCCGATGATCGGCGGATCCGGTGCGTCGATCCTCTACAGCGGTTCCGCCGCCGTCTTCGAGCGATCCCGGTCCGACCTCGAAAAGCTCGCCACCGCAGAGTATTTCGGGGCCGATGCCGGTACCGCCGCACTGTTCGATTTCGCGCTGCTGGCCGGGATGTACGCCATGTTCACCGGCTTCTTCCACGGCACGGCGATGGTTCGCTCGGCGGGGGTCACCGCCACCGAGTTCGCGCCGCGCGCCGTGGCCTACGTCACCGCGATGGCGGCGTTGGTCCCGGCCTACGCCGCGGTGATCGACAGCGGCGACTACACCGACGAGGCACAGCGGGCGCGTTTCCACAAGCCCGCCTTCGACGCGATCGTGCGCGCCAGCCGCGATGCCGGGGTGGCGCTCGATATCAGCCCAGGGCCTTCGGCCACGCGAGCCTGGTCTTGCGGCGGCGACCGCGCAACTGCACCTCGTCGCCGGAGATCCACTGCTTCTGTTCGTCGTCGTCGGCGAAGTACAGGGCGCTGCCCGAGGCCAGGACGCGACCCGGATGTTCCTTCGCCAATTCGGTGAGCCGCGAGGCCTCGTTCACCGGATCGCCGATCACCGTGTACTCGAAGCGATTCGCGGCGCCGATATTGCCGGCGACGGCGAGGCCGGCCGAGACCCCGATGCCGATATCGAGGCCCTGCACCTCACGCAGCGCCTCGCGCAGATCACGGGCCGCGGCCAGCGCGGCGGTCGGCGCGTCCGGACGGTCCAGGGGCGCACCGAAGATCGCCAGCGCCGCGTCGCCGACGAACTTGTTGATCAGGCCGTTGTGCCGGTCGACCACGTCGACCACCACCCGGAAGAATTCGTTGAGCAGGCTGACCACCTCGGTGGGCGGATGCTCGGCGGCGGTGGCGGTGGAGCCGACCATATCGACGAACAGCACGGCCACGAACCGGGTTTCACCACCCAGTTCCGTGCCGTACTCCAGCGCTCGGCGGGCCACTTCCTCGCCGACGTGCTGGCCGAACAGTTCCTGCAGTTCGCGGCGCTGCGCGGCCTCTTCCATCATGCGGTTGAAACCGACCTGCAGCAGGCCGATCTCACTGCCGTCGAAGACCTCGACCTGCACATCGCGTGCACCGGCCTGGACCCGGTTGATCGCCCGGGAGAGCTGACGCACCGGGTCGGAGATGCTCGACCCGGTGAGCATCGACAGCGCCAGCGCCTGCATGATCACCACGCCGCACAGCAGCAGGATCGAGATGGCCAGCGACTGCGCCGAGAAATGCACCTGCGAGGTGATCTGGGTGACGCACAGCAGCACGATCGCGATGGTCGGCGCGAACGTACCCATACCCCACGTCATCGCCATGCGCGTGCCGACACCGGGGGTGAGGGTGTGATCGAAGGTGCCGGTGGTCAGCGCGTGCGCGGCGACCGGCCGCAGAATCCGCTCACCCAGCATGTAGGTGAAACCGAACACGATGGTGGCGGCCATACATTCGGTGACGATCACCGCACCCGCGAGCTCGGGCGTTTCCACGATGATCCGCGCGGCCAGCACCGCACCGCCCACCAGCCACAACAGCAGATGCAGGATGGACTGCCGCAGCGGCGCGTGCAGGGCCGCCATCTGTTCCTGGCGGCTGGGCGGCCCGCCGCGCATCTGCCAGCGCATCACCGGACGCAGCATCAGCGCCGAGGCGGTGACGCTCAGGAATCCGCCGATCGCGAAGACCAGCGCCGGAAGCAGCAGACCGGCGCGCCGCAATCCGTTCGGCGTGCCCTCGGGCGCGGGCAGCCCGTACTGGATGAACGCGTAGACCAGGACCGCACCGAAGGCATTGGCCGCCAGCATGGATGCGAGGTACAGCGGCCAGCGCGTTCGCATGGTCTGTTTGACCGCTTCCAGAGGCGCTGACACGTTGACCAATCTAGCGGGGCGCGGCGTAGGTCACCGGATTCGGGCGGAGCGGACACGTGCCGGTTGCGTTCCCGGCCGATAGGCTCGCGGCGTGAGTGGGGACAGCAAGACCTCCGGGAATCCGGCCGAGCCTGCCCCGGCGGGCGTCGCAACGGCGGCCTCGGGCCGTAGCGCATCCGGTCGCGGGCGCGAACGCACCGCCGCCGACTCGGTGCATCCACTGGTGCGCCAGGGCGCCGAATGGTGCTGGCGACTGTTGATCATCCTGGTGGCGGTGCTGGCGGTCGCCTATCTGGCGCACAAGCTGACCACGGTCGTCATTCCGGTCGCGATCGCCCTGCTCGCGGCGGCGCTGCTCTCGCCGCTGGTGGATCTGCTGCAACGCCTCGGAATCCCGCGCGGCATCGGTGTATTCGTGGCCCTGGTCGGATCGCTGGGCCTGCTGGCGGGGATCTTCACCTTCGTCATCGAGCAGTTCATCACCGGTGTGCCGCAGCTGACCGACGAATTCAAGACCAGCATTCACACCGTGCAGGACTGGCTGATCAACGGGCCGCTGCATCTGAGCAACGATCAGATCCGCAACGGCGGCAATACGATCATCAAAACGCTGGAGGCCAATCAGGATTCGCTGACCAGCGGCGCCCTGACCACCGCCGCCGCGGTCGGCGAATTCCTCACCGGCGCCTTCCTGACGCTGTTCATCCTGATCTTCTTCCTCTACGGCGGCGACCAGATCTGGAATTTCGTGACCCGGATCGTGCCGACCCCGCAACGCGAGCGGGTGCGCACCGCCGGGCGACTCGGCTTCGGCACGTTGATCGGATTCGTGCGCGCCACCGTCGTGGTGGCGGCCGTCGACGCCATCGGCATCGGCGCCGGGTTGGCGATTCTGAGTGTGCCGCTGGCTCTTCCGCTGGCATCGCTGGTGTTCATCGGCGCGTTCATTCCGATCGTCGGCTCCCTGCTCGCGGGTTTCATCGCGGTCTTCCTGGCCTTGATGACGAAAGGTTTCGTCACCGCGCTGATCGTGCTCGGCATCACGGTGGCGGTGATGCAGCTGGAAGGCCATGTGCTGCAACCCTTGTTGCTGGGTCGCGCGGTGCGCATCCATCCGCTGGCGGTGGTGCTGGCGATCACCGCCGGCGTGGTGCTGGCCGGTATCGCGGGCGGTCTGCTGGCGGTGCCGTTCGTCGCGGTGATGAATACCGCGATCCGCTCGCTGCTGGTCGGCAGCCCGGAAGAGCTGTATCAGGAACTCAATACCGGCGAACCGGGGGAGCCGATGTTCCACGCCGATCCCGACCGGCCCGAGCCGGATCGGTACCGCCGGACCGAATCGCGGTCCGATGCGGGCGGCGGTGATGCGGACGAAGGCTGAGTCCGCGGGCGCCGCGCCGCCCGCCGACTCGACCGCGCCCGGACCGACGGCCGCGACCGCGCCGCTGTGGCGGGCGGCGCAGGTGTTTCGCCTGGTCACGATGCTCTATGCGGTGGGCCAGCAGTTCGCCTCGGTGTCGTCGTACCAGCGGCAGCCGCTGAGCTGGGTGCTTATCGGCATTCTGGTGCTCTGGTCGGTCGTCTCGGCGCTGTGGCTCTCGCGCTGGTCGGTCACCGGATGGGAGCGCCGCGCGGTGGTGATCGGCGATCTGGCGGTCGCCGTCGGGTTGATGGCGGCGACCCGGCTGGTCGCCGATTACCCCTGGTACCACGGGCATCAGACCGTGCCGACCACGCTGTGGATGGCCAATGCGGTGATGTCGGCGGCGATCGAATGGGGTGCGCTCGGTGGTGTGCTCGCCGGGCTGGCGATCTCGGTGGTGAGCATCGTGGTGCGCGAACAGTGGGAACTGGACCTGTGGTCGGATGCGACCGCGCCGGTGCTGGTTTCGGTCGGTCTGGCCATCGGGCTGGCGGCGGCGACGGCGCGGCGCGCGCAGGGCCAACTCGAACACGCGATGCGGTTGACCGCCGCCACCGCCGAACGCGAACGGCTCGCCCGCGAAGTACACGACGGGGTCCTGCAGGTCCTCGCCTATATCAGTCGCCGAGGTGGCGAAATAGGCGGCAGCACAGCCGAATTGGCCGACCGGGCGCGCGAGCAGGAAGTCGCGCTCCGCGTGCTGCTCTCCGAACAGGGCCGAAACGGTTCGACTCTCGGCGCCCGCGAAGATCTGCGCTCCCTGTTGTCCGGGTTCGCCGCGCCGTCGATCTCCGTCTCCGCGCCCGGAGAGCCGGTGACGATCGGCGGATGGACCGCTCGCGAGATCGCCGCCGCCGTCGGCGCCGCACTGTCCAATACCGCGCTGCACGCCGGTGCCGAAGCGAAAGCCTATGTGCTGCTGGAGGATATGGGTGACGCGGTGGTGGTCAGCGTGCGCGACGACGGGCCGGGGATCGCGGACGGCCGGCTGCCGGCCGCGGTCGCCGAAGGACGGATGGGCGTCTCGCATTCCATCGTCGGGCGGATCGAAGCATTGGGCGGCACCGCGGAACTACTCGACACCACCGACGGCACCGAATGGGAATTCCGGATTCCACGCGACGGGGAGCAGCGATGAGCGCAGCGGAAGACGCGGCAGCACAGGATGTTTCGGTGATGGTGGTCGACGACCACCCGATGTGGCGCGACGGTGTGTCCCGCGATCTCACCGAGGCCGGTTTCCGGGTGGCGGCGACGGCGGACGGTGTCGGCGCGGCGGGGCGGCGGGCCGCCGCGGTCGGTCCGGACGTCGTGCTGATGGATATGCAACTACCCGACGGCAGCGGCGCCCAGGCCACCGCCGAGGTGCTGCGCGTCTCGCCGCGCAGCCGGGTGCTGGTGCTCTCGGCCTCGGACGAACGCGGGGACGTGCTGGAGGCCATCAAGGCCGGGGCCACCGGCTATCTGGTCAAGAGCGCGTCGGCGGCCGAGCTGATCGAGGCGGTGCGTGCGACGGCCGCGGGCCAGGCCGTGTTCACGCCCGGCCTGGCCGGTGTGGTGCTCGGCGAATTCCGTCGCATCGCCGGGGCGGGAGCCGGCGCGAGCGCCGAGCGCCCGGTGCTCACCGAACGGGAGACCGAGGTGTTGCGGCTGGTGGCCAAGGGCCTGTCGGCGAAACAGATCGCCACCAGGCTGAGCGTCAGTCACCGCACGGTCGAGAACCACGTGCAGGCGACGCTGCGCAAACTGCAGCTCGGCAATCGGGTCGAACTCACCCGATACGCCATCGAACAGGGCCTCGAATAGGGGCCGGATCAGGGATTGCCCTGATGTGCTCCGGCCGCGGCGTCGGTAGCCTCGTGGACATGGGTGGTGAGACCGTTTCCGCCCCGGGGTCCGCGGGAACCGGGGGAGCCGTGGGCGACCGTGACCTGCGGGTATCGGATACCGAACGCGAACATGTCGGAACCCTGCTGCAGCGCGCGGTCGGCCTGGGCATGCTGTCGCTGGGCGAGTTCAGCGAGCGCATGGATACCGCGCTGGCGGCCAAGACGCGCGGCGAACTCAACGCCGTCCTGATCGACCTACCCGGCATTCGCCTTGCGGGACAACCGAATCCCGCCCAGCCGACCGCCTCGGCCGGACCCGCTCCGACATGGCGGTGGGGTGCCCCCGGCGGAGGCACGGAGGCCGAAACCGCGATTCGGCCGCGGCTGTCCGGCGTCACCCGCAAGGGACCGTGGCAGGTGCCACCGTCGCTGTACGTCAACAGCTATCTCTCCGGCGTCACCCTGGATTTCACCCAGGCCGTGATGTCGACCCAGGTGGTCGAGATCCGGGTCGACGATTTCTGCAGCTCGCTCACCATGATCCTGCCCGGTGAGGCGACCGTCGACCTCAACGGCGTGGAGCTGATCGGCTCCAGCGCCAACAACAAGGTGCGGACCGGCCCGCCGATCGGACCGCTGCACATCATCGTGCACGGACGCAGCCGGTTCAGCTCGATCACCGCGAAACATCCGTTCGGCGTGCAGTGGAAGAAGCTGATGTCGGGATTCTGATCCCTACTCGAACTCCCTACTCGACGACCTCGCCGAGTCCGATCATGTTGCCCTCGCTGTCGCGAAACCACGCACCCCGTTCCGCGCGTCCCTTGCTGGGGTAGTTCCCGTCGATCTCCATGATCCCGCCGACCGTGCCCGGATACTCCTCGAACACCACGCCGCGCTCCCGCAGGGCGGCCACGGTGGCCTCGATATCGTCTACGTAGAACGCCAGTTGGGTGAAGGAACCGTCGGCGGCTCCGGCCGACGCGAACAGGCAGAAGACCCCTGACGCCCCCTCGTAGCGCAGCCCGCCCGGCCGTTCCTCCACGGGGTTCAGCCCGAGTTTCTCGGCGTACCAACGCCGTGCTCGTTCCAGATCCTGTGTGGGGACACGTGCCTCGATCCGCGCGGAATTCAGCATGAGGGCATGGTAGGGCCGCGAGCCTCGGACGCGGGCCGGTACGAGGACCTCCGGCCCGTGCGAGGCGATCAGTCGCGGTTCTGGCGGCGCAGCAGTTCGTTGACGCTCACCGTGCGGCCGCTGGTGCGGTGCTTACCCTCGTCGTCGGGATCGGCCGGTTCCGGCTCGGGGCGACGGCGGGACGAGCGGAGGTCCGCCATCCACTGTTCGATGTTGTTGCGGTTGTCCCCGCCGGGCCCTGCGGGTTGGTCGGCCGGGTTTCCGGTGGCCTCGGATTCGGCTGCGGGGGTGGGATTCTCACGCTCCGGCGCCGTCGACGCTCCGGTTTCCCCGGCGTCGGACGTGGTCTGCTGCGGACCGGGCGGCATCGCCGAGCCGAGGTCTCCCCGGGGTCCCGGAGCCGGAGCGTTGTGGCCGCCGGCCGGTGGCCGGTTACCCGGATTCGCGGGTTGGTGCAGCTCCTGGGTCGCCTCCGCGTCCCTCGGCTCCCGAGGCATGTCGGGAGGCACATTGCCGGGCCCGGATTCCGTTGTCCGCGTGGGTGAACGGCGCATGCCGTCGGGCGGGATCCGCCGCGGCGGCTGCACGGCGGGAGGGCGTCCTTCGGGAGCGACGCGCTGCGACCGGTCGGGACCCTGCTGGGGGCGTCCGGCCGGTTCGGACCATCCGGCGCCGTGCCCGGTCGGCGCGGACGCACCAGGGGTGCCCTGCGGCGGGTTCGCGGGGTGTCCGGGGCCGTCGGGCGGTCCGCTGTGGCCGGGCCGTCCGGCATCCGGTGTCTGCCCGGGTCCCTGGGCGGGCGGCTGTCCCGGGTGGTACGGCGGGGCGTCCGGACGATAGAGCTGAGCGCGGACCGACGGATGCGGTGGCACCTTCGACGGTTTCGGTGGCAGGACCCGCGGCGTGGTGCCGACCGGGGCGGTCGGCGGCACCGAATCGGTGGCATCGGGGGCGGTATCCGGGGCGGGCACCGTCCGGGGCGGCATACCGGGGCGGACGACCTGCGGCGGCCGCACCACGCCACGGTTCGGTGCGGTATCCGAACCGGGCAGCGATACCGACGGCGGCACCGAAGGCGCTTGCGGCGCAGGGGGTTCCGGGGTGCGCGCCGGCGGCTGTCCGGAGTTCGGCGCGGCGCGACCCGGTAACGGGGCCGCTCCGAGCACGCCGGACGTGCCGCCGACATCGGCCGAGCGGGCCGGTTCGGACGTTCCCGCGGCACGGCCCGCCTCGTCCGCGGCGGAGGGACCGGCGCCGATGACGCCGGATTCGCCGATCACTCCGGAACCACCGATGACACCGGAACCACCGGATGCGCGTGGCGGCTGCGGGCGGGCGGTCGGGGGCAGCACGCGGGAGGAGCGGATGCCCGGCGTTTGCGGCGGGGTTGACGAGCGACCGCCCTCCGGACCCGCCGGCGTGTGTGCCGCGGTGGCGTCGGCGGAGCTCGAGGCGGCAGGCGGTGCCTGATTCGCGGCGTCGTCAGCGTGGTCGGCGGGCGAGGCATTGCCCGAATCGGCCGACGGCGCATCTGCGCCGGAGTCCGAGCGGCGGAAGCCGAAACGCTTGCGCTTCGGGGACTTCTCGGCCTTGCCCGACTTTTCGGCCTTCCCCGGCTGCTCGGTCTTGCCTGGCTGCTCGGTCTTGCCCGGCTGCTCCGATGCGGACGAGTCGGACTTCTGGGCCCCGGCGTCCGAGGAAGCAACGGATTCCGTTGCTCGCGGTTGCGCCGGCTCGCCGGTCCGCATCGTGGGCGCCCCACTCCGCGACGCCGACGGCTCGGAGCCTTCGGCCCGCGACGGTTCCGAACTGTCGGCGCGAGCCCGGTCGGTCCCCGTGGCTCGTGACCGCGCGGGGCTCTCGGCGCGCGGCGGCGTCGGGCTCTTGGCACGGGTCGCGCGCACAGAGGTGCCGGCCGCGGCCGGATCGATGCGATCCAACTGCTCGGTCGGCGCCTCCGGATCGACCCGCAGGAACTTCAACCGCCGCGGCTTGCGCGGCCCCTTCGGCGTCCCGTCGGGCAGCTGCGGCAGCTGCATGGTCACGGGATCGGTCACCGGTGTGGTCTTGACCAGGTCGACGACCTCGCCGGTGCCGGGACGCTCGTCGTCGAGAATGGGTTCGCCCAGGCCGATGCGCTGCTGAATGCGCTTCATCCAGGCCGGGGCCCACCAGCAGTCGTCGCCCAGCAGTTTCATGGTCGCGGGAACGAGCAGCATGCGCAGCACGGTGGCGTCGATGAACAGCGCGGCCATCATGCCGTAGGCGATGTACTGCATCATCACCAGATCGGAGAAGGCGAACGCACCGACGACCACGAGCAGGATCAGTGCCGCCGCGGTGATGATGCGACCGGTCTGCGCGGTTCCGCTGCGCACCGACTCGGTGGTGCTCGCGCCCTGGGCGCGCGTTTCCACCATGCGGGAGAGCAGGAAGACCTCGTAGTCGGTAGACAGGCCGTAGATCACCGCCATGATCAGCACCAGCACCGGCGACATGATCGGCTGCGGCGTGAAATTGAGCAGTCCGGCGCCGTGGCCGTCGACGAAGATCCAGGTCAGGATGCCGAGTGTGGACCCGAGGCCCAAGGCGCTCATCAACGCCGCCTTGATCGGCAGCACCAGCGATCCGAAGGTCAAAAACATCAGCAGCGTCGTCACGAAGACGACCAGCACGATCATCAGCGGCATGCGATCCAGCAGCGAGTCGATGCTGTCCTGCATCAGAACCGGCTGCCCGCCGACCATCAGATCGACATCGTCGGGGACATGGATCGAGCGCAGGTAGGCGATCGTGTCCTCGACATCGGCGTCCGGCGCCATGGTCGCCTCGGACACCCAGACGTCGGAGCCGTTCGGCGGGATGCCCGGGGTGCCGAACGGATCGGTGAGCCCGGGGGCGCCGCTGGCCTCGTCGAGAATGGCCTTGATCTCACTGGTGTTCTGGGTGGTGATGACCAGCTGGATCGGGTCGGTCTGGCGCAGCGGGAAGATCTCGTCGAACTTCTCCTGGGCCATGCGGGTCGGATTGTCCGGCGGCAGATAGGTTTCGCTGATGCCGCCGAACTTCAGGTTCTTCACCGGAATGATCAGCAGCAGCAGGATGATGCACAGCGGCACCGCCACCTTCAGCGGATGCTTCATCACCCACTGCGTGGTGCGGCCCCAGAAACCGTTCTCGACCTCTTCGGCGGTCTTGGTCTTGCGGAACCGCTTGAACCCCAGTGCGTCCACACGCGGCCCGAGGATCGACAGCAGCGCCGGCAGGATGGTGAGCGAGGCCAGCGCGGCCAGCAGCACGGTCGCGATGGTGCCGTAGGCCACCGATTTCAGGAAGCCCTGCGGGAACAGCAGCATGCCGGCGCTGGCGGCGATGATCATGGTCGCCGAGAAGGTGACCGTGCGTCCGGCGGTCATCACCGATCGGCGCACGGCCTGGCGGGTGGTGTAGCCCTCGGCCAGTTCCTCGCGGAACCGGCTGACTATGAAGAGTCCGTAGTCGATCGCCAGACCCAGGCCGATCATCGACACCACGGCCCCGACGAACGAGTTCACCTCGGTGACATGGGTGATCGCCATGACGATGCCGTTGGCGCCGAGGACGGTGAGCCCGCCGATGATCAGCGGCAGGGCCGCGGCGACGATACCGCCGAAGATGAAGAACAGCAGGACCGCGACGGCCGGGATGGCCAGCATCTCCATGCGCTTCTGGTCCGAGGCGATGGTGTCGTTCAGCGTGCCGGCGACCGGTTGCATGCCCGCGAGCTGGACGTCGACGCCCGGAATATAGAAGGCGTCCTTGACCGCGCGATAGTTGTTCATCGTGGTCGTGTCGTCGTCGCCCTTGATGGCGACCGACGCGAACGCGTACTTCTTGTCCTTGCTACCGGTGGCCGAGGCGCTCCAATCGCCGGTCTCGGTCTTCCAGTACGCGACGTTGACCTTGTTGATCTGGTCCGGATGTTCGCGCGGCAGGCTGTTGAGATTGTCGGTGATCTTGCGCCCGAACTCCGGATCGTCGATGGTCTTACCGTCGGGCGCGGTGTAGAGGACGATCACATCGGACATGTGATCGCGGCCGTAGACCTCGTCCTTGAGCACCGCGGCCTGGGAGGACTCCGCTCCGGGGTCGAACCAGCCGCTGGAGCTCAGGTGGTTTTCCAGACCGAATCCGTACGCCCCCAGGGCGAGAAGTGCGGCCACCGCTACACCCAGCACGGTGTAGCGGAACTTGTGGACCAGCTCGCCCCAGCGGGTGAACACTAAGCGACTCCTTGAGCGGGGCGGGAGGTGAGCAGTGCGGACAGCGGCCGGAAGGGCTGCAGCCAGGCTCCCTCGTCGGGCAGCGAGTCGAGGCTGACCCGGGGCAGCGGTTCACGGAACACGCCCGGGATGTCCTCGAGGTCGACGAAATCGAGGATATCGGACGTGACAGCCCAACTCGCGTGCTCGCGGAATCCGAGCACCTGGACCGGAACCCCGGTCGCCGCGACCTCCTCGAGCGGTTCGCGGAAGGCCTGTCCGTCCGCGGAAGCCACCATGATCCCCGCGAGACCGGCTCCGCCACGGCGTAACTGGATATGTGCCAGCATGTCGCTGTCGACGTCGGAATCCTCGTCGATCTTCGGTTTCGCGAAGACCGCGTAGCCGACGTTGCGCAGCGCCTCGACCCACGGACGCACCACATCGGCGGTCCCGGGGGCGATATTGGTGAAGACCGTGGCCTCGGGTTCGATGCGCTGGGTGCTGCCGGCCGACAGCTCGGCGGTGCGGGCCAGCAGCCAGCGGCCGAGTGCGTCGAAGCGCGGCCGGTACGCCGCGGTGGGACGGCCGCCGAGGATGGCGCCCAGGCCCATATCCAGATTCGGCGCGTCCCACACCAGCAGCACCCGTCGCACCCCGGCGGGTTCGGCGACCGGCGTCGCGGGGGTCGCGGCACCGGCGACGACGTCCGATTCGTCGCCGCGCACTGTTCCGGCAACCTCGTCGGCCGCCTGGGCCATCTCCCTGAGACTCATATCTAGATCTTCCCCCAAATGAACTCGGTGATGGCGCTTCCCGCTCGATGCGCCTTGCTCTCGAACTTCGTCACCGGGCGTTCGAGGCCGATCACCGTATCGGTCCCGGGGTGTTCCGCATCGCCGCCGGTGGCCTCGTTCAGGCCTACGAGCTGCGGTTCTCCCGCGCCCACCTCGGCGATGTGTTCGGCGTAGCCGGCGTGGTCGGTGGCTACGTGCAGAATTCCGCCGCGCTGCAGGCGGCTGGCGATCAGGGTCATGGTCGCGGGCTGCAGCAGTCGGCGCTTGTGGTGGCGCGCCTTCGGCCAGGGGTCCGGGAAGAAAACCCGCACACCTGCTAGCGAATCCTTGGCAATCATATGTTCGAGGACGTCGACGGCATCGCCGCGCAGCAGCCGGATGTTCTCGATGCCCTCCCGTTCGATCCGCTGCACGAGCTGGGCGAGGCCGGGTTTGTACACCTCGATGCCGATCAGATCGAACTGCGGCTCGGCCTGGGCCATCGCCGCGGTCGCGGTCCCCGTGCCGCAGCCGATCTCGATGATCAGCGGGGCGGTCCGGCCGAACCAGGCGGCGGCGTCGAGCGGTTCGTCGCTCACCTCGCGGCCGATGCGCGGCCACATCCGCTCCCAGGATTGCTGCTGGGTCGCGGTCAGCGCGCCACGACGCGAGCGGAAGCTCGTTACCCGCGGGTAGAGGCGGGAAGGCTCACGCTCGGGGGAAGGGCCTTCGTGGTTACGCAAGCTGCCGCCTCCGGCCCCGTCGCTACCAGCGGTGTCGTTTGCGGCGTCGTTCACGGCGTCCATTGTCCAGTATTCGATGATCAGGGCCGCAATCGACCGCGTCGAGGAGGGAAATCCCGGGTCAGGCCGTGTCGGGCGAGGGGCGAGGAGCCCGGCGTCAGGCGGCGAGCGGCTGCTCGTCGGGTAGTCGCGGTTCGCTCTGCTTGCCCAGCGGCAGGCCGAGGATCATCCGGCCCGCGGTACCGGCGAGCTCCAACAGTCCGCGCCAGCGCGACGGGGACCCCACGACCGACCAGACGGTCCGTGTGTCTGTGTCGGCGTCGGTGATCGGGAGGCCGGCGATGCGGTCGGCCAGCCAGTCCAGAGTCAGCGGCGTGGCCAGCGGTAATAGCGTGAAGTGGTCGCTCAACCGGTCGCGCAGGTAGCCGACGGCGGCGCCGCCCGCGCGATAGCGCTCGACCTGCGCATCGATGCACGACACGTCGATGATGCGATCGTGCAGCGGCTGGATCACCAGGATCGGACAGTGCGGGGTGTGCTGTCCGAGGCGCATATCGTCGAACATGTCGCACATCGCGGGGGTGCTCAGCACCTCCTCCAGCGGCCGATCGAGGTATTTGCTCACGTCTTGGCCGGCCAGCCGGGCCAGCGCCACGATCGGCGGCAGCTGGGCGGCGCGCTCGAGCAGCCGTTCCCCGGCGGTGCTGATGCGGCCGTCGAGAACCTCGCCCAGCGCCGGATACACCTGGCGCAGCGCCGAGATCACGATCGCGGGGAAGCCGGCGTAGCGGCCGCCGTTCAGCCGGATGAACACCTCACCCGGGTCACCGACCGGCGCGCCGAGCACCGCTCCCGCGACGGTCAGTTCGGGTGCGTACGTGGGAGCCATCTCGACCAGCCACGATCCGGCCATCCCGCCCCCGGAGTAGCCCCACACCACAACCGGTGTGTCGGTACCCAGCCCCAGCGGGCGGAAGTGCATCGCGGCGCGAATGCCGTCGAGGGAGCGGTAGCCGGGTTCGCGGGGCGCGCCGAAACGGCCGTCCGGTCCCTCGTGATCGGCGATGCTCACCGCCCAGCCGCGCCGCAGCGCGTTGGCGACGAGCAGCAGTTCGAGCTGGGTGATCGAGCCCGGGACGAGGGCGCCGCGGCGCAGGGCATAGGAGGGGGCACATCGCTCGCTGACGGCGTCGATCGCCGATTCGAAGGCCAGCAGGGGACGGCGTTCGCCCGGTTCGGCATCGGCGGGCAACAACACGGTGGTCACCGCGACCTCCGCACGACCGTGCAGGTCGTTGCTGCGATACAGCAGTTGCCATGCCGTCACGCGCTGCGGAATCAGGCCCAGCAGTGCGATCTGCACGGGCCGGCTGCGCAGGACGGTTCCGGGTGCGTGCGTTGCCGTGTCGGCGGGTGCGCGATAGAAGGGGTCCTGCGACGGCGGCAGCGGCCGGTCGTTCTTCGTCGCGACGGCGGTGCCGTCGTCACCGATGACGTCTACACTGACGCTCATCGCAACCTCCTTCGGATCCACGGGACCGGCGCACAGGCGCGCGGCCGACCGGGGTCCACACCGCCGAGGCCGCGCACCGGCGGTGTGCCGGCGGCTTCAGCGTAGGTGATCCGATCCGTGACCCGTTAGTCCGCCACTGTCGAATTATGCTGTGACACAAGCACAACCACCGTTTTGCCGGAAACATTCCCAATTCCGCCGCCAGTACCGCTCACCGGTGGCGTCGGTCGAGTCGTACGCCATCGTCGCCGGTCACGGGCTCGGGCAAGCCGTTTCGTGTGATCGATAACACATCCTCGTGCGGCGCGACGACGATCGGACGTGCCGGTGAATCCGCAGTCGATGCCGACAACCGGCGCGTCTTCTGACAGAATTTGCCGCTGGAAGGGGGGTATCACCCGTGTCGAGAGCCACTGCAACCAGCGCTTCGCCGGGCTTCGTGAACGACCACGGCGGGCCCACACCGGAACTCGAGCAACTCATCGCCACGGTGCGGATCGGCGCCGGGTCCGCACCGGGAATCGCCGATCAGCTGGCGAGTGCGGCCGTGGCCTTCCGGCGGCCGCTGCGGATTCAGGTCACCGGCCGGGCCGGCGCCGGGAAATCGACGCTGTTGCGGGCGCTGGCCCTGATGTCGGCCGAGGAGACCGCGCCGGTGGATCAGCCGGGCGTGCCCGATCCGGTGCTCGACGCCGATCTCGTCGTCTATGTGCTCGCGGGCTCGCTGCAGCCCGCCGATCGCCGCGTTCTCGAATCCTTGCGGCCCGACACCACGATGGTCGTGCTCAACAAGGCCGATGCCGTGGGCTCGCGCTGGGGCGATGCGGTGGTGGCCGCCGATCAGGCGGCGCACGGGCTGGGTGTGCCGGTCGCCCCGATGGTGGCCGAACTCGCGGTCCGAACGCGTGCGGGCACACCGAGCGACGACGATCTGCGCACGCTGCGCCGCCACGCGGCCGGTGGTGGCGCCGAGCTCACGCTGTCCCCGGACCTGTTCGTCGACCGATCGGCCGGGCCCGATGTGGCCGATCGCCGGGCGCTGCTGGAGCGCTGGGGCCTGCACGGGGTCAGCTGCGCGCTGGTGGCACTGCGCTACGAACCGGAGTTGGGACCGCAGCAGTTGCTGCAGTTGTTGCATGCCGTGAGCGGGATCGATCCGGTGCACGCGCGCCTGCATCAGCGCTACGAGCAGATCGCGGCTCTGCGCGGCGGCGATCTGCTCGACGATCTGGCTCGCATCGCCGCCCGCGCGATTCCGCAGGGTGACGGCGGGCGCGCCCGCGACCTGATCGAGGATTATCTGGCCGGTGACGAGGCGCTGTGGACCGCGCTGCAGGCCGGTCTGGCCCGCCCGGAGGTCCGCCATCTCGCGGCCGGATATCCGTCCGCGACGCCGGCGGACGCCGACGACGCGCTGATTCGTGCCCAGCGCTGGCGCGCGGTGGCCGCCAGCGATATGCCGGCCGCCGCCCGCCGCGCCGCGATCCGGTTGCACAACGGATATATGCGGATCTGGGAGCGGATGAGCAGTGCCGGACTGTGAGGTACCCGGTGCGTCGGCCGAGCTGAACGGGCGGCGGGCGGGCGGTACCGCCGGCGTGGACCCCGAGGTGCTGGCCGTCGTCGAGCGGTGGAATCCGCAGGGCAGCGCGCTGCTGCGCACGGTTGCGGCCGAACCGGGCCCGAATTCCGCCGCACCGCACGGATCTACGGCCGAACATGTTGTGGCACAGCCGGTTCCGGTGACCATCATCGGGCCGGACGATGCCAACACCACGCTGTTGCGCACGGAGCTGTCCCGCTTCGAACCGCGCGTGGCACTCACCGATCCGGTCACCGACCCGGCAACCCTGCTCGCCGCCACCGATTTCGGTCCCGGCAGCGGTCCGGCGGTGGCGCTGGTGCTGGTGGATCCGGGCGCCGCCGTCGGCGCCGCACTGCTCGACCCGGTGACGCGCCTGCAGGCGGTGGGAACTCGAATCCTGTTCGCCATGAACGGAGTTCACGCTCATCCCGACTGGCGTTCGGTCCTGGATCGCGATACCGCCATGCTGGCCCGGGCACTCGGCGCCGAGCCCGAGATCCTTCCGGTCTCGGCGCGGCTGGCCGTCGCGGGCCGGGCCAACGGCGACGCCGCGCTGCTGGACCGCTCCGGCCTGGCCGCGCTGCACGCGCAGCTCAGCGCCGCGGTCGGGGTCTCGGGCGGGCCCGGCCAACTGGCCGGCGTCACCGCCCGGGTGCTCGCCGACACCCGCGCCCGGGTGCTGGGCCAGATGGAAGCGCTGCGCTCGGGCAGCACGGTCGCCGCCCTGCGCGCCGAACGCACCGCCGCGCTGGCCGGTCGCGACGGTGGCCGCGCCCAGGCGCTGGCCGCCCTGCGTAATCGGCTGCAGCTGGCCCGGGTCGATCTGACGCACGAGGTGGGCGCCCGCGTCCGCACCGTCAATGCCACCGCCCGTGCCGATCTGGATCGCCTCGACCGCCGCTCGGTGCGCGGCTATCCCGAGCTGCTGCAGGCGGCGGTGAATCAGGCCACCGCCGAACTCGACGCCGTGGTCCGCCACCGTCTGATCGAATTGGCCCGCCAGATCGAGGCCGTGGCCGGCTCGGAACCGCAGCCCGCGCTCGCCTCGCCGGCGGCTCCGCCGACCGATCCCGCACCCCGGGTCGGCCCCGATCCGGAGCGCCGCCATCGCGGTGTCGAGGATCGGCTGATGATCGCGCTGGGCGCATCGGCGGGTTTCGGCCTCGGCCGGTTGATCGTTGCGCCGTTGTCGCTGGTGCCGGCGTTGGACTATGCGACCGTGCCGGTCACCCTGGCGCTCGGCGCGGGCGTCGCGTGGTGGGTGGTGCAGGCGCGGGGACATCTGGCCGATCGGGCACATCTGCGGCAATGGGTGACCGATGTGCTGGTCAACGTGAAGGCCCAGCTCGAGCAGCGGGTGGCGACAGCGCTGGTGGAGGCGGAGTCCGAGCTGACCGAACAGGTGGTGCGCACGAGCACCGCGCGCATGGTGGAGGCCGATCGCCGGGTCGCGGAGCTGGAGGCGCAACTGCGCCGCACCGCCGCCGAACAGCCCGCTCGAGTGGCCGCCTGCGAACGCGATCTGGCGATTCTGGAGGCCGCGGTCGCCGGGTGATTCCGCCCGATCGCGGTTTGCTCACCCCTCACAGCCGGCGTGCCGCCGAGGTGGGAAGGTTTCGGCCGGGTCCCGAGTGAGCAACCCCATTCCGTACCGACCGTCACATCGCGTTAACCTCTTTACTTAAGGAATCCGGGTGTCCGTCTCGTTCTCGTACGCCGCCCAGCCGGGGCGCGCTGTTCGGCGAGCCGGGCGGATGTCCACAGCCAACGGCGGCCTTCCTGGTGTTGAAAGCTGTTTCGGCAGTTTTCCGGCCCGCCGCACATCTCAGGAGAGTTTTCATGACCTCAGCGACCATTCCTGGTCTTCACGGATCCGATGGCACCGCGCCGACCACGCATGCCGGACTGCTCGCCTGGGTGCAGGAGGTCGCAGAGCTCACCCAGCCGGAGCGGGTCGTGTGGGCCGACGGTTCCGATGAGGAATGGAACCGGCTGACCGACCAACTGGTCGAGGCCGGCACCTTCCAGAAGCTCAACGAGCTCAAGAAGCCGAATTCCTTCCTCGCGCTGTCGGACCCCTCCGACGTCGCCCGCGTCGAGTCGCGCACCTTCATCTGTTCGCGCACCGAGGCCGACGCCGGCCCGACCAACAACTGGGTCGACCCGAACGAGATGCGTGCCACCATGACCGAGCTGTACCGCGGCAGCATGAAGGGCCGCACCATGTACGTGGTGCCGTTCTGCATGGGCCCGCTGGGCGCCGCGGATCCGAAGCTCGGCGTCGAGCTCACCGATTCCGAATACGTCGTGGTGTCGATGCGCGTGATGACCCGCATGGGCAAGGCCGCGCTGGAGAAGCTGGGCACCGATCGCCCGTTCGTGAAGGCGCTGCATTCGGTGGGCGCGCCGCTGGCCGAGGGTCAGGCCGATGTCCCCTGGCCGTGCAACGACACCAAGTACATCACCCACTTCCCCGAGGATCGCGAGATCTGGTCCTACGGTTCGGGCTACGGCGGTAACGCGCTGCTGGGCAAGAAGTGCTACTCGCTGCGCATCGCCTCGGCGATGGCGCACGACGAGGGCTGGCTGGCCGAGCACATGCTGATCCTCAAACTCATCTCCCCGGAGAACAAGAACTACTACGTCGCCGCCGCGTTCCCGAGCGCCTGCGGTAAGACGAACCTGGCGATGCTGCAGCCGACCGTTCCGGGCTGGCGCGCGGAGACGCTGGGTGACGACATCGCGTGGATGCGCTTCGGTGAGGACGGCCGCCTGTACGCGGTGAACCCGGAGTTCGGCTTCTTCGGCGTCGCCCCCGGCACCAACCGCAAGTCGAATCCGAATGCGATGTCCACGCTCGAGGCCGGTAACACCGTCTACACCAACGTCGCCCTGACCGACGACCGCGACGTCTGGTGGGAGGGACTCGAGGGCGAGCCCGACCACCTGATCGACTGGAAGGGTAACGACTGGTACCTGCGCGAGACCGAAACTCTTGCCGCGCATCCGAACTCGCGCTACTGCACGCCGATGTCGCAGTGCCCGACGCTCGCCCCGGAATGGGACGACCCGCAGGGCGTGCCGATCTCGGCGATCCTGTTCGGCGG
>NZ_JADKYP010000004.1 GCF_015354405.1 Nocardia sp. BSTN01 | reverse complement strand
CACCATCGCCGAGGCCGTGCGCGTGCTGCGCGAGGCCGGGGCCGGCGATGTGGTCATCGCCGCCACCCACGGTGTGCTGTCCTCCCCCGCGGCCGAGCGCCTGGCCTCCTGCGGCGCCAAGGAAGTCATCGTCACCAACACCCTGCCGATCACCGAGGACAAGAAGTTCCCCTCGCTGACCGTGCTGTCGATCGCCCCGCTGCTGGCACGGACGATCCGCGAAGTCTTCGAGAACGGATCGGTGACGGGCCTGTTCAACGGCTCCGCGTAGTAGTAAAGCCCGGTCACTACCGCGGAGCTGCGCTCGAGTGGAGAATAGGGGCAGGTGGACCTGGTCCTCGCGAGGGAAGCCGACGTATCGACTGATTTCGCGAGGACATGGGTAACTCGCCGGGTACGCCCACAACTTCATAACGTCGTGAGGCGAGACCGACTACCGAGTCGAGTGGCTCTCACGGCACGCAAAATCCCCGGAGAGGCGGGGGAGCCTGCGAGAGAGGTGGGCTGCTGATGGCCGACGACGACACTTACCCGTTGATGGACGAGGTGTTCGAGATGGGCGATGACGAGCGCGAGGACCTGGACTACGACCTCGGGGACGATGAACAGGCCGACGAGATCCGCGAATATCAGCGCTACATCGATGATCCGCCCGACAATCTGGAGATCAAGTATCACGAGAACGACGACGACGGCCGCCTCGGGATCCGCAGTGAGCTGGACCAGGAATGGACTCGCCGCCGGCATCGTCAGGAATTGCGCGACGAGGACGAGCGGCCCGCCGAAGTCGCCGCCATCGACGTGGTCGACGAACCGGGCGACTGAACGGCCCGTCGGAGCGGGCGCCGCGGAAGGTGTCCGCGGCGGTCGCTAAGTTGGCGGTATGAGCGGATTCGCGGGGTTCCCGTTCGCCGGGCTCGACTTCTACGAGGATCTGGAAGCCGACAACTCGAAGGCTTTCTGGACCGCCAACAAGCATGTCTACGAACAGTCCGTGCGGGCGCCGATGGTGGCGCTGACCACGGAACTGGAGAACGACTTCGGACCGGCGAAGATCTTCCGGCCGTATCGCGATGTGCGGTTCTCCAAGAACAAGGCGCCCTACAAGGACCATCAGGGCGCGGTGGTCCGCACCGCCCCGGGAGCGGGGTGGTACGTCCAGATCGGCGCTCCCGGGCTGTATGTGGCCGGTGGGGTGTACGCACCGACGCCCGAGCAGCTCGCGCGGCTGCGCACGACCATCGACGACGAGGTGCGCGGCTACGAATTGCAGGCGCTGCTGGACGGTTTGGCGGCAGTCGGCTATGTGATCGGCGGGGAGCAACTGAAGACCCGGCCCAAGGGTTTCCCCGCCGACCATCCACGCCTCGACCTGCTGCGCCACAAATCCCTGGTGATCCACAAGGACTTCGGCGCACCGCCCTGGCTGGAGACGCCCCGCGCCGCCACCGAGGTCCGGGCCGCCTGGGAAGATCTGCGGCCCGTCGTCGAGTGGTTGGCCGCGGTCATCGGCAACTGACGCCGACACCCCCGGGCAGTCCGGTTCGAGCCCGGGCGTCAGCGTCGTTCGGCCAGGACCAGCACGAAACGCTCGTCCGGATCGGTCCACACCTCTTCGGTGGCGAATCCGGCGCTGTCCAGTTCCCGGCCGAGTCCGTCCACGCGGAACTTGGCCGAGATCTCGGTGCGCATCTGCTCACCCTGGGCGAAGTCCACGACCAGGTCGAGATCGGCGACGGTGACCGTCATATCCCGGGTCGCCGCCAACCGCATCTCGATCCACTCGTTCTCCGCATCCCAGTGGGCGATATGCGCGAAGGCTTCCGGATCGAAGTCGGCATGCAGCCGAGAGTTCAACACGTGCAGGACATTTCGGTTGAATTCGGCTGTCACGCCCGCGGCGTCGTCGTAGGCGGGCACCAGCACCGCCGGATCGGTGACCAGGCCGGCCCCGAGCAGCAGCTGTTCGCCCGGTTCGAGGACCTGCTGAATGCCGGCCAGGAATTCGGCCCGCTCCCGCGGGACCAGATTGCCGATGGTGCCGCCCAGGAACGCGATCATCCGCCGGCCACCGCGCGGGAGATTGTGCAGGGTTTCAGTGAAATCGCTGACCACACCGTGCACCGCGAGATTCGGGAATTCGGTACCGATCTGCTCAGCGGCACCGCGCAGCGCCGAAACCGACACATCCTGCGGCACATAGGTTTTCAACGGCCCCTCGGACAACAGGGCCGACAGCAGCAGACGCGTCTTGGCCGCCGATCCGGCGCCGAGCTCCACCAGTACCTCGGCCTGGGCGGTGCGCGCGATATCGCCGACCACCCGCTCGAGCAGCGCGCGCTCCGTGCGGGTCGGGTAGTACTCCGGAAGTTCGGTGATCGCTTCGAACAGTTCACTACCGCGCGCGTCGTAGAACCACTTCGGCGGCAACGTCTTCGGATCGGCGGTGAGTCCGGTCCGAGCGTCCGACCGCAGCGCGGCGTCGAGATCGTCGTCGGTGAGGTGGATGTCCAGCGTCGGTTCGCTCATGAACGGGCCCTTTCGGATTCATCGAGTCCTGCGGAGAGTGTGGGTGGTGCTGCGTCCAGCGGCTCGACCACGAGCAGACCGGGCCGCACCGTCACCACCTGCCGGTCGGTGATCGCCTGCCAGCGTGGATCGTCGTCGTAGGGTTCGGAGGAAACCACCGCGGCCTCGTCGGTGACGAGCACCGACAGCGAGTGGTGAACAGTTGTCGCCCACAGTGTTTCGCCGTCCCCGAGGAGCAGGTTCAGCCGTGCGCTCGGCGCCTGCGCCAGTACGGCGCGAACCGTCGCCGTGACCGCGGCCGCGACGGCCCGGAGCCGGGCGTCGGACTCGCTGCGACCCTCGAACGCCGACGACAGCACGCCGATTCCGTCCAAGGCGGCGCGCAGCACCACCCAGAGCGCGGCGGAATCGGTCGCGGATTCGGCATCCAGCAGATCCGGCGACCCGAATTGCTGTGCCACCACCGGCAACACCGTGCGCCAGTTCTGAATCACACCGTTGTGGCTGAACGCCCATCCGCCGTCGATGAACGGGGCGCAGGCGGTCCGTTCCACCGGCATGCCGACCGTGGCCGAACGCACCGCGGCCAGCACCGCCGCCGAGGACAGTTGCGGCAGCACCTCCTCCACCGCGGGGTCGGTCCAGATCGGCGCGGAATTGCGGTAGCGGCTCGCGGCCCCGTCCCCGGTCCACCACGCGACCCCGAAACCGTCGGCGTTGACGGTTCCTCCGTGGCGCATATCGTTCGGCGCCCACGACTGGGTGCGCAGCGAATGCGTTCCGCGAGTGAGCAGTTCACCGACCGAAGCCGGTGGCCCCAGATAGCCGAGATGTCGGCACATCAGCGCTCGTCCGGTCGCAGGTCGCGGGCGAGACGGAAGCCGGAGAAGATCTGGCGCCGGATCGGGTGGTCCCAGTTGCGGAAGGTGCTGCGGCAGGCGACCGGGTCGGTACCGAAGGATCCGCCCCGCAGGACGCGGTAGTCACCGCCGAAGAACACCTCGGAATATTCGCGGTAGGGGAACGCCGCGAATCCGGGATACGGCTCGAAACCCGAAGCGGTCCACTCCCATACGTCGCCGATCAGCTGATGCACTCCGGACGGCGACGCACCGGCCGGATAGGCACCGACATCGGCCGGTTCCAGATGGCGCTGCCCCAGATTGGCGGTGGTGTCGTCGGGTTCGGCGTCGCCCCAGGGATATCGCCGCGACCGTCCGGTGGCCGGATCGAACCGCGCGGCCTTCTCCCATTCGGCCTCGGTGGGCAAGCGCTTGCCCGCCCAGCTGGCGTAGGCCTCGGCCTCGAACCAGCACACGTGCACCACCGGCTGCTGGGGGCGCACCGGCGCCGGCCTTGCGAAAGTCCGCCGCCACCAGCGGTTGTCGCTGTCGCGCTCCCAGAACTGTGGCGCGGTCAGATCGGCCTCCACCCGGTGGGCCCAGCCACGCTGTGACCACAGCTCGGGCCGGTGATAGCCGCCGTCCTCGATGAACGCCAGATATTGCGCGTTCGTCACCGGCGCCGCGTCGATCGCGAAGCCGGGCAGGTGGACGCGATGTTCGGGCCGCTCGTTGTCGAGGGCCCACGGATCCGAGGAGGTGCCCATGGTGAATTCGCCCGCGGGAACGACGACTTCGTCGCCGACGGCGACGCGCGCGGCCGGTGCGGGCGCGGCGGTCAGCACCGCGTCGCCGGCGCGCAGCTGATGGGTGGCGAGCATGGTCTCGTCGTGCTGTTGTTCGTGCTGGGCGATCATGCCGAAGGCGAAACCACTGTCCACCAGCCGATTTCCGCGCAACGGACTGGAATTCAGCACATCCAGTACCTTGTTCCGCACGGTGCCGACGTATCCACGTGCCTGCGCCGGATTCAGCAGCGGCAGCGCCGGGCGGTCGGCGCGGGCGTGCCGGAAAGCGTCGTAGAGATGGTCGATATCGGCCCGTACCGGCTCACGCCCGCCGACATCACGGACCAGCCACAGTTCCTCCTGGTTGCCGATATGCGCCAGATCCCACACCAGCGGGCTCATCAGCGGCGAATGCTGGGCCACCAGTTCGGCCTCGTCCACCGCCTCGGTCAGCACCGTCGTGCGGGCGCGTGCGCGGATCAGGACCTCCGCGATCTGTGCGCGTAAACGCTCGGTCGCGGCGTGATCGGTTCCGGTGTGAACGGTCATCGGTGCTCTCCCAGGGATCGTGCCCGGCTGCCTCGTCGCGCCGACCTGCGGTGCGCGTCGCCGGTCGTACTCATTCGGCTGTCTCGGCGGGTGCGCAACGGGCGACCTCCCCGTCCGGAATGCGGCCGCTGCGACATCGCCGCACCGCTGCCCACACCTGCTCGGCGGCCGCGTCGCTGCGGGCATGCTCGGCGGCGAGAGTCAGCAATTCCACTGCGACGGAACGGATCTGGGGATCGGCCAGGCCACAGCGGGCGGCCGAGGCCCATTCGTCGGCGACCGGTTCGGCCAGTGCGGTCGCCTCCGCGACCACCGACGGCGCCGACATCAGCGCATCGACGACGTGGATCGGCACGGACCACTGATCACCCGGCTGTGCGTCCAGATAGCGGACCTCGAGGTGTCCGGACGCCCGCACGGGCGGAAAGACCGTGGTCAGGTGGTAGTCGAGATCCTCGACCTCCGGGCGGCGGCCGATCTCGTCGTCGAGCGCACCGCACAGCCAATCCGCGAAGGTGGCGCCCGGCGGCGCCGTCCAGTCCGCCTCGGCGGGGCCGCGCCGCACGCACAGCAGCGGGGTGTCCAGCGCCCAGCGGCCGTAGTCGGTGAGCGGGTCGGCCCAGCTCCGCACCGGCGGCCGGGTGCGGGCGTGATCGAGCCGCAGCCAGGTGCGCATCCGCTGCGACGCCCAGGCGCCGGTGGGAGCACCGTGCAGATCCGGGGAACAGGCGAAGGCCGCCACCAGGGCCGGGCCGACCGCGTACAGCGCGTTCCAGCGGGCCGCGATCTCGGCGGGGTCGGCCCCCGCGTCCACGCTGACCTGCGTGGCGGCGGTATTGCACATCATCAGCTTGCCGTACGGGCCGACGCCCGCGAACGCCCGTTCCATCGCGCGATAACGCGGCAGGCGAAGCACCCGGCGGGCCTGCCGACCGACATCGGCGGCGGCGGAATACATTCGGATGGATCGGGTTCCGAGCAAGTCGGAGAGAAAGTGAGAATCCTCGAGCAGCCGGGCGCAGAGTTGCGCGGCATCGGCGAAGGGGGCGCTGGACAGTTCGATCTGGCCACCGGGTTCGAGGGTGATCCGGCTGCCACCGGGAAGTACTTTGGCGGGTGAATCGGGCGAAACAGACTGCGGGGCATAAGGACCCAGCGCATCCGCGAGCATCGACAAGCGCGGACGCGAATCCGGCGCCGACAGCTCCCCGCGAGCGGTGAGCCACTCCAGTTCGGCACCGATCAACGTGGGCGGGCCCTGTTTGAAACAGACACCTCCCACATAGGCCTCCGCCGCGGCGCGCGAAGACAAACCGGCAACCGATCCGGCCGGCGCCTTGTCCACCGTTACCGCCATGCCAACCTCCGCTCGAGCCTGCGGGGGATCACCCACCGCGTTCCGCCCACCCTGAGCCGATATCGGCGACAGTGCCGCATCGACCGAGTGCCGGTATTGCGTGTAGCAGTGCAACGAGAGACCGCGCCCGGTTCTTCCGCCGCTCGAACCAGGGTAGCCGCGCCCACCGACACAGAATCCGTCGAAATGGTGAACATGCCGGTCACGGCCGCACCACCAGCACCACAGGCCCCAAGCGATCGCCGCTGTCTCGCCTCCCGACGGAGCCGTCGGCGGCGTCGTCCGGGCAGCTGATCCGGACCGTTCCCGGGACGGCCTCGGGCGTCGGCAGCCCGCGATGGCCTACGGTCGACAGGGTGCTCGATACCGACCGACTGCGCGCCGATATCCCCGCCTACGACACCGCCGGACCGCCGCCGGTCTTCCTCGACAGCGCGGGATCCTCGCTGCCCCCGCGAATCGTCGTGGACACCGCCGTCGCCCATCTGCGGCGCGAGGCCGAGATCGGCGGATATCGCTCCGCCTCGGAGCGGCTCGACGATCTGGCGGCGGTCAAGACCGCGATCGCCACACTGATCAACGCCGACGCCTCGGCGATCGCCCTGAGCGACAGCGCCTCCCGTTCCTGGTCGGATTTCTTCTACGCCGTACCGCTGCGGCCGGGCGATCGCATTCTGGTCTCGGGTTCGGACTACGCCAGCAATGTGATCGCGGCCCTGCAGCGCGCGCGGGCGGCGGGCGCGACCGTCGAGGCCATTCCCAGCGACGACACCGGGCAGATCGACCTGGTGGCCCTCGACAGCATGCTCGACGACCGCGTGAAGATCGTCTCGCTGCTGCACGCTCCCACCAACGGCGGCCTGGTCAACCCGGTCGCCGAGGCCACCCGCATCGCCCATCGCGTCGGTGCGCTGGTCCTGCTGGACGCCTGCCAATCCGCCGGTCAGATCGGCATCGATGTGGCGGAACTGGGTGTCGACGCGATGTCGGCCACCGGCCGGAAGTGGTTGCGCGGCCCGCGCGGCACCGGCTTCCTCTACGTCCACCCGGACGTCTGCCGCGAACTCGAACCCAGCCGCCTCGATCTGCACAGCGCCGCGTGGACCGGGCCGCAGGACTATCGCGTGGCCTCCGACGCGAGCCGCTTCGAATTCTGGGAATGCGACGTCGCGGCGCGACTGGGCCTCGGCGCGGCGGTGCGCTACCTGCTGGATCTGGGACCGGAGAACGTCTACGCCGATATCGCCGCCAAGGCGCGGCATCTGCGCGAGAATCTGCCGTCGATCCCGGGAATCACGGTGCGGGACCTGGGAACCGAACATTCCGGCATCGTCTCGTTCACCGTCGACGGCGTCGATCCGAACGAGGTGCGCGAGACGCTGCGTGCCGCCGACATCACGGTGACGGTCAGCTACCGTAGCTCCACGTTGCTCGACATGTCCGCGCGGCGGCTCGAATCGGTGGTGCGAGCCTCGCCGCACTGCTTCGTCACCCTCGAGGAGCTCGATCGCTTCCTCGAGGCCGTCGACCGCCTCGCGGGTTGAGGCGGCCGAACCGAGTTCCGATTTTCATCGTGTTATTCGTAGTGCGACGCTGAAACGATCACGCTCCGGCGCCGGCTAACGCCGCGCCCGCGCACCGAGATAGTGCAGATGTGCCGACCGCCGGTCGGGTGGAGACGGGAGTTCGAGGGTGAGCCGGTTCACCGAGGAAATGTTCGCGACCGCACAACGTTCCCGCCGGGGGCTGATCACCGGGGAGCCGGAGACGCCGCTACGCCGGGGTTGGGACGAGATCCACCGCCTCGCCCGGCGGATGGCCGGTGGGCTCGCGGCGGCCGGGATCGAGCACGGCGATGCCGTCGGTGTGCTGGCCGGTATGCCCGCCGATATCGCGCCGGCGTGCCAGGCGATCTGGATGCGCGGGGCATCGATCACCATGCTGCATCAGCCGACGCCGCGCACGGATCTGCAACTGTGGGCCCGCGACACCGAGACCGTGCTTCGGATGATCGAGGCACGTGCGGTGGTGCTGGGCGCGCCGTTCGAGGTGGCGGCACCATTGCTGACCGAACGTGGCATCACCGTGGTCCTGACCGACGAGCTGGCCACCGGACCCGATACCGATCCGGTGCCTACCGTGGAATCCGATATCGCGCTCCAGCAGCTGACCTCCGGTTCCACCGGATCGCCGAAGGCAGTGCGGATCACCCACGAGAACTTCTACGTCAACGCTTACGCCATGTTCGATCGGGTGAAGTTCCAGCTCGACCAGGACGTGATGGTCAGCTGGCTGCCGCTGTTCCACGATATGGGCATGGTCGGATTCCTCAGCGTGCCGATGCAATTGGGCGCCGAGGTGGTCTGTGTGACGCCGATGGACTTCCTGCAACGGCCGATCCTGTGGGCCGAGCTGATCTCGAAATACCGCGGAACGGTCACGGCCGCACCCAATTTCGCCTATTCGCTGCTGACCCGCCGCTTGGCGCGCGCCGAGGACGGCACCGTGGATCTGAGCAGTGTGCGGTACATGTGGAACGGCGCCGAACCGGTCGATCCCGATACGATGGACGCCCTCGCGGCGGCCGGGAAACGATTCGGGCTCAGCGCGTCCGCGCTCACTCCGGTGTACGGCATGGCCGAAACGACGCTGGCGGTGTCGATTCCGGATCCGGGCGTCGGGCAGGTCGTCGACATCGTCGACGCGGATCTGCTCGAGGCGCTCGGCAAGGCGGTTCCGGCGACGGATCCGGCGGCCCACCACGGCAATCTGCGCCGCCTGCCGCTGCTGGGCCGCCCGGTCGACAATCTCGAGATCCGGGTCGTCGACGACGAACACCGGCCGTTGCCGACCCGAACGGTGGGCGTGCTCGAGGTGCGCGGGCCCGCCGTCACCGTGGGATATGTGACCGTCGACGGGTTCCGGCCCGCTCGCGACGCCGAGGGCTGGCTCGATACCGGCGATATCGGCTACGTGACCGAGGACGGGTCCGTGGTGGTCTGCGGCCGGATCAAGGACGTGATCATCATGGGCGGGCGCAACATCTTCCCGACCGATATCGAACGCGCCGCGCTGCGTGTGGCCGGGGTGCGGCCGGGTAACGCGGTCGCGGTGCGCCTGGACGCCGGGCAGAAGCGCGAGAGTTTCGCGGTCGTGGTGGAGAGCAACGACTTTCAGGATCCCGAGACGGTGCGCCGGATCGAGCACGAGGTCGTGCACGAGGTCTTCACCGCGGTCGGCGCCCGCCCGCGCAGCGTCACCGTCCTCGGCCCCGGCGCGCTGCCGAAGACGTCCTCCGGGAAGTTGCGCCGCTCCGCCACCGCGGCGCATCTGAACTGATCGGCACGAGAGTCACTGCGGTACCGGATCTTCCGACGCGTCCACCGGATAGCGGTCGCCGAGGGGGTTCCGGTCCCGGTACACGAAAGCGGCGACCAGATCGTCGGCGACGCGGGCCAGATCGTCGCGGCCCTCGACCGCACCGCACCAATCAAGGGGCAGCGCGTCGAGGCCGTGGCGGGCGCCGAGGATATTGCCGGCCACCGCACCGGTGGAATCGGAATCACCGGAATGGTTGACCGACAACAGGAATGCGCGGCGCACATCTCCGGTCCGCTCGGCATCCAGCGCGCAGTACACCCCGATGGCCAGACATTCCTCGGCCACCCAGCCCGCACCTACCTGTTCGACGGCCTCCGAGGTCCCGGTACCCGCGTCGGCGGTGGCCACGGCCTTGCGCAGGGCGGCGGCGGTTTCCGCGCCACCGGCCACCGCCTCGACCTGACTCGTGGTGTCCTGCACCGCCGTTCGCAGATCGGCGCCGTTCACGAGCCGGTCGATCAGGGCGGCGAATGCCCCGGCGGCCAGATATCCGGTGGGATGACCGTGGGTGAGCTGGGCACACCGCGCCGACGCCTGGAAGGCGGCCTCCGGTCCGAGGGCGGCCAATCCGAACGGCGCGGACCGCATGACCGTGCCGCATCCCTTGGAATCCTCGTTCACCGGCCCCGGGACGCCGAAGGGATGTGGTTCGCGATAACTCTGCGCCTGCCGGTTCAGCCCGCGCATACACGCGTTGCCCGGTGCGCGTACCGCGTACAGATAGGGCAGACTCGCCAGCCAGCCGTCGGGACGCGGGTCGGGCGCGTGTTCGCGTTGTGTCCGCAGCCAGCGCAGATAGGCGCGGCGCAGGACCGGCGCAGGATCCGCCCCCGGCGCACACCGCAACAGCCCCTCGGCGGTGAACAGCGTCATCTGAGTGTCGTCGGTGATCTGCCTGGGCGCGGATTCGTCTGCCGCCGGAGCGAATCCGGTGAGCCCGTCGGGACCGAACCGGTCGCGGACCTGTTCCAGTTTCAGGAATTCGATCGGCCAGCCCAGGGCATCACCGACCGCCCCGCCCAGCAGCGTGCCCCGATACCGATCGAAAATCGTCGTGTAGTCCTGCACGGCCACCGATCTTCGCAGAGGATCGCTCAATGCAGTTGGTTCTGGGCGGTTTCCAGACCCACGCGCAGCAGCAACTCCACCGCGTCGGCGGTCTGTTCGACCAGCACCGGAACCTCTTTGCGTTCGGGCGCGGAGAACGGTTTGAGCACGAAATCGGCCGGATCCTGCCGGCCGGGCGGGCGGCCCACACCGAACCGCACCCGCAGATAGTCCTTGGTGGACAGGGCATTCGAGATCGAACGCAGCCCGTTGTGACCACCTTCACCGCCGCCGCGTTTGAGCCGGATGCTGCCGAACGGCAGATCCAGTTCGTCGTGCACGACGATGACCTCGGTGGGCGGGACCGAGAAGAACCGGGCCAGCGCCGCGACCGGGCGGCCGGATAGGTTCATATAGGTACGCGGCTTGGCCAGCAGCACCTTGCGCCCGTCGAGCCGGGCCTCGACCAGGTCGGCGCCCGACTTCTTGTGCACGGTGAACCGGCCGCCGATGCGCTCGGCGAGCACATCGGCGACCAGGAACCCGGCATTGTGCCTGGTGCGCTCGTATTCGGGCCCGGGATTACCCAGCCCCACCACGAGCGCGGGGGCAGTAGATTCCGTCATCGAAATCCGTTGAACGACCGAATTATTCGGCGCTCTCGGCCTCGCCCTCGGCCTGGCCTTCACCCTCGCCCTCGACGGCCTCGGCGGCCGGAGCGACGATGATGTTGACGATCAGCGCCTCCGGGTCGCCGGACAGGGCGGCGCCCTTCGGCAGCTCGACCTGACCGGCGGTGATCTGGGTGCCGGCCTCGGCACCCTCGATCGAGACCTCGATGGACTCGGGCACGTTCAGCGCGTCGACCTCGATCGACACGGTGGTGGCCTCCTGGGTGACCAGGGTGCCCGGGCCCGCGTCGCCGGCCAGCGCGACCGGCACGTCGACGACGACCTTCTCGCCGCGCTTGACGATCAGCAGGTCGGCGTGCTCGATGTAGCGGCGGATCGGGTGCACGACCACGGACTTGGTCATCGCCAGCTGCTTCTTGCCGTCGATCTCCAGGTTCAGGACGGCGTTGGTGCCGTGCTCACGCAGGATCGCGGCGAAGGCCTGAGCGTTGACGGCCAGATGCTTCGGCGCCTCGCCGTGGCCGTACAGGACGGCGGGAACGTTGCCGTCGCGACGGGTGCGGCGCGCGGCGCCCTTGCCGAATTCGGTGCGGGTCTGAGCTGCGAGAACGCTGACGTCGGACATGACTGAAATACTCTCCTACGGCTTTCCGGGGCGGACGGTGTGCTGGCCAGGTACTGTCCTGAATTCGGACGGCCCTGGCGAAAGGGTCTGCTCGTCGGGCGATGACCGCACGACAACGGCCGGAAGCCGAGCCGCGTCGATCACGGTGTGCACTGGGTGCGACACCCTCGCCGAGACAACCTGAGAACAATAGCATGTAGCGGAAAACGCTTTCGCGCCGCACCCCGATGCGGTAATGCACGCCGGACGGCAAACTCCCGCAGGCTCGGCCCCGGGCCGGTTCAGGCGGATTCGGCGCGGAAGTGCGCCGCGTAGCAATCCACATAGCGGCGACCCGAACGCATCGCCAACTCCACCATGAGGTCGTCGGTCGCAGTGCGGACCGCGGCCCGATCGACCGGCAGGAAGGTGCGAGGCGCACCGAACACGATTCGAACCTTGCCGAAACGCAGCAGCCGCCGCCCACGCCGGTTCACCCGGTCGGTGCCGCTGAGCGCCACCGGCACGACCGGCGCGCCGGTCTGCATCGCCACCCGGATCACTCCGGTGCGACCGCGATAGACCCGGCCGTCCGGTGAGCGAGTCCCTTCCGGGTGAATGCCCCACACCCCGCCCGACTCCAGAATCCCGACCGCCGCGGCGAGCGCATCCGCCGAGGCGGAACCACCGGAGCGATCGACGCGCACCTGTCCGGTCGCCGTCATCACCCAGCGATTGACGCGCCCGCGCCACCCCGATTCATCGAAATACTGACTCTTGGCGAGAAAGGTGATCCGCCTCGGCAGCACGAGCGCCAGATAGAGGGAGTCGATCGCGGCCAGATGATTCGCCGCGATGATCACCGGGCCGTCCTTCGGAACATGATGCAGCCCTTCGACTTTCGGCCGCCCGAGGATCCGCAGGAGCGGTCCGATCAGGACGAACTTCAAAAGCCGATACCACATACACGCCCTCCACGGTCGCTCGTAGACACTGTCTATCAGTCATTCTAGTAGACAATGTCTACGCGGTCACCTTGCTGCTCGTCACACTTTTTGCCGGCGGAGGCGATCTCCGGTGAACGGTGTCGTGCGGTGGACCCGCCACCGGACCCACGGCACCTGTCGGTGAATGCCGAATCGCCTGCGACCGGCACCGCTGCCGAACGGACGCGGAACCCGCACGCGACAATGTGCGGCATGGGTGTCGACGAACCGGTGCGGGAACGGCTGGTGAGTGCGGGTGTGGGATTGCTGGAGGAGGTCGGTGCCGCACAGCTCGGTCTGCGGGCCATCGCACGGGAGGCCGGGGTGTCGCATGGGGCGCCGCGGCGGTACTTCCCGACCCACAACGCGCTGCTGGCCGCGGTCGCGGTGCACGGGTTCGCTGATCTGAGTGGGCGTTTCGCGGCACACGAGAGCGAGATCCCGCGGGTGCGGATCGACCGGATGGCGGGTGAATACATCGACTTCGCGGCACGGCGGCCCGAGATGTTCACCCTCATGTTCCGCCACGATCTGCTGCAAGGCTCGGGAGAGAATCTGCGCCGCAAGACGATTCCGATCTACCAGGGGTGGGCGGATCTGGTCGCGAGCTGTGTGCGCGACCGCGCGGAAGAACGCGCCTTCGGACTGTGGACGAATCTGCACGGCATCGCCACCCTCGTGGCGAACCGGAGCGTGGAACTGATCGCGCCGGGTATCGACCTGGACCGGCTCGTCCTGCGCACGGTCGCCCGGCACCTGTCCGATTGACCGAGGCCCCCGCGGTCCGCGCACCCGCCCTGACCGGCAGTTTCCCTGGACCGCCGCTGTCCCCGGTGCGAGCCGAAGCGCCTCACTCACGTATTCTGATGCTTTGCCCTGTCCCGCGAAGAGGAGCCGATCGGTGAATTCCCCCTCAGCCAGCACGACCACATCCGGGCGGGTGGCGCAGGAGGCGGAACGGCGGCGCACCTTCGCGGTGATCTCGCATCCGGACGCGGGTAAGTCGACGCTGACCGAGGCCTTGGCCCTGCACGCGAAGATGATTTCCGAGGCCGGCGCCATTCACGGGAAATCCGGCCGGAAATCCACCGTTTCCGACTGGATGGAAATGGAGAAGGCGCGCGGTATTTCCGTCAGCTCGACGGCGCTGCAGTTCGAATACGGCGAGTGCGTGATCAATCTGGTCGACACGCCCGGTCACTCCGATTTCTCCGAGGACACCTACCGGGTACTGACGGCCGTCGACGCCGCCGTCATGCTCATCGACGCCGCCAAGGGCCTGGAGCCACAGACGCTCAAACTGTTCCAGGTGTGCCGCCACCGCGGCATCCCGGTGATCACCGTGATCAACAAGTGGGACCGTCCCGGACGGGCGCCGCTGGAACTGCTCGACGAGATCAGCGAGCGGATCGGCCTGACCCCCACGCCGCTGTTCCTGCCGGTCGGCATCGCGGGCGATTTCCGTGGGCTGCTGCGCCGCGGACCCGAGGGCGCCGCCACCGAATACATCCATTTCACCCGGACCGCGGGCGGCGCGACCATCGCGCCGGAAGAGTCGTACTCGCCCGACCAGGCCGCCGCCCGCGAAGGCGAACCGTGGGAGACCGCGGCCGAGGAGAGCGAACTGCTCTCGGCCACCGGCCAGGATCACGATCAGGAACTGTTCCTCGCCGGCCAGACCTCGCCGGTCATCTACGCCTCGGCGATGCTGAACTTCGGCGTGCGGCAACTGCTCGACACGCTGGTGGCGCTGGCCCCGCCGCCCGGCTCCCGCGCCGACGTCGACGGCTCCCCGCGGGAACCGGCCGACCCGTTCAGCGCGGTCGTATTCAAGGTGCAGGCGGGTATGGACGCCGCGCATCGCGACCGGCTGGCGTTCATGCGCATCGTCTCCGGGGAATTCGAGCGGGGCATGGTCGTCACGCACGCTCAGACCGGACGCCCGTTCGCGACCAAATACGCGCTCACCGTCTTCGGCCGCGAGCGCGCCACCGTCGACACCGCCTATCCGGGCGATGTGGTGGGTCTGGTCAACGCGACCGCCCTCGCCCCCGGGCACACGCTGTTCGTGGACAAGAAGGTGGAGTTCCCGCCGATTCCGTCCTTCGCGCCGGAACATTTCGCCACCTTGCGCGCTCGCAGCGCGGGCAAGTACAAGCAGTTCCGCAAGGCCATCGATCAACTCGACTCCGAGGGCGTGGTGCAGGTGCTGCGCAACGACCTGCGCGGCGACGCCTCCCCTGTCTTGGCGGCGGTCGGCCCGATGCAGTTCGAGGTGGTCACCGCCCGGATGCAGGCCGAATTCAACGTCGAAACGCAGCTGGATTTCCTGCCCTATCAGCTGGCCCGGCGTACCGACGCCGCCTCGTCGCCGGAGCTGGACCGGCAGCGCGGGGTCGAGGTCTTCACCCGCAGCGACGGCGTCATCCTGGCCCTGTTCAGCGACAAGTGGCGGCTGCAGTACATCGAGAAGGAAAAGCCGGAACTCACGCTGGAACCGCTCGTCGCGACCGCGGACTGACGGGTCGACCGGAGGCGGCAGCGGAGCGTCACCACGGAGGGCGACCCGGCAGTCCGCCGATCGACACCGACTGACGGGTCGACCGGAGGCGATTACCCGATCGCCTCGTCCGGTTCTTCCTCGACCGGCCCGCCCGGCGTGTCCTCGATATTCGACACCACGGCCGGGATATCGGGCACCGAACCCGACTCACCGGTGATCACGCCCCACCGGCTGGCGGTCAGACGCAGACTCGGCAGATCCGAGAGCGACAGCACCACCTCATAGGTCCGCTCGTACCCGGTGTGGGCGATGCGCCAATGGCCGTCGTCGCAGCGCACGTACCGGTCGTTGTAGAACGCCGCCCCGCGCAGCAGCATGTTGTGACCGGGGATGAGTACGGTGTCGGCCAGATACCAGGTGCCGGTCGCCGCGTCGCCGTCGATATCGATCTCGGGGTGGTCGCACCGATGTTCGGTGATGACGTGGGGCCCGAGGGTGTTGCGCATGAACGCCAGGAACGCATCACGCGATTCGAACTGCAGGTACTCGCTGTAGGTCGCCGTCGCCTCCGGGATCATCGTGTCGGCGAAGTCTTCCCACGATTTGGTGTCGAGCGCTCTCAGGTACCGGAACTTCAGCCGGCTGATCGCGGAGACGGCATCGGAATCCATACCTCAACAATCCCACCGGATCCGGCGAATCTGCGCAGATCGGAAAATAGGTATCGGATCGCTACACACCGTTGACCGGCAGTCGCAGGTCAGGACCCGTTGATGGTGAAGCAGGTCTTACAGAAGTCCTCGCCGAATTCGGTGAGGCGCAAGCTCTTTCGCACGATCTTGGGCACCCGGCCAGCCTGCTTGAGCGCCGATTCGACGATCGGCTGCACCTCGAGCACCATATAACGGCTCAGCACCACGGGATCGTCGGAGGTGGTCAGCAGACCGAGCCGGTTCAGATTGATCAAATACAGCCGCGACCGATCCGGATACCGCACGCCGGCCTGCTCCGGGACCGAGGTCAGATCTCCGGCGACCAGCTCGGAACCGATCCCCAGCGGCCGGTTGGTGCGCACGTCGACCGAGGGCTGCGGCCCGTTGATGGCCATGAACCGCAGAATCCGCGCCTCGTCCGAGGACAGCTGATCGAGGATGCGGTCGTAGGCCGGATGCACTTCCTCGGTGAAGTACACGTCGGCCGAGCGCGCGAGCAGATTGTCGCCGCGGCGGCGCAGATCGACCAGGGTCGACGAGCGGACCAGCCCGCCGGCCGACGGCCCCTGCGCCTGGCCGTTGGTGGGGACGTAGCTGACGATCTCGCGCACCGATCCCTCGGTGACGCCGAGGACGCTGCGGGCGACGGACTGCAGTGCGGCTCCGGTGCGTTCGGCGATGTCGGTGGAGGATTCGCCGTCGAGCGCGGCCTGGGCGATCTGCTTGGTGACCTCGAGGCCGGTGCCGACGGCCCACTGGCCGCCGCGGACCGCGGTCCCGGCAGCCAGGCCGGCTGCCCGGAAGACGCCGCGGATCATGCGGGCTTCGTTGCTGATCTGCCGCTTCTCCACGTCCGAGCTGCGTTCCACAGCGCGGGAACCGGGTCGGACCACATCCTGTCCGGTCCTGTCGTCTGTCACGTCATTCTCCGAATATCGCCAGGTGAACGAGTCCGCTCACATATTCTTACCGCACCCCGAAGGCCACCGGCCATGTTCAGCGGCTCTCGGCCATGAGCGCCGACACCCCAGCGATAGCGGCATGAATGTGGTTCCGGTCATTCTTGCGGCTGCCACTGTCCGGTGCGACATTCCGATCACGCGATGTGATCGAAGTCTCGGCCATACGCTACCGCGTACCAGCTTTCCAACCCGAATTGGATCGCGACTTCCGCGGCGGCCTCCGTGGTTACGCAGGCTGCCGCCTCCGGCCGCGTCGCTCCAGTCGCGGAATTGCATGGCGACCTCCGCGGCGGCCTCCGTGGTTACGCTCGCTGCCGCCTCCGGCCGCGTCGCTCCGGTCGCAATTGGACCCGTTTCCGGAATTCGCAGTAAGGTTCGCCTGGCCGACGGGGTACGTTGTAGTGCCGGTGTGACGGCGGTCACCGGTAAGGGGTCGGCAGGAGGGTGTCGTGCTGGATAGTTTGCTGGGTTTTCACCCGACGATTTTGCTGGAACTGATCACGATCCCCCTCTTCACGGGTGTCATCGGCTATATCACCAACTGGACCGGCATCCTGATGCTGTTCAAGCCGCTACGCTTTCACGGGTTTCGGGTACCGGGTCTGAAATGGTTGTTCCCCTATCTTCCCAAGCGCATTCAGGTGCTGCCGTTGCTGCAGTACGACGGGCGCATGGGCTGGCAGGGAATCGTGCCCTCGCGCGCGGACAAGATGGCCTCGATCGCGGTCGACAAAGGGCTCTCGAAACTCGGTAGCGTCGCCGACTTCTATCGCGAACTCGAGCCCGATGAACTGGCCGCGCATCTGACCGATATGGCGCAGTCGCAGATCCGCGACATCGTGGAGGAGATTGCCCGCCGCGAACATCCGCAGCTCTGGTACAACTTGCCCGCACAGGTCCGGGAGTTGGTGCACGAGCGGGTCCGGGAACAACTCCCGGAGATCCTCAAGGAACTGACCGACGAACTCGGGTCCAACATCGAACAACTGCTCGATGTCAAACAGATGGTGATCCGGTATTTCCAATCGCGCCCGCAGTTGCTCAACACCGTTTTTCAGGTGCTGGGCGCCAAGGAGTTGCGGTTCATGCAGAACTTCGGCTTCTATTTCGGCGCACCGATGGGTCTGGTGCTCGTCGCGGTGCTGCATCTGACGCATTGGTCGCCGCTGGTGGTGCTGCCGGTCGGCGGTGTGATCATCGGCTGGGTGGTCAACTGGATCGGGCTCAATATGATCTTCGAGCCCGCCTATCCGAAGTGGTGGTGCCCGTGGCGGCAGGGTTTGCTGATCAAGCGGCAACCCGAAATCACGGAGGGCTACGCCGAATTGGTGGCCACCCAGATCATCACGATCGCCAATGTCGGTGACGAACTGCTGAACGGGCCGCGCTCGGACCGCACCATGCAGGTCCTCGAGGACACCCTGCGCCCGGCCACCGACCGCGCGCTCGGGCCGATGCGCGGGGCGCTGAAGTTCATGATCGGCAGCCGGGACTACGCGACCCTGCAGACCCGCTTCACCGACGAGGCCAAATCGCTGGCGCCGGCCGCCTTCGCCGATCCCGGGTTCAACGCCCAGCAGAGCCGGCAGGTCAGCCGGTACATCGCCACGCAGATGGCGGCGCTGAAGCCGCCGGACTTCGTCGACATGTTGCGCGCGGCGATCAAACAGGACGAGTGGCTTTTGTTCGTCCATGGCGGTGTGCTGGGGCTCATCGCCGGTTACGCTCATCTTCTGATCTTCGGAACGGAAGTAGCGAACGTATGGCTGTGAGCGGATCCGCACCGGAAAACGGTGACGGCGCCGAGTTTTCGATCGAATACGCCGAGGTGGTCGCCGAGTCCGGCGACGCGGCGGCCGGCACCGGTACGACCGAGATCGAGACGGTCTTCCCGGAACCGGACGCCCGCTCCACCGACCTCGTCGCACGCCGGTCGGCCGAATTGATGCTGCCCGAGGATGCCCGCCCGGGCTGGGCCGGTCCCGTGCGCACCACGACCGGTGTGGTGCGGGTGGCGCTGTCCGCCGTCACCGAGGCCGCGGCCTGGAGCCTGGGCACCGCGGTCGGTGTGACGGCCACCGTGGTGCGCGGCAGTATGTCCGGGCAGCCGCCGCGACATGTGCTCTCCGAGGCCGGTGAGCAGGTTCGCGACTCGGTGCGGCGCGCACTCGGCATCGATGCCACCTCCGGCGGCGCCCCCGCCCCGACGGCGCCGAGCCTGCGCGATCGCGGCGCCGAACTGCTGCGCCGCTCGGCCGATGTGCACTGCGAGGACGGCGATCATCCGGCCTTCGCGCGCATTCTCGCCGAACTGGCTCCCGACGAGGCCCGGATCCTGCGCTTCCTCTACCTCGACGGGCCGCAGCCGGCGCTCGACATCCGCACCGGGCGGCCGCTGAGTTCGGGCACCCAGCGCATCGAGGTCGGCATGTCGCTGATCGGCGAGACCGCGGCGTTGCGCTTCGCCGACCGCGCGATCACCTACCTGACGAATCTGCGCCGCCTCGGACTCATCACCGCCGACGGCGATCAGCTGGACAATCCGGTCCGCTATCAGCTGCTGGAATCGCAGCCGGAGGTGCGGCGGTTGCTCAAGCGCGGATTCGGCACCAAGGTCGCCTACCGCAGCATCGCGCTCACCTCGTTCGGCGCAGACTTCACCTGTGCGTGCCTGCCGGTGCCGCCCCTGGGCCACGCCCTCTGAGAGCCGGCCCCGAAACCTGCGTTCAGCCGACCTCTTCGGCGAGTTCCAGCCAGCGCATCTCGGTCGATTCCTTCTCGGCCTGCACCTGCTTCAGTTCCGCGCCGAGGCTCACCAGCTTCTCCGGGTCGGTGGCGGCTTCGGCCAGCGCGGTGTGCAGGCGTTCCTCCCGCTCGGTGAGTTTCTCCAGGGTCCGTTCCAACCGGCCGAACTCCTTGCGCGCGGCGCGATAGGCGGCGGAATCGGTTGCGGGCGCGGCGGTTTCGGTCTGCGCGGGCGGGCGGCGCGCGGTGTCGGCGAGTGCTGCGCGGCGGCGCAGGTATTCCTCGATGCCGCCGGGCAGGTTGGTGAGTTTGCCGTCGCCGAACAGGGCCCAGGTGGAATCGCTGATGCGCTCGATCAGATACCGGTCGTGGGAGATCACGACCAGAGTGCCGGGCCAGCCGTCGAGCAGATCCTCGAGTTGCTGCAGGGTGTCGATATCGAGGTCGTTGGTGGGCTCGTCGAGCAGCAGCACGTTCGGCTCACCCATCAAAATGCGGGTCAGCTGCAGACGGCGGCGCTCACCGCCGGACAGGTCACCGACCGGAGTGCGCTGTTTGGCCGGTGTGAACCCGAGCCGTTCGGCGAGCTGCCCGGCGCTGATCTCCTTGTCTCCCAGCATGGTTCGCTCGGCGACATCGGCGACCGCTTCCAGCACCCGCATATCGGTGGGCAGATCGTCGAGTTCCTGCCGCAGCCAGCCGATCCGGACGGTCTGGCCCTGAATGCGCTTTCCGGCCGCCGGTTCCGCGTCACCGGCGAGCGCGCGCAACAGGGTCGTCTTGCCCGACCCGTTCACGCCCACCAGGCCGACTCGCTCCCCCGGAGCCAATCGCCAGGTCAGATCGCGCACCAGTTCGCGGCCGTCGGGAGTGGTGAGCGTGGCGTCCTCGAGTTCGATCACGACGCGGCCCAGGCGCTTTCGCGCGAAGGAGGCCAGCTGCACGGTGTCGCGCGGCGGCGGCACATCGGCGATCAGCGCCTCGGCGGCATCGACCCGATAGCGGGGTTTCGAGGTGCGGGCCTGCGGGCCGCGACGCAGCCACGCCAATTCCTTACGGGCCAGATTGCGCCGGCGCGCCTCGGTGGCATCGGCCTGGCGGGACCGTTCGGCGCGGGCGAAGATCCAGTCGTTGTAGCCGCCCTCGTAGCTTTCGACCTTGCCGCCCACCACTTCCCACGTGCGGGTGGCGACGGTGTCGAGGAACCAGCGGTCGTGGGTGACCACCACGAGTGCGCTGCGGCGCGCGAGCAGATGTTCGGCCAGCCACTGCACGCCCTCGACGTCGAGGTGGTTGGTGGGCTCGTCGAGGACCAGCAGATCCAGTTCGCGCACCAGCGCGGCGGCCAGCGCGACGCGACGACGCTCGCCACCGGACAGATTCGCGACCGAGGCGTCCATCCCCAGATCCGCGATGCCGATACCGTCGAGGACGCTGCGGATGCGCGGGTTGGCGGCCCACTCGTGTTCGGCGACACCGTCGGTGCGCGCGTCTTCGGCGAGCCCGGCCAGCACCACCTCCCCCACCGTGGCCCCTTCCGGCAGCACACCGCGCTGGGTCACCACCGCCATGCGCAGGCCGTTGATGCGGCTCACCCGCCCGCTGTCGGGCTGTTCGAGCCCGGTCAGCACCTCGAGCAGTGTCGTCTTACCCCCGCCGTTGAGACCGACGACCCCGATCCGCTCACCCTCCTGCACGCCGAGGGACACGTTGTCCAGCAGCGGGGTGATTCCGAAGCTCTTGTGGACCTGCTCCAGATTGATCAGATTCGCCAAGGGGTCAGTCCTCTCCGAGTACGGCGGGGCCTACGGGTGTGCCACGAGCTCGGCGCAGGTCCGGCCGCGTCGCGCGCGCCGGCTGCGCTTGCGCAGCGGCGGGACCACGCCCGTCGGCTTCACCCGTGAAGATTACGGCACGAGGGTGCGCACTTCCGGCGCGGGTGAGCCGGGCGCGAGCCCGCCTCTCCCGGATCACACCAGCCCTGACGGCGACCACCGGTGGTGCGTTCCATGGATCTCGCGGGACCGCACGCACAGGCCGGCCTCCGGCTACACCAGCACGCCGATCTCGGAGTCACACGCAGACCGGCCCCCAGCCGCACGCATATGCCGGCGTCGAGGCCACGCACGCGGACGGCGGCGCGGCCACACACGCCGGCCGACCTGCGAGTCGCACCCGTATGCCGGCCTCGGGGCTACCCATGCGGATGGCGGCGCGGCCACACATGCACGCAGTTCCCGGCTCCGCGCTCACCGTAATGCCCCAGTGGGCCGTTTCCTCCTCTGCGGCGGGCCGAACCGCAGCGGTACCGTGCGGCCCACACGGATCGCGGTTGCGAAAAAGGTTGAGGCATAGGTACTCTGCGGGCAATCCAAATGGGCTCTCCAGAAGTATTGCCGTAGTGCGGGAGCCCCGCCTCATGAGGCGCGGAGTGGGCGGCGCTGATTTGTCGACCCCACATTCGGAGGATTCTCATGACCGACTCGTCATCTGCCATTGGCACTTCGTCGTCCGGCGACCGTGCAGGCGCCAGTTCCGGGCAGCCGGAAGCACTGCGCACAGCCCACGGCGTGAAGGTCGGCATCGGGTTGCCGATCGCCGATCCCCAGTCACTCGTCGCCTGGGCCGAGCGGGCCGAATCGGGCCCGTTCTCCACCCTCGGACTACTCGACCGACTGGTCTACGACAATCCGGAACCCCTTGTGACACTTGCGCATCTGGCCGGTGCGACGCAGCGGATCCGATTGCAGACCGAAGTGCTCCTCGCACCACTGCGGGAGACCGCGTTGCTCGCGAAACAGGTCGCCACCCTCGACCGGCTTTCGGGCGGCCGGTTCACGCTGGGGCTCGGTGTGGGCGGCCGTGCCGACGACCATGAAGCGTCCGGTACCGAATTGCGCACGCGCGGAAAGCGATTGGACGAGCAGGTCGCGACGATGCGCAGGCTCTGGTCCGGTGAACCCTACAGCGAGAGCTGCGGCGCGATCGGCCCGCAGCCGCAGACCCCAGGTGGTCCGGAACTGCTGTTCGGCGGATTCCAGCCCGCCGCCCTGGAACGCGTCGCACGCTGGGGCGGCGGATTCCTCGCCGCCGCCGCACCGTCGTGGGCGCCGGGCCTGTTCGACACCGTGCGACGGTTCTGGCGCGACTACGATCGCGCGGGTTCACCGCGCATCGTCGCGCAGGTCAACGTGGCCCTGGGTCCGCAACACGTCATCGACGACGCCCGCGCCGCCATGTCGGCGTACTACGCCTTCAGCGACTACGGCGTGAACATGGTCGAGGGCATGCTCACCACGCCGGACCAGATCCGCACGGTCACAAAGCAATTCGCCGACCTCGGCGCCGACGAAGTGATCTTCTACTGCTACGGGCGAGACCCGGAACAGGTCGACCGCCTCGCCGACGCTGTCGGCTGAACGGTCGCATGTAGCTATCGGCCGGCGCCGACCCGCCCTCGAGCCGATCGGCGCCGGCTCGTCACGTCGGGTCAGTGACGCCCGTCGGCCAGCACGCGTGCACCGGGCACCGGCCCGGTCGCGGTGCGGACGCTGCGGCACACGCCCGCGCCGGAGAGTTCGGCCGATACCGCCACCGCATCGGCTTCGCCGGCGCACAGGAAGGCGCAGGTGGGCCCCGACCCGGAGACGATTCCGGCGAGGGCGCCCGCCTCGACGCCGGCCCGCAGGGTGCGGCGCAGGGCCGGATTCAGCGACAAGGCGGCAGCCTGCAGGTCGTTGCCGAGCAAGGGTGCTAGCTGGGTGGCGTCCCCGGAGGCCAAGGCTTGCAACAGTTCCTGCGGATCGCCGAGACGCGGCGGTTGGCCGTTCTCGCGCAGCCGGTCCAGTTCGCCGAAAACCTTCGGCGTCGACAACCCCTCCTTCGCCAGCGCCAGCACCCAGTGAAAGGTGTTGCGCGACAACACCGGAAGCAGTTTCTCGCCACGGCCGCGGCCCAGTGCGGTGCCACCGTGCAGGGCGAAGGGCACATCGCTGCCGAGTTCGGCCGCGACATCGGCCAATTCGTCGCGCGACATCTCCAGACTCCACAACTCGTTGAGTCCGACCAGCGTCGCGGCGGCATCCGCGCTGCCGCCGGCCATCCCCCCGGCCACCGGAATACCCTTCTCGATCTCGATCTCCACCAGCGGAGCCCGGCCGGCCAGATGTCCGAGCCGGACCGCCGCCTGCCACACCAGGTTCGTGCGATCGGTCGGCACCTGCGCGGCGCCCTCCCCGTGCACGCTCACGGCCAGCGATCCGGCCGGGGCGATCCGCACGTCGTCGGCGAGCGACAGTGCCTGGAAGACCGTGGTCAGTTCGTGGTATCCGTCGCTACGCAGGTCATCGACCCCTAGATGAAGGTTCACCTTGGAGGGGGCGCGCACAACCACGGAACTGGGTACTACAGACAGCACGGGGCTAGGTTATCCGTCCGCGCGGCAAACGGTCGGTTTGCCGCGCGACGCGGGGCTCCCGCTACTGGGGACTCGCCGGTGCCGGGCGGCTGCCGCGGTCCGGCGACTTCGGGCCACGGGCCGGTGACAGGCCTGCTACCAGGGCAGACCGGTTTCGGCGGAGATGCGCATCACCGCGGCCGAAATTCCTCGCCCTCACCCTTGCGTCAGGTACCCGTGGGGGGTATGTTCAGAGGTGTCGGGATACCCCCGCACCGTATAAGAGCGAGCGAAGGAAGCGATCATGGCTACCAGCACCTACACCGTCACCGGGATGACCTGCGGCCACTGCGTGGCGTCGGTGCAGAAGGAGATCGGCAAGATCGACGGTGTCACCAGTGTCGACGTAGACCTCGCCTCCGGCCGTGTCCAGGTCGAATCCGCCGCACCGCTGACGGACGCCGAGGTCGTCGCCGCCGTCGACGAGGCGGGATATCAGGTGGCGAGCTGAATGAACGACAGACTGAAGTTCGCGGCATTCGGCGGCGGACTGGTCGTGTTGTTCGGGGCCGCGCTCGGCATCGGCGCCCTGGTGGGCGATCCGGCCGAGCCGGCCCCCGGGCACGGCACCGGACTGCAGGCCACTCAGGACGGTTACACCCTGTCCGAGGTGGCCGCACCCACCGAACCTCGAACCCCCGGCACCCTCCGATTCCGGATCACCGGCCCCGACGGCGCACCGGTCACCCGATACACCGATCTGCACGAGCGGGACCTGCATCTCATCGCGGTTCGCTCCGATGCCACCGAATACCGGCACGTGCACCCGGTCCGCGACGACACCGGCACCTGGTCGATCGATTGGCAGTGGGCCCAGCCGGGCACCTACCGCATCTTCGCCGATTCCCGGCCCGCCACCGCGACGGATGAACTGGTGCTCAGCCGCACGGTCACCGTGGCCGGCGCGACCCCAAATCGACCGCTGCCGCCCGCGGCTCGCACCACCACCACCGTCGACGGCTACCAGGTCCATATGGACGGCGATCTGTCGACCGGCGGCGGTGAGGTGGGATTCACCGTCACCCGCGACGGACGGCCGGTCACCGATCTGCAACCCTATCTGGGTGCCTACGGGCATCTGGTCGCACTGCGCGGGAACGATCTGTCCTACCTTCATGTTCATCCCGAAGGAGAGGTCGGCTCGACTCCCGCCGGGCCGCGGGTCGCCTTCCACGCCCAAGCGCCCAGCACCGGCGCCTTCCGGCTCTACCTGGACTTCGCCCACGGCGGCGCGGTGCACACGGCGGAATTCACCGCCGAGGCGGTAGCCGGGCAGCAGAGCGGGCAACACGACAACGAGCACGACAACGGACAGCACGGAGGAGGTCACCAATGAGCGCGCCCACGACAGAGCGCTCCCTCGAGCTGGATATCGGTGGGATGACCTGCGCCTCGTGCGCCGCACGCATCGAGAAGAAGCTGAACCGGATCGAGGGCGTCACGGCCACGGTCAACTACGCCACCGAGAAGGCGAAGGTCAGCTTCCCGGAAACCGTGACGCCGGATCAGCTCATCGAACGTGTCGTCGACACCGGCTACACCGCCACCGTTCACGACACTCGCCCCGCGGAAACTGCTGCGGCCGAGGAGGTTTCGGCTGATTCACCGCTGCGGCAGCTGCGGAATCGACTTCTGGTCAGCCTCGCGCTGGCGCTTCCGGTCATCGCGCTGGCGATGATTCCGGCACTGCAATTCCGGAACTGGCAATGGCTTTCGCTGACGCTGGCCACGCCGGTCGTCTTCTGGGGCGGCGCCGCGTTCCATCGCGCCGCCTGGATCAACGCGCGGCATGCCACCGCCACCATGGACACCCTCATCTCGCTGGGCACCCTGGCGGCCTATTCGTGGTCGGTGTACGCGCTGTTCTTCGGCGATGCCGGAATGCCGGGAATGAAGCACGGCTTCAGTTTCGCGGTCGAACGCTCCGCCTCGGCGTCGAATATCTACTTCGAGGTCGCGGCCGGTGTGATCGTGTTCATCTTGGCCGGGCGGTATTTCGAGACCCGGGCCAAGGAACGCGCCGGTTCGGCGTTGCGGGCCCTGCTGGAACTCGGCGCCAAGGATGTGGCCGTGCTGCGCGACGGCGCCGAACATCGAATTCCCGTGTCGGAGTTGCGGGTCGGCGATCTGTTCCTGGTGCGTCCGGGTGAGAAGGTCGCCACCGACGGCGTGGTCACCGACGGGAATTCGGCCGTCGACATGAGCATGCTGACCGGCGAATCGGTGCCGGTCGAGGTCGGTCCGGGCGATCCCGTGATCGGCGCGACCGTCAACGCCGGCGGTGTGCTGACCGTGCGGGCCACCCGCATCGGCGCCGACACCCAGCTGGCCCAGATGGCCGCGCTGGTCGAAGAAGCCCAGAACGGCAAAGCGCCCGTGCAGCGCCTCGCCGACCGGGTCGCCGGAGTGTTCGTCCCGATCGTGATCGCGATTTCGGTTGTGACGCTGGGCTTCTGGCTCGGCAGCGGCGCCGCGGTGGCGGTGGCCTTCGGCGCGGCGGTCGCGGTGCTGATCATCGCCTGCCCGTGTGCGCTCGGCCTGGCCACGCCCACCGCACTGCTGGTCGGCACCGGCCGGGGCGCGCAACTCGGCATCCTGATCAAGGGCCCGCAGGTGCTGGAGTCGACGCGGCGCATCGACACCGTCGTGCTGGACAAGACCGGCACCGTCACGACCGGCACCATGTCGCTGGCCGAGGTGATCCCCGCCGACGGTCAGGATCGCGACGAGTTGCTGGCCGTGGCCGCGGCGGTGGAACACGGATCCGAACATCCGGTCGCCCGGGCCGTGGTGCGCGGCGCCGCCGACCAGGGCCTGGCCGAGGAGCCGGTGCAGCAGTTCGTGAGCCACGGCGGCAAGGGTGTGCAGGGTCTGGTCGGTGAGCGCGCGGTCGTGATCGGCCGCACCGAACTGCTCGCGGACTGGTCCGTCACGCTGCCGGAGTCGTTGGCGCAGGCCAAGTCCGAGGCCGAGGCCGCCGGTCGCACCGCGATCGTGGTCGCGTGGGACGGGCAGGCGCGCGGCGTGCTGGTCATCGCCGATGCGATCAAGGCCTCGAGCGCCGAAGCCATCACGGATATGCGATCGCTCGGGCTCACGCCGGTGCTGTTGACCGGTGACAATGCCGCCACCGCCCGCACGGTCGCCGATCAGGTCGGCATCGACGAGGTGATCGCCGAAGTGCTGCCCGCCGACAAACTCGACGCGGTGAAGCGCCTGCAGGATCAGGGCAAGGTCGTCGCGATGGTCGGCGACGGCGTCAACGACGCGGCCGCCCTCGCCCAGGCCGACCTGGGTCTGGCGATGGGCACCGGCACCGATGTGGCGATCGAGGCCGGCGACATCACCCTGGTGCGCGGCGATCTGCGGACCGTCGGCACGGCCATCCGGCTCTCCCGGGCCACCCTGCGCACCATCAAGGGCAACCTGTTCTGGGCCTTCGGCTACAACGTGGCGGCGATCCCGCTGGCCGCGGCCGGACTGCTCAACCCGATGCTCGCGGGCGCGGCCATGGCACTGTCGAGTGTGTTCGTGGTGAGCAACAGCCTGCGCCTGCGGCGCTTCCGCTGAACGAATCCGCCGAATGTCCCGTCCGATCGGACGGGACATTCGGCGTTCCCGCGCCGGTCCGCCATACTTTCCGTCCGAAGAGATGAATGCGCCGCCGCGTCGACCGAATACCCGACGCCGCGCACGAGGACAAGGCAGGGACCACATGAGCATCCTGTTCGGGGTCGGTTTGGTGATCTGGTTCGTCAGCATCGCCGCGATGTTTCTCGCTCGCGCCCTCGACGACCTCAGACAGCAGGCTTTCCGAGCGAGCCTGGGAATGTGCGCCGTGGGATCGCTCCTCCTCGCCATCGGCACGCCGTTCGTCAGCGGCAATTCGACGGATAAGAACATCCTGGTCAGCGGCGGATTCGTCGTGATGGCGACCCTGTGCGCCTACTCCGTGGTGATCATGCGCCACCGCCCCGCCACTCCCCCGATTCCCCTGCCGATCCCGTTCACCCCGCCGAGCGACCATCCCACCGATGCGCCGCAACCCCGGTCACAGGACACGCAGACCCGCGTGCCGGCAGCGGACTCCCGTCCTCACGATCCAAGCCGCATGTGACCTGCGCCGTCTCGCGTCGGCGGAGTGGGATGCGCTCACCACATGGCCCTATGCGTGCACGGAGTGGCGCGATCCGGTAGCTCGTGACCGGGTTCCGGATCAGGGCAGAATGTTCGGAACGATCTGCGGCGCCTGTTCCGCCACAACGGTTCCCACCGCGACCCCGGCGTAGTACCCGGCGAAAGTCCCCGCGACCGCGCCGACGACACCACCCGCGACGGCTCCCACCGGGGCGCCCACAACCGTAGGACTCGCGAGCGCGGCGCCGGCGGTACCGCCGAGAACAGCGCCGGTCAGACCGCCTACCACCTGCCCCGCGGTCGCACCGATGTAGGTGGCGTTCTCGAGCGGACTCGCGATGGGAGCCGCCGCCACCGCTGCGGGCTCGGCGACAGCCGGAGCCGTCGCGGACGCGGTCCCCGCCTCGCCCAGGATCACCGCCGCGGGAAGCGCTACGGCAACCGGAAGTCCGCGGAGGAATGTGCTGCGCTTACTCACCGCGCGATGACGACCGGCCATGACATCCGCCTTTCCGACGGTTACAACAGATGTGAGCAGCCGCGCACACTGCGATGCGCCGCTATGAATCGCGGGCCGCTGCGCCGAGACGACCACGCATCGAATCCGCGACCCACAGCGGAAAGCTGCCCCTGACAGACGAAGCCGTCGTTCAATGCGCTCAGACGCACCCCGAATTCAGTACGTACGGATAGACCTTGCCGTCGAATCCATGGACGTACAACACCCATGGTTGGGAATCACAATGCCGCGATGATTCCTCGATCCGGAACGGAAGCGGCCACCGGCGACCGCTGTCGTGGGGCTTTCCGTACCTGTTCTGCAGTTTGTCGAGCTCGGCGCTGTCGGCCGGCGCGGCGACGCGACCGTAGTCGGTGCCGTCGATACGAGGCGGAGGCGTGAACATCCACGTCCACGCGTCGTACCGGACCGTGGAGTAATAGAAGTCCACCGCACCGAGGACGACGACGGCGGCGGCCACGCAGACAGCAAACATCAATTTCCGACGCATACCGATTAGACCTTCTTGTACACATCTTCCAGGTCGTAGTACGCGGTAGCCACCGCACGCATTTCGCGCTGTTCGCGATCTGCCCGATCATCGGCGGCGTTCTTGGCGCCGCCCGACCAGTGCAGATCATCATGGATCGTGGTGTGGACGGTGTCCGATGCCGTCTTGATCGAATCGGCGATAGCGGCGGCGTTGGCCGCGACGGTCTGGAGGCCTTCGATATCCCAGGTTGTGACCTGATCCCGCGTGGGGAAGCGTCGGCTCGGTCGGCTGGCTCATCGCTGGGCCCCGGCGTGTGGATCTCCGGAATTGAGATCGCCGAGCTGACTCAGACGCGCGGCGATATCGGTGTCGGTATCACTGTATTCGGTTGCCGAAATGCTCAGCACCAGAGAGATTTCCCGCATCCGAGCCTGCAGGACAGCCTTCGCCTGACGGCTGGCATTGTCTGCCGAGTCGAGCAGGGACGCAGCGGTGAGACCTGTCAGGTGAGCCGCCGCTGCATTGCCGCCCAAACGACACCAGTTGTCGACGTCGTCAGCGACCTTGTTGATCTTGCCTGCGGCTTGACGCAAGCTTTCCGGGTCGACATCCATGACCCGCCCCCTTCGTAGGTATCGAACGGCTGAATCTAGCACCGTCGAAGGGTGGCGAGATGTTGTGCGCCGGGCCTACCTCGCAGTCCGCTGTGAGCTGGTCACCCCTGCTCGGCGAGGCGCACGAATGCCGCGGTGTCGAGTGTTTCGCCGCGGGCCGTGGGGGCGATTCCCGCGGCGACCAAACGGCGTTCCGCCTCGGCGGGGGATCCGGCCCAGCCCGCGAGTGCGGCACGTAAGGTCTTGCGGCGCTGCGCGAACGCGGCGTCTACCACGGCGAAGACGCGCTCACGGTGGGCGGTGTCCAGCGACCAGGGCGGTTCGGTGAATCGTTCGATGCGGACCAGTCCGGACTCCACCTGGGGGACCGGCCAGAAGACCTGGCGGCCGACGGCTCCCGCGCGGCGGACGGTGCCGAAGAAGCCGGCCTTCACGCTGGGGACACCGTAGATGCGGGAGCCGGGTTCGGCGGAGAGGCGGTCGGCCACCTCGGCCTGCACCATCACCAAAGCGGTTCGGATGCTGGGCAATTCGGCGAGCAGGTGCAGCAGCACGGGTACCGCCACGTTGTAGGGCAGGTTCGCCACCAGTGCCGTCGGCTCGCCCGGAATATCGGTGGCCGACACGCGCAGCGCATCGCCGGGGACGACGGTCAGCCGGTCGGCGAGCTCGGGGGCGCGATCGGACACGGTTTCCGGAAGATGCTGCGCGAGAACCGGATCCAGCTCCACCGCGACCACGCGATCCACGACGTCGAGCAGCGCCAGCGTCAGCGAACCGAGCCCGGGGCCGACCTCGAGCACCACGTCGTCGCGTCCGACGCCGGCGGTCGCGACGATGCGCCGCACGGTGTTCGCGTCGTGCACGAAGTTCTGTCCGAGCTGCTTGGTCGGGCGCACGCCGAACCGCTCCGCCAGCACCCGCACTTCGGCGGGGCCGAGCAGTTCGGCCAGGCCACGGGCTTCGCTCACAGGTTCGGACACGCCCGACAAGGTATCAGTGCGGTCAGGGCACGTACGGTGTGGACTGCACCCGCGCGACAAACGCGTCCATCGCCGCCCACATCTGCGGATTCAGGTCGCAATGCTGTCCGGTGCCGACCACCGACCGCGCATCCACGCCGTTCGCGGCCAGTTGGGCGGCCAGCGCGGCGTGCAGCGGCGACGGCACGGTGCGGTCGGTGGCGTTGAGCAGCAACAGAATCGGCGCGTCGTAGCCGCTCGTGGGCACCGCCAGATAGTCGGTCAGCGCGGCCGTGAACCGCGGATCGCCCAGGGGTCGCGACAGCAGATCGCCGAGGGAGGCGCCGTTGACCTGCTCGACCATCCCGTCCAGGCACAGGGTGCCGATGCTGTCGAGCAGTTCGCGCCCCCGCGGGCTCAGATAGCTGTCGACGTCGACGTCCGGCCGGGTCTCCCGCATCCCGACGAGCACCCCCGCGATGAAGGCGGTGCTGCCGTCGCCGAGCTGCGGGATATTCGGTACCCACGGCCCGGCGATGGGCAGCACATGTTCCAGATCCGATTCCGGGTCGACCGCGATCGTCCCGCGGAAGTCCAGCTCGGGCGCATAGCTCTGCTGGAGATGGCCCGTGCCCAGCGCGGCCTGACCACCCTGCGACGCGCCGACGGCGATCCAGGTACGTGACAACTGCGGATAGGTCGCCCGCGCCGCACGCAGCAGGTCGATGGTGGCGGTCGCCTCGGACTGCCGCTCCAGATACGGATGCGGCCCGGTGTCGAACGGGCCCAGCCCGAGATAGTCGGGTGCGACCACCGCGAATCCCTTGGACTGGAAGTACTGCAGGATGCGGTCTTCCTTGGCGCGACCGGACGGGTAGGGCGCGGTGCCCGGATTCGAGATGCCGCTGCAGCCCATGCCGAGTCCGCTCGTCCCGTGGTCGTAGGCGACCACCGGCCAGCCACCCGCCGGCGGTTCACCCGGCGGAAGGAACACCGCACCGCCGGCCGGAACGGGCGCTCCCTGCGAGGTCGTCGTCCGATAGTCGAGCAGCGCCCCTCCGGTCATACCGTGCCAGCCGTCCGGCTGCGCGGTGACCGACATCGTCGTTCCGGCCGGCTCGGCCGCCACTTCCGGCACCGCGACGACCGAGGCGGCCGCCAGTGCGGTGAACAGGGCCGCGGCCGTGAGCGACCGCCGGATCCGAGCCGAACATTTCGACAACCGCATGGGGCCACCTCACATCGTCGGGGGTCTGCCGATTTTACGGTGCACACACCGCACGGTCCGGAAATCCCCAGGCCGGGGCGTCGTGGAGCGTTGACGTCAATTGATACACGTTCTAGTTTCGGTGTACTCGCGGAACAGGCGGTGGCACATCCGGTCCCACCGCGCGACGCAGCAGGAGAGGACGGCCGCAATGATGCGCAGGCACGAGGGACGACGGGTGGTGGTGACCGGGGCGGGCTCGGGCATCGGGCGGGGCATCGTGGTGCGCATGCTCGCCGAGGGAGCGCACGTGGTCGGCGCCGACATCTCCGAGCCCGGGCTGAAAGAGACGGTGGCAGAGGTGGGTTCGGACCGCGATCGACTGCATACCGTCACCGTCGACGTGGCCGATCCGGAATCGGTGCGCCCCGCCGTCGCCGCGGCCGTCGACCATCTCGGCGGGCTGGACGTGCTGGTCAACGCGGCCGGGATCATGCGCACCGCGCATACCCACGAGATGGCGTTCGAGAGCTGGAATCAGGTGATCGGCATCAATCTCACCGGCACCTTCCTGATGATGCAGGCGGCCATCCCGACGCTGCTGCGGTCCGAGCATCCGGTGATCGTGAACTTCTCCTCCACCGCCGCCCTCGGCGCGAACCCGTACATGGCGGCCTACGCCGCATCCAAGGGCGGCGTGAACGCGATGACCCATGCGGTGGCGTTGGAGTATTCGCAGAAGGGCCTGCGCGCGGTGAACATCGTCCCGGGTGGCATCACCAGCGGTATCACCAACAACCTGCAAACCCCCGAGGACGCCGACTGGAACCTCTTCTCCCGGCTGACCGGCTGGCTCAACGGCGGCGCCCTGGGCGAGCCTGCCGACGTCGCGGGTGTGGTCGCCATGGTCGCCTCCGAGGACGGCCGCTACATCACCGGCTCGGAGATCCGCGTGGACGGTGGGGCGCTCATGTGACTAGCTGATCCCTAGGCGACTCGTGCACGCGGGCCAGGCACCCCAGCCCTGCCGGGCCCGCGTCACCTCGGCGATCGCGATCTGCTCTTCCCGGGTGGCGAGATCCGGCCGCTCGGCGTACTTCAAACCGCCCTGCCGGGACCAGGTGCTCTGGTCGAACTGAATGCCGCCGAAGTACCCGTTGCCGGTATTGATGGCCCAGTTGCCGCCGGATTCGCATTTGGCCAGCGCGTCCCAGACCGCACCGTCGCGCACGGGCGGAACCTCGGTGCCGGGCTTGGCGCCCTTGCGGACCGTCTTGGGCTGGGCGGGCACGACGACGGTATGCCCGACGGCCTCGCGTGAATCTTCCTTGCCGTTGACGATCGAGACCGCGTAGGTGACGTCCTGCACCCCCGCCTTGCCGGGATTCTCGACGACGGTCCGGCTCATGTTGAGGTCGGTGTCCTCGATGACGTTCTCGGTCGGGTCGAGCGGTTCGCGTTCGGTGACCTTCTCGGTGTGCTTGCGGGTGACGGTGATCTTCATACCGTCGTGCAGCGGGGTGACGGCCGCCGGCTGCACGGTGTCCTCGCCGGTCAGCGGCACGCCCTGCACCTGCAGTAGCTCCCCGACCGTCGGTGCGGCCAGCCGCACGTAGCTCATCGGTTCGCCGTTGTCGGACAGCTGCACGGTGCGCGGGCTGGTGACGGCCAGCGCGGCGCCCTGCAGCGGTAACGGGGTGGGACGCGCGGGCGAGACGAAGACGTCGCCGGGCAGCTGCAGTTGAGTCAGCGCGTCGGCGACGGTGTACGCGGTGGTCCACACCTGTTTGGTCTTGCCGTCGAAGGTCAGCGAGATCTGCCGGGCGCGATTGAGCGTGATGGTCGCACCGTTGACGACGTCGGCATCCCCGGACGGCGACACCGAGTCCTTACCGGCCAGCTTGTAGCCGCCGGCCTTGAGCACACCCTTCACACTGGCCGCCATGGTCGTGACGGTCGTGTGCTGGCCGTCGACGACCAGGGTGACGGTCTTGCGGCTGACGATCGCCAGACTCGCCCCGATGATCAGGGTGATCAGCATCGCGGCGATCGCCGCATACAGCAGCGGCGAGCGCGACGCGTTGATCCGCTGGAGAGCGGATATCCGAAACTCCGGCATGGTCACAATACGATAACGAGGGGGTCAGTCCCTGGCAACTACATGCCGTGGAACAGGGGATTTCCACATCACGATTCGATATCGACGATCCGGAAATATCACGACTGCGCAATCGTAAGTGAACTGGAGCACACCTCGCATTCCGGTCGCGCTTTATGTGACACACCGCACGCGCGGAGGCTCAGCGCCTCGGCAACCGGTAGACCCGCTCCGCATTGGCGGTCGTGATCTCGGCCAGCGCCGCCGGATCCTGTTCGCGCAGCTCGGCCAGGGCCCGCACGGTGTAGGGCAGGCAGTACGGCTCGTTCGGCGCGCCCCGGAACGGGTGCGGGGTCAAAAACGGCGCATCGGTCTCCACCAGGATCAGCTCGTCCGGCACCAGCTTCGCGGCCTCGCGCAGTTCGTGCGCGTTCCGGAAACTCACCGTCCCGGAGAAGCTGAGCAGATACCCCTCGGCCACGCAGGCCAGCGCCATATTGGCGTCGGAGGAGAAGCAGTGGAAGATCACCGACTCCGGTGCGCCCTCGTCGAGCAGGACCGCCAGCACGTCGTGATCGGCCTCGCGGTTGTGGATCATCAACGGCTTACCGAGTCGTTTCGCGAGGTCGATATGCCAGCGGAAGCCCTCGACCTGATCCTCGATATCGGCGCAACCGTCGAGTTTGCCGGGCCAGTAGTAGTCGAGCCCGGTCTCGCCGACGGCGACCACCCGGGGGTCGGCGGCCAGCTTCTCCAACTCCGCGCGGGCGGCATCGTCCAGGGCGTTCGCGCGGGTCGGATGGAGGGCGACCGCCGCGTACACGCGCGGATCCCAGTGCGCGGCGTCGACGGCGAAGCGGGCGGCATCGAGGTCGTCGGCGATGGTCACCACCCGGCCGACACCCGCGGCGGCGGCCCGATCCACCATGGCGGCAACCGATTCCGCGTCCTCGGCGCCGCAGGCATCGAGGTGGGTGTGCGCGTCGATCAACGGCGACAGCGGTTCGGGCGGCTCGGGTGCGGGTCGTTTACCGGGCATCGGACCAGATTAGACACACCGCGCCGACGGCAGGTGAACCCGGCGGGAGCGCCGAGTGGACGACGGGATATCGACGCGAGGGATTATCGGCGGCGGATTAGAGTGGACACACCATGAGCGCACCCGAACGCACATCACCGGCCTTCTACATCACCACGGCGATCGCCTATCCCAACGGCGCGCCGCATATCGGCCATGCCTACGAGTACATCTCCACCGATACGCTGGCCCGGTTCAAGCGCCTCGACGGCTACGACGTGTTCTTCATGACCGGCACCGACGAGCACGGCCAGAAGGTGCAGCAGGCCGCGCGCGCCGCCGGCGTCTCCGTGGAGGAATACGCCGCGCGCAATTCGGATGTGTTCGAACGCATGGACAAGGCGCTCGACATTTCCTACGACCGGTTCATCCGCACCACCGACGAGGATCACCTCGCCGCCAGCATCGCGATCTGGGAGCGCATGCAGGCCAGCGGCGATATCTACCTCGACACCTATTCGGGCTGGTACTCGGTGCGCGACGAGGCCTTCTACACCGAGGAGGAGACCACCGTCAGCGAGGACGGAACGCGCCTGGCGACCGAAACCCGGACCCCGGTGGAATGGACCGAGGAGTCGAACTACTTCTTCCGGTTGTCGAAATATCAGGACCGGCTGCTCGAACTGTACGAGACCACACCGGATTTCATCCTGCCCGCGACCCGGCGCAACGAAATCGTCAGCTATGTGAAGGCCGGCCTGAAGGATCTGTCGATTTCGCGCACCACCTTCGACTGGGGTGTGCCGGTGCCCGGTGATCCGGCGCATGTGATGTACGTCTGGGTGGACGCGCTCACCAACTATCTGACCGGTGTCGGATTCCCGAATACCGATTCGGCCGCCTTCCAGCGGTTCTGGCCGGCGAATGTGCACATCATCGGCAAGGACATCACCCGCTTCCACACCGTCTACTGGCCGGCATTTCTGATGTCGGCGGGTATCGAATTGCCGAAACGCGTTTTCGTGCACGGGTTCTTGTTCAACAAGGGCGAGAAGATGTCGAAGTCCGTCGGCAATGTGGTGGATCCGCTGGCACTGGTCGACCAGTACGGTCTCGACGCGGTGCGGTTCTTCCTGCTGCGTGAGATCTCCTACGGCCAGGACGGTTCCTACAGCCACGACGCCATCGTCGGGCGGATCAACACCGATCTGGCCAATGAATACGGCAATCTGGTGCAGCGCAGCCTGAAGATGGTGGCGCGCGATTTCGATTCCACCGTCCCGACTCCCGGCGAATTCACCGAGGCCGACCGGGAACTGCTCGATCGCGCGAACGGCCTGCTGGAGCGCTGCCGCACCGAATTCGACGGCCAGCAGCTGCATCTGGCGCTCGAGGCGATCTGGCTGACTCTCGGCGAGACGAACAAGTACTTCTCCGCACAGCAGCCGTGGGCGCTGGCCAAGTCGGGCACGCCCGAGGATGTGGCCCGCGAGGCGACCGTGCTGTACGTGACCCTCGAGGTGCTGCGGATCGTGTCGATCCTGGTGCAGCCGGTGATTCCGGGTTCGGCGGGGCGGATTCTCGATCAGCTCGGTCAGACGGCGCGCACCTTCGCCGATCTCGCGACGCCGATCGAGGCCGGACTGGCCCTGCCCGCGCCGGAACCGGTGTTCCCGAAGTACATCGAACCGAAGTAGAAGCAGGCGACCGGAGCCGGTTATGGATGCGGATTTCGCCGAGCGCCACCGCAGCGTTCGCGCACAGGCGCTCGGCACCCCCCGGGGCCGACTCATCGGCGCGATGGTCGAATGTGTCGGCGCCCGCGGCTTTTCCACGGTCACGCTGACCGATATCGTCGGCCGCGCCCACGTCTCACGCAGTACCTTCTACGAACACTTCGGCAACAAGGAACACTGCTTCATCGAGGCGGTGCACACCGGTGTCGAGATCATCCGCACCCGGATCGCGGAGGAGCTGGCGCACCTGCCCGAGGAGGCCGATCCGCGCCAGCGCATCGCCACCATGATCAGCACGTTCTGTTCGGTGGTGGCGGCCGAACCGAATTTCGCGCGGCTCATTCTGGTGGAATCGCTGCTGGTCGGCGACGCGACCGCGGAGTTCCGCGATCTGGCGGTGGACCGCTTCGCCACCCTCTATCGCAATTTCCACGATCAGGCGCGCACCGCCGATCCCGCGATCCCGGAACTACCGGACGAGGTGATCGCCCTGATCCCCGATGCCATCGGCGAACGTACGCGGCGGGTGCTGGTTCACGAGGGCGCGCATCGAGTTCCCGCCATGGCGCCCACCTTCATCGAATTCGCGAATACCGTGCTGGGGCTCGCGCCGGTCGTCGCGCGCGTGTGATCGAGCCGTGTACCCGGCTCGCATTTCCCTCACCCCGAATCCGGTCGAGCCTATCCGCGCTACTCCGCGCGCGCGGCCAGGACCGCATCGTAGAGTTCACGCCTCGACACTCCGCCCGCACGCGCGGCGACCTGCGCGCACGCGTCCTTGAGGCGGGTGCCGTCGGCGACCAGTTCCTCCACCTCGTCCACCAGATCGACCGGGTCGGCCGAAACCGGTTGTGCCCCTTCGACCACCACCGTGATCTCTCCGCGCGCGCCCTCGACGGCCCATTCCGCCAGCTCGCCGAGTCCGCCGCGCACGACCTCCTCGTAGGTCTTGGTCAGCTCCCGGCACACCGCGGCCCGGCGTCCGGGGCCCAGCACCTCGGCGGCATCGGCCAGGCAGCCGGCGAGCCGGTGCGGGGCCTCGAAGAACACCACCGCACGCGGCTCGGTGACCAGCGTCGCCAGCCACTGCTTGCGCTGCCCGGACTTGCGCGGGGCGAAGCCGTCGAAGCAGAACCGTTCCATGGGCAGACCGGACAGGGCCAGGGCGGTGGTGACGGCCGAGGGCCCGGGCAGACAGGTCACCGGCAGGTCCCGCTCGATACATGCCGCGACCATGCGATAACCGGGGTCGCTGACCGAGGGCATCCCCGCATCGGTCACCAGCAGGACGGTCCTCCCGGATTCGATCTCGTCCAGTAGCAACGGAATTCGCGCGGCCTCCACGTGATCGTAGAAACTCACCACCCGCCCGGTGATCTCGACCTCGAGCGCCTTGGCCAGCGCCCGGGTCCGGCGCGTGTCCTCGGCGGCCACGACGTCCGCGCTCGCGAGGGCGTCGCGCAACCGCTGCGACGCATCACCGATATCGCCCATCGGCGTCGCCGCCAGCACCAACCGCCCGCCGTGCTCGCCCATCGCCGTCCTTTCCACCACCGGCCGACCCATCCGACCGGCCGCCACCGCGCACCCGCGCCCGGTCCGGGCAAACGCTACCCCTGGGGCGGACCACGCCCGAGTCCGCAGGTCGGCTCACCGCCGCGCGGCCCGCCGCCGCCGACCGCATACGATCGGAGCGTGACCCAGCTGACCGATACGCGACCGGCGATCGGCGCGGGCCCGGCCTTGTCCAGTCCGGCGCCGCTGCGCCCCGCACCCGATTTCGGACCGACCGACCGGGCCCGGGGCTGGCTGGTCACGCTATTCCTGACGGTGGTCGCCGCGGTCACCCGGTTCACCATGTTGAACTACCCGACCGACGCCGGCACCCCGGTCTTCGACGAGAAGCACTACGCACCGCAGGCCTGGCAGATGCTCACCGGCGGCGGCGTCGAGGACAATCCGGCCTACGGGCTGGTGGTGCATCCGCCGGTCGGTAAGCAGATGATCGCGCTGGGTGAGGCGCTGTTCGGCTACACCAGCTGGGGCTGGCGATTCACCGCGGCGATTTTCGGATCGTTGCTGGTCCTGCTGGTCATCCGCATCACCCGCCGGATGACCCGATCCACGCTGATCGGCGCGATCGCCGGTGTGCTGTTGATCGCCGACGGCGTGACCTTCGTGTCCTCGCGGATCGGCATGCTCGACATCTTCCAGGCGGTCTTCGTCGTCGGCGCCTTCGGCTGCCTGATCGTCGATCGCGACGAGATGCGGGCCCGCCTCGCCCGGGCCGACGCCGAAGGCCGGATAGCGGCGAGCGTGTTCGGCCCGCGAATGGGTGTGCGGTGGTGGCGGTTCGGGGCCGGTCTGTTGCTGGGGTTGTCGTGCGGGACGAAATGGTCGGGCCTGTATTTCATCCTGTTCTTCGGGCTCATGACGGTGTGTTTCGATGTGGCCGCGCGCAAGGCATACGGGGTGCCGCGCCCCTGGGCCGGCACGGCGGTCCGCGATATCGGACCGGCTCTGTATGCGCTGGTGGCGATTCCGCTGCTGGTGTATCTGGCCACCTATTGGGGCTGGTTCGCCAGCGAGGACGGTTACGACCGCTATTCGGTGGGCAATGCCGTGGGCACCGGCGGCACCTGGTCATGGGTTCCGGATGCGTTGCGTTCGCTGTGGCACAACCAGGCCGAATCGCTGAAATTCCATCAGAGCCTGACCAATTCGGCCGGTAACCATCACCCCTGGGAATCCAAGCCGTGGTCGTGGCCGATGGGCCTGCGTCCGATGCTGTACTACTACGCCGACAACGGTGTCACCGGATGCGGGCAGGCGGTCTGTGTGAAGGCCGTGATGCTGATCGGTACGCCGGCGATGTGGTGGTTGTCGCTGCCGATGCTCGCCTGGGCGCTGTGGCGCACCGCCACCCGCAGCGACTGGCGATATGCGGCGATGCTGGTCGGCTACGGCGCCGGGCTGCTGCCGTGGTTCGCGGATCTGGACCGGCAGATGTACTACTTCTACGCGGTCCCGATGGCGCCGTTCCTCGCGATGGGCCTGGCCCTGACGCTCGGCGATATCCTCGGCCCCGCGCCCCTCGTGCGGGCCCGGTCGGGACGGTGGTTCGCGCTGGCCGGCGAACGCCGAAGTCTCGGACTACTTCTGGTGTGCCTGTACCTGGGTCTGGTGATCGCCAACTTCATCTGGCTGTGGCCCATTCTCACCGCCCTGCCGATCACGCCGTCCAACTGGCACGACCACCTCTGGCTACCCAGCTGGCGCTGAGGTTCGACGCGGCTAGGGGGTCTCGCCCAGCGCGGCCCGCACGTACCGCAGCGCCGCCTCGTCGTCGAGCCCCAATCGGCGTACCGCCGCAACGTATTCCGTGGCCGCGCGCCCGGCCGCGTCGCGAGTCGGATCACCGGAGGAGGCGATGAACGATCCGAGCCGCCCCCGGGTCTCGAGCACACCGTCCTGTTCGAGTTCGCGGTAGGCGCGCGCGACGGTGTTCGGCGCCAAGCCGAGTTGAACGGCCAGCGCGCGCACCGTCGGAATCTTGGTTCCGGCGGTGAGTTCGCCGGATTGCACCCGGGCGACGATGCCCAGCCGCAGTTGTTCGTACGGCGGGACCGTCGATTGATGGTCGACCGGGATATCCAGCATCGGCTTTCACACCTCGTCACGCGACAGCGGGCAGGACAGGCAGCGGGGCCCGCCACGCCCGGAACCCAGTTCGGATCCCGGAATGGTCAGCACCTCGATACCCGCATCGGCCAGCCGTGTATTCGTATTCTCGTTGCGTTCATAGGCCACCACGACCCCGGGCGCCAGTGCGAGGGTGTTGTTGCCGTCGTCCCACTGTTCCCGTTCGGCGGTCACCCCGTCCAGCCCGGTGTCGATGACCCGGAGTTTGCCGATACCCATCGCCTCGGCCGCGGCGGGCAGGAACGGATCCGGACCGCTCATCCGCACCGCATCGCCGTCGGCCCGAATGGTGAACGCGCGCAACGAATTCTGCACACCCGGGTACATCACCACCGCATCGCGGTCGACCATGGTGCACACGGTGTCCAGATGCATGGTGGCCCGGTTCTGCGCGATCGGCACCACCAGCACCGTGTGGGCCAGCGCATCGTCGAAGAGACTGCGCGCCAACGCTTCCGCACCCGCCGGCGACGTGCGCTCACCCACCCCGATCGCGACCACACCGGGCGAAAGCAGCAGCACGTCACCACCTTCCATCGGCGCGGTGTGCGATTCGTAGGCCCGGCGCACGCCGAGGAACCGCGGATGGAACGCGTATACCAGGTCGGTGAGCGAGGTTTCACGCGCGCGGGCCGGCAGCGCGAGGGAGGTGATGGCCACCTTGGGGCCCACCCAGAACGAGGAATCGCGGGTGAACAGCAGATTCGGCAGCGGCTCGATGACGAAATCGGTGCCGTGGTGCATGCGCCGCACCAGGGAGGCGGCATCCGGTTCGAACGGCAATTCGTCGAAGGTCATGCCGGCCATGAGGATTCGCGCCAGATCCGGCGCGGGCACCGCGCGCAGATAGGTCTTCAGTTCCTCGGCCAGGGCGTAGCCGATGCGGCGGGCGTCGACGGCCGCGGTGATGCCCATACTGCGTCCGGCGCCGCTGACCGCGAGCGTCTCGGTCAGCAGATCGGCGAGCAACAGCACCTCGACGCCCCGGCCGCGCAGCACATCGGCGAAGGTCTCGTGCTCCTGCTGAGCCCGCTCGACCCAGGGGATGGCGTCGAACAACAGTTGATCGTTGTTGCGCGGCGTGAGTCGGCGCAGCTCATCGCCCGGGCGATGCAGCAGTACCGCGCGCAGCGTCCCGACCTCGGTCGTCACGGAAAACGGTCGCGCCGGGGGCACAGCCTCTGGTCCCATATCCCGACCGTAATGGGCCGTCGCCGGGTTGGCACGAAATTGTTCGCCGACCACGCCGGATCCGGCGCCGGACGCTATCACCCTCCGCTCGGCGGCGAAGTTCCCGGTTCTCACCCGGCCGCCAAAAACCTGAAGTATCGTTGAGGTATGCAGCATACGACGTGGCAAGCCAAGGAGCTCACCCCCGGCCAACTGTCGGAACGCAGCGGCGTCGCGGTGTCGGCACTGCATTTCTACGAACGCGAGGGCCTGATCGCCAGCCGCCGCACCAGCGGAAACCAGCGCCGATACTCCCGGGAAACGCTGCGCCGGGTGGCATTCATCCGGATCTCGCAGCGCGTCGGAATTCCGCTCAGCGAAATTCGCAAGGCTCTCGACACCCTACCGGAGGGGCGTACGCCCAATCGGAAGGATTGGGAACGATTGTCGGTAACGTGGCGCACCGATCTCGATCAGCGGATCGAACAACTCACCCGGCTGCGCAACAGCCTCACCGACTGCATCGGCTGTGGCTGCCTGTCACTGGGCAGCTGCCGGATCGTCAACTATCACGACCGACTCGGCGACGAGGGCCCCGGCGCGCGCACGCTGGATGTGAGCATCGAGTGCACGCGGGGCGAGGGATGCGAGGAACCGACCGCGGCGGGCCGAGAAGATGTCACGGATTCCGATGTGGCGGCGTGCGCCGAGAAGATGTGCGGGTGACTTCTCGCCGAGCTCAGCGCAGGAAGCGGTTGAACTGGTCGTTGGCGCGGCGCATCGTGAACTCGTAGGGCCAGGCGAACTTTCGCGCCCACCAATACCCGAACCGCACGTCGAACGAGGTGTAGACGAGAAAGCGATTCTTCTCGATACCGCGGAAGATGGCTTGCGCGGCCTGGTCGGGTGAGGCGGCGTGCGACTGGAAACGCTTCACATACCGTTGAATTCGCGGATCGTCGCGGTCCACAGCGGCGATCTCGACGGTTTGCACCAGATGGGTGTTCACCGCGCCCGGCACCACCAGATGTACGGTGATCCCGTGCCGGGCCAGGTCGAAGCGCAGCACCTCCGATACGCCGCGCAGCCCGTATTTGCTCGCGCTGTAGGCCGCATGCCAGGGAAAGGCCAGCAGCCCCGCCGCCGAGGACACGTTGACCAGCGCGCCGCCGCGCCCGGCCCGCACCATCTCCGGTACGAAGCTCTCGATGACATGGATCGGGCCCATCAGATTCACGTCGACCATCGAGCGCCAGTGCCGGTGCTCGAGATTCTCGACGGTGCCCCACGCCGAGATGCCGGCCACGTTCATCACCACGTCCAGGCTGCCGTGCCGATCGTGCACGTCCCGGGCGAAGGCGGCGACCGCCTCGTAATCGCTGATGTCGAGAGCCCGCGATTCCAGCACCTTGCCGCCGGTGCGCCCGATCTCCTCGACGGTGTCCGCGAGCCCGGCGGCATCGATATCGGTCAGGACGAGTTCGGCCCCCTGCGCGGCGGCGGCGATCGCGGTCGCCCGACCGATTCCGCTGGCCGCGCCGGTGACCAGAGTCTTCTTGCCGCTCACGGACTTCAAGCGATCACGCACGCCGTTCCTCGAATGCTCTGCGGTGTGATGTCGGTGCTGGGCCGGCATCCGGACTGACTATCTCCGTCGCCCTGGAGCATACGTGTTCCCCGACACACCGCATCCGTACCGGGCCGCACGGGCACGTCGCGGCTAGGACAACCCGCGCAATACCGACAGCATCCCGGCGACCGCGACCGGCCACGGGAATTGTTCGGCTCGCGATCGCGCCGCACGCCGTCGCTGTGCAGCCGGGCGGGCCAGCACATCGGTGACGGCCTCGGCGAAGGCGGACGGGTGATCGGCGGCCACGGCGCCGCATTCGGCGGTCACGATGTCGGCCAGCGCCGAGGAACGACTCGCCACCACCGGAGTGCCGGCGGCCAGCGCCTCGAGCGCCGCCAGGCCGAAGGTTTCGTGCGGACCGGGCGCGAGGGAGATGTCGGCGCTGGCCAGCAGGGTCGCCAAATGTGTTCGGTCGTCGATGAATCCGGCGAAATGGACGCCGGGACGCCCGTCGGGCAATGCCGCCACGCCGCGCGCCTGCCGGACCAGCGCATCGCGGCGCGGCCCGTCCCCCGCGACCACCAGGCGCACGTTCACCCCGCCCCGGCGCAGGTGATCCACCGCCTCGATACTGCGATCGACCCGCTTCTCCACCGACAACCGCCCGCAGTGCACCACCAGATGCGAACCACCGAGGCGCGCCCGCAGGGCCCGATCGTGACGATGCGGCGTGAACAGCTCCAGATCCACCCCCAACGGGACGAGCGCCACATTCGGGGCATCGATCCGGTCGAATTCCGCGCGGGCGAACGCGGTCGTGCAGACGACCATGTCGTAATCGGCGGCGGTGCGACGGTTGGCCACATCGGCGGCTCGCCGCGCGACCGAGGTGGGCAGCACCTGGCCGAGCAATCGATCGAGACGCTCGTGCGAGATCATCACCGACGCGATGTCACGGCGGCGGGCCCACCGTCCGAAACCGCGCAGAGTCAGCCGGTCCGACACCTCGAGCGCATCCGGCGCCAGCCCCGCCAGCAGATCGGCGACTCGGCGCGGATCGGCCGCGCGATACCCGCCCGTCCACGGAATCCCCACTGCCGGCACGGTCATCCGCACCACACCGTTGGGCAGGATTTCCTCGCCCCGGCGCGCGCCCGGCACGATCAGCACCACCTCGTGCCCGTCCGCCACATAACCGGCGCCGAGGTGATGCAGTGCGGTGCGAAGTCCGCCCGAACGCGGCCCGTAGAAGTTCGCCAGCTGAGCGATGCGCACGCGCCGATCGTCCCCGTCCCGCGAACCGGCGGGACGAACACGGGATGAATGCTCGCCGAAGGCTGCACCAACCGCGCGCACCGCCTCACCTCTCGACGGCGACACTCGCGTCAGCGTGCGGCAGGCCGGACCCGGATCATGCCGTGGGCGCGCTCGGAACCCAGGCGCGACAGCTCGGCGCGCACCGGGATCCATTCGGTGTCCTCGAATCGGAGACGAAACACGAGTTCCCTTGCCGGCGCGCCGGTCTCATCGGCGAAGACGGCCGCGAACGCCGCCCGGTAATCCCGCTGATCATCGGGATGCACGATCGGCCGTTCGGTGCTCCAGCGTTCCAGCGGCGGTGGCGGCGGACTGGCCCACTCGTATACCAGCCCCATCGCCAACTCGACGAATCCCACACCGGCATCGGGCGACCGCGACACCGCCCGGGTGATCGCCAGATCGGTATCCGGGCGCGGCGGTCTGACGTCGGTGATCTCGTGCAACAGCGCACGGGTGACATGCGCGGTCCGGGTCGAGACGGCCAGATGCGGATCCTCGCGATGCACCCGGATGACCAGCTGGAAGTTCCGCACGATCTCGTCGTCACCGCGAATCGCCAGTTCCCCCTGCCAGCGCCCGGCCGGATCGGTGCCCGCCACCACCGCGGTGTAGCCCATCCGCTCGTCGAAGCGCACCATCCGCCCGAACACCTCCGGCGGCGTGCGCACCACCCGCACGTGTTCGCGGGCGCGGGCGAAGGCCAGTTCCTCCAGGCCGGGGCCGTGGTGGGCGAGTTCGGTATCGGAATCCCAGTCCCATGCCGCGACCGCACGGCGGGGCGGCGGCTGCTGTCCCGCGGCACCGACCCACAACTGCACCCCGTGCACTGCCCCGAACGAGCAGAAGACCGGCACCGCGATCGCGGTCCAGCCGCCCTCGGACACGACGATCCTGTTATCGGCCGACTCGGCGACCGAGCCGGACGGAACGGCCGCTGCCGCTAGCTCGACGGCGGCGGTCGCCAAGGCGGAGGCAACCGCTCCGAGCGAGCGTCCGGCGCGCGAAAGACTCGTCCATTCCCGGACGCGAGGCCCGTCGGCGACGATGGTCGGCCCACTCCCGGGCGCGAGCGTTTCCACCAGGAGCCATGGCGAACCCACGGATTCGGCGGCGGCCATACCCGAGAATCAGATCCGATGAGCCCCACGGGAAACCCGCGGGAGTTCCAGGTCGAGCGGGATCCGCCCCTCCGCCAGATGCGGTTCGGCCTCGTCGGCGGGCATCGGACGCGCGATGAGGAAGCCCTGCGCCCGGTAGCAGCCCAGCCCGACCAGGGTGCGCGCGGCCACCGCCGTCTCCACCCCTTCGCCGACCACGCCGAGGCCAAACGAACCGGCAAGTCCCACAATGGATTTCACGATCGCCAGATCGTCGGTGCTGGCGCCGAGCCGTTGCACGAAACCACGGTCGATCTTCACCGCGTCCACCGGCAGGGCCTTGAGATGCGAGAGCGAACTGTAGCCGGTGCCGAAATCGTCGATCGCGATCTGCACGCCCATGCGCTTGAGTCCGCGCAAGGTCACCTGTGTGCGGGTCAGATCCGAGACCACGACGTGTTCGGTGATCTCCAGACACACCGAACTACCGTCGATTCCGTGCCGGCGCAGCACATCCTCGACACATTCCACGAAGTCCAGGCTCACCAACTGCACCGGCGAGACGTTGATCCGGATCACCACGTTCGAGGCCAGCCCGGCGCGCCGCCATTTCGCGAATTGCGCCAGGGCCGTGCGCAATACCCAGCGACCGAGTTCGCCGGCCAGATTCGTCGCCTCGGCCACCCCCACGAAGGCGCCCGGCGGCAGCAGTCCGCGGGTGGGATGCTGCCAGCGCACCAGCGCCTCCAGGGCCACGATGCGCCCGGTCCGCAGATCCACCTCGGGCTGATAGTGCAGCAGCAGTGAACCGTCGGAGACCGCGCCGCGCAGATTCAACTCGACGTCGTCCTGCAGTTCGAACTGCGCGCGCATGGCATCGGTGAACACCGCGACGCCGTTGCCGCCACCCGATTTCGCCGACAACAGCGCGTGGTCGGCCCGGCGCAGCAGATCGGCGACCGTGGTCTCTCCCGGCATACCCAGCGCCACACCGACACTCGCGCCGCGGCTCACCGTTTCCCCGCCCACCGACACCCGGCGGGTGATCAACTGCTGAATCCGGGTGGCCTCGAGTTCCGCCGCGACCGGATCGACCGGTTTGGCCGGAACGATGACGAATTCGTCGCCACCCAGCCGCGCGATCATGTCGTTCGGATCGAGATGTTCCTTCAGCCGCGACGACAGGGTGCGGATGAAATTGTCACCGGCGGTATGCCCCAGGAAATCGTTGAGCGCCTTGAGCCGGTCGAGGTCGAGGAAGAAGGCGGCGACGGGCCCCGAACTGCCCGGACGCAGCCGCTCCTCCATATGTTCGAGCAGGGCGCGACGGTTGGCCAATCCGGTGAGGTCGTCGTGCAGGGCGATGTAGCGCAGCCGTTCCTCGGCCACCACCCGGGCCTGCAATTGCGCCAGCAACGCCGCGATCGCCTTCAGGACGTTGATCTCCCGGGTGCTCCACTGCCGGTCGCCCTGTTTCATGAATCCGAGCAGCCCGGTCGGCTCACCGCGCGACATCAGCGGAACGGTCGCGGTCGTCACGTCGGTCAGTCCGGAACGGCGAATCGTCTCCTGATAGTCGGAGAATTCCGGGGTCGGGCGGGCGATCATCGGTTCGGTGGCGTGTTCGACGGCGCGGAACACCGAATCGGCCTGTTCGAAATACACCACACGCAGCGGGTCGGGGTCGGGCACCCCTTGACGCGGCGGCCATTCGGCGACCAGCACCGTCGCCCGCCGTTCCCGGTCGGTATGGCGGACGAAACTGAAATCGACGTCGAAGTAGTCGACCAGTTTGGCCAGCACTCGTTCGGTCGCCGCCACCATCGTCGTGGCGTCGACACCCATCAACTCCGCGGCGACCTGGGTCACCAACGAGTCGAGCGTTCGCCGAGGCACCTTGTCTCCGATCGCGCTATCCACGGCATGTCAAGGGAAGGACGTCCACGCCCCGAGCGTCGATGAATCCGCCCTGAACCGACGCTAGTGTATCGACGTATTGCGATGAAATCGCGGCGAGTTCGCGGAGAGGTGCGGCGGAGAATTCGCCGAGGGCCGGCACGAGGGCCGTACGGCGGGGTCGCACAGGGTGGTCAGCAGCCATATCGTCGCAGCGCCTCCGGTGCGACATCCAGCCCAGTCATACGGTTCCTACTCTGTTGCTGCGCGGCGCGGCGCGATCGTTCGGCCACCTCCGCTCGGCATGCGGTACCGCCGGTGTCGGGTATGGCCACCTAGGGAAGTATCCGTCATCCCTCCGAAATTGACCAGACGTCCGGCAAATCTTCCGAAACCCGAGCGTGGCGCGCGGTATCGATCGAGGTCATCCAGTCGGTGTCATGCACGACACAGAACAAAAAGACCGCCCGGTTCCCAATTGGTTACCTGATGGCAATCTAATTTCACACCAGAATCGAGATGAACAACTCCAGCCGGTCGGGACCACGCCACACCTCGATCTCCTCGCGATACGCGCGGGTGATCTCGGCCGACGCGGTGGCGTCGTCGACCTGAGCCCAGACGTCCTCGACCGGATCGTGATAATCACCGTTGGGTTCGAATCGGGCATATACGCCCTTCGGGACGCAAATCATCACATCGCCGACCGGCACCTCTTTGGGCGCGTGATATTCGTAGCTGACCAGCACGTTGTAATTTCCGGCCGGATCGGGCACGTACACGGTGTAGAGGGGACCGCCGATCTCGCGATCACGCAGCCGGTCACGCAGGAATTCGATCAGCTCACTGTTGCTGACCTTGAAACTCGGCCGGACCCGCGGCACCACCAGGCCGCCGTAGATGGCCGCGTCGCGGACCACGATCGAATACGTCATCGGGGATCTACCGCCAGGTACAGATCGATCTTGTACGCGTGCGGATAGCACTCGAAATCCCCGGTAAAAGTGCGTTTGATCTGGTTGTGTTCCTCGGCGTAGGCGATCTGGGTCCACAGGTCGGTCATGATCTGCGGAAAATTGCCGACCGCGGAGAAACGCGCATAGGCGCCGGCGGGCAGCCGGGACACGATATGCCCGCGGGTCACCCGGTCGAACGAGGTGCATTCGTAGCCGACGATCTGGGTGTTGAACGTGCCCAGATCGGATGCGTAATCGGTGTACGAGGAGGCCAACGGGCCGCCCAATTCCTGATGCAGCACCGCGGCCCAGGCCGCCTCGAGATCACGGTCGCGCAGTTCTCCGAGCGCACGTTTCGGACTGCGCACCGGTAGCCCGGCGACCCACGTCTCGTCCCGCTCGACGATTTCGAACTGCATGCAAGAACTCTCTCGATGTGATCGCGTTGGGCCGCGCAACCGGTGCTGCGGCGGACCGTCCGGCTGGAAACGCCATGCTATCAACATCGAAAGCTACGGACCTGCGCGTCTGCTGCCGGGACAGCTGATCATCCGACCGGTCCGATTCCCAGCGACCTGTCGGCTTTTCGACCGACAGCCGCCCCCATCCCGAAAATCGGCGGCTCTCGTCGCCGCCGCGAACACCTCGCGCCGGATCGAACGAATCGCCCACAAGCCACGAATCGGCATGCATCGGACGGCGAGCCGGGTCTCGCAAACAGACAGCTACCGACGGCGATAGGTGTGACACGATCACCGCGGAACGGGCAGACTCGCAGGGGCACCGACCGAACGGAGGACCGATGGTGCGTCGCACCGTCCACAGCGAAACACCGAACACCGCCGCGACAGCGTCGGCCGACTATCCCGACCTCGACGCCATGGACACCGCGCTCACCGACTGCCGCGCCTGCCCGCGACTGGTCGCCTGGCGCGAACAGGTCGCCCGCGAGAAGCGCGCAGCATTCCGCGACGAAACCTACTGGGGCCGCCCGGTCACCGGTTTCGGCCCCGCCGACGCCGCCATGCTGTTGGTCGGCCTCGCCCCCGCCGCCCACGGCGGAAACCGCACCGGCCGGATGTTCACCGGCGACCGCAGCGGCGACGTACTCTTCGCCTCCCTCTACACCATCGGCGCCGCCACCCAGCCCACCGCCATTCGCCGCGACGACGGGCTCCGGCTGATCGGCACCCGCGTCACCTCCCCCGTGCACTGCGCGCCCCCCGACAACAAACCCACCATCGACGAACGCGACCGCTGCCGGCACTGGCTGATCAACGAACTCGAATTGCTCTCCCCCACAGTCCGTTCCGTCGTCGTCCTGGGCTCCTCGGGCTGGCAGGCCCTCATGCCCGCCCTCACCGCGGCCGGCTGGCAGGTCCCTCGCCCCCGACCCAAATTCGGCCACGGCGTGCGCTACTCGATCGAACCCGCCCGCCCCGGCCGCCACCGCCTCGAACTGTTCGGCAGCTACCACGTCAGCCAGCAGAACACCTTCACCGGCCGCCTCACCCCCGCCATGCTCGACACAGTCCTCGCCGACGCCGCCACCGGCCTCCACCTCACCCCACCCACCCCCGAACCCACCTGACCCCGCATTTCCCCACCTCGACCAGCCGATTCGGAATCTCCCGCCCCCACCTGCTAAAGTTCTCCTCCGTTGGCACGGAAACGAGCCACGGGGCTATAGCGCAGTTGGTAGCGCGTCTCGTTCGCATCGAGAAGGTCAGGGGTTCGATTCCCCTTAGCTCCACTCAGCTTGCAGGTCAGGGCGGGTTTCTTCCGCCCGAAGACCTACCTCGTTGGTCGGATCTTCCAACAAAGTCCCAACTAATTCGCTGAGCGTGGTTCTTCAGAACTGTCCGCTGACGGCTCTGTCCAGCGCATCGGCAGCTGCTCTGTGGGCGCGGCCTCGGGCCATGTAGTGGCGTTGGGTCATGGCTGGATCGACGTGCATGAGGACGTCGGCAGTGACTCGGGCAGACAGGCCGGCGTCGTCGAGAATCGTGGCGACCGCGCCGCGGAAACTGTGGGCGGTGACGTCGTCCGGGATGCCCAGGGCGTCGCGGACTCGCTGCCACTCGTGGCCGACATTCTGCGGATCGCGCAGCGTCCACACCGTGGACGGGAAGACCAGATCCAAGACCGTCGCGTTCGGATCCGGCGGTGACGCGAGCCTGCGGGCGGCCAGCGCGACCTTGCGGCGGCGCAACATCTCCACCGCGAACTCGGGCAGCGCAATCACTCCGCGACGGTTCTTCGGATCGTCGTCCTTCTCCACCCGCACCAGGCCTTGGCCCTTCACGCGGACAACCTTGCCGCTCACGCGCAGCGTGCAGTCGTCGAGGTCGATGTCCGACCACAGCAGACCCAGCGTCTGGCTGCGGCGCAGGCCGGTAGCCGCGAGCAGGGTCACCCAATCGGCCAGGTCGGTGCTCTCGCAGTAGTCCGCGACCGTCGGCGCGGTATAGGACTTCACCGGCGTCCCGCGATTGCGTTCCGCGCGAGACAGCTTGCGCGGGCACGGCAGCCGCGAGGTCCGCACCGCCGCGAGCATGAACCGCAGCTCCTCGATAGTGATGTCGCGAGCGCCGCCGGTGCGGCCTTTGGCTTCGATGTTCTTGGTCAACTGCGACTCTCGGACAGGATTGACGCTGAGCGCGTCCTTGCGGACGGCGTAGCGGAACATCCCCGACAACACGTTGCGTCCGGTCCGCATCGATGAAGGCCCTTTGGCCGCGCCAAGGCTTTTCAGGAACGCCTCGACCGACGACGTCGTGACCTCGAGCAGCCGTCGCTCACCGAACGCGGTGTTGAACAACTCCGCCACCACGTCGTACCGCTCGAGCGTCCCCGGCGCACGCCCCTGCTCCTCCAGATACGCGCGATACAGCAGCCACAGCTTGCGAACCGTCGTAGACTCCGACAGCTCCCCACCGAGGTCGACCCGGATCATGGCGGCCGCGGCCAAAACCTCATCCAGCGCCCGAGAGCCGTTGCGGTCCGGGATCTTCCGGCCACGCGCATCGAGCCGCACCGGCGACACCCGCTTGAGGTCACGCCGCCTCCCGGACGCATCGCGCACCAGAAGCCGAGCACACCAATGCCCCGGCGACAACTCCGTCAGCATCGGCGAACCAGGAACCCCGATCGCCCGCGCCGGCCTCCCTCGCGTCACCGCCGAAACCGATCAGCCGATCTCACTCCTCGTCGAGCGCATCCAGCGCCGCATCCAAAGCATCGAGATCCCAACGAAAGTCCTTCCCCACACGCTTGGGCTTGGGCAGCCACGGATACCTGTCTCGTTGCCGGTTCCAGCGCCGAAGGACTTCCGGATGCACATGAATATGCGCAGCGGCTGCGCTGGTGGTCACCCATCGCCGGATCGGCCTGGCCGGATACTCCGCATCAGAAGACATCGGATTGCGGCCAAGATCAAGCGAGATATGTTCGCTGAGAGTTAGCTACGATGGCGGGTGGTCCGCCGAATTCGGAAACCGGGACCAGGCTCCGATCACTTTGATGAGGGCGCCTCGCACAAACGGCAGACAGATGCGGGCGGAATGAGGACGGGCGTTCCTTTGCCACGACATACTCCTGACGGGTCTATTACCCGAGACCAGTCAGCTCCTCGCATACGCCACGATACCGGCAGGCGGGCTAGCTTCGCACCGACCGTCACGCCAACCGGACAACCGCCGCGGCTCAGCTACTTATGCCGGGCGCCACCAGCACCATCGGTCGTACGCTACCCAAACCTGGACCCACTGAACCCCCGACTACACATGATCACGAGCGAGGGATGGAACCCGGCAACGGGCCGGCGCCACCGCGATTCGTCTCCGGAAAACACGGCGACGTCGTCGTGATCATCGTTTCACCGGTGCCAGGGGTTTGGGCGGCTGTCAGGGCGAAATGGTCAGGCGTGGTCGCTTTGAGGACTCGGGGATTTGCCACGTTCTCCGTCAGAGTCCATCCCAAGGACTTCCAGATCGAACGTAGAGCCGGTAGATACTCGGCCAGCGGATCATTGCTGCCGTCCAAGTGATAGTCGATCCAAAGTCCGTACGGCGCATGTGGCACCTCCTTTTCGAAGGTGCACTTGTCCAGCATTCGCGCGTGGTTCGATGGCTCGCCCTGCCAGTGATCACCGATGGTCAGAGTCCACTCCGCGGGAAGCCCTCGAATCGTCTCCGATAAGTGCTCGACGGTCTTCGCCTGAGCGATCTGCTCCGTCATCTGTGGCTCGACCGGGAAATCGTTGAGATAGGTGAGCTCAGGCATCTTCGTCCACCCTGAGCCGCTTGCTGATTCGGTTCCGCCGCGATGCGATTGCGCGCACGAAACCAGCGCGGGCGCAAGAACGGTCGCGAGCACGAACACGGCCACTGCCCGCCATCGGATCCCGGCTTCGCGGTGTGGGTGGCGGTCGCGATACACCGCCTACGCCGTCGCGGCTGTCGCGGGACTTTCCCAGGGAAGACAGGGGATGCCGAGTTCTCTGCTGATATAAGCCTGGGGGCCGTTGACAACGGTCTGCTCATCGCCGCGGATAGCGAGGTCTTGTGGGCTGTTGACGCCGTGCACCGTGCGGAAAGTGTCGACCGCGAGGTGCGGAATTCGGTCAAGGCGACGGTCGATGAAACCGGCGGACGAACAGAACGGGCCATACAGCCATTCCACATAGGGGTCTCCCGGTCCCTCTGTCGCTCGCCAGCCCAGTGCCCGCAGCCGAAGGTCCTGGTCACCGAACCCAGCGACGGTGTCCGATGTGATCATGGTCGCCTCCAATCTCCCATCGTCCTGCTGGAATTGGATCGAACCGAGATCAACCACTGCCGGGGCATCGACGGTCACGATGTCGTAGCCGGGCATAGTGCTCAATACCCATTCCAATCGCTCGGCGAAATCCGTCCAGTCGGTGCACCGATCGGGCGCGCCGCGCTCGGTGGGTTGCTCGGCGGTCAACAGGTCACGCAGTGCCCACGGCCCGGGCTGGTATCCGGTTTCGTCGCCCGCGGTGTAGCGAACGCGCTCGAGGTCCATTCCCAGCCCGTCGCGCATGATCTCGATGACCGAAGCCGACACCTGTTGGATGTAACTGTCTTCGGCGCGCATAGGGTTCCAGCCGATAACAAAGCGTTCGCCGTCAGCGGACCCGCGCGGCCAAATCGCCCCGTTCTGCAACACCGTGCGCGCCTGGGGCGGAGCATCCGGATCCACCGGGCCGGCGATCGTGATCTCGACCGACTTCCCGTTCTCGTAGACCACGACCTCGTTACCGGAACCGCGGTCGCGCAACCTGACGAACTTCCATTTCTGGATCGGTTCGGCATCATCGTCGAACTCGATGAACACCAGCTCAGGGATCGCAGCCTGCAGCTTCTCCAAGCCCTTGGCCGTCATGATCGTCCTCCCGTGTCACTCTGTCGCGAGAAACGTATCCGACCCCAACGACAACATCGACTCCCAGCGCCCGCGCATGCCGCATGCTGCGCTGACCGAACGCCAGAAACCCCCGGAGTGTGTAGGGCTGTCGTTGGTCAGCAGCGCCCGGATACGGTCGTTCACGAGATGTATTCCGGGGGAACATGTCTCGCAGACATGGGCAGTAGCACGTACCGTGTACGCGGATTGCTAAACGGTCCGTGGTTGGAAACACACTCGCGTGGCCGTTGGCCAGCCGAGGCGCTGTCCGCGCGCGGCCAGGCCTTCTCCGGGGACCGGAATCCGATGCCACGCTGAGAAAGCCCGACCGCCCCGGCAGGCGCGGCAGCCGGCCTGAATGTCCTCGAGTTCGCCAGTAGCGTGTGCACTGACATTTCGAAGCGGCCGAGACGCTGACATTTTCGTGCGGACTCGCAGGTGATCTGGGGGTTTCCCACGCCTTTCAGTAGTAGGTCTTCCCGGCAGATGTCAGAGTTGCAGACAAGAAGGATCGGCCGGCGATGGCTGTCGTGACGCAGACGGGCGGGTAGACCGCCGCGGCAGACTCTGCTCGGTGGTGATCGTTTCGTTGTCGGTACCGGCACGTATGGTCACGCCGACAACAGGATCGGGGAGACAAAGATGACTGAAAACGGCTGGGCGCGGATCCTCGAGGACATGCCGGAGTATCTGTTCGACTTCGGCGAGGACCAACCGCGCTCCGGGAACGGTATCCGGCTGCGCGACAACGCGTCCGGACACGAAGTGATGTTCTACGTCTGGGGCGACGAGGTACTGATCAAGGTTCCCGTTCCGGCCGATCACCAAGTCCGTGACCGTTTGTTGTCGGTGCTTCGATCGCACCGAAGAACATCTATCAGCACGATTGTCGGGGCAGACTCGAGCACGCGGGTCGTCTCCGAGCTCGCGGTGTGGATGCCCGATCCGCGATGGGTCACCCCCGCCGAAGAAGCCGCCGAAGAATGGACACCCGAGGAGTTGGCACGGCCTGCCCATAGTCGAGCACGAGCCAGAGTCGCCCGGCGCCCGGAAACCGCGCTGCAATGGCGCACCTACTGGCCAAATGACCCGGTCGCGCGCTCCAAGATCGCTGCCGCAGTAATCGAGGTTCTCCGTGACGGGCTGGAGGCGACGCCGGAGCGGTTGCGCTACAGCACGTTCGACGACAACGGGCCCGTCGACGCTCTCCACGGGATCACACGCAAGCTGACCTCGATCGCCCCGGATCGTCCGAGTGAACGCGGCACTGACGAAAAATGTTGCGACTGGGCAGATTTCGTTGAGCGACTCGAATGGGTCCTCACCACGCTACCGAAAGGTGCGATGCTGACGTTGTCGGCGCCGGGAGTTGATCGGGACAAGTGTTTCGTCCAGTTCGTGAATGACAACTTCGCCATCGCCAATGAGTCGGTCATGTGGGAGTCGGCCGGGCTCAGTCGAGACGAGTTTCATCAGCGGATGACGCGGTTGGGGTGGACATGGGCGCCCCAGCAGGCCTACGGCTTTGAACACCCAGGGTGGCTAGCACCGCGTGGACGCCACTGGAGGAATGTGGCATTCGGTGATGTGGCACAGCGGACGGCTGCCACGTTCCGCGATGTCCTCGGCGTCAACGGTCCAAACGAAGTCACGTTCTCCTCCTGGGGCCACGTCGCAATGTCCTATCTCGAGGCCGAGTTGGGCATCTCCCGCACCGATTCATGATCGCCCGCCGACCACCCGAAGCTATCCAGATCTGACCGAGGCGTCGAAATCGAGCACCCGGTCCGCGCGGTAGTTCATTTCCAGCTCAGTACGAGCTCGGGCCCAGTACTTGGAAGGTGCTTCAGCCGGTGTCTTCTTCCGACGACTCGAGCATTCGGTCGAACTCGTCGTCACGCGCTTGCCGCGCTGGATTGACCAGATCGATATCCCCGGCACCGTCGTTGACCCAGAGTTTCACGACCAGGTTCGGAAGATCCCAGCGCAACATCCGGGTGTCGTTGCGCGACCAGGTTTCGGTCAGGATCTCGCCCGCGAGTTCGTGTATCCGGGGGGCGATTGTGTTGAACGCGTTGTCCAGCTGCGGTTTGACGCTCGGGTCGTCGAGCACGACGTCGGTGTAGTAGTAGCAGATGCGGTGGACCGACCGGGCGCCGACGGGCCGAGGCCTGTGGTCGAGGTAGGCCACCGCGTCGGTGCGGTTGACATCGAAGTTGGTGGTGATCGTCGGTGGGTCGAGACCCTCGACCTGCCAACCCACACGGTGAGCGAAGCCGGGCAGGTCGTCGGTGGTCCAGGTCCAGTCGAACGCTATCGCGGCCTGGACGACGGCGAGGGCACGGTCGAGGTCTATCCGCATGATGCTGGTCGTTCCCTTTAGTACGTGTGCTCGATCTGGGCGCGGATCTCCTGCAGATGGCTCGGACCGTCCGCTGCGAGCGCGCCACTCCAGACCAGGCGCCCGAAGGTGTCGGCGTCGATCCACTCGCAGATCGCCGCCGCCGCGCCTTGACTGGTTCCCGTGCCACACACCGCTTTTCCGCCCAGCGGGCCGGCATCCACCGGACTCATCGTCACCCCGGTCGCGGCCCGCTGCTTGTCGATATCGTCGGCGATGTCTTGATCCGGGTGCCCCGCATGCCCGGTCAACGCCTCCACAACCACCACATCACTGGATCCATCCGGCCCGTACACACCGGCCACGTGCGTACCGATCCCCTTCTTGCCTTGGCCCTGGGCGAGAATCTGCTGAACCAGCGCCGCGGCGTCGGCATCGGTCTGCTGCGCATACCCTTCGACCGCCGCGGGCAACACCACCACCGCATGGGCATCGGCATCAGCGTGACCGGAGTGCCACAGCTGTCCCCAGTTGGCTGCCGTCACCCCGATCACGGCCCCGACCAACGGCCCCGCGAACCGCGCCCACCGCACCCAACCTCGCCGCTTGCCTCCACCGACCGGCGCACCAGCGGTGCCAGGGACCTGTTCTTCACTCAACGCTGTCGCGCCTTCCACCCACGCGGACCGCGCCGATCCGCGATCACTGCCCGAAAGCTACAGCAACCCAACGACATGCTGACCCCGTCTGATGGTGGCGGATCCTCTGCGGCCCGGGCGTTTCCCGAGAAGCGGCGCTTGCTGGTCCGGACGACGCCGGCTACTGACTTCCTCGGATCGACCGCAGGGTCGCAGTCGAGATCGGTGCTCGACCGTTCGCAGCCTCGTATCATCGCGACATGACGATCCTGCTGGCCCGGCCGGTGCGCGGAGTCTCGGTGCGCTCGAAGAAATCGCCGGGCAATTGTGCGCCCGACTGGGGCTACGCCGTAGTGGATTTCGAGCCTATCCCCGACGGCGAACCATCATCGGTCGAATTCGCCTGCGCACCATGCCCTTACACCGAACTCAACGACGCTCTCGCCGAGGGGGCCTTGATCGAGTTGGCGGGCACGGGCACCCACGACCCGGACCGCCGCCGCGGCGAGTCGGTCTCGGCGCGAGTGGTGGTCCGCGCCATCGAACAATCCTTGGTCGATTCCTGCGCGCCGGTCTATCGCGGACTGGGCGTCTTGGCCGTGCGTGAGATGCTGAGCTGCCTCTACCAGGACCGCGCACCGCAACCGATCATCACCCGAATCAGCATCGGATTCCGGCCATGACCCCACGGCCGCGGCAGTCACCGCGTGATGGCTACCAGGGCCGCTCCTCGCCGACGGGGGCGTGCTCGACGAGCCCAGCCGGCCCGCTGTGGATCGAACTCGGCGACTACTTCCCCCCTACGTCAGCTCATGTATCTACGAGCACGCCTGCGTTGCCGGATTCACAGCACGATGCGCCCCGGAGTGGCTCCTCTAGCCTGACCCTATGGATTTACGAACGCCGATGCAGCTGTTCCGCAATCAGGAGCCCGTCGGCTTGATCACCGCATACTCCTATGAAACCCCCTGGGCTAACGGTACTTTGCAAGATTCCGACCCTGCACGGGGAGCACGCTCGGACCGAGCTGCCAGCTACCTGCAGTGGCTGAACGAGACGGAGGACCTGCCCGAGGACGACGACTCATACGACCGACTCTGCATACAGGAGTTGGCTCGCCACGACGTGACACAGGCTGATGTTGATTGGTGCGAGTACGGCACATGGACAATCAAGACCCAGGACGGATTGGACCACCAGGCGTACTCGCTCGAATTCCTCGGCGATGGCCACCTCCAATGGCGCTGGTGACAAGTGCATCCGCGGGTTCTGCAGTGTGCTGATTTGCATGGAATGGGTGAGCGGGCCGCAGCGGCACCGAGCGGCCACCTTCGGCTCGAGACGCTGCACCACGTCGACGCGAGACTCGCCCCGCTAATCGAAGACACTGCAGGACCGCGCGGCGTCGATGGTGGTGCTTGATCAGGGCAGCGACACCGCCACCGCGATCAGGCGCACGTTCTTCCAGATCCCTGGGTGCTATCGCCGAATTCGAGCACGGCCGAGTGTCCGAACGGGCCCGCGACCCTGGCCACCGCTCACGCTCGCAGACGCACTGGCGGGCAAACACGAAATTGCTGTCCGAGAAGGGATTTAGGCGTGGGTGCACGTTTCCAGATCGCGTGGACCAAGCAGATCATCACCCGCCTCCCCAAGGTCATGCAGGCCGAAGGCTACACCCTCGCCGCACCACCCCAGGCGGGACCCAGCGCCAAGAAAGTCCTGTGGACGAAACTCTCGTTTCACCCTGCCCAGGCTCCGATCCCCGGCATGACTCAAGTACTCGACGCCTATATCGAGCGGCAACATGACGGTGGTCTGAGCCTGTCGGGTACCGCGAGGATCGGGTCACCGGCTGTCGACAAGCTCATGGAAGAGTTACCTGGCGAAGGCCTCAGTCGCGGTGACATCAATCGTGGACTCTTTGAGCTACTCGATGATACGGAGACGTTTCCGATCATGATTTACGCCGATGTTGTTGATGACGCGGTCGCTGATTTCATGGCGTGTGTTCGCGGCCCGGTACGTACGTGGTTCGACAAACGATCTACCTTTCCCGCCCTGCTGCAAACGGCGCGCGAGCCCACTATCGCTCCGTGGGAGACCAATCCGGACCCGACGTTGCTGCGTGGCACTCTGTTGTTGTGCATTCTCGACGACCGCGTATCGGATGCGGCGGCGTTGATGGATTGGTACCTGCATCGTGAGCAATTCCACAAAAGAGATTCTCTGGCCGATGCCACCGCGTTCGATACCGCACTGCGGGAGCGCTTCCCCGAATACGCGGCCGCGCGCGCGACCGATTGACCCCGTCTGGCGCCCTGGTGCGGCCGGGAGCGCGGCTCGAGGAGGCTCCACATCCTTGGTTGTGCGAAGCCGCAGACTCAACCAGACCGCTGCCCCACCCGGCGGGCGCGCGTCCCTCGTTGCCAGATGGTTGGGAGAGTGATCGCGCTCGGGTGGTTGTTGGTCAAATGCCCTCGCGCGGCATGCGTTCGGCAGTTGACGGTGGTTCGGATGCAAGGTCCAGGGTGAGGAACTCGCGACTGTGAACGGCAGCCAGCGCCTGCAGATAGGGTTTCGCGGTGTTCACCAGGTAGCTGCGCTGGCCCGCCGACACCGTCACCCGGCGGCTGGGACTGGCCACTGACCAGTTGACTGTCAACTCGACCCGGTGCGTCCCCGGAAGCACCGACACCTCGACGGTCCCGCCTCTGCGCAGCTTCGCCACCTCGTGGCCGTCCACCACAACGCCGAAGGCGTGGTACCGCATCTGCCACCCACCCCGCGTGCGGTGCACCACGATCGTCGCCCGATCCTGCGCCAGCAGCCCAGGATCGGCCGCCGAATAGATCAACGACCGCTTGATCACCCGCCCCGCGCCATGCCGCCATGGAAGACACTTCGCCAGCACCACCAGCTACCCCGCTCACCCTTCACACACCGATCCAGTCCAGGACGGTGACCCACTCACGATAGGCGCCTACCGCGCACATCGAATGCCACAGCGGCGGCCCCTATCCAGCCGCGTACCTATCCGACGTCCCGGCTACGACCTGGCCACGGACAGCCGCGTCCGATCCCTCACACCGCTCGATACGACAGGCCGAACCGGTCCGGCGAACGTCCTGTATCTGCCGCCGGCGCACCGACCGGACGAAACGACACCGCCGTCCGAGGTTGGCGTGCTGATCGGAGCCCGGGTGTTCAACCTACGGCGCCTGCGTTCCGCAGCGCGGTGGCGATCTCGGGTGAGTACGCGTTTCCCACAGCTGTCGGTGCACGAGGTTCGCAGAAGCTGAGGTGGACACCACCAGGGGCCTCACCAGCATTGGGATCGGCACCGGCATCGAGTTGTTCGACGACAGCGGCGAGATCGTTCTCGTGAATCGCGCGCAACAGCCTGGCCGTGGATGCCTGGACCGGCTCCGCCGGCAGACCTGTCGGGTACTCCAGGCCAGCTTGTGCGGTCAGGTCGTACCAGTCCCCGCCGTAGCTCATCGCGGCCGGTAGCCCCGGCAGACTGGGATCGGCGTATCCGTAGGCGACCGGCGGCCGTCCCGGCAGACGAAAGTAGTCGAGGCCGTGGAACTTGTCCCACGCGTGAAGTAACTGCCCCGGCCGCAACGGCGCCCACGGTATGTCGTCCCACCGCCGTGGATCGAGTACTTGCCGCAACCGCAGGAACTGGTAGTACTCGGTGTCGTGAACATAGAGGTTGAGAAGGTGGAGGTGGCCGGTATCGGCAAGCGCCACCACCGTCCCACCGAAGGCAATCACCACGGTGTCCGGAGCAATCGATCCCTGCCTGTGGTGGCGCCCAACGCCGCCCCAGGTCTCGCCCGGGTACACCACCGTCTCTCCCGGGAACACCACCGCATACCAATCCGAGAAAAACCACTCGCCATCGCTGTCTCTTTCGACCTCACCGACGAGAGTCCGGCCCCGCTCCTCGGGGAAGTCTTCATCAACCCTCACGGAGGCAACCGTAGTATCGGGCCCCTGCAAAGATCGCAGAGGAAGGTCCCTCCTGGCACCCGGCCGTGGATCGATAACGTACGTTCCTCGAACATCTCTCGGCGGGAATACGTTCGCGCAGGCCGGTTCCGCAAAGGAGGTACTCCCCCTCGTGCGTGTCGACTACGATGACGCCGCCCGGACTGCTCCGGATCGCAGCGTGTTTTGAGTGAACATGGAACCTGGCAGACCTGGAAAGGTTGTGTGCGCGAACTGGCTGGACGACCGGCGAGGCACGCGAACTCGGCCTGAGCCTGGTCACCGACTTGCTCAGGGAAGTACGGACCGCCGACAAGGCACACCCGTCTCGGCGCGGATGCCGTCCGCGTCGTCCGCCACAGCGAAGTAGATTCTTGCGAGCGGGTCTACCGCGGCATCGGCCTACTCGCCGTCCATGAAATGCTCGTATGCGTTGCAGAAAGCAGTGCACCGCAACGGATTATCACCAGAATCAGTCCGGCAATCGCCCATAACCCCGAGCCACACACGCAGAGAAGCAGACAAGTCGCACCAGCCGGTGATAATGGCTGTCGTGACGCAGACCGACGGCAGACCGGCGGAATACCGCTGGGTCGAACACTGGCCCCGCTCGAGCGGGGGTGGGTATGTGTTGCTCGGGACGTGCGTACTTGCTCTGGCCGCAGTTCCCGGACCGCCACTCTTCCTACACGTCGCCGTGGGGATCAATGGCCTGATGTTTCTGGCGTGCAGCAGAACACCGAGAAGACCGGCGGTGAGGATCGTCGACGGTGTCGCGGTGCTCGGCTGGCGCCCTTACTCCCATGCGCCGACTCTGCTGTTTCTTGTTGTGTCGCTGTACGGAGCGGTGCTGGCCGGCGGGGCGATTGCAGGGCTGGTTCCTGCGGGGTTTCTCGGTCTCGGCCTGGTGGCCCTGTGTTTCGGCATCACCGTTGTGGGGCTGTGCCTTTCGCTGTGCTTGAACCGGATGACCTTCGGTCCCGACACTCTGCGTGTGGTGTGTCCGGTACAGGGATATGACCGTGAGTTCGCGTGGTGCGAGGTCACCGGTGCGGCGCTCGGCGCCGGCCCAGGTCGCGCAGCGATTCCGGTCGTCAGTGTGACCTGCCCGGCGACAGTCGTGGTCGAGCGTTCCAGCGCGCGGCTGTTGTCGAACGAGGTTCGGCCGGCTGGTGATCAGTGGCCTCGTCCCGCCGGGTGGACGGTCGAGACCAATGCGCTACTGGCCACGATCCGATTCATGATCGACAACCCACAGCAGCGCACTACAGTCAGCACCGATCAGATCATGTCGATGCTCACCCGCCCACGCGGACGGTAGCGCGACATTTGCCTAGCGATAGGTTGCGGGACAGCCATTTCCTCGTGCCTGCAAAGAGGTGGGCACGATCGCGTCATAGTTGTCACCCGTCTCTGCAGCAGCCCCAACCATCAAGCACCAACCAGCTACTCACACAACACCCTCCACACAACCTTTCCCCTACCGCCCCATATCCTCACCAACACATCTCTCCCCTCACATCACACATGCACACCCACTACACCCCCATAAGCCACTCACCACATGCAGACCTCCTGCACTCCGGCTGAGAATTTCCTTACGACCTGGCGAAACGGCGAGAATTGATACAAACTACCTCCCTTCCAGCCCTCGCGATCCGAATGTCGTTGGGTGTCTGATGAATACGTGACAGCGACGCTGCACAAGATTCTCGCCGGCACCAGCTACCTGTACTACCAGCGCCAGGTAGCCGCCGCCGACGCCACCGACCTGGGCAATTCGAGCCTGGCGGAGTACTACTCCACCCGCGGCGAAGCACCCGGAACCTGGCACGGCACCGGCCTTGCCGCCCTCGACATCCCAGCCGGCGACCAAGTCACCGAGGACCAGATGCGGTGCCTGTTCGGCCTGGGCCGGCACCCCAACGCCACCGCCATCGAATACCGGATCGTCACCGAAGTGATCGCGAAGGGCGCCAAACCCAAGGACGCTGTCTACGCGGCCAAAAAGGCAAGCCAGCTCGGCAAAGCCTTCCCGGTCCGCCACGGCGACAACACCTTCCGCACCCAATGCGCCCAGGCATACCGAGAACACAACCTCTCCCGAGGGCTCGACGCCAACACCGCCATCGACAAAGACACCCGCGCCCGGATCCGGACAGAGGTCGCAACAACGATGTTCGTGGAAAACTACGACCGCCCACCGCTCGACGATCGCGAACTGTCCGGATTCGTCGCCCGCATCTCCCGCCCCCAATCGGCCGCGGTCGCCGGGTTCGACATCACCTTCTCACCCGTCAAAAGCGTCTCCGCGCTGTGGGCCATCGCCCCCAAACCCATCGCCGACGCCATCCACGCCGCCCACAATGCCGCCGTCGACGACGCCACCGCCTGGCTGGAAAACAACGCCACCTACACCCGACTCGGCACCCGCGGCGTGCGGCAAGTCGACGTCGAAGGACTCATCGCCGCACGGTTCACCCACCGCGAATCACGCTCCGGCGACCCCGATCTGCACACCCACATGCTCATCGCCAACCGGGTACGCACCCTCGACGGGAAATGGCGGACGCTGGATGCGACCCACTTCTATCGCAACCTCGTGGTCGTCAGCGAGATCTACAACACCCGCCTCGAACACCACCTCGAAACCAGCCTCGGCATCAGCTTCACCGAACGGCCCGCGCCCACCCCGAACAAGCGACCCATCCGCGAAATCAAAGGAATTCCAATCGAGTTGATCCGCCACTGGTCGCGTCGTGACACCGCCATCACCGACAGACTCGGCACGCTCGCGGTGTCGTTCCAGCAGCAACTCGGACGGGAACCGACACCGAAAGAACTGTTCGCTCTCGCTGAGCGCGCCACTCTCGAAACGCGCCCCGCCAAACACCTCTCACGTTCCTACGCCCAACAACGCCACGACTGGCACACCGACGCAGCCACACTGCTCGGCGGACCGAATGCGGTCGAAGGGATCGTCTCTTCGGCGCTCAACCGCGCCGACCACTCTCGCCCGACGATCGATGAGGCGTGGATTTCCCGCACCGCCGACCACGTCGTCGACGTCGTTTCCGGGCAACGCTCGGTGTGGCAGCACCACCACATCCGCGCGGAAACCGAACGCCAAACCCGCGGACACATCCATCCGACCCAGTGGCCGAGCGTGGTCGAAGCCGTCGTCCGCGAAGCGCTATCGCCCGCGAGGTCCCTCGCGCGTGGCGATCCGGACGTCACCGCCGAAGCTGTTCTCCAGCATCCACCGACGGGCTTTCAGCGTCGCGACGGGACCAGCGTCTACACCGTTCCTGGCAGTCAGACCTACACTTCCGCGCGTCGGCTCGGCACCGAACAACGCCTCGTCGACCTCTCGGTACAACCCGGCGCCCGCACTCTTCCCGCCGCTGTGGTCGCCTCGGCGATCGACTCCTACAACACCGATCCCGCCAATCTCGGCAAGCCGGTGAATCCCGGACAAGTCGCGGTCGTCACCGTATTTGCGTGCTCACCGCTACGGATCGCGGTTGCGAATGCGCCCGCCGGCACCGGGAAAACCACCGCGATGCGCGTGCTCGTCAACGCCTGGCACGCCTCCGGCGGCACGGTTCTCGGCCTCGCGCCCACCGCCGCCGCAGCCGCGGTCCTCGCCGAAACCACCGGTATCCGAGTCGAAACCGTCGACCGTCTACTGCACATCCTTGACCAGCACATAGCCACCGCTCACACGATCACCGACTCTCCATCTCCGCCACAGTTGCCGGAATGGCTGCTGGAAATCGACGCCCGCACACTTGTCGTCGTCGACGAGCACGTCAAACTCGGCGACGACAAACGACTGCGCCTGTTCGAGTTCCTGACCCACCGCGACGCCACCATCCGCTGCCTCGGCGACACCGCACAACTGCCCTCCATCGACCCCGGCGGCACCGCCACCGACCTCACCAACTCGGTCACCATGACCGACGTCGTCCGCATCGCCGACCCCCACGAAGCCGCCGCCAGCCTCGCCCTCCGCGAGGGCGATCCGGCCGGTCTGGGCTACTACCTCGACCACCAGCGCATCCACTCCGGCAGCCCGGCCGCCATCGCGGACAAGACCTACATGGCATGGTTCGCTGACCACCACGCCGGACGCGACACCCTCATGCTCGCCCCCACCCACGACCTCGTCGCCGACCTCAACACCCGCGCCCGCACCGACCGCCTCACCCGAGCCACCACACCTCCCGGCCCGGAAGTGGTCCTCGCCGACGGCCGGGCCGCCTCGGCCGGCGACATCATCTGCACCCGGCGCAACAACCCGCGCATCCGTCTCGGCGACAACGACTGGGTCCGCAACGGTTACCGCTGGACGATCACCGCCGTCCACCCCGACGGCAGCCTCACCGCCACACACCTGCGCACCGGCCGACAACCCGGCGCCACGGCCCTATTGCCCGCCGATTATGTCGCCGAACACGTGCGCCTCGGCTACGCGATGACCATCGACTCCGCCCAAGGCATCACTGTCGACACCTGCCACGTCGCGCTCACCGGCCGCGAATCCCGCAACCAGCTCTACGTCGCCATGACCCGCGGCATCCACGCCAACCACGCCTACATCGCAACCACCAGCGACGGTGACGAACACTCCCACTGGAGCGAACCCGCCGTTCTTCCTCGCACCAGCACTGAAGTCCTGCAACGCATTCTCGCCCGCGACGCCACCCACACCAGCGCCCACGCGGATCTCTGCGACACGCTCAATCCCCACAGACGACTCGGTCGCGCCGTCGATACCTACCACGACGCCATCGGCCTGGCTGTCGAAAAGATCCTCGGCGAAGAAGTCATGGACGGACTCGATCACGCCGCAGAGCAACTGCTGCCCGGCCTCACCGACTCCCCCGCCTACCCCGTATTGCGCCAACATCTCGCCACCCTCGCCATCACCGGACACAACCCGGTCCGCGCACTCCAACAGGCCGCCAGCGAACGAGAACTCGATACCGCGCATGACCCGGCCGCCGTCCTCGACTGGCGCCTCGACACCACCGGCACCCACTCCACCAGCGCCGGGCCGCTGCCCTGGACCCGCGCAATCCCCGCCGAACTCCCCGACGACGAGACCACCCAACAGCTTCACGCCCGGGCACGCATCATCACCACACTGACCCACCAGATTCACGCCGATACCCAGGCATGGACCCCCTCGTCGGCACCCAAATGGGCGCACCCGATACTCGAAAACCACGACCTCACAGCGCAACTCGCGGTATGGCGTGCTGCCCACCACGTCCCCGACACCGACCTCCGCCCCACCGGGCCCCGCCGCTACCCCGCAGCAGAACGCCACCACCAACAGCATCTCGAGACCCAAGTCGTCGATACCCTCGGCGACCTGCACACCGCCACCCACACCTGGTCCCCACTCGCGAAACGCATCGACACGCGCCTCCCCACCGACCCCTGGTGGCCGGTACTCGCCCAATATCTAGACACCGCCGCCGACGCCGGCCACGACATCGAAGCCCTCCTCACCACCGCCGCCAACCAACGCCCACTCCCCGACGACATGCCCGCAGCCGCCCTCTGGCACCGGCTCGACCTGACCCATGCACCCGCCGCGCCGAACGGAGAAGCCGACACAGAAACAACTTCCGAGCCGTCGTCACACGCGCAAGCGATCCAAGATGCCATCGATATCGCCCAACCAGGCGGAGTGGAATTCGATGGTTTCGAGCCAGACCTCCTCGACCATGCGGAACCTGACATCGGCGCCCGGCCTGGCTATGACCTCGATCTGTAGAGATCGACATCATGAATCGGCCGCACCGTGCTTTCGTTCGTGTTCGTCTGCGATACGAGCGAGGATGCCGACCGCCGCCGACCCGTGTTCGGCAATTTCGTGCATCGCCCTGAAAGCGTCGTCGTAGACGGCGATTTCGGAGGGGCGGGTTACCGTGAGTTCCGCGCTGATCGTCTCAACCATCACGCTGTCTCGGTCGAACATCGCAAAACCATGCGAGCCGATCGGCGCCGCAGCAGCCAGCGGCACGATCGACAGATCGACGCGTGGGTTCGCAGCGTGGCCGATGAGCGCCTGGAGCTGAGCCGCCATGATCGCCGCCGAACCGACGACCTGATGCAGTGCCGCCTCACCGATGATGAAAGCGAAACGTCTTCCCCCCGAACGCAATATCCGCTGTCGCGTCATGCGCACCGCAACGGCTTCCTCGATATCGTCGCGTCCGCCGGGAACCAGTTTGCGGCACTCGATCAGGATGGCGCGCGCGTAGTCGGGTGTCTGCAACAGACCGGGCACAACCCAGGATTCGAACCATCGCAGATGATCGGCGCGGCCCTCGATCTCCAGCGACTGGCGTTGCCGGTGGGCGCGTCCCGACGCGACAACTCTGCGCCACTCCAGATACATCGATTGCAGGTTGCGTAGCGTCGCCACCAGATCGTCGTAGACCATCATCGACCCGGTTGTCCGGCACCACTGGAGAAGATCATCCTCACTTGGCTGCTGGCGACCCAGCTCGATGCGCGACACCTTCGACGGATGCCACCCACACGATTCGGCCATGCTCTTGCCGGACAGGCGAGCGTCCCTGCGAAGTTCACGCAGCCGCGCTCCCAGGGCCGCCCTCGCCTGTCCGACACTCGTACTCACCGGGCAGCGAACTCCGAACGCACGTAGTCGTCGCGGTCGATGCCTGCTGCCCACAAACGGGCCCACGCATCAGCGCACACCCCGGCAATCGCCCGGTCCGTGGTCACAGCGAGTCCGAGGTTGGCATCGTTGTCGTCCACTGTGTTGAACGCGACCGTCTCACCGTCGAACAGCCAGAAGTCATCGGCTGGCAGGTCGTCGACGAGGTGGCGCGGTAGATACCGAATCTGTTCCCCCGCAGTGATATTCGGTGCGCAGGCATCGAGCAGCCAGTTCGTGTACTCCGTGTGAGGGACCGTAACTACCCGCACCCGCGCGACGTTCACGCCACGGGCGACGGTCTCGGCGACCAGGGCACACCATTGCCTGCCGCCATCCGTTTCGAGGATTTCGCCGGTCTCCCGCCAGCGCACCAGCGGTTCGTACTCGTCGGGGACCTCGTAGACGTCTTGCACCTCGACATGTACGGCGCTGCGCTGAGCGTTGCGGAAGAACTTCGCGTAAATACCTTCACCCGCGAGTTCGCCGACTATCGCCCGCATCGCGGAACCTCCACCGCAGTCTCATCCGAATCCAAGATCAACCGCGCCCGAACCTCATCGGTCACCGGGGTACCGGCCACAAGCACCAACGCCGGAGTCTCGGTGGTTTCCATAGTGATCGTGCTACCCGGTTCGGCCCACTCGAGCAACTGCGAGTGCGGGATCAGCACCGCGTTGCCGCCACGAGTAGTAAGCCCCTGCACGATCAAGGTGTCGCCATCGGTGGCATACAACGCCGGGCATCCGCCATCTTTCGATCCCGAACCGAGCAATCGCAATACAGTCATGAGAGCTTCCTTTGCTCAAAGGTAGTTGCGTGCAAAGCAATTCTCAGACCCCACCGCCGAGATTGCACGACATTGCCGCGCAATCATCTGCAATCTTCTAGCCCACCGCCGACGCCGATTCGTAGCGTTCTAGCCAGCCCGGCGCCGGGTGGTCGCCGCAACAACATGCGGCGCATCCACGGCACAGAGGCGGGCCGGGGGTGGCGTGAGCCCCGGCGCCGGGCTGTTCCCGAGACGCGACTACGGAAGGCGACAGACCTTGAGCACCTGCGCACCGAACGAACCGCACCCCACGGCGGGACACCGCCTGTGATCACCTTTTTCGTCTGTTGCCTGGTCCTGTCGATCGTCATCTACTCGGTGATCGTCTGTTGGCCGCAACGCATCCCGAGACAGCGCACCGTCGCTGCGATACGCAGTCGCGTCGAGGCCGAAAACCACCCCGACCACCGATCACCCGGAGACATACATGGACGATGAGAACACCTCGCGCGCAATGGGTTACGTATGCGTCGACCTCGTACGCACCATTCACGATCTGGATCTACAGGCCCGCCGCGTCGCACGCCGCCTGGGGTACGACTACGCCGGCCTCACCAAAAGCAGCAGCCTCATCGTCCCCGAAGCACTCCTCGACCACGTCGCCACCCACCGGATCGAGCTACTCATCGTCCCCGACCTCGGGCACCTCCGCGGCCGAATACCACCCGAACTCGCCGAACTCACAGACATCCACAACCTCGCCACCGGACAGACCCACGAACGACCCGGCGGGTACGCCCCGGACGAGGGAGCTACGAACCCGTTGGCGGCCGACGCACAGACCTAGCGTCGCCGGCAACTCGCGACGAGATCAAATACCTTGGGACCGATCTCGGACTTGTCTTGCCTCACCGGTTTTCGGCCCTCCAACGTCGACAACCATTCGGCCGCAATATCACACTCGATTCCGCTGTTACGGCGAGTCGAACTGGGACCCACTCATGCCGGGTACCTTCACTTTCCGTGAACAAGATCCAGCTCGAGATCCGGGTGAACGAGATCGTCGACTACGTCGTCAACGGCGGGAAGGTCGAGGATGACTGGACAGAGGCCAAGGGAGCGTGGCCTGAACCCAAGAATGCTGGCCAGCTAGCTGGAATGGCTAATGCCTCAGGGGGTCACCCAATTCTGTGGATCGTGGGTTTGAGCGAGAACCGCCACAAGGTCATCGAGCTGGACGAGGACGTCGACCCGAACACCTGGTGGATGCAGATCCGCGCGGAATTCGCTCACGAGGTCGCCCCGCTTCTCACCGTTCTTCGAGTCGCTACTGATCATGGCCCGGTTTTCGCTCTTCAGTTCGAGACCGACCAGGCGCCATACCTGATGAAGATCCAGAGGTCGGGTTGGGCGACAACCGCAGTGCCATGGCGTGAGGGCACCGGCCTCCGTTCAGCGACCAGGGCCGAGTTATTGTCGATCCTCGCTCCCTCAGCTGCGGTCCCGAACCTCGATCTCATTCACGCTGACGCGACGCTCTTTGGGCCAGCCGAAGCGAAGATCCCAGAGGTCGGAGTGCTATCGCTGGGCGGCGCGATCCTGATCGACACCTTGCCTGGTCGACACGTACTGTTCCCGAAGCACCGATACAACGTAACGGTGGTGGCGCCAACGGGCGAACGGTTCGAGGTCCGTGCAGGTGGCGTCGAATTCAGCACATCAGCTGAAGTCCGACCTCGAACGGGTTCAACAATTTTCGCCGAGCGGCGACCGTCGAAAGCAATCAACCCATACGGAGCGTCTGAGCAACCAGCTGGACTAGTTGTGTTAGCCCCGGACGTCGTGACGTGGCGGATAAAGCTGGGAATCATGATGCCCAGCGCGGTACCTCTCGACGGTGCTGCCTGGATCGAAGTGGCACTGACCCTGCCAATCAGTTCGACGCGCAAGGCAGCTGTTCTTCGGTTCCGCCTGACGAGATGCACAAACCTTGCCCCAACCGCCCCGCCATCGATGAAGCCGGTAACCTCTTGGAGCTCTGAGGAAATGCTCACCGAGGATCGGGACGATTGATTCAACCGGCCGTGGTTCCGTTTGCCCATGGGTGATGAAGACTGTCGTCATGACAAACCTTAGTGACTCAGCACGCGAGCGCAGACCAAAGGTGACCTACGATGCGCCGATCGCCTCCATGGACTTTGAAGCCTTCGACTCCGCCGGCAACTGCTATGAGATCACTGCTTGCCCCGACTGCCTACCTTGGCGGGCAGAGGTGGTGCTCGGCCTAGAAGACGGCCGGCCCCTGGTCAGGGAATGGCACGCGGCAGAGTGCCCGCTCTTCGTCGATCTCCTCGGAGGGGCAGAGGGGTAGCAGTTAGGAAGCCGAAGATTCCGCGACCTTCGACCTTCGACTTTCAGCCGCATGGCCTGCTGACTGGCGGCCTCCACCGTGTTCCCGTGCGCCTCCACCGTCATGGGCGCTAAGAAGGGCATGCCCCCGGGGGAGACGGGAAGCCGGCCGGAGCATGTGCGGACCGCCGCCCAGCAGAGCCAACTGCGAGATTGGGCCAGAAACCGCGATCCGCGTTCGGTGTGCGGGTTACGACAATTGCGGGGATGAAGCCATCCAGGACCCAGCATTACCCATCCGCGTCGCACTTCGATCTCGAGATCCGCTTGACCGACGGCAGGGTCCTGACCGCCGGGCCGGAGGAAATGCCGAAACGGACGCAGACTGTCCGAATCGATCAACCCCTGCCCGAGTGGCTGCGTTGGAAGTAGAGCCGAGCAGTTCGAGTGCTACCAGTTGTCGACAGACCAGGTCTTTTCAAGTATCAAGTTCGATCCGGACCTCAACACCGGCGAGAGCGACCGAACGTCCATGCATGCCGCACAACGTAGCTCTCGACCGCAGCATTCACCTCGACGGCGCGACCCCAACTGAGTTGAAGGTCGACCGATAGTTACAGGCAGCCAACAGTTAGCTCATGCCGAAAACCAACCGCGTGTCGGCGCTACGACACGCCGTGGCGACGAGCCTCCTCTCTTCCAACTAAGTCCCAACTAATTCACTCGCCGTGAGCGATATCGACCAGAGTCTCCAGTCGTCCTCCGTTGTCGAGAATTGACATCTTCCCTGCTCAGGACCATATTCCAGCGCACACTTGACAGTCCACGGTTGCCCGAAGTAGTCCATCCCGCCGTCACCGAGAAGGTCAGGGGTTCGATTCCCCTTAGCTCCACCACAGCGGTCTTACTCGAACCGGGGTCCTTAAGGACGTCGCGGAGGGTAAGGCCGCTTTCTATATTCGGGCGTGTCGAGGCGCGGGATGGTGCGCTCGGGTGGGCACAGACCGGCCGGATCCCAGCTGCTGCGTGCAGGTCGGCGAATGGCTGGTTGAGGCGGTCGTCCGTGACGCCGTCGACATCGAGGTACAAGCGCTCGAAAAAGGCTCGGTTGAGGTGGCGACGAACGGCGTCTGTGCGAGTCCGGTACAGCTGGGCGGGATCAGTGAGTAGATCCAGTCCACGTTTGAGGATGTCAACCCCGACCGCGAGTTCGGCCCCGGTGGCCACCAGGCTCGCCTGAATCTTGGCGCGGTCAGTCTCGATAGCGCGGAGCCGACTTTTGATCTTGGCCTGCGGCAGGGACCCGTCGGCGGCAAGGTCGAGTAGTCGTTCTTCCTTGGCGTCGAGCTCCTTGAGCCGGGCAGTCATGCTGATGTGCATGGTGCGGACGCTGGATTGCTCGTCGGCGAGGGCTTGGTCCAGCAGTTCATGGATGGTGGTGTGAAAGTCCGCCGGAAGCCGAAGGCTCGCGTAGTGGTCGATGACCGCTTGTTCGACTTGTTCGGCGGGCAGGTAGGGCATATCGCAGAGGCTGTCTTGGCGGCCCCGACATAGGAAGTATCCATACCGGTGGCCGTTTCGCCCGCGGGCTTCTGTGTAGATGAACCGCGAGCTGCGTCCGCGCCGCTGACACCGGTCGCAGAACAGCTCACCCTTCAGGTAGTGCTGAAGTACGCGGTCGCGCTGTCCCAATCGACTGCGCATGTCCATGACGTCTTGCACCCGGTCGAATAGTTCTTGGGTGACGATCGGCTCGTGTCGGCCGGGACGAAGCTCGCCTTCCACTTGAACCCAGCCGGCGTAGTAGGGATCCTGCAGCATCCGGTGCCACAGCTTGAACGACACAGGCCGTTGCGGAATGGTGCCGCGTGCACGTGCGGTCAGACCGAGATCGGCCATGGTAGCTTCGAGACGTTCAAGTCCGTAGTCACCGGTCGCGTACAGCTCGAACGCCTTGCGTACCAAGGGAGCCCGCCCTGGATCGAGGGCGATGGTGTTGATCTGTTTGCCTTCGTATTCGACCCGAGCATTGAGGTAGCCGACTTTCGCGAAGCCGAGGGTGCCGCCGTTTCGAGCTTTGGTGCGCATCTTCTCCTGAATGTCCAAGCCCTGCAGCGTGTTCATCAGGTGATTCATCACGTCGAGCATCCCCTCCATCGCCACCGCGTGAGGGCCTTCACCGAAGTCCTCTTTGGCGCTGACGATGCGCACGCCCATCTTGTTGAGCTGAGTTTCGATGATGGCGGCGTCGAAGCGGTTGCGGAAGGCGCGCGAGCGCATGTAGACGATGACGTACCGGACTTCGGGGTGGTCTGCGAGGTACTTGAGTAGCTCCCGGAACACGGGACGCTTGTCGATCGTCTTGGCTGAGTAGCCGGGCTCGATGAATTCCTCGACCACGTCCACGCCCATCGTGTCGGCCTTGGCATGTCCTTGGGCGCGTTGGGTAGAGATGGACAGACCGTCGGGGTCGATGTCGATGGCAGTATCGAGCTGCTTCTTGGTCGAAACCCGCAGTAGGAGCACCGCTTTCTCACTGGTGTGGCTCTTGCTCGGCTGAGTTCGTTGGGTCATCGGATACCTCCTTGGATGGTGGTGTGAGGTCGGCAGATGGCGGGATCCAGTCCCATAGCGTCAAATTTTCAGGGACTTCGTTGACATTCGCCGCGTTGACGGCAGTTTTGACGGCAACGCAGCCGAATTTCCACGTGCGCGCACGTGTTCGGAGGAGGTCGTTAATAGAGGTCAGGCGCTCCTGCAAGGGGGCCTCGATCGCTCTCATAAGCCTAAGGTCACTGGTTCGATCCCAGTCGCTGCTACCAAAGAAAGCGCCTTCCCCGACAGGGGTGGGCGTTTTCTTTTGTTGACTTTCGGCGCTGATCGATGTCGCGAAATCCGCGGTTTGACGGTAGTTTTGACGGCTACGCACGCTCACGCCCAGGGGTAAAAACAGACGATCTTCGAGCTTTTCGAGCGCACTCCGTTTGCTGGTGAGGTCGACGTGCTGGTAGATGCCAGTAGTTCGGATGTCGCCGTGGCCGAGGATCGCTTGAACATCGCGTGGGTGGACGTCGAGGATCTTTTGGGCGGTGGCGTTGCTGTGCCGCATTCCGTGGAGGGTGATGGGGCGCAAGTCGTGTTGCTCGCAGATCCGCGTGAATGACCGTGCGACATTGCGGGCTTCGAGGGGGCGGCCGGTGCGTGTCGTGAAGGCTAGTTCGTTGTCGTCACCGGTGCCCTGCCAGTCCTCACCTGCTGCGGTTCGGGCATGTTCCTGATGGCGGCGCTGTTGAAGGAGCGCTTGCCGTGCTCGGGTCAGCAGCGGTTCGTCTCGCTCGCTGGATTCGGTTTTGAGTTCGACTTGTAGGAGTTCGCCGTTGATCCGCTGGACTTGCTGACGAATGTGGAGGACGTTGTGTTCGAAATCTATGTCGCACCAGCGGATACCGAGGGCTTCACCGATGCGTAGCCCGTAGAGCGCGAGGAGCGCGAAAATTGGGTACATCGGGTCGGCACGGGCGGCGTCGAGAAACGCGATGGTTTCATCGGGCTGCCAGTGCTTCGCTTCTTTCGATTTGTAGCGTGGCAGCTCGACCAGACGGGCCGGATTCCGGGCTATTACTTCCTGGCGCATCGCGAAAGTCAGTGCGGCGCTGAGAACTTTCCGAGTCTGATGCACCGTGGCGACGGTCCGGCCATCGGCGCGAAGGTTGTCGAGGAATTCTTGCACCGTACGGACGGTGATGCTGTTGAGACGGTGGTTGCCGAGAAAGGGCTTGATATGAAGGCGGACGACGCCTTCATGGCGGGTGCGTGTAAGTGCCCGGCGCTTTTCGTGTTCGAGCCAGAAGTCCAGGTATTCCCCCACCTTCCAGACGTGGTCGGGAGGTAGGATGCCTCGCCGAGCTTCCTCAATGACGCGCATCAGTTTCGTGTGCGCTTCGGCGCGGGTCTTGCCGTAGACGCGCTGGCGACGCACTTTGCCGCCTACGGTGCCGAGGTACACAGCTCCTTCCCAACGGCCGTCCTTGCGCTTGTAGACGCTGCCCTCGCCGTTGGTCTTGCGCCCCGTCATGCCCGACCTCCAACGACGGTCAACTCATTGACCAATCGCTGTACTTCGCTGACTGGCACGAATCGTCGCCGCCCGATCTTCACTGTGCCGAGCTCGCGCCGGTGAATCAGTTGGTAGATGCTCCACCGGCTCAGGCGCAGCCGCTCGCAGGCCTCTGGAACCGTCAGGAGTGTCGACTGTGCGCTCGCGGTCGCCAGACCGTCTGGCAGGCCGCCAATCTGGGCGCGCAACCATGCAGGGTCGTCGATACCGCTGTCGGCCAATCTGAGTGCCACCGCCCCAACGGTGCGCAGCAGGGCGCGCGTGTCGTCGGACAACACGGCAGAGCGCTCCGTACGCGGCGTGGTTGCGATAGCACGGGTCATGCCCATGTCTCCGTGAACGACTGTGCGACCGGATGCTGGGAATCCTGGTTCGGCAGAAGCACCCGGACGTCGAGGCGTCGGAAGTGCTTGGCTAGCAGCTGCGCGTGGGCGCTGGTGAGCGCAAACCGGCGAGTTGAGGGGAAGATGACGTAGCGGATGTCGGGGTGCTGTTCCAGGTGGGCAAGCAATCGTCGAAGTACGGGTCGACCCCGCAAACTCATAGCGGGCGTGCCGATCTCGACGAATTCCTTCACGATGCCGAGCTGGCGTTGGGCCGCGGTGCGGAACCCTGCTTCACGCTGCAGCTGAATGCGGATCGGTTCACCGCCAGCAGCCTCCTCTGCTTCAGTCACGGCAGCCACGGACAAGAACAACGCAGCCGGGGTGAAGGCAACATCGTTGGCGGTGGTAATCGGAGCAGTCATGCTGCCCTCCTGACAAGGCTGCCCTGGTGCGCGGATCCGGTCAGGACCCGCTCGTCGTGAAGGCGCTCCTGTATGACGTCATCGGGAACGGCGAAATGGTTTGCCAAGTCACCGATTTCGGTGAGGCCGGTCCGCAGGGCTTGTCGCAGGAGCTGATCCGGCACAAGCAGGTGACGGGCGAAATAATCGGCGGCGCGCTCCGCCTCACAGGCCGAGGATCTGACCGAGGGGCTCGGGTACAGGGACGATGCGCGGCCGTGGTCAAGCACTCGCTTGAACTCGTGGGCCAGATAGATCCGATGTCGTTTCCAGCTATCGGCTCGACGGAGCGAGATGACCCACTGCCGCGAATGAACGTCCCAGAAACTGGCATGAGCGATTTGCTGGTCGGTCGAGTACTCGATTCGGATACGTGGGAGCTTGGTGATGAGCTCTATCGGCGTGAATCCGGAGGATCGCCCTTCTCGCATGAGGGCGATCGTCTGTTGTTTGGCTAAGCGCAGGCTGTGCTCCCAGCGCACTGGGTGGCGAGGGGTGAGGGCGCGCAGTTTGGCGATGATCCCTCGCGGCGGCGGACCGGCGTGCGGGTGTTTCGGATTGGTAAGTTGAACTGACGGTGTCGTGGTTGGCATGGTGGTCTCCTTCCAATTGTTGTAACTGTCTCTCTTTCCTTTCGTTTGCGTGGTGAACGGAATTTCTTTGCAGTTGCCTCCCTTTTGTAGCGATCTCCTTTCGTTGTCAGTCATTGCTAGTCGCCAAGCTGGTGTCAGGCAGGCGGATCGGAGTTGCGGTTAATGGCTTCGTGGTAGATGTCGATCCCGGCGGCGCTGCGTTTGACGAGCATGTTGACGCGTGCCTGGATGTGCTGAGCGACGTCGTCGGGGACACGGTGGTACGTGATCGCGATGTGCGGTCGATCGGTCGGGCGCTCTGTCTTGAGTATCCATCCGGCTTCGTTGAGCAGGATGTCCACCGGCATTTCCAGTCCGTCAGCAATGGCCTTCAGTGAGCGTGGGCTCGGATGAGCAAAGCCGCCTTCCTCAAGACGCAGTATTGAAGAATACGCCAAGCCGGTGCGGCGAGCGAGGTCGCTGCGCGTCAGGCCTAGGTCTTTGCGTCGTTTCTGAATAATCACGGCTATCCGTTTGGCTTCGTGGGTCCGCGATGCGGCCATGTACAAATTCTCCCATTTATTTCACGAATTAATAATAACTCCTTTTATGCGTATGCGCAAAACTAATTGCTATTTCGGCAAACTCTGCCATCGGTCATTGTTCTTATATTTTTTCGTCGAATATCCACACGCCGCCGCCTTCTGCCGGAAAGGCCACGATGTCGTCCTGCGCCAGCAGTTGCTCGCCGATCGCGTCGTAGTCGATGTAGGCCAGGTGTTTGAGCTGGTCCGGGAAGGCGTCTTTTAGGACTTCATCCAGCCCGAGCGGTGCGAGCAGGTGGCGCACGTAGCCGTCGACACTTTCGTAGTGCCCCTGGTAGGCGCGCTCGAAGCGACTGAATTGGCTGGGGTCGTCTTCGTGGGCGCTGGCCCAGGCGGAGAACGCGGGGCCGTAGTCGATGATCCCTCGTGCGACCTCGGTCAGGAGTTCGATGCTATGCACGCCTTCGAGTCCCAGTGGGCCGGTAGTCGGCGTAAAGCCGGCAAAGCCCTGGTAGTCCCAGATGTAGAGCCCCTCGCGGTCGTAGACCTCCTGCTCGCCGAACATGCTGTAGAGCTCGGCGTGAATGCTGTGCGGGTCGCGGGCCATGTCTATCCAAGCGCCGTCGGTCAGTTCGGCCCGAAGCGGCAGTCCTCGGGTGACGTAGATGCGCGGATACCGCGGTGGATCCTTCTCGTGGGCGAATTCAGCCTCACGGTAGGTTGGCTCGTCACCGGTAGGTGCATGGACTGCCTCTGGTTGGAAGTCGCTGTGCGCGTGATTGTTTGGATGTCTCTCATTCATGATCACCTCCTCTCGTCCCCTTGACGCGGCCGACCGGCAGCTGGTGATGGACGAGCCGCAGGGCCAGTGCTTCAACGGCACCTTGGAGATCGCTGGTGGTCAGCTCCTCGTAGGCGTCGATCAGTTCGACCAATCGGTCGGCGACATGGTCGGCCTGCGTTGCCAACGCGTGCAGATCGTCTTCCTCGGTCACGTCGAAGTCATATGTCCGCTGGACCTGCTGCAGCGCGACTGTGGCCGCGGCTGAACGAGCATCCTGGCCGGGGTGCTGGGCGGCGTCGTAAACCGCCTGGAGCAGCGCCTCGCCTATGTCCCACGCCAGGCGCTGCTCGCGGTCGTGGCTCTGTTCGGCCGGCGGTATCGCCTCGCCCGAATTACGTTGTGAATTCTGAAATTTCTCGCTCATGTTCTTCTCCTTTCAGTTATGTTTAAGTGTTGGCCGGTGGACAGCAGTGAGGTCTGTGCATTCCTCGATCTGCTGTCCGCCGGCCTCTTACACCGGGTGCTGAGCTTGGCTCAGCTGTCCGTCTGCTCGCCTTCTCCTTGCTGGATCCCGCGTCGGTTTCGCGGTCGCCGATTCCCCTGCGATGCAGAGGTTTCCGTGGCTTCGCTCGCCTCCACCGTGGTCTCGGGACGTGGCGCGCCCTCGACGTCGGCGGGCGGTGGCGGGCTTGCCGTGAACAGGTTGGCGATCGCCGTTTGCCTCGCGCGGGCTTCTTCTTCGATGGCGGCGCGCGCGGCGTCGGCTTTGGCCATCAGCTCGGCGTCGTTCTTCGCGGCTTCGATGTGGGCATCGACGGCGTTGAAGCATTCGGCCTTGAGACTGGTGCCGCGGAGTTCGGCGATCCAGCTGAGCTGGGCGTGGCGGGCGGTGTCGATACGGATCGCAAGGGTGATTTCCTTGCTCGACGGTTCGGACATGGGTCCTTCTCCTCGGTGCGAGCGGCCGGTAAGCGCTGGGTGTGCTTACGGATACGGCCGCATGACACCGATGAGTTTGGTTTTGTAGGCTCAGCCTGCTCGGGACTGAGGGCGGGCGCGTGGATGATCGAGGGGTTCGCGCGCTCGTTTTCTGTCGGAGGGCACCGGGTAGCCGGGAATTACGATGTCGGAATCTATTTCGTTGCCCCACACACTCCATCCGGGCTGTCGACGGCGGGCGAAGAGCTCCAAATAGGGCCCGCTACTGACTCTTTCGATGATGGCGTACTGCTCTTCAGGCTTATGGCTGTGGTCCTGCACGGGGGCGAGGAACCAGGTCGGTTGCGCCCGGAAGTTGACCTTGGCCTTCCCTCGTGTGCCAAACAGGACGTGTTCGGTCATGTTGCGCAGGTACTGCCCGAGCTGCAGGCGCGGCTTGACCCACGACAGCGGCGACCGATAGGTGAATCCCCAGGCTTCCATGACGTCGTAGCCTGCCCGCCATGAACCGTTGGTGACCCAAAGCCAAAGGTGTGCGTCATCTTCAGCCAAGTCAGCGACCGGCATGTTCTTGATCTGCTCGACGGTCATGAGTGGGTAATGCTGACTTGCGCCGCGTCCGCCAGTCTGGTCGATATTCCACGGCGGGTCGACCAGGATCGTGCCGTGGCGCTTCTGGGGCGCGTTGTGGTGGTGAATCGTGTTGTCTTCGTTCATATATCGGCTCCTTTCTGCATGACGGCAATCAGTTGTTCGGGCGCGATGACGCGGAACAGATCGGCGGGAAGGTGGCGATCCTTGTCGATGGCCTCGCGGAGCGCGGCGCGCCGGCGTTCGGCCTTGGCTTCGGTATCGGCGCTCATACTCCAGACCACGAACGGGAACGCGCCGTCGCTGCGGTCCTGTTCGACGCCTTGCCGCCGGTAGACGTCGTACTCGTGACACTTCTTGAGCAAGGTCGGGATGCTCTCGGTGCCCATATCTATCTCGATGAAGGCCGCATCGACGTACTCACTGCTCGGCGGGCAGGCGGTTTCGGCGTAGAGGTCCGGCTTGAGCGTCAGGCGTGCGCCACCGATGCCCAGGTAGGCGCGCCAGGCGGCGGGTTCGATCGCGCACCGCACCAACTCGATACGTTCCTCGCGGTCCGCCTCGACCAGCGCCACGTGGGCGGAGGCAATGCCGAGCTGGTGATCGAGGAACCGTTCAGTGGGTTCTCGGAACGGCCGCCGGGATTGCCGGGCCGATGCTTGGCGGAGCAGCCGGTCGCCCACCTCGTCGACATAGTGGACCGTGGCGGTGCTGCCCGCCTTATGTCCGCCGATGCGCTGTTTGAGGGCCGCCAGGACGCGGTCCCGGCGTAGCCGCGCCAGCACGCGCTCGGCGCTGCGCAGCCCAGAATCTGGAGGCATGTCGCCGAAGTGGAGCGCATGGATGTGCGAGACCGTCAGGTAGCGATGTTCGGCAACAGACCGCAGGATGGACCAGTCTCGGTCGCTGAGCTGCTTGGCCACTTTGCCGAGGTCGCGGACGGGCCGCTTCCTGGCGGGTGTGGTGCCCGACAGGGCACCATCATTCGGCTTCCGCAGGGACGGAAATGGTGGGGTCAGAGGGTGTTTTGTGGTGGAGTCGGGACGAATAGCGGGACGAATACCGCTGGCAGATGTAGTTACTCCGTCGCTTTCGCTTCGGTCGCGCGAATGTTCCATCGTCATGCTTGCCTCCTTCGCCGCCGAGGCGCACCATCCGCCTCGCCGTTGACCTGGTCGAGCAGCTCAGCGAACCCGGCCTCGATCTCGTCTAGTGGCTGGCCATACCGCTCACGGCTTATGCGCCGGATCTCGTTGGGATCGCTGGTTTCCGGTGGAGGCGGCAGCGTGACGCCCGATGCCCACGGTTGGACGGTGTTGTCGCGCATCAAGTTGACGTAGACGTGGTGCGCAGGCAGCGCGCCGAAGTCCTCGGGTGCGAGCACGGACTGCCCGGTGGCCATGTCCTTGGCGTCGCCCGCTTGGAGCTGGAAGGCGATGCGGCTACGGGCGTTGTTTCGAAAGGCGTCCAGCATCGCCAGGGGCAACTGCTTCTGGTACTGATGCGCCAGGTGGAACCCGGCGCGGAGGCTGCGCGCCGTCGCCAGCGCATCACCGAGATCCGTTGGCAGCCTGAGATAGTCCTGCACCTCGTCGATGTAGATCATGACCGGCGTCCGTGAATCTTCCGGCGTACCGGCCCGTTCGCGGATTGCCTGCCACAATTCGGCCAGTACGATCGCCCCCAAGAGTTGCGCCGCCTCCGGCCCGATGACACCCTTCTGCAAGGGCACCAGCAACACCTTGTTCTCGCGCAGCACCTGCCGAATGTTGAACTTCGGACTGCGCTGCGCCAGAACAGCTCTCAGTTGTTTCGTGAGCAGCGGACGCAATTTGTTGGAGAGCGGCGCGATCTTGGTGTCGACCGCCTCAGGCGACAGCGAGTCGAACCAGGACCAGAACGGTCCGGCCGCAAACGGATCCTCGCGGATCACTCGCTGTGTCAGCGACCGGCGGAACCCCGGATTGGTGAGCAGCAGCGGCAACATGGTCAGGCTGGCGTCGTCGCGCTTGGCCAGCACCTCCAAGGAGTTTCGGAGGATGTCAGCCGACCGCGGGCCGAGGTCGCCGTGGATGGCATGGATGGTGCCGAACAGCGAATCGGCGATCACCTCGGGTGTGCGGCCCTCGCTGTGCGCCAAGGGATTTATGCCGACCGGTGCTTCATCGAGCGCATCAAGGAGGACGATGTCCTGTTTCCGGTGTTCGGGAATGCGGGCCAGGATGTCAGACACCAGGTCCTTGGGCTCGATCACCACCACCGGCCGCCCGGCTTTGAGGTCTTGAACAATCAGGTTCAAGAGCAGCGTCGACTTGCCGGTGCCGTTGGGGCCGATCACCCAGGTGTGGCGCATGCTGTCGAGTACGTCGTAACCGAGCGTGCCGGAGATACCGGGTGCGTTGGCCTCGGCGATGACCCGTTCGCCGGTGAGGAGCGGCGGCGTCGGTCGCACCGGCTTCGGATGCAGCGGCGGCTGCCCGGGGAAGCGCTCATCATGGTCGCTCACCGGCCACGCCAGTAGATGACTCAGTTCCGGCACACTCAGCGGTTGAGAAGGTGCGAGGACCGACCACGTCGCCTTCGGCTCGTTGACCTTCCCCGCCTTCTCGTCAGCCAGCTTGAAGTGCACCCCGGCCGTTTCTACCGTCCCGATGGCCGCGGCCAGGCTGAGCAGCAAGGATTTGCGTCGTTCCGCGGTGCCGGCCTCGACGCCGATCCGAATCACGGCCGCGAAGCCGTGTTGGCCGAGCTTGCGGATGATGGCCTGCTTGGCATTCGGTCGTCGGTCCGGCAGGAGCCCGCTCCAGACTTTCGATGCTGTCGACTGGTGCCCGCCGTTCGGTCCCGTTACCGGCGGCAGCATCGGCTGGCGGCGCGGACCGAGGATCACCTGAATGACCAGGCGCTCAGTACTTTTCACCGCAGTGAGGGCGCTGAGGATGGAGCGGCTGGAGGCCACTCGGTCGATGGGTTCGAGCGGCCAGTCGGTGGCGGTCAGCTTTAGCCGGCGAGCCGTGACGATCGGGCCGCGCTCATCGGCGTCGAACGGTGTCACGACCGACCCAGGCACTAACTGCTCGACCGAGCGTCGCACACCGGCGGCCTGCCGAAGCTGGCTGCCGACAAGGTACTCCACGCCATCGACTGTGGAGCGTGCTTCGAGGATCAGCTGCGGGGCGTGCTTCTGAGCGGCCCAATGGCGGAGCAGCGATGTGGCGGCACCTTCGCGGAATGGGCTGGGCCAGAAGAGAAGTTGCCAGACAAGGGAGTCGGCGGACAGTTCCGGTGCTGTATCAGTGGTCATGACGGTCCTCCTCTCGGCTATCGCGGTCCTTTTCTGCGTCCACCTCGGCCAACGCGATGGCGATGACCGCGCGGCTGAGTTTGTGAAGGTCAGGCGAAGTGCGCTTTTCGCTTCGCACCGTGATGGCATGTTCGGTGCGCGGATATGCTTTGCGCCGCTTGGCCTCTCGATCGGCTCGTCTCGGGTTGGTCCTTCCGGTTTTTGACATAGGTGTCCTCCTCGCTGAATTACGTTGGCATTTCGGTGATTACGTGAATCGTCGATGCGATTAAATCTTTGCGTGTGCGCAAAAATCACAGTTGCCACTATGTTGTGCGTGCACGCAAAAGGCAACGAGCGTTGCAAAAACAACTACACCGACGCGAATACGTCTGCTAGAGGTCAGGTTTGGAGACGTATATGGGGATTTCGATTACCACCCGGCACGCATTTTCCGCCAGATAATGATGCCGCCGATGGTCATGGCGACGAGTCCGATGATGCCGAGAATCGTGACCAGCGCGGGCCACATGGACTGGAGAAGCGTGACGGCGAAGTAGATCGCGACCACCCCGAGCAGGATGGCGATGCAGACCCGCTTGAACGCCTCGGCCATACCCTGGGGCGAATCGCCACTCACCGCGGCCACCGCCGCACCCAGTCGATCGCCTCGTTCGCCACCAACCCGGCGAAGGCGAGGGTCAAGCGACTACTTAGCGGCGCGAGATCTTCCCGTTCGCCGGCATAGCGCTGGATCTCGCGGGTGAGGCGCAAACTGCGCCTCACCACGAAATTGACCAACTCACTGCACGCTTCGAGATCGTCGCCCTGGGGCACCTTCGGGCGGAGTTCGTTCAGGACCACCCGGTGGTTCATCGGTCGATCCATAGTCACCACTCCCCGTCGAGGTCGTCGGTGCCGTCCGCCTCGGTGGAGGTGATCGGCACCAGGGCCGCGCTCGTGGAGATCGGCCCGCACCTCTTGTCCGCCGTGGCGGGTGTGCCGTCCTCGGCCACCAGCTCGTCCAGGCGGTTCATCAGCTCGACGAGGATCGAGCGGTCGACACTGACCGCCGGCCAAAGCAGATTGCCGTTCGGGCTGCCGCCCTGATCAGTCAGCGTCGCCTCCGGGCCGCACCCCTGGTGGTACGACCGGGCCAGCAGCCGCACCTGATCCGCCCCCTTGATCGGCGCGCCCATCTTGGCGAGCGTCGTGGCGAAGACACGCTCGGCCTTCAGCTTGAGCCTTGGCAGTTGCGCAGAGAGCCCATCCAGCTGGCGCTGCAGCGCCACACGCTGCTGCTCGATGGGTTCGAGTTGCCGGGCCAGATAACCAACTTCGTCGGTCTGGAGCGAGCCGTCCCGGAACTTCGCCGCGAACACCACCACGTTCACCACGACCACAATGAGCGCGAAGAACACGCCCAGGATGGCCGCGCCAATAATGCCGCCGCCCGCCGCCACGCTGTCGCTGATGATCCGGTAGGCCATGACGATTCCGGCCCCGACGGCGAGCATCGTCGCCAAAGCTACGAACACCAGTGGCAGGATGCGTGGCTTGCCCGCAGGCAACGCGATATGTCCGTGTTCGTCCTTGTAACCCTTGAGATCCCGGCCGAAGAACTTCAACCCCACCGCCACGGCCGCAGTACCCAGACAGGCAAAGACGACCGACGTGACGAGCGGGATTAGGCTGCCACCCCACGCCGCGCCGTCCCCGTTGACGATGCCGGTCAGGTCGACATTGAACACCTGGCTCAGGAAGTACAGCAGCACCGGGAAGTCCAGCACCGCCGCCCACGTCGAGAAACGGTGCAGCCACACCGGCACCCGCCGATGCTTCAGGCTGCCCGCGTCGTGTTCCTCGGTGATGGTCGCGCTGACTGTCTTCATGCGCTCGGTCGCCTCGCGCACCGGAATGACATCACCGTTCATGCCGGTGACCGGCTGCTCGCCCAAGCGGTCGAGTTCGGCGCGCGCCGTGGTCATCTCGCCCCTGATGGCGGCTGTCTGCTCCACCAGGTTCCCGAGCTGGTCGGCCCCCTGCTCGCGTGCCTTCTCGGCCGCCAGCATGCCCTTGCTCATTACCAGGGCTTCCATCTGGCTGAAGGTGTCCGGATCGCGGGTGACGCCGACGCGTTGCTGTTCATCGACCAGGGCGAGCACCTGCGGTAGCCATTCGCGCGGGATCGGCTTGCCGGTAGCCAGCGACAAGGCGATGTCGCGCTTGGGCACGCCCGGTGGCGGTGACGCTGGACGGGGTCCGGCGGCCGGCGGCGTGGTGGTCGCGACGGGTATAGCGTCGTGGTGATCGAAGTGCCCATTGCTGGGTGCAGTCGGTTGGATGGTCATGGTGCGATCTCCAATCTGGTTAAGGGATGAGGGTTCTGAGGGAGTAGAACGGTGGACGGACATCACTGGCCCCCGCGGTGGAAAGTCAGCTCGACGCGTCGGTTCTGCTGGGCCCGCAGCTCATCCAGCACGCCGCCGACGATGTCCGGCATCACCGGCTCGCTGGCACCCTTGCCGGTGACACTGCCGAGCTGCCGAGTTGGAAGCCCCAGCGCCACAAGCCGTTCCGCCACGGCTCGGGCACGTCGACCGGAGAGGTCGCTGTCGTCCTGGCCGCTGCCGGTGTCGGCGATGTGGCCGGTGATGTCGATGGACTGGATATCGCACGAAGCGGCGGACACAACGATCGGCCGGAGGGCATCGTCAGCATTCGCCGGCAGGACGGCGCTCTCCGGGGAGAAGTGCAGCGTGTGGTCTGACAAGCTCGCCCACACCGGACACCCGCCCTCGGTGATGGCGTCCGGCACCGGCACGACCGGCACCGGCAGGGTGGACACCGGTGCCGCCGCGGATGGCGCGTCATGCGCGACAGTGCAACTGGCCGCTTCGGCTCGCTGGCAGATCCCGGTCCACAGTTGTTCGACCATGGTGCGGGCGAAGGGCGGCAAGCGCGGCTGCTGCGATTCGCCGGCGATGCCAAGGCCATGGAACGTCACGTGACGACCGGCCAGGTGGGGCAAGAGGCCCTGCCGCGCAATGCTGTCGATAACGCTGTCCGGCTTCGTGTTCCAGCCGACAACGCGCAGATCGACCGGTGCGGCCGTCGTGATCCCGGAGGAGATGACCGCGATGTCGCCAGGCACCTGGCTGGCGCGGTCGAGCAGGCCGAGGAGGTCGAGGCCGGGCTGACCGGCCCGTGCTTCCGCCAGCTGGTCCGCCAGTCCATGTACCGACGCAGCGATCTGGCGATCGGCGTCAGCCGTGGCGTGCTGCACCTGGCCGTTCGGCCGAAGGGGCGTCAGGTCCTTCGTGCTGATGTCGCCGGTGGCCGAGAACACTACGCGTACGGTGGCGTCGCCAGGGCGTTTGGACTGCTTGGCCATGTTCGTCAGCTCGGCGGCGAGCGAATCCGACAGCGCCACGCGCGGTTCGGCGCTGGTAGCGGTGGCGACGATGGTGATCGCGGTCTGCACCTTGTCCGTAGGGAGCGAGGTGCAGCCGGTCAAGGCCGCCAACGACAGGCCGATCGCTGCGCCCGTAGCGAGGAACCGGCGCAATTTTTTGTCGAAGACGGTGTGTTGCGCCAGCGCGAAGTTCGCGATAGCCGACGCTGCGGCGGGATCGTCGCCGGGCGGCACGAGCGGCTTCAACTCGTCGGCCAGCCCGATCTGGATGCGGGAGATGGACCTGAGGGACATACGTACTCCTGGAGGCGGCGGCCGACACGACCGAAAGAGGTTGGACTGCTGAGCGATTGCTGCACTGGTCGCGCAGGCTGAACGTTGCTGACGACTCCGACCCTAGAGCGATCAAAAATGGTTCTCTACCAGCCGATATGTCAACGCTTGTCAAGCGGTTGACAAGGTCGGCGTGCCGACGCAGAACGTGTGCTATTGCCACGGTTGACAGCGGTTGACCGAGTGGTGGAGATCACAGTTCGTCCCGTTTGCGAGACGTGCTCGACTGATCCCCGCAGCCGGAAACTGGATATGAAACGCCCGCTCTCCGAATGGAGGGCGGGCGGCGTTGGGCGCGCAAATGGATGGGGGTGCTGGTATTGCCGGTGCAGTTAGCACTGGCGGGGTGATCAGCGGATCCGGTCCATGAACTCGGTGTCGTAGGTCAGGACCGGCCAGTGGCTGAATGCGCCGCAGACGAGCGTGAGGATCTCGCCGTGCTCGATTTCGCGGGCGGTTGGCGCCATGTCGGCGGTCGTATTTGGCGAGTCCGAACCGTCGTCCGGCGTCCCGAACGATGGCAGCAGCGAGGTCACTCGGCGGGGTATCCGGCCGGCGTATCCCTCGACGGCAATCTTGGTGTCGAGATACGCTCGGAGACGAGGCCAGCGGCGCCAAGAATCTCCGGTGAGGGTGAATGCCAGCCCGACGAGCTGTATCGCCACTCGCGCACGAAGTCGGCCATGGCGTCCGCTCCCCTCACGGGTGAAGTCCAGGAGTGACGGATTGCGCATGTACTCCGTGGCGATCTTCAGGTAGATCGCCGGGATGAGGTTGCGGAACTGATTGAACGTCAACGGCTCACCGCTGAGACGCCGCCACTCCACGCTCGTGCAGTTGGGCGGGAACTCGCTGTAATACACGTGCGGAGAGAGCCACGCGTCGAAGTACCACCACAACGAGTCATGATGAACTTCCTGGTTGGCGCCTTCTTCGACCCGGTCGCAGCCAGAGACGAACGCAAAAAATTTCGCGCACGCCAGCTCAATCTGTTTGACCATGTGTAAAGCAAGGCTCAGGTCCTGGTCGTCGTGACGACCGTGGTAGAGCAGCTTCTCACGTGCTTCTTCTTCGTGCATCAGGAAGCTTCCTTCTACTGATGCGCGCCCTCTTTGTAGTAACACTAACTAAGCGAAAAAACAAGCATCGCAACATGTTTGAGCCGCGACGTCTCTGGGAAGAGTAGAATTCACTCTCAGTGGCCAGCACACTGAGATGAGGGGGACCATTCCGATGTTGGCGATTCGTGCCAAAGGTCTGTGGTGAACGACAGCGGGAAAGGCCGAGCGCTGCCGCCGATCATCGCGGATATTGACTGGCTGTCGTCCGACTCGCCCGAACGGGGTGCGTGCAAGGCAATCCAGCTCGAAGAGCGCTCCGGCCTCCAGCGGCTTTTCGCTGAAAAGATGCGTGATACGGATCTTGACTTGGGGCGCGGCGAGGTGATCTTGGCGCTGCTTCGTGTCATCGATGCCAAAGCCAGACCGTTTCCAGGTGAACCGCCAAGCTCGACGGAGCGATCCGACGCGCACCGGACGCTGGCCGTGGGCATTCTCATTCGGCTCTATGACGATAACGACGAGCTGTACCCTGCCGGAATTAGGGCTCGACGCAGTATCGTCGAGCAGAAGCTCGGAATCGGTTGGCGTGATACATATCCCACGCGACCTGCCTTTTTGAAGGTGGTCGAGGGCTATCTACGGTTCGTCGACCGCACGCTTGCTGACCACAACCGCGTCGAGATCGTCAGCGCGGTCAAGAAGGAACTGCGTCGGCAACAGGACGAACGGCCCGTGTCTCCAGCACCTGCGCTCGAACCCTCAGCGCCGGAACCGACACCTGGCCTGAAGTCGGGTGCACTTGGGCCGTCGCGAAAGCTCAAGCGTAATAGGGGAATTGTTGCAGGGGGTGGTGCCCTAGCGGTCGTTGTCATCGCTCTGGCTGCATGGTTTGCACTGTCCGGCACGAACAGTAATTCATCGGAGAACGCCAGCGACACAGCGACGATCCCGATGTCTGACGCCGCTACGCTGGAGAGGCTCTACGATGGCAAAGACCCACGTGGCACCGAAGGGGAAGCGAGTCACTGCGCCGACCCGCCGCCCAGTGAGGAGGTTGTGTCCAGTCACCCGCCGGTAGAGGGACCCGACGGTACTCGAGTCGGCACCATCGAACTACGTTCCTCGCCGAAGTGCAAGGCGGTTGTATGGGGGCGCGTCCTTTGGAACAACGACCCCGCGGCCACGTATCAGATTCCTCGCGGCTGGACGTTGCACGTGATAACGCACCGACCCGACACCCGCGACTACTTCGACCAGCCTGAACCCTCGCACGATAGCCCGATCCCGTATGCCCTCAGCGCGATGATGAGCACGGCCCGCGGTTGTGTGTTCGTGGAGGCGTACTTCACCGACGGGGTTCGAAGGACGGCGTCAGCGGCAACGTCGTGCGTGTCGGCATGATTGCGCACGAAGTCGCTGACTGCAGTAGAAGTGTCGTCCTCGCTGCTGTCTTAGCTGAGACGACCTGCACATTCCAGCTACAGCTAACGAAAGCGTATTTCACCAGCGCAAAGAGCGAGAAATCGAAACAAGGCCGTCGAATTGATACGTCGAGGATAAGCGGAGGGATTACCGGTGGATATTCATCTGCCCGATTGGAGTCAGGCTTGGGATGTGCTCCAGGGTGTCGGAACAGCCTGGCCAATCATCGTTGCGGTGGCGGTCGTGCTCTCGGCTGTCGCCCGATGGGTATGGCGGAGAGCAGCTCAGAAGCGGCTCGAAGCACGCAAGTTGCGTAAACTCATAGGATCGGAAATGAGTAAAATTCAGATTATGGTGCAAGATCTTAGTGACCGATTCTCTAAAATTCAAGATTTGCAATTAGAATTCGCACATGAATACGGAAAGGCTAGCAGCGAAGAAAAGGCTGGATTGGTTCAGAAGTGGAACATCGAGACAACCGCCTACGACCACAATGTTGGGAGACTCCGCGAGGAGCTAAATGCAACGCAGGAAAACGTAGAGAAGTCTTCGCCGATTGACCATGAAATGCTCGACAAAATTCGACAGTTGAAATCCGCCTGCCAAGCGGAACTCGAACCGGGTAGGTGGGGCCCATTTTCCTCCCCGAGCTCGAATCGATGGGCGAGCATTGTAAGCGAAAAACATCAGAGTTCGCCACTTCCTCTCGCCGAGTAGTGTAATATAGTTATGAAATGAGACACAGATGAAGTCATTGAAAATCAAACAAGCAAGCTATTCAGCGGAATTATTTCTGCCCGATACTGAACCTTCTTCAACATACTTGTATGCCGCTGGTTTTCCATATTCGATCGGCAAGAACTCTGCGATAAGTTGGCTCTGCTCGATGGGGGTAGCAGTCTTCTTCCCTCAGGCACCGGGAACCTACGACAGTGATGGAAAATTTTGCCCGTCGTCTCATGCGGAATTGCTCTTGAGAGCGGCAACCGATATCAATTCTAATGCATTAACCAACGCCAGAACTGGCGGTGCGCTGGAAGGTTCTGTGCCGGCGGTTAGGGGAATTGTAGCTCATAGCTACGGAACGATCGCTGCGCTCGATTTCGTTAAAGCATACGAAAGTGTCGAGGTAGCTATCCTATTCGCGCCGATTCTTGGATATTGCAAAGATCACTACGGTTATGGCGTCCGGGAGGATCTTGGCGAACAAATTAGCTACGTTCAGCGAACTCGCCCACATACTTTTCGGCTAGCATCTCGCCAGGTTATCCTGGAACAGTCTATGCGCTGCGCTCGCGATATCTCAGATAGTCGAACATTTCGTAACGCCTTCGATATTGTTGGAGTTGTGGGAGATAAAGACTCAACATTCGATGTCGAGATTCTTTCACGGCATTGGGAAAGCTTCATTACGGAACGTATTGCCGGTCCCGTGCGCACCTCGCTGATCAGGAATGAAAATGGCGGCCATTCTATAGGCTCCATACTTTCCGCAGATGTCGACTCGGTAATCAAGCCAATTATTATTGGAGCCTAGCTTGGAATCGAATCTTGGCGTTACAACTCTGGCAGTAGCGCAGCAACTTGTAGCGCGGTTTCCTTCTCTCACTCTATTGAGAGAGGTGGCAAACTCGACACTTGAGCGACGTGAATATAGCCTCTTGCCGATCGGCGCCATCGAGCCTGAGCTGTACGCCTTGCGATTGGCTGAGGTAGTTCTCGCTCTTGGCATCAACATTGAAAAAATTACCGGTATCGACGAGGTTCGTGTAAACGCGGGTGACTTCACCTCTCCCTTCATTACTACGCACACCGAATTCTTCGACGCAGTATGCGTTGCTATGGAAGGTTCCGAAACGATTCGAGTCACCATCATGGGGCCAACCTTTCTGATTCCGGAGCATGTACTGTTAGAGAGGAGCCGCCGAAAGGCAGGGCGCAACTTTACTAAGGAACTTCAAGACAAGCTTGATCAATTTACCCTCGCCCGCCTTGTAATAAGAAACTCGAGAGAGCGTTTTCTGAAAACAATCGACCCATATGTAGCATCGATTTCCGATCGGAATGCTGTAGTTGAGCAGATGTTGGAAAACCTCGACCACCTTCGCCGGGGACTGATATTCCCGAGGCTCCAATTCCGGTGTGTTGATACTGGATTTTCTAATATCCCGCACCTGTTTGACTCGGTGGGCCTGCTCGGAAGCAGAAGGTCTGCCGATACGGCAGTGGACGGCGGTTGGTTGCTGAACGACCCCGCCGTGCTGGGCCTCGAAAAGGAGAAGTACGATCGCGTATTCAATGCATCGCAATCACAGTCCGAAGCATACGAGAAAATGGAACAGTTTCTGTGGGATCTCCTTTGAATAATGAGGGAGGAATCGTTCTTCAGGCCGCGTCCATATCTGCAATCGATTTTACTGCTGCCGCGATCTGGAGTGCGCTCGGGACCTCGACCACCGTATATATTAATGATCTAGCGAGGATTTCTACAAACCGCAACAGCGAACCTTTCGATTCGCGTCGCGGGCTCGCTACCGGACAGTTGATGATTAGTCCGGATGGTACGGTGAGACAATTGTACGCGCCTATATTCGGACGTTCCCTCAAGCTCGCCATATCGGATGTCTCTTTTGCACTGCAGCGTAGCCTCCCTTCTCATTCCCCCACGATCCGCGCGCGCGAGACTATGCTGATAGCTGCTCTTCCTGACGCGGCATCAACGACCGATCCAAGGGTAATTTTACTTACAGGAATTTACAGATGTTTGGGGCTAGGAATAGGCGTTGGCTCGGTATCGGACATGGTGGTCTCGGGGCTGGCAGGAGAACGGGTCCTTGCGGCTCTGGACCGATGCTGTGGCAACCTGCCAGACGGCAACTATCGGTTCCGTCGAGGGGGGCAGATCGAGCTACTGCTGCCGGGCAAACCATCCTCGGTGTTCGACGGTCTGGCTGTCGAAAGGGGCCAGGCGGTGTTCTTTCAATCCGCAGATGGAGACCGGACGCTATTACGCAACGACTTCAAGGAGATTCGTCCTGGACGCATCAGACTCCGCGGTCCTTTGGATATCCTTTATGCTGACATCCTGGGTGGAATAGCTGGTCATCTACCTTGGCATATTCCGGGCGCACGACCTGGCGCTGGCGCACTGGTAGTTCATAGCATCGTATCGCCACCGGCACGAGTGGGAGGATATCGGGCGGTCGGGAAGCTACTGCCTGGCGGATATATGCTTATCGACTATCCAGGCTCGGCAGGACTGTATGCAGAGGAAAAGCTGTCAACGCACTGGCTCTACGCGGCTCTCAGGGTGACTTTGGAAAATGCTGTGCCAGTCCGGGAAAAGTTTAGCAAAAGCCAGAAGGCGGCCCGAGATGTATCGAATAAGATTCTTTGCGCCGGAGAACTATCGCTTCTAGGCCTACCGTTTTCATCGCTGGGATTGATTGTGAGCGCTGCATCGAACGCGTTGAAATCCCGAAATTACCATGAATTCGAGGTTGAATGGGGGCGTCATGTGCGGTCGTTGCTCAAAATTGGGGGTGAGTTCCAAGATATTCTTCACTCGTTCGAACTACGAAATTTCGCCGTGCGAAATCTCACTGTCAATGATGTGTTACGGAATTTGCAAACAATTTTCGCTTCGACCAGTTCGCCGGCACAACGTGAGATAGGTGTGCTCAAGGCGTCGTCGTTATTGGTTTGCGAATCAATTGTAGCGCTTTGCATGATTATCTCCGAGTCCGTCCTTCGAGCGGACATGTTGCGACTGTTTCTCCTTGGCTTAAAATCGGAAGACTTTAGAAGTTTAGCGGGGAAACGGGAGCTAGCTCCCTATGATTCATGCTATCCACTTTTACTTACGAGGACCGATGAGTGAACTGGCGATGATCATAGTTTGCGGGCCGCCGGGGTCGGGAAAAACCACGCTTAGCGGTGATCTCTGTGAGAGGTTCAGATTACTGGGGTTCTCTACAGACGAAATTGGAGTAGCCATAAGGTCGGCAATGCTCGATTACGCTGCAGTTACCGCCACCGAGTACCTGCAGTCCGCTCGGGCTGCCTTGCTTCTTCTATGGCGTAAGGCTCTGAGATTGAATATTTCATGTTTGCATGATGCGACGATACCATCGCCCGAGACATGGCACATACTTGCTGAAGTTGCGGCCTCCGCGGAAGCCAAGTTCTACGTTATTCAGCTTGATGCTGATCAAGATACTCTTTTCGAGCGAGCGGCGACTAGGACCTCGAATCAGGTGAGAAGATTTGATCGCGCACATATTGCGCTAGAATCCGAAGTCGCACGGGTTACATACTCATCAACGCTGCCAGCGGTTGCGGACCGATACATCGTCATCGACACCTCACGGCTCTCGTGTCGGCAAGTCGTGGATGCTGCAGCGGGTTTTCTTCGTGAAGGCGGTTTAGTAGACGGATTGCATGCGCGTGCGAGATAGAATTTGCGAGCCGTGGGAATCGGATCGGTTCTGTCAACCGCTCATGTGCAATTGAAGCGCGCCGAGTTGAACGTATACCGAATAGCTGTAGTACCGTAGTTCGGTTGTGAAAGCGGAGCAGTTCCGACTGCTTCAGATAGCTTCAGGGAGGGGCGCCGATGACCATGAAGGTTGATCCCGACGCGCTACGAGCGTGGGCGAAGTGGCTAGACGGACTGTCCAGCGAAATCAACAGGCTGCGAGACGGATTGACGGAGCCGGCCGAGGCGAGCGACCTGTTTCCCGGCGTCGACCTCGGAGCGAGCATCTACTCGGCCCGCGACCAGGTGAAGGGTGGCCTGACGTTCTTCGCGGCTCGGCCGCAAGAGATGGCCGAGATCGCCAAGGGGGTTGGTGACAAGTACGAGATCGCCGACGACGACTTTGCTGCGAAGCTACGTGAGATGGGCGGGCTGAAGTGAGCCCGGAGCCGGGCCGTCCGACGCTGAAAATCTCCGATGTCGAGAAGTGGAAGCCGGACGTGCTCGGTTCGTGTGCGACACAGTTCGACAAGGTCGTCACCAAGGGGGATCAGCTGCTGCAGTCGATGCTGACCACGCAGGATGATCTCGCCGAGTCGTGGAAGGGCGCCGGTGCGGACTCGGCCGCGTCGCGGGTGACGAGTGAGAAGACCGCCGGCAGCCACCTGATGGAGAAAATCGCCGGGCTCAAGACGGCCTTCACCACGCAGCAGACGGAACTGGCGCACGCCAAACAGTTCGTGATCGACAAGCGAAACCTGATCGTAGGCATGGGCTTTGAGGTCGCCGACGACGGCACAGTGACTGCGGAGGCCAAACGCAAGGCGATCCAAGCCGCAGCCGGCAACTCCCAACAGGAGCCCGCCAACGTGACTATGGCAACGCTGCAGGTGGGTTATGAAGCCCAGCAGCAGCATGTGGCGATGCTGGGCGCCCTGCAACACGCCGAGAACACTGCCGTCGGCGCAAAGGCGGCGATCGACATCGCGAACCAGGCGCTCAACCACGTCGCCATGTACGAGCTGCCGCCCAAGCAGATTCGCGCGATGTTCCCTGGCCTGACCCACCCGGACACCGCGAAGCCCAGCGAGTTGCCACCGATCCTCGGTGGCGCCTTGCAATTGGAGCAAGGCATCCCTATCACGGTGACCAACGCCGACGGCTCGACGACGACCACGACGCCAAATCCGGATGGGACGCTGACTGTTTCGACCTCCGTGCAGCAGCCGGATGGCTCCACCGTCATGACCGAAACCACCGGAAATCAGCCGCCGATCACGACCGTGACGACGAAGCCGGACGGGGCCGGTATCACTAGCGTCACGGTGACAGCCGCGGACGGCAAGTCGCAGCAGTTCCAGAAGGTGCCCGAGGGCAACGGTAAGACCAGTACTTACGCGGTCAACGCGGACGGCTCGCGCGGCACGAAGGTGTCTGAGTCGTACCCGCAGAACGGCGGCACGACGACGGATCGCTTCGGACCTGGTGGCGTCATCGAACGCCAGTGGCAACGCCCAGACGGCTTCCGCGCGTTCGAACAGTACGTTCCTGGCCCGGACGGGCAGCCCAAACTGGCCGGCACGGCCAATTCGGCTGGCATGCGCTCGGTTATGAATCCCGATGGCACGATCACGACCACCGACGCGCAGGGCAAGACGGCGCAAACGGCCCAGCTGGCTGATGGTCGGATCGTCACCAAGTTCCCAGATGGCTCTGTACTCCAATATGACCCGAACCAAGCGCCGACCGGAGCGCCCAAGCAGACGATTTGGGACAACACCAAACTTTGGGCGGGTACAGAGTGGAACAGCTTGTACGGTTCCAGCAAGGACACTGTGATTCAGCATCCGCTCGCGACGGGGTTCGCGGGAATGACCGCAGGGTCGGCTCCTTTCGCGGAGACAGCTGGCAACTCCTTGGCCGCCCAAGCGCAGGCGGCGATGGCGGATTCGCAGGCATCGCAGGCCCGAGCGCTGCAGTTGCTGGATTCCGGAACGCCGGGCGCCGGGCACGCGTTTGTCGGCGCGATGGACTCCGCCACCGACGCAGCCAGCAAAGCCCAGCTGAGCCAGTTGCTCAAGTCCGACGGGAAGATGCTCGGCGGTGTCCCGTTGGGCGCGGCGGTCAATATCTACACGAACTATGACGACTGGAGTCACGGCAAACCTTTGGACGAGGCGGCAGCCAACGCGGCCGGCGGGACGGCAGGTGGCTGGGCGGGCGGCCTTGCTGGAGCGGAAGCCGGTGCATGGGCTTGCTCAGCGGCCGGGCCGATCGGGTCAGCCTTTTGTGCTGGCGCCGGAGCGGCACTGGGTGGCTTTTTCGGCGGCTCGTTCGGTGCATGGGCCGCTGAACAGCCCTTCAAGTAGCCTGACGCAGGAATCGAACCAGGAGGATGCCGGTTGTCCGCGAACACGAGGATCCAATCACCGCTGCTTCCGTGGCCGAGCGAATGGGGCCCGCAGCGTCCTCCGGCCAAACTGCTGCTCGCGCTGGGCTTCTTCTGTTTGTGTGTCCTGATCGCAGTTCCCTACGCTATCGACTTCGCAACCCATGGAGACACGCTGAGGGCGTTCTATGGCGTGCTTGGTGGGGTCGTGGCGGTGAGCTTCGTGTTGATGCTGTTGCCAAGTTTGCGCGTCCGGCGAAAGTGCCTTCCGGCCAACCTGCAAGTCGGTCCGGGCGGACTGTTGATCGAGGTCAAGTCCTCCTGGCGCCCGGTCCTGATGCTTTGGCTCGTGACAGGCGCGATCTTCCTGGTTGTCCGCGGAGCGCTGTTTGTTCGTCACCTTTCGAGCGATGACGACGGGGCCGGCTCGGCGATAGATGTCGGAGGGATCGTCATCGTCGCCGTGGTGCTGGCGATGATCGCGTTCCTCGTGTTCTTTTTGTTTGGTCGTCATCGTCGGTACAACGTCGTTCTGTCCCCGGGCGGGATATCGCAGGCCATGGGCCGTACGGTTCGGACATTGTCGTGGGACCAGGTCGGCGCGGTGCTGCCAGACATAGTGAACAACGCTCATACGGTGCGCACCTATCCAACGGCAGGTGCACGAGTTGATGTTGAGAACGGGCGTGGGTTTCTCGACCGACTGCAGCAGGGGTTGCTGGAACAATCCATCGACATCGCCGCGTGGACACTGGCATTGGACCCGTCGCTTCTGCTGTATCTGATCCGCTACTACTGGCAGCATCCCGAAGCGCGGGACGAGCTGGCGTCGGACGCGGTCGTTGATCGGATGCGCCGCGGCGAATTGCTCACCGGCGCAACGCAGTAGTGACGTAACCAATGCGCTCACTGAGGAGCCAGCGGCGGCCGTCATGCCCATAGTCCGGCGCATGGAAGGTGCGGCAGATCGCAGCAGACCTTGTCGTCGATGGTGACGGTGAGGTCCGAACAGTGCTGCGTCAGCTCCCGAGCCACATCGCGGGCTTGTTCCGCGCTCGCCTGGTAGTCGAGTGTAAGGGCACCGGACTCGATACGGATATGGCGCTGCCGCCGGCTTCGCGAGGTCGCGGGCATCGGGCATCACGCTCCGCACCGTCGATGCCTGTCGGCTTTCGTCGGCCCGGCGCTGGCGGTCGCAGCGTCGGCCCCGGACCAGGCGCCGTTCGGCGTCCGCTCTGCCGCACCGCGGTCTAGCGCCCTTAGCAGGGCGGCTCGGCTCACCGCAGCTTCAAATTCCGGTTCGACGGCGGCGCCCGACTGAGTGATGGTGGCCGACTGCATGTTCGGGACCTCGGTTCGTTGCGGGATCGGCGGTGCACCCGACACCGAGGGCTTTCGCCGTCAGTTCGCTTGCCTCTCAAGCGAACTGGCGCGCCATTGGAGGAGAAAGAGGCGTCACCCCGGTGTCGGGTGCGGTCACGACGATATGGCGTAATGACGGCGCTTTTGCCCGCAAATACCCACTTGCTTTTGAATATACGGAAACCGGTATATGGTCCGCTGTGTGGCTAAACTCGTTGCCCGGCAACGGGTTTGCTTTCGCGCAACTTCCCGAGATGCATTTTCATTTTGAGGACGGGGATCGGCCGTGCACATGACAACTGGTGAAGTGATCCGGCGCATTCGCAAGTCCATCGGTATGACCCAGTCGGAACTCGCTGCCCTGATTCACGTCACGCAGCCGGGGATTTCCCAGCTCGAACACGACGGACCTGCTGTTCACGATGTCCGAACGTTGCGCCGCGTAGCTCGTGCGCTGGGCGTGCCACTTGACATACTGGTGGTGGAGGACGAAGAGGAGGCGGCCGTGAAGCGACGCGAGTTCTTCAGAGTAGGCGCCCTCGGCGCTGGCAGCATGGCGGTGGTTAGCGCGGGAACCTCGCGGGCCGGCACGGACGTGGCTTCCGGATCGACGCTCAAGGTGGGAGCGGCCGATGTGTCCGCGCTTTCCGACAGCGTGAACCAGATCCATGACCTCGATCTCGTTATCGGTGGCGATCGTCTGCGTGCGGTGGCGGCCGGGCAGGTCCGCTACGCACAGCATCTACTGAATGTGGGCAGCTACAGCGACGCCGTCGGTAGCGATCTGGCGAGCGTGACCGCTGAAATGATGGTCGCGGCAGGCTGGGTGCACTACGACTCCGGAGATCCGGACAGTGCCGGCCGGTACTACGCAGAAGCTGCTCAAACCGCCACGGCGGCCGACGATGGCGTCGCTGCTGCACATGCCCTGGGCAACGCGAGCCACCTCATGGTCAATCGGTTCGGCTCAAACACTGCTCCCGATCAACGAGCGACCCAGTACGCACAGGCTGCGTCGCGGGCCGCGCTTAAAGCAGGCGGCCCCAAGCTGCGAGCGCTGATGGCGCTCCGCGAGGCCGAAGCTCATGGCGCCCGCGGTGACAGGGCCGAAATAACGAAGGCGATCGGAAGGGCCTTCCGGGCCTACGAATCGACCCGGGGCTACGACCCTGATTGGGTATACCTTCCCGAAGCCGAGATGAGCGGGGTGTCGGGCAAGGCATATATGCGTCTCGGCGACCATGCGGCCGCCACGACCCATCTGAGCGATGCGATCGAGCGTTCAGCAATGTGGCCACGGGAGCGCGCGTCATGGCAGTTGCACCTGGCGCACAACCTTATTCAGGATGGCGACGTCTCGCAGGCATGCTCGGTACTCACCGGAATGTTGCCGGCGGTCGCGGATCTGGGCTCTGCCCGGTTGCAGAAGCGTTTGGATGAGGCCGCCGCAGCGCTGCGGCCTTACGCCAAGGCGCCCGAAGCACGGGAGTTCCTTGGGAGATGGACTGCGCGAACGTAAGCACCACGGTCCTCCTCGGGATTTACTCGGACGGTACTGACACTGTGATGTCTCCGCCCGATCGGCCGACGATTTTGGCACCGCCCACCTTGGCCAGGAAGTCTCGAAAGTTCGTGTAGCCGTAGCGGTTTTCATCGAAGGTCGGGTCAAGCGCCAGCATCTTGCTCTTGATGGCGCTGGCTGTCGGCGTATCGGTCGTGATCTGCGAGACCGCCTCAACGAGTAGCTGTTTGGCTTGGCCTACGCTCCCCGTCGAGTTCTGCGGCTTCGCCTGGCTGGCGGCGGATACGCTCGGCGCAGCCTGGCGGAGCACCGTCTCCCAGAATTTGTATTCGCTACACACCGACGCCAGCCTGGCGCTCGTGCTGGCTTCGTTGGTGCCGATCCCGATGACGTGCTTGCCGTACTCACGTAGCTTCTGCACGAGCGGCGTGAAGTCGCTATCGCCCGTGACCAGCACGAATACGCCGATGTCGGCGTGAGCGATCAGCGTCTCCATGGCGTCGACCGCCAGCCTGATGTCGGCGGCGTTCTTGTGGGTGCCAGGCGAGAACCGGCCGAGCTGTACCAGGTCGATTCCGTTCTCGGCGAGGGGCCGCTCGTACTGTCCGAATCGATGATCCCGCCAGTCCGCGTATGCACGACGCACCGAGGCGTTGCCGAAGCCGCGGCACAGCCACTGCAGAGCGGAGGCCGGAATTGGATTAGTATTCACTGAGCTTGTTCCGGCACCGAGCACGAGGTTCTCAAAGTCCAAGAAGACCGCGACCGCGCCGGTGTCGCCGGTGCGTCCGTCACGCTTCATGGTCGAGCTCGCCTTCGCGTATGCGCGTTTCGCTACTCGGCCGGATTGGGAGATGCTCCGGGCTCAGGAGTGCCCGCGCGGAATCGTCGGGGAGGCGTCGCGCACGGTCTACGTAGTATTCGAGCAAACTGAGCATGTGCTTGTCGCCGTAGGGGTTGTTGAGCCGTTCTGCCTGGACATAAGGTTCAACCGCGTCCCAGACGCCAACGATTCGAGCGCGAATCTGGGCGAGCATCACCTCCTCGTTGAGGACGCCCATCGCGATCTGGGTGGCAATCATCTGATAGAAGTACACGACGCTCACAAAGGCGTCGCGCTCGTCGTCGGGCAGATCGGAGAAGCCGATCCCTGCTTCCTTCGGCTTCGGCAGAGCCATCACCGTGCGGTGGGCGTCGTGGAACTTCGGGGACCGAAACTCCGCCATCAAGTTCGACATGGTGGGGATGTGGTTTGCGTTTCGCGACAACCGTTGCTGGCGGACGGCCATCGTGGTCGACACGACGATTGAGCCGATGGAGATGAGAAGCGCGAAGGCGCTGATTGCGAGAGTCACTGTGTCCCTCCGTCATTGCGGCCGTTACGGACGGGACGGATCGCCTCTTGTGGGAGGCGATCTCGTCCGCGATCGTTGGTGGTATGAGCGCATTCCTCGCGATCGTCCCTGCTTTGACGCTCCTGGTTGCGGTCGCCGGCCTCGGTAGATTGGTGCACGAGACCAGGCGGGAGAATCGCCGTCAACAGCAACGTGCCACGGTCACCTACATCACCTCGACATTGCAGCGGCAACACGAGTTGTACGCCGAGATTCATCAGGACCCCGACTTCGCGCGCAAGGCCGCGGTCATCGACAGCGCCGAGTTTCACCAGCTGACCTCCTACTTCGCTCATCTGGAGTACCTCGCGGCCGGCGTGAACATGAAGATCTTTGACGAAGAGGTTGTCAACCGCACCGTCGGTGGTCGAATTCTACGTGCCTGCAGTATTTTTCGAGCATGGATGGATTCCGAGCGTGTTCGCTTGGAGAATCCAGCAGTCTACGAAGAACTAGAGCAACTCGCGGTGCGGCTACGTGACCGGCGGCGCCAGACTATCCCGAGCGGACTGGCCGTGCAGCCCGCAGAACTAGAGGCGAGCTGAACGGCATTGCGCTGGAGCGTGTGACCATCGCTTGGTATGCCAGCAAGTCTGGTCCGCTCGGCTTCACCCTAGCTTGTATGCGGGTGGACCGTGGACACCATGATCGATCGCACCGCGGCGTAAAGGTGGTCGCTCGGAGGGACACGGTTGTTGGCACGCCGTCACCGGTCGAGGTTACAAGTCGCGCTAGCCGTTCCATCACATGAAAGATCTTGTAACGCAAACCAATACGCGACCTACACGGCGCCGAATAGTTCATGGAGCATCGAAGATGGCTGGTCACGCACTGCCGACCATGGCTGATCGGATGGAGCTCATGCCGTTGCTCCACCGGTGGCCCCATTGCTTTGGTAGGACGGCGCGGATCGCTACTTTCATCACGCACGGGCCACCGCTCAACGTGTAAGTCGGAGAGGACGACGTATGGGTAGGAGGCAGCTCTGGGCAGGTGTTGATGTCGGGAAGCGCGCCCACCACTGCGTGGTCATCGATAACAGTGGCGCCAAGCTGTTTTCGCAGCGAGTTGCCAACACCGAAGCCGACCTCCTGGCGCTCATCGATGCAGTGACGACCCTTCAAACAAACAGCAGGGTCACCTGGGCGGTCGATATAAATCGCGGTGTAGCAACAGTTTTGGTCACGCTGCTACATCAGAAGCGTCGGCAGGTCGTCTACCTGCCCGGTCGAACGTTCCATGTCGCCGCGTCGATGTATCCCAGCGAACAAAAATCCGACGCCAAGGATGCCGCGATCATTGCCGACCATGCCCGTATGCGGCGCGACCTCCAACCGCTTCAGGCTGTCGATCCCGTCACCGCGGAGCTGCGTCTGCTCATCACCAAGCGGACTTCCCTGGTTGAGGATCGCGCTCGGGCGGTCAATCGGCTGCGGCACCTGTTGGTGGAGTCGTTTCCCGCGTTGGAATCGACCTTCGATTTCGCGCACTCTAGGGGGCGCTGCTTCTGCTGACTCAATTCAACACCCCAGATTCCGTTCGGGACGCTGGCGTGACGGCGATCGCCGAATGGCTACGTGAGGCCGGCGCTCGCATCTCCTTCAAGGTTGCCACCAAGGCAGTCGAAGCTGCTGCTGCGCAGCAGGTCTTGCTTCCCGGACGAAACGTTGCGTCCACCCTGGTTCGAGACCAGGCACGGGACATCTTGGAGCTCAAGACGCGGGCTTCCGTGATTGAGGACGAAATCGCGACCTGCTTCGCCCGGCATCGCTACGCCACCTTGATTACGAGTATGCCTGGCTTCGGTATCACTCTTGGCGCCGAATTCATCGCTGCGAGCGGGGTGACATGCGCCTGTACGCGAGCGCGAACCAACTGGCCGCAGCTTCCGGATTGGCACCGGTAGCCCGGGATTCCGGCGACCGACGGAACCACCACCGGCGGCCATATCGGTACGACCGCCGGCTCCTTCGCGCCTGCTATCTGTCCGCATATCAGGCCGTCCGCTATGACGCGACCTCAAAGGCGTACTACGACCGGAAGATCGGGGAAGGCAAGCACCACATCCAAGCCATCTTGTCTCTGGCGCGCCGACGCTCCAACGTGCTCTGGGCGATGCTTCGCGATAACAAGCCGTACGAGGCACGCGCGCCCCGCTTGTCGGGAGTTGCCACAGGTCACACCCACGGAGCGACCGCACCCGCGGAAGTTGCCTCCGAAGGTTCGGGAACGGTTGGGGCATAGGACGGAGGTGACTGCGTCGGTGACAACGACCGATCTGCCGCGCGCGAACAAGAAGTAATACGGCGCTCCACATGACAATATGTGCTGCTGACCTGTATTGCAGGTATTCGACCTGCTCTGAGGTTCACCCGGGGAGTGGACACCGAGTTAGCGGGATGGTTTTTCCTGCTGGTTAGGATGTCGTAATGCCTCCTCGTAAGCGTCGGTCGTTCACGGCCGAGTACAAGGTCGAGGCCGCGCATCGTGTGATCGATTCCGGTCGCGCGGTCGCTGAAGTTGCCCGTGAGCTGGGTATTCACGAAAGTCTTCTGGGAACGTGGGTCAAAGACGAGCGGCGCAGGATCGCCGCCGCCGAGATCCACGGTGAAAGGCCTCTCGATTCCGCTGAGCGAGCCGAGTTGCAGCGATTGCGAAGGCAGGTCGCTGAGCAGGACAAAGACATCGCGTTCCTGAAAAAAGCGTCGGCGTACTTTGCCGCGATGCAGACGAACCGGCCCGGTTCGCTCTGATGGCCGAGTACGCCGGCCCCGACACTGTCACCGGCGTTGCCGGTACTGAACAGCCTGCAGGGCAACGGTTTTCGATCCGCCGCATGGCACGACTGCTACAGGTATCGAAATCGGGCTACTACGCGTTCGCCAAGCGCAGGGCGGCAACGGTTCTCACCGACCGCCAGCAGCGGCGCGCGGACCTGGAAACGAAGATCGCCGTTGTTCATCGCGAGTCGCACGGCACCTACGGGTCACCGCGGATCACCGGCGAGTTACGCGATCGAGGCGAGCGGGTCTCGGCCAAGACCGTCGCCAAGATCATGGCCGCCACCGGGCTCGAAGGGATCAGCCCTCGCACGTTCAAAGTGCGCACGACCGTGGCCGATCCGGCGGCGTCGTTCCCGCCCGACCTGGTGGCTCGCCGCTTCGATCGGGGTCGGCCCGATGCCGTCTGGACGACCGACATCACCTACCTGACCTGCGGTGAAGGCGACATGTTCCTCTGCGCGATCCGCGACGGACACACCCGCAAAGTCCTCGCCTATACTCTGGCCGACCATATCGGCGCCGGCATGGTCACCGGCGCCATCGATGCCGCGGTCGCGGTGCGAGGCGGCCGGGTCCAGGGCACGATCCTGCACTCGGATCGTGGCGGGGAGTTCACCGCGCATCTGACCGCGCGGGCCTGCTGGCGTCACGGGCTGCGCCGGTCGATGGGAGCGACCGGAATATGTTGGGACAACAGCCCTTCCGAATCGCTGTGGTCGAGTTTCAAACACGAACACTACTACCGACACACCTACACGCCACGAAGACCGAACTCGTTGTCTCGGTTGACAAGTGGATGACCTTCTACAACACTACCCGGCGGCATTCCGCGATCGGGAACCAAAGCCCCGACGCCTACGAGCGTTCACTCCGAACTGCTGCCGCCTGAAATCTGTAAGAACCCTGTCCACCATTCGGGGTGAACCTCACTCGTCCCTACTGCAGTCTCGGAGGGTTGAGTCGCAACCGATCAGGGATAACGTCGAAGTCAGCGACCCCGCCAGCCTGGAAGCCCTTCCTTAAATGCCGCTCTTCGAGCCGACGAAACGGTAGCTTGGTTCGAAGCGGAAGGTACGGTCTACCGGTAACCAGCAGCTGGCGAACTCGTCGCCGAGCTCGCCTGGCCACGATCTAGCGTGGGTACTCGAATTGGCTGCTTAGAGGTAGGCGCAGCAGTCGGAGCTGTGCGGCGGTCGCATCTACCTCGCGACAGTCGCAGGTATAGCTACTAAGCTGGCAACGCTCCACGCCCGAGGTTACGAACACGCCGTCGAAGACGCTCACTGAGCCCGACCTCTGTTGAGTTCGAACGAGAGGTGCCCTCCTGAGACCTCGGAGCGGATTGCTCGGCTGCTGGTGCAGCTGGCACGCCGCCCCCCTCTTGCTCCGCAGGTTGTGGATCACCGCCATCGCCGGCATTGTGCTCCGAAGCCTCGTCGGCTTCTGCCTTCGCAATCAGGGCACGCGTTTCTTTATCCCAGCGGTCCGGAGCCCAGCTTGTCATCAGATCGTTGACGAACTGACCCATCTTCTTAGGATCTTCGGCAAGCTCGCCGAAGGATGCGTGGATGGACTCGAACCCATCCGCCATCTCTCGTACGTTGCCTACCTTCGTGCCGGGGGGCAGCGGCGCGACGAGGGAGTCGTCTCCCGGAATGAAGATGAGGTTCCCTGGATTTCTCCACGGTTCAGCCCCCTGCGGTTTAGGTCTGGTCATAGCGTCACTCCTAACAGCTCCTGCTCCCATCCTCCTTGTTATTCGGTGTATCCAACCCCGCGGATGGACTTGCTCGGGGCCGGCGCGATCGACAGTGTAATGCTCGTAATTCACATCACCTCCTTTTCGGTGTTACAAGTAACCTTCATTTTACTACATTTGTTTAGCCTTAGTAACTTGTTACTTCAATTGTACGCTTCGTCTGACTGTTCCTGTAGCGGTAGAGGCGTATCAAGAACGTCCCAGTGGCGGTGACGGTGAGCACTGCGGCAACCCCAAGGGCGCAGACCCAGTACCAACTCCATGGAAGTTCGGCTTGTTCGCTCGTTTTCTCAGTAGCAAAGACCACGCCGTTGGAAATAAGCTCGAAGACAGTAAGAATTGTCAGGGAAAAGCCAGCTATGGAAACAATCATGCCTCTCTCGAATGCGTCGACGAAGAAGATGGCCAATGCGCCGATCGTTGCTGGTAACGCGAGCGCCGCCAGGACAACATCCGTGTCGCCGCCTTCGCCGAGGACCCGGGCGAGTATGGCAGTAACCAGGAGAAGTGACCACGATGCGATCATGGCGAATAATTCCGTGCCTGTCGGCAGCTCCCGCACTCGCAGGCGGAGGTTAAATACGATAGGCTGAGCGCCCTCTTTCTCCTGGCTGCGGATTACCTGTCGATGACTCTCGGTTGTTGTTTGGCCGGTACCGAGAACGACTGCATCATCGTCGATGCTCACGCCGGCCTTGTTGTCGCTGCCCAGGAAAAGCTTTCCGAGATGTCGGCCGTAGGCATGTGCGTCGGAGCCAGATATCGTGACCCCTCGAAGGTAAGGGTGCTCGATCGATCTTTTTGCTCTTTTGGCGTTGACTTGGACGATTTCCTTCTCGTTTTCTGGCAGTATCCGGCCATCGACCATTGCGATGAGCGTGTTTGCCGTCTCGATATATGATCCTCGCTCTGGCGCGCTGATCTTGAGGTGGTAACTTCGCGCATACCTGGCACCGATCATGGACAATTCCATGTAACCGCTCGGAAGTCGCAGAACGTCGAAAATAAACCAGTATGGGAGCCTGCTCAGCAGGCCAACATCGCCTTTCTGCGCCTTCTGCCACAGCGCCGCTGTTGGTTGAGTGTAGGAGTAGGTAATATTGAGATACTCCGCCGCTCGACACCGCACCACGATCACGTAGCGATCGATTCCAATAGTCGCGATGCGGAGTAGCTTATCCTTCTGGCTTTGGTCGACCTCCAGCCCATCCTTTCTGGCAAGCTTACTCAATTCGTTCTCGAACACGGTAGCGAAGGCTCGCGCCGCCGCCGTGGTCGACAATGTGTCGGACGAGCTCGCCAAACCATGGACGGACCAGGTGGCGACGTTGATCATGTACAGAAATTTCTCTCTCCAAGGATCGCCCCAGTCCTGATAGTGACCGAGGCCGAAGGTGAGAGCGTAGAGGTGCATTAGCACGGCCACGTACGTGGCCATGGAATCGCCGCCGTACGATAGAGAGGCGGCGCTTTCATCTGAGCTGGACTCAAGGGTGAAACCATCATAAAGCACCCCCTTTTCCTGTTGAGCCAGCGGAATGAGAATGTACCGATCGCTGGTTCGGATCGCGCCATTGAATGCAAATCCATGCCCATGCTGACGGGAGTCTATTGCACCCTCGATCGAAGCGTCATCCATGCGAGGTAACTGATCTGGATGGAGAAAGATCTCGGTTTGGACCGTTCGCTTGATCGAACGGCGGTCGAGATCGACGCTCTCCGCCCTGCGATGCCTGTAGGTTTTTGGTTCGGCAAGCATATCGGCGAGCAGGGCGAGAGTGGCAGTTCCGTGTTCCTGGGAACGGCTGATAGCCTGCATTATTAGCGCTTTGATGATGCGCTGGTCTTCGGTGCCCGCGGTATCGGTGGTGATCTCCTTTGGGCGAGCGGCCGATCGTGTAAACCTGATCCTGAAAAACGTCCACGATGAGCCCAATCCAAGGGCAGCGGCGAGGAGTATGAGGTGTTTCCACCAAACGCCTGGAAACCACCAGTAATCGAGAACTGGATCAGCGCGATGGAAGGTTCCAAAACCGATACACCCCGCCCAGTATCCGCCGAGTGCCAGGCCGGAAATTGCTGGAATATAGCTAGCCAGGCGGTAGCCGGGGGATGGCTTTGATGAAGTGGGCGCGCGACCGGGTCTGCCGTTCTGGTCGAGAGGTGGGTTGTTCACCATCGCCCCCATCCTGTGTGGCATACCGGGTCAACGGGTCGCATCGTGAGGACCGCACGGCGGTACATGTTCGGTCTCCAAGTGTGAGTAGTGATCGACATGATCGCGGCCCCGACCGGCCCCCCATGTCCCTGGTGTAGTAATTCTGGCGCAGCCGACGTCGCATGTCTCCGGTTGTTGCCCAAGGAACGTCAAGTTGCCAAAATTTGCAGGATAAGCCTCCGCTTTATTTGGACAGAAAGTCCGTGCCTCGGAAAGTTTTCAGTAGTTGCTATGTCATGTTCTTTGGTGGGCGAACAAGTTGGCAGCATTATTGTCGCGGCCTATGGTCCGGGTCATGGAGGAGCGGGCGGGACGCTGCTGCCGCATGCTCGAACGCTATTGCGGCCCAAGGGCAAGCAGTGGCAGGCGGTAGCCTGCCGTAGCGGTCCAGCAATCAGCGTTGCGCCAGGCCGTGGGCGGAAGCTGCAGAGCCAACATCGCGCTGTTGTATGACAGGCTCGCCTGAGCGTCGGCTCGACGCCGGCGCCGCGTGCTTTCAATTATGACGGGACGCTTCGTCATCCTCGATGAACGCAGCAACCCGCAGGAGCGTCGAGTCGAGAGCCCGCACCACATGGAGCAGCTCGATAGCGTCCAAGCGCCGTTCGCCGGATTCGTACTTGCTGACGAAGGATTGAGGGACGTCGAGCCGCGCCGCGACCTGCACCTGCGTCAGCCCGGCCTCCCGCCGCAACTGCCGCAGAAAGCCGCATAACCGCTGGTACTCGGCCGAATATATCGACTTTTCCACAAGGCCAACCGCACCTTGCGCAAGCGAATATCCCAATTTAGGATATTGCCAGCGTGGCCATTTCGGGCCAAGCGTTCTGGGGCGGCGGGAGGTGAACCATGGGCGGCGACGGCGACTAAACGGCTGACAATGGCCGAATGCGAGGGCCGCAACGGGCCATATTCCGTTGCGGCCCTGCGCTTTTAGCGTTGGCATGTCAATCCTGTATTGCTACAATGTAGGTAAGCTATGCAGGACCATCTTGAGCGCATCAACAAACTGCAGACCATCGTCGTCGCGATCGTTGTGGCGGGTGGAGGTGTGGTGCTCATGGTCTTCGGCAAGCAACTGCCGTTCATACCAAATCTGGTATGGCTCAACTTCTTTCCTTGGAGCGAGGTCGGTGGAACGTTGCTTGTGGCCGGCGTGCTGGGCCTCGGCATCGACTACTTCATGGGGAAGGACCGCGATCAGCGGGACACCGCCCGCTTGAAACGGGTTCTGGCCGACTCTGCTCCAGCCATGCGCGATGCAGTCATCGACGGATTCGCCTTCGGCAACCAAGATCTGGCCCGCGTCGCCAGCCCGGAGACGCTCGACGACATCATCCGAAACAGTTTGGCGCTCAGGCTCGGTGACGAGACGTTCGCCAACGAGGTCTACCAAGATGTCCGGGACCAAGCGGTACGCGCCCCGGAGCGCTGGTACGACGCCACCGTCGAGATTCGACTCACGCCGCTTCCGGGGATACCTGGCAAGCACAGCGAGGATTCTCATGCTGAGCTGGCCGACTCAAATCTGTTCGGCGTCAGCGTGCGTTGGGAGTACACGGTCGTGCCAAAACATCACAGCCGACACTTCGCTGTCGTCGCCAATCGCCGTGAATACCTCGACCTGACGAACGGCCACGACGGAACTTCGGCATGGGTGCTGGTTCCGAAGCCTGGGGTCGATCCCACCAAACCCGCGGCGTTCGAGTTGGTTCAGTTCAGCGTCGACGGTAACGACCGACCGATCCGTCGCGCCGCCCGCAAGGGCGGGCAGGTATACAGCGTGGACCTCGGCCTCGATGCGAGGCAGGCCGAGGAGTCGGTGACTGTTGCCTACACCTACCGAACCCTCACCGAGCAGCGGGGCAATCTGCTCTACATCGACATTGAGCAGCCCACTCGCGGTATCACGGTCGAGCTCGACTATAGCGACTGCGACATTGAACGCGTCCGGGTTCTGGACTTCATCGCCAGCAGCCGCACCGCCCGGATTGAACGCAGCCCTGATTCAGTGCCCGGCAAGACGGTCAGGGTCGGATTCGACGGGTGGGCCTTCCCCCGAAGCGGCGTCGGATTTGTCTGGACTCTGAGTCCACAACTCGCCGCTACTGAAAACAAAGAGGCTGTCCAAGCGGCACACCATTGATGCGCAGTCAGCTCCAAGAGTCCGCAGGCCGGAACTTCCTATCGGTCACTTCGTGCTGGATCGAGCGGGAGTACCCGGCACGAGTGGGCCCGGCCACTCCTGGCAAATCTTGTCCGCCAGCAGTTTCGACCTGTCCTTGATGTCCGATTCGGTCCACGCCTCTTCATGACCGTTCAGAAGATCTTTCGTCAAGGCAAGGAGACTGTACTGGTTAAGCAGCGAGTACTTTCCTTTGCCGGCCTCTTTACCTCTCGGCGCAATGGGTTTCGCTTTGCCGTCAGTCCAAGGGCGATTAGACAGTCCGCCGTTGAGGCTTTGGGTAGTGAGTGTCAGATTGCCGAGACTGTCTACTAGGCGGTCGCGGTCCCGCGCTGCGGTCTCGTTCAGCGGCGGCTCTTCGTCCCAATGCTGTTTCCACTTCCTTGGCATGACATGTTCGACCTGTAGATCGCCGGTGACTGCGACACTCTCGTTCCGTTCAGAACGGAGCAATTGCTCGACGGCGAGAAGCACTACTCGGAGTCGGTTCTGCTTTACTAGGCCGTATAGCCGTAGCCTGGGGAGCTCAGTCTTGATCTCGTCGTCGGTTGGCCAGCGACGGGTTTCTGCCTGTTGTATCGATAGGTATCCCTTGAGCACGGTCCCGACCTTCTCGGGCTCCACGCCGTCGAGCATCGTCAACGCTGAGACCATGAACCGATTGACGTCGCTCGGCGAGAGACGCAGCAGCGTCCGGCGGACAACCCAACTTTCTAAGGCCGAAAGAGCAAGGGCGACTTGGTCTTCAGGGAATGCGTGGTTATCGGAAGCTAGCCACATCAACAAGGGCGTTGTCGCAGCCAGCTCGAACTCTTGAACAACTCTGTAATAGAAACGACCCACCGTCGTGTCTGTCGACATCGTCGCTAGCCCTCGGAAAGTGCTGGCGTCCTTGATCAATGCGGCCAAGAAGTCCTCGGCGTCGACGACGGAGGTGAAGTGAGCATCGGCATGCTGCATGAAGCCTCGGAAGGTTTCGTCAACAAGCACCTCCGCATGCGTCCGCATCGTCAGCCAGTACTGAAGAAAGATATCGATACGTGCGCGGTTGCGCCGGCCCTGGGGGATTTCCTCACGCCACCATGGGTCATCGAATTCCAGCCAAAACCGGTCCGGCCATGTACCGATATCAGCATGAAGTGCCTCGCCCTGCTGGAATACCCAATTTTTGATCAAGTCGGCTTTCAGGAGGGGCGTGCCGCGGTCGTTGAGCGTCTCAAAGATCAACTGGGCGTCGTCATGCTGGGAGAGATCGATCGTCACAACCATCAGCCGAGACTGAAGAACCCCGGTCAGCGCCTGAGCCCGCTGCAGGCGAATCTCGTCCGACTGGCTGTCTTTTACGACCCAAGACTCGACCCGATCGCGGAAAAACCTGTGAGCCTCCACGATTCGATGGTCGGCGAGCCCGTTCAGGGGCCTGCCAGTCATCACAGCCGTGAACGCATCGTGGTCGGCTCGGGAAGGGCGCAACTTGAGTTGTTCAGCCTTGCCTCGAAAACGCTGAGCACGGTTGGTAGTCAGCTCTCCCAGCGCCTCAACTTCATCTTCGTAGCCGAGGCTGGTGAATACCTTCTGAGCTGCAGCAAGTAGCAGCTGAAGGGTCATTGTGCGCTGTTGGCCGTCGATTACGGCAAACCTTGTGACATCGCCAGAGTGGGCCGGCTGCGCCTTCAGTACGATGGCTCCCAAAAAGTGTGCTCTCACCGCTGCGAGCGCGTCCTCATCGCTCCCGGCTGCGATCAGCCGCTCAGCCCTTCGAACGACGTCCTGCCACAGTGGTTCCCACTGATCTTCCTCTGACCAGACATACGGACGCTGGAAGACAGGGATCTCGAAGTGCACCCTTCCGTCGAACAGTGTCTTTGGTGGCAGCGCATCGGCTTTCATCTGGTCCGAACTCCTCGTATCAACCGTGTCCCTCCCGGGCGAATCAAGCATAGGAGAGCACCCCGACAGAGGGTGCCCGGAACGAGAGCTGCCTGGAGCTTCAATCGTCTGTAACGACACATCGTCGGGTACGCGTATGGAGTCGACCACCATGTACGCCAGAATGTGACGTTCTTAGTCTCCTGGGTCTCGATCGTCGAGGTGCGTTGCAGCCTCTTGGGCTACCTGTCCGCAGGAGGAAGGCGCTTCGCCTCTCCCTGGATCATGCCTGCAAGCAAACGGGCCTGGTCGGCTGTCAACGTGGCAACCCCGCTTTGCAGCCACAAGTCGATGTTTGTAGTGCGAGCACCTTTCTCGTCGTCGGCGAACACCTGGACGCTCAGAAGGTCGCGCTCCGGCGGTTCATCGCTTCGTAGCAGCGTCTTGGGGCTGCTGTGGAGCGCCGACCCATCGTCGGGATGCGCCCTGCGTCCTGATTCACACCACGACGGGCATGGGCCGGCTACCGATCCCACGGCGTCGCACGTGTCCGCCGCCGAAACGAGGAGCGACGCGGTCTGTTGTGCCAGGGCCGGCGGCAACTGGACCCAATCCTCGTCCGGAAGAACCAGATCGACACAACACCAACGACTACCGAAATCATCGAACGCGCAGGCTTGCACCACGATCGACAGTTCGTCCGCTCCTGGCGGAGGGGGAATGACAAGCGTCTGTTTCGGTCCCCAGTGCGCTGCGTCCTCATCCGGCGCGCTGGCGTCTGGCGCTTCGCGGTGGTCCACGCACCATTCAGGACATACCAACATGAACGATCCCCCTTGTGTCACGACACTACTCCGAAACGTGTGGAGCAGCTTCGTGACCACTCAACCACCAAAGAAATTGCAGGACAAGGCTTCTGTGACAAATGCCTGTCCGCCAGGCGCGGGGACTCGCGAGCGCCGGCTTGGGCCGATACCCGGCCTAACTCGCCTTGTTGTACGCCTCGATGATGTTCGCTTGAATGCGCCCGCGGCTGGACACGTTGTAGCCGTTGTTCCTGGCCCAATCGCGAATCGCCTTGGTCTGTTCCTTATCGGCCACAGTGCGGATAGCACTGCTCCTGCCGCTCTTACCCCGAGGGGTACGGCCAAGCTTGCGCGCCGGCTCGGTCCAAGGCTCGAAGAGGCCGCGCAGCTTGCTGGCGTTCTTAACCGATAAGTCGATCTCGTACTCCACGCCGTCGAGGCTGAAGAACACCGTCTCCTCGGCTTTCGACTTGCCGTCAAAGTCGTCGATCAACTCGACGGTGATCTTCCTGGCCATGTGGCAATCCCTCCAGATGTTGTCGAAGCGTATCGGCGAGAAGCTTATGTGGTGGACTCGTACACGGCTTTCCGCCACCCAAATTCGGACTTTTCCGACGGCGGACCTTGTCATGCAGAGTGAGTGTCGCGCAAAGGTCGATTAGCCTGGCGGCGAACCGGTCAGCGAGATCTGGGCGACACCGGGGTCTCGATGCGACTGCCGCGCGCGGGGTGTTCGGGCCAGTTGCCATCGTGCCAGCTCAACCGTATCCGATCGCGCAGTTTGAAAATGGTGGCCCTTCGATCCCGGTTGTGTCTCGTCTCTGAGGTGTCGTCCCCCGCAGCTATCGTAGTTGCATCCACCGCCAGCTTCGCCGATCGCGACGCTGGCACCAGTCGTTCAGCATGAAGGATGGGCAGCGCAGTATGGGCGTATCACACACAGCCGCAGGCTCGCGGCTAGGCTCAGCTTCAGCGCGGGGTGAGGGGGTGGCGTGGTAATGGCCCTGAAGAAGTCGGACCTGTATCGCTCGTTGTGGAAGAGCTGCGATGAGCTGCGTGGTGGTATGGATGCGAGCCAGTACAAGGATTACATCCTGACGCTGCTCTTCGTGAAGTACGTGACAGACAAGGCTAAGACCGATCGGTCCTCTTTGATCGACGTGCCCGCCGGCGGCTCCTTCGACGACATGGTCGCGCTAAAGGGCGATAAAGAGATCGGCGACAAGATCAACAAAATCATCAGCAAACTTGCTGAGGCCAACGAGCTAGAGAAGGTCATCGATCTGGCCGACTTCAACGACGAGGAGAAGCTCGGCAAGGGCAAAGAGATGCAGGACCGCCTCTCGAAGCTCGTGACGATCTTCGCGGGCCTGGACTTTCGGGGCAGCCGCGCGGAAGGTGACGATCTGCTTGGTGACGCCTACGAGTACCTGATGCGGCACTTCGCCACGGAGTCAGGCAAGTCGAAAGGCCAGTTCTACACCCCAGCCGAGGTCTCTCGCGTCGTTGCCAAAGTTGTTGGCATCGGGCCGGATACCAGGCAGGATCACACCGTCTATGACCCGACATGCGGCTCGGGGTCCTTGCTGCTCAAAGTGGCCGACGAAGCCCCTCGGGGTATCACGATCTACGGCCAGGAGAAGGACAACGCAACCTGGGCGCTGGCCCAGATGAACATGATCCTTCACAGTAATGAGGACGCGGACATCCGCAAGGGCGATACGATCACCAGTCCACAGTTCGTCTCGGGTATACAGCTGCGCACCTTCGACTTCGCCGTTGCCAATCCGCCATTCTCGAGCAAGTCCTGGAGCAACGGCCTCGAAAACGAATACGGGAGATTTCGGTTCGGCCGACCACCCGCGAAGAACGGTGATTACGCTTTTCTGTTGCACATTCTTTCGTCCCTCAATAGCAATGGCAAGGCCGCAGTCATCTTGCCGCACGGTGTCTTGTACCGTGGTAATGCAGAAGCGACCATCCGCAAAGAATTGCTGCGGCGCGGCTACATCAAGGGTATCATCGGACTCCCCCCGAACCTTTTCTACGGCACCGGCATCCCGGCTTGCATTATCGTCCTCGATAAGGAGAACGCCCAAGCGCGGACCGGCGTATTCATGGTCGACGCTGCCAAAGGTTTTGTGAAGGACGGCAATAAGAACCGCCTTCGCAGCCAGGACATCCACAGGATTGTCGATGTTTTCAATCGGCAGGCCGAGATCGAACGCTATTCACGCATGGTGCCGCTCAACGAAATAGCCAACCCAAATAACGACTACAACCTCAACCTTCCGCGCTACATCGACTCTTCGGAGCCCGAAGATATCCAGGACCTGCAAGCTCATTTGCACGGCGGGATCCCGGACCGCGATCTGGATGCTCTCAGTGGGTATTGGGAGGCGTTCCCCAGCCTCCGCGCTGCGCTCTTCGAACCAAACCGGCCAGGTTACAGTGACCTTGCGGTCGCTGTGCCCAAGGTGCAGCAGGTCATCTTGGACTCTGAAGAGTTCCAGAAGTTCACCAACAATGTACGCGGTCAGGTAGTCGACTGGCTTGCTACTCACCGTCCTGTCCTGCAGGAACTTGACCAAAACGTCGTTCCGAAGGAACTAATCGCTCGTATCAGCGATGACCTTCTCGCCCGATTCAAGGACACTCCCCTTCTCGACGAGTACGACGTCTACGAGCAGCTTATGACCTATTGGGATAGTGTGATGCACGACGATGTCTTCCTCATCATGAACGACGGATGGCTCGAAGCGGCAAAGCCTCGCAAGGCAATCGAGGATAAGGAACGCAGGCTTTCCGAGACGCCGGATCTCATCATCCGGTCGGGACGTTTCGCTGGCAAGTACAAGATGGATCTTATTCCGCCGACGCTCGTCGTCGCCCGTTACTTTATGGACGAGCAGACAGAGGTCGACCGGCTGAACGTAATAGCTGAGGAGGCCAGCCGTGCTGTCGAGGAGTACGTGGAGGAACATGCCGTCGAAGACGGACTACTTGCTGAGGCGATGGATGACGGAAAGGTCACCAAAGCCCTCGCCACGACACGCCTCAAAGTGGCCCAATACGATGGAACGGACACGGAAGAGATTGAGGCTCTGCAACATCTGATCAAGCTCTACAACCAGAAAACCATCACTGAGAAGGCAGCCAAAGATGCCAAGGCTGCCCTCGATGTTGCAACCCTGAAGAAGTACGGCGACCTTACGCTGCCTGAGATCAAGCAGCTCGTGATCGATGACAAGTGGCACGCGGTAGTGGCGAGGCGCGTGGAGTCTGAGGCTGAATCGCTGACGCTTGCACTCGTGAGCCGTATCAAGGAGCTCGGCGAACGGTACGCTGAGACTGTCGAGGACATGGCGGCATCCCTTGCGGATATTGAAGCGAAGGTTAAGGGACACCTTGCTTCGATGGGGATCTTGCGATGAATTCCCGGAGTTCTGCGGTTCCATCCGACTGGCAAGTGAAAACGCTGGGTGAACTCGCCGCTCAGGTGACGAGCGGATCGCGAGGCTGGGCGGCGCACTACGCCGATCACGGCAGCTTATTCGTTCGCATTACGAACCTAGACCGAAGCAGCATTCACCTCGATCTGAGTAACTCGCGCTTTGTTCAAATTGACCCTAATGATGCCGAGGCGCGCCGGACCCGGCTGGCAATTGGCGATATCCTCGTGTCGATCACGGCCGATATCGGGATCATCGGGTATATCGATGATCAAGTTCCCATGCCCGCATATGTGAACCAGCACATTGCACGGGTGCGCTTGGACCCTCGGCTCGTGGACAGTCGGTTTGTAGCCTACTACCTCGCGAGTTGGGAGCCGCAGCGCCGTTTCGTCGGAGCGACCGACACCGGGGCCAAGGCTGGAATGAACCTAAGCACTGTTTCGGCCTTGTCGACCGTGGTTCCACCGTTGGCGGAGCAATCGCGGATTGCGGATGCTTTGACAGATATTGACAACCTTATCGCGACCGTGGAGCGGATACTTGCCAAGAAGGAAGCAATCAAACAGGGGGTGACGCAGGAGCTCCTGAGTGGTAGGGGCAAGGGCTGGAGAAGTTCCAGCGTAGGAGAAGAGTTTCACGTCCAGCTCGGAAAGCGTCTCGATGCTGCCGTCAATCGTGGCGTCCTGAAAGAGTGCATCAACAATAGAGCGGTTCGGTGGGGCCGTGTTTTGGTCTCCGAGTCCGTGCTGGCGCCATTAAGCTATGCAGATATTCGGGATTTGCGCCTCACGGCCGGAGATGTCCTAGTATGTGAAGGCGGCGAAATCGGCCGTGCAAGCGTATGGAATGCCGAGATTCCTGAGGCATATTTCTTGAACACTCTTCATCGCCTCCGGTCGAAAGGGCGCTATGAACCACGGCTGCTCGTTGCCTTTCTGGAACGCTTGGCAAATACCGGAGAACTTTCGGCCTTGGCGGGAAAGTCCAGCCTGGCTCATCTTACAAAGGAGAATCTCCTTCGTGTCCGTATTCCGGTTCCGCCCTTGGCCGAGCAAAAGCGGATCGTTGCGTCTCTCCTTGTTCAGGACCAGCAGATAACTGCTCTGGAGCGAATGCTTGTTAAGAATCAAGCTATCAGGCAAGGCATGATGCAGCAGCTCTTGACTGGCCGTACACGCCTACCAGGCAAGGAGGATCTGGCGTGAGCAATGTCGGCCAACCCGAACGCGATACTCAGGATCGGGTTATTAGACTGTTCGACGATTCCTTAGGCTACGATTACCTCGGCAATTGGAAGCATCGCGACGGAAACTCGAATATCGAAGTTGATCTACTCACCAAGAATCTCAGCAAGCGCGGCTACAGCGATCTCCTGATCGGCAAGGCCATCGACAAACTGAAGAGCGATGCGTCGCTCGGTGGTGGCCGCGACCTGTATGAGGCGAACCGCGACGTGTACAACCTGCTGCGGTACGGGGTCAAAGTTAAGCTCGGGGTCGGAGAGAAGACGGAGACTGTCAACCTCATCGACTGGGAGCACCTGAACGACAACGACTTCGCTGTGGCGGAAGAAGTCACCGTGCTGGGCCAGAACGCCAAGCGGCCCGATGTCGTGCTGTACGTCAACGGTATTGCTCTCGCAACGATCGAGCTCAAGCGCTCGAAGATCGATGTCGCCGAGGGGATTCGGCAAAGCATCGGTAACCAGCGACCGGACTTCATCCGCCCGTTCTTCACAACGGTGCAGCTGGTAATGGCAGGTAACGACACACAGGGCCTGCGTTACAGCGCCATCGACACTCCGGCCAAGTACTGGCTGACGTGGAAAGAGCCGTCCGATATCGGCAACCCGCTTGATCGCGCGTTGACGCAACTATCCTCGAAGGAGCGCCTGCTTGAGTTGGTCCATGACTTCATGGTCTTCGACTCCGGCAGGAAGAAGACGTGCCGGCATAACCAGTACTTCGGCGTGAAGGCAGCACAAGAGCGGATCGCCAAGCGTGAGGGCGGCATCATCTGGCACACGCAGGGTTCAGGCAAGTCCCTGACCATGGTCTGGCTGGCCAACTGGATCCGCGAGCGTCCTGGCGATACTCGCGTGCTGCTGATCACCGACCGGACGGAGCTGGACGAACAGATCGAGAAGGTCTTCCGCGGCGTCAACGCGCAGGTTTACCGGACCAAGAGCGGTGCCGACCTGATCGCCACCCTCAACACCAACGACGAGTGGTTGGTCTGCTCCCTTGTCCATAAGTTCCGCAAGCCCGGAGCCAGGAATAATGCTGACGATGACAACGACTTCATCCGCGAACTGAAGGCAGCTATTCCGAAGGGCTTCCGCGCGAAGGGCGACCTTTTTGTCTTTGTCGATGAAGCCCACCGCACCCAGTCAGGGGTCATGCATGACGCGATGAAGGAACTGATGCCGGGTGCCATGTTCATCGGCTTCACCGGCACGCCGTTGCTCAAGGCGGACAAGAAGACAACCATCGAGCGGTTCGGCACCTTCATCCATACCTACAAGTACGACGAGGCCGTCGCAGACGGCGTCGTGCTCGATCTGCGCTACGAGGCGCGCAACATTGACCAGGACCTGACGTCGCCAGAGAAGATCGACAAGTGGTTCGCGGCGAAGACAAGAGGCATGACAGATCTGTCGCGAGCCGAGCTGAAAAAGCGGTGGGGCACCGTACAGAAGGTCGTCAGCTCGGAGCCACGGGCCAGGCAGATCGTCACCGACATTCTGTACGATATGGACACACGGCCCAGGCTGTCAGATGGCCGCGGCAACGCAATGCTCGTCAGCTCCAGCATCTACCAGGCGTGCAAGTTCTACGAGCTGTTCGCGCAGGCCGGTTTCAAGGGCAAGTGCGCCATCGTCACCTCCTATGTGCCGAAGGCCGGCGGCATCTCCAAGGAAGACTCTGGGGAAGGCGCCACCGAGAAGCTTCGCCAGTACGAGATCTACCGGCAGATGCTGGCGGACCATTTCAACGAACCCGCGGACAAGGCGATCACAAAGGTCGAGCGGTTCGAGAAAGACGTCAAAGACCGCTTCGTCAACGACCCAGCCCAGATGCGGTTGCTCATCGTCGTGGACAAGCTCCTCACCGGCTTCGATGCCCCGAGCGCGACGTACCTGTACATCGACAAGGCGATGCGGGACCATGGGCTGTTTCAGGCGATCTGCCGGGTGAACCGCCTCGATGGCGAGGACAAGGATTACGGATACATCGTCGACTACCGCGATCTATTCAACTCACTCAAGACCGCGGTTAAGGACTACACCGGCGGAGCTCTCGACGGCTACGACAAGGAAGACGTCGAGGGTCTTCTACCCGACAGGTTCGACAAGGCCCATGAGGACCTCGATGATGCGCTGGAGAGGATCCGAGCGCTCTGCGAGCCCGTTGAACCCCCACAGGGCACTCTGCAGTATCAGCAGTACTTTTGCGCCCGTGACCAAGGCGACGCTGCACAGCTGAAGGCCAACGAACCGAAGCGCGTCGAACTCTACAAAGCTGTCACGGCGCTGGTTCGTGCATACGGCAACATCGCCAACGAGATGAATCAAGCTGGCTATAGCGATGCGGATGCCGCGGCGATCAAGAAGGAGATCGAGCATTACGTTAACGTCCGGTTAGAGGTCAAGATCGGTGCCGGCGAAAATATTGACTTCAAGCAATACGAGGCCGGCATGCGTCACCTGCTCGACACGTACATTAGTGCTAGGCCCTCCGAAGTTGTTTCCGACTTCCAAGATGCTGGCCTTGTGCAGCTGATCGTAAATCTGGGCTCCGGCGCACTCGACAAGCTGCCAGGGGATATGAGGAGAAATCCTGACGCGGTCTCGGCAACGATCACGAACAATGTGCGCAAAGTGATTATCGATGAGCACGCCTTGAATCCCAAATACTACGACAAAATGTCCGCATTGCTTGATGCCATCCTTGAAGAGCGGCGCCGAGGAGCCCTCGAATACAAGGACTTTCTGGCGAAGATGCTGGACCTGGCCACCAAGCTGGGCACGTCCGAGTTTGACGGCAAGTACCCGGCGTGGGCTGATACCCGTGGTCGCAGAGCATTGGTCGACTATTTCGAAGACGCACCGGAACTTGCCGCATTGGTCGATACCGTAGTACTCCACACGAAACCGGACTCGTGGGTCGGGAATCGGATAAAGGAGAAGAAGGTCAAGCGCGCCCTTCAAAACGTCCTCCCGGACTTCGACCAGCTTGACGAACTGCTCAAGCGGATACAAGCGCATGGCGAATACCACTAGCGCCCACCTGGTCGTCCGCGGGATCGACATTGATGTTAGCTACAAGAACATCAAACACCTGCACATCGGCGTCTATCCGCCATTAGGTCGCGTACGGGTCGCTGCCCCAGTACGGCTGGACGACGACCAGGTTCGCTTGGCCGTTGTCCAGCAGCTCGGGTGGATAAAACGCCAACGAGACCAGCTGCGGGCGGCTGAGCGACAGTCGGTGCGCGAGATGGTCACTGGCGAATCGCACTATGTGTGGGGTGTCAGGCACCGCCTCAAGGTAGTTGTTCGACCCGGCCGTACCCACTTCGAAGTGGAAGGGCACAATCTACTCCTTTACACACCTGCGGACGTGACGCCTGAACGGCGTCGAGCACTTCTCGATCGCTGGTATCGCGAACAGCTCCGCCGTTGCCTTTCCACTCTGATTCCAACATGGGAGAAACAGCTCAACCTTTCAGTTCCTAAATGGAGCATCCGGCGGATGAAAACCAAGTGGGGATCTTGCAACCGCGCGACTCGGCACATTTGGTTCAACCTCGAACTTGCCAAGAAACACCCCGGCTGCCTCGAATACATCGTGGTTCACGAGATGCTGCACTATCTCGAACGCGGCCATGGTCGACGATTCGTCCAACTGATGGATCAACATCTTCCCGACTGGCGAGCCAGACAAGCTCAATTGAACAGCGCGCCCCTGGCGGAAGAAGCGTGGAGCTGACGCTGCATGCATCGACCCTCTCACCGCGCGCCAGCCCAATGGCCTTCGCATATGGAACAAGTCGACGGCGGCCTGTCACCCGTAAGCGAGCCTTGCCGCGGACGACGCCGCGAAGGGGTGTTGCTGCCCAGCTCGACGTTGGCCGTCTTCTTGTGCTGCTTCACGGATCGCAGAGGCGCCAGCTAACTAGGTGCGCCCGCCCCGGTTCGACCTTGGAGGCCGGGACGCACGTCGCAAAGATCCGGCAACGCCGACGATATTGTTCGACTGCCGCTGTTCAGGAGCCAGCCGAGCCTGGCGTCGCCGAGGCTCCCAGCGATTAGCTAAGGCTATCTTTCCAGGTCAACAGCCGGTCGAGAGGCCGGCGACCCGCCTGGGCAGTGTGGCGTAGATCATCGTTTGAAGCTTTAAGTTACTGTCCGGCATACTTTCTAAACCGGAGGACGGCCCTGTAAACTCGACGCTCGGTACACAGCAAACCCCAGGCCAGATGCCTGCGGGGGCTCTGGTCCTGGGGTTTGGTGTCTACTTGCGACGGTAGGACGCTCAAACTATCAGGGGGACGTGCTACCCGTCAGTACGGGAAGACACATCGTGACCTGAGTTACACCTGCTGCTGGTGCCACGTCGCCTGCGACCTGCAGTCGCAGGCGGCCTAGTGGAAGGTGACTCCAATTTGAGCGGGGTTGGAACGATCGCACACACCGGCTTGAACTGCCCGGAGAGCGGCGTATGGCAGGTCGTCGGCACCCCGTCGACCACCGCGCCCATCGCCAGGGCAATGTCTTGCCGCCGTACGGCGGCAAGAGCGTCGACTGGAAGCTGACCAGCTGGCCTGAGCGATGTGATTAGTTCTGCGCGCGCCGCACCCGATGTACGGCCCGCGCGGCGATCCCGTAAGCACCGACGATTCCCAGCCGGCCAAAACGGAGTTTTTCCTATTGCCAATCTGAGCAGAGAATCACATAATCATGCTCAGGTGGGACTTATTTATACCAATTTTCACTTCGGCGTGTGCATACACGCGATAGGACCATAATGACTGCATTGGAAGACAAGCTCGGAAGGTATTGCCAGCCGTCCAGCGACCATGAACAGGCAAAACAGGATCGCGCTGAGCGGATGGTTCGCAACGCTGTAGAAATCTGGAAAGTGGACCACGAGGACGTCCGGATCTCGTACGTACCGAAGGGGTCCTACGCGAATAACACCAATGTTCGGCAGGACAGCGATGTCGATATCGCAGTGGTCCGTACAGACTTTTACTACTTCGATACCTCAGAACTTCGCGAGAGTGACAAGCAGACCGGAAGCGGACAGACCTTTCCACTGGAGGGTGTCGCTTTTCGAAATAGCTTGGCCCAGAGCCTGAAGGTACGGTTCGGATCGGACTGCGACACCACCGGCTCGACCGCCATCGAACTGATCGAAAACTCAGGACGGGTAAGCGCGGACATCGTGCCGTCGTTCGATTTCCGGAAATACTACTACGACGTGCACGGCCGCATTGCTTACCACAGCGGCCAGAAGGTCTTCAAGACCGACGGCACGTCAGTCGTGAACTACCCGCTTCAGCAGCTGGAGAACGGCAGAGCCAAGAATAATGCCACCAGCAGGCGGTACAAGAAGCTCGTCCGCATCCTCAAGCGGGCTGAGAATGACCTGGTTGCGGCGGGGCGGATCAAGGAACTCCCGAGCTACTTCATGGAGTGCTTGATGTATCGCGTTCCCAACGACCACTTCAACCACCTATCCGACACACCGCTGACCGATGATTTGACAAGCGCAACTGCCTACATCTGGTCGGCAACACAGGAAGGCGGCGACGCGTTGGGGTGGTTGGAGCCCAACGAGATCAAGCCACTGTTCGGGTCCGGACAGAAGTGGACCATGGCCGAGGCGAATACGCTCATGCTTGAGGTCTGGCGTCTCTTCGACCTCAAGGCGGGGTCGAACTAATGGGAGGTTCGCTGCGTCCGCGTATTGCCATCGGTTCCGCAGCCGCCATCTGGCTGATCATCGCGATCGTGTCCGGCCGCCATGATGGGCAATGGTTGGCGCTGCGAACGTTCTCCATGGCAGGTGCGGTTGTGACACTCGGCTTCCTCGTCTACGAGCGATGGGGATGGGCATGGCCATTCGTCCGGTACTTCACGGGGAAGCCGAACCTAAACGGAACGTGGCGCGGCGAACTCCAGAGTGACTTCGAGCGCGACGGCCGGCGGATAGACCCCATCCCGACCGTGCTCCTGATCAAGCAGACCGATACCGCCATATGGGTCACGTTGTTCACTGGAGAGTCCTCATCGACGACCGGGATGGGCCAGCTTGTCAAGGAGTCGGACGACCGCTGGCGCGTTACCTTCGTGTACACAAACAAGCCGCGGCCGGAGGTGAGTTCGCGCAGCAACCAGCATCAAGGTGTGTGCGAACTATACGTCACCGGTCGTGGTAACTCTCTTGGCGGAAGCTACTTCACCAGCCGCAAGACAACCGGCGAACTCAGACTCAAAGAGTGGAGTAGGCACAAATACCATGACTCCGCGTCGGCCTTGACTTCCGAGGAATTCGGCACACCGAGAGTCTTCGCGAAGGAGTAACGCAACCTGATCGGTCACTCAGCTTCTTATAGAACGTGAGTGGTCCTTGGCGGGCGGCCGACCAGCTGCCCTTTGCGCCGACCCCGGGGGCGAATCGTCACACCGGCGTCCCGAAGGATCTTGGCGACGGTGTTCTTCGACATATGGTGCTCGACCTTCAGCTCTGCCAGCGACGCCCCGGCCAGGTACCGCCGCACCATCTCCGCCGTCTCTGCCCTGGTCGGCTTCTTCCGATCATTCGACGTGCGGCGCGGATCAGGCTCAGGGTCGATGCGGCGCACCTCCTCCCCGGCGCGCTGCGATGTCTTGACCAGTCGATTCAACAGGTGCGCTTGTTTCGAGTAGCTTCCCGCAAGCTCCACTCAGCTTGCAGGTCAGGGCGGGTTTTCTCCGCCCGAATACCTATGACGGCTCGGTCCAGCGCATCGGCAGCTGCTCTGTGGGCTCGGCCTCGGGCCATGTGGTGGCGTTGGGTCATGGCCGGATCGACGTGCATCAGAACGTCGGCGGTGACTCGTGCCGACAGACCCGCGTCGTCGAGGATCGTGGCGACCGCGCCGCGGAAACTGTGGGCGGTGACGTCCTCCGGGATGCCGAGGGCGTCGCGGACTCGCTGCCACCCAGCGTCTGGCTGCGACGCAGGCCGGTAGCCGCGAGCAGGGTCACCCAATCGGCCAGGTCGGTGTTCTCGCAGTAGTCCGCGACCGTCGGCGCGGTATAGGACTTCACCGGAGTCCCGCGATTGCGTTCCGCGCGAGACAACTTGCGCGGGCACGGCAGCCGCGAGGTCCGCACCGCCGCGAGCATGAACCGCAACTTCTCGATGGTGATGTCGCGAGTGCCGCCAGTTCGGCCTTTGGCTTCGATGTTCATCGTCAGCTGCGACTCTCGAACAGGGTTGACGCTGAGCGCGGCCTTGCGGACTGCGTAGCGAAACATCCCCGACAGCACATTGCGCCCGGTCCGCATCGACGACGGCCCTTTGGCCGCGCCAAGGCTTTTCAGGAACGCCTCGACCGACGACGTCGTGACCTCGAGCAACCGTCGCTCACCGAACGCGGTGTTGAACAACCCCGCCACCACGTCGTATCGCTCGAGCGTCATTTCCGCATCGACAGCCACATGACCGCCACAGGCAAACCGCGGCCGGGAACCCGATCCGGACGGAAGAACAGTCGTCCTCACGACGCGCAAATTCTGCGACGGATCGGAGGGGCGACGTTCCGGCCGTAGGCGCTTGTCTAGCGGCGGGATCGGCCGAGTTCGGCCAGCATCGCGTTGTAGGCGGCCAGTTCGTCGTCATCGGGGAACCGTTCCTGATGGCGGTCGCTGCGTTTGGCCTCGCGCCGGTCCTGTTTGGCCCATTGCGACAGTAGTGCGCCGACTACGAGCAGGACCGGGATCTCGCCGGAAATCCAGGCCAATGTGCCGCCGATCCACTGGTCGTGCATGGGATCGCTCATCCACGACAGCTTCAGTTCGGGATAGAAGGTGCTGCCGACCTGAGATTCCATCGACATCACGGCGACGCCGAAGAAGGCGTGAAAGGGCATGACCGCGAACAACATTCCCAGCCTTCCCAGATGAGGCAGCCGGCGCGGGCCCGGGTCGATACCGATGATCGCCCAGTAGAACAGGTAGCCGGTGAGCAGGAAGTGGATGTTCATCAGCAGATGACCCCAGTGGAAGCGGATCAGCTCGTCGAACAGCGGCGTGAAGTACAGCCCGTAGAGCGAGACAACGAATACCGCCAAGGCAACGGCGGGATGGCTGAGAACACGGGTGAACCGCGAATGCATCAGCCACAGCAGCCATTCCCGCAGTCCGGGCGCGGTGTTGCGACCGGCCGGCTCGACCGCTCGCAACACCAGCGTCACCGGCGCACCCAGCACCAGCAGCACGGGCAGAAACATATTCAGCGCCATATGACCCGCCATGTGCACGCTGAACATCGCATAGCCGTAGGCACCGATCCCCGACGACGTCACCAACAGCAGTCCCACACAACCGGCCAGCCACGACACCAGCCGCCAGCGCGGCCACTGATCGCCGCGGCGACGAAGGCGGATCATCCCGGCGACATAGGCGAGCCCCAACACGATGGCCGAGGTCCCGAGCACCACATCGAATCGCCACAATGACGCCACACGCCACACGCTCGGCGCGGCGGACACGTCGAAACCCAGAAACACCTGCTGCGCGGTGAACGAGCGGTGCCGGAAGGCAGGAGCGGGCTGAATCGCCATGGCCACCGAAATCCCCAGCCATACCAGCTCGGCCACCACCACCGCCCGCAGCACAGCAGGCACCCGCACGGAATCCGGCGATGTCCGACCCAACCACCACCACAGCACTGCATGCGATGCGAGCAGTCCGGCCGCGACCACACCGAGGCTGCCGTACCAGCCACCGAACGCCCAGGGCGGAGTGAGAATCGGAACCAGAATCGCCGCGGTGCCCACCATCACCACAACCGAAATTCCGAGCGCTGTTCGATAGCGCCACAATACGATCGCGCGTTCGCTCGCATTCGCGTCGGCACGGCCGCTCAGCACGCACCAGCTCAGGCCAACCAGCGCCGACAGCGCCACGGTGAACGGAATCACCGCACCTGTCGCGTAGTCGTGGTTCGGGCCCTCGCCCGCATTGCCGACTACCGGAGGGCACAGCACCGCCACCGCGACCAAGGCCGTCACGCCGAACACGCTGTTCCACGACAACGCGAACCGCACGGCCACAGCCACCACGAGCGTGCACAGCGTGGCCACGATCCACGCCTTCGGAGCGGTCGAGGCCGCGATCAGCGCACCGGTTCCTCCGATATTCATCATGCGCTGCACCGATATTCCGGCCGCGTCAGCCGCGGAGATCGGAATCAAGGCTCCGCACGCGAGCAACCACACCACCGATGACCACTCGGCTACCCGTATCCCGCGATAGCCGCAGACCTCGATGCGCCCGGCAGCGGTGGCCGGCGCACAGAACAGCGCATACATCAGCGATCCGAGTGACAGTCCGCCCGCGAGCCCAGCCACCAGGCGCACCAGCGCGTATCCGACCGCCGAACCCCACCCCGGAAAGGGAAGCCCTTGATCGGCATAACGGGAGTGACCGCCGGCGAGGGTGACGATCAGGACGATCACCACCGCCGCGAACGCTCCGATCAGGAGCATGGCATTCCCGCGGTCGCCACGGTCTGTGTGCCCGGATATCTCGTCGGGCGCTCGTCGCATCCTCTACACCATCGCCGGAAGACCGAGTCCGGCATCGACGGCCGGCTCCGCTACGTGCCACATCTTCGAGGAGTCGGATGCGAACAGCGCGGAGTTCCCGAACGGACGCAGATCACACCCGTGCATCGAGAAACGTCCGCCCAACACACCGCCCGCTGCCGGGAACCACACCGGGGCGTCGCCCGACCGAAGAGTGTGTGCTGCGCAGTGGCCCTATCCCGCGCAGAGATCCGAAAGGGAGACCGAATGACCGTGGCAACGCGCCGGATCGGCAGCGCGCCGCCGACTCGGCGGGTGACCCTTGCCGTGGAGGGAATGACCTGCACCGCGTGCGCCGTGCGGGTCGAGCGTGGATTGCAGGCACTGGGCGATGTCGCGGCATCGGTGAATCCACTGACCGGGCTGGCTGCTGTCGACGCGCCTGTCGACCGCAGTCCGGCCGAACTGTGTCGCGCCGTCGAATCCGCCGGTTACGTTGCAACACAGGCACTGTCGCCACATTCTGCCCCGGCCGCTGCGCCATCGACAGCGTTGCGCAGGAGAGTGGTCGTCGCGGTATGCCTCACTCTGATGGTGGCGTACCCGTCGATGCTGCCCTTCGGATCGGAGGCCGACGCTGCTGCGGTGCCGGCCACGATCGCGGCGTTGCCGGTGGTGACATGGGCCGCTCATCCGATACATGCGGCGGCGCTACGGAAGCTGCGCACGGGCGTCGCGACGATGGACCTGCTGGTGTCGGCCGGAATTTGTGCCGCCACCGGCTGGTCGGTGGTGAGCACGGTGACGCGCTGGGCACTCGGTGCACAAGCGAGCGAGCTGGTTCCCAGTACCCTGCTGATGCAAACCGCCGCCGGAGTCACCGCTTTCGTGCTCCTCGGCCGATATCTGCGCACTGCGGCCGAACAGCGGGCCGGGTCGGCGCTGACCGATCTCGTTTCCAGAACCACCAAAACTGTTGCGGTTCTGACCGACTCAGGTCGTCGGATGTCGATCCCCGCCGGTGATCTGCGTGCCGGGCAACGGTTCATCGTGCGCGCGGGAGAGGCGGTGGCCGTCGACGGACTCGTGGTCGAGGGAACGTCGCTGATCGATGCCGCCGTCCTGACCGGCGAATCGACACCGTCGGCGATGTGCAGCGGTGTCGCGGTCACAGCGGGAACAGTCGTCCGCTCGGGTTATCTGATCGTCGAGGCGGCTGCCGACGGCACCGGCTCGACGCTGTTGCTGCGCGCGGCCGAACGCGCGCAGGTGGGCAGGGGACGGTGGCAGCAACTGGCAGACCGGCTCGCGGCGCGATTCGTGCCGGTCGTCATGGCGTTGGCGCTACTGACCGTATGCGGCTGGTTGTTCGCCGGAGCATCGGCTGACCGAGCGCTCGAGGTCGGGTTATCAGTGCTGGTGGTCGCGTGCCCGTGCGCGCTGGGGCTCGCCACTCCGACGGCGCTTTCGGTCGCCGCCGGGCGCGGCGCCCAGCTGGGTATCTTCTTCAACGGCCACGACGCCGTGGCGCGCACCGAACACGTGGATGTGGTCGCCTTCGACAAGACCGGAACACTCACCGACGGCATCCCGGTCGTCCACGAGATCGTCTCGGCCGCAGGAATTTCGCGTGCCGAGCTGTTGTGTCTGGCCGGCGCGGTGGAGGAGGTGTCGGAGCATCCACTCGCCGCAGCCATCGCGGAACTCGCGCGCCGCGAATGCGGCACGCCGCGAAGGGTGACCGCGTTCACCGCAGTCCCCGGCCAGGGTGCGTGCGGTCTGGTGGACGGTCGGCGAGTGCACATCGGGCACCTCAAATACATTGCTTCACAGTGCATCTCGATCTCCAGCGAACTTCGCGACGCGCATCGGCGCAGCGAGTTCGACGGGCGGACCACCGTCGTTGTAGCGGTGGACGACGTGGCGATCGGAGTGATCGCCATCTCGGACCGCATTCGCGAGAGCGCCGCCGCGGCGGTAACACAGTTACACGGTCGCGGCCTGCGCACAATCCTGCTGAGCGGTGACAACCGTTTCGCCGCTCGCGCGGTCGGCGACCAACTGGGAATCCCCGAAATCGTCGCAGAAGTACCGCCGGAGCAGAAGGTGGAGACGATTCGTGACTTGCAGAACCGGGGTCTGCGGGTCGCGATGGTCGGTGACGGGCTCAATGACGGCCCGGCACTCGCGATCTCGGATCTGGCCATCGCGGTCGGGTCGGGCGCCGACGCCGCGGTCGGTTCGGCCGATGTCGTACTTCTCGGCACGGACCTGCGCTCGGTGTCGAAGGCATTCGACCTCGGCGCCGCGACCCTGTCCGTCATCCGGGGAAACCTGTTGTGGGCCGGTGGGTACAACCTGTTGGCCATTCCGCTCGCGATGGCAGGCTTGCTGAATCCCCTGATCGCCGCAGCGGCGATGGCGATGTCGTCGTTTCTCGTGATCGGCAACAGTGTGCGATTGCGCGCGACCGCCCGACAGTCGTCTTCTCGCCGCAGTCGGCGATCGGGTACGGCATGAATGCATTGATGGTCGGAAACGGCCCTGAGCACAGGAGTTCGATGGCAGAGCGATTCGCTGACCCGGCAACCGAGCAGTGGCTCCGCGAAGTAGAACGATCGATGCGCGGGATCGAACGGTCGGTGATGGACGAGGTCCACCTCGGCCCGGTCGCCGTGCGAATTCTGCTGGCAGCGGCCGGGGTAGCCACGCTATCTCTGACGGCCGCAGCGCCGACGGCCGTAGCTGCCACGCGACCCCTGCTACCGGGGATATCGATCGTCATCTCTGTGGCTGCCGTCGGCACGGCCGTCCGGGCGGTGCTCGCGCGCCGCTTCCCGTGGATGTGCGCAGGTGCGATGACCGCGGGCCTGGCGACGGTGGTATCTCTGCTGTCGTTCTGGTCCCTGCGCACCGGAGGCGGCGTACTCGGAGCTGGATGGTTCGCCCTGACCGCGGTGGGCGAGGGGGTGCTGGCGGCCGGCTGGGTGGCGGCGGTCGTCCGGCCCGTGTCGTCCTCGCAACCGGACTGCCGGATCGCGCCCACCGGACGCCGCTGACACTGCAACGCTGTGACCAGCGGTATCAGCCGGGAGAGCTCGTCTTCCCGGCCGGTACTGCCGCTTGCCGTGGCCGTGGCATACAAGTAGCAATCGCAGTAATATTCACTCGGGTTCCGCTTGTAGCGTCGTGACCGCCCCATCGGGGCCTGCGTTCATTCGTCCATGATCATCGATGACAGGAGCGACATGTCCGTAGCCACATTCTCCGTGGATGGTCTGCACTGCCAAGGCTGCGTCGGCACCGTGGAGAAGGCGATCTCCGCCATCCCGGATGTTCATCGGGTCACCGTGGATCTCGACATCGAAGGACTCTCGAGGGTCACCGTCGACGCCGACCACGAACTACTCGCCGAGGAGATCCAGCGCGCACTGCGCACCGGCGGAAACTTCACCGTCGCCTGACCCGATCCGACCATCACCGTCCCAAGCCGAGCTTCTTCGTTTCAGCCGGTGCGGGACAGCAAAATCGCGCCAATAGCCCCTGGCATCACCGCTTGTTCCAACCGGACAAGCGGTGAGCAAGCTCGTACACCGATGCATGGCCTGCGCACCGCTTCGCGGATCGGCTAATTCGGATGACGGCTGGCGGCGCGCATCTCCTGGACCAGTTCCTGCGGTGCCTTCGCCGGAGATCCGGCGTCGTAGGGAGGGTGCGGATCGTATTCGGTGAGCAACTGGATGGCTTGCGCGTGCCGGTCACCGGCGATCATGCCGGCCAGAGTCAGGGCCATGTCGATTCCGGCCGAAACCCCCGCCGCGGTGACGTACTTGCCGTCGACCACCACCCGCTGCGACGTCGGCTCGGCGCCACGCCGCCGCAATTCCTCCAGCCCCAGCCAGTGCGAGGTAGCACGGCGGCCGGTCAAGAACCCGAGCTCGGCCAGCAGCAGCGAGCCCGTGCACACAGACGTCGTGTAGGTGCTGGTGGCGTCGACCGCCCGTAGCCAGTCGTGCACGGTCGTATTGGTCATCTGCGCCGTCTGCCCCGGCCCACCGGGCACCAACACGATGTCGGGGCGGACCACGTCCCCGAGGGTGCGGTCGGCTGTCAGCGCCAGACTGCCCATATCGTTGCGCACCGGTCCGGCCTGCTCGGCCACGAAAACCGTCTCCGCGTCCGGCATCCGGCTCAGCACTTCATACGGTCCGATGGCGTCCAACGCGGTGAACCGGTCGTAGAGAAGGATCGCGATCTGCATGTTCGCCTTCCGCGGCTCCTCCACGGCGCCTCCGGCGACCGCGGGCAGGACGGTGACCGAGCCTCCCGCCGGGACCTCGGCGGCGAGCCCGCCGATGAATCGCACATCGTCGTCGTCGACGTAGATGTTGACGTAACGGTTGAGTTTGCCGTCCGACAGTAGGCGGCCCGCGAAACCGGGATGGTTGGCCTCGAGATCACCGATTACCTCGGCGAGGGTGGCCCCGGTCGCCTGGACTCGTTTCTCACCTCCGGTCAAAGTCCGCATGATGGTCGGGATGGATACGGTTACCGGCACAATTGCTCCCTCGTGGTGGATCCGGCTGTTTATCGAAAATTACTTAGCCGCAAGCTGTTCCACACCACGAAGAACGAGGAGAACGCCATCGCGGCACCTGCCAGCAGCGGATTGAGCAGCCCCGCGACGGCGATCGGCAAGGCGGCCAGGTTGTAACCGAAGGCCCACATCAGATTTCCGCGGATGGTGCGCAGCGTGGCGTGCGCGAGTTCGAGCGCATCGGGAACGGCGGCCGGATCGTCACGGACGAGGATGATGTCGGCGGCACCGATCGCGACATCGGTGCCACGCCCGATCGCCAAGCCGAGATCGGCGGTGGCCAGCGCCGGGCCGTCGTTGATGCCGTCACCGACCATTGCGACCCGTCGCCCCTCCTGCTGCAACTGCTGGATCGCGCGAACCTTGCCCTCCGGCAGCACATCCGCGACAACCTCGGCGATGCCTGTCTCCTCGGCCACCGCACGCGCGGCCTCGGCGTTGTCGCCGGTCAGCAGCATGGTGCGCAATCCGCGCCGATGCAGCCGTGCCACCGTTTCGGCCATACCCACCCGCACGGTGTCGGCTACTGCGAACACCGCCACCGCACGGCCGTCCAGGCACAGATAGACCGCTGTGCGCCCGAGGGACTGTTCGGTGGTCAACGCCAGGCGCAGGTCCTCGGCGACCGCGACGTGTTCGGATTCGACGAGTGCCGGTCGTCCGATCAACACGCGCTGCCCAGCGATGGTGCCCCGCGCGCCCAGGCCCGGCAGCGCCACGAAGTCCTCGACCGCTCGCGGGTTGTGTCCTCGCGAACGAGCGTAGGCAACGATGGCGGCGGCCACCGCATGCTCGGAGGCCGACTCCACATCCGCTGCGGTACGGACTATTTCGTCGCTGTCGGCAACTGAGGTATGCACAGCGACCACGCTCATCGCGCCCTCGGTGACGGTGCCGGTCTTGTCGAAGACAACCGTGTCGATCGTGCGACTGGTCTCGAGCGCGTGATGTCCCTTGAGGAAGATGCCCAAATGCGCGCCACGGCCCGAGGCCACCATCAGCGCGGTCGGGGTAGCCAGTCCGAGCGCACACGGACACGCGATCACCAGGACGGCCAGCGCCGCACCGATCGCGGTGTCCAGATCGGCTCCGGACACCAGCCATCCGGCCAGAGTCAACGCGGTGAGGGTGAGTACGGCCGGGACGAACACGCCGGCGATCCGGTCGGCGAGCCGTTGGACCGCCGCCTTGCCGGTCTGCGCCTCCTCGACCAGACGGATCATCCCGGCCAATTGGGTGTCGCTGCCGACCGCGGTGGCCTCGACGACCAGGCGGCCGGTCAGCGAGGCGGTGCCACCGGTGACCTCGTCGCCGGGAGCCACCTCGACCGGAGTGGACTCGCCGGTCATGGCCGCGGCGTCCACGCTGGAATACCCTTCGATCACCCGGCCGTCGGTGGCGATCGTCTCACCGGGCCGCACCACGAACCGTCGACCGATGGTCAACTCCCTTGTGGGGATGACGATTTCGCGGCCGTCTGCGGTGAGTGCCGTCACGTCCTTGGCGTTCAGGGCCGCGAGCGCACGCAGCGCTCCCCCTGCTCGCCGACGTGCCTTGGCCTCGAAGTAGCGGCCTGCGAGCACGAAGACGGTCACCCCGCCCGCCACTTCCAGATATATGGAATCGGCGCCCATGATCGCGGCCCACACCCCGTGATGGGTGACCGCCGGGACGGGCCGGACGAACAGGGTGATCATCGACCACACCGTGGCAGCGGTGATCCCGATCGAGACCAGAGTCTCCATGCTGGTGGTGCCGTGGCGCAGCCCGGCGAGTGCGCGACGATGCAGCGGGGCCGCCGCCCAGGTGACGATCGGCAGCGCGAGCGCCGTCAGCAGGATCTGCCATCCGGGAAAGCGCACGCTCGCCACCGTCGCGAACATGATCGAGAAGTCGGCCAGCGGGAAGAACAGCAGCAAGCCGACCACCAGGCGCCGGAACAGATCGGCGGCCGCGCGATCCTCGGGACCGGTGTCGACCACCGGATCGGTGTCGGTGAGTTCGGCGGCCTGATATCCGGCACCGATCACCGTGTCGCACAGCGTCTTTGCTTCTTGGTGGGCGGGTATGTCCACTGTCGCGATGCCGGTGGCGAAGTTCACGCTGGCGCCCACGCCGTCCATCTTGTTGAGCGCGCGCTCGACGCGCGCCGAACAGGCCGCGCAGCTCATTCCGGAGACAGCCAATCGCACCCGTCGGGTGGGTGGATCCTGTACGGTCGCCGGTGTCGTCATCTCGTTTCGGGTCCCATCCTGTTGCCGACTACTCGAAAAGTCACATACGAGAGGTCGGACGGAAGCGGTTCGCGGTTCCCGCCGATCGAAAAACGAGGAAGGATCGCGGAATGAACGAGACGGTCTATTCAGTGGCAGGCATGACCTGTGGACATTGCGCGGGCGCGGTCAGCCGGGCACTCACGACACTCGACGGAGTCGAGGCGGTCGATGTCGACGTCGATGCCGGGCGCGTCACCGTGCGCAGCAGCGCACCGCTGCCCGTCGACTCCGTGCGCACTGCGGTGACCGACGCCGGCTACGAACTCACCGGCGTCTGATCTCAGGTCCCCGGCGCGGTCTCGTGCCGCGCGGACACGACCACGAAGACAGGTGCCCGGCGGCCTGCATGGCTGCCGGGCACCGTCGTATCGCCGACGAGGTCAGTGCGTATCGTTCCAGAACTGCGCACCGGCCGCGATCAACGCCGGCACACCCACGACGATCGTGCCGACCACAGCGCCCATCGCCGCCAGCGCAGCGCCCGTGACCAAACAGCCACCGATCGCGCCGGGTACGGCCAGCACCCCGATCGTCACCACTCCACCAGCCGCGCCGCCGACGATTCCGCCTGCGACACAGCCGATCCCGGCGCCGACCGTGCTGCCGAGCAGACTGCCCACCGTCGCGGCGGCCATCATCTCCATACTGAAATTACCGAACGCCGCATTGAAATTCGGATGCGAGAGGGCATCGATCTCCTGAGCGGTCACCGCATCGGCAGGCCGCGCCGCCGCGGGATCGGTAACCGCCGTCAGTTCGACAGAGTTTCCGGCGACATGCGCCGCGATCGGCAACTGCTTGCCCTCGTGCCGGTAAGCCAGTGGCAGGGCCGCGACCTCGGCACCGTTGCGGTCGATAAAGTGCAGGTGGTTGTCGGCCACCGTCACCGAACCGGCATCCATGTCGAGCACCACCGAGCCGTTCACGGCGTGCGCCTGGAAGTGGATGTCCAGTCCAGCGGTCGCTGGGTCTGCCGACGCGGTGCCGGTCGACGCGATCACGGTCGACACCGCGAGCGCGGCGAACGCGGCTCCCATGCGAAACTTCATTGTTCTCTCCATATTTCGATGTCCCTCATCGGCAGATCGGTTTCGGCTGCCGGTCAACAAGTCGGGACGCTGTGCACTCGGGTTCCGCTGGTTACGAAATGTGTTTTGAATCACCCTCGGTGAAACCTTTTGCCCTGCTAGCCAATTCGAGCTTTCGACGGATACACCGATTCACTCGGTGTCCTTCTGCGCTTGCTCGCGCAGCACCCGCCTGTCCACCTTCCCCGCCGGTCCCAGCGGCAGGCGATCCAACGTCAGCAACCGCTCCGGAAACTTGCGCGGCTCGAGCCCGTGCCGACGGAGAAAGTCCGAAATATCCTGCAACGTAACCGGTTCCGACACGGCAACGCATGCACACATCCGCTCGCCGTAGAGCGCGTCCGGCACCGCGACACAGGCGACGTCGCTGATCGACGGATGTGTGATCAGCAACCCTTCGACCTCTGCCGGACTGATGTTGAGGCCGCCGCGAATGATGACGTCCTTGCGGCGTCCCACGATGCTCAGATATCCGGCCCGGTCGAAGCGGCCCAGATCCCCTGTGCGCGTCCATCCGTCGGACGTTCGCAGACGCCGGTCCAGCTCCGGTGCCCCGACGTAACACAGCGGCGACATGGGTCCGCGGGAGATGATCTCGCCCATCTCTCCCGCTGGGAGCGGGCGCAATTCCGCATCGACCACCCGAATGTCGGCGACCGCCGGATTCGGACGTCCGGCCGTGGTGGCACACTCGGGCGGATCATCGAGGGCGGGGTGGCACGAGACGCCGTCGGCCGAGCCGTACAAATTGACGATCGGACATCGCAACCGGTCTCGGGCGCGCCGGATCGTCTCCGCGTCGAGCGGAGAACCACCCAGCACCACCGCACGCACGCTGCTCAGATCGGTGTCATCGAGTTCGGGACGGTCGATCAGCATCCGGATCATGGTCGGTACCCCGAGCAGATGAGTCGGCCGTGCCTTCTCGATCATCGACAGGGTCGCCGCCGGTTCGAATTTCGGCTGCAGCACCAGCGTCGCGCCGAACGCGGCGAGCGTGACCGCCGTGCCGCTGGAACCGAACGCCGAGGCCAACGGCACCATGAACATGTTGCGCATCGCCGCGGGGTCGTCGTGCAACGCCGCCATCATGGCGCCCCGCCCGCCGATGAGCGCATTGTGCGAGTAGAGCACCATCTTCGGCTCCGCCTCCGATCCGGAGGTCACCAGAATGCGAGCCGGCCCATCGGGATCGGGCCGATGCGGCTCGAAGTCCGCCGCCTCCGGCGCCAGCAGCGCATGCATGGGGATACACCCTCGCGGTGTATGCCCGCCCAATGCCACGACCGCGCGCAGCGCCGGCAGGTCGGTGGCCATCTCGCGCAGTTGCGCCGCGATACCGGTTCCGTGGAAATCGGCCGGGGCGATCACGGCGACGGCATCGGATCGCCGCAACAGGCTCGCCGCCTCGCGATGTCCCCTGCCCACCGGATAAGGCAGCGCGACCGCTCCCAGCGCCGCGATCGCCAGATCCGCCACGCATGCCCAGCGGCTGTTGGGAAGCTGCACGGCTACGACATCATCGGCGGCAACACCGAAATTCGCCAAACCAGCCGCCAGCCGGCGTGCGCTGTCGAGCAGTTCGGCGTAGGTGAGCATGCCATCGGCATCGATCAACGCCGGCGCGTCGGGCCGAGCGGCAGCGTGCCGAGCGAACATCGTGAAGATATCGAGGTCGGGGTAATAGCCCTGCTCCGACCATAATCGACGTAACTCGATCGGGACGAGATCGGTGTACCAGCGGGTTTCGTAGGTTCGGTTCACGACAGTCTCCAGGGGGGACACAGGGCGGGGCAGCCGAATTCGTCTCGCGCCACCACGTCGGCGAATCGGGGATCGGTCAGCAGGTCGGCGAGGTCGGTGACGACCGGAGTGTGCGCACCGGGTCCCGTGGCCGCCAGCCATCGTCCGTCCAAGCGAAAGGGTTGGCGCAGTGCGGTTTCGGCGGTGATCCCGAAGCGTCGCAAGGTTCGTGCGGCACCGAGCAGGCTGCTCTGCACCGCCACTCCCGTACCGGTGCGCCGACGCCGTAGCAATCCGAGGACCGTCGCTTCGGCGCCCAGCATGCCGCCGAGCACGTCCAGCAGGGTCATCAGCGACGGCGCGGCCGGTGTCTCCGGTGCGCCGACCAGCTCGGCCAGGCCGGTGCGCGCCTGCACCATGAAGTCGGTGCCCGGCGGCAGATCCGGTAGATCCACCCCCGACCAGCCCGAGGTGTAGGTGTAGACCGTTCCCGCCGGCAGATGTGGCGCCGACAACTCCAACTCCTCGGCCTTGCCGGGAGCCCAGTTGTGGAGGAAAACATCGGATTCGGCGACAAGACGTCGCAATTCGGCGCGGTCGGCGGCAGATTTGATATCGATCTGCACCGCGTCCTTGTGCCGGTTGAGCGCCAGCCACCGGCTCGACACATCTCCGCTGCAGGGCGGCATATCCCGCAACGGATCGCCGCCCGGCGGTTCGATCCTCGTCACCGACGCTCCCAGCAGGCGTAGCAGGTGAGCGGCCAGCGGAGCTTGAACGCGGCGGCCGGCCTCCAATACGACTGTGCCGCTGAGTGGTTCGGCAGCGGCGCCTACCTGCTCGTCGCGCGTGACAGCTCCGGCTACAGTATCGACATCCCACGGCACCCACCTCGGTCCAGCGGACAATGCGGATTCATCGGCGCTGTAGAGCCGGCACACCGCCACACCGGTTGCCGCCCCGCGGGCGGCGATCTCGGCGAAGGTGTGCGTTCGAGTGATCCGATGCAGTTCGACCGGCAACGGCGCGGTCGCAGTGGCGTAGCGGAACTGGAAGGGACGCCAGCCCTTCCGCCACGCCGACGGATCGGCCTGCAAGGCTGTCCAGAACGCCGCCCACGGTTCCGGTTGCAGCGCTTCGATTTCGAAGCGGACCCCGTCGGCGCTGGTGAACGGTGGGCCACCGGGTGCGAGGGCGACCGCCTCGGGATCGTCGGCGCCCGCCGCGGCCAGATACTGCGAGACCGACAGCAACGCGGCCTCCGCGACACTGGTCCGCACCGTCAGTTCGGGCTCCGGTGAGAGCAAGCTGGCCAGCAGTCCCGTCGTCGCGAGCACACCTGTGGCGGTGGAGCAGTAATCCAGCCCGATTCCCTGCGGACTGCCGTACCGCCGGCCGTTGACGTGCATGACACCACAGACAGCTTGCACCGCCGTCTCGTTCACGCATCCGGGCACGCGCACCGGTCCCGCCCATTCGACCACCAGCTCACGCCGCACGCCCTCGGCCGACTCCACCATGACCGCCGCCACGACGTCGGGGGAACCGGGCGGCCCGCCCTCGGCCAGGGTCGCACCCAAGGCGCCGAGATGATCGCGGACAACCGCGGCGGTCGGTCCGCTCCCGGTCACGGTGGCGACCGTGCCGGTCGGTAACAGCTCGGCCGCGAGTGTGGATGCGGATGTGTTCGTCATGGGTTGCCTTCCACCGAGAAACATGCCGATGTCCGATAAGGTCGGTCTCGGTGGCGGGTGAGTTCCCGGCAATGGTGTGATGCGGTCATGCCCGACGAACCCTCGACACTCTCCCCACGATGCGAGCAACTGCGTACGCGGATCCGCGATTTCGTTGCCCACCAGGTGATTCCGGCAGAAGCAGCACTCGACGCCGGTGATCGCGCCATCCGCGCCCAACTACGCGAACACGCTGTCGATGCCGGGCTGTGGGCTCTGCCACTGCCGGCCCGGTACGGCGGCGGAGGGCTGACGCCGGCCGACTACTTCACCGTCGCCGAGATCGAGGGACGCAGCGATCACGCACCCGAGATGCTCGGCTCGGCCGCGCTGCTCAACGCCCGGATGATCGACGGCCACGCCGATCCCGATCTGCGCGAAAAACTGTTGCCCGCACTGGTTTCCGGCCAGCTGACGATGAGCTACGCCATGACCGAACCCGGCGTAGCCGGATCGGATCCCGCCGCACTGCGGACTGCGGCGACCCCCGACGGCACCGGTTGGCGGATCACCGGGCGCAAATGGTTCATCACCGGCGCGGGAACAGCCGACGAAGTACTCGTCGTCGCCCGCACCGCCCCGGGCGCGATGCGAGAGTCGTTGTCGATCTTCGCCGTTCCGGCCACCGCACCCGGATTCCGGGTCGTCCGGGAATTGGATGTACTCGGCACGGGAGGCCAATACGAGATCGAATTCGACGACGTGATGGTGCCCGCGTCGCGGCTGATCGGCGCGGTCGGTGCGGGCGCGACACTGGCCGGTGAGCGACTGGCGCTGGGCCGCACACTGCGCGCACTGCGCTGGGTCGGACAGGCACAGCGAGCTGTGGAACTGCTGGCCGAGCGGGCAGCCCAGCGCCGGGTGGACGATCAGCCACTGGCCCAGCGGCAACTGGTACAGCAGATGGTGTTCGACGCCGAACTGGCTGTTCGCTCGGCCCGTGCGCTCACCGAACAAGCCGCCGCCGCAGTTGCCGCGGATAGGCGCGCGCACGTGGAGGTCGGCTTCGCGAAGGTGGCCGCCGCCCGCGCTCTCGGCCTGGCCACCGACCACGCCATACAGATATTCGGCGCCGAGGGACTCACCGCCGCCACGGGACTGCCCCGACTGCTGCGCGTTGCTCGCGCGGCCCGCATTCTCGATGGTCCCGACGAATTCCACATAGAGGCCACCGCACGCCGGGTAATTCGCGAGTACACCCGACCTGCCACGGCCGCCCCGAACCGGAACCCGCTCGCCGGGAACTAATTCCGGTCCCCGCCCGACCTGTTAGTGCGGAAGAAGGTGGAGTGAAGATTGTTCGAAGGCGCAACGGTGGAACTGTCCGGGGTTGACTGCACGCACGGACGGCGCACAGTGGTCCGCGGCGTCGATCTGCGAATACCCGGTGGGGAACGGGTGGCGCTGACCGGGACGAACGGTTCGGGCAAAACCACACTGTTACGGGCCATCCTCGGCCTGCATCCGCTTGCCGGCGGGACGATCACCGTCGGCGGGGCCACCGCGCGTACGGCGCAGGACTGGGACCTGCGCCGCCGCGCGGTGGCGTGGATTCCGCAGCGCCAGGCAGCGGGGCGCTTTCCGCTCCCGGCGCGCGAATTGCTGCACAGCAGCGGCGCATTCGACGCCGCCATGACCGCAGCCCACGATCTGGGCGTGAGCAGCTTGGCCGCCCGCCCGTTGCACACCTTGTCCGGTGGACAACTACAGCGGATGTATCTGGCCCGCGCGCTGGGCTGCGTGGCCGCGGGCGCGGGTGTGCTGTTGGCCGATGAGCCGACCGCCGCATTGGATTTCGCCGGCCAGGAAGATGCCGCAAAGCTACTGACCGACATACCGGTGACGCTGCTGGTGGTGACACACGACCGCGCGCTGGCCGCGCGCTGCGACCGCGTACTCGAGATGGCGGGCGGAAGCCTCCGTGAGATCACCTCCCGAGAAGAGGATGCGCGGTGAACCACGCGAACGAGTTCTGGCAGCTGTGGCAACTGGTTCCGGTGCAGCGCGCGCTGGTCGCCCTGATCCTCGGCGCCATCGGATTGCCCATCGTCGGCGTGGTGATCATCGGACTCGACATCATGCCGGTGCGGTTCGCCATGATGCACGTGGCCCTGTTCGGGATCGCGATCGGGATCCTGACCGGCTTGGACCCGCTACTGTGCGGACTGGTGGCGTGCGCGATATCAGGCGCCTCGCTGACGCCGCTGGCCCGCAGCCCAGCCGGTCTCTCCGGTGCGATGGGCCTGCTGATGAGCCTGGCGATCGCGGGAGCTCTACTCACACTGTCGATTTCGGGTGTCAACGCCAACGGCGCCTTCGAGCTGCTGTGGGGGTCGATTCTCGCCACCCGAACCAGCGATGTCGTCCTGCTCGGCGTGCTGGCGGTGCTGATCCCGGCGCTGTTCGTACTGCGCCGCCGCCAACTGGGGTTGCTGCTGTTCGATCGTGAACTCGCCACGTGTTCCGGAGTCCGGGTCAACCAGTTGACCCTCGTACTGCTGGTTCTGGTCGCGGTGGCGGTGGCAGCCGGAATCCGGCTGACCGGCGCACTGCTCGTGGACGCACTCACGCTGCTGCCCGCGCTGGCGGCGCGACGGCTGGCCAATTCGCTACCCGGCATGGTGATCGCGGCGGTCGTCGTCGGTCTGCTGGTGAACGTCACCGGCTTCGTACTCGCGGTGTGGTTCGACCTGCCGCCGGGTCCGGTGCTGGTGCTCGCGGCCGGGGCGGTCGCCCTCGCCGTTCATGTGTTACCCGATGGGAGAAGACGAGGATGGCCCTCCGCAGAGGAAAACGGTTCGCACGCTTCGGGATCGGTCTCGCTGCACTGATCGCGGGCGTATCTGCACTGACCGGCTGTGGGTCCAGTGACCAGCCGCACCACGACGGCCCGAACGTAGTCGCGACCAGTACCTGGGAAGCGGCCTTCGCCGAGGCCGCCGGCGCGACCCATGTGACCGTCATCGTGCCGCCGGCGATCAAGCACGCGCCCGACTACGACCCCAAACCGTCGGATCTGGCCGCGGTGTCGCAGGCCGATTACGTCCTCTACGCACCCTTCGAGGGCTTCGCGACCAAGATCAAGGACGCCGCCGGGTCCTCGGCGAAGGTGGTCGCGGTCAATCTCGACAACAGCCGCGACAACGTCGTCAAGGAGGTGCAGCGGCTGGGAGACATGTTCGGAACCCGCACCGCGGCCGACAAGTGGCTCCAGACCTTCGGGGCCCGATACGACCAACTCGCCGCGCAAATCAAGTCCGCATGGCGAAACGGCCAGCCTCCCAAGGTTGTTGCGCAGACGTTCATGGGTTTCGCCGCGCAGATGTCCGGAGCCCAGGTGCTGGGAACCTACGGACCCGATCAGGTGACCGCCAAGCAGGTGGCGGATCTGTCGGCGGCCAAGCCGGAGCTGGTCTTCGCCAACGAGCAAATGGATACCGGTACCGTCCTGCCGGGAACAACCGTCCGGCAGCTCGATCTGAGCAATTATCCGACCAGCGGCAACGATCTGCTCACGGTCTACGACGACACGGCAACGAAGATCAGCGCCGCACTGAAGGGCTGAATCAGCGGCCGGGCCACGACGGGGTGGCCCGGCCGGTACTGCTCACAACGCCGTGGCCGACACCTCACCTTCGAGTATCGCCAGGGCGAGCATGAGAAAGAAGTTGCCCCATATCAATTCGTGGTTCGGCGCGAGGTCCCGCAGACCGTCATAGCATCCGTCGAGCAGACGCCCAGGGCGATCGCCGCCGGACAGGTGGTCGCGGATCAAGGTCTCGACCAGATCGGCCGCGGCAGCCGGGCGGCCGAGTTTGCACAATGCGACGGCCGTGATGGCGGCCGCAGACGTGTCGGGTACCTGTCCGCTCGCAGTGGCAGCAGTGGGAACGCCGTTGGAATGCGAAGTACGCGACAGTATTTCGTCCGCCATATCCGCGAAGCGGGGATCGATCCAATAGCCGGCGTCGGCGGCCGCCAGCGCGGTCCACGCCGCCCCTCGAGACCAGTCGGGCGGCGGCTCCGAACGCGGATACCACTGTCCCGCAGAGAATTCCCACGCCGGAATCACCCGCGGCGACGATCGCAGACGCACCAGCAGAGTACGCAGGAACCGCTCGGCGATCACCGACTCGCCCGCCCACGCCAGCAGTGGCACCGCACCGGCCAGACCGTCCACTCGGCCCACCGGCGGACGAGACGGATCACCGAACCCCGTACCCCAGGGCAGAATCCCCGCCTCGGTGTCGAACGTCGCGGCCAACTGCCTCGCGGCCTCCTGCGCGAGTGCCGCACCGGTTTCCGAGATTCCCAGACGGGTGCCAGCGGCCGAGCCGTACCAGAAGAGCAGGCCCCGAGTGACCGTGTCCAGTTCAGCGGCAGGCTGTAAACGGCTCACCGCGGCTTCGGCCGCCGCACGGTCGGCACCCGAATCCGACAGCCGCGCGCGCAGCCACAGCTGCCCCACCCAGAAGCCGGCCACCCAGGATCCGCGCCGCGTCGACACCCAGGCTCCGGTCTCCGGATCGGCGTAGAGCGGAAAGCGCTCTCCCACCGACGCTTCGGTCTCGGCAATGCGGTCCGTCATATGCCGAAGCGCCTGCCGGAACGTCCGCCCTCGTGACCACGCCGCGGCCGCGCTGCGGGTCATCGCAGCGACACCCGTCGCTGCCACCACCACGACACCGCCGCGGCGGCGAGGAACTCCGCCGCCACGACCACCCAAGCCACGGTGAAATGCGGCGATCCGACATCGATCAGCGCACCGAAGATCGTCGGCCCCACCACGAATCCGGCGAAGAAACCAGCCGACACCACCGCCGAGTCACGGCCGACGGATTCCGGTGCCGCAGTGGCGATCACCGTCATCATCGACACCGCGTTGGCCGCTACCGCACACCCACCGATCCCCAGCACGCCCAGCCAGACCAGCCACGACTGCGTCGCACCGGCGAGCAGCAGCACCAGACTCGCACCGACCGCGCCGAAAGCCAACGGCGCCAGCAATATCGCGGGACTGCGCAACGATGCCGAACGCCGAGTCCAGCCCACCCGCCCGAGAATTCCCGCTACGCCCAGCACCGCAACCAGGCCACTCGAGGCCGCCGCCGACATCCCCAGCCGATGCGCGGCATACACGGCGGTATAGGTGTTGATCGCAGAGATTCCGGCGCCGAGCAGCACCGAATATCCACACATCCACCCGGCGTCACCCCGCGGCACCGCAACCTTCCACGCCGGTCGGCGCGGCGGCTCGGAATCACCGGCGACCGTCGCCGCCGCCCCCGCGGCGAGCAGGGCCGCCAGTGCCGGTATCGCCACCGCGACCCGCCAATTCAGTGAACCGGCCACCGCGGCGAGCGGCAACCCGGCCAAGAAGGCACCGAACTGCACGCCCGACTGCTTCCATCCGGCAACACCACCGCGCCGGGTCTGCTCGACCCGCGATTGGATGAGCTGATTGGTGACCGGATTCGCCAGCGCCTGCGATGGACCGGACAACGCGACCGCGACAACCAGAACCGGGAACGCCGGCGCTGCGGCGAACAAACCCAGCGCGATCGCCGACACCACGAACATGCCGATCAGGCATCGGCGCGCTCCCCACGCCGCCACGACCGGCCCCGCAACCAGCGACAGCGCCGCCGCCACAGCGAAACCGACGGCGACCAGCACCCCCAAAGCCGAAGTGGGGACCCGGAATTCGGCGATCAAGCGCGGACCCAGCGCACCGAGCAGAAACAGCGGCAGCATCGACATCGTCATCGCGGTGACCATCAGCCACGTCAGCAGCGTCCGCTGCGAACTCACCACGTCGGTTCGCGTATCCACATACAGACAGTCGAACACGATGGCGCCGAAGTTCCTGGCGCAGTGAAATTCTCAGCCGACGCCGTCGGTCGTCTCCGACGCGGCCGCCAACAAGTCCTCACGCGCCCGCGCCACCCGGGACCGGATCGTGCCGACCGGCACCTCACAGGCATCGGCCGCATCCTGATAGGACAGGCCGAGAATCTGCGTCAGCACCAACGCCTCTCGACGTTCGGGCTCGAGTTGGTCGAGCAGCATCCGCGCCTCGACCAGATCCTCGAAACCACGCCCACGACTGCGCGGTGTGCCCTGCTGCTCGGCGACCGCTTCCCAATCGTCGGTGTCACGCACCCGAGGACGCGCCTGGGCGGCGCGAATCGAGTCGACCACCACCCGGCGCGCGATCGACAACAGCCATGCGCGCGAGGTCGATCGCCCCGCGAAACGAGGCAAGCTCCGATACGCCCGTACGAAGGTTTCCTGAGTCAGATCATCAGCCGCCGATGCGCCCGCGCGATAGGCATGAAACCGCCAGACATCGGCCTGCAAAGCGCGAACCCAGATCTCGAAGGCCCGTCGGTCACCACGCCCCGCGGCCATTGCGAGTGCGGTGAGGTCATCTCCATCGTCGACGCCACGCACATCGAGCACAGTACTACAGACGGTCGTGGGAACTCCGGCTGTTCGATGGACGACTATGGAGACATGAATTGCGATACGGCTCGCGAAGCGCTGTCCGCGCGTATCGACGGCGAACAGGAACCGGTGCCTGCCGCCGCGGTCGACCAGCACCTGGCGACCTGTTCATCCTGTCGGGCCTGGCATGCGCGCGCGGAGGGCCTGCGGCGCACCATGCTGCTCGCCCCCGCGCCCGCGATCCCCGACCTCACCGACGCGATTCTCGCCGAACTGCCGGCGCCGCGCACCGCGTACTCGCTGCTCCGAGTTGCTCTCGGCGTGGTCGCCGTCGTCCAGACCGCTCTCGCCCTGACCCAACTGTTCGGCGTGGACACCGGCATGGGCCATGAGGCCATGCCGTTCATGATGGGCCACATGAGCCACGAGAGCGCCGCGTGGAACCTCGCCGTCGGCATCGGGCTGCTGTGGGCGACACTGCACACCCGAACGGCCGCCGCGCAGCTGCCGATGCTCACGGTGTTCGTCGGCGCCCTGGCCACCGCGTCGGTCTTCGACGTCATCCGAGGCGATGTCGACGCCACCCGGCTGCTGACCCACGTCCCGGTCGTCGTCGGCGTCGCACTGCTGTATCTGGTGCGGCGCACCGACGACGACAACGACGAACCGAAACGACGCGCGACCGCCCCGGGCCGACACGACACGCATGCCGACTTCGTCGACGAGGCAGCCGGGACACTCCTGCGGCGCGAGTTCGGACAACAACGCCCCACCGGGCGCCACAACGTGGCCTGACGTCGGTTCCGCCGCGGCGCAACACACCGCTCGCGGTTATCGCCTGTCGATCTCGCACACGCTGACCTTGGTGAAGCCGGAAATGCTTCAGCGGATGCTCAATTCGACGTCCCGGACCCCCGAGCCATCGCGCCTTGCGAAAAGGTTCACCGCCTCGACACACGGCAGCCGCAGTTCACCAGACATGCACCATCTCACCGCATGTCCAATTAATCCCATTTATGCGATTATCGGAATTGGTGTTCATCGAGCGAGGCCTGCGACATTTCGTATGGTTACCGACGCGACGATTCGAGGAACCTGGTGAAAACCCAGGACGGTCGCGCCACTGTCAGTATCTTGCGGTTCGTGAAGATGACGAGTCAGAGGAACGAAAGCCACACCGCGGAAAGCGAATAAACTTTCGAGCTGCTCGTCGGTGCGCTCGGCGGCTTGTCGACCCGACAGCTTCGCCCGGCTCGTGGCCGAGCCGGTTGACCGGCACGGACTCCGTTGTGTGGCCCCGCAAGTGATCTCGTAGGCGGTCGTGGATTCGGATTCGCCCCGCCGATGCCGCGCCCGTTCGGCAATGCGACCGACTACACCTGCGCCGCCACGGCCCCCCCAGCCGCAACCCCGCCGACGCCGTGGCGTCGGCGACTCCTGACCTCACGCCGGTGGACGCGCAGAGCGACTTCAACGATGCGATCGGCGTCGCCGCCAACCAGATCGGTCTAGCGACCGGAGTCGGAGTCCTGGTCGGTACCGCCGCGGGGCTCGGCATCGGATGCGTCGCCGGCGCCGTGGTCGGCGCGGCGTTGATGCCGCCGATCTTCTTCGCCGGCGCACCCGGCGGTTGTCTGGCCGGTGCCGCCGCAGGCGCCGCCCTCGGCGCCGCGGCCGGGACCGGTCAAGTACCGCCCCCGGCCACAACCAGCGCACTGGCCTCGCCGGTCACGCGCGTATGACCTCGTACCGTCCTTCGCTATCGCCGTGCCCCACGCAGATCGAATCGCAACGACGTCACGCCTGCTCGAGCAAGGCCGCTGGCGGGTCGCGTGTAAAAGCCACCCTCGTCCCGGGCGACTCCACCGCCGCGCATCAGGACGGCAACGCACACTCGAGCGCGGCGGAGCTTCCCGACGCATCGCACCCGCACCGCTGGCGACACCGCCGCGCGCCGGACAGCCCTTCCGCCGTCAGTCAGGATGCAGTCGGGTTCGAAGAGGAAGGCACAAGACCTTCACCAACGCCATGTTTAGTGGGCAATTTTCCGGTAAACTTCATGTAACTCACATTCTGGAGCAGGAAACAAAACTTCCGCCAGCGTGGCTATGACGCTGGTCGACGAATCGGAGAAAAAGCTTCAAGACTCAATTCAACCGAACTTCGTAGCAGTACAGACCGCACTCGGAGAATCAGGGACAGATCGTTCCACCAACGCCGTCCGAGCTGTCAGCAATAAACAATGCGGCGAATTCGGCGAGCGCGCATGCCTCGACACAAACAACCCGGGAGGTGGCCGTGACGTCCATGGTGTCGAGTGAGCCACGTGAACCATTGCACGGCAATAATATTCACCCATTCACCGTCGGCGTGGAGGAGGAATTCGTTCTTGTCGATCCGGCCACCGGCCTGCCCTCGCCGACCAATACCATCGTCGCGGCACGCTCCCCGGATGCCGAACTGCAACTGGAACTATCTCAGTGCCAGGTCGAGACCTGCACGCCGGTGTGCGCAAGCATTCCGGAGTTGCACCGCGAACTTCGACGGGCTCGACTCTCGGTCACGCAGGCAGCGGCACGCGCAGGTGCGCTGGCACTCGCGGTCGGTGTGCCGATCTGGGGACCGCCGACCCGGTGCATAACCGACACCCCCAGATACCGGCTCATGGCCGCACATTTCGGCGAACTCGCCGAGCAAGTGATCTGCGGTTGCCACGTCCATGTCTGCGTGCCCGACCGCGACGTCGCGGTGCAGGTCAGCAACCACCTTCGACCATGGCTGCCGGCGCTGTTGGCGCTGACGGCGAATTCCCCGATCACAGGTGGTGCCGATACCGGATACGCCAGCTGGCGCCACCTGCTGTGGGCACGATGGCCCAGCGCCGGGCCTCCCCCGTACCTGCGATCCGCCGCCGAATACGACGACGCGGTGACCAAGCTTGCCGAGGACGGGCGCATCCTCGACACAGCGATGGTCTATTGGGATGTGCGCTTGTCCTCGCATCTGCCCACGATCGAAATCCGCATCAGCGACGTTCCGGCCACGGTAGAGGAAACGGCACTCTTCGCGAGCCTCGTCCGCGCACTGGTCATCACCTCCGTCGCGGCAGTAGACAGCGGGCGGCCATCGGACCCTGTCGGACTGGCACACCTCCGGGCGGCATGCCGGCGCGCGGCCCGCGACGGCCTGTCCTGCGCTCAATTCCACGCTGCAACAACGCATTCCGTTCCCAAGCAGGCCTCCATTGCACACCTGCTCTCGCATATCCGCCCCGCTCTCGAACAGTCCGGCGACTACGAATTCACGCGCGGCACGTTGGCGGCAATTCTGCGTGACGGCAACGGCGCAGTTCGACAACGAGAAGCATTGCGCATCGGAGGCCCCACTCAGGTCTTGAAACAGATGTCACGATTGACCACCGAAGGGTGCGCCGCCACCGAGGACCGTCAGCCGGCCTGACGGCCGGGATGCACACCACGGCCGGCATTACCCCTCCGTACCGCACCGGGAGGTCATTGACCCCCCGCACAAACGCAACGCCAGCGATCCGCGCACAACTGCTCAGTCCATCACTCATGCCGGTAGTTGCGGCGAGGCGCCACGCGAAACGGCAACGGCGCCGCAGACGCTCATCGGCGCTTGTGCCGACCTCAGACAGGTGAGATCGGCGCGAAGGGCCAGATCGCGTCGGCGCCGGATCCCACTACCGCAGCCGAGGATTCCGGCACTTCGTTCCACGCCCCCTCGAGATCGCGCAGCGGCTCCGACACCACGAAGCGAGTCTCACCGCCCAGTTCGCGCAAAACCTCGACTTCGGGGTGCAATGCCCGCAACGCCGAGAGCCGGGTGGAGAAGAACAGGGACCGCGATCGGCGCTCGCTGGAATAACGAAAAACCCACAGACTTTCACCGTTGGTCGTCGCGACTGTCATTTGAACCGGATGCTCAACTCCGTTCGCGTGCCCGACGTCCTCGACGAAACCGACCGCGCGAGCCACGGCACCGAGTGGATCATCGACGAGACCGAAGGTCAGGGCGAGGTAGAACAAAGCTTCTGTGTCCGTTGAGCCCTCCATGTCGGAGAACAGCGTCGGATCCACCGCCATCAACAAGTCGCGCCTGATTTCAGAGAAACCGCGCAGCGCGCCGTTGTGCACCCACAACCATCGATCGTGCCGGAACGGATGGCAATTGCTGCGCTGGACCGCGGTCCCGGTCGAAGCTCGCACATGGGCGAGCAACCTCGACGTGCGCACCTGACCGGCGATCTCCCGCAAATTGCTGTCGTTCCAGGCCGGCTCGATCCCCTTGTACACCGCAGGTTCGGCACCCTCGCCGTACCAGCCGATACCGAAACCGTCACCATTAGTGGTCGTCTCTCCCAGACGAGAGTGCAAGCTCTGATCGATCAGAGAATGTTCAGGGCGGAACAACAAATCCTCGACGAGGATCGGCTCACCCCAGTACGCCATCCACCGGCACATAGATTGATTCAAACAGAGTCGACACCATCTGCGATAGCCCTCCAGCGCCGAAAAACGTCACATCCCATGTGGAATGGAAATTTCTCGAGCCATTGGCCGCAAATCGTGCGCTACCACTCCCCCCTTTTCCCGCTCTCCGCGGCTCGGGAACCTGGGGCGGTCAGTTCGCGGCTTCGAGGGCGTCCAGCGTGGAAAGGATGATTCGGCGCCAGCGCTCGCGCGGATACATTCGCCGGCGTACTGGCCTGACAGCCTCACATGTGACTAGTCGGCGGAGCCCACCCGAGTCGGCGTTCACGGCCCGCGGCGCGGTCGACGCCCTGGGTACTTCAGGGAGGACACCAGTTCGCATCGTTTGCTGTAATTTCGCCATAACTCCCGGCGGTCGCCTGTTCGCGGCGCACAATGAGAAACGAATACGCCTCATGTCGACCGGCCCCGACGATCCGGCCGAATCGTTTCACCTGGTTTCCGCCACCTCCGGGAGGGCCCGATGGATGCGTATCCTCCGATCGCCGAACACGGAATAGTCGGCGATCTGCAGACCGCGGCGCTGGTGTCGTCGGCGGGCACGGTGAATTGGTGGTGCACACCGCGATTCGATTCACCCAGCCTCTTCGGCGCCCTACTGGACCACGAGCGAGGCGGCTACTGTCGTGTCGCGGCGGATTTGCCAGAGCACGAGGTTACCGTCCGCCAGTTATACATGCCGGACACCGCCGTGCTCGTCACCCGGTTCATGGCTCCCGCAGGAGTCGGTGAGGTCGCCGATTTCATGCCGCCGATCGACACCGACACACCGACGGATCGGCATCGGCTCATCCGGATCGTGCGGGTGCTGCGAGGCCGGATGCCCTTCACCGTGTCCTGCCGGCCACGCTTCGACTACGGCCGCGCCGAACACCGCACCGTGGCACACGATCCCGAATGGGTCATGTTCGAAAGCCCCCAGACCACGCTGCATCTGCAAGCATCCGACCCGATAGTGCTGCGTGTCGAGGACACGGACGCGACCGGCAGCTTCACCCTCGAGGAAGATCAGACGGCGTTCCTCGTGCTGACCACCACCGGTGCGGGTGGGGAGTTCCCGACACCTCCGCAACGCGGCGAAGTGGCCGCCGAATTCGCGCACTGCCGGGAATGGTGGCAGGCATGGCTGCGCAATTCCACCTATCGCGGACGGTGGCGCGACATGGTCAACCGTTCCGCGATCACACTCAAACTGCTGACCTACGCACCGACCGGAGCACCGATCGCCGCCCTCACCCTCGGGCTGCCCGAACAACTCGGCGGCGAACGGAACTGGGATTACCGCTACACGTGGCTGCGCGACGGCTCCCTCTCGGTCCGGGCGCTGATCGATCTCGGATTCACCGCCGAGGCCTACGCCTTCCGCCGCTGGCTTCGGGAGCGACTGCCCGGAAGCACCCCCTCCGGTGAACCACTGCAGATCATGTACCGCATCGACGGCGACCCGCGCCTCGACGAGGAGATCCTCGAGCACTGGGAGGGATACCGCAAATCATCGCCGGTGCGCGTCGGCAACGCCGCAGCCGACCAACTGCAGCTCGACATCTACGGCGAGGTCGCCGATGCGCTCGCCCAGACCTCCGATGTCGGCAGCGTATCCGGGTGGCGGGTCTTCGCCGAACTTCTGGACTGGCTGACCGACCACTGGGATCGCCCGGACGAAGGCATATGGGAAACCCGCGGCGGCCGAAAAGACTTCACCTACAGCCGGCTGATGACCTGGGTCGCATTCGACCGAGGCATCCGCCTCGCGACCGAGCATGCGCGCCCGGCGGATCTGCAGCGCTGGACTCACGCGCGCGACGCCGTGTTCGACCAGATTCTCGAGCGTGGCTGGAACGAAGAGCGCCGCGCCTACGTCCAACACTTCGGGTCTCACGTGCTGGACGCATCGCTGCTACTGATGCCGCGTATGGGATTCCTGTCCCCCCACGACCCGGACTGGCTCAGCACATTGGACGCGATGGAGGACGAGCTGGTCGACGACAGCCTCGTCTACCGATACGACCCCGCCGCCTCGCCGGACGGGCTGCGCGGCTCCGAGGGCACATTCAACCTCTGCAGCTTCCTCTGGGTCGAAGCGCTGGCCCGCGCCGGACGCGTTCACCACGCTCGCTACGCATTCGACAAAATGCTCACCTACGCCAACCACGTCGGGCTGTTCGCCGAGGAGATCGGGCCCTCCGGTGAGCAACTGGGTAACTTCCCGCAAGCCTTCACCCACCTGGCGTTGGTTGCCGCCGCCATAGCACTCGACGACGAACTCGACCGACTCGAAGCCGGTGCCGGAAAGCCGTGAGCCGATGAGCGACCACGATGCCCCGGCCCGGCCCCGCGGCGTGCTGGCACCCTTGGCGCTCGCACAGTTCATCTGCAGCTTCGCCGGCACCAACATGGCGGTGATGATCACCGACATCAGTCACGACCTGAACGCCGACGTGTCCGGGGTGCAACTGGTGATCACCCTGTTCCTGCTGATCATGGCCGCCTTCATGATCCCCGGCGGCAAACTCACCGACCGCTACGGCCGCAAACGCTGCTTCACCATAGGACTTTCGATCTACGGCATCGGCGCGATACTCAGCGCACTCGCACCGGGCCTGGGCGTGCTGGCCCTGGGCAACTCCCTGCTGGAAGGGGTGGGCACCGCGCTGCTGATCCCGCCGGTCTACATCCTCACCACCCTGCTGTTCACCGACACCACCACGCGCGCAAAAGCTTTCGGTGTCGTGATGGCGATGGGCGGAATCGGCGCCGCCGCCGGTCCGCTACTCGGCGGGCTGATCGCCTCGAGCCTCGGCTGGCGCGCCGCATTCGCCTTCCAAGCGCTGGTCGTGGCCGCCATCCTGGTATCGACGCGACGCGTGCACGACCCCCTCCCCGCCGACCCCACCAGAACCCTCGACATCACCGGCACCATCCTCTCCGCAGCCGGGCTCGTCCTCCTGGTACTCGGAATCCTCGCCGCCGACAACGACTTACGATGGAGCGCAATCCTGATCGCGCTTGCGATCCTGGTCCTGGCCGGATTCTTCCTCCACGTGCGTGCCACCGAACGAGCAGGCGGCGATCCCCTGGTCTCGACCAGCCTGTTCCACAGCCGCGCCTCGAATTTCGGGCTCGCCACTCAACTGCTGCAATGGTCGATCCTGATGGGAACGTCGTTCGTCGTCTCGGCCTACCTGCAAGTCGTCCGCGGCTACGACCCCATCCGCACCGGCATCATCTTCACCGCCGCCACCGCAGGACTGCTCATCTCCTCGCTGTCAGCGGCCCGGCTCGCCCGGCACTTCGCCCAGCGAACCCTCGTCATGACCGGATTCGTCGTCGTCGCCATCGGCATCGTCATTCTCATCGCCCTGGCCGGGCACAGCCTCAACCCCTGGGCATTCGCGCCCGGACTGCTGCTCATCGGACTCGGACTCGGCTCGATGCTCACCCCCTCGGTCAACATCGTCCAATCCGCGTTCACCGACCAACAACAAGGCGAAATCTCCGGACTCTCACGCTGCGTCTCCAACCTGGGCTCCTCGCTCGGCACCGCCATCTCCGGCACCATCCTCGTTGCCGGACTCAGCAGCCACGCCTACGCCACCGCGATGCTCACCCTCGCCGCAGCCGCCGTCATCGGACTCTTCGCAGCCGCAGCACTGCCCCACGCCACCAGCGTCGAAAGACCGTAGCCGCCGAAGAGTGGGACCGGACAACTGTGCGATCAAGGTCAGTTCGAATAGTGGCATTGATCAGGGACGTTTCATCGAGCCGCCGATAGCGGCGAGATTCGCCCGTATTCGAGTTTCCCTGACACCTTCTGCACGTCGCGGCAAGAACCTGCGCCACAGTGCGCCTGCGATGCCCTGCCAGCGTCCGGAAAGTCGTTGCCTCCCTTCGGCGAATGCGTCGTATCGGCGGAGAAGGCGCCCAGTCAGAGTTTCCTGAGCGCCCGGACGACCTTGAGGAAGGGCAGGGTCGCCATCAAGCCTTTGCGCATGCTCGGCTGAAGGATGCTGACGTTCGCCACGACGATGTAGCGCACGCCACAGTCGCGCCACCGCGCCGCCTGCTCGATTATCTCGTCCGGGGTCCCATTCAGCACTATTTCCCGCATCAGTGACGGCGGGACTTGGCTGGCGCAGGCCAACGCTGCCTGCTCGTCCAGGGCGTATGGCAGGTGGTCTTGAGCGCCGGCGAAATTCACCCCAAGAGGATGCTCGACACCGTGGCGGTTGAAAACTTCGGCGGAGGCCGTAAGTCCCAACGCCTTGGCGGGCGTGGAATCCAGTGCGGCATCGACGTCGTCGCGATTGCTGCCCGTGACGACCGAGAACCACACCGCGGGAGTGATGGACATCGGGTCGCGCCCGGCGTCGGAGGCCGCCGATCGAATGACCTCGAGACGTCGGGCGTAATCCTGCGGCTGCTGCGGGAAGGCGGGGAACCATCCGTCGGCGTAGCGCCCGGCCGTCCGCAGCATTCGAGGACCGTGGGCGGCGATCCAGATCTCCGGCCATTTCCCTCGATATGGGGGCAGGTCGAACAACGCCTTGTGTAGAGGGAAGAACGGAGAGTCTCGATCGACCAACTCCCCGCCGGAATCCCAGAGTGCCCGTATTGTCGCGACACCCTCCTCAAAGCGTGCGACCGGCTTGGACCAGTCCACTCCGTAGGGCTCGTTACCCTCGCGTTCGCCCGGACCAATGCCGAGTATCGCGCGGCCGCGGGTCAACAAGTGCAGTGTCGCGGCGGCCTGCGCGGTGGCAACGGGATGCCGTCGTCCGGTGTCAGTCACCCCCACACCCAAGCGCAGGCGGCCGATTCGGTTCTGGGCGGCGATGTGCCCGAGCATGGTCCACGGTTCCAGAAACGCGTCGCTGGTGGGAATGAGCTGTGTCGCACCGCAGTACTGCGGCTGCCACAGCGATCGCGGGAGCAGTCCGTTGACGTGATCAGGGACCCAGAACGAGTCGGCAGAACCAGCAAGAGCACCGAGATAGCTGCCTCGGGTAAGCATGTCAATTGTCGGACGAGCGGCAACGAGCGTATCCATGACACCTACACGGAAACCTGACATCCGTCGAACCTCTCGTCGAGTGGTCGATAAAGCGGAATGTGCGGGCTGTTGCGAGCAGTCGGACAAGAAAGTCTTGGTCGCCGCATGCGCCAGTAGCCGTAAACACAACGTCGGCGTCGGGGACAAGGTCCAGTATGCAGGCCGGTCCACATCAGACTCTTCGAGTTGCGGACTTCGACCAGAAATTGAAGCGACAAGATCACTGAAACCGTCGTGTCCGATCGACGATCTTCGGCATCGCACCTCCTTTTTAGTGCAGCGCTGGCGCCCGAAGCGATACATGCGGTACAGATGGCGCCGGTGGCTGCCATGGCGGCAGAGCCGGGCCGGTGGACCCATCCGAACGCGCCGTACTCGATGATCGTCGACGGCGAATTGTTCGAGGCGCCGCCCTGGTTCGACCACCGAGCGTCCGGAACGAACCGGGAACTCGTATGCGGATTCACCACGGACGAGGCTCGGATGTTCACCGCGGATGTCGACCTGTCCGGCTCCGACCCCGTCGAGACCGCCCGTGCCTGCGGGCTCGACGCGAACGCGGTCCGGACCTACCGCACGGGGAATCCGGGCATCAGCGACGAGGAGCCGCACGCTCTGATCCTCTCCGACGCCCTATTCCGGATACCCACGCTGTGGTGCGCCGAGGCGGGAAACGACACCTACCTGTACGAGTTCGCGTGGCCGAGCCCGGCACGCGACGGCGCATTTCGGGCCTGCCACGGCCTCGACGTTTCCTTCACCTTCGATACCCCCCCACGGCCCGCTCGCCGCGCAGCTCATCGGGCCGGAGATTCCACCGGATTTCGCCGACCTCGCGGCGGCGATGCGCAACGCCTTCATCGGCTTCGCCACGACCGGCGACCCCGGATGGCCGCGATTCGACACCCCCGAACGGATTCGCCGAATCTGGGCGACTCCACCGGAGCTGGGCAGCGACACACTGTCGACGTCCCGCCGGATCTGGCAGCGCGACCGTATCCCCGACCGACCTCGGACGATGTCTGAAAATTGAATAACTCGAAAGGCATACCCACCCGGCGCCGAGCGAGTTTGATGGTGATGTGGACGGCACCACGATGTCGAGGCCGGTGAATCTGGTGGTCGGCGCCGCCGCGAAGGTCGGCGGAGCTGCCGGGCGCGTGCTGGGGTTCGGATTCGACGTCGGCCGGCATGTGCCGGGCGTCGAGCCGGTGCTCGCGGAACTCGGACAGCGGGGTGCGGAGACGCTGGAAGCCGTCGATGATCTCACCGAGCGGGTGCTGCAGGCGGTGATCGGCCGGATCGTGCGGACCGCGCTCGGCGCGGTCGACCTCACGGCGATCGTCGTCGACAACGTGGATCTCGACGCGGTGGCCGAACGGATCGATGTCGACAAGATCATCGGACGGGTCGACCTGGTCGGGCTGGCCGACACCGTGATCGACGGCGTCGATCTCCCCCGGATCATCCGGGAATCCACCGACTCGATGTCTACGGAGGCGGTTCTCGGTATCCGAAGCCAGGGGATGCATGCCGACGACGCGGTCGCGGGGTTCGTCGGGAAATTGCTCCGGCGAGCACCGTCCGAATCGGGCACGGAGTGAGCGCCCCTGCTCATCGCCCCGCCGGAATCGTGACGCGGTCGATCGCATCGGGAATCGATATCGCCGTCGTCCTGGCCATCATGGCCGGGCTCTACCTGTGTCTGGCGTTCGCTCGACTGCTGTTCTCACCGCAGGACTTCGCGTGGCCGGACACCGGCGCGGTCATGTCGACGAGCATATTCATCGTGGTGTCGGTGCTGTACCTCACCGGATGCTGGGCCGTGAGCGGTCGCACCGTCGGCGCCGTGATGATGGGACTGCGGGTGGTGAGCCGCGACGGCGAACTCGTGGGATGGCCGCGGGCCTTGCTGCGGGCGGTGTTCTGCGTGATGTTCGCTGTCGGATTGTTCTGGGTGGTGGTCGATTCGCGCCGGCATTCGATTCAAGACATCGTCCTGCGCACCACAGTCGTCTACGACTGGCAGCCGGAATCCCATCCGGCTACGTAGGCGCGGGCCGTGGATGATCCGTCGACGATCCCAGATGCCCGAGTGCACCGCGCCCCTCGATCGTGTAACTACCTATCCCCCTGCGTCTTTCGGCGATGTGGCCGGTGGGCGTGCTGTCGCCGGATCCGTCGGACGCGCCGACTTCGGGTGTGGCGGAGGCGCGGTCGTCTTCGGCGCCGCCGTCGTCGTAGATCGGGTCGCCGGGGTTCTCGGTGACCCGGATGTCGTCACGACTTCTGGTGACGGGGATGGCGTCGCACTTGCCGCAATCGTGGCCGTCGTGGTGCGTGGGAACACCGTCGTGGGCTTGGTCGGAGTACCGGTAGGTGCCGTCGTCGCGGTGTGGGCCCGTGCTGGCGTCGTAGTCGGCAATGTCGTAGTCGGCAGTGTCGTAATCGCCGCTGTGGTGGTGGGCGATGTCGTTGTCGGCACCATCGCGGTCGTCGTAGGCGGGTCGGCCGTCACCGTGACCGTCGACGTCTCCGCCTGCGTGGACATCGGGGGTGGGACGACAAGGTCCGAGTCCGGCACGCCGGGCATGATCTGGATCGAAAGACTCGCCGTAGCAGAGAAACTCGCTCCGCCCTGCTCGGCCGTGGAGGTGGGAGCCGAGGGATCCGGCGCCGTGGGCGGCGTGGATTCCGTCCCGGTGGCCGGGCCGGAACCCGGGTCGGCGGGATCGGTAGCCGGTGGGGCGGTTCCGGGATCGGCAGCCGCGTCGGTATCGCCCGAGGCGTCGACCGGTCCGGGGAGCTCGCTCGCGGCGTCGAAGGCCGTACTCGCGTTCGCAGCGGCGATCTCGCTTCGCGAGGCGGCGCCGTCGAAGGTCTGTGCGGTGGGTTCGCCCGAGTACGCCCGAGAATCGTTCACACGCACCGGCGGACTCGAATCCGCTCGTACCACGAGCGTTATCCCGATTGCCGTGGTCACCAACGCGACGACCACACCCGCGCGCGAGAGCTGCCGCCGGAGCCGATCGGCCGGAGGCTCGGTGGTCGGCCGCCCGGACCACCGCGGAATTCGAGCCCGCGGCGCACCCGCTCGGTTGTCGCTGTTGTCGACGGTTCCCATCCCACTTCGCTTTCTTCCTTCGGATGCGCCGGCTGCCGGGAAACGGTGATCACACCGTCTGCACCACCGAAAACACGCCCGAGAATCGGATATCGAATTGTGGCGGTTCCGCGAACACCGAAGCGGGAGCATTACGGTGTCGCCTCGCCGAACAACTCGAACGGGGCCATCCATACGTCAATGTTCTGCCGAGAAGAGCATCGCCCGCATATTGCGTGACCGGACTTCACGGCAAGGTCTGGGCGCCGAATCCGGCAGCGCCTCGAATTTCTGTGGACGAGGCTTCGTGGTCGACGTTTCAGGCCCTGGAGTAGGGATCCACGTCGCGCAGCCGTTGCCGATGGATTCGTTGCAATTCACCGGCGCGGGTGAGAAAGTCGGCGATTATCTCGAGTTCGGCGGAGTCGTACCAGCTCAGCAACATCTTGTAACTCTCGACGATCATGGGTACGACGAGTTGCTGTATGCGATGGGCCGCGAGGTCGGTCGCCATCACGATCACGCGACGACGATCGGTCGGATGCAGCGAACGGGCGATATAGCCCTGCTTCTCGAGCCGGTTCAGCATGATCGTGACGCCGGCCGCGGTGATGCCGAGCCGTTCGGCCAGCATTCCCGGCGTCGTGGACTTCTCGTCGTCGGCCAGGACGATCTCCAGTGCCCGCCGGTCGGTCTCGTTCACGCCCAGTACCCGGATCAATTCGCGGGTCAGATCCTCGACGGTTCCGTGGTAGAACCCCAGGGCGCTTTTGAGTTCGGCCGAGATCCGGGCGGGTTCGATTGGTCTCGGGCACACGAGCTTTCCCCTCGATCACTGTGAAACATGGCACCGCTCAAGAGAAGTCGCCGATCAGGGTGTGTGGACCATCATTTCCCCTGCGTACGGTAGGGATCGCCGCCGGTCGCGTGAAGTGGGCATATGTGCTCCTGTCAATCGATTTGGCCGGCAACCCGAACCGCGGCCGCCGAACATCACGAAAGCTGGCACAGCTCCGGTCGCCGAAGCGACCGTGGCTGTGTCGGACATGCACTGTACGACACACCGACCCATGCGATACGGTGCATCACAGAATTCGGTGCGAGTGGCTGCCCCAGCACCAAACGTGAAGCGGGGCAATCACTATGAGGAACCGCGGCCGCCCGTCCGGCCCTGGTGAGACCGGACCGGGCTGCTGACACAACCCGGCCCGGGCATGTTCACCACCGGCCGCCGGTGCGGACACCGGCCGTCACGCCGTGGCGGCTGCCCGCGAAATCAGCTGACGGCGGTGGTCGTGAGGGTCGGCGACGGGTTCGGGTAACACGAGGTCGCGACATTGCCGACCAAAGCGACGTTGGTCGTCATGGTCATACCCGGACTGGTGTAACTGGTCCCCGCGTACTTGCTGGTGATCGGCGTTCCGGGGGTTCCAGCGGTGACATTGATGGTCACCGCCGGCGGCGTGAAGCTGGTGCCGCCGGCGATCGGACCCGGCACGGTCAGAACGACATTCCCGCCCGAGGTGGCGACGGTGCCGGCCACGGTACCCCCGGAGGCGGTAGCGGAGACCAATGTCGAATTCGCGGGAGTCGGGAACGTCATCTTCAGGTTGCTGATGTTGTTCACGGTGAAGCCGGACGCCGAACTGGGCACCGACGACGAACCCGGCGTGAGAGTGATGGCCACCGCGGAACCCGACGCGGTGCCGGTGACCGATGTGATCATGCTCGAGGTTTGGCCGATCCCGAAAATGGTGCCCTTACAGTTCCAGTTCACGCTGACCGGGGCGGCATTTGCCGGTGCCGCCAGACAAAAGACGGTCGCGACCGCCACCGGAGCGAGAACGCCGGCACGAACCAGGGAAGAGATGGATCTCATGACTGACTCCAGAAAATGTAGAGCAACGTTACGACCGAATACCGGACCGCAACACCGAGTTTCTAAAATATAGCCTCTTCTCATCTTTCCATGGCCGAAATTGCGCAATCCAATCGGGAAGAAAATATCATTATCCGCAATTAATTATTCAGTCTGGAAAGTTAATTCCGGCAAGATTCTTTCAATACAGTTTCTCATTTCCGTGCCACGTACCGGCCGGACCGCCGATTCGACCGCTCCTGCAATTCCCCCGAATACAAGCCTCGACCTGAGAATATATCGACGCGCACCGATCTTCAGCGTTCGGGTGGTTACCGCACGCGGCATTCGCCCCGACAATCCCCACATGCCAATGGGACGTCGAGGCGAGGCAAGAGCGCCGACGCAGGGTTGCCGGTACGACATCGCACAGCGGCTGCCGAGCCGCCGGGACACCGCCGAGGCCGACCTCGCGATGCGGGCGATACGAGCACGACCGCCGGCCGCCCGAACGATGACGGCGCATGCGGACCTCGCGGATCCCCCCTCGTTGCCGGCGCCGATGCTGACGGCCACCCCGCACGGCCGGGTTCCCCGGATTGCTCCCGGGCCTGTAGTAGCTTGACTGATTACCGTTGTTCGCCTGAGAAGAACGGAGAGGCCGATGCCGAACCTGCCCACGCGAGCACCCTCGGCCAGCACCGAATTGTCATCTGAAATTCCGCCGAATGTATTGCGAGAAATCGCCTTCTACTTTATCCTCGCCGGCTTTGCCGATTTGTTTGCTGAAAATCGGCCGGGGTACTCGCGCACACAGAACGCACCTATTGTCAGCGCCGATCGATTCCGAGTGGTGATGACCTGCGCAACTTAGGCAACTCGAGGAGAGGATTGATTGCGATGACGGTTGGTCTCGACGTTCGGTCCGAGCGTGAGCGGGTCGCCCGCGCGTGCCGCCCGGGGCAGCCTCTGCCCGAATTCGTCTACAGCAGAGATGAAGACGCGTTGTGGTCCCGCGTTTTCGCGACGCTTCAGGCCATGCACGAACAGCTCGCGTGCGCGGACTATCGCTCCGCGGCTCGCCTCGTTCGGCTGCCCGCCGGGCGGGTACCGCAGATGAGCGAGGTGTCGGGCATGCTTCGTTCGCTGACCGGTTTCGAGTTGGCGCCGGCCATCGGAAGCCAACCGGGCCGCCTGTTCTACGGCCCGATGGCCGACGGCATTCTGCACGCCACTCCGGACGTGCGGCCGGTGACCGAGCAATCGTTCTCGCCCGATCCGGACGTCATCCACGAACTGGTCGGACATGCGGTGATACTGGCCGATCCGGAATTCGCGGAGCTGTATCGCTGCATCGGCCGCGCCGCCAACCGTGCCACCTCCGACGAGCAGCGGGCCGCGATCGCGCGGTTGTTCTGGTTCACCCTGGAGGTCGGCGTGGTCGCCGAAAAGGGTCACCCGAGAGCATACGGAGCCGCGATCCTGTCCTCGGTGACCGAGATGGAGTCCTTCGTGAACGCGGATCTGCGAGAGTTCCGGGTGCAGGACATACTCGCCGCCGATATCGACGACAGCATTTGTCAACCTCTCCTCTTCGTCGCCGATTCGGTCGGCCGGATGATGGCGGAGGTAACGACCTTTCTCCGTAAGGAATTGCGGTGGTAGACCTTTCGAGTTCCACGCGTCGTCACGACGACGCGACTCCGGACGCGGACTTCTTCGAATTGTCGGTGGCGCAGTACGAACTGTGGCTGGCTCAGCAATTACATCCCACGGTTCCGTTCTCCATCTCGCAATACACCGATGTGCACGGCGATCTCGACCTGGAACTACTCCAGCGGTGCGCCCGCCGCGCCGCACGCGAATTACAGTCACCCCATGTGCGATTCGCCATCGTCGGTGGGCGGCCGCGCCAATATCTCGACCACGATGTGGACACCGGATTCGACTGCATAGATCTCAGTGATCACCCCGATCCCGAACGCGCCGCCCAGGAGTGGATGAGCCGGGATCATCACGCGGGCATCGATCTGACCGGAGACGACGTCACGAAGACGGTGCTGTTCACCCTCGGTCCCGGCCGGTATCGCTGCTACGCGCGCAGCCACCACATCGCCGTCGACGGCTTCGGCGCCGCTCAGGTGTTGCAGCGAACGGCCGAATTGCATTCCGCCGCAACCGGAGGGCGGCCCGCGGCGGCGTGCCGGGCGGTATCGCTGGCCGAGATCGTGGCGGCCGAGCAGCGGTATCGGTCCTCGCCTCGGTTCGCCGCCGATCGCGAGTACTGGGGACGGCAGCTCGCCGGCCTCGACCATGTGACCCGCCTCAGCGAGCGGTACGCCGCACCCTCGGCCCGGCCGCATATCGCGCACACGACCGTTGACGCGGAGGTCATGGCACGGCTCGGCGACGCGGCCCACCGGTATGGCACCGGGATGGCCGAGGTGCTGGTCGCGGCGGTGGCCGCGTTTCTGGCGCAGATGACGGGTGATACCGATGTCACGGTGTCGCTGCCCGTCGCCGGGCGCACCACCGGAGCCCTGCGGCAGTCGGCGGGAATGGTCTCGAACGTGGTGCCCCTGCGGGTGCGCGGCGTGGCCGAGAGCACGGTCGGTGAGCTGGTTCGCGAGGTACGCCTGAGCATGATCGGCGCGTTGCGCCATCAGTTGTACCGGCACGAAGACCTGGTCCGCGACCACGGCGTGGGGCAGGCCGGCCGGCACGGCTACGGGCCGCTGATCAACGTCCTCAGCCTGCCCGACAGCATCGACTTCGGCGCCGTTCGCGGTCGGACGCAATTGCTTTCGGCCGGGCCGGTGGAGGATTTGGCGATCAGTTGCTACCGGTTCGGCACCGAGCCGTTCGTCATCGACTTTCATGCCAACCCGGAGCTGTACCGAGCAGACGAAGTGGAGGGGTATCGGCAGCAGTTCGTCGACTGCCTGACCCGATTCCTGCGGGCCGACGGCGCCGACACGGTGTTCGCGGCCGTCGCCGGTACACACACGATCGCCGCCCCGCAGCAGCGGCACCACCAGCGATTGCTGCCGGACCTGCTCGCGGGCGGAATCGATGCCGGTGCCCGGATCGCGCTGAGCGGGCCGGATCGCGCGGTGACCTATCGCGAACTCGACGAGACGACCGCCCGGTGGGCGCGTGAACTGATCGCGCACGGCGCCGGGCCGGAAGTCGTTGTCGCGGTGGCATTGTCGCGGTCGGTGGAATCGGTCATGGCGTTGTGGGCGGTCGCCCGGGCGGGCGCGGTGTTCTTCCCGGTCAATCCCACCGACCCGCCGGCCCGCGTCGCGAAGCTGATCGCCGATTCCGGTGCGACGCTGGGCATCACCCTCACCAGATGGCGCACACCCCTGGAAACCACGACGGTCGACTGGTTGCTGCTCGACAGCGACGAGTTCACCCGCGCCGCCGCCTCCCGGTCCGCCGCAGCGGTGACCGACGCCGACCGAATACGACCGTTGCGGGCCGCGCACCCGGCCTATCTGATCTACACCTCCGGATCCACCGGCGAACCCAAGGGGGTGCTGAGTACCCACGAAGGACTGGCGGCCCTGGCCGACGATCTGCGCACCCGTAACGGCATCGGCCGCGATGCCGTGGTGCTGCAAGCACATTCGCCATTCTGCGACGCGTCGATGCTCGAATATCTCTCCGCGTTCGCCCCCGGCGCGAAGCTGATCGCCCTGGCACCGGACATCGTTGCGGGACAACGGCTGTCGCAGGTGATGGAAGACGCGGCCGTCACGCAGCTGATCGTCACGCCGGCCATCCTGGCCACGCTCGACCCGGATCGACTGCCCGCGCTGCGGACCGTCACCGTCGGCGGTGACAAGTGTCCGCCCGTACTGGCCGAACGCTGGGCGGGCCGGTTACCGATGTTCAACTCCTACGGGCCCACCGAAGCCACCGTCGTGGTGACCCAGACCGAACCGCTCGCCCCCGGCTCGCCGATCACGATCGGGCGCGGGCTGCCCGGCGTGCAGACTCTCGTCCTGGACGCCCGGCTGCGGCCGGCTCCCCGTGGCGCCCGCGGCGAACTGTATCTCGCCGGTGACGCGTTGGCGCGCGGATATCTGGGGCGGCCCGGAATCACCGCGCAGAGTTTCGTGGCAAATCCGTACGGGCAGTGGGGAACCCGGATGTATCGCACCGGCGACATGGTCCGCGAGCAACCCGACGGCACGCTGGAGTACCTCGGCCGAGGCGATGTTCAGATCTCGCTGCGCGGACAGCGCATCGAGCCGTCCGAGGTGGAACGCGCCCTGGCCGCCGACGCGACGGTCGATCAGGCCGTGGTGCGGGTGTGGACGTCGGAGACACTCGGCGATCGGCTGATCGGCTATGTCGTGCCGACCTCGGAGGCGAAGGACGATTTCGACCGGGCCGCTGTCTTGGCGCGGTTGCGGACCGTCCTGCCGCCCGGCATGGTTCCGGCGATGCTGGTTCCGCTGCCCGAGATACCGATCAATCCGAGCAGCGGCAAAACCGATCGATCCGCGTTGCCGGATCCGCAGACGCAGCCGCGCCCGGTGTTCCGCGCGCCGGCCTCGGAGATCGAGCGCACGGTGGCGGAGACGATCGCCGAGGTGACCGGACAGTCTCGAATCGGCTTGGACGACAATTTCTTCGAACTCGGCGGCAATTCGTTGCTGGGCGTCGAACTGTGCCGGCAACTGTCGGAGCGGACCGGGACCACGGTGACGATCTCGTCGCTGTTCACCCCGACGGTGCAAACCTTGGCCGCCGCCATCGAAGCCACCGCAGCCGGCGGGAACAGCGATGCGGCAGTCGGCGGTTCGGCGTTGCAGCCGGTTCTTCCGTTGCGGGACAGCGGTTCCGGGACGCCGCTGATATGCCTGCATTCCGCGGTTCCGCTGGCGTGGTGCTATTCGGGCCTGCTGCGCTACGTCACCGACCGGCCCGTCTACGGGCTGCAGTCGCCGGCCGTCTCCGGGCAATCGCGGCGATACAACAGCGTCGACGAGCTCGCCGAGGTGTATCTGCGGGAACTCACGCGGGTGCAACCGGAAGGGCCGTACCACCTGCTGGGCTGGTCGCTGGGCGGCCAACTCGCGCACGCGCTCGCCGCCCGGCTGCGCGCCCGGGGGCACGACGTGGGATTGCTCGTCATGCTCGACAGCGTGGCCTTCGGTGAGGGGGCGCCGCAGCCGGAACCGCCCACCGTCCGTGATCTGGTCACCCACTTGCAGGGCAACGAGTCCGCCACTCCCGACACGCGGCCGCTCACGCTGGACGAAGCGGTGGACGTGCTCGCCGACAGCCCCGGCCCCGGGCGCGGGCTGACCCGCGAGCAGCTCGAACGCCTGCACCAGGGCTATGTCGACAGCGTCGCCATGTCGACGAGCTACCGGCCGGCATCCTATGACGGCGATCTGCTGTACTTCTCAGCGACCGAGGGCATCACCGGCGAACTGACCGGTGAGATGTGGCGGCCCTGGGTTTCCGGCCGGATCGCGGAGCACCGGGTCGACGTCACCCACGCGCAGATGACCAACCCCGAGGCGCTCGCGGTCATCGGGCCGATCCTGGAGGCCGAACTGAATCGGCACGGCGAAGGGAAGAGCATGTGAGCAAGCATTCCGCTGCGATCGTGGCATCCGCGGTGTCGGCTGCGTCCTCGATCATGCTGGCCGCGCGACGGCCGGCGGTGTTCGGTCTCCGTCTCCCGCGCGCGGCGCTGGCCGCCGTCGCCGCGATCGCCCTGGCGATTGCCGCCAACGAGACCGTGGGCAAACCGGTGATGTTCCTGCGCTGGTCGTATGTGCGGTTTCTGTTCGGCCTCCGGCATATGGGCGCCACCTGGCAGGTCGGTGACGGGCGCGAACAGGCGCTGGCCGACTATGTGTGCGCGCATGCGCGACAGAACGACATCGACGACGTCATCCGGGCGATCGACGAGTTCTGCTACACCAAGAGCTACCTGATCAACATCGGTGACGAGAAGGGTCGCATCCTCGACCGGGCCGTCGCCGCCGCGCAACCGCGCCGCCTGCTCGAACTCGGAACCTATTGCGGCTACAGCGCATTGCGCATGGCGCGGGTCATGCCGGCCGATGCCGTGCTGTACTCGATCGAGTTCAACGCGGCCAATGCCGCTGTGGCCCAGCGGATCTGGGATCACGCGGGCGTCGGCGACCGCATCGTCGTCATCGTCGGCACATTGGGCGACGACGGGAAGACGCTCCGAACATTGGGCGACGAACACGAGTTCTCCCCCGGTGCATTGGATTTCGCCTTCCTCGACCACGAGAAGGACGAATATCTTCCCGATCTCCACCGGATCCTGGACCGGGCCTGGCTGCGCCCCGGTGCGGTCGTCGTGGCGGACAACGTGAAATATCCGGGGGCACCGGAGTATCGAGCGTTCATGCGTCGCCAGGAGGGCACCCGGTGGACAACCCGCGAGCACCGGACGCACGCCGAATACCAGAAGGTTCTCAAGGACCTCGTGCTCGAGTCGACCTACCTCGGCTGAGCGGATCCAGCCCACTCGGCCGATCCGCGCGTGCCCGGTGCCCGCATGCGGCGTCGCCGAACATGTTAGTCGTCGGTAATGGCGGGTAGTCGCAGACATATGGTGCAACGTTGCGCCCCGACCTGATGCTGTCTATACGCCGAAGGACGAGATTCGCATGAGCACTCTTGATACGTCCACCCTGCTGGCCCAGCTACGAGCACTGCTGACGTTGACCAATACCGAGATACAAGTGGCCGAGACCCGGATCGCGCAGGCGCGGACCGAGGCCGTCCGCAAGGAACTGTCGGAGAACGCCGACAAGGGCCGTGCCCGCGCCGAGGCGATCGAGGCCGCCATCCGCGATCTGGGCAGTGTGCCCGAGGTGGTCGGCCCGTTCCTCGGCCGCGCGGTCGCCGCCATCAAGGCGATGGCCGAACAGGCCCAGCCGTTCGACGAGGCCCTGCTCGGCGATCTGGCTCTGGAGCACCAGTTGCTCGACCGCTCCCGCTACATCAAGGCCCTCGCGACCGCCGCGGGGCAGCGGGAGATCGTGACGCTGGCCGACCGCTTGATCACCGCGCATTCGGCCACGGTGGAATGGCTGACCACCGTCCTGGCCGAGGACGCCCTCGGCGGGCCGGCCGCCTTGCGCCGCACCGTGCTGCAGGCGGCGACCGGCACCGCGGTGAAATTGTTCAACCTGCCCGTCACCTGGTCGGCTCGCGGCCTGGACCGTGCGCTGGACACCGTCCGCACCACCCCGCCCGCGCTCGGTGAGCTGCTCGCCCGAGGCGCACACGCGGGTGATGTCGCGGTCAAGACGCTGTCGGCCTCCCGGGATGCCGCGTTGGAGAGCGCCGAACAGGTCACGCGCCACGAAGGCGCCGCCGCGGCCGCCGACGCCCTGCATTCGATCCGCGCGACCACCGGTGTCCTCGAACCCGGCGAGTTGCCGGTCGGCGACTACGACGAGCTGAACGTGTCCCAGGCCGTCGCCGCGGTGAAGGACCTCACCGAGCCGGCCGACATCCGCGCGATCGTCGCCTACGAGGAAGCCCACAAGAAGCGCCACGGCGTCGTGTCGGCCGCCCAGACCCGGCTCGCCGCGATCGCCCAGGAAGTGACCGGCCTCAGCTGACCGGTAATTGTTCGACCGGCCGGGCCCGATACGGGTCCGGCCGGTCGCGGTCGTCTGGACCAGCCTGACGATCCCGACGGCGATCGGGTGCCCGGCGACGGCCGCCTGCTCACCCTGACCGTGCGGAAGAACGGCGAGCCGGTCACCGACCTCCAGCCGTACCTGGCGGCCTACGGACATCTGGTGATCCTGCGGGCGGGTGACCTGGCCTACGTGCACGTTCATCCCAACGGCGAACCCGGTGACGGCGTCACCGCCCCGGGCCCGGACGTCACCTTCCACACCGCCGTCCCCGGCCCCGGAACCTACCGGCTGTTCCTGGATTTCATGCACGACGACGTCGTCCGCACCGCCGCGTTCACCCTGCCGACGACACGGTGAGTGCTCTCGCCGGCCGCGGCGCTATTTCGCGTCTGCGCGGCGGGCGGTTCGGTCAGGCGACGCGGCCGAGGTGTCCGGCGCGGCGGAGAAAGTCGGTCGCAGGTCCCCTCGCGCCACGACGTCGGACGGGCTGTCGGTGGCCGAGTCCCGGTGACTGAAAAGTTGGGGTCCCAAAGGTTTTTCGCTCACAGGCGGTGCCTTTCGATAGTTGGATGGATGCGGCCGGCCACTGCCGACTCACGGCCGGTCGCGCCGTTGCGCCACCGGCGAAGGGCGGCGGCCCGCCCGGTGCGGCCGGGTAATTGGGCCAGGAGTTCGTCGACCGTCGATTCGTCGTTCGCGCGACACGCGAGAGCCATGACAGCGCAGGCGCGATGGGTATCGGTGCGCGGCGGGATGATCAGCAGTACTCGACGCCGGTCGCGCGCCCCGAGCACCTCGACGGTGTGGGCTGTGCCGTGCCGGGTCCCGTCGAGACGCACCGCTTCGAAGCCCGCGACCGGGTTCCATTCGGCGGCGTTGTACACGACCCGGTGGATCGAGCCGAGGGCGGGCGATACGGCCGCGAGCAGGCCGGGAAGTTCGGTGGCGAGATCCGGGCTACGGGGCCACCAGGCGCCGTCGACATATCCGGTTTTCGTTTCGTAGTCCTTGAACTGGACACGTGCGGCGGGCTCGACGTCGGGCCGCGCGGGGCTGTGCACATGGTGGTTCGGTCGGGTCATGCCGACGCTCCTGACTCGGCCGAAGATCGGCCGTGTAATGACAATTTCGGGACCTGCGGAAACAGGTGCCGGGCCGACATCACCGGTGGACGACATGTCCACATCTGTGTCCGCATCGGTTGCGATACATTCGTATCGGCATGCTCGAGAAGACCGGCGAAACAGCCTGTGCAGCTCACGAAATTTCGTCGTAGCGCACTCGTATCCGGTTGCCTCCGCGGCGTTCGAGGGACCGTTTCCCGAAACGAAATAACGTCTGTTCGCGCTGCCATTCCGAGGGCAGCCGTACGCGAGTGGGACCGGATATCTATTTCGACTCTACGCGACCAGGCCATCCCTGTCCACGTGGCCTCGCGCGGCGGCGGGAAAGCCGTGGGAGAAAAGCACGAAACCCGCGCCGCGGGCGCGGGTTTCGCTGGTTTGTCGGCTCCTAGATGGCGCGGACGTTCTGAGCTTGGGGACCCTTCTGGCCCTGGCCTACCTCGAACTCGACACGCTGCCCCTCATCGAGGGACTTGAAGCCGGAACCCGAAATTTCGGAATAGTGGACGAAAACGTCGGGGCCGCCCTCATCCTGGGCGATGAATCCGAAGCCCTTTTCGCCGTTGAACCATTTCACAGTGCCTTGCGACATTCTTTTGTTTTACTTCCTGTTGCGAGCCGGGCGATCACTGCAACAACCCGTGCTCACCATCCAGTCTGGCACACCGTCGCGTTTCGGCCCGAACAGCCCGGCCGGAAACGCCCCTATCCCCCGTGAACGCCGCGAGGTCGGCGTTCTCGTCGTCCGCATCGCCGTGGGTGAAGGCGGCGATCGCGAAGCCCGGGCCGAAGGATGCCGAGGCGACGTAGGAGCCGTCGTCCGACCACCCCCATTTGGTGCCGACGGTCGCCGGGACGTGCGCGGTCCCCCAGTTCTGCGCCGTACCGTCGGCGGCGATCGGACTCGCGGTGGCCATCCACCACAGCAGCGGCGAGGCGGGATCGGTGCGCTGCTTGACGACGAGGAATTCGGCGACGTCCCGGGCGCTGGTGTAGGAGTCGCCCCAGAACGAACCGCGCCTGGTGTCGGCCGAACCGAATTCCGCGGCGGTGGCATCGATGGCGTGCGGATACTTGGTATCCAGCTCAGTCGCGGCGGCGCTGTCGGAGAGCTGGATCGCGCGCTGAGCCGCCTGCCGATCCGAGCGGGATCCGTCGCCGTGACGCAGCACGTAATCGACCAGATACAGCTTGATGATCGACAGGGCGGGCCGCCTCTCATCCGAATTCCCTGTGCCGGTAGCCGTTCCGGGAATCAACGAGACCATCGCGAACGATGTGCGCGGGTTCATCGGAATCGGCTCGGACTCCCCGCGGGCCGGACTTGCCGTGGCGGCACCGCCCGCAATCAATAGAGCAAGCACGGGCGCCACGAGAGTTGTTCGCACAGTGAGTTCTCCCTCTTCGGTCGGGCGACGGAATCCCACCGCAACGGTCGGGATGTCGAGGCCGATGGTGTCGAGCAAGATCACTTCATGTTCGGGCCGAGCCACACGCTGTTGATCGATTCCACTACAGCGACCGATACGCGTGTGCCACGCCACGCGGAGGCGAATCGGCTCCGGCGCGCCTACCGCGAATCGTCGCGGGCGAACCGCACAATCGCTGGTCATGGCGATAGGGCGCAGAGCGGCACTCGCACTGCTGGCCGGTCTGCCCCTGCTGGCCCCTGGAACGGCACGCGCGCAGTCGGCGCCACCGGGAATCGGCGCCGATCCCCAGCGCGCGCCCACCCGCTACACGATGGCCGCCTTTCGTGCCGACGACGACTCCACCGTGGCCGTGTACGAATCGATGGACGGGACGCGGTTCACGCCGGTCGCCGACCACACCTTCACGCCGCGGACCGGGTTGGCCCGCGATCCCAGCGTGATGCTGCACACCGACGGCTGGTATTACCTCACCTACACCACGGCCCCCGACGCGACCTCGATCGGCCTGGCACGCAGCCGGGACCGGATCGCCTGGACGGAGATGACCCCGGCGCCGATGCTGGTGCCCGGACGCCCGGAAGGGACATGGGCCCCCGAGTGGTACGTCGATGCGGCGGGCCGAGTCGGGATCATCGTGTCGCTGACCTGGGGGCATGGTTTCACTCCGCATCTGCTGCTACCGGTCGGCGTGGGACTGTCCACGTGGGCGCCGCCGATTCCGCTGTTCGGTGTGGGCCCGAGTGGTCCGGATTCGCTGGGATTCATCGACACGCAGCTGATGCGGTGGAACGGACGGGTGTACGCCTTCGTGAAGAACGAGGACACCAAACTGGTCGAACTGGCGGTCGCGGACAACCCGTTGGGCCCGTATACCTTTGTCGCCAGGGGTGATTGGGCCGGATGGGGTGGCCCGCGGGAGGGGCCGTCGGTGGTGCCGCTCCCCGTCGGCGGACATCGCATCTATCTCGACGCCTACACCGAGGGCCGTTATCTCTACAGCGACAGCTACGACGGCTTCCGCACCTGGTCGGCGCCGACCGAGCTGCCCGGACTCTCCGGAGTCGTCCGCCACGGCACGGTGCTGGCCGAATACGGTTCCGCCCCATGAGTTTCGGAGGCCGGACCGATCACTCGTCGGCGGGCGCCCAGTTGTCGGCGGTTTCGCCGGTGGTGAGGAAAATGGTGCGACGTCCCACTTCCACCGCATTGTCGGCGAAGCGCTCGTAATACCGTCCCAGCAGCGTGAGGTCGACCGCGGCCGTGATGCCGTGCGCCCATTGGTGATCCAGCACCGCGGCCAGCAACTGCTCGTGCAGATTGTCCAGTGCGTCGTCCTGGGCGTCGAGACCGGCCGCGTCGTAGGGGTCGCCGGTCTCGAGCACCGCCGCGGCGCTGGTGGCGATCGCGCAGGCGGTGGAGCCGAGACGCTCGACCAGCGGTCGCACCGGTTCGGGAACGACGTGTTCGGGATGGCGCCGGCGGGCGCTGGTGGCGATATGCCCGGCGAGGGCGCCCATGCGCTGCAGGTGGCCGGTGAGCTGGATGGCGGTCACCACACGCCGCAACTCGCTGGCGACCGGGGCTTGCAGTGCCAGCAGGCGCAGCGCTTCCTGTTCGGTCTGCTGCGCCATCTCCTCGACGTGGCCGACGACGTCCAGCGCGGCCTCGGCCTGTTCGATATCGGCGTTCACCACCGCGTAGGTGGCCGCCGAAACGGCGGTCCGGTCCTGTTCACACATGGCGTGCAGCAACTCGGCGAGCTGCCGCAGATTCGCGTGATAGTCCGACCGCATATCCCGATTCAACCCCAGCGGGACGCACATTGCGAATCCCGTCCCGGAACGGATCGATCGCCGCGAAATAGCCGGTAGCGGCGTCCGCACGTTCGATCGGCGCGATCCGCCCGCTCACCCGAGCCGATAGTTGTAACTCGCGTAGCGGTGCGCATCGGCACCCGCTTCCTCCCAGCTGTAGCTGTAGGTCCCCACATGCCCAAGCCGGAACGAGCTGTCGGCCATGATTCGATAGCCGCTGCGCCGCGCCCGCTCACAGAACGCGTAATCCTCGCCGAGATACCAGGTGTGTTCGCCGTCGGGCACCAGCATGGGCAGGAAGTACGGGACGGTCGGGCGGTCGAACCGCAGGTTGCACACCGGAAGTTGCTCGTGTTCGGCGACGGTCTCGTAGACGTCGCGGTGGGTGAAGAGGAATCCGGTGGCGGCGTATTTGATCTCCAGCAGTCCCCCGCCCTCGCCGAACACAATGTTCCCGGTGCCGGGCAGCACGTGGCAGGCCAGGCCGCGCACCCCCTTCTTCGCATAGATCCCGCAGACGACCGGCAGATCGTGTTCGCGTAACCGATCCACCGAATCCACGTCGAACGCGATATCGGAATCGATCCACATCAGCCCCTCGAACCCGTCGCGCAACGCGTCGGTGGCCATCTGGCTGCGTCCTTGATCGATCGCGGCGAATCCCGTGACGGTCCGGACCTCGTAACCCCGATGCTCCAGCCGGGCCAGGTTGCGGGCGAAATCCGGTGCGATCGATCCGTGGGTCGGGACCAGCACAACACAGCGCGAGGGCTCCATGCCCGCAGCCTGCCATGCCCGTGCGGGGACCGCGCGGCGTGGGACGGGCCTGATCGCCGAGCCCACGCCGTCACCGTACCGCTACGCGGGCAGCGGGTTCTGCCCCAGGAAGCGGTGGCCGTTCGCGGCCCCGGTGCGGACCGCGGCGAATCCGTGCTCGACCAGGCGTTGTTCGTAATCGTGCAGCGCGGTGCGCAGATCACGGCCTGCGACAACGGAATAGACGGACGGCAGTTTCGCGGCCGGAACGAGCCGGGCCGCCGCGGTCGCCGGGTCCTGCGGAAATTCGACCGGCGCGACACCGACGAAACTCCCGTCGGGGCCGGCGATCATGGTGAAGATGCCGAACATGCTGTCGTCGAACATGTTTCGAGTCCGCGCGTTCAGCGGTATCACCTCACGCCGTAGAGCTGACGCACCCCGGTGTCGACGATGCGCGCATGCGGCAGATACTGCTGACGCACAACGGAATTGATTCCGTCGGCGCCGACCAGCACGTCGGCGGCGGCGTCGCCCTCGGCGCAGTGAACGACGATGCGATCACCCTCGGTGCGGAAACCGCTGACGGCCCTGCCGAATACGACGCGATCCTCGATACCTGTGAGTAGGATGCGGCGCAGTGTCAGACGGTCGACCGCGAAGGCCGGTTCCGCCGAATCCCGGGTGAACCGTTCGTTCAGCGCACTGTCCAGCACGGTGAATCGGGGTTTCGGGGTGCCGGCGGTGGCATCGAACAGTGCGCACAGCGGCGCGGGCAGGACCCGATGGAGCGCCCGTCGCGCCGCGGCGTCCAGATGCAGCCGGTAGCCCTGGCGACGGGTATCCACCGCGGAATCGCGTTCGTACACAACGACATCGATGCCCCGGCGGCGCAACCCCTGCGCCAACGCCAGCCCGCCCAGCCCGGCGCCGGCGACGATGACAGTGAATCTCGACATGACCGAATCCCTTCGCGGACAACATCATCGGAAGGGACGCACAGGTCGCACCTGCGGAAGGTGCGGTGTTCAACGATTCGCGTCACCGGGACTAACCCATACCCGGCCGGGTCTTCGCACGTCCGGAAATCAGTTTACGCGGATTCGGCCGGGCGCAGTCCGGCATCCGCCGCGGCGGCGGTGAGCGCGTCCAGGCCGAAGGCTTCGACCGGGCCGAGGGCGCCGGTGCCGAGGAGCCCGCCGGTGAGTGTGGTCTGCGCACCCCAGGCGAGGATTTCGGCGGTGAAGTCGTAGGGGTCGACGCCGGTCAGCGTGGCCGAGGACAGGATGCGGCCGGTGGCGTCGCGGGTTTCGGCGACCGCCCAGGTGCGGGTGCGCGCGCGGGTCGCCGCATCGGGTCCCCCGGTCGAGCCCTTGACCACGGCGCTCAACGCGCGTTCGGCCAGCCGCTTCACGGGGGCCACACGCGCGACGGTGTCCGTGACGAGCGAGGTCGCCTGCAGCGCGCGAGCTGCGTTACCGGGCATTCCGAGATAGACGTCGGCCTCGCGCAGATTCGGGTGGGCGCGGTGCAGGACGAGATGTTCCGACCCTGGAATCGAGGCGCCGGTGAGCGCACGGCCCTCCACGTCGAAGGTGTGGGTCCGCGCACCGGTCCGCTCCGGCACGATGTCGCCGTCGCGGAGGGCGAAGCCCCGTTCGAACAACATCCCGACCATGGACGCGCGGGTGCCGCCGCTGGTGCCGGGGGAGGCGATGAAGTAGCCGATGTCGACGCGGGCGGCGTCCGGCGCGTCGCGCAACGCGAGGGCCGCGGCCACATTGCCTGGGACGTAATCGAATCCGAACGCCGTCAGCAGACCGGCACCCGCCTGGCGCGCCTCGGCGTCGCGATCGAACACCCGGCGGATGAACGGGCCCTCGCCGGTCGAGTCGAAGTAGTGCGCGCCCGCCTCGAGCGCCGCGCCCAGCGCCGGGCCGCCGTACCGCAGGAAGGGTCCCACCGTCGTCACCAGCACGTCGCCGCGCCCCAGCAGGGCGCGCACCGATGCGGGATCGGCCACGTCGGCCACGGCGGTCTCGACGCCGCCGAGGTCGGTCGCGAGCTGCCCCAGCGCGGTGGCGTTACGGGCGGCCAGTACCGGCTCGGCGCCACGAGCCACCAGGGCCCGAGCCGTGAGGCGGCCCGTGTAGCCGGTCGCTCCGAACAACACGATCTTTGCCATTGCCATCACCTGTGTTTCGTTGGTCACCGGCGGTCCGCGCCGGTACGTGTCGACGTCGCACCGTATCCGACGATAGGGCCATCGAGCCGCACCTCGCCACGGTGCGCATACCTAGCCGCCGGTGGGGCCCTGGTCTTGGAACTGTGCCAGCGACTCCCACGACCAGGTGAGCGTGCCGTCAGCGAGGTCGGCGACAACGCCTTCCAGCCATCGTATTTCGGCCTCCGTGACGGCACGCTGATACTCGTCTTCGAGCATGGTGACCCTCGGCAGGCCGAATCGCACGGCCTGGGCGATACCGGTCTCGAGCTCGGCATGCCCGGCGCGCAACGCTTTCAGCCGGCGTTCCAGTTCCTCCCGGGCGCCGTCCGGACCGAGAAGCATCAGAAACGACAGGGCCGCAGGGAATTCGGGAAATTCGTTGCGGGGCACGGCGAGCATGTCGGTGATCCAGGCCGTGCAGGCCGCGCGGCCGGTGTCGGTGATCTCGTAGACCGTACGTTCCGGATACTGCTGGTCGCGCCCCGTCGCGCGGACCGTCACCAAACCGGCGTCCTGCAGTCGCGCGATCGTCTTGTACAGCTGGGCGCGCTGCCCCACGTTGACGACCTTGTCCTTTCCCCACTCCTTGATGCGGCGCTGAATGGCGTACGGGTGCATCGGCTCCAGGTGCAGGATGCCGAGCACCGCCATGGCGAGCGGGGATCGCTTGAACCGGTCGGGGGTGGGCATGCGGCTCATCCTACTAGGTGCCGCACAACTAGTTTTAAAATTACTAGTTGCTTTGACACTAGTTTGTGTGCCACTATCGAGGAGCAGGCGAACCCGTCCACTGCGATCCGGAAGGACCAGAGCAATGACCGTCACGACAGAGACCGTCCGCATTCACGCCGACCACGAGACGACCAAGCGCCTCGGCGATTGGACTCACGCCACCGACTTCGCGGTGAAGGCCCGCTATGCGAGCGTCGTCATCGACCTGCGCTCGCCGTGGATCGAGGGCGACGACCCGATCGTGGTTCACGCCGACCTCGACCACGCCATGGTCAAACTCCTCGTTCCCAACGAAGCGGTCGTCGAGCACAGCGACCTGGAGTGGACCGGGCGTGGCCGGGTGAAGGATTTCGCGCGGCCGCAGGACGCCGCCGGCCGGATCGTCCGGCTGACCGGGACCAGCACCAAGAGCGAATTCCGCGTTCACCGCGGCGGCATCGCGATCCTCTCGGCACTGTTCAGCCGGGAGTTCTTCGACGACGCCAGGCAGGCACACCACCAGGGACGCACCCCGACCCTCGCCGATCCGGCCAACGCGCCGCGCTGATCGCGGGTTGCGCCGGGCGGCGGCAAACGCCCGGCGCAGCCTCTCAGCGAGCGGGCAGCGGTTCGATCCGCGCCAATGTACGGGCGCTGCCGTCGACTTCGAGCTGCACATGCAGCCCGTCCTCGTCCCGCCGGGCGCGGATCAGCACCTCGTCGGCGCCCAGCACCGGCCCGGCATGTTCGAGAATCACCCGATAGGGCGGCGCCGGTGCGTCGGGGAATCGCGCGAGCGCCTCCTCCACGGCCCCCCAGTGTACCGCGTTGTTCACATGTCCGTAGCGGTCCACATCGGTGACCCGCAGCGGGAACGGCCGCACTTCACCGCCGTCTCCGGACTGTTCGCGCAGGGCGGCGCGCCACCGCAAGCGGTGCTCGTCGGTGACCGCGCGCATCGGCGCCATGAACCGTTCGGTCATCCGCGCCGGCCGCCCGGCTTCGATATCGACGTGGATGAGGAACATCTCGGTCTCGATCAGACCGCCGTTTTCGCTGCGCACCTGAATGCGCATGTTGCACCACCGATTCGACAAAGCCGACGGCCAGCGCCGCAGATGGACCCGATCCCCGAACTCGATGGGCCGCAGCACGTCGATCACCGTGCGGCGCACGATCCACCCCGGATGCTGATCCCCGTCCTCGACCACCTTCAGATGGTCGTAGCCGATGTCCTGCAGATACCGCGCCACCGCATCGAGCCGCAGCCGCTCGTCCCCATCGGTGTCCCCGAGCCGCACCGGCCACTGTTCGTGAAACGCCCGGCTCTCGTCCGGACACGCCGGCAACGGAAACGCGATCTCGGCCAACCGATCGACAGCGGCACCCATGAACGCTCCTTCTCCCGGGGTCCGCGCCAGCGTAGCGACCCCACACCGGACCACCGGTGTCAACACGGCGAGCGGGACGGGCGGGGCACAGGACGCCGCACTTCGCGCTCAGTCGACGATAAAAGTTAGATCTATAGTTCTTAGAAGTATAGTTTTAACTATGGCGAACCTGGTGAAACCGGATCGGGTGTTCAACCGAGAGCGCGAGTGGGATGGACTCACTCGTTTCGCGGCGTCCGAGAGTCCGGACGTGCGGCTCGGCATCGTCAGTGGGCGGCGGCGGCAGGGCAAGACGTTCTTGCTCGATGCCCTGGCGGATGCCGTCGGCGGCTTCTTCTTCACCGCCACGGACGCTACCGAGATAGAGGCTCTCGAAGGGTTCGGCGAAGCGGTCGCCTCGTACGCCGGTGGCGGCCGCTACGCGTTTCGGGACTGGGACGAGGCCCTGGAACGACTGTTCGCCGTGGTGGGTAACGGCTTGGTCGTGATAGACGAGTTCCCCTACCTGAGCAAGGCGAGCCCATCGCTGCCGTCGGTTCTGCAGCGCGCTCTCGACCCGCGAGGTTCGGCCCGGAAGTGCGCATCGCGGATTCTGCTGTGCGGCTCCGCGATGTCGGTCATGGGAAAGTTGTTGTCCGGCAACGCTCCTCTTCGCGGCCGGGCGAGCATGGAGTTGATCGTCAGACCGCTCGGATATCGGGATTCGGCTCGCTTCTGGGGGCTCGACGACCCACACCTCGCCGTGCTGGTCCATGCCATCGTCGGCGGCACGCCCGCATACCGGCGGGAATTCGTGGCCGGCGACGCGCCGAACTCGCTGGCGGACTTCGACTCCTGGGTACTGCGCACCGTCCTCAACCCCCAGGTCCCTCTCTTCCGCGAGGCGCGGTATCTCTTGGCCGAGGAAACCGAAATCCGCGACGTAGCGCTCTACCACGCGGTACTAGGCGCCATTGCGGGCGGCCATACGACACGCGGCGGGATCGCCAATACCATCGGCCGCTCCTCGACCGATATCGGCCATCCGCTGTCGGTACTCGAGGACGCACAGCTGATCACCCGGGAGACCGATCCGTTCAGCCGCGGCAAATCGACGTACCGGATCGCCGAACCTCTCATCGTGTTCTATGAGGCGATCATGCGCCGCGAGTGGACTCGACTGGAGCGCGGCAATACCGAAGCGGCATGGCGTAATTCGCAGGCGACGTTCCGGTCGCAAGTCGTGGGACCGCACTTCGAAGGAATATGCCGAGAGTGGGCGATGTCCGTCGGCGACGAGGTATTCGGAGATTTCCCGGGGCATGTCGCCGCGGCCACCGTCAACGATCCTCGCGACAAGAAGCAGATCCAGATCGACGTCGCGGTGCTGGCCCCCGAGGAGACCGGGCGACCACGCCGAATCCTCTCGCTGGGCGAGGCGAAGTGGGACCGGACCATGACCCTCGGCCACGTGGACCGACTGCGCCGCGCGCGAGAATTGCTGTCGGCCAAAGGATATGACACCAGTCGGACAGTTCTGGCCTGCTACAGCGGTGCCGGATTCGACGAGAACCTCCAGGCAGCCGGGAGCGGTCCAGGGGATACCGTCGCCGGGCAGGACGCGCCCCTGCTAGTGGATTTGAACACCGTCTATGGGACCACCTGAGACGACCTGCCAGAACCGTCGGTGGGTCCCAGGTGGGCCCGGTGCGGGGTCGCCCGCGCGGCGACCCCACCCGGTTGATCGACGTTATCGATCGGCTTGCCGTGGTGGCGTGAGCGGGTTGCCGAGTTCCTCGGCGAGGATGGGGATGCCGAGGTTGCAGGCGTGGATGCCGAGGACGCTGACCATCTGGAGGACGGTCAGGATCTGTTCGGGTGGGACGCCCAGATCCAGTGCGGCACGGATGTGGCGGCGTACGCCGGGGGCGTACATGTGGGTGCAGGCCGCGTCGATGGCGATGCTCAGCAATTCGACGAATTCCGGGGGAAAGATGTGCCGCTCGATCGGTGTGGCGTTGACGGCCATGAACCGTTCGGTCCATTCGGGGTCCCATTCGTAGAGCTGATCCCACAGCGGGTTCCAGCTTCCGCCGGCCCGCATGCCGTCGACGACCGGCGTGGAAACCGGTGCGGGTGAATCGAACACGATGCCTCCTGAGATGTGGTCGACGAACCTGTCGGCCGTTTACTTGGCGGGCGCGGGCTGGGCGGGGTCCTTGCAGTACGGCAGCTCGGGCGGGCACGGCGCCAGAACGGTCGAGAAGTACTGGATGGCGGAGAACAGCGTGATCGGGCCACCGGCCAGAATGAGGCCGGCCATCGAGCCCACGGCGCCGAGTGTGGCGGCGCCCAGGACGCAACCGGCGACGGTCGCGCCGACGAACGGCGCCAGCAGCACGATCACCGGACTGGAGATCGCCGCGCCGACGGCGCCGCCGACCAGGCAGCCGATTCCGCCGCCGATGACCGCACCGAGCACCGCGCTGACTCCGGCCGCGATGGCGACACGCTGACCGAATGCGCCCAGCGCTTGCGAATCGCGGGGCGTGAACGATTCCGCGGCCTGCCGGACGGAGACCACGTCGCGCCGCGCCTCGGTGGGCCGCCCGTGGCCGCGGTCGGGGGTGAGTGTCGCGGTGTCGCCGTCGATGCGGGCGGTGATCGGATAGGCGGTGTCGTCGACGGCGAAGGTCAGCGGTACGGCGGCGACCGGCCGATCGTCACGAGTGGTGAGAATCAGTTGGTCCGCAACGACTTTCAGCTTGCCGTCGGGAGTCGTCACCAGGGCCGAATCCGCGCGGCGCCCGATCTCGTAGTGCACCGCGGTGCGATCCGGCTCCGCGTGCGCGGTACCGGTGGTGACGGCGGCGGCCGTGACCCCGAGAGCCGTGATCAGTGCGGGTGTCATGAATTTCATCGGATTCCTCATCATCGGTTGTGAACAGCGGCGAGTGTGCGAAGCCCGGCCGGGTACAGGCAGCGACCGGCCACCAGGGCGGCGATCGCGACCAGATAGGCGAGCGGGGCCAGTCGTAGTGCGGCGGTCAGGCCGTAGTGGTCGGCGAGCACGCCGACGACGAAGGGGCCCAGCGCCATTCCGAGCAGACTGTTGGACAGCGTCAGGGTCCCCATCGCGGAGGCACGGACCGACGAATGGGTGAGGTTGGCCACCATGGCGGCGGTGGGACCCGAGGAACCCCCCGAGAACCAGGCGCCGATGCCGATCAGAATCAGTTGCGCCGCACCGTGTTCGATGCTGAATCCGAGCGTCAGGCAGATCAGCGAGATCGAGCAGAACGCGATGGCGGCGAGCCATTTGCGCGAGAGGTCGCGGCGGCCGATCCGGTCGGTGACGATGCCGCAGCACACCATTCCGGCGCCGATCAGCAGGACGACACCCGCCGCGGCGACGGCCGCGGTATCGGCGGCCAGACCGTAGACCCGGTTGAAGAAGCTCGGCGTCCACGCCAGCAGTACCGCGGCGGCGAACAACTGCACCCCACCACCGACATAGGCGCACAGCACCGCCGGATTGGTGAACAGCGACGACACCGGTGCGCGAAATCCGTTGTGCGTCACCGGTTCGGCCGATTCCGGGTGCGTATGCCGAGCGAGTTTCCGCTCGTCGACCAGCGCCGCGAAGAGCGCGGCGAGCAGCAGGCCCGCCACCGCCATCGTGACGAACGACCACCGCCACCCGAGGTGTACCGCGATGGCACCGCCGGCCGCGACGCCGAGAACCGAACCGAACGACCCGCCGGCCATGAACGCACCGCTCAGCGCCGCATGGACTCGCGGCGCGAAGACACCGAGGACCACCGCGATCCCGACGCTGCCGTAGGCCGCCTCACCGACGCCCACCAGGAACCGCGCGCCGAGCATCTGGTGATAGTTCGACGCGAGCGCGCACAGCAGGGTGGCGATACTCCACAGCGTCGCCATCAGCACCAGGCTCCTCACCCGCCCCCACCGATCGGCCAGCAGCGAGAGCGGGAAGGTCAGCAGCCCCACCATGAGCGCCACCACGCTGTTCAGCGATCCCAGTCGCGAATCCGTCAGACCCCATTCGGTTTTGAGGAGGGGAAAGACCGCGCTGAGGACCTGCCGGGACATGTAGTCGGCGAGCAACAGCCCGAAGGCGAGGGCGAAGACCAGCCAGGGGTATCGCCGCGCCCGGGCGGGCAGACCGGTCGATGCGACCGAATCCGGCGCCGCGGGACGCTCAGGGGTGGTGTTCAACTGCATGGGTGCTCCTACGAACGCGGCGGGCGATCAACCGCCCGCCGGAGCTGGGAAGGTAGGGCGCCGGAACGCTCGGGCCCGTGGCCGCTCGGGGAATCGGGCGCCCACCTCGATGTGATGGAGACAACAGTAGGGTCGCCGGCCCTATCGTGCTTTACTCTCGGGGACACCGATGTGAACGATCTGGGACAGCGAGGCGCTGATGAAACCCTTGGCGCGGTACGCGGCACTGAACGATTACGTGGATCTCGGCCGATCTCTCGGACTCGACCCGGCCCGCCTGATTCGCGAGGCCGGGCTCGATCCCGCGGGCCTGAGCCTGCAGGACCGCTGGGTGCCCGCCGCGGCCGTCACCGAACTTCTCGAGCGCTCCGCCGCCGAATCCGGACGGCAGGATTTCGGCCTGCTGCTCGCGGAACGGCGGCGGCTGTCCAATCTGGGGCCGCTGAGTCTGGTGATCCGCGAGGAACCCGATGTGCGCAGCGCCCTGGAACTGATGGTGCGCCATCAGCACACCTACAACGAATCCCTGCATATCCGGCTCACCGAACGCAACGGCATCGCCCACGTCCGTCTGAGTCTGGATATCGGCGAGCATCGCAGTACCCGGCAGGCCACCGAACTGGCCATGGGAGCGATGCAGGGAATTCTGCGTGCATTCCTCGGCGCGACATGGCAACCGGCGGAAACCACCTTCACCCATTCCGCGCCGCGGGACCGCGGCACGCACCTGAGATTGTTCGGGCCGCAGTTGAGATTCGATCAGGAATTCAGCGGAATAACGCTCTACACAAGCGATCTCGATACCCCGAATCCGATGTCGGACCCGCTGTTGCGTCCGTACACGCAACAATTGCTCGGCGTCGTGGACACCGCCCACGTAACGGCCATGCGCGACCGGGTGCAGGAACTGGTCGACATGCTGCTGCCCACCGGCCGCTGCTCCGCCGACCAGATCGCGCGCAGTCTCGGCGTGGACCGCCGCACCGTCCACCGCCGCCTGGCGGACGAGGGGCACACCTACTCGGAGATCGTGAACACCACCCGGCTGGATCTGGCCCGCCGGGTGGTGGGAAATCAGGGACGTTCACTCACCGAGATCGCGGATATGCTCGGCTTCTCCAGCCCCGCCAGTTTCACTCGCTGGTTCCGCAGCCATCACGGATGCAGCCCGAGCCAATGGCGTCGGGCCGCATCGAAGAACACGGTCGATGACCGCTGATGTCAGTGTCCGCCGAGGTCGATGCGGACGGGTGCGCCGGTCGCGGCGACGACGTCGTCCTCGGTCACGCCCGGGGCGCATTCGCGCAGCACCGGACCGGATGCGGTGATGTCGAGAACGGCCAGGTCGGTGATGACGCGATGGACCACCCCCACGCCGGTCAGCGGTAATGTGCAGCGGCTCACCACTTTCGGAGCGCCGGATTTGTCGGTGTGCTCCATCAGCACGATCACGCGGCGAGCGCCGTGTACCAGATCCATCGCCCCGCCCATGCCCTTGACCATATGGCCCGGCACCATCCAATTGGCGAGGTCACCGGTCGCCGACACCTGCATACCGCCGAGGATCGCGGTATCGATGTGGCCACCCCGGATCATCCCGAAACTGGTGGCGGAATCGAAGAACGACGCACCGGGAAGCACCGTGACGGTCTCCTTGCCGGCATTGATCAGATTCGCGTCGACCTCGGCCTCGGCCGGATAGGGCCCGGTACCGAGGATGCCGTTCTCCGAGTGCAGGGTGACCCGGATATCGGCGGGCAGGTGATCGGGAATCAGCGTGGGCAGGCCGATACCGAGATTGACGTATTCACCCGGGCGCAGTTCTCGCGCCGCCCGCGCCGCCATCGCGGAGCGATCCCACCCGGAACGGGCGATGACGCCGCTCATTTCTTCTCCTCGATGCGCACGGTCCGCTTCTCGATGAGACCCCGCGCCGGGCCGGTCACCACGATGCGGTCGACGAAAATTCCGGGCAGGTGGACGCGGTCGGGATCGAGATCGCCCGCGGATACGAGTGTTTCGACCTCGGCGATACAGATCCGGCCCGCGGCCGCGACCAGTGGATTGAAGTTGCGCGCCGATTTGTCGAAGACCAGATTGCCTGCGGTGTCACCGACGAGCGCGTGCACCAGGGCGAAGTCGGTGGTGATCGCCTCCTCCAGCACATAGCGCTTCGGCCCGGCGGGACCGGCGAAGGTGGCCACCGGCTTCGGCGGCGACGCGACCGCCACGCTGCCGTTCGGCCCGAAACGCCACGGCATTCCGCCGTCGGCGATCAGCGTGCCGACACCGGCCGGTGTGTAGAAGGCGGCGATACCGGCGCCGCCGGCGCGCAGCCGTTCGGCGAGGGTGCCCTGCGGAGTGAGCTCGACTTCGAGTTCGCCCGACAGATACTGCCGGGCGAATTCCGCGTTCTCACCGACGTAGGAGGCGATGACCCGGCGTACCCGCTTGTCCGCCAGCAGAATTCCCAGCCCGTGCGCTGTCGTGCCGCAATTGTTGGAGACGAGGGCGAGGTCGTCCGCTGCCGCGGCGGCGAGCGCCTCGATCAGCGTGTCCGGGATGCCGCACAAGCCGAATCCGCCCACCGCCACCGACGAGCCGGACGAGATATCGGCGACCGCGGCGGCCGCCGACGTCATCACCTCGGTCATCACACCTCCTGCCCGGCGGCGGACGGGCGGCCCAGGTCGACGGCCTCCCGGAGGAGATCCCGGGCGCGGTCCCAGGGTCCGAAACCAGAGGCAGGATTGAGATGCCCGACATCACCCAGGTCGACCAGCCGGCTGCCCCATGCCTCCGCCATACCTGCCACCCGCCGGAAGGATGCCAGCGGATCCGTGGTGCTCGCGGCGACGATGCTCGGGAACGGGAGGCGGCGACGCGGAATCGGCAGCCAGCCTCGCTGATTCAGCTCGTCGGTCGTCGGATAGCCGGCGGGAAAGGGCTTTTCGACGTCGGCCGGCGTCGCGAGCAGCGCACTGTGGATATCCCGGGTGGCCCGCTGCGCCCAGTGCACGGTGATCACGACTCCCGCGCTGTGCGCCACCAGGGCGATCGGGCCGTCCACCTCCGACAGCACCCGGTCCAGCGCGTCCACCCGGGCCGGTAGATCGAGCTTGTCGTGCTCGAGCGGCGCGACCGTGCGCACCCGGTCGAGATCCTCGGCCAGCCTGGTCTGCCAGTGATCCGGGACGTGATCGCGCAGTCCGGGCACGATCACAACGGTCGGTTCGATGATGAATTGCACTGTGCAGCACATCTTTCTGTGTCAGCGGACGCGTGGCCACGGCGAGTGTCCGGACTCGGACGCAACCGGCCACAGCGACGCGTGTGGTCAGGCGTGGTGGGTGAATCCGACCTGACCGGGCTTCCGGTTCGGCGCGAACCCGATCTTCGCCAGCGTTTCGTCGGCGTCGGCGTAGGTGGTGCCGATCTTGTAGATGTCGCGCGCCTCCTTGGCGGTGGCGACCTCGCGGCCCAATTCACCGGCGATCCGGGCAAGCTGCTGGATCTGTTGCACCGAGGTGAACTTCTCACCCTTGCGTCCCCAGATGGTGTCCTCGTTACCGCAGCGGGTGTGCAGGCCCATGGCGATCGCCATCGCATTGACCGGCAATACCGAGCGCATCAACGTCTCGAGGGTCAGGCACGCCCCGTCGGGGACGCGCTGGATGAAATTCATGATGTTGTACGGATTCGGTCCGTCGAAGCCGCCACCGATGCCGACCCAGGTCAGATTCAACGGACCGGTGTACACGCCACGACGGATCAGCCGCTCGACCGTTTCGAGCTGCGGAATGCTCGACAGCTGGAAATGCGGCTGGATCCCCGCGGCCTGCAGGCGACGCAGATGTTCGGCGACCCACGCCGGTCCGGCCGGGACGGTCATCTCCCGGTATGCCTCGGCCAGTTCCGGCCGCTGCATCGACGTACCGGCGATATCGTCGGCGGTCATCAACTCCATGATGTTCATCTGGCTGGTGTTGATCGCGATCGTCACCTGATCCGGCGCCGGATCGAGTCCGGCCAGCATGTGACGGGTGTCGTCGGACAACCACTTCGCCTCGGCGCCTTCGCCTTCGGGCGCGAACGAAATCGATCCGCCCACCTGCAGGATCATCTCCGGGACGGCCTCGCGCAGCCCGGCGAGCAATTCGTTGAACTTCGACAGGCGCTTGGAGCCCTTGCCGTCGAGTTCACGTACGTGGATGTGCAGCACGGTGGCGCCGGCCTCGTAGCAGTCGACCGCCTGCTGGATATGTTCCGCCATGGTCAACGGCAGATCTTCGCGGAAATCGTCGGGCTCCCATTCCGGCCCGTACGGCGCGCTGGTGATGACCAGCTTGTCCTGGTTCTCCGGGAACAAGGCGTCGTCGTGAAAGAACATGGCTGTACTCCGATCGAAATGGATTGTGGTGAAATGACTTTCAGAACGGCTTGTCACCGATGATTCCCGCGCGTTCCATCTTGCGAACGTCGGGGAAGTAGTCCTGCACGGCGTAGTGCTGGGTGCAGCGGTTGTCCCAGATGGCGAAGCTGTTCTCGGTCCACCGCCAGCGGACCTGATATTCGGGGACACTCGCCTGCCGGACCAGATAGTTCAGCAGTTCCGAGGCACCGGGCGCGTAGTCGATGCCGAAGCGCACATTCTCCGGCGTGTGGTAATTGACGAAGTGTGTGGTGAAGGCGTTGACGAACAACACCTTTTCGCCGGTTTCCGGATGTGTGCGCACCACTGGATGTTCCGCATCCGGGAACTGCTCGTGCAGCCGCAGGCGTTCCTCGTCCGGACGCATCGCGCCGAAGCTGGCCTCGATGGAATGGCGCGCCCGCAAATCCGCGATCCGCGAGCGCACCGACTCGGGCAGTCGGCGATACGCCTCGGCCATATTCACCCAGATGGTGTCGCCGCCGACCGCGGGCGTCTCGACGCAGCGGAGCACACACCCCATCGGCGGGGCCTCGCGCCAGGTCGCATCGCAATGGAAGGCGTTCTCGTAATGTTCCGGCGCGCTGTCGAGATCCTTGTAGATGCGAACCAGGCCGGGATGTTCGGGGTCACTGCCCAGTACGGGATGGCCCTCCAGCGGCCCGAAACGCTGTGCGAGAGCGACATGTTCGGCGCGACTGATGTTCTGATTCCGGAAGAACAACACCTTGTGTTCGAGGAGCAGTTGCTTCAGTGCGGCGAACAGCGTGTCGTCGCGTGCCACCTCGGCGAGGTCCAGATCGAACAGCTCCGCGCCGATGGTGCAGGTGAGCGGTCGCACGCCGAACGGCGCGCAGCGCGCCGAAAGATGCACGGGGGCAATGCTTGTCATGACTGTCCTTCCCGGCCCACGGTGAAGACCGACGAACCGATGCTCGTGCCCTGTTCCAGATGGCGGTGTGCGGCCACGGCGTCCGCGAGCTCGTAGCGTTGATTGATGTCGATGCGAATGCGGCCCGCGGCGACGTGGGCGAACAGCTCCCCGGCCAGTTCGGCGCGTTCGGCCGCGTCGTTGATGTAATCGGCCAGTGCCGGCCGGGTGACGAACAGCGAACCCTTGGCGGCCAGTGTCATGGCGTCGATCGGCGGCACCGGACCCGAGGCCGTGCCGAAACACACCAGCATCCCGCGCCGCATCAGCGCATCCAGCGAGGATTCGAAGGTCGTCTTGCCGATGCTGTCGTAGACCACGCGGGCACCGGCGCCGTCGGTGAGTTCGCGCACGCGCTGCGCGACGTTCTCCCGGGTGTACACGATGACGTGATCGCAGCCGTGGGCCCGCGCGATCTCGGCCTTCCGGTCGGAGGAGACGGTGCCGATCACGGTGACGCCCAGCAGCTTTGCCCATTGCGTGAAGATCAGCCCGACCCCGCCCGCGGCGGCGTGCAACAGCACCGTATCGCCGGGACGCAGCGGGTAGATCCGGCGCAGCAGATACGCCGCCGTCAGACCGCGCATGGTCATCGCCGCCGCGGTGTCGAAGCCGATCCGGTCCGGAAGCGCGATCAGATGTTCGGCCGGCATCACGCGCTCCGTGCTGTAGGCCCCCAGCGGACCGCCCGTATAGGTCACCCGGTCACCCGCGGCGAAGTCGGTGACACCCGGGCCCACCGCCTCGATCACACCCGCACCCTCCACGCCCATCCCGGCGGGCAGGGGCGCCGGGTACAGCCCGGTACGGAAATAGGTGTCGGCGAAGTTCAGGCCCACCGCTCGGTGGCGAATCCGCACCTCGTTCGGCCCCGGATCGCCGACTTCCACGCTCTCCCACCGCAGCACCTCGGGCGCTCCGGTCTCGTAGTAACGAAAGGCTTGTGGCACAGGACATCTCCTCTTCCGACAGGACCGGCGCATCGACGCCGCGAGGGCTCGCGATCTGCGGTCCGCACTGTCTCGGTGCATCCGCTGCGGCGGTTGGCTCACCGCCGAGTCCGGCACCGGGTGATGCCTTCAACGGTAGGCCCGGACAGGCGCAAATTCTTACCTCACCGAGACCTGAAACTTGATATCTCGGGACAGCGGTAGTTCGTCCGCACGATGATCACCAGTCGCATGCGGCGCCACCGCGCCGATGTCGGTGTCGCTGGTTTCGTTTGCGGGAGCGGGGAATCCTCCCACCAGAGCGACCCGGGTGCCCAGACGACTCCGGCATCCGGCTGATTTCGATGGATCGACCGATGGAGCCGGACCATGAATGCTCGACGCGCCGCGGCCGGAGCCGCACTCGCCGCCGCCACCTTTTCCGCGGTGCCGGCCGCCGCCTCCGCCGACGACCCCGCAGTTCCCCGCAACGGGATCCTTCCGGCCGGGACGTACCACATCACCCAGCACCCCGACAATATGATCGGCTCGCCCGTGCACAACTGCGACCTGCAGGTCTTCGTGGACGGCGCGACCGTGACGCTGGTGTGCGGGAATTCCTCGAAGACCGGCCGCCAGAACGCGGCCGGCCCCGATGAGACCTACGTGACGTTCGAGGGGATGCCGACGGGTTGGGATCTGCATGCCGTCGACGCACCGCAGGGTTATTGGGAAGGCACTGTGAATGCCGCCGCGACCTCGATCGACGCCCCGTATTCGATCGCGGGCATCACCTTGCAGCGACGCTGATCGGACCATCGCCCGCGGCGCCGTGTCACACTGCGGCCCGCCACGTCGTCACACCGGTATGAACATCGCGTATTACATCGTCGGCACCGCAGCGGCCCTGTGGATCGGATTCTCCGGCTATTCACTGTTCAACAAGAGCGAATTCGTCGTGGAACCGCTGAACCAGTACGGCGTGCCGCGAAGCTGGTGGAATTGGCTCGCCCTCGCCAAATCCGCCGGGGCGCTGGGGCTGGTGGCGGGCTTCTTCGTCCCAGCGGTCGGAGTGGCCGCGGCCGTGGGATTGATTCTGTATTTCCTCGGCGCGATGGCGACCACCGTGCGTGCCCATTCCTACGGGACCACGATCTTCCCGGGCCTGTATCTGATTCCGGCCGCGGCGACGCTGGCATTGCAATTGGCCCGCTGAGCAGCGAGGTCTGCGCGGGTGCGGTACCGTACCCACTTACGAACACTGATGTTCGTAGATGTGAGGAGTCGTGGCGGAATTCGTATATCGAGGGCGGCGCGTGGTGTACGACCACGCGGGCCACGGCGATCCGATCGTCTTCATCCACAATGCGGGCGCCCAGCGGCGGATCTGGGACGACCAGGTGGCGTCGTTGCGGGGCCGTTACGAGGTATTCGCAGTGGATCTGCCCGGATACGGGGAATCGGAACAGCCGCAGGGATATCGGCTCGCCGACTATGTGGCGATGCTTCGGGCCTTTCTCGACGAGCACCGGCTGCACCGGGTGGTGCTGGTCGGAAATTGCCTGGGCAGCGCGACGTCGCTGGGTTTCGCGATCGGCGATCCGGCACGGGTGCGCGGATTGGTGCTGATCAACCCGCTCACCTGGAATACCGTGCGGCACGGCGATCAGGCGCCGCTGATGTGGTTCGACCGGTTCGCGCCGCTCGCGCCGTTGGCCCGGCGGCTCGCGCTGCCGAAGGCGCTCGTCGCACTGATCGTCGCCCATCAACTGGGCCCGCGCGGGCGGGACCGGGAATTACAGAAAGACCCACGCCTGCAGGCGTATTGGAGCGATCGCGGCCGACTGCTCGCCCTCGACCGGCTGGTGCAGGACTTCCCCGCCTTCGCCGCGCTCGACGAATTCACTCCGGGTCCCGAGTTTCCGCCGATATGCACCGTCTGGGGCCGGCGCAATCGGATCCTGTCGGCGGCCGCCGGCGCTCGGCTCGACGAAACATTGTGTCCACGTGAGCGTCTCGTCCTCAGTGATTGCGGACATCTGCCGATGGTCGAGGATCCGGAGACCGTGACCTCGGCGATCACCACCTTCCTGGCCGGACTCCCGGCGACGAAGGAACATCTGTCTCGCTGAGCGAGACGCCTTCGGACGCTTCCGAATCCGCCGCGCTACGGTCCGGCTCCCCGCACGTCGCGTGCGACACCGCACCCGAACCGGGGCCGGGCGTCCCGAGCGCCCGGTGGATCGAGACGAGGGGGCGCCCCATGAAGATTCGGATCTCGACGATCGCGGCAGTCTGCGCCGCAACACTGGCCGCGGCGGGGACGGCAGCGGCCGATCCGGTCCCGGCCGTCGTCACCTACCACGCCGAAACCACCGACAGCGGTTCGGTGACAGTCGAATTGACGCACGGCACCTTCGCCGTCGACCCCGCCGGCACTACGGTCACCGTCCGGGACGAGGCGGGACGCGTGCTCGATGCCCTGCCGCTGGCGTACGCGATCGGCGACCAGCGCATGCCGATCCGCGAGCAGATCGGCGCGGATGCGACGACCCTCACGCTGACACCGGACACCGCGGGCCTGCGCCGCGCTGCCCTGACCCCGGCCGCCTCCCCACTGGAGAACCAGCTCGCGATGAACGACCTGGTCAACGCGGTCAGTATCGGCACGTCCGTCGGCGCGTTGATCGGCACGGCGGTGGGCGCGGTCCTCGGCGTCGGGCTCGGCATCGCGCTCGCGGGCGCCTCGTGCGCGGTGCTGAGCGTCGCCTGCGTGGTCGCGGTGCTGCCGATCGTCAGCCTCGCGGGGGCCGCGGGCGGTGTCGCGGGCCTGGTGCTGGGCGGCGGTCCCACCACCGCCGTGGGGCTCTACCGCTATGTCACGACGCTGCTGGCACCGCCGGGAACCAGCGAATACGCCCCCGATCTGCGTGGCCGGCCCGGCGTGCCGGACACCGGTCGCTGAGCGCGGGAGGCGACGATGTCCCACCGTACGATCGCCGCGCTGACCGCGGCCACCGCTGCCCTGACCGCGTCCGTCACCGTCGCCACCGCGACCGCCGAGCCGCCCGCGCCGAGTATCGAAACCGTCTCGGGGGCAATCGTTCTCAGCGGCTTCGCCACCGGTGCATTCAGCGCGGGTGCCGACGGTTCCGTCCGCGTGACCGTGGGCGGCACTCCCGTCGCGACGCTGCCTGCGAGCTTCACCGTGGACGGCATCGCCCACCGCATCGACACCCGCATCGGCGACGGCGGGCGAACCCTCACGATGACACCGGTTATCGCCGGACGCCCCGCGGCTTCCGCGATGGAGAACCAGTTGGCGCTCAACGATTTCGCGACCACCATGTCGCGCGGGCCGGTGATCGGGACGGTCGTCGGCACCGTGCTGGGCGCCCTCGTCGGCGCCGCGGTCGGAGCGAGTACCTGCCTGGTGGTCGGTCCCGGGTGTCTGGCGACGATTCCGGCGGCCGTCCTGGCATTCGCCGGCGCGGGCGGTGTCGCGGGGACGGTGCTGGTCGGCGGCGGTGCGCTCGCGGCGGGATTGTGGAACTACCTCACGGTCCTGCAGGCCCCACCGGGACAGAGCTCCTACGCCGGACAGGGCGGAATGCTCGACCCGAACGGCACCGGCGCACCCGACGCACAACTGCAACTGCCCAGCGGATCCGCGAACGGCCTCGGCGCCGGATCGGCGTCCGGATCCGGCGGGTGAGCCCGGCGTACCGAATGGATAACTTGGCCGTCGCGCACCACGGGCGACTCCTACCATCGGTACATGTCCGAGGTAGCCGCAGTTCAGCTGCCTCTGACCATGCTCGAGCGCGCCACCCTGGTGATGGACTTGTTCCGGGTGCCGGATCGGCATCTGACGCTCGGCCAGATCGCCGTCCGCACCCGCCTGCCGCGCGCCACCGTGCATCGGATCGTGCGGCAGCTCATCGAACTGGAGTGGCTCACCCACGGCGCGGACGGTTACGCGCTGGGCCGGCGGGTCCGCACGTGGAACGCCGACACCGCGCGACTGTCCCGCCTACGTGCCTGCGCGGCGCCGATACTGCACGAATTGCTGCTGGCTACCGCCGCCGTCGTCCATCTCGGGGCGCTGGACGGCGGGGAGGTGCTCTACCTGGACAAACTCGGCGGCCGGGCCGCGACGGCGGTGCCCACCCGGGTCGGGACCCGGGTGGCGGCCCATCGCAGCACCCTCGGCCGCGTCGCGCTGGCGCAACTGCCGCCGGAGGATGTCGACGCGCGGGTGACCGATGTCGAGCCCGGATTCGATCTCGCGGCCCTGCATCGACGTCTCCATCGAATAGGCAGTCGCGCAACAGATTACGACGACGACGAATTCGGGTCCGGGCTGTCCGCGGTGGCCGTGGCCGTCGACGCGTCGGCGGCGGTGGGTGTCGTCTGTGATCGTCCGGCGGCGCTGCGGCGGATCGCACCGCGGGTGCGGGCAGCGGCCGCCGAGATCCGCGGCGGGCTGACGCCGTGGTCGCGGCAGGTGAGCGATCACCATCGCCCGCGACCGTCACGATGACGGAGTGGTCTCGATCGCGCCGACCCGCCGCACCGCCGCGAACACTCACCGATCGCGCGCGGATCACACGATGACGGCACCGATCGCATTCAGGAGACCGCCCATGCGCTCCCACACTCGACTCCCTCTTTTCTCCGGCCACCGGCAGCTCCGGGCCACGGACATACTCCGCATCGTCACCGTCGCGACCGGCGTCGCGGTCGCCGCCACCCTCGTCGCCTGCTCGACCGACTCACCGGCCTCGGAAGGACCGAATACCGTCGGATACCGGTCGATGACGCAAGCGGCCGCCGCGAACACCTCCGGCGAAACCGACGACGGCTCCGGCGGTACCGAGCCGACGCCGTCCGGACTCGACGAAGTACCCGCCGCACCGACGGCCCAGCTTCCCGTCGTCTCTCCGTCCAGCCCGCCCGCCGGCGACCGGCCACCGGCGGGCACCGCCTTCCCCGGTGAAGGCATCAGCGGCGAGGCGGCCGAACAGTTGCAGCAGTCGGCCGACGCCGGTCACCAGCCGTGGCGGCTGGACGAGGATGCCGTCGCGCGCGCCTTCGTCTCCGGGCGCTTCGGCTGGTCGCGGCCGACGATCGCCCACGACGGCGCCTACCTCGCCGTCGCGACCGGACCGAACGGACAGCGCGTCTCCCTGCACCTGTCCCAGCCCGCCCGCAAGAACAACGGCGGCGTGTGGGTCGTCGAATCGGGCATCTGGTGGTAGTGCCCCCGAGGCCCCGATACGCGTCGGGCATGCTGGGGAGATGCGTGTGCTGGTGGTCGAGGACGAGCCCCGGCTCGCCGCGACCCTGCGGCGCGGCTTGGAGCTGGAGGGTTTCGTCGTCCAGCAGGCTCATACCGGGACCGACGGCCTGTGGTGGGCGACCGAGGACGACTTCGACGTCATCGTGCTCGACATCATGCTGCCCGAACTGAGCGGCTACGAGGTGCTGCGCCGGCTGCGTGAACGCGACATCTCCACCCCGGTGCTGATGCTCACCGCCAAGGACGGCGACTACGACCAGGCCGACGCGCTGGATCTGGGCGCCGACGACTATCTCACCAAGCCGTTCTCCTTCGTCGTGCTCACCGCGCGCCTGCGCGCCCTGCTGCGCCGCCGCACACCACAGCAGCCCGAGATTCTGGCCGCGGGCGACCTGCGACTGGACCCGCGGCGGCGCTCGGCCTCCCGCGCCGGTGCCGAATTGGCTTTGACACCCAGGGAGTTCGGGCTCCTCGAATTCCTGTTGCGGCACAAGGGCAGCGCCCTCACCAAAACCGAGATCCTGCGCAACGTCTGGGATGCGCACTACGACGGCCCGGAGAATGTCGTCGAGGTCTATATCGGCTATCTGCGCAAGAAGATCGATACGCCGTTCGGCAGCAACAGCATCGAAACCCTGCGCGGAGTCGGCTATCGGCTGATCGACTCCGAGGTCGCTGCCGCACCGGACTGAGTCACCGGTCCGGCGGTCCGGTCAGCGGCAAATCGACGACGAATCGCGCTCCGCCCCACGGTGATTCGGCCACGCGCACGGCGCCTCCGTGGGCCGCCACGATCTCCGCGACGATCGCCAGCCCGAGACCCGAACCTCCGGTCGTCCGGGATCGGTCGGCCTCGAGTCGCACGAAACGATCGAATACCCGCGTGCGGTCCGCCGCGGGAATGCCCGGGCCGTCATCGTCCACGACGATGCGGGCGCCGGACGCTCCCGGCTCGCAATTCTCCGCGGCCACGATCAGAATCCGCGAACGCGCATGGGCGACCGCGTTGTCGACGATATTGCGCAGCGCCCGCGCCAACCGCTCCGGATCACCGACGATGCGGGTCGGACGGATGTCCGTCTCGACCGTTGTCTCCCCTCGCAGGCGAGCGGCGGCGGCCGCGTACTGGGCGATATCGTCGAGATCGACGTCGCCGGTGCGTAATTCGAGTCCCTGCTCGTCGGCGGCGGCCAGGGTCAGCAGATCGTCGATCAGCCGGCGCATGCGCTCGGCTTCCGGGAGCAGCGTGCCGTCGATCAGTTCCGCGTCCACGATCTCGGGACGGTGACGCGCCAATTCCAGTGCGGCCGTGACCGTGGCGAGTGGACTGCGCAATTCGTGGGAGGCGTCGCCGACGAAGCGCCGCTGGGCCCGGTGTCCGGCCTCGACGCGCGCGAGCATATCGTTCATCGTCTCGGCCAGCCGGGCGATCTCGTCGCGCGGCGCCGGTACCGGTACCCGGTCGGACAGCTCGGTGGCGCCGATCCGAGCCACCCGTTCGCGGATCGCCTCCACCGACCGCAGTGACCGGCCGACCAGCAGATACGTTGCCGCGGCGGCGGCCAGCACCACGATCGGCGCCCCCACCGCCAGCAATGCGCCGACCCGGGCGACCGCCCGCTCGACCGATTCGGTGTCGACCGCGACCAGCACCCGGTACCGGCCCGACGGCGTCTCGGCGACACGGCTCGCGACCCGCAAGTCCTCGTCGTATCCGGGTGCGGCGGACAGGCCGACCGCGCGTCCGGCTCCCGCCGGCGGCGTGGCGAGTATTCCGTGCGGATCGTCGAATCCCCAGATCACCGTTCCGTCGGGCGCGACGACCTGGGCCGCCGCGATGCGCCCGTCCTCCGCGCGCGTGAGCTCGCGCACCCGAGCCGGGTCGTGTTCGAGCGTCTCCGCGATCTCGGCGGCACGGGCCTGGGCGGCACCGTCGAGTTCGTCGATCAGCGAGCGGTGCAACAACCAGACCATCGCGCCCGCGGCGACCAGCAGCACGACACCGACCGCCAGGGCCGACACGAGGGCAGACCGGATCCGCACTCCCCACCGCGACGGATGTGTCCAGCGCCGGAACCGATGCACCCACCCATCATCGACCACGACGGCCCATCATCGCCCGCGACGGCCTCGCCCGTCACGATCTCAGCGTCGTCTCAGCGACGAGCGGGCAGAATGCCGCCGTCCCTGTGTCGAGACGGTCGCCGGCTCGCGGCCCGGAAAGGACTACCACGTGACCAACCCGGAGCAGGCGGACGACGATCTGGTCCGCGTCATCGAATAGGCCCTGGGAGAACATCGCGCCCGGGCTCGTAACCTGGATTCATGTCCGAGCTCGCGACTCTGCCGACGACAGCCGGCCTCGATCGTGCGGTGGAGGTGCTGGCGGGCCGGCGGATCGTGGTCCTGACCGGGGCCGGCATGTCCACCGACAGCGGTATCCCCGACTATCGCGGGCCGGATTCACCGCCCCGCAATCCGATGACCTATCAGCAGTTCGTCGGTGATCCGGTGTTCCGGCAGCGCTACTGGGCGCGCAATCACGTCGGCTGGCGGCGTATGGACGCGGCGCGGCCCAATGTCGGCCATCGCGCGCTGGCCCGGCTCGAACGTGCGGGCGTGGTCGGCGGGCTGATCACGCAGAACGTGGACCTGCTGCACACCAAGGCCGGGCACCGCGCGGTCGTCGATCTGCACGGCACGTACGCGCGGGTGCGCTGCCTGTCGTGTCACGGCCTGATCTCGCGCATGACACTCGCCGACCGGCTGGAGGCGGCCAATCCCGGCTTCGCCGAATTGGCGACGGCGACGGGTATCGAGGTGGCGCCGGACGCCGATGCCGTGGTCCGCGAGACCGGCAGTTTCCGCATGGTCGACTGCGCCGTCTGTGGCGGCATGTTGAAGCCCGATATCGTCTACTTCGGCGAGAACGTCCCGAAAGATCGTGTGGCCGAGGCGTTCTCGATGGTCGAGGCGGCCGACGCGATGATCGTCGCGGGTTCCTCGCTGACGGTCATGTCGGGGCTGCGATTCGTCCGCCGCGCCGCGAAATCCGGTAAGCCGGTCGTGATCGTGAACCGTGGCGCCACCCGCGGTGACGAAAAGGCCACCGTCCGTATCGATTCCGGCTGTTCGCCCACTCTCGCGGCGCTCGCCGACGCGCTGATTCCGCCCGCCGCCGTCTCCGTGTGAAACGAGTAGCCGGTGGACCGTGGTCCACCGGCTACTCGCACACGATGTTCAGTTCCAGCCCGGTTGGGCCTGCCGTTTGCCCGACGACGAGTTCGCCAGGATCTCCAGGTCCTCGAGGAACCGTTCGATACTGTCGGACTTCGCCTCGGGGGTGGCCACCTGGTCGCGCACCTTCTCCTCGGTGATCGCCAGCATCGCGGCCGCCAGATCCGTTTCCAGATCGCGCACCATCTGGCGACGCAGCTGCGCGACCTGATCGCGGCCCTGGCGTCGCACCCGTTCGACCTCCGCCGCGGCCGCTTCTCGCATCTGCGCCACGATGTACTCGGCGTCGGCGCGCGCGTCGGCGCGAATCTGCTCGAGTTCGGTGTGCGCTTCGGTGAGGGCGTTCGCGTAGGAGCGCTTGGCTTCCTCCAACTGCTGTGCGGCGTGATCGCTTTCGGTGAGCTGCTTGGCGATCGCGTCCTGACTCTTGGCCATCAACCTCTTCACCGGCGGGACGACCCATTTCCAGATGATGAAGATGATGACGGCGAAGCCGAACAGCTGACTGAAGAAGACCGGCCAGTCGAAGGTGATCTGGTATCCGCCTGCGGCAAGCACACCGCCGCTGGTGTCAATCATTACGAATCCCTGCCCCTCCTACGACCGGCGGTGCCGGCGTGGCGACTGTCACCGACCACCTGATCGGCGAGCGATTGGGCCAGCGGCTCGACCTCGAGTCGCAGCTCGGACTTGACGCGGTCGGCCTCGGCGCGCAGATGAGCAGCGGATTCGGCGACGATGCCGTCGACCTCCTGCTGTGCCTGCGTCCGCAGGTCGTCCATGATCGCCCGGCCCTGGGCCCGTGCCTCGTTGCGGATGTCGGCCGCCTCGGTACGGGCCTGTTCCAGCGCCGTCTCATACTTCGCCTGGGCGTCGGCGAAGACCTGTTTCGCCTCTTTGGCGTTGGCGGCGGTCGCCTCCACCCGCTCCTCGCGTTCGGTCAGCACCTTGCGGATCGGCGGAACGACGAAGAACCAGATGACTCCGAGCACGATCAGAAATATGATCAGCTCGACGAAGAAGGTGCCGTTGGGGATGAGGAAGTTCCCCTCGGCCACCACATCGGTTCGCGCGGACATCTCGCCGATTACTTACCGGGAGTTGCGAATACGAACAGCGCCATGAACGCGAGGTTGATGAAGTACGCGGCCTCGACCAGACCGACGGTCAGGAAGAAGTTACCGCGCAACCGGCCCTCGGCCTCGGGCTGCCGGGTAACGCCGTTGATCAGTGCCGAACCGGCCAGACCGTCACCGATACCCGCGCCGATGGCGCCACCGGCCATGATGAGGCCACCACCGATGAGGGCACCCTGGACGATTGCTGGATCTGCTGCCATTTTCTCTTCCTGTTCTCCAACGTTGACCGATCGGTGGGGCCGATCGGGACTGCCGTTCAGTGGTTTTCGTGCTCCAGCGTCATGGATTGGCTGAAGTAGAGGACGGTCAAAAGAGCGAAGATGAACGCCTGAATGGCGCCGACGAACAAGTCGAACAACTTCCAAATGGCGTTGGGGCCCCACGCGATCCAGTACGGGAACAGCGCGATCACCGCGACCATGACGCCGCCGGCGAACATATTTCCGAACAATCGCAGCGACAGCGACAACGGCTTGGCGATCTCTTCGATGATGTTGATCAACACCATCGGCCCCCACCCCGTGTGGCCCTTCAGCAACTGTTTCACATGCGTCACCGGACCGCGGCGTCTGACACCCGCGGCGTGGTAGAAGACGAAGACGAACAATGCCAGGGCGTAGACGAAATTGACATCGGAGGCCGGCGGGAAGATGAATTCGCCGCGGCCGTACTGCATCGGCAGCACCGATATCCAGTTCGACAGCAGGATGAAGGTGAAAAGCGTTACCGCCAACGGCAATACGAAGGGCGCGATACGCATGCCGATCGCGGACTCCACCTGTCCGCGCATCTGCACGGTGACGGTTTCGAAGAACAACTGGACGCCGTTCGGTACGCCCGAGGTGATCTTCATCCGAAGGAAGAGAGCCAAGGCGATGACGATCACCGCGGCGACCGCCGTCGAGAGGATGGTGTCGACGTTGAACGTCAATCCCCAGAGTTCGGTGGTGGCGTGGTGACCTACTTCGATCTTCGGCTCTTCATCGGCCAGGATCATCGTCGCGATTGTGCTGCTCATGACTGCTGACGGAGCCCTCTCCACTCGGGCACGACGGTATGCAAGACGAGGATCACCTGGAACAACGCGAGTCCGAAGAAGATGCCCACACCGTTCGGGCGCGTCAGGAACGCCACGATGATCGCCAGCACGGTGACGATGATCAGCCGCGCGGCCGTCGACAAGGCCAGCGCCTGCTTATTCGGCGATTCCGAGCGGGTGATGCCGGTGACCGACCGCAATGTCAATTGCGCGTTCAGCCATCCCAGCCCCAGCCCGATACAGATGAAAACACCCAACATCAACCGATCCAGCGGACCGGTCACCACCAAAGCCAGCACACCGAATGCGGCTACCATATAGCTCGCACGGCGCAGCCGGAGTTTGTCGATACTCACTGCGACACCACCATCGCCGCCATCCCACCTCGTAGTAGGTCGTGATCGAGGTCAGCTTACACAGACCAACCTTCTTGCGTAGCAACATTTTTGATCTTCATATACTTGATCTTGAATTTTGCGCCGGACACTCCGGGCGAATAGGCTCAGTCATCGACCGGCTATCGTCTTCTACGCCGTACGACCTGCAAATGAGGGCGTTTTCCGGAACATTCGGACGCCGCTCGCAGCGGCGCGGCAATGGTAAATCAACGGTCAATACTCTGGCGTGAAACAGTAAAATCGTCGGCGCGTCACAATGGAAATTTGTCTAGATTGCCCGAATTGTCGAGATTTCAATTCGTCGATCTATCTATGCCTTATATATATGTGCGCCATGTATGCCCACGCCGGCCGTCCGAGGGTGCCACCGCCGGGCCCGCCGCCGGCCCCGGACACCCCGGCAGGGGCGGCGACACGGTCCGCCGCGATGTCCTACCGCTCGGCAATCCCACCCGTCGGCCCAGGTCGGGTCGCACAAATTTCGTGTTCTACCAGGCATTCCCGGACAATTTACTGTCGAGGGGTTACCGTGACGTCTGCTGGGTACATCACCCACCGGGTCGCTCCGGCCCGCCCGATGAGGGAAACCGAAGTTCCCGAGAGACGCCTGGTGGTTTCTGGTCTCTCGCCATGCTTGGTCGCAGCTTCACACGTTGAGGAGGCAGTACCATGAGCAGTAACCCGTCAGGCTCGGATTCCTCGGGTCCGTCCGGCTCCAGTCCCGTCGAGTACGACGACTCCCTGCACTATCCGGAATCGGCGTACTCGGCCTCCTTGGAGGACGCTTCACTGGCGGACTCGGAATCCTTGATCTACCGGCTCCACGAATCCGGCGCGCCCTTGCACATCGTGATGGTCGCACCGCCGTACTTCGAAGTGCCGCCTGCCGGTTACGGCGGCGTCGAAGCCGTGGTGGCTCAACTGGCGGACGCACTGGTAGCACGCGGGCACCGGGTGACCCTGCTGGGCGCCGGCCGCTCCGGGACTACCGCTCGGTTCATCCGGGTATGGGACGACATCCTCGCCGATCGCCTCGGCGATCCGTTCCCGGAGGTGCTCAACGCGCTCAAGGTTCGGCGCATCATCACCGAATTGGCGCAGACCGAACGGATCGATGTCGTCCACGACCACACCTTCGCGGGGCCGCTGAATGCTCCGATGTACACCGCCCTCGGCATTCCGACCGTCGTCACCGTGCACGGTCCGGTCGACGGGGAGGCGCAGGAGTACTACAGCTCGCTGACCGATACCGCGCAGTTCGTCGCGATCAGCGATCGGCAGCGCTCACTCGCGGAGAATCTCAACTGGGTCGGCCGCGTCTACAACACGGTCCGCCCGGCCGAATGGCCGTTCCAGACCCGCAAACAGGACTTCGGCCTGTTTCTGGGGCGCTACGCCCCGTACAAGGGTCCCGATCTGGCCCTGCACGCCGCGCACGAGGCGGGGATCCCGCTGGTGCTGGCGGCGAAGATGAACGAGCCCCCGGAGAAGGCCTACTTCGAGAACGCGGTGCGGCCGCTGCTGCGCGACACCGATTTCGTCTTCGGTGAGGCCGATCAGATCGCGAAACGGCTGCTGCTCGCCTCGGCGCGCTGCCTGCTGTTCCCGATCCGCTGGGAGGAGCCGTTCGGCATCGTGATGATCGAGGCGATGGCCTGCGGCACCCCGGTGGTGGCTCTGCGCGGCGGCGCGGTCGAAGAGGTCGTCGAGCACGGCGTCACCGGCATCATCTGCGACGATCCCGCCGAACTGCCCGCGGCCATCGCCGCGGCCGACGAGATCGACCCGGCCGCCTGCCGGCGCCGGGTGGTGGAGAAGTTCTCCGTCGACCAGTTGGGCGCCGGATACGAATCCGCCTACTACGCGGCGATCGACAAACTCGCCGTCCCGGTACCCGTCGCATCCGACGGCGTTCCCCTGATCCGCCCGCTCTCGGCCGTCGGAAACGGCTGATTCGCAGGCGAATCCACCCGCATCCGGTCCGCGGTCCTCGCACGACCGGATGCGGGCGTCCTCGCCGGCCGAGCCGTCGCGGGAATCAGCGGGGCAAGCCGCCGAACCGCCCTTCCCACCGCACCAGCACATCGGCCAGAATTCGGGCGAGTTCGCGCTGGTCGGCGTCCGGTAGTCCGGACAGCAATCCCGCCTCGTAGGCCAGCTGGCGCGGCATCAGCCGATCGATCAGCGCACGGCCGTCCGCGCTCAGCGCGATATGGGAGACCCTCCGGTCCCGGGTATCGGCCCGTCGGCCGACGAGCCCGCGCTCTTCCAGCCCCCGCAGCCGTTTGGTGACAGCCGCGGGCGAGGCGAACGTTTCGCGTGCCAGCCGGCCCGGCGTGAGTTCACCGCCGACGCGCCGCAGCGCCAGCAGTATGTCGAATTCCGGTCGCGCCAGGTCCTCGTCGCCGAGCGGTGCGTCGGCGACCTGTTGCAGCAGCGCCGCACAGCGGGTGATGCGGCCGATCACCGCGATCGGACTCACATCGAGCTCGGGCGCGGCCTGCGCCCACTGCCGCATCACCTCGGCGACGGCATCGTCGGCGTTCTCCGCGACGGCACCGCGCGTTCGGGCCGGGTTCCGCGCGGTCATCACGACACCGCCGCCAGGGTCCGGACCGGCAACCGATCCAGCAGCTGATGTCCGGTGCGTTCCGCGGCGATGATGCGTTCGTCGGGAAGCGGGGCGCTCCACCACTCCCCCGCCGCGGTGTCGGCGCAGGTGCGGACCTCGATCAGGGCGGCCGCGAGCCGAGCCCGGGCGGCGGGACCACCGGTACCGGAGTCCACCGCCCGGCGGGCGCGGCCGATCGCGGCATCGAGTTCGCCCAGCGCCGCCGCCACCCGGTCGGTGACCCGGCGATTGGGTACGGCGAAACAGATCAGGACGGCGATCACGGCGCCGACACAGGTGTCGAGCCAGCGATCGAGTCCGAGTTCGGAGGCCGGCCGCGGAGTGGCGAACTCCACCATCGCCAGGGCCATCGGTGTGATGAACACCGAAGCGACCCAATAGTTCCGGGAGATGGTGGCCTCGACGATCACCTGACAGACCAGAGCCATCACCACCAGTGCGACGGCGCTGTGCGCCCACGGCGCCACCGCCGTGAACAGCGCGACACCCACCAGATTGCCCAGCACGCGTTGCACAGTACGCTGCCACGACTGCGCGGTGTTGGCGACGATCAGAACGGCGGCGGTCATCACCGCCCAGTACGGGCGATTCACGCCCAGCCCCAACGAGATCCAGCCCGCGGCCGCGGAACCGAGGGTGACTCGGGCGGCGAGCGGCAGTCCGGCGGCGCCGGGCAGGAAGGCCCGTCCCACGCGCCGCAACGCCGGGCCGCGGGTGCCACCGGTTCGGCCGAGGCCGATACCGCGAATCTCGGACTCTTCGGCAGCGGCGCAATGGATCCGGGGTATCTCGCGGCCGCGGCGCAGAGTGCGGGCGGACTGCTCGAGGGTGTCGGCGCCCGACTCGGCGTCGATTCGGGTTCGCTCCCGGGTTGTCGTGAAATCCTTTTCCGCTCCGGCACTTCCGGCATCGGAGGGATACCGGGACAACCCGGAATCGGCGGGCCGGGTTGTGGCGGCGAGGGTTTCGGCGCGAGCCAGCAGACCGGCCAGCGCGGTGCGTTGTGCCGCGGTGCGGGCGGTCGCGGGCACCCGGGCCAGCGCGGTCCATCCGGCCTGCACGGCGACCGCGGCGTCGTGCCGGGCACGCGGTACTCCGGCATCGCCGAGCGACACCCGCAGCAGCCGAGCGGTCGATTCGAGAGCGCGCGCCACGGCGAGGCGCTGCGGTCCGTGCGGGCGTATCAGCGCGGGGGCCATACAGACACACCACGCCAGGACGCCGCCCAGCAGGATCAGGGCGAGGTGGCCGGGGAGTTGCCCGGCACGCTGCGGGATGAAGGCCGCGCTGGAGACCACGAAGGTGAAGATGATGTTGCCGGGCGGCCCCATCCGGGAGGCATCGCAGACCAGTTTGTACAGCCCGGCCAGCACCGCGATCACCAGGACCCGCACCGCCGCGGAGGCGATCAGCGCCGACGCGGTCAACGCGACCGCCGTGCCGGCGAACATTCCGAGCACCACCCAGGCCAGCGTGCGGCCGCGGGCGGCATACGGCAGGCCGTGCCCGTACAGGGCGCACAGACCGCCGGCACTGGTGTAGAAGGCGAGCTGCACCTGCCCGGTGGCCAGCAGCACGACCTCCGGCCCGCCGATGGCGATCACCGCGCACAGCGCCGCCTGATACCAGGTGTCGGCGACCGGTCGCATCCGGAAGGCGCCGCGCAGCGACAGCATCCGCAGGGTGGTACGGAAACCGGCGGGTGAGGAGGCGGGAGCACGATGCGACACCCAAGAAGGTTAACAGGTATTTTACTAGGAAACTATATGACAGGCAGCACTCACGCCGCGGAAGGTGGGGCGACGGACCGGACAGCAGACGACCCGAGCGCGCCACCGGGTCGAGCGCGGACGTCGGCGGCCGGGCAGCGCAATTCTTCGGCATTCGGTCGCCATATTGCGAATGCAGAATGTGGGCAGCGAAAAAGGCCGTAGCGAGTTATCCGGGACACCGTGCCACACATTGTTTCGGGCACCGAAAATCACGGATTCCTGAAATCCGAATACGGGTCAGGACACGATTCGCTATCGATTTCGAGTCAGCGACTGGCGGTATGCCCGCGGCGACATCCCCATCCACCGCGTGAAGGCATGAGTGAAATTGGCCGTTTCCGCATATCCGAGCCGGCGGGCCACATCCTCGACCGTCGACCCGGCGCGCAGCAGCTCCGCCGCGGTGCTCTCCCGCACGGTGTTGAGCAGGCCCCGGAAGCTGGCGCCCTCGGCGGCGAGCTGCCGGCGCAGCGTTCGGACGTTGATGTGCAGCTCAGCGGCTACTTCGGCCATCGACGGCACTGAACCCGGATCGCGCAGCAGGCGCTCGCGGACCAGCGTCGACAACTTCCAGCCGCCGTCCAGCAGCACCTGCAGCGCCTCGCGACACTGCCGTTCGATCAGGTTCGCGGTATGCGAATCGGCATGTGGCATGCGCAGTTCCAGGAACGAGCGCGGCAGTACCAGCGCGGTTCGCGGACAGTCGCTGAGGATGTTGTCGACCGAGGTGAACTCGGCCAGTGCGGCGGCCCGATCGGCACCCAGCTCCAGTTCCAGGCGTACGGCGGGGATGGTCACATCGAGCGCCCGCTCAGCGACGAAGATCAGCGCCACCTCGCGTTCGACGAAGTATCCGCGCAGGTCCGCCGGTATTCCCGAGCCGTCGGCCACCAGTGCGACCTCGTCGCCTTCGGACTCCTCCAGGTGATAGCGCGCCGAGACCGAGACCAGATCCTGGTAGCGGACCGCGATGTTCAGCACATCGCGCATGGTCGCGCTGGCCAGGGCCGCGAGGCCGACCAGACCGGCCTTGCCGAGGGAGGCCTGCGCGGCGGTCTGCACGCCCAGACCGGGCCGGTCGCCGAGCGCGCGAATCAGATTGCGCGCGACAGCGAATTCTTGATCCGGCCAAATTCGCACCTGTTCATCGGCCAGATCCGCGGGTTCGATTCCGGTGCCCGCCAATAACAGCGGTTCGTCCAATCCATGCGCGAGCCCGACACTGACCATCATTCGCACACTGACGCTGCCGTGCGGCAACACATCGGACGGCGTACCGATCCCAACCACAGTCCGAAATTACCAATATTCGGTCCGTTCGGCACATTCCGGCCCCCGAAAGTGGGGGCATAACCTCGACAGACCGACATCGGCACGGGATGGCCGATGGGTAGGCAGGGATCGAGGAGGGCGACTACACCGTGGATATGTTCAGCACCTGTTGGATGGAACCGCTCGACCTCACCCCGCAGAAGGCCCATCAGATCATGCAGATGCACCGGGGCTGCCGCACCGACGAATGCCCGCGCCGCCGCGCCGCGCTGCGAGTGCTGGTCGAGGAAGGCCGGCTGATTCCGGATTCCTCACGGGTGCACTGACAACGCACGAGCGGCGGTCGCTAGCCCACCCAGCGATCGGTCCAGCCACGCGCGATCCGGCGTGCCCGGGCAGGCGGCATGCGATCGGGTTCGGTGAGGACCGCGAGGGTCAGCCCGTCGAGCAGCGCCAGCAGTTCCGCTGCGGCGTCACCGGATTCGGCGGCCCGCTCCGGGTTCACGGCGACCAGTGCCCGGGCGATCAGATCCTCCGTGCGTTGCCACTGGGCACGATGCAGCGCCGCGATCTCGGGGTCGTGGGCGGCGCGCGCGACGAGCGCGAACCACACCCGGGCGAGGCGATCCTCGCTGCCGGGGGCGATGAGCAGGTCGACGAGGCGGGACAAACGCTGCTCCGGCGGGAGTTGCGCCACCGCCGCGGCATCGAAACGGTGGGCCGCCTCGTCCCGCACGTACTCCCAAACCCGGTGCAGGAGATCGTTTTTCGTCGAGAAGTAGTACTGCACCGTACCGATCGACACCTCGGCGCGCGCGGCCAGTGTGCGGATGCTGACGCCCTCGATACCATCCTCGGCGATGACATCGGCCAGCCGGTCGAGCAGGTGGCCACGACGGTCCGTCGCGGTTGCGTCCGCCGCTGCCCGCTCAACGCCCACCGCGTCGACTCCTCTCCCGCTGCTCGCGAGCCCGATAGTAGCGCCACGCCCGCGCCCCCACTCGACGCGCCAGCGCCACCGGTTCCCGGCGGCCGTCGTCCCGGCAAGGCCGCTCCACGACGGCCGCGAAGAAGAGCAGCAGCACCCCGGCACCGCCCAGACCGAAGTAGACGGTGTCGCCGAGCAGGGTGACGAGCATGCGGGCCGATTCGTGGTCCGGCCCCGGCAAGGCGGGCAGGACGGCTTCGAGTTGCACCAGGTGTACGCCCTCGGCAACCAGCCACACCACCGCCGCCGCGGCCAGCGACAACCCGGCGGTGCGATAGCCGCGCACCATTCGGGACGCGGCCACCAGCGAAACCCCTGCCAGCACCACCACCGCCAGTTCACCGGCGCCGAACACCACCTGCGCGCTGCTCATCGCGCCTGCTCCGGCCGCGCTGGACGGCGCAGGATGGCGACCAGCAACAGCGCCCAGGCCAGCACCAGGAGGAGATTGCGGACGCCGGCGCCGAACTCCATGCGATGTGTCATGCCCTCGGCGCCACCGGAACCGAACCACATCGCCCGGCTCGTGACCAGCCCGACCACCGAACCGATCACCGCCACCACCGCGGCGAGTACCGCACTGCCGAAGGCGCGCCCCAGTCGCCGGCGGTAGTACAGCACGATCGCCGCTCCCAGTAGCGGCGCGCACAGACCGAGCACTTCCACGAGACGAAACATCGCGCACACCCTTTCATACGTTCGTATGAGACCTACCATACGAACGTATGAACCGTCGGTCAATACGACCGTATGAGATCGCTCAGGGCGTGGCGAAGCTCCACTCGTCGCCGTCGGGCCAGACGACGCGGGAGCCGTCGCGACGGCACATGGTCCCGGACGGGTCGACGATCCAGTCCGCCGGGTCGAAACTGTCACCGCCGGTGGCCGGGTGCTCGACGGCGGTGTGGTCGCGGCGCACATAGGCGCCGTCCTCGCGCGGCGTCCAGACGGCCGGATCGTAGGTGCGCAGCGCGTTGTCCGCCGTGATCACCGCCATCGGGCCGTAGCGACGCAGACGCGAGCCGTCGGAACGGGTGGTCCAGGCCGCGTCGGTCATCGGCTCGGCTTCGTCGGTACCGGCCCAGACGATCTCGGAGGTAGCGGGCGCGTACAGGTCGCCGCGGTCACCGTGCTGCCAGTACCCGGGCTCGCGCCGCAGCCACGGCCGGTCACCGAGGAGAGCGACAACCGCGTCGAGATCCTGCGGCTCACCGAAATGCGCTGTGCCGATGCCTTTTTCCGATCGGCGCAGCATGGATGTCAGGCGTGCGCCGGGCCCGGCTTCGATCACGTATCGAATGCCGCGGGCCGCCAGTCCGGCCATCACCACATCCCAGCGCACGGGTGCGCAGATCTGCGCGGACAGCGAGTCGACCGGGTCGGCGTCGGTTCGCCACCGCCCGGACGTGCCCTCCACCACCGGTATTCGCGGTGACGTGAATGCGGCGCCGGCGAGTTCGGATCGGAAGGTGGCGGCGGCGGGTGCCATGAGTGCGCAGTGGAACGGCGCGCTGACGTCGAGCGCACGGGTGATCGCCCCGCGTTCCTCGGCGAGTTGCCGGGCCCTGCCGACCGCGCCGGTGTGCCCGGAGATCACCATCTGGCTCGCGCCGTTGTAGTTGGCGACCGCCACGACCTCGGAACGCGCTGCGGCGGAGCAGATTTGGTCGACCTCCTCGGCGGCGAGACCCATCACCGCCACCATCGCGCCCGCCCCCGGCGGCACCGCTTCCTGCATCAGGGCGCCCCGGCGACGCACCAGGCGCACCGCGGTCTCGACGTCGAGGGCGCCGGCGCAGACGTGCGCGGTGATCTCACCGAGGCTGTGCCCGGCCACGACCATCGGATGAATGCCGGTCTCCGACACCAGCACTCGATAGGCGGCCACACTGGTGGCCAGGATCGCGGGCTGGGCGTATTCGGTCCGGGCCAGCTCCGCCGGGTCGCCGGCGAAGCACAGTTCGCTCAGGCCGAAGTCGATCGCCGCGTCGGCGCGGTCGAAGATCTCGCGCGCGACCGGGTAGGTGTCGGCCAGCGCCTTGCTCATGCCGGGGAATTGCGCTCCCTGACCGGGAAATACGAATGCGAGCATGTCAGCCGATCCTCAACAGTGCGACGCCCCAGGTGCCGAACCCGTGGCTGATGGTCATGACGATCTCCCCCGGCGCGACGCCGTCCTCCAGATAGGTCTGCAGATTGATCAGGTTGTCGGCCGAATGCACATGCGCGTAGTCCGCGATGTTGTCCAGGTAGCACAGGTCGTGGTCGAGTCCGGCCGAATCGGCCATGAACCGCACGGCCTCCTCGTTGACGTTGTTGGCGATGATGCGGCGCACGTCGCCGCGGTCCAGACCGGCGCGGTCGAGCATATCGGCCACCGCGCGGGACAGGCCACGCTTGGTCAGCCCCGCCAGGGCCGGCATCTTCGCCACACGGATCAACTGGTTGGTGCCCTGGTTCGAGCCGAGCACCTCGATCCGCGACGGTTCGGCGGAGGTGATCAGACAGGCGGCGGCGCCGTCGCTCAGGACCGAGAGCGCGTCGCGCAGAATACGGGCGTGCGGGTCCGGGCACGCGTCGGAGGTGACCACCAGGACGTTGCGAGCCGATCCGGCGGCGACCAGGCTGTGCGCGATGCGCAGGGCACTCCCGAAATTCGCGCATTCGGCCAGCGTGACACCGATCGGAGTGGCGCGGGTGAGACCGAAACGCTCACAGAAGCGCAGGAAGTCACCACCGGCCAGGGCTCCGGTTTCGGGGCTCGACGACGCGTAGACCAGCAGGTCGATCTCGGCGGCATCCACCGGGATCCGATCGAGGGTGCTCGCGACGACGTCGGCGGCCAGTTGCAGCGGCGTCTGTTCGGTGCGGCAGTAGTGGTACAGGCCGAGGCCGTGCATATCGCGCAGCATGGCCGGGTCCTCCCGCAGCGGTTCGAGGCCTGCGATCGGCTCGCGGGCGCCGACCGCGTAGGAAATCCCGTGCAGGTAGACGCTCATCGGGACTGCTCCTCGCGTAGGCGGCCGGACAGATAGCGGTGCATCGCCCGCGCGGTCGGATGTTCCCAGTGCACCGCGCCGGGCAGGTCGATGCCCAGGGCGGCCGACAGTCCGTTCTTGAATTCGAGCAGCGCGAGCGAGCTCATGCCGAGCTCCAGAAAGGGTGTGGCCGGGTCGATTTCGTCGGTGTCGATGCGCAGAACGGCAGCCGTCCTGCTCAGCAACAGCTCCCACAGCGCGGTGTCGCGCTCCTCGGCCGGGAGGCAGCGCAACTCGTCCGCCAAGGCCGAGGTGGCGCCGGAACCCATGGCGCGCAACGGTTCGTACAGCGGAACGGCGCGCGCGAAGGGGTGCGCGCCGAGCCAGGCGTCGGCGTCGAGACCGATGATCGCGGCGCGCGGGCGACCGTCGTCGAGCAGCGTCTCCAGCAGTGTGTACCCCGCCGCCGGTGTCAGCGAGCGGATTCCGCGGCCGGCCAGATACTCCTCCGTCGCGGTGCTGCGTGCGGCGAGTCCGGTATCGCGGAACGGGCCCCAGGCCACCGCGGTAGCCGCCAGGCCCTGGGCGCGCCGGTAGTGGGCCAGGCCGTCGAGAAACGCGTTGGCGGCGGCATAGTTCAGTTGACCGCCCGAGGGCAGCACCGTCGCGGTGGAGGAGTACATCACGAAGTACTCGATGGGGTCACCCGCCACGGCGCGGTGCACATTCCACGCTCCCAACGCCTTGGGGCGCAGCACCGGATCGAACTGGGCCCAACTCTGGTTGGTCAATACGGCGTCACGCAGGACGGCCGCGAGATGGAACACACCGCGCACCGGGCCGACCCGGGAGCGCAACCGCGCGACGGCGGCGCCGACCTCGGCCGCGTCGGCGACGTCGGCGCGCTCCACCCGGACCCGCTCTCCATCGGCATTGAGTTCGTCGATGATCGCGCGTTCCTCGGCATTCGGCTCGCGGCGGGCCAGCAGCCCGATCTGCGCGCCGCCGCGTTCGACCAGGGTGCGGGCCAGGTCGAGACCGAGCCCGCCGAGGCCGCCGGTGATCAGGATGCAGCCGGGTTCGGCCAGCCCCTGCGCGGCGCCGCGCACGATGTCGGTGGTGGCCGCCTCGTCGGTCACCAGCACCAGTTTCCCGGTGTGCGCGCCGGTGCTCATGAGACGAAAGACCTCCGGCGCCGCGGCGATCGGATAGGTCTGCACCGGAAGCGGTCTCAGTTCGCCGGAGACGACGCGGTCCAGGGTGTGGTGCAGAAGTTCGGCGAACACGGCGGGGCGTTCGCGGTGCAGTCCGGCCATATCGACCGCGGTGTAGGTGATCCGGCGTTTGAAATGTTCCAGTGGCAGCCGCCCCGAGCCGTAGATATCGCGTTTGCCGAGCTCGAGGAAGATTCCGTCGGCGGCGACCGTGCGCAGACTCGCCTCGGCGGCCGCGCCGGTGAGGGAGTTGAGCACGATATCGACCCCCGCGCCGCCGGTGACGTCGAGAACCTGCTGCTCGAATTCCATAGTGCGCGAATCGAAGACGTGCTCGATACCCAGCTCTCGGAGGAAGCGGCGCTTTTCCTCGGTGCCCGCGGTGGCGATGATCTCCAGCCCGTGCCGCTGGGCCACCGCGATGGCCGCCGAACCCGTTCCCCCCGTACCCGAGTGGATCAGGATGCGCATGCCCGGGCGCACCCGGGCGAGATGTTCGAGCGCGTAACACGCGGTGGTGTAGGCGGTGGGCAGCGCCGCGGCGTCGGTGAGCGGGAACGTCTCCGGCAGCCGATGAACCAGTGCCGCGTCCGCGACGGCATGGGTGGCCAGGCTGTTCAGCGCCACCGCCACCACCCGGTCGCCCACACGCACCGTATCGACGTCGGTGCCCACGGCTGCGACGGTGCCCGCGCATTCCGATCCCAGGGGCACGGCGTCGAGATCCGAGAAGAAGCCCATGGCCCACATGACGTCGGCGAAGTTGAGACCGGCCGCGGCCACCGCGATGACGACCTCGCGCGGGCCCGGTCGCGGGAGGCCGCGTCCGCGCAGCGTCAGCGTCTGCAATCGGCCCGGCTCGTCGATATCCACCCCGAACCCGCGGGTTCCGGCGGCGACGACGGGCGGATCCGGGTTCAGCCGGACCCGGTCGAGGCGCGCGACCCAGCGCATTCCGGCGCGCAGCGCGATATGTCGCTCACTGCCGTCGGCGAGTTCCGCGACCAAATCGGCCGCGTCGTCGCCGTCCACGCCCGCATCGGCGGCCAGGTCGATGAGCGTGGTCCGCAATTCGGGGTGTTCGGCGGCCAGGGCCGTGCCGAAACCCCACAGACCGGCCTGCCACGGATCGACGCATTCCCGCGCCACCGCCTGTCCGCCTCGCGTGACCACCCACAGGCGCGGCGCGGAGGTCATCCGCACGAGGGTGCGCGCGAGGCCGAGCAGGGCGGCGAGATCGGCGAATGCCGTTGCGCCGTCCTCGGTTCCGGCGAGGTACAGGATGTGGTCCGCGGGTTCATCGAAGGACGCGGCCTCCGGTTCGCTCTCGTCGGCACTCGGCGCGACCGCGGCGGTGGCGGTCTCGGCGCCCGCCGCCACGAGCTCCCGGATCAGCGTTGCGGATCCCAGCGGTACGTCGTCCTCCGCGTCGCCGCCGACGACCACCCAGCGCCCCGAGAGCCGGCCGGTCGTACGCGGGTGCTGCTGCCAATCGACCGCGAGGACGGCGGCCTCGGCGGTATCCGCGCTGTCGACGCGGGTCGCGGTCAACTCGCGCACCGTGGCGACGAGGGAACCGTCGTCGGCGTAGATGTCGAGATCGGCGGTCTGCAGGCGTCCTTCGCGAGAGTAGCGGCGCACGTGGGCGTGGACCTGAGGCGGAATGTGGTCGGCGACGGACAGGGCGCCGATCGCGGACGGCAGGAACAGTTCGTCCCCGGCCAGGGCGCCGACCACCTGGAAACATCCGTCCAGCACCGCGGCCGCCGTCACTCCCTGCTCGGGATCGCGCGCGCCGGTGACCGCGCTCACCCGGCCGAGCGCCTCGCCGTCGCCGACCGACAGCTCCGTCACGGTGCGGAACGCGGGCCCGTAGCGGGTGCCGTTGCGGGTGTAGGCCGCGTAGAGATCCTGCGGATCGACCGCGGTGAGGCAGCGCCGCTGTGCCGCGCTCAGGCCCGGCGCCTCCGGCAGGTGCTCGCCCGAGACGATCCGCCCACGGGCGTGCTCGGTCCACACCGTGGCCGCGTCGTTCGATTCGGCCGAACGGGCGCTGATCCGAAATTCGTTGTCGCGCAACACCACCTGCACTCGGCGGCCGGACTCGGGCAGGGTCAGCACTCGTTCGAACCGGATATCGGCGAAATGGCATCCCGGTCCGAAACCGTGCTGCAGGCGTGCCGCGGCGGCGAGATTGACCAGCCAGGCACCGGCGGCGACCGGGGTGTCGCCCACGGCGTGGTCGAGCAGCCAGGGCGAGCGGGCGGGATCGACCACCCGCTGCAGGAGGCGTTCGCCGCTGACGGACGATTCGACCACAGCCTGTCCGCCGTGCTGTTCGGCGGCCACATCCCAATCGGAGCGCGCCCAGAACCGCTTGTGCTGCCACGGATACGACGGCAGGTCGACGATCCGGCCGCGCACCCCGGCAGCGGCCCAGTCCACGGGTAGTCCGTGCACGTACAACCGGGCGATCAGCTCCAGGATGTCGCGGCGGGCGTAGCCCTTGCGCCTTAGGGAACCGGCCACCGCGCCCCGGTCGTTCGAGGCATCGATGCGGGCGCGAATACCGTCGACCAGGACCGGATTCGGCCCGATCTCGACGAAGGTCGCCGGGCCCTCCGCGAGCACCCGCTCGACCGTCTCGTCGAGGCGGACCGTGCTGCGCAGATTGCGGGCCCAGTAGTCGGCGGTCAGCGCACCGGTGGGGAGGTAGTCGGACTCGACGGTGGACAGGAATGCGGCCCGGCCACCCTGCATCGCGGTGATGCCGGCGATCCGTTCGACGAAGGCGTCCAGGTGCGGATCCAGCTGACGACTGTGCGCGGCCGATTCGATCTTCACCCGGCGTGGGTCGTATCCCGCTGCGGCGAGCGCCTTTTCGAGCCGGTCCAGATCGGCGACCGTGCCGGAGACGACGACCTGCGCGGGGCCGTTCACCGCGGCCAGGTCGAATGCGCCTTCGATCCGCTCCAGCCATCCGTCGAGCTCGCCGACGCTCATCGGCACCGACAGCATGCCGCCGGTTCCCTCGATCGCCCGCAGCACCCGGTTGCGGTGAACGATGACCGCGGCCGCGTCCGCGACGCTCAGTGCCCCGGCCACCCGGGCGGCCGCGATCTCACCGACGCTGTGGCCGATGACGGCATCGGGGCGGAATCCGTTCGCCGCCAGCAACTCCGCCAATCCGATCTGCACGGCGAAGGACATGGGCTGGGCGAGATCGATACGGCCGCCGTCGGATTCGCCGGCGGCCAGCAGTTCCGCGATATCGATGCCCAGATGGGGTTCGAAGGCGGCCGCGCATCGCCGCACCGCCTCGGCGAAGACCGGATGATCGGCCATGAGCTGGGCGCCCATCCCGGGCCAGTGCCCACCGAATCCGGCGAAGACGAAGACCAGGGCGCCCGGTTCGCCGCGGCGGCCACGGATCACGCCCGCGCGGTCGCGGTCCTCGGCGATGGCGGTGAGGCCGCGTTGCAGTGCGGCGGCGGTTTCGCCGATCACCACGGCACGATGGTCGAGTGCGGCGCGGCGGGACGCGGTGAAGCACAGGTCCCGCGCGGGCGTATCGGCCGCCAATGCGTCGCGCACGCGAAGTGCCGTCTCTCGCAGGGCCTGACCGGTTGCCGCCGACAGCGGCAGGACCAGCAGTTCCCGCGCCGGTTCGGCGGCTTCCTCGGGTGCCGATCCGGTTCCGGGGGCCGCGGTGATGATCGTATGCGCGTTGGTCCCGCTGAATCCGAACGCGCTGACCCCGGCGTAGACCGGTTCGGCGCCGGGGATCTCTTGCGCGGCGGCGGGGATCACGATCGGCGTGGCATCCCAGTCGATCAGCGGATTCGGTGCGTCGAAATGCAGTGTGGGCGGGACGATCCGGTCGCGGACGACCGTGATGGCCTTGAGCAGTCCGGCGATCCCGGCGGCCGGTTCCAGATGTCCCAGATTGCCCTTCGCCGATCCGACGAGCAGCGGTCGGTCGCGTTCGGCACCGAAAACCGCCGAGAGCGCGCGTAATTCGATCGGGTCGCCGAGCGGGGTGCCGGTGCCGTGCGCCTCGATGTAGTCGATGCGGCCGGCCTCCACCTTCGCCTCGCGCAACGCCTCTCGCAGCACCTGTTCCTGGGCGCGGCCGTTGGGGGCGGTGAGGCCGTTGCTACGACCGTCCTGGTCGACGGCGGTGGCCACGATCGAGGCCAGCACGCGGTCGCCGGCGGCGTGGGCGGCGGATTCGCGCTTCAGTACGACGACGCCGCATCCCTCGCCCCGCACCAGTCCGTCGGCGGCCGCGGAGAAGGGTGCGCAGCGATTGCTCGGCGAGGGCGCCCGCAGTTTCGACATCGAGATCATCGACTGCGGGGAGACGATCAGATTGACTCCGGCCACCAAGGCCAGATCGCACTCTCCCGAACGCAGGCTCTGCACCGCCAGATGCAGCGCGACCAGCGCGGACGAGCACGCGGTATCGACGACCAGGGCGGGGCCCTGCAGTCCGAGGTGGTAGGCGATGCGCCCGGCCGCCACCGACGGCGCCAGACCGGTCGCGGAGTAGATGTCGATCGCCGCCGGGTCGGTGGCCGCGGCGCCGTAATCGTTGGGGCACATGCCGACGAAGACGCCGGTTCGGCTTTCGCGCAGGGTTTCCGGTGGGACCGCGGCGTGCTCGAGCGCCTCCCACGTGACCTCGAGCAGCAGTCGTTGCTGCGGGTCCATGGCCTCGGCCTCGCGCGGTGAGATACCGAAGAAGGCGGCATCGAAATCGCCGATATCGGTGAGCGCGCCCATCTTCGCGATGAAGGATCGGCCGGGTGCGTCGGTATCGGCGTCGTAGTAGTGCTCGACATCCCAGCGGTCCGGCGGAATGTCGACCACGCCGTCGCCGCCCGCGCGCAGGAATTCGGCGAAGCCGTCCAGCGAATCGACCCCGCCGGGCAGGCGGCAGCCCGCACCGATCACGGCGACCGGCTCACTGCGCTGCGCCAGCGCCCCACGGGCGGTGCGCAAGGCGGCGATGGCGCCGCGTAAGGCTTCGCTGCTGTCGCCGTCCTCGGGCAGCGCACTCGGATTCGTCGCGGTCGGGGTCAACGCAGCACCTCTTCCAGGGCGGCCACTTCCGCGCGAGCCAGCGCGATGAGATCGGATTCGCTCAGCCCGTCGAGCGGAGTACGGGTCGTGCTGACGGGGATGTCGAACGGGGCGGGGTGCGGGCCGGCCGCGGCGTCGTGGTGCTCCGGGCCCGGATCGGTCGTCGTCGGTGCCGCCGCGGTCGCCGGTACCGGCATCGCCGGTTGCGCAACCGGTTCGGGCGGGATCGTCGGCGCGACGGCCAATCGAGCGGTGAGCTCGGTGATTTGCGCTGTCACCGTGGGGAATTCGAAGGCGAACGCCGCCTCGATCGGCAGCGCCAGGGCACGGCCCAGGACGGTGCGCAATTCGATCGCCATCAACGAGTCGAAACCGAGTTCCTGCAGCGGGGTGTGCAGATCGACGGGATCGGACTCCGGCATCTGGAACACCTGCCGGACACTCGCCACGACGACGGCGCTCACCCGGCGGCGCAGCAGGAACAGGTCCGCGGCCGACCGCGCGGGCTCGACGGCCGCGGTCGCCGACGCGTCCGGCGTGGTCGCATCTACGTCAGCGCGGGGCGCCGATTCGGGGACGGTGGAATCGGAGACGGGTTCCCGGATTTCGGCCGATGCTGTCGTCGCCGGACGCGATGCGTCGGCCGTGTCGAGTGTGGCCGTCCGGGCGGCGTCGCGGGCGTCCACGCCGAGCGCTTCGGCATGCGGAGCGGGCGCCGTCGCGGCCGGCGCACTCGGTTCACCGAGGGCCGAGCCGGGCGCTTCCACCCAGTACCGGCGGCGTTGGAACGGGTAGGTGGGCAGCGTGATCCGGGGGTAGTGGGTGCCGTGCAGGTCACGCAGGTCGTCGACGGCTCCGGCCGCGAACAGTCCGGCCGTGCACCGGGTCAGTTCGCCGCGGGTGGTACCCGTGGTGAGCCGGCGGTTCTCGGATTCGGTCAGGCGGTTCCCGCCGAGGTCGGTCAGCGTCGCCCCCGCGATTTCGGCGACGACGGTGCAGTCGAGTTCCCGCAGCGTGGCGAAGGCTCGGTCCAGATGTGCGGGCCACAGCGGGCGGGCCGACCAGTACGCGGGATCGGCTGCTTCGCGGCCGAGGCGCATCCCGGTGTGCGCGGAGACGACGGTGAGTTCGGGATCGCCCGGCTGTCCCAGGTCGGGGACGGCCGTTCCCAGGTGATCGCGCAGTTCGGCGTGGGTCGTGGCGGCGATACCGGCGGCGCGCAGGCGCTGCAGCAGCGGCTCGCGGCCGCCGGGACCGGCCTCCAGCAGGTAGCGGTTGCCGGTGTGACCGCACCGGCGCGCCCCGGTTTCGCGCAGCACCGCGTCGAGCAGGGCGTCGTCGTCGGTGCGTGCGACCGCACGCTCGCCGAGCAGGGCCGCGGTCGACACCGAAGCCCGCAGTGCCACAGCGGGTTCCAGAATTCCGGTGATCGCGGCGACGACGTACTCCCCGACCCCGACGCCCAGGACGGCAGCCGGGCGCAGTCCTGATGCCAGCAGCTGGCGAGTGAGGGCGTAGCGGTGCACGAAGGCCAGCGCATCCGCCAGGCCGGGTACCCGCTGCGCCTGATGGGGTGCGAGCCCCGCGAACAGGGCGGTGCGGAAACTCTCCCGCGACGAGGTCGCGTCCAGACATTCGTCGACGGCGGTGCGGAAAACGCCGGAGCCGGTGTAGTTCTCGCGATCGAGCGGCTCCACACCGGGTTCTCGATGGCCGATCAACAGGGCGGTGCGCACGGCTCGACCGCGCGGCACATGGCCGGTCGTGACCGCCAGCTGCCACTGTCCGGTGGAATGGGCGTCCAAGGCGGCCGCCATCGCGGTGGTACTCCCGGCCACCACGGCGAGCCGGTGCTCGAACGTGTTCCGTCCGAGATTGGCTGTCGCGCAGACCGATTCGAGCTGCGCTGGCTCGGCGGTGCGCAGTGCCAGCGCGAATCGCCGCGACTGCGCCCGCAACGCTTCGTCGGTCCGCGCGGACAACGTCAGCAGACCCGAGGGCACGGCGGTCGCGGATGGCACGGCCACCGGCGGCTGTTCGACCACCACGTGCGCGTTGGTCCCGCTGAACCCGAACGAACTGACGCCCGCGATCCGCGATCCCGCCGGCCACGATGTGGTCTCGGTGACCACCCGCGCCGATCCGGACGCCCAATCGATGCGCGGGTTCGGTTCCCGTACATGCAGGGTCGGCGGCACCACACCGCGTTGTACGGCCAGTGCCGCCTTGATCAGGCCGGCGATTCCCGCGGCCGTCTCGGCGTGCCCGAAGTTCGATTTGATCGACCCGACCCACAGCGGCGCTCGTGCGGCGCCGAAGACGGAATTCAGCGCGCCGATTTCGATCGGATCGCCCAGGGCGGTGCCCGTGCCGTGTGCCTCGATGTAGTTCACCTGCGCCGGTTCGACATTCGCCGTCCGCAGCGCGGCCCGCACCACCGCCTCCTGGGCGCGGGCGCTCGGCACGGTGAGCCCGCCGGTCCGGCCGTCGTGGTTGACCGCGGAACCGCGGATCACCGCGTAGATCCGGTCGCCGTCGCGCTGTGCCTGCGACAACCGCTTGAGCACCACCAGACCGGCTCCCTCGGCGCGGCCGTACCCGTCGGCGGAGGCATCGAAGGTCTTGCAGCGGCCGTCCGGCGACAGCGCGCGGATGCGGCAGCAGAACATCGTCGAGAACGGCGAGAGGATCAGATTCACGCCACCGGCCAGCGCGGTCGAACAGTCGCCGTTGCGCAGGCTCTGCACCGCCTGATGCACCGCCACCAGCGACGACGAGCACGCGGTGTCGACCAGCGACACCGGTCCGTGCAGATCCAGCGTGTACGCCACCCGGCCCACCGCGATACTCGGTGTATTGCCCAGTCCCGCATAGGCGTTCATGGCCTCGGGGACATCTGCGACGGCGACGCGGTCGTAGTCGCGCCAGCTGAATCCGACGAACAGCCCGGTATCGGATCCGCGCAGCCGCCGGGGCGCGATACCCGCGTTCTCCACCGCCTCCCACGCGATCTCCAGCAGGAGCCGCTGCTGCGGATCCATCGCGCGCGCTTCCCGGGGTGAAATGCCGAAGAAGTCGGCGTCGAACATATCCACGGCGTCGAGGAATCCGCCGCGGGTGGTGTAGATGGTGCCGGGCTTGTCCGGGTCCGGATCGTAGAACCGGTGCACATCCCACCGATCGCCCGGCTGTTCGCCGGTGGCGTCGACACCACCGGCGACGACGTCCCACAGGCTGTCCGGATCGGTGATGCCGCTGGGGAAGCGGCAGCCGATGCCGACGATCGCGATCGGTTCCGCCGGGCGGGGTTCGGCCAGCCGCTCGCGGGCCGCGCGCAGGGCCGCGGCGATGCGGTGTTCGCGGTCAGGTGTCGCACCGCCGGTGCCGGCGGATTCGGAAGGTGCTGCGGACATATCCCTCACCACTGTGCGTCGCTGTGTAATGCCGCCTCCAGCAGAGCCAGCTCGGCGGCGATCGGATCCTCCGACGGGGGTGCGGCGGGCCGCGCCGACGGGGGTGGTTCCGAAGCTGCCGCTTGCGACTCGGCCGAGGACGGACCGGCCGGACTCGCGACAGCGGCGGTCGGCGCCGCCGGATCCGCAACCGGCGCAGCTGGCGCAGCCGAAGTCGGCGCGGCCGAGGTGTCCGAATACGACCCGGTCGGTGCCGAGCCCCTGGGTGGTACGGCGGCGGCGTGTGGTGGTCCGTCCTGTGTCGTCACCTGTTGCGACCGGGCAGGGACCGCAGCCGGGGCCGGCACGTCGGCTTCCCCGGAACCGATTGCGGCCGAAAGGTATTCGGCCACCTTCTCGACGGTCGGATAGTCGAATCCGAAGGTCGCGGGCAGCGCGAGTCCGAAACCGTCCTGCAGGCGCGAGCGCAGTTCGACGACCGCGAGGGAGTCCATGCCGAGCTGGGTGAACCCCTCCTCCGGGTCGATCAGATGCCCGTCGTCGAGTCCCAGCACCGCCTTCACCTCGGTGGCCGTCAGGTCACGGACCAGGGCCGGCCGGTCGGTCCGGGCAGCGGTCAGAACCCGTTCCCGCAGCGATGCGGCCGGTCCGGCGGCGGCGGGGGTGGCGGCGATACTTCCGTACCACGGGTCACCGCCCGCGGCCGCGGCCAGTTTCGGCCAGTCCAGATCGGCGGCGACGACGGTCGGTCCGGCTGCGACCAGATTGCCGGCGAGCAGTCGCAGTCCCTGTTCCGGCGAGAGCGGGCGATAACCGCGCAGCCGAGCCCGCGCGCGATCCTCGGCGTCGAGCCGGGCCGCCATCCCGATCTCCGCCCACGGACCCCACGCGATGCTGGTCGCGGGGATACCCTGGGCCCGCAGCACGGACGCGTACCCGTCCAGATAGGCATTGGCCGCGGCGTAGTTGGCTTGCCCGCCCGCACCGACGGTCGCCGTCAGCGACGAGAAGAACACCACGAAATCGGTTTCCGCGCCGAGGATGTCGCGCAGCGAACGAATCCCGCCGACCTTGGGCGCGAGGACCTTCTCGAATCGCCCGGCGTCCAGCCCGGCGATCGTCGCATCGTCCAGCACCCCGGCCGCGTGCACGATCCCGCCGAGCGGATGCGGCGCCGCGGCGATCACGCCGGCGAGCGATTCGGTGCCGATATCGGCGGTGTGCACGGTGACCGGGCAACCGCCGTCGCGGATCTCGTCCAGCAGCCGCGCGGTCTCCGGATCGGGAGCGGTGCGGCCGACGAGTACGAGGTGGCCCGCGCCCTGTTCGGCCAGCAGACGCGCCACGCGCGGGCCGATGCCCCGGAGACCGCCCGTGACGAGATAACTGCGATCGGGCCGGATCCGCACATCCGTCCCCGGATGTGCACGGCGAAGCCGCGCGACGTAGCGGTCCTTCCCGCGATGCGCGATCCGCATCTCCGGCGACCACCGATGGATCTCCTCCGCCAGCCGCACCAGCGACGAATCCGCATCGTCGTCCAGATCGACTGTGCTGCAGTGTAATTCCGGGTACTCGCGTCGAACGACCGTGGCGATACCCCAGAGCATGGTCGCGGCCGGATCGGTGACGTCGACGTCGCCGGTCACCGGCTGAGCGCTACGAGTCGGCCACCACACGCGGACGCGTTCGGACGCCAGCGCCGGTAGCGGTCGCACAGCCGCGGCACACCGCTGGGCGGCCTCGCCGACGAACTGCGCGCTCTCGCCGTCCGTCGTGGACAAACCGCGCAGGTCGACGAAGCCGCGACGATCCGCCGCGGCGAATTCCACCGGCCAGGGCGCTGCTTCGGCGTCGGTGGCAACGTGGCGGGTGATGCCCGATCCCGGCGGTACCTCCGCGCCGATCAACACGGTCACGGCCGGAATCGCCCGCTCGCGCAGCACCCGCGCGAACCGGCTCAACCGGTCGGGTTCGTCGTCGATCACCAGCAGCGACACCGGCTCGGCGCCCGCCCCGGCCGCCTCGGTGCGCTGCCAGTGTTGTTCGTGGGTGATATCGGCCGTCTTGCGGGCGAGCGCCCGCTCCACCTGTGCGCGGCTGATGCGCCGCGATTCGAATCCGTCCACGGCGACCACCAATTCGCCGGTGACGTCGTACATCCGGATATGCGCGGTGAACGCCTCGTCCCCCGCGCCGTGCCCGCCCGCCAAACGGGCGTGGATCCACAGCGGGCCCTCGGTGCGGCGGCCGGAGAAGTAGTAGCGGTCGATACTGAACGGAACGTAGATGTTCTCCTGGGCCCGCAGCAGAGCGTTGTCGTATTTCCAGCAGCTGTTGAGCACCTGGAACGCGGCTTCGACCAGCCCCGCGTGCAGCGGCTCCGGCCCGATCTCGACCCCCTCGGGACGGGTCGTCAGGCACAGTGCCTCGTTGTCGCCACGCCAGATGGTCTCGATCCAGTGGAAGGAGTTCCCGGTGTCGAGCCCCGGCACCCAGACGTCCCGATAGAACTCGAGTCCGGACAGCTGCTGCGGACAGCGGGCGAGAACATCGCCGCGATCGGCATCACCGAAGGTCGCATCCGATTCGGCGGGAGCACTGTCCAGCGCGGTGCGGAACAGCGCCGGCCACGCCGCGCCCACAGCGGATTCCTCTTCCGCGACGAGGGTCACGTCCCAGCCCGAACCGTTCGGGCGCAGCACCAATTGTGCGCGGCGGCTCCCGCCGTCGGACACGGCGAACGGATTGAGGAACAACGTGTCCCGCAGCGCGTACGGCCCGTCGATGTGGTGCGCCGCCGCGGCCAGCACCATCGCGATATGCGAGGCACCGGGCACGACCGCGGTGCCGAACAGCCGGTGATCGGTCACATACGACGGGGAGTCGCAGGCGAAACTCCGCTCGTAGCGGATCTCCTCCGAGAGCGGCAGATCCACCGGACGGCCGGGCAGCCCGGTGTCCTCGGCGGCGCCGACGGTACGGCGAAGCGCACGTTCCGGTTCGATCCAGAAGCGGCTGCGCTGGAAGGCGTAGGTGGGCAGCGGGATCCGGCTCCCCAGCGCGAACGGGCCCCACGGCGTCGGGCAGATATCCATACCGATCGCATAGAGTTTCGCCGCGGCGATCAGCAGGGTCCGCTGGACATCGTGTGGCCCGTCGGCCGCGAGTACGGTGTGCACCCCGTGCCGATCGGCGGCCAGCCGCAGTCGGGCGCGTTCGTCGCTGCGCCGGCCCAGTACCAGCATCCGATCACAACCCGCGGCCGTCACACACGACTCGACATCCGATGCTCGCGAGACGAGCCACAGCTCGCGGCGATCACCCGGCGCCAGCGGTGTCGCAGCGGCGGCGTGTCGCATCGCGGTCGCCAGATCCACGACACCGGTTATCACCGCCGCCACGTATTCGCCTGTGCCGTAACCGATCACCGCATCCCACCGCAGGCCGCACGCCCGCCACACCTGCACCAAGACGTACAGCCGGGCCAGATCCGCTTGGAGTCCGGTGGGTTCGGCGCCGCCGAGCGCGGCGGTCACCTCCGCCCGCGCCGTCCGCACCACCGCATCGTCGGCGTACAGGTCGAGGAATGCGTCGACACCGGCTTCGGGGGCGTCGCCCAGGACCAGGCACAGCCGCCGGTCCGCATGCTGTTCCGCCTCGGTGAACAATGCCGCCGCGGGTTCACCACGCAGGTACGCCGCCAGCACCGCCCGCAACTCCGGCAGCGAGGAGATCACCGCGGCCAGCCGACGTTCGTGCTGCTCGCGACCGAAACCTGTTGTGTAGCAGATATCTTCGATGGCCGTATCGTCGGTCAGCCGATCGAGGTAGCGTTGCGCGAGGTCGCGCAGGGCCGCATCGGAACGCGCCGACAACCGGAACAGACCGCTCCAGCCCGCGGGGACGGCGGTGGTGGCGCGCGGCGGCGCGGCGTCGAGCACCGCGTGTGCGTTGGTGCCGCCGATGCCGAACGCCGACACGGTGGCGATCCGCGGCCGATCCGGCGGCCACGCCCGCGACCGCGGCGAAACCTGGAACGGCGTCTCGGACCACGGGATGCGGCTGCTGGGCCGCTCCAGATTCGCCAGTCCCGGCAGAACCGCGTGATCCAATGCCAGTACGGCCTTGACGAATCCCGCTACTCCGGCGGCGGTATCGAGATGGCCGATATTGGCCTTCACCGACCCGACGTCGCACCGATCCTCGCGCGGTCCCCCGAAAGCTTCGGTGAGCGCGGCGATCTCCATCGGATCACCCATCGGGGTGGCCGTACCGTGCGCCTCGACGTACCCGATCTCCGCGGGCGCTACCCCGGCCACACGGTGCGCCCGGCGAATGACCTCGACCTGGCCGTCGACACTCGGCGCGGTGAAGCCGACCTTCGCCGCGCCGTCGTTGTTGATCGCGGTGCCGCGCACCACGGCGAAGATCCGGTCACCGTCGCGCACCGCGTCGTCGAGCCGTTTGAGGACGACCACGCCCGCACCGTTGCCGAAGATGGTGCCGCCGGCCTGCTCGTCGAAGGCGCGGCAGTGCCCGTCCGGCGAGGCGACCATCCCCTCCTGATGCAGATACCCGACCCGATCGGGCACTCGCACGGCGACACCACCGGCCACCGCGATCTCACATTCGCCGCGGCCGATGGATTGGCAGGCCAGATGGATCGCGACCAGCGAGGTCGAACAGGCGCTCTGCACGGTGACGGCAGGTCCGTGCAGGTCGAGGCGATAGGCGATCGAGGTGGGCAGGAAGTCCGCTTCGTTGCCCACCTTGATCTGGTAGTGCTGGGTGGAGGGCAACTGGGTGAAGTCGTCGGCGAAATAACGATGGAAGTAGCTGCTGGGCAGTCCGCCCACGAACACCCCGGTGCGCGGCCGCTGCGGCGCACCACCGTAGCCCGCGTGTTCGAGCGCCTCGACCGCGCATTCCAGCAGCAGCCGGTGCTGCGGATCGGTGACCTGCGCCTCGCGGGCGGTGAAGCCGAAGTAGTCGGCGTCGAATCCGGCGATATCGTCCAGGACCGCCGCGGTGCGCACATAATTCGGCGCGGCGATGCGCTCGGCCGACTCGCCCGCGGCCCGGAGTTGCTCGTCGTCGAGGTCGGTCATCGTCGTGCGCGCACCCGCGATGACATCCCAGAATTCGTCGAGATCGGCGGCGCCCGGCACGCGCACGGCCATCCCGATCACCGCGAACGGACCGCTGTGGTCGGCGGCCTCGTCGGCCACATCTCGGGCGGCCACCGAGCCGGCGAGGGCCGCGGCCAGCGCGGCGACGGTCGGATAGCGGAACAGGTCCGTGCGCGCGATCGAGATGCCGAGTGCCTCTTCCAAGGCCAGGTGCACCCGGGCCACGAGCAGTGAATTGCCGCCGAGATCGAAGAAGTTCGCGGTGGCGGGAACCGAGTCGCATTCGAGCACCCGCGCCCACACCGCCGCGATCGCGTCGGAGAGTTCGTTCGGCGACGCCGTGGTTGCGCTGCGCACCGTCGCGACGGGCGCGGGCAACCTCCCGCGGTCGATCTTCCCGGCGGTATTGCGCGGAAATTCATCGAGCACAACAATTCTCGCCGGGACCATGTACGACGGCAGCAGCGCACGGGCATGCTCACGCAACACATCGGCGTCGGCCACCGCCCCGTCCGCGGGGCTCACGTAGCCGACCAGTTCGCTGCGCTGCGGATCGTCACCGAAGACCGTGACCACGGCCTCGCGCACCCCGTCGGCGGTGCGCAACGCCGACTCGACCTCACCGGCCTCGATGCGCAGGCCACGCAATTTCAGCTGATGGTCGGCTCGGCCGAGATATTCCAGGCGTCCGTCCGCCAGCCGCCGCACCCGATCGCCGGTGGCGTACAGCCGTTCTCCGGTCCGCCGGTCGGCCACGAAGCGGCCGATCTCGTCGGCGGGATCGACATAACCGCGCGCCAAGCAGACTCCGGCCAGATGCAGCTGGCCCGGAACTCCCACGGGCACAAGCTGTCCCGCCGTGTCCAAGACGATGGCGCGGACGTTCTCGATCGGCCGGCCGAGGGTGACCGCCGCTCCCGGAAGTACCTGTTCACAGGTGACGTCGACGGCCGCTTCGGTCGGTCCGTAATAGTTGTGGAGCGCGGTATCCGGCAGCAGCCGATGGAATTCGGCGGCCACATCCGCGGGCAGCGCCTCACCGCTGGTGGTCACACAGCGCAGCGAGGTACACGACTCGACTCCCGGCTCGGCCAGCCACGTGCGCAGCATCGAGGGCACGAAGTGAGCGACGGTGATCTCCTGCGCGCGAATGGTTTCCAGCAGGTAGCGCGAATCCCGATGCCCCTCCGCATCGCACAGCACCGACTGCGCACCGTGCACCAGCGGATAGAACAGATCCCACACCGACACGTCGAAGGTCAGCGGCGTCTTCTGTAGCACGCGGTCCGATTCGTCGATGCGAATCGCGCCGTGCAGCAAACGATTACAGATCGCCGCGTGCTCGATCAGCACACCTTTGGGCCGGCCGGTCGAGCCGGAGGTGTAGATGACGTAGGCCAGATCCGTCGGCGCGCCGACCCGCGCGGGCGCGGGCTCGACCTGTTCCAGGTCGTCCCACACCGCATCCAGATCGATCGCCGTGACGCCCTCGGCCGATAAGCGTCCGGCGATGTCGGCATCGTCGCACAGCACTACCGACGCGCCGGAATCGGCGAGGATCGTCGCCAGCCGCGCATCCGGATCCGCCGGATCCAGCGGCAGATAGGCCGCGCCGGCCTTCATGACACCCAGCGCCAGCACCGGCACGCGAGGCGAGCGCCGCAGGCACAGCGCGACGATCTGCCGGGGCCGCACACCCACGGCGCTCAGATATCCGGCGGCCCGCGCCGCGCGGTCGTCGAGATCGCCGTAGCTCAACGTGCCCGCCTCGGAAATCACCGCGGGACTGTGCGGCCGGCGCGCCGCTCGTTCGGCGATCAATGCGTGCAGGGTCGTCGCCGGGCGGGCCGCCGGCGGTCCGGCCGACCACTCGTCGAGGGCCGTCCGGTCGTCCTCCGGCAGCATCGGCAAGGCCGCGAGCGCGGTATCCGGATGCGCGGTGAACGCGTCGATCAGCAGCGCCCACTGCGCGAGGAGCCGGCGCACCGTCTGTGGCTCGAACAGCTCGGCATCGTATTCGCAGCGCAGTTCGCCGACGCCGCGATCGTCGACGAAGACCAGATCGCAGCCGACGACGGCCTCGAGCGCATCCTCCGCCGCGTCCGCATCGTGGTCGCCGGTGAGCTCGCAACAGGCGATCTGGAACAGCGGATGCCGATCGAAAATCGGTGTGGGGCAGAGTTTCTCGATCAGCTCGTCGAGGTCGAAGTCGGCACGCGCGGCCACCAGCCGCGACCGGGCGTCGTCGACGTCGGTGGCCAGCGCTTCCGCCGTGCGATCCGGATCGACGGCGATCCGCAGCGGAATCGGTGAATCATCCTCCGGCGCGATCACGCCGAGTGTGACCTCGGCGTGTTCGGAATGCCTGTGGATCAGGGCGACCAACGCCGCCACCGCCGGGCCCGACGCGCCGGGACGATACTCCTCCCGGGCACGCAGATATCGCTGCACCGGTGCGCGGCGGAAATCGGTGGCGATGGCGAGGACGCCGGGAAGAAAGTCGGCTTGCACAGTAACTCGATCCCACTTATCCGGCGCGAACCGGCTCTACCAGGTAATTGCCGATGGCCAGCACGTCCAGTCCGGCGGTGACGAAGGTGTCCAGGCCCTCGGCCGGCGTGCACACGATCGGCTGGCCCTTCACGTTGAACGAGGTGTTCAGCAGGATCGGCGTTCCGGTTTCCCGCCGGAAGGCGTCGATCACCGTCCAGAACCGTTCGTTGCGGTCCCGCGACACCGTCTGCACCCGGGCCGATCCGTCGACATGGGTGACCGCCGGCAATCCCTCGCGGAATTCCGGCCGCACCGAGGTGATGAACAACATCCAGGCGTAGGTGTCGACCTCGGTGTCCTTGATGTCGAAATACGTGGTCGCGTACTCGTCGAGGACCGCGGGGGCGAAGGGCCGGAACCCCTCCCGCTTCTTCACCTTCGCGTTGATGATGTCGCGCATCCGCGGATGGCGCGGGTCACCGAGAATGCTGCGATTGCCCAGGGCGCGCGGTCCGTACTCCAGGCGCCCCTGGAACAGCGCCCCGATCTGCCCGGCGGCCAACCGGCGGCCGAGTTCGGCGGCCAGCGCCGCGAAGTCGTCGAATCGTGTTGCGGTGCAGTCGGTGCGGCCCGTCAGCGCCGCCGCGATCTCGTCGTCGGAGTATTCCGGGCCGTTCAGCGGGGTCTCGATGCCCGCGATGGGGGCCGCCTGGTCACGCTGATGGTGGACGTACAACGCGGCACCCAGCGCGGTGCCGTCGTCGCCGGCCGCGGACTGGATGAACATGCGCTTGAACTGGCGGCTGCGCAGAATCACGCCGTTCGCCGTGCAGTTGAGCGCGACCCCGCCGGCCATGCACAGATTCTTCGCGCCGGTCTGTTTGCGGAAGTGCCGCAGCGTATGCAGCAGCGTCGCCTCGAGCGCCGCCTGCAGGGCGGCCGCGATATCGCGGTGGTGGTCGGTCAGTTCGTCCTCGGGGCCGCGGGCCGGCCCGAAGATCTCCTCGACGGCTTTCAGTGTGCCGCGGTAGGTTTCCCGGTCCAGATCGGTTTCGTTGCGGTACAGGATGGGAATCGTGAAAGTACCGTCCGGCCGCAGATGAATGAGATCCATCATCGCCGCGAAGTGTTTGCGGTGGTCACCGTAGGGCGCCAGCCCCATGATCTTGTATTCGTCGAGGCCGAACGCGAAGCCCAGATAGTAGGTGAAGACGCCGTAGAGAATTCCCAGGGAATTCAGCTCCGAGACCGTCGCGATCGGTTCGATGCCCGCATCCGTTCCGAGCGCGACGGTCGCGCTGTGCTGCTCCCCCATGCCGTCGGCCACCAGGATCAGCGCCGAATCGAATCCGCTCGGATAGAACGTGCTGGCCGCGTGGGCCAGGTGATGCGGCACCTGCACCAGCCGGTCGTCCCAGTCACCGCCGAAGGTCTCCGCGAGTTTGTCCAGCACCACCTGCCGGGCGAAGACCTCGCGGAAGCGCGCGCGCCCGAGCTCACTGTGATCGAATTCGGCTCGCAACGGCTCGTAGGAGAAGCCGTGCGCGAGGACGTCGAGCGAATCGACCGAGATCCCGGCCCGCTCGCAGCCGAAACGGATGGCGTGTTCGGGAAAGGCGCCCGTCGCCTTCTCGCCGGTGAACCGCTCCTCCGCGACCGCGCTGACCAGCTCGCCCTCGTGCAGCAGCGCCGCCGCGGAATCGAAGCCCTGGGTGATGCGATAATCACGCCATTCCAGTCCCGGAAACCGGGCCTGCTTGAACGGCACACTGTTGTGCAGACCGCTGATCCCCATGATCGACTTCGGTTGCGCGGCTGGTGTTCTCACCATGGCGGAGGCTCACAATCTTCGTGCCCGCGGACGTTTGCGGGCGAAATACTGGCTGGTCGCATACAGTTCGACGGCGATGTCGGTATCCGGGACGACGCGCTGCAGGAAGGCGCGATGGGCATCGATGGCCGCCGGGTCGGCGCCGGCGTGTTCCAGGTAGGCGGGCACACACTGTTCGAAACCCAAGGCGTGCAACATCTTCGCCTCCGGCATCGCCGACACCGGCTGGAAGCGATCGCGGCGCGCGATGATGAAGCCGGCCTCGATGAGCAGCTGCGGAGTGCGGTCGTAGATGTCGTGCGCGGCGCCGCGCGCCCGGCCGAGGGCGAACCACCACTCCCGCCACAGATCCGCGGCCGGATCGTCGGCGGGGACGAATCGCAGTGCCCCGACGTCGGACATCTCGAGCAGCAGCGCACCGTCGTCGGCGAGCATGCGCTCCATCGCGGTGAGCGCGGCGGCGGCGTCGGTCACATGCATCAGCAGGAAGCGGCTGTACACCCAGTCGACCGATCCGGGTTCCAGCGGTGCGTCCTCGATGCGCGCGTGCACGTAGCGCACCTGCGGCAGATCGCCGACCAGCCGGCGGGCGATCTCGAGCTGTTCGGCGGAGGCGTCGACGGCGTAGACGATGCCGTCCGGCCCGACCCGCTCGGCCAGCCAGGCCGTCATCGCGCCGTGCCCGCAGCCGATATCGGCCACCGTCGCACCGGCACACAGCCCGACCGACTCGAGGAAGGCCCGGGAACTCGGGTTGTAATGCTGATCCAGCAGGGCCAGGCGCGCCGCATCGCGATCGCCGACGGCCATGCTGTAGGTCATCGCTGCAGCCATATCGGATTCGTCTCTCTACGAACGCGCGGCCGGTTCGTGCTCGAGCGTGGAGGCCCATTGCAGGCTGTGCGCTCGCTCCGGATCGGGCAGCAGATAGGCCCCGTCCTGGCGCGGCCGGCGGCCCGGTGTCACCAGACCGACCGGCGGCCCGGCGCCGAAATCCAGCCAGGAGGCGGGGATCCGGGACAGATTGCTGACCAGGAAGCCCGACTGCGGCGGATATCCCCACACCCGGTCGAGTCCCGCGACGCCGTGCACCTGCAAAAACGCCTCGAGTTCGGCGATCGCGTCGTCGATGCGTTCGGGCGCGGTGGCGACCGCGTCCCGCACCCAGCCGGCGATCTCCGGAACCGAGGCGTTGCGCACCCGCTCGGTGTCGACATCGACCAGCACCTGCACGAAGGCGTTACCGAAATACGTGGGGCCCAGCTCGCGGACGAAGCGACGGATGTCGACCGGGCAGGCCAGGGTCACCCGGTCGGTGTCCTTGGTCGCCGCGTAGTCGCGAAACAGGCCCGCCGCCACCAGATCCGCGGTAGACAGGCCCGAAACCTCGGCCTGCGCCTCGCATTCGGTGAGGTCGAGCCGTCCGGTGTGGACGTCGAGTTCGGGCAGCTCCAGATCCGGCTCGACGATGACGAAACCGGCCCGGCGCAACGCATCCGGATCGACGCTGTCGCGTTCACGGGCCTGCGGCCGCGTCAGCACCTGGCGGTCGCAGCGCGGCGACAGGAAGCGAGCACCGCGTGCCCGAGCCGCCCATGCGGCCAGGAAGAAGAACATGCCGTAGCCGTCGGCCAAGCCGTGCGACATCGACAGCCCGACGGCCGTGCGGTCGCCGCGGGTCACCACCCGGCCGCGTGCGAGCACATGGCCCACCCCGATCTCGACCGGGTCGAGGCATTCACTCAGCGGCACGGTGGATTCGGCGACCGTGGCCCGGATCGCGGGGCGCGGATCGTCGACGTCGAGCGCCAGGGTGCGCTCGTCGAGTTGCACCAGTGCCGCGTCCGCGCCGACGAATTCGCGGGCGGTCTCGACATATGCCTCGACGATCCGATCGGCGTCGAGCACCTCGCCGAACTCCACCACGAACTGCAGCGGACCGGCCATATTCGCCGTCCACATGTGGTCGACGGTCGACAGCGGTACCGGCGCCATCGTCAACTCCTCTCCAGGGCGTCGAATTCGCCCTGCAGCAACTGGTTCCACATCACCCGCCGCCGCGGCTTACCGCTGGTGGTACGCGCGATGAGTCCCCGGTCGCCGATGAACAACCGCAGCGACGTCTCCGCTCCGAGCTGCCCGGCCAGGACCTGCCGCAGTCGCACAGCCTCCACCGGCTTGTCCTCGACCAGCACGGCGACGCGTGCGGCGCCGAAGGCGTTGCCTGCCAGCGCGACCACACGATTGGCGGGCACGCCGAACGCCTCCACCACGGCCGCCTCGATGTCCTCGGCATAGACCGTGCGACCGCGCACCTTCACCGCGTCGCCGACCCGGCCGATCGGATACAGCTGCCCACCCACCAGCAGGCCCGCGTCACCGGTCGCCAGCGCGCCGTCCTCGGCACGCGACAGGTCGCGAGTGCCCTCCGCGGTCTGGTACTCCCGAGCGACGCTCGGACCACCGACGATCAATTCGCCCGGCGCTCCGGCATATTCGTCGGTCGACGCGGTCCGCACCGTCACCCCGTCCAGCGGTGCGCCGCAGCCGACCAGCCAGCGCCGGCCGTCCTCGAGCGGCGCGGACATCAGGTCGAACGGACCGTCCACGGCGCCGGTGTCGGGGGTCACCGCGGCGGCCTGCACCGGCTCCGAGGGACGCAGACCGGAGACCGCGAGCGTGCCCTCGGCGAGCCCGTAGGCGGGACACGGTGTGCGCGAATCGAATCCGTATGGCGCCAGCCGCTCGGCGAAGCCGCGCAGAATCGCCGGATCGATCCGTTCGGCGCCCACGATCATCACCCGCCAGGGATCGAAATCCATTCCGGCCAAGGCTTCGTCGGTCATCTTTCGCAGCAGATACGCCAGCGCGAAGTTCGGTGTCGCCGTGATCGTCGCACCGTCGCGGCCGAAACAGGACAGCCACGACAGCGGATCGCGAATGAAATCGATCGGCGTCATGGCCTGAATGTCCAGATTCAGAATGGTCGGCGTGATGATGCAGCCGATCAGCCCCATATCGTGATACGGCGGCAGCCAGGTGGCGATCCGGTCCGTCGGCCGAAACTCCAGCCACCGGTCGATCGCGGCGCAATTGGCCTCCAGATTCGCCACCGATACCCGTACCGCTTTGGGCGAACCGCTACTGCCGGAGGTGAATTGGAGCAACCCGATCCGGTCGGGCTCGCAACCCGGCAGTTCCGTCACGGCGGGAGTCTCATTCGACGTCCCGACAATCGTGACCCCGCCCAGGGATTCGAGCACCGGATGAACCACCGCGGTGAGTTCCTCGGCCACGATGATCGCCGACGGTGCGGCCGCGGCCAGCAATGCCGACAGTTGCTGCCGATACGCCGACTCGTTCTGCAGCGGTAGCGGCGGCGCCAGCGGATTCGGTGTCGCTCCCGCGGCCAGCACGCCGAAGAAATTGGTCATGAATCGTTCCGGAGCCGATTCCACGATGGAAACCACCGCACCCGGACGCACCCCGGCGTCGATACAGGCCGCGGCCACCCGCCGCACCCGCTCACTCAGCCGCGGGTAGCCGACGCGCCGCCATTGGCCCTCGTCGGCGATGGTCCAGCCCCGGTCCTCGCCGTCGTAGGCCAGCCAGTCGAGCAGCCCCGTCACGGCTGTTTCGCCCGCAGCGCGTCGCACACCATCTGCTCGATATCGCCGACGGTCACCACATTCGTCGCACCGGAGTCACCGCCGGCGTCGATTCCGAATCGCACCTGCAGGCCGAGCGCGAGTTCGATAAGGGCCAGCGAGTCATAACCCAGCTGTTCGGCCAGCACATCATCGGAGGTCAATTCCGCCGAGGGCTGGGGGGCGTGCCGACGGACCAGTTCCCGTACCTGGTCGCGCACTTCATTTTCGTCCACGAAATGCTCCCGAATTGTTTGTGTTCACCGCACGAGGTACGTGATCGGATGTGGTTCGCCGTGTATATCGGAATATTCTCCGGCGGCTGCCGCGCACGATTCGCGCCAGTTTTCCGCGAGTTCCGAAATAATGTCGCGCGGTATTCCGATCGACGTCATTCTCCGGCCGAGAGAACTCTCCGCGAATTCCCATTGTTCGTGAAGTATCTCGGCGCGTTTCTGCAATACCGGAACCAATCGCGGAAACGGATCCCGGGTTTCCGGATCGACCAGAGTCCGGGCCGCCGCCGGAAGATGTCTGCGAATCATCTCCACAATATGTTCGCGATATCCGCCGCGGACTCCGTTGCGCAACGCGAGCACCCCGAAGGAAATATGCCGCGATTCGTCACGGGCGACATTCGTGATGCCGGTCCGCAGGATGTCGAAGCGCGGCAGCGCCCGCACGGTGCCCAGCACGGTGTGCAGACCGGTCATCGCCACCGCACCCTCGACCAGCAGGTGGTAGACCACCACCCCCTCGTACCAGGCGGCGGTGTCGGCCGGATCCGCCCGCACCCGCTCGACCGCGTCCACGAGCGCCTTCTCGAACAGGTCACCCACCCGATCGACGCCGCTGACCTGCGACAACTCCTCGTTGCCCAGGGTGTCGGAGAGAAAGGCCAGGTAACGCCGGAAGAAGACGGTGTGGCGCGCCTCGTCGGCCAGCTGCGTCGCCAGATACATCTTGTAGTCGACCTCGGGCGCGGCGTAGGCCAGCGGCGCCAAGGTCTCGGTCACGGTCGTCTCGCCGATCAGGAAGCGGGCGAGGGTGGCCAGCAGCGGCAACCGCGCGAAGGCCGGCAGCTGGGCCCAGCCCTCGGCATCACGCTCGTATTCCAGGCTCTGCGCCTGCCATTGCTGCATTTCCCAGCGACGATAGAGATCGAGCGCGGTGACCCGTTCGGCAAGATCGATCTCGATCTCGTCGATGACCGTTGAATTGTTCATCGCGATTTCTCGATCTGTTACGACGGCAGGCCGGTGAAAATCGATAGCAGAGTGCTTTCATACACGTCGATCAACCCTTCCAACCGCCCAGCTACCCCACGCGCAGCGTCCTCACCTGCTGCGGCGTGTCAATACCCGTGACCACGCATCCGTACCGGAAGGATTAAATCCTTCGATCTTGTGGACAGCGATTCTGCACGATGCCCGAGCTTACTCCCGAAATAGCCCGCGAGCCACTCGTAACGGGCAGATCACAACGGCAAGAGGTTATCTATGAATTTGCCGCCTTCTCGGCACTCCCGGTGAGTGGACACGGGCGTTTCACATTCCGGCTGACAGCTCACCACACCCCACCCCTCATGTGGGATGCGGGAAGTTAGCCACAGATGCCGATTCACCCGCTCCCAGCGATGGAAAATCGCCCCAGCACGCCGAAACGGCCGCCGCTCGCAGCCCCTGGCTACGATGCGGCGGCCGTCGGCGACGCGCTGTCGGATCCTATTCGCCTGCGGCGCGGCGGATTTCGCCACCCGCGGCCCGGTTCCGGGTGGCCCGGGCAGCGGCGGCGTCGAAGTGCTCCAGATGGTCGAACAATGGGTCCTCGTCGTCGACGTCGAGCACCACCGCGCGACGGCGCAGGGCACGAGCGGCGTCGCGGTCCATGCCCGGGCGCCGCTCGGCCCGGACCTGGTCCTGCGCAACCGGTTCGGCGTGGCCGGCCGGGCGCTGCCGCGCCCCGGGCAGCCGCGCGGCGCGACGACGGCGGATGTCCTCCTCGAAGCGCACCTGCCGCCGCAGATACGCCAGATAGGCCCCGAACGCCACCACCGACAGCGCACAACCCCACCACAGAGTCGCGTTCACGACGATCGCGAAGGCGCCGAAAAGCAGTGTGCTCAGGACCAATCCGAGTGCGGTGCGCTGCCGGAAGCGATACCGGGCCGCGCGCGCGATCGCGTCGGCCTCCGGATCGAACCCGCCACGACCACGCCGGGACGGGACGAAATCGCGTGCGGCCGACTCGGGTTCGTCGTCGACGCGGTCGTCGAGGTCGTCGGCGTCTTCGGAGTCGTCGAGATCGGCGTCGGGATCCACATCGCCGCGCCGGGCCGGAACCGCCGCGCTCGGTGCGGGTGGGATGCGGGCCATGCTCGTCTGCGGGCGATCCTCGGTCTCGGCGGCGGCCGGAACGTCGTCGGCCTCCTCACGATCGTCGGCATCGCCCGGATCGTCGGTGCGGACGTCTCCGACGAGGTCACCGTCACCCTCGCCTTCGGCTGTGCCGCCGGCGTCGTCGCGTTCGTCGCCGTCCGGCTCGGCATCGGCGGCGTCGATGGGTGTGTGCTCTTCGGCCGCGTCGGCGCGACCGGGCGGATCACCGGCACTGCGGCGGGCCCGCGTCACCTCCGATTCGGCGCGCTCGGGTGCGTTCCGGTCGTCCTCGATGACGGGCTCATCGGCCGATGTCGTCATCCGGTCCTCCGCATCATCGCCGTGGGAAAGCCTTTTCTGCCGAGGGGCCGGCACCCAGTCCGGATCGGTCTCATGTCCGGTGGCCGGCCCTTTCTTCGCACGTCGTCTGGTACCGCCTCGATGCAGCACCCGGGTTGCCAGGGCCACGTCCGTGGTGCGGCGGATCCGCGGATGCCGATCCGCGAGCATCGGGAACAGCACGAAGACCCAGAGCACGACCAGCGCGATCCACAAGATCGAATTCGGCATCGCGCTCCCACCTCCGTCCCCGCCTGACCACTGTCCCTTCTCGACCACTGGGCAGGTTCTCGCCACCTGTTCCGTCCTGGCACCGGACGCACCACCGACGTCCGTAGGTTAATGCGGCGTCACAGGAATATCCCGCAGGCGCGCCGCCCACACCCGTCCCATCCGTCACAAGCCGGTCAGCACTCCGCCCGGGCGCGTCGACACGGGACACGCCGTGTGACCGGGCCACTCACGGCGGCGTGGCACGACCGGAGCGAATGAGGCGATCGACGACCGTGCCGGATACCTCCTCGGCGGTCATCGCGACCAGCAGATGGTCCCGCCACGCGCCGTCGACGTCCAGATAGCGTCGCAATGTGCCCTCTTCGCGGAAGCCCACATTGCGCAGGACCGCCTGACTGGGCAGATTCTCCGGGCGCACCGTCGCCTCCACCCGGTGCAGGCCCACCGGCCCGAAACAGTGATCCAGGCCCATCGCCAGCGCGGCGGTGGCCACCCCTTGCCCGCCGACATCCTTGGCGACCCAGTAGCCGATCCACGCCGAACGCAACGCCCCGCGCACGATGTTGCCGATGGTCAGCTGACCGCCGAAGGATCCGTCGACCTCGATCACCAACGGCACCATCGCACCCCGCCGCGCCTCGGCCTTCAGACTCGACCACAGCGAGGGCCAGTTGGAGGCGTGATTGCGCGCCTCCCAGCTACCCCGGCCGGTCGGCTCCCACGGCTCCAGATGTTCGCGGTCGCGCAGCCGGATACGCGACCAGGCGGCCGCGTCCCGCAGCCGGATCGGGCGCAGGGTCACCCGCCCGCCCGCGACGCGAACCGGACCGAGATGTGCGGGCCAGCCGGGATGCTGGGCGGCCCGGAATACGTTCATGTCCACAGATCACCCGCGCTGCGCGAGAAATGCGACCTGGACCTCGTCACCGGTGCGAATATCGGTGACCTCCGGGTCGATGACGATCAGGCTGTTGGCCTCGGCCAGGGTCGAGAGCAGATGCGACGAGCCGTTGACTCCCAGCGGCTGAACCAGGTACTCGCCGGTCTGCTCGTCGCGCATCAACTGGGCGCGCAGGTAGCCGCGGCGGCCCTCCATCGAGGTGATCGGCATGATCGTGCGGGCCCGCACCACGCGGCGCATCGGATGCCGGCGACCCAGCGCGATCCGAATCAGCGGCCGCACCATGATCTCGAAAACCACCAGCGCGCCAACGGGATTCGACGGTAGCAGGAACGTCGGCACCTCGTCGCGGCCGAGCCGGCCGAAACCCTGCACGGAACCCGGATGCATGGCGACCCGATCGATGGTCAGCTCGCCCAGCCCCTCCAGGGCCTCGCGGATCTGATCGGAGGCCCAGCCGCCGACCGCACCCGCGATCACGACGACCTCCGAACGCACCAGCTGTCCCTCGACGACATCGCGCAGGCGCTTGGGATCGGCGCTGACGATGCCGACCCGATTCACATCGGCGCCGGCGTCACGGGCGGCGGCGGCCAGGGCGTAGGAGTTCACGTCGTAGACCTGTCCCGGACCGGGCGTGCGGTCGATGTCGACCAGCTCGCCACCGATCGAGATGACCGACAGCCGCGGCCGCGGATGCACCAGCACCTTGTCCCGGCCGACCGCCGCCAGCAGGCCGACCTGCGCCGCGCCGATGATGGTGCCCGCCCGGACCGCTATATCGCCGGGCTGCACATCGTCACCGATGCGCCGCACGTAATCGCCGGACCGGACCGGCTCGTAGATCTTGATCCGGGCTCGGCCGCCGTCGGTGAAATCCAGCGGCAGCACCGCATCCGCCAGCGTGGGCAGCGGAGCGCCGGTGTCGATTCGCACCGATTGCCGCGGCTGCAACCGGATCGGCTGGCGCGAACCGGCGGCGACCTCACCGACCACCGGCAGCGTCAGATCGATCGGATCACCGTCCTCGGTGCGGATGTCGGCGCCGGCGCCCTGCACATCCACGCTGCGCACGGCATACCCGTCGATGGCGGCCTGATCGAATCCGGGCAGCGGACGCTCGGTGACCACATCCTCGGCACACAGCAGACCCTGAGCCTCGGAAATCGCGACCCGGACCGGCCGCGGGGCCACGGCCGCCGCGGTCACCTTGATCTGCTGGTCCTCAACCGAGCGCATGCCGCCCTTCCCCTTTACTCCGACTGATCACCCGGTCCCGCGGTGACGGGACCCGGCCGACCCCGTCGTCACGACGAGATCAGCTGCGGGTTCCAATCCGGAGCAAGCCGACGCTGCAACCACTCGCGCAAGGCGGGGCCGTATTCGTCTCGCTCCAAAGCGAAATCGACCGCAGCACGAAGATAACCGCCAGGGTTGCCGAGGTCGTGGCGCGACCCACGGTGGACGACGACATGAACCGGATGTCCCTCCGCGATCAGCAGCGATACGGCGTCGGTGAGCTGGAGTTCACCGCCCGCACCCGGCTCGATGCGGCGCAGGGCGTCGAAGATGGCGCGATCGAGCAGATACCGGCCCGCGGCGGTGAAGGTCGACGGCGCCTCCTCGAGCGCCGGCTTCTCCACCATGCCGACCACGCGCAGCACGTCGGGGTTCGTGCTGTCGGTCACCGGCTCCACGTCGAACACGCCGTAGGCGCTGACCTCCTGCTTCGGGACGTCGATCGCGCAGAGCACCGTGCCGCCGCGTTTGCGCCGGACGCGGCTCATCACGTCGAGGACCCCGCACGGCAGCACCAGGTCGTCGGGCAGCAGCACCGCGATGGCGTCCTCGTCGGGATCGAGCGCCTGCTCGGCCTGGGCGACGGCGTGGCCCAGCCCCAGCGGCTCGTCCTGTACGACCGAGGTCACATCGAGCAGGCCGGGAGCCTTGCGCACCTTCTCCAGCAGCTGGAACTTCCCGCGTTCGGCGAGCGTGCTCTCCAGCACCAGATCCTCGACGAAGTGGGCGACGACCCCGTCCTTCCCGGGCGAGGTCACGATGACCAGCCGCTGGGCGCCCGAGCCGGCGGCCTCGGCGGCCACCAATTCGATACCGGGTGTGTCCACCACCGGCAGCAGCTCTTTCGGCACGGTCTTGGTCGCGGGCAGGAACCGTGTCCCGAGTCCGGCCGCGGGGACCACCGCGGTGCGGAAGCAGGAACTCACGGCCTGCGTCGCGTCCGATCCGGCGTCAGCTGTCATAAGTGCACACCCTATCCATCGCTCTTGTCGTCGGACCGGCTCGACACCGGCCCGGCATCTGGGAAGCCTAGGCGGCCACGGCGGCGCCGTCGCACCGAAACGGTGCGGCAGCAACCCTCACCAGCGAGTTCGCGGTACCGCGTCGGGTCAGCGATTCCCCACCGAGGGCACCTGGAAACACGGGAGCGGGCAAACTCACCGTTCGCCCACCTAGGGTGAGCCCTGTGGAGATCGCCGGTCAGCGGGACAAGGGGCGGTGGCGAGCGGAATTGCTGGCCGCCCGGGCGGCGGTGCCGCCGGAGACCAGGGCCGCGGAGGCCGAGGCGCTGAGCCGGGCCGTGTCGCGGGTGCTGGACATCGACCGGCCGCGTACCGATGGGCCGCACAGCGACGATCGCCGCCCGGCGGGAGGATCCGGCTCGGAGGCTGCGGGCTCGCGGTGGGTGGCGGGGTATATCCCGGTCGCGGGTGAGCCCGGTTCGGTCGCGATGCTCGACGCACTGCGGGTCGCGGGGGTTCGAGTGATGGTCCCCGTGACGGGACCGCCCGGTCCGCTGGGGTGGGCGGAATACACGGGCATCGAGGGGCTGCGGCGCGCCCGCTACGGACTGCTCGAGCCCGAAGGGCCGCCGTTGGGCGTAGCGGCGATCGAATGGCCCGAGGTGATCGTGATCCCGGCGCTCGCGGTCGATCGGCGCGGTGTGCGGCTGGGGCGAGGCGCCGGGTACTACGACCGGACGCTGCCTGCGGCGCGATCGGACGCACGTCTGGTGGCGGTCGTTCGAGACACGGAACTGCTGGATGTGCTGCCGGAGGAACCCCACGATCGCCGGATGGGGTGGGCATTGCTGCCGGAGGCCGGACTGTGCAGGCTCGATGCCGGCGATCGCGAGATCGGCGGTCGATATTCCAGCGTATGAAGCGGGCACCGGGCGCTCGGACTCGGTGGCGCCGGTGCGACCTCACGCGCACCATGGGAATCAATACCGGATTGGCACTGTTGGCACTGTCGGCTGTAGAGTGCTAAAAGACGAAAACCGTGGAGGTTCGCAGGTGCCTACTTACTCGTATCAGTGCACGCAGTGTGGCGACAAGTTCGACATCGTGCAGTCGTTCTCCGATGACGCCCTGACCACCTGCGAGAAGTGCAACGGCAAGCTGCGCAAGCTGTTCAACTCGGTCGGCATCGTCTTCAAGGGCAGCGGCTTCTACCGCACCGACAGCCGCAACGGCTCGTCGTCGGCCAGCGAGCCCGCCGCGAAGTCGAGCGAATCCAAGTCGAGCGATTCGGCCGGCTCCAGCAGTTCGACCAGCTCGTCGAGCAGCTCGGGTTCGTCGTCGAGCTCCTCGGCGACCAGCACCGCCGTCGCCTGACCCACCCCGCACCGGGCGGCCACGTACCGCCCGGCCGGTTGTTGTCCTCCGCCCGTGCCGGCCTCAGTTGTCCACAGCCTTTCCGTTATCCACAGAAAAGTTCTGACCTGCTCTTTTCCGGGATGACCGACCTGCCGCGCGCCCTACGGTGGCCGGTATGGCAACCCTTCGATTCGATCGGCTACGCGCCGTCGATACCGATCTCGGCAATGCGCGGGGCACCGAATTCCTGTCTCGGATACGGCCGCCCTGGCTCGACCTGACCCTGATCCGCCGGCTGTCGGCGGTCGGACTGGCCGCCGCGGCAGCCGTCGTCGCCCTGCGGGGCGACCCCGCCGGGCATCGCACACCGGTGGTGGTCGCGGCACGGGACGTGCAACCCGGACAGGTGCTGTCCCCCCCTGATCTGCGGTATGCGGACCTGCCGCCGGACGCGGTACCGGACGGCGCCGTCACCGATCCCGCGACCCTGCTCGGCGCGACGTCGACCGGCGCTGTGCACGCCGGGGAAATACTCACCGATCTCCGGATCGTCGGCCCGCGCCTGGCAGCCGCGGCGACCGGCACGCCGAATGCCCGGATCGTGCCGATGCGCCTGGCGGACAACGCCATTGCCGAGATTCTGCGCCCCGGCGACCGAGTGGACGTGGTCGCCGCGGAAGACACCGGGGAGCACAGCGATCCGGATGCGATGGCGCCACGGGAGCGTTCACCGTCCGCGCACACGCTCGCCACCGATGCCGCGGTCGTCCTGATTTCCGGTGCCGCCGACACCGGCGCCCGAACCCGCGCGTCCCCCGAACGAATCGTGTTGCTGGCACTCGATCCGGGGCATGCGACCACCGTCGCGGCCGCATCGTTGCACACCGCCCTGACCGTGGTGTTTCACTGATGTTCGCTGTGTTCGCCGAGCATTTGCCGCAACTGTCCGTTAGCATCCCGAGTACCTCATTCGATAGCGGGAAGCAATCGCATCGGATGCCACGACCAGACCGAACGGCGCGGCGCGGACACGCCGGATGAGACAGGAGCCGCAATGCTGAAAGGTTTCAGGGATTTCCTGCTCCGCGGGAACGTGATCGATCTGGCGGTCGCGGTCGTCATCGGTACCGCGTTCACCGCGGTCGTCACCGCCATCGTGACGGGAATCGTCAATCCCCTCGTGGATTTGTTCGGTGGCGCGAACGAACACGGCTGGGGCTTCTATCTGGATTCCAGTAAGCCGTCCACATTCATCGCACTCGGTCCGATCGTCACCGCCGTGGTCAATTTCATTCTCATCGCGGCGATCCTGTACTTCATTCTGGTGCTGCCGGCGGGCCGGCTGATGAAGCGCTACGGCACCGAGAAGGAAGCCGTGATGACCGAGGTCGAACTGCTCACCGAGATCCGCGATCTGCTCTCGGAGGGCAGCAAGAGCGCCGGCGGCCGGCACGAGTTCGCCGACGTCGATTCCCTACGCCGACAGGGAGATACGCAGCGGAGCCGGTGACGGCACCGGCCCTGCCGCGTATCCGGAAAAGCTCAGCCCAGGCTGAACGGCTTACCCCACAGCGTCACCCAGGAAATGACGTTGTCGGTCTCGACCTCGATGCTGACGAATGCGCGTGCCTGCGCGTAACCGCCACATCCGGTCAGGCCGATGGTCTCGTCGGACCAAGCCACCGAACCGCTGTCACCCTGGAACTTGTTGCGGGTCTTGTGCACATCCTGTCCGAAGTCGTCCTTCTCGATGTCGAGGACGTAGAACGACTTCGCCTGGCCCGGACCGAGAGTCAGGTTGCCGCCGATATTTCCGCCGGCATCCGGCTTGGCATTCTCGCCGTCGCTCCAGTCCATGCTCGCGCTGGGACCGCCGTCGACGCCGCCGCCGGAGATGTCGACCTGGCAGCCCACGGTGTATCCGGGGTAGATGCTGCCGCCCACGGCAGTGGTGTCGCCGGACAGTTCGACATGGGCGTTGCCGGAGACCCAGGCATTGCGGTGCACCGGCGTCGCGCCCAGCGACGGATCGATGTTCGCGGATTCGCCATCGAGCCAGACATGCACCACGGTGCCGTCGGAGAGCGTCTTGGACAGGTCCCCGCCGGGCAGCGCGACGAAGGTGGCGGCGTTGGCTGCGCCGGTGGAGAACAGGCAGAGCGCGGCGGCCGCCACGGCACCGATGCCCGCGATACGCGCACCCCATCGCCGACCGTTCGCACGGTTCGTATTCATATGTCCCCTCATCAGGTTCTCGAGGTCGGCCTCGAACGCCACCGGGCGGTACGACCGCACCTACCCGAAGGCTTCGAGAACCGCAGGTGAAGCCGCCTGAACGGGACAATAAACGGCCCATCTCACCGCTGCCAACATCCGGCGGTGAAACGGCTCATGATCTGGGACACAGTCGATTACCGCACGTATCGGCGTCAACGTCACGAGTTATCCGTGATGAGGGGGCACCTGCGCGCGCAGCCAGTCGTCCGAGGAGCGGGGTAGCTCACCGTCGGGGGCGCGTTCGTCGCTGCTGGTGCGCGGCAGCGTCTCGCCGAAGACCCGCGCCAAGCGCGCGGCCTCCGCGGCCGACCGGGCGCGGCCCTTCGCCGGGCGATCCGCGGAGTGCGAATCGCCCGGACGCTGCGCCCCCGCCGGCTTATCGGTCATACCGTGATTATTCCGCCAAGCCGGACAGCTCGTCGACGACCCGGCTCACCAGCGGGCCGAGCGTCGCCATACCGTCGCGCACGGCATCGCGGGTGCCCGGCAGATTGACCACCAGGGTGCTGCCCGAGACCCCGGCCAGACCACGCGAGAGACCGGCGTCGAGCGAACCGGCCGCGAGTCCGGAGGCGCGCAGCGCCTCGCTGATGCCGGGCAATTCGCGATCGAGCACCTCGAGGGTCGCCTCCGGGGTGACATCGCGCGGCGACATACCGGTGCCGCCCACCGAGATCACCAGGTCGACCCCGCCGATCACGGCGGTGTTGAGGGCGTTGCGAATCTCGATCTCGTCGCCGGCCACCGACACCGTGGCGTCGACGAGGAAGCCGAATTCGGTGAGCAGTTCGGTCACCAGCGGCCCCAGCGAGTCCACCCCGCCATGCGCGGTTCGATCGTCCACGACCACAACAAGTGCCCGGCCCGCCACGGGAGCATCGATTTCCATGTTGCTCACCGTAGCGTCCGTGGGCGACAACCACTCCGGTCCCCCGGGCTCGTCGGCGTCGGGTGTCGGGAGCACTGTCAAAGGACGCGGTTCACGGATCATCGGCCACCCTCCGCCGGTGCGGCGCCGAGGGTCACCTCGACGGTTTTCGGATTCTGTCCTTGTGGATCGGTGTAGGTGACCTTCACCTTGTCACCCGGTTGGTGCGACCGCACGGCGGCGATCAGCGAATTGCCCGAGTCGATGATCTGATCGTCGACCCGGGTGACGATCGCACCCGACGGAATGCCCGCCTTGGCGGCCGGACCGTCCGGTGTCACGTCCAGGACCCGGGCGCCGTTGACGTCGTCCTGCGCGCGCACCGAGATCCCGATCTGAGCATAGGTGGCGTGGCCGGACTTGGTGAGCTCATCGGCGACGCGACGGGCCTGATCCACCGGAATCGCGAAGCCCAGGCCGATCGAACCGCTCTGCGAACCGGGCATCTCCGAGGCGCCGAGGGTGGCGATCGCGGTGTTGATGCCGATCAGCTTGCCGTTCGTATCGACCAGCGCGCCACCGGAATTGCCGGGGTTGATCGCGGCATCGGTCTGGATCGCGGAAATGACCGTGCCCTGTGAGCCGGCCTCACCACTGGTCGACACCGGGCGGCTGAGCGCCGACACGATGCCGGTGGTGACGGTTCCGGCCAGGCCCAGCGGCGAGCCGACCGCCACTACGGGCTGGCCGACCATCAGGTTGCGTGAGGTGCCGAGTTCGATCGGCGTCAGGTTGGTCTTGCCGGCCGCTTTGATGACGGCCAGATCCGACACCGGGTCGACGCCGACGACCGAGGCGTTGGCGGTGGTGCCGTCCTGGAAGGCGACCTCCATCTTGGCGTTGGGGCCGGCACCGCTGGCCACGTGGTTGTTGGTCAGGATCAGCCCGTCCGACGACAGCACCACGCCCGAGCCCTCACCCTCCGCGCGAGCGCCCGCGACGCGGATCATCACGACGCTGGGCAGGACCTTCTGCGCGACCGCGGGCACGGATCCGGGCGGTGCGCTCGCCGAGGCGGGATCGACCGGCGCGGGCGCGTTGAGAGCGTTGTCGACCGGGGCGTTGTTGTCGTCCGAGCGTGTGGCGAGGGTGCCGACCGCACCGCCGATACCGCCCGCGACGAGCGCCAGCACGACGGCGCCGGCGAGCAGGCCCGCGCGGCCGCGGCGACGCGGAGTCCCGGCGTAGGCGCCGGTGGGATCGGCGCCCGGACCCGCGGGATACGGGTCACCGGCGCGCTGCTCGCCGGCGGCGTAGGGCGTGCCGGAGGCGTGCGAGCCGGGCTGCTGATAGCCCTGGCCCGAGGTGTGGCCCGAGGCGTACGGGTTGTACGGCGGCATCGGCGCGGTGTGACCGGCCGCGGGATCGGCGGCGAACCCCGGATGCTGCCCCGGTCCGCACCCCTGCCCCGGTCGGTCGGGCCCGCCCTGCTGACTCGTGAACTGCTCGGTCCGATGCTCGCCGGACGCGTGCTCACCGGGCGGTACCTGCGGGCCCCCACTCGGCCCGGCCGGTCCCGATCCTTGCGATTGCGCACCCGGGTCGGCCCCACCGGCCTGCGACGACGGCCCTGCCCACTGCGACGGTTGCCCCCACCCGCGCGAGGCGTTCCCGGCCTCCCCCTCCTGCGAGGCGGTCCCGGAACCTGCCGACGGCGGAGTCGGCTCGGGCCCTCCCGACTGGGGAGTCGAACCGGTCGGCTCGTCGCGCCTGTCCCTCGAATCCCTGTCCCTCGAATCCTCGGTCATATTTCTCGTTTCTCCTCGAGTCTGTCGCCCAGCCTGGTGACAGCGACTGAGAGCGGACTGAGACCGTGCTTTCAGTTCTCCGTGACTCCGTGCCGTATCCGGTGTCGTATCCGGGTTTCCGCGGAAGCGGGACGCCGCACGGGTCCCAGTTTATGGGGCGCCCTTGCGCGCGCCCGGTGATTCGGGTTCGCCGGTGATCACGCCCGGCGCTCTCCGGCGACCGGCGGTTCGCCGGGAAGGACGATGCGCACCAGCGTGCCGCCGCGCTCGGAGGTGTCCACGGTGATCGTGCCGCCGTGTTTGGACACCACCTGTTTCACGATCGCCAGACCCAGCCCGGAGCCGGGCATCGATCGCGACACCGTGGTGCGGTAGAAGCGTTCGAAGACCAGTTCCCGTTCCTCCGGCGGAATGCCCGGCCCGGCATCGTCGATGGCGATTTCCATGAGCCCGGGCCCGGTTTCGCGCATGGTGAGGATGACCTGCGCCTCCGGCGGACTCCACTTCGCGGCGTTGTCGAGCACGTTGAGGATGGCCCGCTCCAGTCCGGCGTCGTGACCGTAGACGAACCACGGCCGCAGCTGCGCCGAGAATTCGACGTCCACGCGCCGCCGCCGCACCCGTTCCAGTGCGCGCTCGGCGACCTCGCCGAGATCGACCCGCTCGTAGACGGTTTCGGGCGCGTCCTCGCGCGCCAGGTCCACCAGATCTCCCACCAGCGTGGACAGCTCCTCGATCTGGGCGATCACATCGGCACGCAACCCGGCCATGTCCTCCTCGGGAATCGGCGGCGCGTCCGGGCGCGAGGAGGCGATGAGCAGTTCCATATTGGTGCGCAGCGAGGTCAGCGGGGTGCGCAGTTCGTGTCCGGCGTCGGCGACCAGTCGCCGCTGCCGATCGCGGGATTCGGCCAGCGCCCGCAGCATCAGATTGAAGCTTTCGGTGAGCCGCGCCAGTTCGTCGTCACCGGTGACCGGGATCGGCGCCAGATCGTCGGTGCGCGCGACGCGTTCGGTGGCCGCGGTCAATCGCGCGATGGGCCGCAGCCCCGTGCGCCCGACCGTCGCACCGGCGGCTCCGGCGACCAGCACGCCGCACCCGCCGATCGTGAACAGCAGCCACGCTAGCCGGTCGAGCACTTCACGGGTGGGTTCCAGCGACCGCGAGATGACCAGCGTGGCACCGGATTTCGTGCGCCGGGCGAGCACGCGCTGATTGTTCGCGGTCCGCAGCGAGACATCGGCCTTACCGTGCGCCACCGCCATCTCGGCCGGGCCGATCGGCGGATCCATCGGCTGCGGCGGGGCATAGGGCACATCGACGTCGGGATAGATCAGCGCGATGCCGATATCGTTGGAGTACAGGCTGCTGAACATGATGATCGCCTGAAATCCCTGCAGGTCGATGTTGTTCTTGACCATCACCTCCGAGCGGCTGCGCAACTGACTGTCCACATCGGCGTACAGGGCGCGGGCGACCAGTGCGTAGGCGGCGATCGAGGTCACCGCGACGGCGATGGCCACCACCGAGGCGGCCAGCAGCGTCACCCGCCAGCGCAGCGACACCGATCGGGTCAGCGGCATCGGCGGGCGCATTTCGTGCGGATCGGGACGCGGCCCCAGCCGGGCCACGCGATCGGGACGGCCACCGTGCCCTGGATGAGCTCTTGCCACGACGACCCGGCCTACGGAGGGGTCTCGCGCAGCACGTAACCCACCCCGCGCACGGTGTGGATCAAACGTGGCTCCCCCTCGGCCTCGGTTTTGCGGCGCAGATAGCCGATATAGACCTCGAGCGCATTACCGGAGGTGGGAAAGTCGTAGCCCCAGACCTCTTCGAGAATGCGGCTGCGCGTCAACACCCGGCGCGGATTCGCCATCAGCATTTCCAGCAGCGAGAATTCGGTGCGGGTCAGGCTGATGGCGCGCTCGCCACGCGATACCTCGCGCGTCACCGGATCCAGGGACAGATCCGCGAAACGCATCGTCTCCGAGGAATCGGTGGCCGGGTCGGCGGTGGTGCGGCGCAACAGCGCGCGCAAACGCGCCAGCAATTCCTCGAGCGCGAACGGTTTGGGCAGATAGTCGTCGGCGCCGGCGTCGAGGCCGGCCACCCGCTCCGACACCGAATCCCGGGCGGTGAGTACGAGAATCGGCAGATCATCACCGGTGCTGCGCAGGCGGCGGCATACCTCCAGGCCGTCCAGCCGCGGCATCATCACATCGAGTACCAATGCATCGGGCCGGGACGCGCTGACCTTCTCCAAGGCGTCGACGCCGTCGACCGCCAGCTCGACGGAATATCCATTGAAGGTGAGCGACCGGCGCAGCGACTCGCGCACCGCGCGATCATCGTCGACTACCAGAATGCGCATGGCCTCCAGTTTGACCGGATCGACTGAGAGCCGACTGAGAACCGACCATTCGACACGCCGCACATCCACAACAGGTGACCTGCGGAATCATCGAAAATACTTCCGAGAAGTATGTGTCGCACACGAAAGTTGTTGCGCCGAGCCGATTTAGACCGTTGTCGCTGGACCCCTCCAAATTGCCGCGAACGTGTTCTCGCGGTATGTTGCCTGCGGTAAAAGTAAACCTCTAGTTGGTTCTCAACCCGTTGGACCCGAACGGCCAGACGCGGGCGGCGGCCGGAACCCGGGGCACGTGCGCGAGCGGAGGCGACGGAAGCGGCATGGGCACTGCACCGCGGCCATGGCAGAGGAGTCTGTCCAATCTGTCCGTGACTAGCAAGGTCGGCATCGTGCTACTGCTGCCGGTCGTGCTGGCATCGGCATTCGCCGTTCTTCGAATCAAGGACGAACTCGGCACCATCTCACAGCTGAACACGGCCAGTGAGCAGGCGCGGATCATTCGGCCGACCCTCGACTTCGGTTCGGCGGCCAACAATCTCGCCGTCACCCTCGGCAACGGGGAACACGTTCCGCAGTCGGCGCTGGACCAGGCCGCGGCCCGGTTCGACCAGGCCGCCGCGGATCTGCAGACGGCGCTGCAGAATTCGGCGGCCGACAAGCGCGTCGCCACCGAACTCACCGAGGCGCTGGCGGCCGGGCGCACCCTGCGCAACAGCCTGCACGGCGGTGCGGCGCAGGAGGTCGTCAAACAGGCGAGCGAGGTGAACGGCCACGTCAGCAACGCCGTCTCGTCGCTGGCGACGCCGAAGGAAACCACCCTCGAGCGCTATTACGTGCAGATGGGTGTCATCGCGATCGCCCGCCAGATGTTCACCCAGCAGCAGCTGGCGCTGGAGAGCGGCGAGATCGGCAACAACCCGGCCGTGCTGGCTCAGGTCCTGACGGCCACCGGCGCCGAGCTGACCATGATCAACCAGTACGCGGTCGTGCAGCCGGAATCGGCGCTGAAGCCGGATGTGCTGCTGGGCGCGTTACAGACGCGCATCGCGGCGATGAGCCAGAACGCGGTCGAGCCGATCAACGTGCCCGGCGTCGCGCAGTCGCTGCAGACCAGTACCGACACCTACAACGAGGCCACCAACCATCTGGTCGACCTGATCGACTCCGGACTGTCGGACCGCTCGGTCGACGCGCGCGGCACGGTCCTGCGCGATGTGGCGCTGGTGGTCGTGACGCTGCTGGCCGGTCTGGCCCTGGCGCTGGCGGTCGCCCGCTCGCTGGTCGTCCCGATTCGCCGCCTGCGCCGCGATTCGCTGCAGGTCGCGCACACCGACCTGCCTGCCGAACTCGCGGTCGTGCGCGGCGGTGGCGCGACCCCGGAGATCGTCCCGGTCGACGTGCAGACCACCGAGGAGATCGGCCAGCTGGCCCGAGCGGTCGACGACATGCACCGCCAGGCGTTGTTCCTCGCCGCCGAACAGGCCCGCCTGCGCCTGCAGATCAGCAATATGTTCGAAACGCTCTCGCGGCGCAGCCAATCACTGGTCGAACAGCAGCTGTCGCTGATCGAGGATCTGGAGCGCGACGAGGACGACTCCGATCGCCTGCAGAGCCTGTTCCGCCTCGACCACCTCGCCACCCGCATGCGCCGCAACGGCGATAACCTGCTGGTGCTCGCCGGCACCGCGCTGCGCCGCGGTCATCTGCCGCCGGTGCCACTGTCGGACATGTTGTGGAGCGCGGTCTCCCAGGTCGAGGATTATCAGCGCGTCGAAATCGGTTCGGTGCCCGACGGTATCGTCGCCGGTGAGCCCGCCGTCGACATCGAACACCTGCTGGCCGAGCTGATCGACAACTCGCTGCGCTACTCGCCGCCGAATACGCCGGTGGCGGTCTCGGTGTCGCGCGCGGTGGACGGCGGATATCTGATCGAGATCACCGACCGGGGACTCGGCATGTCCGCCGACGATATGCGCGCAATCAACGAGCGCCTGGCCTCCGGTGGTGAGGTCACCATCGAAACCGCCCGCCGCATGGGTCTTTTCGTGGTCGGCCGCCTGGCGGCACGGCACACCATCACGGTCAGCCTGCGCCGCACCTCCACGATGGCACAGCAGCCGGGTATCACGGCCAGTGTGCATCTACCGGGTGCGCTGGTCTCGCCCACCGAGGCCGTGGTCCCACCGCCCATCTCGACGTTCACCACGCCGGCCGCGGACTTTCCCTCCCCGGTCACCGAATTTCCCGCTCCCGGCCGCACACTCACCGCGGTGCCCAATCCACCGGAGCGATTCGGGGAGACCTCGGAGCCGGCCCGATTCACCAGCGCCGGACTGCCGCAACGCCGCCCGGCCGGCCCGTCGGATTCCGAATCCGGGGCCCCGGTGACCCGGCTCACCCCGCTGCCGGACGTCACCGAGAACGACAACCGCGCGCCGGAACCGCTCGACGACGGCGTGCTGCGCGGTGTCGAGACCGGACGCGAGAACGCCTTCCACGACGAGCGCGCCGAGGAGAACCACCGCGACGAGCGCGCCGAGGCCGAGGAGGCCGAAACCGCGAACCGCGGCGAGGATTTCGCCGCGGCCTCCGATCCGTGGAACCCGGTGACCGACCGCGATCTGGAACAGATCGTGCCGCCGCGCCGTCCCACCCCGGCCGATCCACGGCCGCAACCCGAGCCGCAGCCGATCGATTTCTGGGCCGAAACGGCGATCATGGCCCCGGTACAGCGCACCCCGGACCGCGAACCGGCGCCGCTGTCCCGCCACGGCGCGACTCTCGCGCCACCCCGGCCCGATGCCTATCAGCACGATGCCTCGCAGCAGGATGCTCAGGCGCCGGCCAAACCGGAATCCCCCACGCCGATCTATCAGCGCATGGTGTCCGAATGGCTGGTCGAACCGTCTTCGAACGCGCCGACCGGCGCCTGGCCGTCTCCCGCCGACGAGGGCTGGGCGGCGGCAGCGGACGCCAGTACCCCGACCGCGACCACCCGTACCACGGGTGGCCTGCCCATCCGCCGGCCCGGTGCGCAGCTGGTGCCCGGCGGAGTGACGCAGGACGACGCCGTCGAGGCCCGGGATCCGGAGGAAATCCGCAACAACTTGTCCAGACATTTGAGCGGCGTCCGCAGCGGACGCGTCAGCGTCCGAGACAACACGGCCCAGTACGACCCGGCCGATACGGCCGGGTACGACCAGGCCGGGCGGAACAACGCTCAGCAGAACGACGGAGGCTTTGCATGACCGACACTGCGCAGAACAGTACGGACGAGAATTTGAACTGGCTCGTCACCCGCTTCACCAGAGAGGTGCCTGGAGTCTCGCACGCGGTGCTCGTCTCGGCCGACGGCCTGCTCCAGGCGACCAGTCCGCACCTCCCGTCCGATCGGGCCGAACAGCTCTCCGCGGTGACCGCCGGTCTGGCGAGTCTGTCGGCGGGGGCGGCGCAATTGTTCAACGGCGGCAAGGTGATGCAGTCGATCGTCGACATGCAGCGCGGCTATCTGCTGGTGATGAGCGTCGGCAACGGCTCGCATCTGGCGGTACTGGCCAACAAGCAGCACGACATCGGCCGCATCGGGTACGAGATGGCCCTGCTCGTCGATCGAGTCGGATCGGTCGTGCAAGCCACGGCCCGTTCGGCGGTCTGACGATTGCGATGTCCAGCTCGTTCGGAGCCGGGTCCGGCCGGCCAACCACTCGCGTCCGTCCTTATGCGCTGACCGCTGGGCGCACCGAACCCGCGGTCGAACTGCCTCTCGAGGCGGTCGTGGAAACACTGCCCTACGCCAATCAATTCGATTGGCCCGCAGGCGATATTCGAACAGATATTCTGCGTCTGGGCGCGGGGCGGCTCTCGGTCGCCGAAATCGCCGCCCATCTGCAACGTCCCCTGGGCATGATCCGGGTGGTGATCGGCGACCTGGTGGTGGCCGGCACACTGCGGGTGCACACCACGCTCAGCGAGGACGCCACATTCGACGAGCGGCGATCCCTGATGGAGAGGACCCTGCGTGGACTCCGTGCCCTTTGACACCGCGGCACCGCCCCTGCCCACCGGGGCGCCCTCGACGGCCGAGCGGTATCCGCCCGCGCCGCAGCCCGATTCCGCGCAGATCGGACCGCTCGGACCCAATTCCCCGGGCACACACCCGCAACCGCCGCTTCCATACCAGAATCCCCCCATGCACTTTCAGAACTCGACGGCTCCGATGCCGCCCCACCCGGAGCTCGACAGCCGCACCGCCTCGACCAAAATCGTGGTCGCGGGCGGGTTCGGCGCCGGGAAGACCACCTTCGTCGGTGCAGTCTCGGAGATCGTGCCGCTGCGCACCGAGGCCATGGTGACCGGCGTATCCGACGGCATCGACGACTTGTCCGCCACCCCGGGCAAGGAAACCACCACGGTGGCCATGGATTTCGGCCGCATCATCCTGCCCGGCAATCTGACGCTGTACCTGTTCGGCACGCCCGGGCAGCGCCGGTTCTGGTTCATGTGGGACGACCTGATCCGCGGCGCGATCGGCGCCGTCGTGCTGGTCGACACGCGCCGGATCGAGGACAGCTTCGCCGCGGTCGACTTCTTCGAGGCGCGCGGGCTGCCGTTCCTGGTGGCGGTCAACAGGTTTCCGAGCGCACCGCGTTTCCCGGTCGCCGAACTGCGGGAGGCGCTGTCGATCCGCGAGGGCGTGCCGGTGGTCGATATCGACGCCCGGGACGCCGGGGAGGTTCGGCGGGCGCTCGCCGCGGTCACCGAATACGCGATTGCGCGGTTGACCGCCACCCACGCGACGGTGGGACAGAGCTGAGCGGTGCGAGCTGAGGGGAAGCGATGAACTACTTCACCATGGGGTACTGGGTGCTGGGCCTGGCACTCGGGGTTTCCGCGGCCGGCGCGGTCGTCGGACTGGCCTGTGTCCGCCAGTCGACGCTCTCGGTCACCGCGCGGTTCCGGATGGTGTGGCTCACCGCGGCGGCAGTGTCCATCGGCGGCGTCGGCACCTGGCTGGCGGTGTACGTCACCATGCTCGGCGTCGGGGTGTCGTCCGGTGAGATCCGCTACGACATCGCCCGGATGGTCGTGGCGACGGTCGTCGCGGTGGCGGGAGTCCTGGCCGGTCTGGTGATCACGGGCAAGGTGAGCACGCTGGTGCGGGTGATCAGCGGCGGCGTGGTGATGGGCCTGGGTATCGGGATCATGCACCTGCTCGCCATGGGCGCGATCCGAGTGCAGGGATCGGTCGATGTGAACATCTGGATGTCGCTGAGCGCGGGGGCGCTGGCCGTCGCGGCCTCGATCGGTGTGCTGTGGGCCACCACCCGTTTCCACGCGATGCTGCCACTGGCCGGAACGGCCGCGCTGTATGCGCTGGCGGTCACCGCGATCCACTACCTCGGCCAGGCCGGGGTGCACGTACATCTCGACACCGCGGTCGGCCAGCCCGACGGCGACGATCTGTTCACCCTCTTCGTACCGGTGTTCGTGATGGGGACGCTGTCGCTGGCGGTACCGATCACCGCGGTCCTGGTCGCTCCCGACCGCACCGGAACCACCCGCTCCCGGCAGTTGGCCCAGGCGGCGAATTCTGCTGCCGGACAGACCACTTCGCCGGCCGGCAAGGCGCGGCCGGCGAGTCGGACACCGCAGCCGGTGAGCTGAGCGGATTCGCGGCGGCCGGGCCGCGCACAGACGACGATCGGGGCGGGCCGCACGGCCCGCCCCGATCGCGTTGCGCTACTCCTGATTACGATTCGGCGGGCGCGTTGATCCGGTTGAAGTACTCGATCGCGACGAGCACGCCGGAGATGCCGCCGACGCCGACCAGACCGGCCGCGGCACCCAGCGGGGCGCCCAGGGCGGCACCGGTCAGGCAGCCGCCGATCCAGCCCGGAACGACCAGGAACGGGGTGCCGAGGACGGCACCGAGCGCACAACCGCCGGCCAGGCCGATCGCGGTGCCGACGAGGGTGCCGATGCTGGTGGCGATACCGAGCTCGTTGATCGCGCTCTGGTTGGCCGCGTCCAGATCCGAACGGCTGGCCACATCGTGCAGCATCGGCGCCGGGTGGGCGGCGGCGCGGTCGGTGCTCGGAACCAGGGTGGCCTGGTTACCGTCGATCTGCGCGGCGATCGGATACTCCAGACCGTCGTGCTGATAGCTCAGCGGAAATCCGGCTACTACCTGGCCCTGGTTGTCGCGGACCTGGAACTCGTTGCCTTCGGTCGTCAGCGATCCCGCGTCGGTCTTCACCACGACGGATTTGTCGACAACGTTTGCCGTGTAATGAATATCGGGGTTGGCGGCCGGAGCCGGAGCTGCGAATGCGGTGCCGGTGGAGATCCCAAGAGCAGCGATGACCAGAGCCGATGTTGCGGCGAACTTCCTGAGCTTCATTCCCTCATACACTTTCTTCAGCAGTTTGCGGCGCCGATACCCTGGCGCCTGAGCTCGAACTCGAAACCCTTAGACAGGCTGTCGTGCACCCATTACGAACACGTAACAAAGGCCGTTAATAAGCCGCCAAGAAGATGCCAGGAATGTTAAGAAGCTGAAAATTCGGACATTTTCCGGTCTGTGAGCACGGGTTGGCAAGTGTGCAGCCGTCCGCGCACCGCCGCCTCCGCCCCCCCGATACGGGACACCCGAGGGCTGACCGGCAGCCGCGGGGTAACCGCTGCGCCGGGCGTCACCCGCCCGATCTCGGCGCACACGGCAGGGGCGCCGCGAATTACAGTGTGGAGCAGGCATTTCAGCCCGCGGTGGGAGCGATGAGAGAGGTACCGGATGTGACTCCGGAGCAGGAAGCGATATTGCGCGATGTACAGGTGCAGCTGCGCGGTCCCGGTTTGGCGGGCTGGCCCCAGTTGGGCGACGACGACGGCACGGACGGCGGCGCCATATCGGAACGGACGGTCGTCGAGGCGCTGGGCGCCGCCCTGCGGCAGATCGCCGAGCTGCGGACCGAGATCGCCGACCTGGAGACGACCGTGCTGGAACTGACCCGCCAGGCGCCACCGGCGGCCGAACTGCCGTGGCCGCTGTCGCTGGTGGCCGCCCTGCTGGAGAACCCGGCGGCGGTGATCGGTGAGCAGATCGCGCGCTGGGAGTCATTGCTGGAGGCATTGCGGCCGAAGCCGGACGATGCGCCACAGCCCGGACAGCGAGCGTTGGAAGCGCCGCGCCTGTCGCACGATATGAGCGATCGGGCCTGAAAGTGGCGATGAGCGGGTTCTCCTGTTGCCAGGAGAACCCGCCCTCAGCCACGAGGGTACCGGGGCCGACTCGGGAAAGCAGCGTTTCCGCGGGACTTTTTCCGCCACCAAAAACCAACCAGCAGTTGGCGATTCACAGTCCAGCTACCGCCTCGCAAGCGCGGCAACACCGATACCCCTGCTGACTCCGATTTATTCGATAACCAATTGGTCGCTCGATTCAGGCAAACGCCACATAATTTCGGCGACCGAAACCCGTGTCCTACAGCCGAGTCGGGTCGATCAGGCCACGCCGGACGGCGGTGACCAATCGGCGCGGGATCTTGTGGACGACGCCCCCGACACTGACCGGCACCAGGTCGGGGGGAGTCGCCTTCCAGTTCGAACGCCGGCTGTGGGTGTTGGCGCGCGACAGTCGTCGCTTCGGCACCGCCATGTCAGTTCTCCCCTCGCACAGCACCGGGACGCGGTGTGCGCCTGCCGTATTTGCGTTCGAATTTCTCCACCCGGCCCTGGGTGTCGAGGACACGATGCGCCCCGGTCCAGAACGGATGAGAGTCCGCGGTGACGTCGACGGTGATCAGCGGATAGCTGTTGCCGTCGGACCATTCGACGGTGCGGGTGCTCGTCGCCGTCGATCGGGTGAGAAAGCGCTTGCCCGTGCTCACATCCTCGAAGACCACCGGGTGGTACTCCGGATGGATCCCTGATTTCATCGCCCTACCTTTCGTTCGGCCGGGATTCGACGCCGCGGCCGTTTGCGTTGTCGGATTCCGTTGTCTCGCAGGGGTCCTCGTGGAACTCACCGAACGGATCGGCCCAGTGCGCGACCAGATCCGGCGTGTTGCGCAGCAGGATCATCTCGGCCTCGTCGAGCAGCGCCCAGTGCAGCGCGGTGCGGATGTCGTCCGGATCCGCACCGCAGGTGAGGATCACCATCGAGATGTCGCGGTCACCGAAATCCTCGTCCCAGCGCAGCGCCGCCAGCGCCCGCCGATCGGGATCGACCGATTCGCGTTCCGCGGGAGTCATGGCCGCCAGCCAGGTTCCGGCGTCGCCGACCCGCACTCCGCCGCCGGCGGATTCCAGCCACACCACACGCTCGGGCTGGGTCGCCAGCCAGATCCGTCCGCGCGCGGTGACCACGCCGTCGAACAGCACATCCATCGCTTCGTGCAGGCGGGTCGGATGGAACGGGCGATCGGTGGCGAATTCGATCAACGCCACACCGTTCTCCTCCGCCAGCGGTGGCCGGCCGCGCAACAACGGTGCGTGCGCGTCGAAGATGCGGCCACGCCGGGAATCGGCGGGGATGCGGTCGAGCAGCATCTCGATGCGCACCGCGGCGATATCCCGCCCGTCGCCGACCCAGATCGACGGAGCCCGGGGCACCAGCCGATCCACGACCGACCGCAGCACGTCGCGCTCATCCTCGCCGACCTGGTCCGTACCGAAAACCACGAGCGCGTCGGCGAATTCGACCTGTCCGACGGCGAGCTGCGCCACCGTCCGGTCGTCGTCACCGGGGCCGCCCGCCCGTTCGTCGATCGTCTCGTCGCTCAGCGCGTCCGGCAGCCAGCTGCGGGCATCGAGCCCGGTCACCACCGCCTCGACGCGCACGTCGCGGGCGGCCGGCCCGTCGACGCGGCCCACCAGGTCCACTACGGGCACGGTGCCGATCGCATGACACACCGCTTCCGCCTCGAAGGCCGGATCGAGCGCGATCACGATGCGGTGCACCGAATCTCGTGCCGCCAGCCGGCACAGCAGCGGCAGCAGATCGGCGCGCAGCGTGCAGGAGACGCAACCGTGCGCGAGTTCGTGCACGCTCGCCGTCTCCCGGCCGTCGAGGCGCACCCGGCGGCGCACCACACCTTCGGGCAGTGAGCTCAGATCGTGTCGCACGACGACGGTGCCGGGCGCCGCGCCCAGCAGCCGCGCGAGGTGATCCATACCGTCCGCGACCGGCCCCGGGAAGCCCGCCAGCAGCACGACGGGCGTGCGGCGGTCGGGATGTGACAGCACCGGAACCCCTTTCGATAATGATTTTCATTTACTCCACGCCCACGGTACAGTCTGCGGCGACCGTTGTCGAAAATGATTTTCAGAAAGGAGCCACATGTCGGCCCACTGCCAGGTCACCGGTCGCAAGCCGGGCTTCGGTAAGTCCGTCTCGCACTCCCACGTCCGAACCAACCGGCGCTGGGACCCGAACATCCAGCGCAAGACCTACTTCCTGCCCAGCGAGGGCCGTCGCGTCACGCTGCGCGTCTCGGCCAAGGGCATCAAGACCATCGACCGCGACGGGATCGAAGCGGTCGTGGCTCGTATCCGGGCGCGTGGGGAGAGAGTGTGATGGCGCGCAGCAACGAGATTCGGCCCATCGTGAAACTGCGGTCGACGGCCGGTACCGGCTACACCTACGTCACCCGCAAGAACCGCCGCAACGACCCCGACCGCATGGTGCTGCGCAAATACGATCCGCTGCTGCGCCGGCACGTCGACTTCCGCGAGGAGCGGTGATGGCGAAGAAATCCAAGATCGCACGCGACGAGCAACGCCGCGCCGTCGTGGCCCGCTATGCCGAACGCCGGGCCGAGCTCAAAGAGTTGATCCGCGATCCGGCCACCGCCGACGATCGCCGGGCGGCAGCACAGCTCGCGCTGCAGCGACTGCCGCGCGACGCCAGTCCGGTACGATTGCGCAATCGGGACGCCACCGATGGCCGCCCCCGCGGTCATCTCCGCAAGTTCGGACTATCCCGGGTACGTGTGCGCGAGCTGGCCCACCGGGGGGAGCTGCCCGGTGTACACAAATCGAGTTGGTAGACCATCGCAGATCTCGTCGGAAGGAACCGGCAGGAGCGGTCGGGGCGCCCGCGCGACAGCGTAGGACCAGAGCTCACGCCGAGAAAGGATGGCCCACATGGCAGTCAAGCGAGCACCGTCGAAGCGGATCCGCGCCGAGCAGGCCCGGCGGCCCAAGAAGAATCCACTGATCGCGGCGGGCGTCGAAACCGTCGACTACAAGGATGTGAACCTGCTGCGCACGTTCATCTCCGACCGCGGCAAGATCCGCAGCCGCCGCGTCACCGGGCTCACCCCGCAGCAGCAGCGGCAGGTGGCGGTCGCGGTGAAGAACGCGCGCGAGATGGCGCTGCTTCCGTTCACCAGTAGGTAGCGAACGAACAACGAACGCCCCCGGTGCCGCGGCACCGGGGGCGTTCGGTCGTTTCCGGTCACGGAATGGTCAGCAGCTGCCCCTCGTTGATGACATCCGGGTTGTCGATGCCGCTGGCACCGGCGATCTCCAGATAGCGGTTGCCGTCGCCGTAGAACCGTTCCGCGATGGCCCACAGCGTGTCACCGGACTCCACGGTGTAGGTGCGGGGTTCCGGCGCCGGCGGCGGAGGCACCTGCTCGGCGGCGGGTGCGGCGACCGGCTCGTCGACCACGATCGGGTTGTCGGTATTGGTGCCCGACGCCCATAGCGAGGCGCCGTCCCGGCCGTACAGAACGAGGTTGCGGTCCGGTTGCACGATCAGATGATCGGCGGCCTGTCCGTTGGTCTCGGTGGCCCACACGGGTCCGCTGCCGGAGTACAGCACGAAGTTGCCGTCCTCCTGCAGAACGGCACGCTCGACGCCACGCTCGTGCGTCATGGTCGCCCACACCACGGTGCCGTCGGGCTCGGAAAGCACCAAGTTGCCGTCGTTTTGGAGAGTCAGCGTGTACGCGCCGCCCTGAAGGGCCTGACCCAGGCCCAGTTCCTCGCCTACCTGCAACGTGTCGCCCACGCGGTGGATCCTTTCGAGAAGAGGTCGTGTCGATCGGTGATTCGATGGCGCAGAGCCGCATTCGCTCATCGTTTGCGAACCATACTTGCCCCGCCGCGGATTTCGCAGCCGTTACGCGCCGACGTTCGCAGAATGTTCACTGGGACGTGCATCACAGCCGCCTCGCCCCCGCAGATAGGGTGACCCCCATGGACTCCATCCCCGGACGCCGCCGCATCACCACGGCGGCACTCGCGCTACTCGCACTACCGGCCCTGCTGGTCACCGCATGCGGGAACTCCGACGACGGTGGGGCACAAGGGAATACGACCACGGCGGCGGTCAGCACGCCCACCGAGCAGAACCCGCCGCAACCCGGCCGGATGTTCACCGCCAACTCGACGATCACCACTCCGCACCCGCTGCCGTTCGACAGCTGGAGCCGGGTGGCGCCCGACCGGATCGCGGTGAACTTCCAGATCGGCTCGCCGGAGTGCTACGGCGTGGACGCGACCACCACCGAAACCGACACCACCGTCACCGTCGCCCTGAAGGCCGGCACGCTGCCCGAGGCGGCCGGCCGGATGTGCACCATGATCGCCGTCTTCGGCACCCTGGAGATCCCGTTGAAGAAGCCGCTCGGTGATCGGAAGGTGTTGAGCGCGAACTGATTCGCCGGTCCGCCCGCGACCGGACCATAGAACGACATCGCCGCCCGCTGGAGCACCAGCGGGCGGCGACGTTCGTGAGGACCGATCAGTGCGCGAAGTGGCGCGCCCCGGTGAGATACATCGTGACCCCGGCCTCCCGGCAGGCGTCGATGGTCAGCTGGTCGCGCACCGAACCACCCGGCTGCACAATGGCTTTCACGCCCGCGGCGATCAGCTGCTGCGGACCGTCGGGGAACGGGAAGTAGGCGTCGGAAGCCGCCACCGAACCCTTGGCGCGGTCACCGGCGCGCAGCACCGCCAGATGTACGGCGTCGACGCGGTTGACCTGCCCCATGCCGACACCGACCGAGGCGCCGTCGTGGGCCAGCAGAATCGCATTCGATTTCACGGCGCGGCATGCGCGCCAGGCGAATTCGAGATCGGCGAGGGTTTCGGCATCGGCCGGCTCGCCGGTGGCGAGCGTCCAATTGGCGGGGTCGTCACCGTCGGCATCGACGATATCGGTCTGCTGCAGCAGCGCGCCGCCGCTGATCGGCCGCAGTTCGACGCCACCGCGCCGCGGTTCGTCGGCGATCAGGATGCGCACGTTCTTCTTGCGCTGCAACACCTCCACCGCGCCGTCGGCATAGGCGGGGGCCACGATGACCTCGGTGAAGATCTCGGCCACCTGTTCGGCCATCTCGACGGTGACCTCGCGGTTGGCCGCGATCACGCCGCCGAACGCGCTCACCGGATCACAGGCGTGCGCCTTGCGGTGCGCCTCGGCGATATCGGCGCCGACCGCGATGCCGCACGGATTGGCGTGCTTCACGATGGCCACCGCGGGTTCGGCGTGGTCCCACGCGGCCCGCCAGGCGGCATCGGCATCGGTGTAGTTGTTGTACGACATCTCCTTGCCGTGCACCTGCTTCGCCTGCGCCAGCCCGGCCGGGCCGGAGTCGTTGCGATACAGCGCGGCGGCCTGATGCGGATTCTCGCCGTAGCGCAGCACCGCGTCGCGAGTCCACACGCCGCCCATCCACGACGGGAACTGCGCGCCCGCAGCCGAATCCGCGGCGTCCTCGGCGGTCAGCACGTTGGTCATCCAGCTCGCGACCGCGACGTCGTAGCTCGCGGTGTGCTGGAAAGCCTTGGCGGCCAGCGTGGTTCGCTCGGCGAGAGTGAAACCGCCGCCGCGCACCGCGGCCAGCACGTCGTCGTAGTCACCGGTGTCGACCACGACCGCGACCGAGGGATGGTTCTTCGCCGCGGCGCGCACCATCGACGGGCCGCCGATATCGATCTGCTCGACGCACTCGTCGGGGGTGGCGCCACTGGCGACGGTCTGCGTGAACGGATACAGGTTCACCACCACCAGCTGGAATGCCTCGACGCCCAGCTCCACCAGCTGATCGAGGTGCTCCTGCTTGCGGGTGTCGGCGAGGATGCCGGCGTGCACGCGAGGGTGCAGCGTCTTCACCCGGCCGTCGAGGGTTTCCGGGAAACCGGTCAGGTCTTCGACCTTCGTCACCGGAATTCCGGCGTCGGCGATGCGGGCGGCGGTCGAACCGGTCGACACCAGCTCGACACCGGCGTCGTTCAGTCCGGTGGCCAGCTCGATGAGCCCGGTTTTGTCATAGACGCTCACCAACGCCCTGCGGATCGCCCTGCGTGCACCCGTGTCTTCGGGTCGTTCGCTGCGCTCACTCACCGGGGCCTCACTCATCTGGGATTACTGCCTTTCGTCCGTCGCAGACAATGCCTCGCGTGGCGACGGCGGCGACGGTGTCCGCCAGCAGCCGACGCTCCACAACTTTGATGCGCTCGTGCAAGCTCGCCTCGTCGTCACCGGGCAGCACCGCGACCGGCTCCTGAGCGAGGATCGGTCCGGTGTCGACACCCGCGTCGACCAGATGCACGGTGGAACCGGTCACCCGCACCCCGTAGGCCAGCGCGTCGCGCACCCCGTGCGCGCCCGGGAACGCCGGCAGCAGCGCGGGATGGGTGTTGATGATCCGGCCCTCGAATCGCTCCAGGAACTTCGGGCCGAACAGGCGCATGAATCCGGCCGACACCACCAGATCGGGTGCGTAGGCCGCGACCGCGTCGGTGAGCGCGATATCCCAGGCGGACCGATCGGGATGGTCGGCGGGGGCCACCCGGAAGTCGGGGATGCCGGCCCGCACCGCGTGCTCGGTCGCCGCGCAGGTCCGGTCCACGCCCACGGCCGCGATCCGCGCCGGAAAGCCCGGCCGCTCGGTGGCCGCGATCAGTGATTGCAGCAGCGATCCCGTGCCCGAGGCGAGTACGACGAGGGTCGCAGGCGCGGTCGGAGGGACCAGCTGGGCGGGCGGGGTGGTCAGCGCTCTACTCCCTGTGCGTCGGGGCTGCCGGAGGGCGGCGAACCCGAGGTCCGCCGGGTTAGAGCCTAACGACCGCCCCTGCCGGGGCTCTCCGGCAGGTCACCCTCTACCACTTCGGCGTCGACGATGTCGGAGTTTCCGGCGACGAATTCGGCGTCCGGATCGGCGTGCGCGGGCGCGAGGTCGTCGTCGAGCAGTTCGCCGTCGACCTCCACGACCTCGGTGGAGACGGTGCGGCGGTAGGCCGGTCGTGGATAGTCGTCCTCGACGGCGACATCGTCCTCGAATTCGTATTCGACGTAGCGCGGGTCGTCGTACAGCTGGTCGATGTAGCCGGGTTCGGCGCGGTCGTCGTAGTAGTCGTCGCGAGCGGTGGCGGGGTCGGGGTCGTAGCCGTGATCCGCGTCCTCGTCGTACTCGTCGTGCGAGTAGTCGGTGGGAAGGTACCGGCCGCGCCGCCCGCCGAGATCCACCTCGACCACAGCGGGCGGGATTCCGAGAAACCTTCGCCCACACAGCAATCCGAGATATCCGGCAACGGTCAGCCAGGCGAAGGTGAGCCCCGCGGCGACCAGCACGCCCGGTCCGATCTCCCCGAACGATCCGACCGTGCCGCCGGCGAGCAGGCCCAGCAGCAACAGCGCGAGAGCGGCGAGCGCCGCCGAGAACACCGTCGCCCACGGGCTGCGCACCTCGTCGGCGGACTCACGCGCGCAGTCCAGGCCACCACGCACGCCGACGGCCGCCGGCACCAGCAGCAACACCGGCCACCAGCCCGCCGCGGGTCCGCTCGGCACCGCCGCGAGCACCGGCAGCGCGGGCACCGGCGCACCGGCAACCGAGAAGACGCTCAGCGCCCCGGCGCCGATGTGCACGTCCGCGCCGATCAGCACGCTGGTCGCCGCGATGACGACATTCGGCAGATAAGCCAGCGACAGCACGGTCAGTCCGACGAAGCCCGCGATATTGCCCGCGCCCGCGTAGGTGTCACCGATCACCGACCAGTGCAGCACGAACGACACCAGCGTGAGAATCGCCCCGCCGAGCAGCAGCCGCCACAGCGCCCGCGCCGCCGCCCGCGCCCCGGCGAAAACCCAGTCCGGCAGCGAGGAGGCGATCCGGTCGCGCAGCGCATTGGGCCGGGTGGCGATGCCGGTGACCGCCGCGAGCAGGTGCAGACCCCCCACACAGCAGAAGGCGGTGAGCGTATCGGGCGACTGCAGCGGCACCGCCGTCGCGGCGTCCTCGGCCACCGCCAGGCAGACGGCGGTGACCAGCAGCGGGCCGGCGAGCGCGGCGCCGACGATCCAGCCCAGATCGGCCCGCGAGGAGCGCGGCGAGACGGCATGCGCACAGTCGCGCAGGGTCAGCCACAACACGCCCGCGGTCGGCAGCAGCGGCAGCAGCCCGAGCGAAGTCCTGCCGACCACGACCGGCACCTGATGCACGGCCAGCCAGCCGGCCGCGATCGCGCCGGACGCGCCGGTCATACCGCTGCCCGCGGCCGTCAGCGTGATCAGCACGATCGCCACGATGGCGACCACGGTGAAACTCGACGCCCGAGCCGCGATGACGAGCAGCACCTTGGCCCGCTCGGGACTCAGCGAGAGGAATACCGGATCCTCGGGTCCGCCGGCGTCCGGGTCGCCGTGACCGCTCCGCCGCCGGGGCGCATCCGCGTTCGGGCGAGCCTGCGCCGGTCTCGTGCCGGCCCGCTGTTCGCGAAGGTCGGCCCATCGGACCAGTGCGGACTTCATAGAACTACCTCGCGGGATCCTGGTTGACTCGTCCGGTTGACTCGCCGAAGCACGACACGACCACCGACATGACAGGGTCTCAGCTGGAAACGGATCGGCGAGTCAGGCGCGCCGTGAAAAGCGCCTGACTCGCCGATCGTCGCGTCGAGCGGATCTACTTCTGGTCGTCCTCGGGACGGAAGGCCTTGGTGGCATCGGCGGCCGGGTTGCCGGTCTGCTCGCCACCGAACGGCTGCGCGCCGGGCTGGCCGGGCTGCCCCTGCTGGCCCTGCTGACCGAAGTTCAGCGAACCGTACTGCTGACCGGACTGGCCGGGCTGCTGGCCCGCGGCGCCGAAGTGCTGGGTCGCGGCCTCGTCACCACCGGTCTGGGGGCGCTGACCGTAGGGCGACTGCGCACCCTGCGCGCCGTAACCCTGCTGCGCCTGCTGACCCTGCTGGCCGTAGGGCTGCTGTCCGTACGCGGACGGCTGCTGACCGTACTGGCCCTGGCCGTACTGCTGACCGTACTGGCCGTAGGCGGCCTGCTGCTGACCCTGCTGCTGGGCCTGCCCCTGCGCCTGGCCGTACTGCTGGCCGTACTGGCCGTAGGCGCCCTGCTGACCGGCCTGGGCCTGACCGTAGGACTGCTGCTGACCCGGCTGGCTCTGGCCGTAGGACTGCTGGCCGTAGGCGCTCGCACCGCCGGCACCCGGGGCGGCGGCCGCCGCGGGCTTCGCCTCGGGCGCGGAGAGGATCCCGCTCTCGAACAGCAGCGCGACCACGGCCGCGGCGAGCTGCACCAGCGCCAGGAAGACCAGGACCCAGGCGGTTCCCGCGGTCTTGTACAGCGTCGGCGTCACGAACGCCTGGAACAGGACACCGAGGAAGCCGGCCGCCGAAGCCGCCGCGACCACAGCGTTCTTGGCCTCCTGCTTGGGCAGCAGGGCGATACCGGCCACCAGACCCGCGAACAGCAGGAGCAGCAGCGGCGCCGTGCCGCCTTCCTGGAACAGGCTCATGCCCTTGTCGGGCTCCTTGGAGCTGTTCATCGCGCCCTCGTCGAAGGTCGAGAAATCGAGGAAGCCCAGGAAGAAGTTGATCACGCCCAGCGCGGCGATTCCAACGGTCAGGTAGAACGTCAGCCCCTTGGCGCTCAACGCCGAAAGCCCCGAACCGCCGCCGGTACTACCTGTCGGCTGCTGGCCGAAGCTGGGCGCGGACGAGGGTGTGGGCGAGGGCGTCTGATTGGGCGCGTTGTACCCGGATCCCCCGGTCGGGTAGGACATGTGGTCGTCTCCTATCGAGTCCTTCATCGGCTTTCAGGCTGAATGCCCTTGACGCTACTGCACTCGAGCGCACCGGTCACGGCCACGACGCCACTGGCGGCAAGCTCGAGAATTCACTATGAACCGCATACCCGGATCGATCGTGTTGTCACCGAAGACGATCGGAGGTAGCGGATGGACGTTTCGGAAATGTTCTGCACGGTGGTGCGGGCGCTGGGCCTGTGCCACCTGTTCCCGGCACCCTGAACGACGGTTGTCTCCTGCCCGTGACAATCGCTGCCGACCCTGCCCACAGCAGCGAGCTGCTCCTGCCCAGCAGCACGTCGTTCACCTGCCGAGTGAAAAACGAAGGCCGCCTTGCCGTTACGACAAGGCGGCCTTCGCGCTGTGTCCCGCTGCCGCACGGCAGCGAACCATCACGCGGTGATCGAAGCCTTCTCCAGGATCTCGCGCGCCAGGGCGGCGGTCTCGGACGGGGTCTTGCCGACCTTCACGCCCGCGGCCTCGAGGGCCTCCTTCTTCGCGGCGGCGGTGCCCGAGGAGCCGGAGACGATGGCGCCGGCGTGGCCCATGGTCTTGCCCTCGGGAGCGGTGAAGCCCGCGACGTAGCCGACGACCGGCTTGGTGACGTTGGCCTTGATGTAGGCCGCCGCCCGCTCCTCGGCGTCGCCGCCGATCTCGCCGATCATGACGATGAGCTTGGTCTCCGGGTCCTTCTCGAACGCCTCGATGGCGTCGATGTGGGTGGTGCCGATGACCGGGTCGCCACCGAT
>NZ_JADKYP010000039.1 GCF_015354405.1 Nocardia sp. BSTN01 | reverse complement strand
CCTCACCACGGTGGTCCCCAACATCGGCCCGGTGGCAGGTGGGACGACGGTCGTGCTCACCGGGACGAACCTGACCGGGGCCACCTCGGTGAGTTTCGGTGCCGCACCGGCGACGTCGTTCGCGGTCGATTCCGCCACCCAGATCACCGTCGTCGCCCCAGCGGGGTCGGCGGGAACGGTGTCGGTCACTGTCACCACAGGTGGTGGCACGAGCAACGGTGTTTCCTTCACCTACGTCGCGGTGCCTACCCTCACCACGGTGGCGCCCAACGCCGGCCCGGTTGCAGGTGGGACCACGGTGGTGCTGACCGGGACAGCTCTGACCGGTGCGACGGCTGTGAGTTTCGGTGCCACACCGGCTATCTCGTTCACCGTTGACTCCGCCACGCAGATCACCGCCGTCGCTCCCGCTGGGTCGGCCGGGACGATACTGGTCACCGTCACGACCGTGGGTGGCACCAGCAACGGCGTCGCCTACACCTACGCGGCGACTCCCACGCTGACCACGGTGGCGCCGGCTACCGGCCCGGTGACCGGCGGTACCACGGTCGTGCTCACCGGCACGAACCTGACCGGGGCGTCCTCGGTGAATTTCGGTGGGACCCCGGCGGCTTCGTTCAGTGTCGATTCCTCCACCCAGATCACGGCCATCGTCCCTGCCGGGTCGGCCGGGACGGTACTGGTCACCGCCACCACCGCGGGTGGCACGAGTAACGGGGTGTCCTACACCTACGTTGCGGTGCCGACTCTGACGGCCATCGCGCCGGACGCCGGCCCGGTAGCAGGCGGGACCACGGTGGTGCTGACCGGAACGGGTCTGACCGGAGCGACCGCGGTGAGTTTCGGTGGCACCCCGGCGGCATCGTTCACTGTCGATTCCGACACCCAGATCACCGCGGTCACCCCTGCCGGGTCGGCCGGGACGGTACTGGTCACCGTCACCACCGCGGGAGGAACCGTCGACGGCGTCTCCTTCATCTACGCAGCGGTGCCGGCCGTGAGCGCGGTCAGTCCGACGTCGGGCACGGCGGCCGGCGGGACCGCGGTCACCATCACCGGTACGGATCTGACGGGTGCGACCGCGGTGAGTTTCGGTGGCACACCGGCAAGTTCGTTCAGTGTCGACTCCGCCACCCAGATCACCGCGATCGCGCCCACCGGCACGGTCGGAACGATACTGGTCACCGTCACCACTCCGGGAGGAACCAGCAACGGAGTGTCCTACACGTACCTCTGATGGTGGGTGCGGCTGAGCCGTCGGCGGGCAATCGCCTGCCGACGGCTCAATCGGGAATCGTCGACTGTCAGGGACCGGTATTCAGGTCAGATCAATGATGGGTCGGGTTGGTGACCTGGCAACCGCGGCCACTGGGGGCACCCCCGGTGGCCGCGGTCGAAAGGTCGGTGGTGGTCGGACCGAGTGAAGGCAGACCGATCGGCTCAGGTGTAAACATTCGCCGATATCGACGCCCTGGATCGATGTCTTATCGCCACATCGGCGTGTTCGCCGGATCCGGCGCCGATTCGCGCTCTGCCTACTGCCCGGTCACTTGCATACGGTGCTGTATAACCAACCGGACACTTGCAAACAACGCGCGGCAGCTGCAGGCGCATTCGTGACGCGACCGGGAATAAAATCTTTGGGCATCGAATTTGCGGGTTCTTCGGAGCCGATCCGATAACGGCGAGGGTCGCGATAACGCCAGTTCGGATTGGCATCCAGGAAGCGTGGAAAAGGTGCGGCAATCGCGCGTGTCCTCTTCGCGCGGCATTGTTTCGGGTCGTTTATGTGAGTTTGTATCTCCGGCGGCTTTGTGTAATGTCTCAGCTCGGGCCCAGGGGGAGCTCCAATAAGGTAAGAATGTCCTCGGAGGGAGGTGATCACCTGTGATTCTGACTTTTGTCGTGAACCTGCTGCACTCGCTGCTCGGTATCGTGCTGTGACTGCAATCCGGTCGCTTTACCTCCCCGATATGCGGCCGGTTGTTTCTCTGCCCGTGAAAGCGTTGGACGCTCCTCTCTGGGGGTGCATGCGCTGTGGCGGGCCTGACCAGGGGTGATCCCCCCTGAGTCATGCGAATGGTCAATTCGCTAGAACGGAGTGTGGTGACAGAATCCGGCGATTTACCAGGACTGCATTCTGTTCTGCCTATCTCTGAATTTCTGATCGGAGCTTCCGGTTCCGGCAAGTAATTCGGTCGTCTATGGAGTCTCGTTCATGAGATTCCTATTATGTCGGACGCGGGTGGTAATTTGGCATGCATACCGCCCGCGTCCGAATAATTCGAACAATCATAGACTCGGGTCATTGATAAAATGATTATACGGCCCAATGACCACTTGAAGTCGTAGCTTCGGGCCGACGCGCTACCGAACGCGCGATTGGCCATGGCGGCTCACCGATTCTCGGGGGCATTTCGAAGCCGCAAAGCCGCCCCGCATCTGCATCGTGACCGCCTCGACCGCCCCAGGTGGCGCGCTCGACAAATGGTGTCGACCGGAGCGCGCATCCACACCGTTACCCCCATTATCGCGATGCACACCTCGGCGTGAACGTGAATGGCCCGTGCGCCGGCAATGTCGATCGCGTGTGCCCCGACTGTTTAGTTCATTGTGGGTGTTGTGCGGTGCCCGGTCACGAGTTCTCGCGTTACGTGTGCTTGGTCCAGGACGGGAACGGGATCACGGTGGAGTTCGCCGTCTTGCGCCCGACACCGCCGAGCAGTAGCCGTTTCTCGATGCATCGTGGCTCGAGTGCAGGCCCCATAGGCCACCAGTCGTCCAGTTCGACGAGTCCGGGGGCGAGTATGTCCAAATCGCCGAACAGGGAGGCGATTTCGTCCCTGGTGCGGTACCAGCCGGACCCCAAGCCCGACGTGATGAACCGGTGTTGAAGTTGGACAGCCATTTCGTGCGCCGCGGATCCGTCGGCGGGGTCCCAGAAATGGGTGATCGCAACATAGGAGCCGACCGGTATCGCGTCGATGTACCGGCGCATGACTCCGGCAGGGTCGACGTCGGCGTCCACATGGTGGAGAACGCCGCACAGGATCAGAGCGAGGGGACGACTCGGATCGAGATGTGCGGCGATCTCGGGATGAGCCAGCAAGGTCTGAGGCCGGGTCAGGTCGGCCGACACGAAATGAGTGTGTTCGTTGCTCTGGAGCAGGGCTCGGCCGTGGAGGGTGCACAGCGGATCGTTGTCGACGTACACCACCTGTGCGGTGGGATTGTGCTGCTGTGCGATTTCGTGGGTGTTGCAGACGGTCGGGAGGCCGGCGCCGAGGTCGAGGAACTGGTCGATGCCGACGGAACCGGTGAGGTAACGGACCACTCGGTGCAGCCATTGGCGGTTCATCCACGCTACATCACGTTGGCGCGGTGCGATTTCAGCGACCTTGTCGCGCACGAAACGATCGACTTCGTAGTTGTCCTTGCCGCCCAGAGTCGCGTCATACACGCGAGCGATGCTTGCCCGCGTCACGTCCAGCCCCACTGGGCTGCGACTCCGTGTCGCAGGGGCGTTTTCGGACGGGTCCGGCATGAAAACCTCTCTGGACTGTGAAACCGACTGAGTAGTGCGCATGTATTTGCCGCAATTCACAAGTGTGCCAGTAGGTTCAGGGACTCGATAAGGTTTCGTCGGATGCCGGCAGGACCAGGGGCGGTAGGCCGGATGGAGACCGGTTCCTCTCACCGGCTGAACCGGTCTCCGGGAGCCGGTGCACGCGGGCTGGGAGCGGTGCCGACGCCGGACGAAGTCCGTCAGATCGTGGCGACGGCAGTCGTCGTCGACGCGACACTGAGCGGATCTCGCGCAGTTTCTCGATATTGCAGTCGCGACAGAGTGCATCCGGTACTGAGGCAATCGAGCCGGAGCGCCGTGCCGCCGAGCATGCGGGCGATGATCTCGGCTTGTGAGTAGTAGCGGCGCAACGGCCTGGTGATTTCGGTGCTCATTTCACCGTTGAGCTGTCGGCACGTGTGCATTGCCTTCGGCAGCGCTTCGCCGACCCAGTACGTCAGCACCGCGAGGTCGGTGTCCAGGCGTTCGCAATGCTCCGGCCCGTCGTTCTCCTGCGCGAGCGCCCGATTCACCGACAACGTGGCCGAGTGCAACCCACGGGAGGTGAGGTAGACGTCGGCAATGTGCTGTGAGGCCGCTCGGTACCGCGCGGAGGAACATCCGAGCTGGTGCCGGATACGGAGGTGTTCGGCGGTCCGCCTCAGTACACCCTTCAACAGGCCGTCTGCTACCGAACCGATCGCGGCCAGCGCCGATCGATTCAACGGTGGGATACCTTCGGGAAGAAGTTGCTCCGCTGGTATGGATACGTTGTCCAAATACAGCGAAAACTCCGGGAGTCCGCTGGAGGATATGTTTCGGATGCGGCCGATACCCGGCGCTTCCGCATCCACCACAGCGAGACCGGAATCGGTCGGCACCAGAATCCACCGCGCCAGGTTCGCGTAGAGCACGTGTACCTTGTGGCCGCTTATTCGCACCGTGTTGCCGTCGGTGACCGCAGTGGTCTCCAGGCCTGCCGAGAACGGTGCACCAGGTTCGTTGAGCGCTGCCGTGAGTACCGCCCCCTTGGCGACAGCTGGAAAGATCTTCTCCGCCAACATATCCGGCGCGGTTCGTAGCAGAGGGAGGACCCCGAAACCGAGGGTCGGTAGTACGGGCACCTCCACGGCGTCGGTTGCCAACTCTGTCAGCATCGCCGCTACTTCCAGCACCCCCGCGCCGTCTCCGTCGTAACGCGGCGGCAGTGGCGCCGACAGAAGTCCGCTGTCGAGAAGGGCAGACCACAGGGCGATATCGCGTGTGCTCTCCCGTTCCAGCAATCGTACGACGATTTCAGCGACCGCATCCTGGTTCTCGTCCATGGTGAAATCCAATACAAAGCTCCCGATCGAGGTGTGGGCATATGTACTCAGCTGTTGCGTATTTCGACACAAGGGAACCGGGTAGTTCTATTTGTCGCCGAGGACCGACAGAATTACCTGTTCCGGAACCGGACTCGAGAGGTGTGAGTGCGGCTGAAGGTCCGAATCGCATCCCTGATCTCTGGTGGAAATAGACGGCGTATATGCCAGTCGAAGCTTTCGCAACCAAGGTCTCGAGCCGATCGGCGGGCGAGTATCGCACTTCATCGCATGGCATGCGAAGGAGTGGCGCAGTCGAGCGATACGGTATCTGGGCCGAAGTTGAAGGTCCTGGCTGATGCGGCGTAGGATTTCGCCCTTCATGCACGATGACATACCGGTAAGCGAGGACGGGCCCTGTGGAACCGATTGTTCTGCACCGGGCTCTGTACCGGCTTGATCGTTGGTTCGAAAACTATTCGAATCTACGTTCTCATTATTTCCCCGTCTTCGTCCGGTTCGACAGAGGTGATACTTTCCCGAATGGTATAGGAAACGTCGCCTCGGTGGTGCAATTCGGCGGACTGGTTGTTGATTTCGATAAGAGCGGGCATGTCGTCCTCTTGGTGACTTGATTTCACAGCCGTTGCTGGGGCTTGTGGACGGCGTAAGTGGTTTCGGATGGCGGTCGAAATTCTGGCGAGGAGGATGAGGCCGATCAAAAAGAGCAGCCAGTGCAGTCGGCTGTTCGATCGGTCGGTCCCGTGGGAAGAAGGGGCGCTGCGGAGATGCGTGGGCTGTGTCATCGTGACCGGCAGGTCGGCAGGGGGCGAGGGTGTGGTGACGGGAATCGTGTCCGATGGCCTTGCCGGCAGCGTCGGAGGCGAGGCGGTCGGGGTCGTCGGTGCCGAGATCGAGGGTGGGGCGGTGGCGAGCGGTCCGTGGGTTCGACGGGAGAGATGGGGACCGGCGAGGTCGCGAGCCACGGCGGTGAACCAGTCGGCGAGCACTTCGGTGCTGGAGCGGACGCTCATGCCGGCGGTTGCGTAGGCGCCGTGTCGGTGGACGGTGTCGGCGTAACGGAGCCACGTGTGCGGGTCGAGCAACTCGGCGTTGTCGGCACCGAGCCGACCGACGGCATCGAAGATCTGAGTCAGTGGCCGGAACGCTTCGGGCTGTGCCGGCGGATGGTGCGAGGCCGACGCGACGTCTTGGGCGAGGCGGGTTAGCCCCGCGAGCGGGTCGGCCGATGCAGCGGTCGCGATCTGGGAAAACTCGGAGGTGGACAGTGCGAGTGCGGTCCCCGTGATCGCGAGAAGTGTGTTGAACGCGGCGGTCGCCAGTTTCAGCAGCGCGTCGCGAGACTCCGGATCCGCGAGGACGCGCGGGTCGGCGGCTTCGGCGAGCCGGATACTGAGTGTCTTTTCCGATGTCAGAGACAGGGTTCCGAGCGAATAGCCGTGCGGGTCCTCGGTCACCGCCGTTGCCAGCGTTTTCGTGAGTGTCGCCTGGATGGTGCCCGCGATGGAGAACAGTGTCGCCACCGGGTCGTCGGGGTTGAATTCGACCTGCCCGGCCATCGTCGCGATCATATGAAGTAGCGGGGAATCGGTGGGTGCGTCGCACGCCAGGTCTCCGGGTAGGCACAGCGACGCCACCCGCCCGGTGAGCGCTCCGAAATTCTCGGTGATGTCTCGGATCGGGCCGATGCCGCCACCCGGCGGAGTGGGTAGCGAAAACCGCGGCAACTCGGCCACTTCCGTTCCGGCGGTGTCGGGCGCCGGATCCGGCCGATCTTTACCCGGGACGCCTGGAAACACAGGTGCGGCCCGGCCACGGGTAGGGTCGGCGAGTAGTGCCACCGCGGCGACCTGATCCGGCCGAACCGCGCCGCCGCCGGCCCCGACTTCCTGCGCGAACATCGAAACAACATGCGCCCCTTGCGAATAACCGATCAGCGCCAGCTCGGTATGCGAGCATCGGCCGACGATCTCGCGTGCCATCGACTGCAGGCGGTCGAGACCCTCGGCCGCCGAGTACGAATACGGCGTAGGCCCGCCGGGCACCATGCCGCCGAACGAAGCCAGGTACGGGACGTACGCGTGCCCTGCCCCCTGTGGCCCCACTCTGGACAGAAGTGGGACAAGCACTGCCGAAAGCATGCCGTCATCGACGGAAACCGATGCATCAGGCGATGATTCGCCTGTCCCTTGGACCCCGAGGACATACAGGGGAGGACACTGCCGCGCATCGGGCGATGACCCATCGCCGGGTTGCGCCGCTGCTGACCCGGCTGCCGTAACGGCAGCCGCAACGAATACGCTCGACATCCCTCGCAACAGTGCCGAGCGCATCGGTCGTGCGTGCACCTTCGACATCATGGACGAATCTCCCGGATGGAATTCTGTGTGTGCAGCCGAGTGCGGTCTCTCCCGTGCGCTGCTCGGTGTTCGAACAGTGCAGTGGGTGTTTCAGGGCGGCAGAAGCAGTTCCGCCGTCCGGGACCTCGTATTCACAGACGTAGCGACGTGGCGACGTCGTCGAGCCGATCAGCTGCCGACATCCCCGCACAGGGGCCGGCAGCATCCGACCTGCATGCGTCGTCTCGGAGCGAGCTCAGCTGGATCGACACGCAACGGCCGCGGAATCCGACTCACACGGGCCGCCTGCCTTCCGGGCTCCCCGCCCACGAATGGCATCGACAGCTATTCGACGCCACAGGGATCTTGGATCGGAAACATTTTCTTCACAGGAGCTCGATCGGGCGTTGTATGTGCGGCGATCCTGAACTGCGCCACACATACAACGCTCTGGATCACGATGTCCGAAGCATCCCGACCGTTCTCGGTGGAGCGGTGAGAGCGTGCACCGCACCGAGGGTTCCACCGGCCGCGGCACCGATGGCCGCCAGTGGGACAGCCATGAGCGCGGCTCCGTAAGCGGCGCCGACCGGGCCCGCGGCAAGGCCGATCGGCGCGAACGGCATTCCGACGGCAAGTCCTATTCCACCGCCGACGACTGCTCCGACCAGTGCGAACGGGCTAGCTACCGCGGCACCTGTCACCGCACCGATCGCGGCACCACCGAGAGCTTCGCCTGCGATGCGGTCCGATCGGCTGCGTTCCATTCCCACCGAGTCGAGGAAGGTCGCCATATTGGCCTCGGTAACCGCAGCGCCGTCGTTGAGCTGGATCGCTTGCTCCCGGTAGAGCCACTCGGGGGCATCGACCTGAACATCACCGAAGCGCAGTTTTCCGGCCGGCGGTGCGATCGGCGGCACCGGTGCGACCGGGACGGGGGCATGTAGTACGCCTACCGGAGCCAGGTAGTTCTGCTCCGGCGTCGGGCGTGCCCACTGTAGCGAGCTGAATGTGTTGTCCGGAATCTTCAGCCCTTCGTACGGATGTACGTTCGGCGGTTCGGCCGCAGGCCACTGCGCCGGCTGCCCGGACTCGGAGCGATTCGACTCTGTTGCTGGGGCGGTCTGGGCAGCGTCGGCTCTCGCGAGGCCGGTTCCCGTGAGCGCCAGCGTCATCGAAACGGCAACTCCCGTCCCTACCGCCGAAATCGCCATTCTTCGGTGCGTCTTGGTAGCCGAGTGCTTTCCCTTGCCCATAGATCACCTTCCATCGGAGAAGAGATTTCAATGCTGGACTTCAGATGTGCCGGCCATGTGAAGCGATCGAATCCGGCGCCGTGGAACTGTTCGTTATTTGCGGCGGCGGGTCGAGGATTTGGGCTTGTCGTTTTTGCGTGCCGTGTCGTCGGCCGCCATCGCGTCACGCAGACTTTTCGGCCGCATATCGGTCCAGTTCTTTTCGATGTACTCGATGCAGGCGTCGCGGCTGTTTTCGCCGAACACGACATCCCACCCGTCGGGGACCTCCGCAAAGGTCGGCCAGATGGAATATTGTTCCTCGTCGTTGATCAGAACCGAGAATCGGCCATTGTCGTCGTCGAAGGGGTTGGTGCTGGTCATTTCGCCTCCCTGAACGGTCGTATCGAGTGGATGGACAACTTCCCAGTCCGAAACGCCGGCCTCTGCGATGCAGTCCTACTGAAGGGGCGTTGCGCCGAGAATGTTCGGTTTCAGTTGCCGGTTACTGCAGCCGTATCGGCGATAGTGCGGTATGTGGAGCGTCGAGTGTGCTCGGCGAGCGCTCCGGCCGGGTGGCCGAAAAGCTGCGACAGCAAATCAGATCCTCCTTCCCCGTGGGAGAAATCCTGGCAGGTGAAGAGAGTGTGAACTGCACGGTCTTCGAGGTGGTGTCCCACCCCGATGGGGCGGGACACCGGTGCCCATCTCGGTTGGCAAGCGGGCACACGGCTATCCGGCGGTACCAAAGTAGGCGGAAGAAGGCCGGACCGCGAATCGGTCGAACTGCTCATGTTGGTCATATCGCGCAAACAGCAACATGCGAGCCTGCGAAAAATGTTTCCGATCCAAGATCCCTGTGGCGTCGAATAGCTGTCGATGCCATTCGTGGGCGGGGAGCCCGGAAGGCAGGCGGCCCGTGTGAGTCGGATTCCGCGGCCGTTGCGTCTCGATCCAGCTGAGCTCGCTCCGAGACGACGCATGCAGGTCGGATGCTGCCGACCCCTGTGCGGGGATGTCGGCAGCTGATCGGCTCGACGACGTCGCCACGTCGCTACGTCTGTGAATACGAGGTCCCGGACGGCGGAACTGCTTCTGCCGCCCTGAAACACCCACTGCACTGTTCGAACACCGAGCAGTCCATATCCGTTGTGCCGCAGTGCCCGCGAGTCCGAGCGAGGGGTTACACGATGAATCTGAAGTCAACCGGAACTGTCGACTGCGAGCTGGATCTGATTCCGCTCTCGCGGGCGCAGCACGGCATGTGGTTCGCGGACAGCATGCCGGGCGGACCGGCGGTCAACATCGCGCAGTACGTCGATCTCGAAGGCCCGATAGATGCCGACGTGTTCGCTCTGGCGGTCAACCGCGCCGCGCTCGAGATCGAGTCTCCGGTGGTGCGGGTGGTCGAATCCGACGGTCGCCCATACCAATTCGTCGACCGCAACATCGTCTACGACGAGCCCGTGCTGGATTTCAGTGATGCAGACGACCCGTTCGAAGCGGCGATGGAGTGGATGCGCCGCGACTACAACGCCAAGGTCGTCGATCTGAGCCGTGATCGGCTCGCGGTGACGCGGCTCATCCGGATCTCCGCGGACCGGCATCTGTGGTACGCGCGTGCTCATCATCTGGTGATCGACGGTTACGGCGCGTTCAATCTCATCACCCGAGTAGCCGAACATTACAACGCGATACTCGAGAACAGGCCGCCCAAGAAGTTGGTGGCAGCCAAGTTGCGCGACATCATCGAGATGGAGCACACCTACCGCGCCAGCTCTCGGTTCGAGACGGACAAGTCGTATTGGCTCGACAAGGTCGCGGATCTGCCGACGCCGGTGAGCCTGTCGGGTCGCACCGCACGCTGGAGCAAGGACGACCGCGTAGTCGGTCGGCAGCTGCCCTCGCAGTTGTCCGACCGGCTCGACCGTTTCGCGGACGATCTGGGAGCCTCCGCCGCACAAGTGGTGATCGCGGCATTCGCGGCCTTCCTCGCCCGGATGACACGGACCGACGATGTGGTGCTGTCGATGCCGGTGAGCGGGCGCGTGACGATGAAACTGCGCAATGCCGCCGCCATGTTGGCGAACATGGTGCCGATCCGATTCAGTGTGAACGCGACAACCACCGTCGAGGAGTTGGTCGGCGCCTCGGTGTCCGAACTCGTCTCGGCTATGCGGCATCAGCTCTACCGATTCGAGGACCTGCGGCGGGACTCGAATGCGCTGGACGCGGCGGCGAGTTCGTTCGGGCCGATCGTCAATGTCCTCTTCTTCGACTCCGAGATTCGCCTGGGCTCAGCGGAGGGCCGCTACCGTGCCTTGACGTCCGGGGTGCTCGACGATCTGCAGTTGAACCTGTATCGGCCCGGCGCCGAGGCGCCGCTGCTGATCGAATTGCACGGCAACGCGAACCTGTACGACCAGGATGAACTCGAACTGCATGCGCACCGATTCATCGCATTCCTGCACCGGATGATCGAGTCGCCGGCGGGCACCGCCATTGTCGACGTCCCGCTCGTCGACTCTGACGAAAAGCTGCGAATCGTAGGGGAACTCGCCGGGCGCGACGGACAATCGCCCGGCGAGACTCTGGTGGACCTCCTGGCCCGGCAGGCTGCCGCCAGTCCCTCCGCAGTGGCTGTCACGTCAGGCGGGACCGGCCTCACCTACCGCGAATTGGACGAGTTGTCCACACGGTTCGCGCGCAGGCTCATCGCCCTCGGCGCAGGGCCGGAGACTCTGGTGGCCATCGCCATGCCGCGGAATGTCGATCTGATCGTCGTCGTCCTGGCGGTACTCAAGTCGGGCGCCGGATATCTGCCGTTGGACGTCGCTCACCCGACCGAGCGGCTCGAATACGTGTTGAACGACGCCGACCCGATCGTCATCGTGACGAATCAGGATATGCGCGAGCATATTCCGGGGGACACAGGACGCGTGGTTCTCTTCGACGACGCTACCTGTGTAGAACCCGGCGACGGCTCGGCTCCGATCACCGATGCCGAGCGCACCGGTGCACTGCGTTCCGACCACGTCGCCTACGTCATCTACACGTCCGGATCGACCGGACGGCCGAAGGGGGTCTCGATATCCCATCGCGCCGTCGCCACCTACCTGGTGAATACCTGCGCCGAGATCGGAGTGGGCGCCGAGGACGTCTGGACGTTCTTCCACTCGTTCGCGTTCGACTACTCGGTGTGGGAAATATTCGGGGCCTTGGTCACCGGAGGCCGAGTCGTCATCGTCGACGGCCTCACCACGCGTTCGCCCGACGATGTCGTGCGGCTCGCGGTCCGTGAGAAGGTGACCGTTTTCAACCAGACGCCTTCGGCATTCCTCCAATTCGCAGCCGCCCGGCAGCGCTACGCCACCGCAGGAGAGCCGGACGGTGCGCTATCGCTTCGATTGGTCATCCTGTCGGGTGAGGCGCTGGATCCGGCGGGGTTGGCGGACTGGTACGAGCACAACCCGAATTCGCCTGTGCTGGCCAACAGTTACGGGATCACCGAAACCACGGTCTTCGTCACCTACCTCGGCCTCACTCGCGACATCGCCGCGCCGGGCGCGCCGAGCGCGATCGGGCCGGCGTTGCCGGGTCTGCGAACATTCGTCCTGGACGAGCGTCTCCGCCCGGTCCCGCTCGGCGCGTGGGGCGAGATCTACGTCGCAGGCGCTCAACTCGCGCGCGGTTACCTGAACCGCCCTGCGTTGACCGCCGGACGCTTCGTCGCGAATCCGTTCGGGAAGCCGGGCGAGCGCCTGTACCGCAGCGGTGACGTGGCACGACGAAACCACAACGGCGAGTTGGAATATCGTGGCCGAGCCGACCAGCAGGTGCAACTGCGCGGGTTCCGGATCGAGCTGGACGAAATCCGTAACTCACTGTTGAGTCACAGCGGGGTGTCGGCGGCCGTCGTCGTCGTACACCGTCCGGGCACGGAGGCGGCTCGGCTGGTCGCCTATGTCGTGCCGGCCGACGACGCCCTCTGCGAAACCGAATCCCTTCGTGCACATGTCGGTGCGCGGCTGCCCGAATACATGGTCCCCGCGGGCATCGTCGTATTGGCGGCTTTGCCGCTCACGGTCAACGGCAAGGTGGACCACCGTGCGCTGCCGGATCCGGTATTCGATTCGGCCGCAGCGTACGTCGCGCCGCGCACCGCTGTCGAAGAGTCGATCGCAGACGTCTTCGCCGAGGTTCTCGACCTGGAGCGGGTTGGCGTGTCGGACAGTTTCTTCGACCTCGGCGGCAATTCGCTCACCGCGACCAGCGCGGCCGTGCGCATCGCCGAGGTGACCCGACGCGATGTGTCGGTCCGCGACCTGTTCGGTAAACCGACGGTCGCCGAACTCGCCGCGCATATCGAGGCCGGCCACCATGCTCGCCGGCCGGTGCTGAGCCCGGCGCGGCGGTCCGGGCCGGTTCCGCTGGCACCCGCGCAGAACAGAATGTGGCTGGTCAACCAAGCCGATCCAGCTTCTGCCGCATACAACATTCCGTTGGTGATGCAGCTGACCGGACGTCTCGACACCGCGGCCCTGCGGGCCTCCCTGACCGACGTGATCGACCGGCACGAGTCACTGCGCACTTTCTACCCGGCCGTGGACGGTGCCGGGACACAGGTCGTTCTGCCGGCGGAGGAAGTCGTCGCGGAACTCGATCTGACGCCGAAGCCCACCGACCCCGACGAGATCGCGAACCGGATTCGAGAGCTGGCCTCGGCCGGGACCGACGTGCGCCTCGGTCCGCCGATCAAGGGGGTGCTGCTTGCGACCGGCGACCGGCGGTGCCACGTCCTTGTTCTTGTGCTGCACCATATTTGCTGCGACGGCTCATCTCTGCGGCCGCTCGCCGCCGATGTGGCAGCCGCGTACAGCGCGAGGTCGGAGGGCAAGACTCCGGACTGGCCGCCATTGACGGTGCAGTACGCCGATTACAGCGTCTGGCACCGGGAACTGCTCGGCGACGAGAACGATCCGAACTCGGTGGCGGCGCAGCAATTGGGTTACTGGACACAGCGACTGGCGGGCATGCCGCCGGTGCTGGAACTGCCCGCCGATCGCCCGCGCCCCAGCCGCCGATCCCTGCGCGGCGACGTCGCGCAGACGGTGATCCCGGCTCAGACCTTCGGCGAGATCGAGCGGTTGGCGCGCACCGCGAATGTCACGACCTTCATGGTCGTTCATGCCGCACTGGCCGTGCTGCTCGCCCGACTGTCGGGCACCTCGGACATCACCATCGGGACACCGGTCGCGGGCCGAGGTGAACGCGCGCTCGAGCCGCTCATCGGAATGTTCGTCAATACGGTGCCGCTGCGCACCGAGGTGCGCGACGACGAATCACTCACCACGTTCCTGGCCCGGGTCAAGGACATCGATGTTGATGCCTTCGCCTACCGCGACCTGCCGTTCGAACGCATCGTGGAGGAACTCGATCCCGCACATTCGTCGGCGTATGCCCCGCTGTGTCAGGTCTATCTGGCCTTCGAGAACATGGACCGGCCGAAACTGGAGCTTCCCGAACTCACCGTCGAGATCCTGGATCCGGGGCCCGAGCCGGCAAAGGTGGACCTCATCGTCACCGTGGCCGAGAACTCGGCCGCGGGCGGCGACGTCGGTCTGCGAATCAATTACGCGACAGACCTGTTCGACCGGGGCACGATCGAGGAGCTCGCCGCGCGGCTGAACCGAATCCTCGATGCCTTCGTATCGAACCCGGGGGCGCAGGTCGGTGATGTGGAGTTGTTGTCGGGGCTCGAGCGGACGCAGCTGGTGCCCGCGTCGGGTGGCGCCGGCGTCGAACCGTCGGTGCTGGCGAACTTGCTGGGCGGAGATCCCGATGCGCCTGCGATTGTGTCCGGTGCGGACGCGGTGTCCTACGGCCGATTGGACGAGTGGTCGAATCGTCTTGCGCGCGTGCTGATCCAGGAGGGCGTGGGCCCGGGCGATCACGTCGCCTTGCTGATGGCTCGGTCGGTGGAATTCGTGGTCGGACTATGGGCGACGACCAAAGCGGGTGCCGCGTTCGTTCCGGTCGATCCTCGCAACCCGGCAGAACGTGTCGCACACATGATCGCGGACTCCGGCGTGCGAATCGCGATCACCGTCGACAATTCGCGCAACCTGCTCCCGACCGCGGTTCGAGCGCTGGTTCTCGACGATCCGGACGCTCAGGCGTCGATCGCGACACGATCGGCTGCCACCGTCACCGACGCAGACCGGATGCGCCCCTGCCGAGCCACGGATACGGCATACGTGATCTACACCTCGGGATCGACAGGCACACCGAAGGGCGTGGCGGTCACCCACGCGGGCCTGGCGAATTTCGCGGCCGAACAGCGTGAGCGCTACCGGGCCGATTCGAGGTCGCGCGTGCTGCAGGTCGCCGCGCCCGGTTTCGACGCGGTGATGCTGGAGCTGTTGATGGCGCACACCAACGGCGCCGTGCTGGTGATCTCGCCCCCGGATGTGTTCGCCGGCCGTGAGCTGGCGGAACTGATTCGGACACAGCAGGTTTCCCACGCGTTCCTGACACCGAGCGTGCTGGCGACGATGTCGCCCGCCGGATTGGATTCGTTGCAGGTGCTGGTGGCCGGTGGCGAGGCCGTGTCTCCGGAAACCGTGGCGGTATGGGCGCCGGGACGACAGCTGTTCAACGGGTACGGACCGACCGAGACCACGATCATGGTCGCGATCAGTGATCCGTTGTGTGTCGGCGACCCCGTGACGATCGGTGGTCCGATCCGTGGAGTAGAGGCTGTGGTGCTGGACGCGTCATTGCGGCCGGTGCCGGTCGGGGTGACGGGAGAGTTGTACGTCGCCGGCATCCAACTGGCTCGCGGATATCTCAATCGGCCCGCCCGGACGGCCGCGTCGTTCCTCGCGAATCCGTTCGGTGCGCCGGGCACACGCATGTACCGCGTCGGCGATCTCGCCCGCTGGACACCGGAGCACACCCTGGAATATGTCGGGCGCAGCGATTTCCAGGTCAAGATCCGCGGCCAGCGGATCGAACTCGGTGAAATCGAATCCGTTCTGTGCGGACATCCCCACGTCGCGGCAGCAGTCGCCGTAGGAGTTGCGACGGACGGCGGCACCCGACTGGCCGGCTACGTGGTCCCCGCCGGAGCCGATATCGACACAGCGGAGCTGGTGAACCATGTCGCGCAGCGCTTGCCCTCGCACATGGTGCCCGAGACGGTGATGGTGCTCGACACGCTGCCGCTGTCGTCGGTCGGCAAAGTCGATCGAGCGGCGCTGCCGGAACCGGTCTTCGCCGCGACGACCACCGAGTTCGTCGCACCTCGCAACGCGGCCGAGCAGAGCGTCGCGGAGGTTTTCGCGGAGGTTTTGGGCATCGAGCAAGTCGGTGTCTTGGACAGTTTCTTCGATCTCGGCGGCAATTCGCTGTCGGCTACCCGTGCCGCGGCCCGCTTGAGCAGCGCGTTCGGCGCCGACGTACCACTGCGCGCCCTGTTCGAGGCGGACACCGTCGTGGCGTTGGCGCAGCGCCTGCGCACCGCCGACGCGGGCGGACGAGCACCGCTCGAGCCACAGCAGCGTCCGGACCGAATCCCGCTGTCACCCGCCCAGACCCGCATGTGGTTCCTCAACCGATTCGACACCGGCTCTGCGGTATACAACGTTCCGCTGGTCGTGCGCATGTCGGGAGCCCTGGACGTGAGCGCCATGCACGCCGCGATCGCGGATGTGCTCGACCGGCACGAGTCCCTTCGTACCGTCTACCCGGACAGCGAAAGCGGCCCACACCAGGTGATCGCCCCGGTGGATGCCGTTCTGCCGACGCTGGCGCCGGTGCCTGTCGCGGCGGAGGAAGTAGAGGCACGGATCGCCGCGGAAGTTGCGGCCGGATTCGACGTCACCTCCGCCGTGCCCTGCCGAATCACGCTGCTGCGCACTGCAACCGACGAGCACACCTTGGTTCTCGTGGTTCATCACATCAGTATCGACGGTTCATCGCTCGCCCCCCTCGCCGCCGACTTGACGACCGCCTACCGAGCCCGCACTCGGCAGCAGGCTCCGCAATGGGCGCCGTTGCCCGTGCAGTACGCGGATTACGCCCTGTGGCAACGTCAGCTGCTGGGTACCGAAGACAACCCACACAGTGCCACCGTGGCCCAGATCGCGTACTGGCAGGCAACTCTCGCCGATCTGCCCGAAGTGCTCGACCTGCCCACCGACCGTCCGCGACCGGTACAGCAATCGTTCCGCGGGGCGACGGTGTCGACGACAGTGCCGGCCGACCTGCATCGTGACCTGGCCGGGCTGGCCCGCCGCCACGACACCACGGTGTTCATGGTGACGCACGCCGCGTTCGCGGCGCTGCTGGCGCGACTGTCGGGAACCGATGACATCGCAGTGGGTACGCCCATCGCAGGCCGTGGAGAGCCGGGACTCGACGGTCTGATCGGTATGTTCGTCAACACCCTGGTGTTGCGGACGCGCATCGAGCCCGATGCGTCCTTCACCCGGATTCTGGAACAGGTCCGGGCCACCGATCTGGCCGCTTTCGAGAATGCCGATATCCCGTTCGAACGCCTCGTGAAGGTGATGAACCCGCAGCGCACGACGGCCCACGCGCCGTTGACCCAGGTCGGATTCTCGTTCCAGAACATCGATATCCCCACGGTGACGTTCGACGGCCTGACGGTTTCGGCTCATATGCCCGACCCGAGCGTGGCCAAATACGACCTGCATCTCAACCTCGTCGACACTCTCGGACCCGCTGGTGAACCGGCCGAGATGACAGTCGAATTCGGGTACGCCACAGACTTGTTCGACGAGACGACGATCATCACGATGTTCGAGCGCTACCTGTCGCTCCTGCGCGCGGTCGTCGCCGATCCTGCCCGGGCCGTCGGCGACATCGATCTGCTGTCGGCACACGAGGCGCGCGTACTCACCGCGCGCTCGACGGGGGAGACCATCCGCCGTACGAGCTCGACGATTGCGCAGATGTTCGCGGCGCAGGCGGCGGCGATGCCGGAGCACACGGCGGTTCTGGCCACCGAGACCGGGGATCGACTCACCTACGGTGAGTTCGCTGCGCGAGTGAATTCGCTCGCCCGCGCGCTGATCGCCCGGGGGGTCGGTCCGGAAACCGTTGTGGCAGTGGCGATGCGGCGCTCCGTCGAGATGCTGACCACCCTGTATGCGATCCACGCGGCCGGCGCGGCCTACTTGCCCCTGGATCCGGATCATCCGATCGACCGTCTGCGGGCCGTGCTCACCGCCGCACGGCCGAGCGCGGTCCTCACCCGTCGCGCCGACGCGGTGACTCTGCCCGACGAGGTTGCGGTGTGGACGCTCGAAGAGTTCGAGACCGCCCACATCGACGGGGCGCCGGTGACCGACGCCGACCGGACCCGGCCGTTGCGTGCGGACGATCTGGCCTATGTCATCTACACCTCCGGGTCGACGGGCGTGCCGAAGGGGGTCGCCGTTCCGCACGCCGCGGTCGTGAACCAACTCCGGTGGATGCGCGATCACTACCGGCTGGGCGGCGACGACGTCATGCTGCTGCGGACGCCGTTCACGTTCGATCTGTCGATCTGGGAGCTCTTCTCGGCGTTGACGTGCGGCGCGTCGCTGGTTGTCGCGGGTCCTGACGCGCACACCGACCCTGCTGCCGTGGCCCGGCTGATGGCGGAGTACCGGGTCACGACCGTGGACTTCGTCCCGTCGTTGCTCTCGGCCTTCGTCGACGTGGCCACTCCCGGCGCGTTCCCCGACCTGCGCCGTGTGCTGTGCATCGGCGAGGCGCTCCCGGCCGACACCGTCCGCCGGTTCCGCGATCTCAGCGACGCGCGCATCGACAACCTGTACGGGCCGACCGAGGCCGCGGTGAGCGTGACCGCCCACCGGATCGAAGATTTCGATGCCGTCGCGGTGCCGATCGGAGCTCCCGAAGCCAACGTGGTCGTCCACGTGCTGGATTCGCGGCTGCGTCCGGTTCCGCCCGGGGTGACCGGCGAGTTGTACCTGGGCGGAATCCAATTGGCGCGCGGTTATCACCGGCGGCCGGGTCTGACGGCGGCGACGTTCGTTGCCGATCCGTTCGCCGGTGCCGCCGGCGGCCGCCTGTATCGCACCGGCGACCTGGTCCGCTGGGACGAGGGCGGAGATATCCGGTACGTCGGTCGCGCGGACTCCCAGGTCAAGATTCGCGGGCTGCGGATCGAACTCGGTGACGTCGAAGCGGCGTTGCTCGCCCACGAGCAGGTGCACGGGGCCGTCGCTCAGGTACGCACCGACGGCGGCGAGCAGCGGTTGGTCGCCTACCTGGTGGCCGAACCCACACTCGACGTCAGGCAGGTGCGAAGGTTCCTGCTGCAGCGATTGCCCGCCTACATGGTGCCGGCACCGGTGGTACGGGTCGACTCGATCCCGCTCACGGCGAACGGCAAGATCGATTTCAGGGCACTGCCCATACCGGAAGCGGGCACCCACCCGTCCGAGTACCGGGAGCCGAAAGGTCTTGTCCAACAGGCCATCGCCGAGGTCTTCGGCGAGCTTCTCGAGCTGCCGGCGGTCGGCGCCGACGACAGCTTCTTCGACCTGGGCGGCAATTCGCTGCTCGCGACGCGCGCATTGAGCCGCATCGGCCATATTCTCGACGTATCCATACCGGTGCACGTGATCTTCGCGGCGCCGACTGTGGCCGATCTCGCCGAGCGTATCGGGGATTTGCGTGCGGTACCGGGCCTTCCTGCGCCGACCCCGCGCTCCCGGCCGGATCGCCTTCCGTTGTCGCAGGCTCAGAATCGGATGTGGTTGCTCAACCAATTCGATCCCGAGTCGGCGGGATACGTTGTGCCGCTGGCGATTCGGCTCGAAGGCATCCTCGATGTCGATGCGCTGGCAGCGGCCGTCGGCGACGTCATCGAGCGGCACGAGAGCTTGCGCACCGTATACCCGGCAGTCGACGGTACGGCGGCTCAAGTTGTGCTGGATGCGGCCGACGTGCTCGCCACGTGCGATCTCACGCCTCAGCCGATCGGCGAGCGCGAACTGGCGCAGCGGCTGGCCGAATTCTCGAGCATCGGATTCGATGTTTCGCAGCGGGTACCGTTGCGCGTCGCGCTGTTTCAGCTGTCGGACACCACCTGGACGATCGCGATGGCTGTCCATCACATCAGTTGCGACGGCTATTCGGTGGCGCCCCTGGCCACCGATATCGTCACCGCCTACCGGGCGCGGTCGGGCGGCACCGCGCCGGAATGGGCGCCGTTGCCGCTTCAATTCGCCGATTACGCGCTGTGGCAGCGCGAGGTGCTCGGCTCGGTGGACGATCCGGACTCCTACGTCGCCCGCGACGTCGCCTACTGGCGAACTCGACTGGCGGGCATCCCCGATCTGCTGGAGCTGCCGACCGATCGGCCGCGGCCGATCGAGCAGACCCAACGCGGAGCGGTGACCCACGTCGCGATCTCCGCTGAGCTGCACGGGCGGGTGGAGTCGCTGGCGCGCCGAGCCGGGGCCACGACGTTCATGGTGGTGCACACCGCGCTGGCCATCGTGTTGTCGAAACTGTCCGGCAGCGACGACGTCACCATCGGTGTGCCCCACGCCGGGCGCGGCGACCGGTCGCTGGACGATCTGGTCGGGATGTTCGTCAATACGTTGGTCATGCGCACCCGCATCACGCGCGATCAGACATTCATGAGCCTGCTCCACGACGTGCGGCGCACCGACATCGAGGCGTACGACCATGCCGATGTTCCGTTCGAGCAGCTCGTCGATGCGCTGAATCCGCCACGATCGACGGCGCACACCCCGTTGTTCCAGGTGATGCTCGCTTACCAGAACATGGCGCGGGCACGGGTCGAGCTTCCCGGTCTCACTGTCGAGAGCGTCGACCCCGGCGACAGCGCCGCGATCTACGACTTGCTGCTCATGATGACCGAGGAACACGGCACACACAACGAGCCGGCCGGCATGCGATTGCGCATGACATACGCCACAGATCTGTTCGACGAAGACTCCGTACGACGCTTCGCCGAACAGTTCGTGCACGTTCTCGACGTCGCGGCATCCGATGCCGGCACGACCGTCGATCGGATCGATCTGCTCGGTGCGGCCGATCGGAAGCTACTGGATCGGTGGAACGACACCGGCGGCGCCGTCGTCACGGGCCGGACCCTTGTGGATGCCTTCGACGAACAGGTAGCGCGCACGCCCGACGCTCCGGCGGTCGTCGGCCCGGACGGTGAGGTGTTGACCTACCGGGATTTCGACGCCCGCGTCAATCGTCTGGCCGGATGGCTCATCGCCTGTGGCGCGGAGCCTGAAACCGTTGTGGCAGTGGCCGTGCGCCGCTCCGCCGAGCTCGTGACGGCTCTGTACGCCGTGGTGAAGTCGGGCGCCGCGTTCCTTCCGATCGATCCGGATCATCCGAGTGCGCGTATCGCGCGTGTGCTGGACGCGGCACAGCCGCTGATGGTGCTCACCACCACGTGCGACGGCGCCGAACTGCCGGATGAATACGACTCCGTGCGGATCGATCGACTGGACCTGACGGGTATGCCCGACAGCCCGATCACCGACGCCCAGCGGCGCGCGCCGCTCGAGGCGGGACACTGTGCCTACGTCTTGTTCACCTCCGGCTCCACCGGTGTCCCGAAGGGAGTCGCCCTCACTCACGCAGCGACTGTGAGTCAGCTGGCGTGGGCACAGCAGCAGTGGCCGCACAGCACCGCCGACGTGGTGCTGCACAAAACTCCGATCACGTTCGATATCGCGGTCTGGGAATTGTTCTGGCCGTTGCAGACCGGCGCACGGATCGTGATCGCCGCGCCGGACGGACACCGCGACCCGGCATACATCGCCGATGTCATCGCGCGCCATCAGGTCGGCACCGTGCACTTCGTCCCGTCGATGCTCGACGTGCTTCTCGAATCCACGGGCTCCCCGCAGATGTCGTCCGTGTGGCGGGTATTCGTCGCGGGAGAGGCGCTGGCACAGCGCACAGTCGACGCTGCGGCGCAGGTGTTCGTGAACGCGGATCTGGTGAACTGGTACGGCCCCGCAGAGGCCGAGGTCGTCACCTCCCACCGGTGCCTGCCCGGCGTGACGCCCCGCGCGACGGTTCCGATCGGTACACCCGTCGCCGGGATGCGGGTTCATGTGCTCGATGCGCGGCTGCGGCAGGTGCCCCTCGGGGTCGTCGGCGATCTGTACGTCTCGGGTGTACAGCTGGCACGCGGTTATCACGCTCGTTCCGCTCTTACGTGCGCGGCCTTCGTCGCGAACCCGTTCGGTGCCCCGGGGGAGCGGCTGTACCGCACCGGCGATCTGGTCCGGTGGACGAAGGCCGGCGAGCTGGAATTCCTGGGCCGCAGCGACTTCCAGGTGAAGGTCCGCGGACAGCGGGTCGAACCCGGTGACATCGAAGCCGCGTTGTCCGCCTTGCCGGAGGTGGCTCGTGCGGTCGTGGTCGCCACCTCGGATCGGATCGTCGGATACGTGACGCCGGCACCGGGCGGGACAACCAACGGTCGAGCGATTCGCGACCAGCTCACTCGCTCGCTGCCGCCGTACCTGATTCCGGCCGCGGTGCAAGTGCTCGACTCGATGCCGCTCACCGCGAACGGCAAGCTCGATCGAGCCGCGTTGCCGCAGCCGACGTTCGACGATGGCGAAGAATTCGTGCCACCCCGAACCGGCGCCGAAACGGTACTCGCGAATATCGTCGCGCAGGTCACGGGAGCCGATCGCGTGAGCGTGACGGCGAACTTGTTCGAGATCGGTGTCAACTCGCTCTCGGCCGCGCAGATAGCGGCGCGGGCTCGGGCAGCCCTCGGTGTCGAGGCCGGCATCCGTGACATCTTCGACGAGCCGACGATCGCACGACTCGCCGAGCGCCTCGCCCGGCGCACCGATTCCACGACGATTCCCCTCGCACCACGGACCCGGCCGGCGACCGTGCCGCTGGCGGCGGCCCAGCGACGGATATGGTTCCTCAATCAGTTCGACACCGTGTCGGCGGCGTACAACATCTGTTTCGCGGCGCGGTTGACCGGTGCCCTGGACGTCGCTGCGCTGCAGGCGGCGCTGCTCGACGTGGTGGCCCGGCACGAGCCGCTGCGCACGACCTATCCCGCCGTCGACGGCGAGCCGTGTCAAGTGGTGCACGAGGTGTCCGCCATGGCCGCGGAACTGGCGCTTGTTCCCGAAACGGTCGCCGGCGAGCTCGAGCTGACCGACCGGATCCGCCAGGCCGCCGGGGCGGGTTTCGACATCGCGCACTCGGTGCCCGTGCGTGCACGGCTGTACCGCATCGGCGCCGAAGAGCACGTGATCGTGCTCGTGGCTCATCACATCGCCGCTGACGGCTCCTCGATGGCGCCGCTGGCCGGCGACATCTTCGCCGCCTACGAAGCACGTGTGAACGCGCTTGTGCCGCAATGGGAACCGCTGAAAGTGCAGTACGCCGACTATGCGCTGTGGCAGCGCGACATGCTGGGCGCCGAGGACGATCCGGCGTCGTTGTCGGCGCGGCAGATCGCCTACTGGAGCGATGTTCTCGACGACGCCCCGGAAATGCTCGACCTTCCGACCGATCGGCCCCGGCCGGCCACTGTGTCGACGGCCGGCGGCAGCATCGACGTCGCGGTGCCGCCGCGGCTGCACGATGCTGTGGTGCGGCTGGCGCACCGCGAAGGCGTCACCGTGTTCGTCGTGCTCCATGCGGCCCTGGCGATCCTGCTGGCTCGCACCGCGCACAGCGAAGACATTTGTGTCGGCACCCCGGTTGCCGGGCGCGGCGACCAGGCGCTGGACGATCTGGTCGGCATGTTCGTCAACACCGTCGTGTTGCGCACGCGGGTACGTGAGGACCGGTCGTTCAGCGAATTTCTGTCGGAGGTGCGCCACACCGATGTGGAGGCGCTCGCGCACGCCGACGTGCCCTATGAACGACTGGTCGACGCCCTGGAGCGCCCCCGGTCCACCGCGTATACACCGTTGTTCCAGGTGATGTTCGGGCTGCAGAACATGCGCCCGGCCCGGTTCGAGTTGTCCGGTGTCGATGTCGAACTCCTCGATCCCGGCGTGGCACAGGCCAAAACCGACCTCACCGTGCTGGCGACCGAACGCGTCGAGGATGAGCGGCCCGCCGGTATCGATGTCGAGATCGTCTACGCCACAGATCTTTTCGTCGAGTCGACCGTGGAATTGTTCGCAGAGAGGTTCGTTCGCGTACTCGAGGCGGTCACGGCCGATCCGACCCGGCCGGTGAGCGACATCGGACTGCTGAGCGCCGAGGAGGCGCAACGCCTGCTTCCCGCCCGTGGCGCCGCCACGACCACGCCGTGCCTGCTTCCCGTGCTGCTCGCGTCGGCCGCGGTCGCGCACCCCTTCGCGATCGCGTTGATCGGAGACGGCGAGACCCTCACCTATGACGAGCTCGACCGTCGGTCGAACCAGCTCGCCGCCCATCTGCTGGCCCACGACGTCGGACCGGGTGTATTCGTCGCCCTCGCCGTGCCCCGGTCGGTCGAATACCACATCGCCATGTGGGCGATCGCGAAGACCGGCGCCGCATTCGTGCCGGTGGATCTGCGGTACCCCACCGAGCGCATCGGGCATATGGTCAACGATTCCGGTGTCGAGATCGGGATCACGATCGAGGCAGCACGCATGTCGTTGCCGGACGGCGTCCGCTGGCTGATGCTCGATGATCCGCGTTCGGCCGCCGACATCGCCTCGCGTCCGCAGCGCGCCGTCATGGACGCGGATCGCCCGCGGGCCTTGCAGAGTCGAGACGCGGCATATGTGGTGTACACCTCCGGCTCGACGGGCAAGCCGAAGGGCGTTGTCGTCACGCACGAAGGGCTGGCGGGCTTCGCGGCCGAGCAGCGTGATCGGTACCGCGTGGACAGCACCTCTCGGGTGCTGCAGGTGGCCGCGCCTGCCTTCGATGCCGTCCTGCTCGAGGCGTTGATGGCGCATGCGGCCGGGGCGGCGTTGGTCGTATCGCCGCCCGAGGTGTTCGGCGGGCCGGAGCTGGCCGAGTTGATCGGCACGCACCAGGTATCGCATGCGTTCCTGACACCGAGTGTGCTGGCGACCATGTCGCCCGCCGGTCTCGATTCGGTGCGGATGCTGGCGGTCGGCGGCGAGATGGTGGCCACGGATGTGGTCGCTGCCTGGGCGCCTGGCCGGCGTTTGCACAACATCTACGGTCCGACGGAGACGACGATCGTAATCACGATGAGCGACCCGGTGCAGCCCGGGGACGTGATCACGATCGGCGGTCCGATTCGTGGCGCGCAGGCCGTGGTCCTGGACGCGCGGCTGCGGCCGGTGCCGGTCGGAGTGGAAGGGGAGCTCTACCTTTCGGGTCCTCAGTTGGCGCGCGGCTACCTGAATCGGCCGGCGGCTACGGCGGGTGCGTTCGTAGCGAATCCCTACGGTGCGCCGGGTTCGCGGATGTATCGCACCGGCGACATCGTCCGCTGGACCGCGCACGGCGCGCTGGAATACATCGGCCGTATCGACTTCCAGGTCAAGATCCGTGGCCAGCGCATCGAACTCGGCGAAATCGACGCCGCGCTGCTCGCGTATCCCGCTGTGACCTCGGCCGTCACCGTGATCCGCACCGGACCCGGCGGGCAACCCATGCTCGCCGCCTACATCGTGGCCGGCCCCGCGGACGTGGAACCGAATGCGGTGCTCGACCATGTCGCTGCCGCCCTGCCTGCCCACATGGTGCCGGCGGTCGTCACGGTGCTCGACCGGATGCCGCTCGCCTCGACCGGCAAGGTGGATCGGAAGGCGCTGCCGGAGCCCGTCTTCGGCATCACCGGCGACGACGGGCCGGCGGCGGCGACCGACGTGGAACGCACGATCGCGGCAGCCTTCGCCGACGTCCTCGGCGTCGAATCGGTCGGTGCGGCGACATCGTTCTTCGCTCTCGGCGGCGACTCCATCATGTCGATTCAGCTGGCATCGCGGCTCAAGTCCGCGGGTCTCGTCGTGACCGCGCGAGACATCTTCGAGCGCAAGACCGTTCGCGGTCTGGCGGAGGTGGCCGCGGCGACCGAACGGGTGTCGCTGGACGAGCTGCCCGAGGGTGGGGTGGGCGAGGTCCCCTTCACGCCGATCATGTCCTGGTTCGTCGATCGACTCGGAGCAGCCGGGCGGTTCGCGCAGTCGATGCTGGTGCGGTTGCCCGGTGACGCGAGCGTCGACGATGTGACCGCGACCGTGCAGGCGGTGCTCGAACGGCACGACATGCTGCGCGCGCGGCTGGGTGAACGACGGCTGGACGTGTTGCCCGAAGGTGCCGTCGACGCCGCGGGCTCGGTTCTGACGCGTACGTTCCGTGCGGACCAGGCGCCGGGCAGCAATGGTTTCACGGATGTGGTGGAAGGCGCGCTGGCCGCGGCGTCGGACCGGCTGGATCCGGCAGCGGGCCGGATGCTGCAGGTCGTGTGCCTGCTTCCCGAACCGGGTGTCGATGCCGAGGCCCGAGCTCTGGTCGTGATTCATCACCTCGCGGTCGACGGAGTGTCGTGGCGGATCCTGATTCCCGACTTCGTGGCCGCCTGGCAACAGGTCGTGCGGGGACAGCGGGCGCAGCTGCCCGCGCAGGGCACGTCCATGCGCCGGTGGTCGCATGCCTTGGCCGCAGCTGCCGCGGATCGTGCGGGTGAGTACGACCTGTGGCATCGGATGAGTGCGGCCGACGATCCGCTGCTCGGCCGTGCGGCGCTGGATCCCGCGGTCGATACGCACTCGACCGTGCGGCAGCTGACGGTGTCCTTCCCGACGGAGGTCACGTCGGCGTTGCTCGACGCGGTTCCCGGCGCTGTCCGCGGCGGGATCGACGATGCTCTGCTCGCTGGTCTGGCCGTGGCGGTGACACGCTTCCGCCGGCGGCGCGGCGTGCTGCATGAGGGCATGAAAGTCCTGCTGGAGGGCCACGGACGGGAAGAGCAGATCGCGGCGGGAGCCGACGTTTCGCGCACCGTGGGCTGGTTCACCAACGCGTATCCGGTTGCGCTCGACCTGACCGGGATCGAGCACGCGGATCTGCGCGCGGTGGTGAAGTCCGTCAAGGACCAGTTGCGTGAGATCCCGGACAAGGGAATCGGTTACGGCCTGTTGCGTTATCTGAACGACGACACCGCCGCCGGGCTCGCGGCGTTGCCGGAGCCACAGATCGGTTTCAACAATCTCGGCCGCGCCGGTGTCGATCTCACCTCGTTGTCGGACCTGGCGTGGGTGCCGACCGATGAGCGGTTCGACCGGCGGGGCGCCTTCGATCCGGATATGCCCGCCGCGGCGGCGCTCACGGTCGACGTGCACATCGCCGACAGCGCGGCCGGACCGGAGTTGTCCGCGCACATCGGCTACGCCTCGCGGGTGCTGGAGCACGATGACGTGGCCGAACTCGTCGCCGCATGGGTCGACGCGGTGACCGCGATCGCCGCGGCGGCCCGGACGTACCCGGACTGGGGACTTTCCCGAGCCGACGTTCCCCTCGTCGACGTCACCCAGCCCGACCTGGACGCTTTCGCCGGCCGATACGGTCCGCTGACCGACGTATGGTCGCTGGCGCCGCTGCAGGCGGGGTTGCTGTTCCACGCCGAACTCGCCACCGGTGAAATCGACGTCTACACAGCGCAATCGGTGGTCACGCTCGCCGGCGTCGTCGACGAGAACCGGCTCGAGCATGCCGCGCAGGCTCTGCTCGAACGGCATCCCAACCTGCGGGCCGCCTTCACTCGAACGGCCGACGGTGTTCCCGCCCAGGTTGTTCCCGCGCTCGCCGGTGTCGGCTGGCGCAGAATCGAAACGACCTGCGGCGCAGCGGTTGTCGACGAACTGGTCGCAGCCGAGCGGGCGGCGACCTTCGATCCCGCCGATCCGCCGCTGCTGCGATTCCTGTTCATCGTCGTCGGACCACAGGATTTCCGGCTGGTGCTGACGGCGCACCACCTCCTGCTGGACGGCTGGTCCCTGCCACTGCTGTGGCGTGAGCTGATCGGTCTGTACGCGGTGGACACTCGGGCGGAACTGCTGCCCACCGTCGCCTCCTACCGCGACTACCTCGACTGGCTGCATCGGCGCGACCGGCCCGCGAGCATCGCGGCGTGGCGAGATGCGCTGAGCGACATCGGTGAGCCGACGCTGATCGCCGATCCACACGCGGCGGCGAACGCAGACATTCCGATCGATCTGGCGATCGTGCTCGACCACGCCGTCACCGCCGAGCTGGTGGACTTCGCCCGGGCACGGGCGGTGACGATGGCGACGATCGTGCAGTTCGCCTGGGCGCTGGTGCTGGGCAATCTGCTCGGTGTCGAACGGGTCGTCTTCGGCAGCACCGTGTCGGGCCGTCCCGCCGACCTGCCGGGCGTCGAGTCGATGATCGGCCTGTTCATCAACACGATTCCGGTCGCGGCCGACGTGAGCCGGAACCTGACCGTCGAGGACGCGCTGACTCGGTTGCAAACCGAGAACACTCGGCTGCTCGAGCACCACTACGTCGACCTGTCGCAGATCATGGCGGCCGCGGGCGGCACCCAGCTGTTCGACACCCTGGTCGTCTTCGAGTCCTACCCGGTCGACAGCAGTGGCCTCGGTGATGCCGACATCGACGGGATGCGAGTGGTCTCGGCGGAAGGAAGCGACGCCACGCACTACCCGATCACAGTGCAGGCGCATCACACCGACCGCTTGCACGTCCGTGTCCGCTACCGGCGGTCGCGTATCGATGACGGCACGGCCGCCGGTCTCGCCGCCCGGGTCGAGGCGGTGTTGCGCGCGGTCGCGACCCATCCGCGCACGCGACTCGGGGCAATCGACCTGTTGTCCGCGCGCGAACGGCGTGAGTTGGTGCCCGCTTCGGGCGGCAGGGGCGAAGCACCGCGCCTGATGGCGGAGTTGCTGGCTGCCGGTCCGGGTGCGAATCCCGCAGCGCCGGCGATGATTTCGGGCGAGCGCACGCTTTCCTACGCCGATCTGGCGGCCTGGTCGAACCGGATGGCACACCACCTGATCGGTTGGGGGGTAGGCCCCGGGGATCAGGTCGCGCTGGTCATGCCGCGGTCGGTGGAGTTCGTCGCCGCGTTGTGGGCGGTGACCAAAGCCGGTGCGGCGTTCGTACCGGTCGACACGCGGAATCCGGCCGAGCGGATCGCGCACATGATGTCGGATTCGGCTGTGCGAGTGGCGATTACCGACTCGGCATCGCGGCACCTGCTTCCCGGCCGGGTACGCGTGCTCGTTCTCGATGACCCCGAGACCACCCGGGCGATCGCCTCGCGACCGGCGGCCGCCGTGAGCACCTCGGATCGCGTGCGCGCATCCCACATCCAGGATGTCGCGTACGTGATCTACACCTCGGGCTCGACGGGTACACCGAAGGGGGTCGCGGTCACCCACGAGGGGCTGGCGAGTTTCGCGGCGGTCCAGCGCGAACGCTTCGGCGTCGACGGCGACGCGCGTGTGCTCCTGGGCGCCGCTCCCGGCTTCGACGTCATGATTCTCGAGGTGCTTCTGGCACACAGCACCGGCGCGGTGCTGGTGGTGCCGCCGCCGGAGCTGTTCGCCGGCGAGGCGCTCGCGGAGCTTGTTGCGGCGCAGCGTGTTTCGCATGCGTTCCTGACACCGAGTGTGCTGGCGACGATGTCGCCCGCCGGACTGGAATCGTTGCGGGTGCTAGCCGCTGGTGGTGAGGCGGTCTCGGCCGAAACGGTTGCGGTGTGGGCGCCCGGGCGGAGATTGTTGAACGGATACGGACCCACCGAAACGACGATTCTGGCCGCGATGAGCGAGCTGTATCCCGGTGAAGTGGTCACAATCGGGGCTCCGATCCGCGGGGTGGACGCCGTCGTGCTGGACGAGTGGTTGCGGCCGGTGCCGGTCGGAGTGGTGGGCGAGTTGTATCTCGCGGGCGTGCAGTTGGCTCGCGGATACGTCAACCGGTCGGCAACGACGGCCGGCGCGTTCGTGGCCGATCCGTTCGGCGCGGCGGGTGCGCGGATGTACCGCACCGGGGACCTGGCCCGCTGGACACCGGAGCACACGCTCGAATACCTCGGCCGCCGCGATTTCCAGGTCAAGATCCGCGGTCAACGCATCGAGCTCGGCGAGATCGAGTCCGTCCTGGCGGGCCACCCGGGCGTCGAGCGCGCGGGTGTGGCGTTGCGCAAGGACGACCGTGGCATCGACCGGCTCGTCGGCTACCTCGTCGTCGCCGCGGAGGTGGACCCCGATGAGGTGCGGGCCGCGGCACGGTTGCGGCTGCCCGCGCACATGGTGCCCGATGTCTGCGTGACGCTCGCCGAATTGCCGCTCACCACCACCGGCAAACTCGATCGCCGGGCGCTTCCGACGCCGGAGTTCGCGGGAGTCAAGGAATGGGTGGCCCCGCGTACCGACACCGAGCGGCGCGTCGCGGAGGTGTTCGGGGACGTGTTGAGCGTCGACCGCGTCGGGTCGACGGACAACTTCTTCGATCTCGGTGGGGATTCGCTGTCCGCGACTCGGGTCGCCGCGCGGTTGAGCGCTGCACTCGGAGTGCGCGTCGGTGTGCGGGATGTGTTCGACGCGGCGAGCGTCGCCGAACTCGGGGCGCGCCTGGATACTGTCGACCGCCACGTTCGCAAGCCGCTGATCCCGCGAACCCGGCCGGCGCTCGTGCCGCTGTCACCGGCACAGCAACGGATGTGGTTCCTCAACCAGTTCGACACCTCCGTCGGCGCGTACAACATCCCGCTGGTGATCCGCCTGCGGGGAGAACTCGACATCGACGCACTGCGGCGCGCATGCGAATTGGTCATCGACCGGCACGAATCGCTGCGGACCAAGTTCCCGATGGCCGACCACATGCCGCACCAGGTCGCCGTCGCCGGTGACGAGGCCGTACCGGTCATCGATCCGGTCCCCGTCGAGGAACAGCAGGTGATGGACCGCGTAGTCGACTTCGTCTCGAAGGGTTTCGATGTGCGACAGGCGCCGCCGTTGCGTATCGAATTGCTCGCGGTCGGCGACCGCGACCACGTACTGGTCGTGTCCGTGCACCACATCTGTGCCGACGGGCAGTCGATGGTGCCGCTGGCGCGCGATGTCGCTGTGGCGTACGAGGCGACTCGGAGTGGGACACAACCGATGTGGCCGGCACTTGCGGTCCAGTACGCGGACTACGCGCTGTGGCAGCGTGAACTGCTCGGCGATGAGAACGATCCGGACTCGGTCGCCTCCCGGCAGTTGCGGTTCTGGAAGGACACCCTCGACGGGTTGCCCGATCTGCTCGAGTTGCCGACCGATATGCCCCGGCCGCCGGTCGCGTCGATGCGCGGCCGCTCGATCGATTTCGAGCTTTCCGCAGACCTGCACCATCGCATCGATGCCGTCGCGCGGGCGGCGAACGCGACGGTCTTCATGGTCGTGCACACCGCGTTGTCCGTCCTGCTGGCCAGGCTGGCGGGTTCCGGCGACATCGCGATCGGCACCCCGGTCGCCGGCCGCGGGGAGCACGAACTCGACGACCTGATCGGCATGTTCGTCAATACCCTGGTGTTGCGATCGCGGGTGTCGCCGCATCGCTCGTTCGCCGAATTGCTCACCGCGACACGCGATGCCGACCTCGCCGCGTTCGCGCATGCGGATGTGCCTTTCGAGAACGTGGTGGAGATGCTGAATCCGACCCGGTCGACCGCGCATCTGCCGCTCTATCAGGTCACGCTCGATGTCCAGAACCTGAGCAGGGCCGCGCTGACGCTGCCGGGGCTGCGCATCGAGCCGGTGGAGTCCGGCTTCGATCAGGCCCAGGCCGACCTGGCCGTCAAGCTGGTCGACCGGTTGGATGCGGCACGGCGCCCGGCGGGCATGCTGGGCCGGCTGACCTTCGCCACCGATCTGTTCGTCGAGGAGACGGTGACTCGGTTCGCGCAGGCCTTCGTGCGGATTCTCGAGGAGGCGACCGCGAATCCGGCTGTGCCGATCGGTGATATCGACATCATCGGCCCGGCGCAGCGGCTCGAATTACTGAACGCGGCGGGCGAAGCGGGCGCACCGGTCGTGGAGGCGACGCTGGGAGAGCTGTTCGCGCGGCAGGTCGCGTCCCAGCCGGACGCGATCGCGGTGACCGACGGCGTGACGCGGCTGACCTATGCGGAACTCGATCGGCGCGCCGGCGAGGTGGCCGCTCGGCTGACGGCGCACGGGGTCGGTCCGGAATCGCTGGTGGCCGTGGCGCTGTCGCGCTCCGTCGAGCTGGTCGTGGGCCTGCTCGCGGTGGTGCGGGCGGGCGCCGGCTATCTGCCCTTGGATGTCGCGTATCCGCCCGAGCGACTGCGGTTCGTACTCGACGACGCCGAACCGGCCGCGGTGTTGACGTCGGCGGAATTGGCGCCGGCGATCCCGGACTACGCGGCGCCGCTGGTGATCGCCGAGGATTGCGCGGGAGTGACAGCGGACTGTGGCGGTGCCGCGGTGACGAAGCCGCGGCCGGACAATGTCGCCTACGTGATCTACACGTCAGGGTCCACGGGCCGTCCCAAGGGAGTGGCGGTCACCCATCGCGACGCGGTCACGTTGTTCACGCACGCGGCCGAGCGATTCGATGTCGGTCCGGACGATGTGTGGACGCTGTTCCATTCCTATGCCTTCGATTTCGCGGTGTGGGAAATGTGGGGTGCGTTGCTCTCCGGTGGCAGCGTGGTCGTCGTCGACTACGACACGTCCCGGTCGCCGCACGCGATGGTCGACCTCGTGGGACGCGAGCGGGTGACGGTTCTGAGCCAGACCCCGTCGGCGTTCTACGGCTTCGCCGATGTCGAGCGCGCCCATCGGGAATCCGGCGGCAGCGCAAGCGATCTCGCACTGCGGTATGTCGTGTTCGGCGGTGAGGCGCTGGACACGTCACGGTTGGCCGGATGGTTCGCGGCTCATGCCCCGGGCGAGCCGCAGTTGGTCAACATGTACGGAATCACCGAGACGACCGTGCATGTGACCTCCACCGTTGTCGCAGGGACGAGCGGGTCGGGGATCGGAACACCGTTGCCGGGCCTGCGGGTGTATGTGCTCGACTCCCGGCTGCGGCCGGTGCCGATCGGTGTCGACGGCGAGATCTATGTCGACGGCGGGCAACTCGCGCGCGGCTACCTGGGGGCTCCGGCGCTGACGGCGGTCCGGTTCGTGGCGAACCCGTTCGATCCGACGGGCGCCCGGTTGTATCGATCCGGTGATGTCGGCAGGTGGCGCAAGTCGGCGAGCGGCCTGGAGTTGACGTATGCCGGCCGTGCCGACGCGCAGGTTCAGTTGCGGGGGTACCGGATCGAACCGGGTGAGGTGGAGGCGGCGCTGCTGCGGCACCCGTCCGTGTCGCGGGCCGCTGTGGCGGTGCACCGCCACGAGCGTGGCGTGGATCAGCTGATCGGTTACGTCGTGGCCGCCGATGATCAGCCGGTCGAACCGGGTGAAGTCCGGGAGGTCGCCGCCCAGGTTCTGACCGGCTACATGGTGCCCTCCGCGGTGATGGTGCTGCCGGATCTGCCGTTGACGGTCAACGGCAAGCTCGATCGAAAGGCCTTGCCCGCGCCCCGTTTCGACGTGCCGGCCGACGAGTTCGTGGCACCGCGCACTCGAACGGAGGAATTGATCAGCGACGTGTACTCGAAGGTGCTGGGAGTCCAGCGGGTCGGGGTGTCGGACGGTTTCTTCGACCTGGGTGGTAATTCCCTGCTGGCCACGATGGTGGTCACCGAGTTGCGGGCACGTGGGGTGAGGATCGAGTTGCCGTGGATGTTCGACGACGCGACGCCGAGGGTATTGGCGCGCCGGGCCGACGAGACGAGGGGCGGTGCCTCCGGCCTGGACGTGCTGCTTCCCCTGCGTGCGAAGGGAACGAAACCCGCGCTGTTCGCTGTGCACCCGGCGGGCGGGCTGGCGTGGTTCTACGGTGGTCTGCTCGAACATCTGCACAAAGACCGGCCGGTCTACGGTTTGCAGGACCCGCACGTGGTGGCGGGCGAACCCCGTGCCGAGTCGGTGGAAGAACTGGCCGAACGCTATGTCGCCGAGATCCGCCGGGTGCAGCCGAACGGGCCGTATCACCTGCTCGGCTGGTCATTGGGTGGGCAGGTCGCACACGCCATGGCGGTGCGGCTGCGGCGAGACGGTGCGGCGGTCGGAATGCTGGCCGTCCTGGACAGCGCGGTCGCCGCACCGCAGGAGCCGAGCGCTTCGCCGGTCGTGGCGGAGGACCCGGCGCCGGGACAGCTGATGGCGGATCTGCTCGGCGGCTGGCGAGAGCTGTTCGGCCTCGGAGACGAAGCTCGAGCCGACACCCACGACCGAGCGTGGGCCGTGATCCGTGATCAGGTGACCGGAACCGGGCTGTTCACCGTCGAACAGGTCGATCGGGTGATGGAAAGCTTCGACACCGCGAGCCGGATCGCCGACGACTACCGGCCGGGAGTCTTCGAGGGGGATCTCGTCTTCTTCACCGCGGGCAAGGACCACTCGGACCCCGATGCTCTCGCGAAGGACTGGCGGATCTACATCACCGGCGAAGTGCACAACAAGGTCATCAATGCACGTCACCTCGAGTTGAGCCATCCGCACGCACTGTCGGAGGTGGGCCCGCTGGTCGAAAGGGTGATGAACGAATGGTGATTCCCAGGGGATGCGACAGGCCGAAGACGGAGGGCTCGATGAAACCGCAGTACATGTATCGGTGGGTCAACAACCACGGGGTGATCCTTCTGTTCAAGAAGGTGCAGCTGCGTCGCGGTGACCTGTTCGCCCGGTTGATCGGCGGCAGGGAAGGTATCGAGAATCCCTACGCTCTGATCGAGCAGATGCGTGGGACAGGTGGGTTGCGCCGGGCCCACCCGGTATGGATAACCTTCGATCACGAGACGGTGCGGGAAATACTGCGCGACAAGCGTTTCGGTGTCGGCGTACCGACCGAACTCGCGCCCCGCCCCGTCTTGCGGGCTCTGCGGCGCCGCCCGCTCCCCCCGACCCCGGTGGATCCTCCGTCGATGCTGGTGATCGACCAGCCCGCGCACACGCGGATGCGCAAGCCCGTCACCGCGGCCTTCACCCCGCGCGCCGTCGCCCGGCTGCGTGAGCGGATCGAGGCGGTCACGGAGGAACTACTCGCGGCGCTTCCCGACGACGGTCCCGCTGATCTGGTGGCGCAGTACGCCGCGCAGGTGCCCATCGCCATCATCTCGGAGATGCTCGGCTTCCCGGACGCCGACCGCGAGATGTTCCTGCGTTGGGGTGACGACATCAGTCCGTTGCTCGACCTGGGGATCTCTTGGCGGATGCATCAGCGGGCGATGGAATCCTCGGAGCGCGTGCATCACTACCTTCTCACGCACATCGCACGCCTCCGCGCCAACCCCGGGGACGACATCCTCAGCAACCTTGTCACCGGAAGCGATCTGTCCACCCACGAACTGTGCACCTCGGCGACCATGCTGATGGCCGCGGGCTTCGAAACCACGGTCAACCTGATCGGCAAAGGCATCACCTGGCTACTGCGCCATCCCGAGCAGCTCGACAGGTTGCGTGCCGAACCCGATCTCTGGCCCAACGCGGTCGAGGAAATCCTACGAATCGATCCGCCGGTTCAGACCACCGCACGGACCACGCGGACAGCGCTGGAGATCGGCGGAATCCGGCTGCGCGCGGGTTCGACCGTGGTGCTGTCGTTGGCCGGCGCCAACCGTGACGCCGCGGTGTTCACGGAGCCGGCCCGTTTCGACATCACCCGGCACAACGCCGGTGATCATCTGTCCTTCAGCAGCGGTGTTCATGTGTGCCTGGGCGCCGGTCTGGCTCGGATGGAAGCAGTCCATGCTCTGCGTGCGCTCGTCGAAACCTTTCCGGATCTGCGATTGACCGATCCGCCCACCCGCCGCCCCCTGTTCACGCTCCACGGTTATGAGCGCCTTCCCGTACACACCGGTCCACGCGTCCGTAGCCACCAGCCCGTCGGCTGACCCATACCCGTGGCGGTTTTTTTGCAGGTGACTCCGGTCGCGCCGGCCGCTCATGGGAGGGTTTCTACACTTTTGAGTACCCAGTGGCCTTTGCCGTTGGATTTGGCGTTGTACAGGCTCGCATCGGCTGCCGCCAGAAGAGATTCGGTGTCGGCCCCGGCGAGGGAGGTGACGATGACGCCGATGCTGGCCGCTATCGCCAGGGTATGACCGTCGATGACGATCGGATCCTCCAGCGCCGACAGCAGCCGGTCGGCGATGTCCGAAGTGCTGGACGTGTTGGTTGGTGGTGGGATGCATACGACGAATTCGTCGCCGCCGATACGTGTGACCAGGCAGTGCTGGTCGCGCACGCTGCGGCGTAGGCGGGCCGCGACCGCGGCGAGCGCTTTGTCGCCGATGTGGTGACCGTACTGGTCGTTGAGTGTCTTGAAATGGTCGAGGTCGATGAAGCAGAACCCGGCGCGGTCGCCGGGGTGCGCGGTGGCGATCAGTTCGTGGACTCGTTCGGTGAGCAGGCGGCGGTTGGGTAGGCCGGTGAGTGGGTCGTGGCGGGCTTGGCGGTGTAATTCTTCGTGCCGCTGATGCTGCTCGGTGACGTCGGAGCCCACGGCTAGCAGGTAGTCGGGGCTTTCGCCGGCTCCTTGGACATAGGTGATCGCGAAGGCAATCCATCCGATGGTCCCGTCCGCGCGCACCAGCCTGCGTTCCAGTTTGACTGTGCCGGATCGGGCCGGAACGAGCGTCTCGAACAGCAGGTGATGGATGTGTTCCTTGTCTTCGGGGTGGGAAAAGTCGTAGATCGATATTCCCTGCAGGGATTGGGCCGGCACTCCGATCATCTCCGCCAGGGCGTTGTTGGCTTGCAGTAGCGTGCCTTCGGTGTTCCCGATCGCGACCGCGGCGGCGATGTTGTCGAACACCAGTCGGAACCAGTCGTCTGTGCGGCTCGGGTCGGCCTCACGCTCCGGAGTGGTATGCGTGTGGTCGAGGCTGCGGAGATCACACAACCCGGCTTGGTGTCCCTGCCCGATCGCGCTGAGGAGTTCGGCGATCCTTGCGGTGGCGTCGGGATGTGGGCAGTGGTCGACGAGTCGGTGCAGAACCCGCGCGGAGACCCGGGGAACGTGCTCATCGGTCCACTGTGCCGCGACCAGGGCTCGTCCGACCTGCACGCCTGCCGATGCATCGAACGGATCCGCGCGCAGCGCGCCGAGAAGATCCATGATGAGAGCTCGCAGTGTGAATTGCGCCGACGGTGCGGGCTGAGGAACCGCACCGCGGGGGGCCAGGGCCTTCAGCCAGGCCCGGGCCAGCGGCTCTTCGATGTCGTCCATTCTCAATCCCCTCGGGGATCGAGCCGTCCGCAGACCACCCCACTCCGAAACGACCCATAGTCATTCGGTATAAGACCGTGTCTTGAAGCTACCGCGTCAGATTAACGTGAGGGTCCGAACCGCACACTTTTATGTGACGCGCGTAACACAGTCGGTTGAGAGTTCGAGCCATTACCGATGGCAACAACCGTGCTGTTGTCAGCTGATGTATTCGCCAGTTCACCGACCGGCCCCGCAGGGTCAGGATGCGGAATCGATCATCAGATGCTCTATGCGGGTCGCTTCGTCGGAGTTGTCGCCCACAGCGATCACCGCGACGAACTCCCGATCACCGGCACGTCGTTGCAGGAGGCTCCAGCGGTTGGCAAGGTACCAGCTTGCCCCGGCGGTGCCGCGCGCGCCTGATCCGGCGCAGAAGATCCAGTATCGGTCCGGATGCAGCCTCGGCTTCGGCCGCGCTCGTGCGATGACGCCGATGGTGTGATCCCCGCTCAGGTCGTAGGTGTTGCCGTTGGTCAATTCGAGCTGCCCGGGACAGCAACCGTCGTAGGCCTCGTTGCGGTGAAGGGTGAACAGCGGATGCTCGGTACTTTCCAGATACAGACGTGTGCAGCCGTTGCATGCGAGTCCGAAGCTGACGTAAGGGCGGTCGTTGCATGTGACGGCGTCACGGTCACTGCGGATGTCGATCGACATGGTGGTGCGACGCTGAAGCGCAGATGCCACGTAGAGCAGTGCGCGCACGTCGTTTTCCGGTAAGGCGGCGAACGCATTCCGACTACGGCCGGGGCCCGGGGCGCTGACCTTGCCCGAGATGGCGGATGTGTGAAGCCGCCCAGCGGCTGGGCGCGTTGTGCCGGGCCGCAGCTGTAGCTCGAATGTCGGGTACACGAGCGTGACTCCCTGGACGCTCATCTCAGCCCCGAGAAACGCCGCCAGTTCGCTATCCGCCGCGGCAAGCGCCGACTCACGCGCTGTGCCGGCGGTCGGTGCGTCATCGGACGACCGGAATAACTCCTCGATCGTCCAGCCTGGAAACATTTCGGTCAGCACACGGCAGTGATAGTCGCGAGGACGCCCCACCAGGCCGCCCGAAAGCCATCGATAGAACTGCGTCCTCGCGGGACCGTATCCTGGCGGCACAGGAGGCTCCAGCTGCGCGGCGCACCTGTCGTATGCGGCCAGAAAGTCCGAATGGCTCGTGAGATGCCGGCCTGTCAGCAGCATCTTCAGAACGGTAGTCATGGAAACCCCCTTCAACCCCTGCAATCACCGTCTCCCGCTCGGCGGCGATTCGAACTCCGCAACCGCAGCGCGGCAGTCCGTCTCGACGCCCGAGAGGCCGTCGCCGGGCTCCTCTTACATGTGGTTACCGCGGCCCCGCGCTACCGCAGATGGGGATCGCGCTGCCTTGCTCTCCCCGGTCTGCTACGGGGCAATATGGCTCCGGCCGGCTTTCGTGTTCCGCGGAACCGACCCCTCGGCCCGCGTCGGCGACACCGGCTTGATCCCCATCAGCGCCCTATAGCATCGTGGAAGCGATGAGTAGTCCGCCAGGCGCTGCGGCGGGCCCTGTCGCACTCGTCTGAGGCGGGTTCAACTCCCTTGTCGGACAGCGAATTTCGATCTGGCGTCGTTGTAAGTTGTTAGACGCGTTCATGTTTCCAGCATGCCCGACTTTCTCTTCTTTTCGACTGTCCTTCTGGTGTCCTTCCGCTGCCCCGCCAACCACATACGATGGCCGCCACCGCGGGATCGACGGCACTGATGTCGGCGACCAGCACGGTCGGACACATCCTGGCGGCAAAGTCCGGGGATATCAGGGTGCCGGGAAGTCCATCGGCTGCCCTCACCGACAGCCGTGGTGCGGCCTACACGGCGCCGATCGGCCGAGGGGTCACACCGGTGAGTCGTGGTCGTGCCGGTTGGTTTGATGAACCGCCCGGCACAACCGTGTGCATCGACTCGACTCTCATCCCCCGCGATCACGGAACGGGAGCGAAGAAGCCGATCGCGGCGCCGATAGCGGCACCAACAGCGCAGCCGACCACCGCACCGACCACGAAGAACCAGATCCCGATGGCGATGCCGATGGCGCAGCCGATGCCTGCGCCCACAGCGGCCCCGATGAACAGGGCATTGTGGAGCAGACCATTCAGCTGGTCCGGTGCGGCGACCGGGTGGGTCGTCGGCGCACTGACCGGTGTCAGCGTCAGCACGGTGCCCGTGCTGTCGAGGGTGGGCGTGACGGTGAATGCTTCACCGGTCTGCATGCGCAGTGTTGTCGGTATCGTGCCGACCACCGAACCGTTGTCGGCCGTCACGGTGATGGCATCCGGTGCCAAACTGAACTTCCCGGAGGCCAGATCGACCGTAGCGCGCGAGTGGTCGGCAGCGAGGTTGGTCGTGTATGCGACGGCGCCGTCGACTCCGTTCAGGCTGAGATCCGCAATCCCGGCCTGTCCATTCGCAGTGACAGTGGCGACCGCTGTGGCGGCGATGGTGAATAGCGCGGTTGCCACCAGTTTCTTGATAAACATTTGAACTTCCAATCATCGAGCCCCCACCTAGGCCCCGAACCCAGTAATACTGGGCATCAATAATTTTTGTCACCTGCGTCGATGGCGTCAACAATATCTGCTACAAATCGGGCTATTTGCTGAAAAAACATTCGATCAAGCTGAAACTGCGGAGGACCTCCCGAAGCCTGATTCTGGTCGACGTTCCGCCCTCTGCTGTGGTAGCCGTGGGCGTGTGGATTGCGGTGACGGCCCGGGTGGGCGCGGTCGCGGGGCCTCGACCAGCATGTGCTCGACCAGGGCGCGCAGGTCGTTGGTGGTGATCTCGTCGACCAGCCGGAAACACCGAAGAATCCACAGTCCCCCGCAGGGACTGCGCACTCGTAGCCGAAGGTTGCTACCCCGGGCGGCCGCAGACAGATCGGATCATTTCGTCGGCAACGCGGCGTTGACGCCACCGACGTCGGTGATCTTCCAGTCGGATTTCTTGTCGATCGTCACGTTGTAGGTCACTGTGGTTTGCGCGCCGTCGGGATTCTGGGCGTTGGTCGACGACACATTGACGAACACGTCCACCTTGTACGTTCCGTCGGTCGATGACGAGACCTTCGCGGCGATCGCCGACGCGGTCGAGGTCCACTTCAGGGGAGACAGAATATCGTCGAGTTTCGGCGCGGTCGCATCGAACTTGTTCGCAAGTTGCGGGCTGGTTCCCGCCTTGAGCCTCGCGATCCAGGCACCGATATCGTCGAAACGGATAGTCGCCGCTCCCACCGCGTAATTGGTCGCTACTTGCTCGGCATGACGAGAATCCGCAGCCTGTCGATCGCGATCGGCGATGTCACTGCGAGCCGATACCAGGAAACCACCGAGAATTCCCGCGGCGACGATCGCGATCACTGTCACCGATCCGGTGATGATAGTGCTCAACGGTATGGCGACCGACCGCCGATCGCTCTTGCGGGGGCCGGCCGCCGTGGGCGTGGAGACGACCTTCGTCGTCGATTCCTCCTCGCCTTCGGCTGACTGTTCGGCGCCGGTCTGCGGTGTTGTTTCCGTGGTGGGCATTCTCGCCTCCGCAATCCATTCGATCCGAGCTGTAACTACGTGACCCGAGCTGTCACTACTTGACGTTGACTTGGAGCTGAAGGGCACCATCGGCACTGGTGGCTTGCAGGGCCTGTTCGATCAGGGCGCTGATGTCCAGATGACGCAGTGCATTCGCACCACTGGTTGCCATCGGAGACATGACCGGCAACAGCGCGAGCATGTCGGGTCCCATTCGTGTGACACGGGACGAGAGCTGATTCAGGAGCGGGATCAAGCCGATCTCATCCGGTTTGTCGATCGTGTAGTCGGCGGGGACGTCGCCCTTCTGGATGATCTTGGCGAACGAGTCGATCACGTGGCCGACCTTGGGGCCGAAGGCAGCCCACGGGCCTGCCGCTTCCGACAGTGCCGGCCCGGTCCAGCTCATGTCGTCGGCATGAGCCTGCAGGTCGACCAGCATCCGTCGGATGGTGTCGGTGCGGCTCAGCAGGGTCGCGGCCAGGAGTTGGGTGGAGCGTGCGAGCTGGGGCATGACGGCTTCGCTGCCGGCGAACCCTTCCACCAGCGTCGAGACGACGGAATTGACGGTATCCGGGTCGACCTGTTGTAACAGGGCAGTGGCCTGCTGAGCGAGATCGGACATCGACATCGGTCGCGACACTCGTGCGGCCTCGATTCTGGCCCCGTCGGGCAGATATGGCTCACCGGTGGCCGTCGGCGTGAATTCGATATAAGGCTCGCCGAGCGCGGACAGGTTCTCGATGCTGACCGGACCAGCGGCCGGTATTCCGTATTGACCGTCGATTCGCATCGTAATGCTGACTCCGGTCGCATCCCGGTCGACGTCTGTGACTTGTCCGATCCGGATTCCGGACAGCAGCACCTTCGAATGTGGTACAAGCCCGCCGGAGTCGGGAAGCAGCATGGTCGCGGTGTGCGGTGAATGCGTCGGCCAGCCGACCTTCGCGATGCCGAAGGTCAAATAGCCGGATCCGATCACGAGGATGGCGCCTATGGCCGATAACGAGGTGATGGTTCCCAGTCTGCTCACCGAACCACTCCGATCATCCGCAATGTCGCTATCACGCTGTCGATCTGAACGTCGGCCGGTACAGCCTGGCCGGCGTCCTCGGTGCTTATCGTGCCGATGTTCACCGCCGGGCTTTCTCCGAACGGAATCAGCTTGTCGCGCAGGAATTTCACGAGCCCGTTGAGGTTCGACGGCGCAGTGAGATCGAGTGGATGGTCCGTGGAGAGAAAGAGCGGAACCAGGGCCTTGGCTGCGGAGTCGCTCGCGCGCAGGAACGGTGCCAGCCAGGCGACCGCGTGTCCGACAATGCCGAGGCCGCCGATCAAACCGAGGGTGAGGACCAGTGAATTCGCATCTGCGGGAACCTGACTCGCCCCTTTTTCGGACAGGAGGTCATCGATTGCCTTCGGGTTGTCGAGGACGGCACGCATATCTTGCTGAACGGCACCGAGGAATCGATCGATCGTATCCAGGTGGGTGGCGAGATCGCGGGCGTTCTGTCCGATCGTGCCGAAGATGCGTGCCGTGTCGCGCGGCTGGTCCGGAAGGATCGAATTCGTGCTGTCGACGATGTCTTGGAAGCGTTGAATCGCCCCGCCGGTGACGAAGGTCGACAGTCCCGCCAGCAAGTCCTCGATCTGTAGCGGTGGCTGGGTCCGTTGGATCGGGATGGTGCTGCCGGGTGCGAGCATTCGCGTGACGGGGGTCGTGGGAATCGTGAGCCCGATGAAGATGTCGCCGAGGATGGTGTTCTGGCGAAGTTGTGCGGTCGTGTCGACCGGTAGACGGACCGACTTCTGAATGTCGATCGCCGCCGACACGTATCCGGGATTGCCGGATGCCGGATCCACCACGGTCACCGAATGCACGGTGCCGACGCGGACACCGTTGGCCATCACTTTCGCGCGGGCCGGCAGATTGAGCGTATTCGCGAATTCGATGTCGAGCCGATAAGTCGGCCCGGAGACCGACGTGCCGGGCACGGGCACCGACGACGGGTCGAAGGCGCAGCCGGAGATACCGGTGGCGGTGATGGCGAGTGTGGCGACAACCACGGTAATCAGCCTTTTCATCGTGCCCCTGACAATCGGAGGACCAGCGGCAGCAGTGGAATCTCGGTCATGCCTTTCGATGTGCCGGGGCACCGGCCCGGATCCAGCTCTCCGATCGCCGAGCACACCTGCGCGGAGGCAGGCGCAGGCAGCGCCACCGCGGGAGGCGCGTAGTTGACCACGACGCGGCCGGTGACTGGATCGACGGTTCTTTCCATGGCGTCGAGAATCGGGGGAACGAGATCGAGGAGCTGCTGAATGCTGCCGACATTGGCGGCCAGAAGTTTCAGACCGGGGCCGGAGGCGTCGAGGGCGTTGAGCAGCGGGCGGCCGTACTCCCGCGAGAGATCGTTGAGCCACGGGAAGATCACTTCGAGTGAGTCGATGATCTGGGTGGTGGTATCCCACACTTCGTTGATGAAGGTCAGGCCCTCCGGCGCCTGCTGAAGCGCTATCTTGATGTCCTCCCAATTGTCGGCGACGGCGTTGCTGAGCGATGCCGTGGCATCGATCAGCGCACCGATATGTCCGATGGCCGCATCCGGGCCGCTGAGTGCTCGGCCCATCTGGTTGATCAATGCCTTCAGACTGGGGCCGGTCCCGGACGTGGCGGCATCGATCGAGTCGAGGCTGCGCCGCAAGGCTTGTGGATCACTGCCGCCGAGGTCTTTGGTCAGTTTCGTGAATGCGGCGAGCGATTCGGAAATGCTTTTCGGCGTGAAGGTTTCGGTAATGCAGCGATCGCTCGGCCACCGTGCCGGCGTTGTGCCGTCGCCCAGGACCGCGAGTTCTCGGTCGGCCACGAGCGTGTCGGAGACGGTTGTGGCGGTGACATCGCCTTTCAGCGGGTGGTCGGCGGCGACGGTGAAATCGACACGCACTCCGTGCCCCTCCGGGCGAATGGCGGTCACCGCGCCTACCGCGATGCCGCGCATCGTGACCTGGTTGCCCTGGTACAAACCGACGGCATCGGGCATGACCGCACAGTACGAGAGTTTCTGCTTCGTAGGTTGCGCGATGACGAGATACGTGCCGACGACCAGAATTGCGAGCACAGCGGCACCCGCGAGCGTTATGAAACCACGAGTGGCGAGAATTCGTTTCACGCTCAACACCGCCGTCCCGCTGTCGGAATACATATTCCCGGTGCGACGATCTCGGCGTTCGAATGGTCCACCGACAGGCCTCCCGTGGGGGCCAAGTCGGCCGTGAGGCGATCTCGGAGACTCTGTAGCGCAGCCAGCGATTGGTCGAGTTTGCCGATCAACTGCTGCATCTGTGGTGCCGCTTCGGTAAGTTTGTGCGCGACGGGCTGCAAGGCTTCGCGCCACGTCGGCTCGATCGCGGCGATTCGAGACAGCAGTTCACCCGTAATGTGTAAGGCTTCGGTGATTTCCGCCTTCTTGGCCAGACCTTGGGTTTCCAGCCGACCCATCTTTCGCACGAAGGTCCCGACCAGGGATCGATTCTTGTCCAGGGCGCCCAGGAATTCGTCTGCGACGTCGAGTCCTCGAGAGACGTCGGCTCGCTGGCGATCGAGCACGGATGTCAACGTTTGGAGTGCCCTGCCCATATCGCGGAGGGCGTCGGGGCTCTTCGCCAGCGATGTTTGCATCGCAGTGAGGTTTTCCCGCAATGTGCCCGCGTCGACCTGTGATATCGGGGTCGCGGCGTCCTGGAGACTGCGCACCAGACTGTAGGGGAGGCGGACGCGGTCGGCAGGTATGGGCGTGGAGCCCAGTGGCGAATCACCGGCGGAAGTCAGCGCCACATAGTGGCCGCCGACTACGGTCAGCATTCTGATGTCCAGGGTGGTTCGGTTCCCGACGAAGATGTTGTGCCCGACCGTGAACCGCATGCGCACCCGGTCGGGCAACAGGGTCAGGCCGGTAACCTTGCCGACCGTGATTCCCGCTATCCGGACTTCGGAGCCGGTCGTGATCGATTGCGCCTCGGTGAGGTCGGCGGAATATGTCGATTTTCCCACCGGTATCACGTAGACGAGACCCGTGGCCAGCAGGACCAGAACGAGGGCGACTGCCCCGGCGATGCCGAGTCGAAGGTGCCGCGTGCCGCTGTCTTTTCCGGTACGGCCGTCGGTCTGCTTCGAACGTTTACCCCGCCTCGACAGCGGTCCGCGCGGCGAAAGGGCGGCAGGGGAGTCGGTCAGCTTTTGCAAATCGCGATCCTTTGGCCGGCGATGAGTACGCGGACGACACCGGGTAGATCGGCATTGCCCTTCGAACAGGTGAGATCCGGTTGGCCCGACGGCATCGGAGTGGGAATCATCGCGGCCATGGCCTGCAGCAACCCGGGAAGTTTGTTCAACATATCGACCGCGGCCGCGGGGTCGGGAAAAAGATTGCGAAGATCGGGATTGTTGTTCTCCGTGAACCCGAGGGTGGCCATGAGACTGTTGAGCGGGCCGAGTGCGGATGGTGCCACCTCGGCGAAATCGATCAGCCCGTCGATCTTTGCTTGAAATACGGTGAATACGTCGGCTATCCCTCTGAGGAGGACGACCAAATTCGGCGAGCGCCCGCCTATCTGTCCGGATATCTCGCCCAGATTGCTCATGATCGTCGAAATGACTGCCTGGCGATCGCCGGCGTAGCGACTCAGCTCTTCGATGGAGTCCAAGGCCGGCCCGATTCCCGAACCGTCGCCTTGAATAACCGCCAGGACATTTTCCGCGAACTTATTGACCGATCCTGGCGATACCTCGTCGAGAATAGGCTTCAAGCCGTTGAACATCTGGGTGATGTCGAACGACGGGACGGTGTGCTCGGTGCCGATGGTGGCGCTGTCCGTCAGCCGTTCACCGGGATTCGGGTCTTGCCGGATGTCGATATACCGTTGCCCGGCCAGCGACTGATAGCGGATTGCGAGCACGCTGTTGGTGTAGACCGGACGCGATCGCAGGACGGTGAACTGCACCGCGGCCTGCTGATCGTCCAGAGCGACTGCGGTGACCTTTCCGACCGCGACACCGTAGACCCGGATGTCGTCGCCGGTCTTCAGGCCGTTGGCATCGGTGAAGAGAGCGCGCAGGCTGATCGTGTCACCGGACACCGGACGTTGAATCGCTTGCACGACGAGGACCAGCAGTACCGCCACGGCGGCGGCGAAGATGGTCAGGCGCAGTGCGATAGCGCGCATGGAGAGTTGCCTCATCGCTGACCCCCCTGCACCGGTCCGAACAGCGGCACGGCCAGTCCGGGAAGTCCGCGCAGGACGACACGGACGTTGAGGGCGGACCCGCCGGGCGTATCGATGAACATTCGATCGAGACGCGCCAGCAGTTCAGACAATTCCGCCTTCGATGTGGCAGGCCGCGGGACGGTGCCGGCGAGAGCTTGCACGGTCGGAGTGAACAGTTCGGTATAACCGTGGAAGTATTCTTTCGACACGTCGCCGATCGCGCCCATGCCCGGAAAAGCCTGTGCGGCAAGCATATCGATGGTGGCGTCGAATCGCGCATGGTCGTCGGTGAAGATCGGGATCGCGAGAACGGCCGCGAGCAATTGCACTGTCGCTGAGCTGAATCGGCCGATGCCGCCCGCCAGGGAACCGTAACGGTCGATCAGGAAGGAAGGTGCGAAACGCTGGGTATCGGCCACTGTCCGACTCAGGACGGTGATCGACCGGAGAAAGGGAGTGAACTGCCGCAGGTCGCCGCTGAGCTGAGTGATCAATTGAGTGAGCTGCGGGGTCAGCACCTCGACAGTGGTGTCGCTGAGCATGCGGAGCAGGCGGCCGAGGGTTTCGTCCTTGACGTCGGCGGCCTTCGAGCCGGTCAGGTCGACCACTTCTCCGTCGTGCAATGGACTGCCGGCGCCTGCTTGTCCGAGAACGACCGAGCTGATGCCGAACAGATTCGACGGAGCGTAGGCGACGTCGAGATTGTCGGACATACCGGCGATCCGATCTCGGTCGAGGTCCAGAGTCAGAAGCTGACGGCCTCGGTCGAGGCTCGAGATGCCATCGACCGCCCCCACCACCACACCGTCGAGACGCACGGCCGTACCTTCGACGATTCCTTCGCCCAACTGTTCCGTGCGCAGATGCACCTGCATCCGGTTCTGCGGTGCTCGGCCGCGATCGGTGTCGATCGCGAATCCGCTCGCTACGGCGGCGATGACGACCACGGTGCCGATGACGGCCGCCGTGCGCCGGCGCACCGGTGTTCCTGGCATGGCATAGTCGCGCATTCGATCACCCGGTGAATTCGATGGAGGAATTGATCCCCCAGAGCAGAAGCGTGAGCACCATGTCCAGACCGATGATGCTGACGAAGCTGGCACGCACCGCCCGTCCCGATGCGATTCCGACGCCCTCGGGACCGCCTGCGGCGAAGAAGCCGTAATAGCAGTGAATCAGGATGACGGCAATCCCGAACACCAGAATCTTCGCGACCGATGCGATGAGGTCGAAACCACTGGTGAACTGGAAGAAGTAATGGTTGTACACGCCGGGAGAGGAGCCGTGGACCACGACGACCACCGCCGAGCAGGCGAGGTAGCTGAGTATCAGGGCAATGATGAAGGTCGGCACGATCGCCACGGCGCCGGCGATCACCCGGGTGGTGACCACGAACGGTATCGATTTGAGGCCGAGCGATTCCAATGCGTCGATTTCCTCGGAAATTCGCATGGCCCCGATTTCCGCCGTCATGCGGCAGCCGGCCTGTGCTGCGAAACCGATCGCGGCGGCGATCGGGGCCAATTCTCGGGTGTTCGCAAATGCCGACACCACACCGGTGACGGGGCCGAGCCCGAGGATGTCCAGTGCGGCGAAGGCTTGAATGCCGACACCACCGCCGATCGCGAGCCCGAGGATGACGAGCACCGGGACCGTGCCGCCCCCCACGATCACCGAACCGCGGCCCCACGTCATATCGGTGATGGTGCGAATGGTCTGTGCCCGGTAACGCCGCAGTGTGAACGGTATCGACGCGAGCGTATGCCAGACGAAAGCCGTTGTGAATCCGACGGTTTCGATCGGTGCCAGTATTCGCTCGGGCCGGGTGGCGAGGTTGCGGGCCCAGCGCAAGCCGCGCGGTGCGTACGACGTCGCCACCATCACGCCACCCGCACAGGAAGGAACATGGTGACGACCTGGGTTATCACCAGATTCACGACGATGACCGCCGCCACCGAGAGGACGACCGCGGCGTTCACGCCGTCGGCAACTCCCCTCGGCCCGCCCTTGGCCTCCAATCCGCGCTGGCAGGCGACGATCACCACGATGAACCCGAACAGCATCGCCTTCGCCAGCGAGATCCACACGTCGGTGACGACGGCAAAGGATCCGAATGTAGCCCAGTAGCTACCGGGAGTGACGTGCTGCGGGCCGATGGCGATCGCATAACCGGATACGATTCCGACGAAGATGATCAGCACATTCAGCAGCGGTGCGATCATCAGCATCGCCACCACGCGTGGTGCGACGAGCCGATTCACCGGGTTGATCCCCATCGTTCGCAACGCGTCGATCTCGTCACGAATCGTCCGGGCGCCCAAATCGGCGGCGATCGCGGAGGCGCCGGCACCTCCCAGCAGCAAGCCGGTCGCGATGGGCGCTGCTTGCTGGATCACTCCCAAGCCACCCGCGGCGCCCACAAGCGAGTCGGCACCGAGCTGATGAATCAGATTTCCGATCTGCACCGAGACCACGACTCCGAACGGCACGGCCATCAGGATTGCGGGAATCGTGGTCACGGTCACCAGATACCAAGCCTGGCGCAACATTTCGCGCCCCGGAAAGCGCAACGCGAGCATGTCGGTGACGATGCCGCGCAGCGTTTCCCAGGCCATGTCGACCAGGCGTCCGAAGGTGCGCAGGGCTTCGCCGACGGTTTCGGAGAAGTTGCGGCGGGCTATCGCGATGGCCGAAGCCTCGCCGTCGGACTGCGGAGGGAGCGGCGGCAGAGGCGTGGACGGTTCGGGAGTCCGATCATGAACGGGGGGTGGTTCGATGTGTATGGCCGCCACTGCGAAACCTCTTTGTCCAGCGGAGCGAGCAGAATTCACAGCGGCAATCCTCGGGCGAGGACCAGTCTGAGCCCGGTTCCTCAGTACCCGGGGGGCGCTACCATCGGTAGCTGATACCGCTGGGTTCGTAGTGTGCGCTCGGTCACACGCCACGTCAAGCGATTCGCCGAAATCGGACCCCGTTCCGCAGTGGCGATCCCGTGGTTACGCGGACCCGTCCTCGCCCTGATCGGGTTCGGTAGGCACGTGATAGGGCGGCGTGCTCTTGCCGATGATGCGGTAGCGGTTCCACGGGTCGGGGTCTCCGACGAAGGCGTCGCGCGCACCGTGGGAGGTGCGGATCGTCGCCCGCACTCGCGTCTGGTTCGCGAGGATCTCGGTCAATTGCTCATTGGGGGATATTCGCCCGATCCAGCGGAAAATGCCGTCGATCGGCTCGCGGTAGCCCTTGATCTCCACATGTGCGGGAACTTCGGTGCCGCGGATGACGATGGTGGCCTCGCCGATGTAGTCCGAATCCTCGTGCGGGCTGTGCGGGAACCGGTTCGTCATGTGCAGTCCTTTCGGTCGTCGGCCACCGCGGGCGGGCATGCCGGCCCATTGACAACCAGCGCGGTGACGCTCACAGTCAGTGCTACCAATGGTATGTGATACTCGTGGTCCGCGAACCTGCTTGTCGGTTCCTACGAGATTCCGGTGCGAGGTACACCCATGGAGAGGAACGGTGAATCGGCGATGACCAATGGCGTGACCAGTAGGTTTCCCCGCCCTGTGACATCGATCGGTGGTCCTGTGACGCGGAGAAAGAGCGTTGCCGACCGGCAGCGCGCTGCGCAGCGACTACTTTTCGCCGTCGCGGAAGATACCTACGACGGCGAACTCGACGTCGACTGGGATCGTCCCGCTGAACCCGGAACCGCGTGGATGCCGGACTCCCTGATCTCCGTGTACGGAACCCGATTGTGGAAGTCGCTGACCCCGCGACAGCGCACGGAACTCGGAAAGCGGGAACTGGTGGCCCTTCTCGCGACAGCCATGTGCCTCCAGACCGCGGCCTCGATGCTCACCTTCCGAACGATCGCGATCGAGCAGGCTCTCGTCGACGATCGATCTCGGTTCCTCTTGTCGATGATCAACGATCGCTCGCGCAACGTCACCATGTTCGGCCGGTTGATCAAGCATGCCGGAGTCGCCCCGGACATCGAGCGCCTGCGAGCGGACCGCCTGGCGCACACCGTACTTCTGACGCCGGCCGGGCCGATGACCCAAGTGCTGAGCCTGCTGGCGGACGAATTCGTGGACGCGGTATCGCGGGAGGTGTCCGAGCAAGACGAGTTGCAGCCGCATGTGTTGCAGGTGCTGAAAGTGCATTCCGGTGCGCGCGACCGGCATATCGCGTTCGCCTGGGATGAACTCGAGGATGCGCTCGGGCGCACAGGCCGGCTGTGGAGCAGGCTGCAGGGAATCTTCGCCGCGGTGCGGATCGTGCGGGTCGGCCCCGGGTTGATCAGTTCGGAGATCTATCGGAGTGTCGGATTGAACCCGTATCGGGCGGTATGGGCGGCCTACACCAGCCGGAACTACCGGGCGCGGGTCAATTGCCTGACGGGGGAGCTCGTCGCGTTCGGACTCGAATCGGGGCTGTTCAACGGCCGAACGGCACGCGCGGTGCTGCGGCTGGGCAGGTGCTTGCCGCCGGCGCGTGACGAGACGGCCGATCGGGGGTGAAAGAACCTTGACACCGATACGGGCGGGCGCGCACACTATGCGAACCAGCGGTATCAGATACTCCGGGTACCGACGAGGTTTTCCGCCGCAATCGTCGGCTGAAGATAAGGAAACCCACTCATGACGACATTCGAAGTAGAAGCGCCCCGGTCGGTCGTCAACAACGCCGGAATCTCCACGACAACCCTGAAGAATGTCGGAGATCGGCAGAAGACGGCACAGCGTCTGTTGCGTTCGACGGCCGATCGCTCGTATGACGGTGAGCTCGACATCAACTGGGACGCACCGCTCGATCCGGAAAAGAAGTGGATCCCCGATCACCGGCAGACACTGTACGGAAGCCGGCTCTGGGCCACATTGACCGACGAGCAGCGTCGTACTCTCGGCATGCACGAGATGGTGGCGATTCTCAGTTTCGGGATCATGGCCGAGGTCGGGCTCAGTACCATGCTGTTGCGCGGCGTGCTCGAAAGCGACGAAATGACCGACGATCACAGCCGGTACGCACTCGCCGAAGTCGCCGAAGAGACTCGGCATTCGACGATGTTCAGCCGCCTGGTCAATCTGAGCGAGCTGGAGCCGTATCGGCAACCCTCGGCGCTCACGTGGCTATACCGTGTTATGGGTTTCATTCCGCGTGGGCCGTCCGTCCTGGCCGGCACCCTGCTCATCGAGGAACTGCTGGACCGGTTCCAGCGCGAAGCGATGAACGATCCCGAGCTGCAGCCTCATCTGCGGCAGATGATGAAGATCCACATCCTGGAGGAAGCGCGTCACATCACCTACGCGCGGGAGGAATTGGTCCGTGCGATTCAGGCCCGCGGTAAAGCTGCCAATGCATGGCACCGGGGCCTGTTCGCCCTGCAGAACATGCTGGTTCAGCCGGTGCTGGTAAATCCGAAAGTGTACCGATCGGTCGGGATTCATCCGCTCAAGGGATTCCTGACCGCGATGACGAGTAAAGAATACCGGTCTCAGGCGATTTTCCGGTCGGAGCCGCTGGTTCGTTACCTCCATGAAGTCGGAATGATTCGTGGGCCTGTCACAACTCGCCTCTACAAGTGGTCGCGGTCGCTTCCGGACGATTTGCTCGAGCAAATCGAGCGCGAAAGGTCCGCTGCCTGAAATTCGTGTCGGTGACGCATCCGGGCCTGACAGACGCGTAGCCGAACTCACCGGAAAAGAAGACGCACGACTTGCCGAATCGGTATGACAGCGTCGATAAAGGAATGAAACCATGAAGGACTTCAAGAACAAGGTTGCTGTCATCACCGGATCGGGTTCGGGGATAGGCCGCGCGCTCGCATTGAACCTGGCGCGCCGAGGGGCGAAGCTTGCCCTCTCGGATATCGACTCTGCCGCGGTGGCCGACACCGCCGCACGGTGCGAGAAGATCGGAGCAATCGCGGTTCCATACCAGGTGGACACCTCCGATCGCAACGAGGTCTATGCGTATGCCGACGATGTACGGAAGGAATTCGGTGAGGCGAATCTGGTCGTCAACAACGCCGGGGTCGCCCTGAGCGCCAATATTATCGACATGTCCTGGGAAGACTTCGAATGGGTCGTGAACATCGACTTTTGGGGGGTCGCACACGGCACCAAAGCCTTCCTTCCGGATCTGGTGGCCTCCGGTGACGGCCATATTGTCAATATCTCGTCGGTTTTCGGGCTGATCGGCGTTCCCTCGCAAAGTGCTTACAACTCCGCAAAGTTCGCCGTTCGGGGTTTCACGGAGGCGCTGCGGCAGGAAATGCGGATCGGGCGATATCCGGTAGGTGTCACGTGTGTTCATCCCGGCGGCATCAAGACGAATATCGTCGCCCACGCACGCGGTGCCGGTGAGTCGGAAGAGGAACGTGCCGAGGCGAGCCGGCAGTTTCAACGCATCGCGTTCACCCGGCCGGAGGGTGCGGCTCGGGCTATCGTCCGGGGTATCGAGCGAAACCGGCCACGGGTGCTGATCGGCCCCGACGCGCGGGGATTCGACCTGATTCCGCGGATTCTCGGGCCGCGTTACCAGGACATCGCGGCGAGTCTCGCGAGTCGGTCCCGTATCGCCTCCCAATTCGATCGAAAGTAGCCCTGAACCGCGCTGTCGATGAAGCGCGCTGTCCAACGAGGTACACGACGCGAAATGTCAGAAGAAGATAGTACGACCGCGGCCCGGCCCGACGTTGCCGGCACCGGGCACGGCAACACGCATGTTCACAATCTCACAGTCGTCGAAGTCATCCGCGAAACAGGTGATGCGGCCTCCCTCGTACTCGAAGTCCCGGAGGCGCTCGTCTCTAAATTCAAATACCATCCCGGGCAATTCCTCACGATACGTGTACCGAGCGACCGGACCGGGGCGGTGGCGCGATGCTATTCGCTGTCGAGTTCCCCCCACCTGGACGACGACCTGGTGGTGACAGTCAAGCGAACCGCCGGAGGATACGCTTCGAATTGGTTGTGCGACAACGCCGAGGTCGGGATGCGGCTCACGGTTCTGACTCCGTCGGGGGTGTTCGTCCCGAAATCATTGGACGTCGATCTATTGCTGGTCGCCGCGGGCAGCGGAATCACGCCCATGATTTCCATTGCGAAGTCGACGCTGATCGGCGGGAGTGGCACGGTCTACCTGTTCTACGCGAACAAGGACGAGAAGTCGGTGATCTTCGGCGACGAACTCGACGACATCATGCGTGAGTTCCCGGATCGGCTTAATGTGGAACATTGGCTGGAATCCGAACGCGGGCTGCCGACGGTGAACGGTCTGATCGACTCCCTCGGGGCCTATTCGGCATATGACGCCTTCGTCTGCGGGCCGGCCTCGTTCATGGAGGTCGCGCGGTCTGCTCTCGGCACCATCGGCGTGCCCGACTCCAGGCTCCATATCGAGCTGTACCGGTCCCTTTCCGGAGATCCGTTCGCCGATATCGAGGTAGCCGAGCCCACCGATGGTGAGACTCCGGCAGGCGTGACGGTGGAGTTGGGTGGCCGGAAGATCCAGTTACGGTGGCCACGGAATGCGAAGCTCCTCGACGTGCTGCTGAGCCAGGGTTACGACGCGCCCTTCTCGTGCCGCGAAGGAGCATGTAGCGCCTGCGCCTGCACGGTGCGCAGCGGCGAGGTCAAAATGCTCCGCAACGACACGCTGGTGGACGCGGATATCCGCGTTGGGCTCACGTTGGCGTGCCAGGCCGTCCCGGTCAGCGATTCCATCGACATCGCCTTCGACCAATAGCACAGGACCACCTCATGATTTCGACCGGTGTACGACTGATCCCCATTGCGAATCCGGCCGTCGCCGTGCCTCGTCGGTGCCCGGCGTGGGAACTGTCATTCGGCGGTCGACGAGACCACTGCGATCGGCGTATCGAAATCTATATGTATGCGATTCGCATGCGCAGTGGCCTGGATCATCGCGCGAACGGTTTTGGTCACACGATCGAGCAAATGATCGAATTGGATGTTCGCCGTGCCGTGTTCGAGCCACCAGTGTCCCCCGATCATCACGCTACCGACAATCATCTGAGCATCGAGTTCGACATCCGTACCTGTGCCTCCGAATGTGGTAATCATTCGCCGGAGAATAGCGGCGACATCGTCGGAAATGGTGGCTCGCCTGGCGATGTGCTCGCCTTCCAGATCAGGCGTTTCCGCCATTATCTGTACAGCGAGGCGAAACATATTCGGATGCTCGTGCACGGCCTGGAGGTAGGCCGCGACGCACGAATGCACGAAGTCGCCGACGGTGACGTCGGGGTCGGCGGGTACCGTCACGATCCGCTCGTGGAGCTGGGAGCGCATACTTTCCAGAATCGCACGCACCAGTTCCGCCTTGTCGGTGAAGAACCGGTACAGCGTCGGCTTCTGGATCTTTGCTTCCCTCGCGAAATCGCGCATCGTCGCCTGCGGCCCGAGCGTATCGATCGTCCGCATGGCCGAAACGACCAGTCGCTCCCGAACCTCGGCTCGGTGAGCGACCCAGCGCTCGGTACGTGCGTCCGCCATAGAGGTTCTCCTGTTCGTTTCATCCCGGCCGAGGATCCGCCTACAGCCGAGACGCCCCTTAGCTGTTGGCCATGCAGAGAGGAAAGACCATGGTACTGAGCAATCTGGAGCATTCCACCTTCGACAGTTCGGGATCGGAGGCGGCGCAGCGCTTCACGACATCGGACGGGACCACCCTGGCACTGTGGCGCGGGGGAGCGGCCGATTCGGTGGTCACCTATCTGTTCGCCCACGGCTGGACGCTCGACCACCGCTCCTGGGACGACGTGAGGGCGCGCATGGAGGCCGCGGAGTCCGACGCCGCCTTCCTCACCTACGACCATCGCGGACACGGTCTTTCCGATCGCCTGCCGCCCGGAACCGGAAATCTGGAACGTCTCGCCGACGACCTGGCGGAAATCATCGCGTCACAGGTGGCCGGGCCGATTGTCCTCGTCGGCCATTCGATGGGCGGGATGACGATCGCCACGCTCGGGGAGCGGCATCCCACGCTGGTCGCGGACCGTGTCGCGGGCGCGGCATTCGTGGCCACCACGGCCGGGCCCTTCTTTCCTCGCCTGCGCCGCAGCCCATTCTTCTCCGAGCGTGTGATTCCTTGGTACTTCGCCCGAGGAGAGCGGTCGGCGCAGCGGCCGCCTTCCCAGCGAGCAGCCCGGCTCAATGCACGTGCCGTGCTGTTCGGCCGCGATGCCCGCAATGAGGACATCGACCGCGCGCTGGCGCAGGCGGAATTGGCCGGCCCGGGCGTCACCGTCGAATTCGGCATGTCGATGTCCAGGCACAGCCGGCTCCGCGCGCTACAGCCCTATGCGGCCAAGCCGGTGGCGGTGGTCGGAGGCTCCATCGACCGCTTGTGCCCGCCGCGGCATTCGATCGCGCTGGCGGCGGCTCTGCCGAACGCGTCTTTGACCCTGCTACCCGACGCCGGTCACTTCCTGCCCTACGAGCGCTCCGCAGAGGTGGTCGGGAGGCTACGTAGCGTCCGGCGGGCAGCGGGCCTGGGGGCCGGAGGGGGGAGATCGTGACCTTCGGAAGCCCGTTTCGAGACGTCAACGTCCCCGATGAGTCGGTATTCGACTTTCTCTTCGCCGATCTCGACAGCGGCGACAGCGAGCGGCCGGCCCTCATCGACGGGATCTCCGGAGAAACCATCACCTACGGCCAATTGGTCGCGACGATTCGAGGGGTCGCCGCGACTCTTACGGCCCGAGGTTTGACCGTGGGCGCCGTCATTGCCTTATATGCGCCGAACAGTCCCGCGTTCGCCGCGGTATTCCATGGGATTCTGCGGTCCGGATGTACCGCCACGACGGTGAATGCGCTCTACACCAGCGACGAGGTCGCCCACCAACTGGTCGATTCGCGGGCCTCGCTGGTATTCACCGTGTCCGTCCTGGCGGGTCGCGCTGTGGAGGCGGCAGTGTCGGCCGGCCTGTCGGCAACCGACGTGGTGGTGATCGACAGCGACGATCCGCTCGGGCCCACGGGTTTGGAGGGTTTCATCGCTACCGCGTGCGAGACCGATCTCGACGCCGTCCATCCGTTTTTCGCCCCGTCCTCGCATATCGCCGTGCTGCCGTATTCGTCGGGAACGACGGGCCGGCCCAAAGGGGTGATGCTCACCCACCGCAATCTGGTCGCGAACGCATGTCAAATCGACCGGATCATGGGGATCGGCCGGAACGATCGCGTGCTCGCACTGCTGCCCTTCTTCCATATCTACGGGATGACTGTGCTGCTCAATGCGGCACTGCGCCGCCGCGCCACATTGGTCACCATGCCGAGATTCGAGCTGGCGCAGTTCCTCCGGACCGTATCGGACTTCCGCTGCACCTACCTCTTCATCGCGCCGCCCCTGGCCATTGCGCTGGCCAAGCATCCGCTGGTCGACGAGTACGACCTGGACTCCGTACATACCATTCTGTCGGGCGCCGCTCCCTTGGACGCGGCACTGGGACGTGCTGTCGGTGACCGCCTCGGCTGCCGGGTCCGGCAAGGATACGGAATGTCGGAGATGAGCCCGGTAAGCCATGCGATACCGGCGGAGTGTGACGATATCAGTCTGGCCTCGGTCGGATATACCGTGCCGAACATGCAGTGCAAGTTGCTCGATCCCCAGAGTGGTGCGGAAATAGAAATTCCGGACGTCGGGATCAGTGCGCCCGGCGAATTGTGCTGTCGAGGTCCGAACGTCATGGCAGGTTATCTCGGCAATCCGGAGGCGACCGCCGCGGCCCTCGACGCCGACGGATTTCTACATACCGGCGATATCGCGACCGTCGACAGTCGTGGTGTCGTAACCATCGTCGATCGGCTGAAGGAACTTATCAAGTACAAGGGTTATCAGGTTCCACCCGCTGAACTCGAGGCCGTCCTGCTGACGCACCCAGCGATTGCTGATGCCGCGGTGATCGGCGCTCTCGACCACGACGGCGAGGAGATTCCCAAAGCCTTCGTCGTGCGCGGCCCCGGTGCTGATATCGACGTGCCTGCCGTCATCGCCTACGTTGCCGAACGAGTTGCACCGCACAAGAAGGTACGTGCCGTCGAATTCGTCGACGTCGTTCCCAAATCATCGACCGGAAAAATTCTGCGGCGTGAATTGCGTGCACGCCCGGGTAATGGGCAGGAGCCAAGATGAGCGAGACGTATTTCGACGTATTGATCGTCGGAGCAGGATTGTCCGGAATCGATGCAGCATATCGTTTGCAAACCGAATGTCCCGGAAAGACGTACGCCATTCTCGAAGGGCGGTCGGCGTTGGGAGGAACGTGGGATCTGTTCCGCTATCCCGGTATACGCTCCGACTCGGACATGTTCACTCTCGGCTATCCCTTCCGGCCGTGGGACCAGCCGGATGCCATCGCCGCCGGCCCGGCGATCCTTTCCTACATCAGCGACACTGCCCGCGAATACGAGATCGACCGACATATCCACTACGACCACCAGGTGACCACCGCCGCGTGGTCCTCGGAGTCGGCGCGGTGGACCGTACAGGCGACGTCCGGCGACGGATCCGTACGAACATTCACGTGCCGTTTCCTGTACCTCTGCAGTGGTTATTACAGCTACAAAGAGGGGTACACCCCCGAGTTTCCGGGCCGGGATAGATTTCAGGGCACCGTCGTCCACCCGCAGCAGTGGCCGGAGAATTTGGACTACTCGGGTAAGAAGGTTGTCGTGATCGGCAGCGGCGCCACGGCGGTGACGTTGGTTCCCGCGATGGTGCCGGAGGCCGGGCATGTCACCATGCTGCAGCGCTCGCCCACTTATGTGGGCGCGGTACCGGGCCGGGATCCGATGGTTGCCAGGCTCCGGCTGCTGGTGTCACCCTCGCGGGTAGCGAAGATCGCACGCTGGCGAAATCTGGCACTCGGGGCGGTCATGTGGCAGTTCGTCAGGCGTTTTCCGAAAAGTTCGCGGTCGATGCTGCAACGCGTTGCGGACAAGCGACTCGCTGGCTCCTCGGTATCCGCCGATCCACATTTCGTCCCCGACTACGACCCGTGGGACCAGCGATTGTGCCTGGCGCCCGACGGTGACCTGTTCGAGGCACTGAAGTCGGACCGGGCTTCGATTGTCACCGACAAGATCGCGCAGTTCACATCCTCCGGTATTCAACTCGAGTCCGGAAGGCATCTCGACGCGGATATCATCGTCACCGCGACCGGGTTGCAAGTTGTCGCCGCCGGGGAAATCGATCTGGAAGTCGATGGCCGGAAAGTCTCCCTGCATGACAAGTGGGCCTATCGGGGGGTCATGTACAGCGATATGCCCAACTTCGCCTGGTGCATCGGTTACACCAACGCGTCGTGGACGCTCCGTGCGGATCTGTCGTCTCGCTATGTATGCCGTCTGCTCAACTACCTCGACGAGCACGGATACGACTTCGCCGCTCCGTCGACCGGGGGTAAGGACTTTCGGGAACGCCCATTCCTGAATTTGAAGTCCGGGTATGTATTGCGAGCCCAGAGCGTCATGCCGAAACAATCCGATCGTGCGCCTTGGCAGGTGCGCCAGAATTATCTCCTCGATTTCGGGACGATGAGGTTCGGAAACATCGGTGAGAGCATGGTCTTCGGGCGCCGATCGCCGAAGTCTGTATCGCTGCGGGCCTGATCCGGGACGATGGGAAAGAATTCTCGATGAGTAGCGTGGACACCGCCCTCCCCATCAATCTGCCGCCTGGCCCGCGTGCGCCGCGGGCCATTCAGGGGGCAACCTACCTCGCCGGTCGGCGCCGGGCGTTGCATCGGACATGGGAACGATACGGGCGCGCATTCAGCCTGAACGTCCCGCTGCTCGGCGAAGCCGTCGTCATATCCGATCCCGACCTGGCTCGGCAACTGTTCGCCGCGGGCCCCGAAGTCGCGGGAAATGTGGAGCCCAACCTGGGCCGAATTCTCGGGCCGGGCTCATTGTTCGCTCTCGATGGTGACCCGCACCGGAGACATCGCAAAATACTCTCGCCGCCGCTGCACGGCCGGCGGATGCGAGGTTACGAATCGCTGATCGAAGAGGAGTACCGTCGCGAGGCCGACCGGTGGGCAGAGAACCACGAGTTCCCGATCCTCCCGTCGACGATGCGTATCACTCTGAATATCATTCTGCGGGCGGTATTCGGTGCCGACGGCGACGAGTTGGAAGAGCTGCGGGTGTTGATGCCGAAGATCGTCACCCTCGGATCCAGGCTCGCGCAATTTTCGACAGCGACGCTGCGCCGGGGACGATTCAGCCCGTGGGTACGGTATCGCGGACTTCGGGACCGGTACGACTCACTGATCCGCACCCTGATCGGTCGCGCCCTCGCGGATCCGGATCTCGAGGAGCGTGCCGATATTCTCGCTCTGCTGCTGCGGGCGAGGTACGAGGACGGCGAATCCATGGCGCACGAGGATATCGCGGACGAGTTGTTGGCGTTGCTGACCGCCGGCCACGAAACCACGGCCAACACCCTCGCCTGGGTGGTGGAGCGGCTACGCCGGCATCCGGAAGTGCTCGCTCGCCTCGTCGCCGAACTCGATACCGGCGACCTCGGCTTCCTGCAGCAGACCATCTGGGAGGTGCAACGAATTCGCCCGGTGATCGCGGGAGTTGCCCGGCAGGTCAAGATTTCCAGGATGCAACTGGGGGAGTGGGTCATTCCGAAGGACCGCCGGATCATCGTCGCTTTCGGTCTGATGCATCAGGACCCGTCGGTATATCCCGATCCGCTCTCCTTCGATCCCGGCCGTTTTCACGACCGGAAGCCGGATTTCACCGCATGGTTGCCGTTCGGTGGCGGAAATCGGCGCTGTATCGGGGCCGAATTCGCGAATCTCGAGATGCGAATAGTGTTGCGGGCGCTGCTGCGCGATTTCGAACTGCTACCGACCGCTGAGCGGGACGAGCGGTGGCGCGACCGCGGTGTCGCGTTTGCTCCGGACAGAGGCGGACGGGTGGCCCTCCGCCGTCGAGAACAGCGGGGGTCGGCGATGTCGTGATCCATCCGTGGGTGCCGGCCGCGCAACCGCGGGCCGGCCGGGGTTTCTCGATTCCGGCGCGATCCGCCCTGCGGTGAACGCGGCACTGCGTTTTCGACGACCGCCGCGTCATGAGTCTTGACCCATCGATGTGATTGAGCGCACAATTATACCGACGGTATCTGATACCGGTGGTCCGTGGTTGTCGTCTCCGCCGACCACTGTCGTTATCTGACAGGAGCTCGCGCATATGCAGAAGCCGAACACTGCCTCATCCGAAACGCCCGGCGTCGAAGCGATTGCGGGCACCGTGCCGCCGCACGAGCCCGGGCCCGGCCCGATCCCGGACAATGGAAAGCCCACCGCCACAGTGGGATTCGATGAGAGAATCCGAGAGGCGGTGGCGGCCCCGCTGACGGACGAACCGCCGGCCCGCCTCGGTCCGGACTCGCTGACCTGGAAGTACTTCGGCGACGTCCGGTCCTTGCTCGGGTTTCAGCGCATCGCCGGTACGGAGAACTGCATCGAGCAGTTGGCGAAGGGGGTCGAGGATCACTCGGTGTTCTTCGAGGATCCGATTGCTCGGGGTAGGCGCACCGAGCCACCGATCGCGAAGACACTCTATTCGGCGGAGCCGGACTACTGGGGCCGGACGGTTCGTGATTTCCACAAGTCCATCAAGGGGACCATCGACAGTGACGGCTCGCGCTACCACGCTTTGAATCCGGAACTGTTCTATTGGGCGCACGCCACTTTCGTCGACCAGGTCATCTACGCCACCGACACGTTCATCCGGCGGCTGTCCTACGCGGAGAAGGCGCAGATTTTCGAGGAGTCGAAGATCTGGTACCGGCTCTACGGTGTCAGCACACGCAGTCAGCCCGAGACCTATGAGGAATTCACCGCGTACTGGGATTCGATGCTCGAACGATTCGTGCCCACGCCGACGATCCTGTACGCGACCGGATACCTGCGGAAGGGAATCCCGAGGCCGAAGCGGCTCGCGAATCTACCGCTTCCGGTGTGGAAGCTGCTGTCGGCGCCGTTGAACGGCTTCCTCCGAACGGTGGTGGTCGGCACGTTGCCCCAGCAGATGCGCGATGTGTGCCGCCTGGAATGGGATGACAGGAAGGAGAAGCGGTTCCAGCGCTTCGCCGCGACGATGCGAGTGCTCAATCCGGTATTCAACCGGCTCCCGGTGGACAGGCTCTATTCGCCGTGGGCGGCCGAGGCGTGGAAACGCGAAGGTATCGACCCTCGAAAGATCCTGAACGGCAAGCCGTCCGGCCGCCCGACCACACGGGCCGTCACCTCTCCGAGCAACGTCACCACCCCGGCGAAGGTCCGTACGCGCGATCTGGCGAAGCCGCCGGCCGGCAGTGGGTTGAAACCGGTTCAGGGTCCTGCACTGCCGTCCGTGCCGGATCTGCTGCTCTTCCGAAAGAACCCACAGCAGTATGTGGCCGAGCAGCGCGCGACGTTCGGCGACATCAGTTTCATCGCGGGCCCGGGAGGCAAGATCGTCACTCCGCTGAGTCCGTCGGGATGTGAGGCTGTCGCGTTGAACCGGGACAAGGCGTTTGCCGCCGAACCCGCATGGGGATTCATGATCGGCAGATTCTTCCGGCGCGGCCTGCTGCTCATGGATTTCGACGAGCATCGCGATCACCGACTGGTATTGCAGCAAGCGTTCACGACCAAGAATCTCGAGGGGTACCTGCAGCAGATGCAGCCCATGATTCGTGAGCGGGTGGCAGCATTTCCCAGCGGCGACCGGGTCCGGCTCCTGCATGAACTCAAAGAGCTCACTCTCGATGTGGCGCTGGAGATCTTCCTCGGATTGCGTCTGCCGCGCGCGGAGGCCGATCGCATCAACAAGGCGTTCGTCGATTGTGTCGATGCCGGCCTCGCGTGGGTCCGGTATCCGCTACCCGGAACGAAATGGTCGCGCGGAGTGGCCGGCCGCGCCGTGCTCGAGGAGTTCATGTACGAACATCTGCCCGCCAAACGAGCGACCCGCACGCCCGACCTCTTCTCCGCCCTCTGCCATCTGAGCAGCGACGACGGACGCCGATTCAGCGACCAGGACGTCGTCGACCACATGATCTTTCTTCTCATGGCGGCACACGACACCTCGACCATCACGATGACCACGATGGCGTACTACCTGGCTCAAAACACCGAATGGCAGACGCGAGCACGAGCGCAATCGCGGGAACTCCCGGCGGAAATCGCCTACGACACACTGCCGAAGTTCACCGTGCTCGACTCGATCATGAAGGAATCGCTGCGGCTCAATGCCCCCGTTCCGGGTTTGTTTCGCGAAGCTGTCCGGGACACCGAGATCGACGGCTACTTCATTCCCGCGGGCACCCGTGTTTCGGCCAACGCCATCGTCAACCATTACAACCCTGAATTGTGGTCCGACCCCTTCCGATTCGATCCGGAGCGGTTCTCGCCGGAGCGTGCCGAGGACAAATCACACAAGTTCGCCTGGATGCCCTTCGGTGGTGGCGTGCACAAGTGCATCGGTCTCTATTTCGGCCAGTTGGAGATCAAAACGGTCATGCACAACCTGCTGCTCACCCACGAATGGACGGTACCGCCGGGTTACCGATGGAAGCTCGACTATTCGACGCTACCGGTGCCGAAGGACGGCCTGCCGGTCAGATTGACCACACTCTCCTGAACGGCGGCCGGAAATGACAGAGGCGAGTTTCCCGCCCAGAATCGATCGACAGCTCATCGACCGGTTGCGCGACCAGCTACCGAAGTCCGTCGAAACACACTGTGCCGTCGCACCTTTCTGCGGAAACGAACTTCCCTGGGTGCCGCAGTCGGATAGTGCCGCGATCGACGGCGCCGCGGAGGCCGGACGAATCGCTCAGCGCGACTGGGGTTCCCGGCCGATCCGCGAGCGCGAGCGAATCGTCCTGCGATTCGCCCGGCTCGTGCTCGACTACCACGACCAACTGTGCGATCTGATGCAATGGGAGACCGGCAAGGCCCGGATACATGCCGCGATCGAGGTGCTGGGCGTGGTATCCGTCGCACAGCACTACGGGACCAACTCCCGGCGTTACCTCGCCACCCGGAAGGTTCCCGGAATGGGCGGACCGGTCCGCGCGGCGGTCGGATATCGCGCACAGGGGCTGGTCGGGGTGATCGCACCGTGGAACTACCCGTTGTTTCTCGCGGTAGGTGACGTGATCCCGGCATTGATCGCGGGAAACGCGGTGTTGTCCAAGGCCGACTCGCAGACTCCGTGGACGCTGTTGCTGGCGCGCAGCCTCGCGGTGCAAGCGGGAATTCCCGGGCCCATCTGGCAGGTGGTGGCCGGTGCGGGGAGCCGGATCGGGCCCGACATCGTCGGAGCTGTCGACTATGTGTGCTTCACCGGGTCGACCGAGACCGGACGTGCTGTTGCCGGGCAATGCGCCGCCCGGTTGATCGGCGCGTCGCTGGAACTCGGCGGTAAGAATCCGATGATCGTCTGCGCCGACGCCGATATCGACGCCGCCGTTACCGGGACTGTGCAGGCATGCTTTTCGAGCGCCGGCCAGATGTGTATCGGGATCGAGCGAATCTATGTGCACGACAGCGTGTATCAGCGCTTCCTGGACGCGCTGGTAGCGGCGGTCGGCAGACTCCGGCTCGGCGCGGGCTACGACTTCGCCGTCGATATGGGCTCGCTGACCTCGCCGCGTCAGCTCGCCGTGACGACAGACCATGTCGGCGACGCGATCGGAAAGGGTGCGCGGGTCCGGGTGGGCGGCAGGCCCAGGCCCGACCTCGGACCACTGTTCTTCGAACCGACCGTGCTGACCGGCGTCACACCTGAGATGTCCGTCTATGGCGAGGAAACGTTCGGCCCGGTGGTCTCGGTGTACCCGGTGGCATCCGAGGACGAAGCCGTACGGCTCGCGAACGAGGGCGACTACGGTCTCTCGGCGAGTGTGTGGACGCGAGATATGGCCCGCGGCACGATGATCGGCGAGCAGATCGTTGCCGGCACCGTCATGGTGAACGACGGCTACCTGTCGGCGATCGCTTCGATCCACGCCCCGATGGGCGGAATGCGCCGCAGCGGCCTCGGGCGACGCCACGGTCGCGAGGGGATTCTGCGCTACACCGAGCCGCAAACCGTGACCACCCAAACCCGCCCGACGGCCTATCCCGACCGGATGCGCGGTGTCGCGCTCGCCGCGCTCCGGCAGGCCGTCCGGGTGCGGTTACGAGTCGCCCAGCGAATGTGAGCAGACCATGAAGCGATTCTCAGCGGCCGGCCGAGTGGCCGACGAACTGCGAGCCGGACGAATATTGTGGCGAGCCGGTGCTGTTCCACGGGACCCCGGCCTCGTACGAGTGAGCGCGCAGGCGGCGCAGCGATACGGCGGACTGGGCGGCATGCCGACGGCCTGGGCATCCGTTCGGCCCACCGCGGTCGCCGTCATCGACGATCGGCGGTCGTTGACCTTCGGGCAATTCGCCGAGCGAAGTTATCGCCTTGCCAACGCTTTTCGCCACGAGTTCCCCGGCGCTACGGCGACGGTGGGGATCATGTGCCGCAACCATGCCGACGCGCTGGTCACGATGTTCGGGGCAGCGGCGACCGGCGCCCGGGTGGTCCTGCTGAATACGGACTTCGGGCCGGCGCAGGTCAGTGCCGTGTGTGCCCGAGAACGGATCGACGCGCTCGTCTACGACGATGAATTCGCCGACACCACAACGGGATTCGAGGGAAAACGATGGCAATCGTGGACCGCGTCGTCTCCGCACGACAGCGAGCTCGACCGATTGATCGCCGCCCATCCCGCGGCGCCGCCGCCACCGGCGCCGAAGGCGGCGTCGCTGGTGATCCTGACCAGCGGCAGCTCGGGTGTCCCGAAGGGTGCTCCGCGCAGCGAAACCCGTTCGCTGTTGCTTCCGGCCGGGCTGTTGTCGCGAATCCCGTTGCGCGGCAACGACAAGGTGCTCGTCGCCGCGCCGGTATTCCACGGCTGGGGCCTGCTGGTGTCGACCCTTGTCCTGAGCCTCGGCTCCACGCTGATACTCCAGCGTCGCTTCGAGGCCACGCGCGCCCTGCAACGCCTCGGCGACGATCGGTGCGGCGCGTTCATCGCCGTGCCGACCATGGTGCGCCGGATGCTCGACCTGGGCGACGCGGCGTTGTCGGGCGTCGACCTGTCTGCGCTCCGCATCGTGGCAAGCGGCGGCGCCCGGCTGGAGCCGACGCTGGTCACGGCGGCGGCTCGAACGTTCGGCCCGGTGCTGTACAACCTGTACGGCTCGACCGAAGCCTCATTCATCAGTATCGCCACCCCCGCCGACCTCGCGGATGCCCCGACCAGCGCCGGTAAGCCGCCCCTCGGCGTCACCGTTCGTATCACGGACGAGGCCGGGCGCGCGGTGCCCGCGGGCTCCGAGGGGCGCATCAGGGTACGCACACCAGGCCAGATCGAGGCCTATACCGACGGTCGCCGGGGCAACAGCGACGACGGGTACTTCGACACCGGCGACCGCGGCCGGATCGACGATGCCGGCCGGCTGCACGTGCTCGGGCGTTCCGACAACATGATCGTTTCCGGCGGCGAGAACGTGTACCCGGAGGAAGTCGAACTCGCCCTGCACGCGCACGACGGCATCGCCGACGCGGCGGTGGTGGGCGTGGACGACACCGAGTTCGGGCAGCGCCTGCGCGCGTACATCGTCCCGGTGGCCGGTACGCAACTCGAAGCCGGCGATATCCGGACCCACCTCGCCGCGCTGTTGCCGCGCTCCCGGATGCCACGCGACATCGTGATCGTCGCCGAACTGCACCGAACCGATTCCGGGAAGGTCTCGCGCCACACCATCGACGAACTGAAGGAGCTTCATCGGTGAAGGGAATGAATCTCACCGGCCGTGTCGCCGTGGTGACCGGAGGTGCACGAGGCATCGGCCGCGCGACGGCCGAGGCGTTACGAGATGCCGGCGCGAAGGTCGCCATCGGCGACATCGACACCGGCGCGCTCGCCGAGACGGCGGCGCGACTCGGGGTTCTCGGCGAAGACCTCGACGTCACCGACCCGCTGTCGATATCGGAATTCCATGCCACCGTCGAGGAGCGGCTCGGGCCGATCGATGTGTGGGTCAACAATGCCGGCATCATGCCGGTGGGTTCGATTTTCGATCAGAACCAGCCCATGATCGAGCGGACGATCGACATCAATCTGCTCGGCGCGGTCAACTGTGCACGGATCGCCGCTCGGGCAATGGTGGCCCGGGGCGAGGGCCGCATTGTCAACATCGCGTCGATTGCGGGGCGGATTCCCGCTGCCGGGATGGCGGTCTACAGCGCTACGAAATTCGGCGTGCTCGGCTTCGGCGAATCGCTCGACGCCGAGCTGAGCGGACATGGCGTTCGCGTGTCCACGGTGTTGCCATCCTTCGCGGCAACCGAATTGATCGACGGCCTTCGGCCCGCCCGCGGGATGGAACCGGTTCCGCCACGGGCTGTCGCGACGGCCGTGGTCGACGTGGTCCGCCGCGGCGACAGGCTCGCCGTCGTGCCCACGTCGTTGGCGGCGCTGTCCGCGTCCTGGATCCACTTACCTCGTCCATTGACACGGTGGTTGAGCCGGCGTGCGGGGCTGGACCGTGTTTTTCTCACCGCGAGTGGCGATCGTTCGAACTACGACAGCCGAATTTCCAAGGGGACCAAGCCATGAGAGTGACCGTCGACGCCGGCAGGTGCGCGGGCCACGGCATTTGCGAAGCGCTCGTGGCGGAGGTCTTCGTCCTCGACGGCACCGGGAGGTCCACGGTTCGCGCCGGTTCGATTTCCGAGGCGGATCGTCTGCCGGTGGAGCAGGCCGTCGCCTGCTGTCCCGCACAGGCAATTTCGTTCAGCGAAGACGAGTAGCCGGATGTAACCGCCGGTAGCCACTTTCGATCGCGGGGACGATTATCGGTTTCCGGCTGCCGAGTTCTATTTTGTGAAGTGTGCATGCCGGAATGCCCGTGCGGTTTTCTCGAAAGCGCCGCCGGCCGAGGCAATGACCACCAGTGGAATGTAGGCGAACGGCCGTTACCTGATACCATCGGTTCGGATCGAGTGTCCGTACATATGAGCGATTGGGAGAGCTTGTGGGCGACGCGCGGACGGAGCGCTGGGTGGAACACCGTGCGGAAGTGCGGCGTCAGCTGGTAGCCGCTGCCACGCGGGCGATCGACGACATCGGCCCCCAGGTGAGTATGCGCGAGATCGCGGCGGAGGCCAAGGTTCCGAAACCGACGCTTTATCGGTTCTTCAAAGACAAGGGTGAGCTGGCAGCGGCAATTGGAGACCAGGCCCGGGAAGATATCATCGAAGAATTGACCAAAGCGCGCGAATCTTCTGTCGAGACGATCGGAGAGTTGATCGATGTCGCGTTGACGGGACACGCCGCGCTGATCGACCAACATCCCAATATCTTCAAATTCTTGGTTTTCGGCGCGGATAGTGTGGGTTCGCACGCCCTGGAAAATTCCCGCGCAATTGCGAGGGAGATAAGCACTATATTGGAGACGATCCTCCGTGCGGCGGGCGGTCGAAGCGTGGAGGACGCGATGTACGGGCCCATGATTGTCGGTCTGGTTACCGGCGCGGCCGATGCGTGGATGCGTGGCGCGGAGTCGCCGCGAATGGGCGGGACCTTCGTGGAGCGGGTACGGCCCGCCGTACGCGCGCTCGTCGGCCTCGCCGGTGCCCACGCCGGCGTGGACATCGACTTCGATGCCCCCGTACTGGCGCGGCTGCCCGTCTTCACGGCCGGTGAGCCGGGCACACCGTGACGGTGTAGCCAGTACTTAGCGGATCGTGTTGCGATGCACGAACAATGCGCGCGGTTTCCCCGACCCTCCGATCGTGGGCGAGGTAAGTGACGATCGCCGCGGACGAATGCTCGCACCGTTGCGGCGGCGCTTGTCAGATCTCGTAAGTCACTCCGGTGAGCTGCTCGGAGACGGTCCACAAGCGCTTCTGAGCGTCGAAGTCATGAGATCGGGCGTTCGAGCCCACCACTCGCGGGTATCCACGGTTCTGTCCCAGTCCGTCAGGACCGTAGAACTGGCCGCCGATCACCGCTGGATCGGTCGCCGCGCGCAGAGTCGGCAGGGCTCCCATGGCTGCACTCTGCACAATCAACGGCCCAACCGTTGGCGCCAAGCGCTGAATCACGGACGGGTAGTTGCGGATCAAGTTCGTATTCGCCCCGCCGGGGTGCGCCGCTACCGCCACGGTTGTCGCCCCGTGGGCGGTGAGCCGGCGTTGCAGCTCATAGGTGAACATGAGGTTGGCCAGCTTGGACTGACCGTAAGCACCGATTCTGTCGTAGGACTTCTCCCACTGCAGATCGTCGAAGTGAATCCGGGCGCGGATGCGGTGCCCCAGACTGCTGACCGTCACCACCCGGGACTCCGGGGCCTTCAGGAGGAGGTCCAGTACAAGTCCGGTCAATGCGAAGTGTCCGAGGTGGTTGGTGCCGAACTGCAATTCGAACCCGTCGTCGGTGGTCCGGCGCGGGGGGTGCATGACGCCCGCGTTGTTGATCAGCAGGTCGATACTGGATTGTGTCGCATGCAGTTCGGCAGCGGCCGCTCGCACGGATTCGAGCGAGGACAGGTCGAGTGCGAGCAGGCTCGTGCGCGCGCCGGGCACGGCTTCGACGATGCGGCTGACCGCCTGCCTACCCTTTTCGACGTCGCGGACGGCCAGAACGACCGTTGCTCCCTGCGCCGCCAGCACGCGGGCGGTTTCGAAGCCCAGACCCGTGTTGGCTCCGGTTACCACGGCGAGCCGGTCCTGCTGTTCAGGAACGTCGTCTTCGGTCCACTTGTGCGCCATCGTTCCTCCAACGCTGGGGCCCGCTGATTACGGACCGCCGGTCTCTTATATTGCGCTGCTCACAATAAGAGACCGGCGGTCTATAGTCAACGGGCGCCCGGTCGGTAGCATCTCTGCGTGGGATTTCAGCGAGCGCGCACACGAGAGCAGCGGGAGGTGCGGCGGCAAACGATCGTGGATACCGCGGCGGCGATGCTCACCGAAATGCCGGTTGCCGAGTTGTCTCTCAACGACCTCAGTCGGCGGGTGGGTTTGGCGAAGTCGAATGTCTTGCGCTACTTCGAATCTCGCGAGGAGATCCTGCTCGAACTACTCGATAGAGGATTTCGTGAATGGCTTTCCGAGATCGAGGGCGAGCTGTCCGCGATCGGTTCGCACCTGTCGGCCGATGAGCGAATAGATCGACTCGCCGCTGTTCTCAGCCGCTCCCTTCAGGAGCACACCGTGCTGTGTGATCTGGTGAGTGCTCAAGCGGGCGTCCTCGAACACAACGTGTCGGTCGAGGTGGTGGTGCGCTACAAGCGGTCCACCCGGGACAACCTCGGGATCCTTGCGGAACGGATACGTCGAGTGGTACCCGAACTCGGCGAGAGCAGCTGGGCGATCTGCTTGATGGGAGTGGCGCTGGCAGGGGGCCTGTACGCTCATGCACGGCCCTCGGCCAGTACGGTCGCCGCGTACAGTGTCGATCCCAGTCTGGCTGTGCTTCGCATCGATGTCGGCGCGGCTTTCGAACAGACTCTGGTCACATTGATGTCGGGTGTGTTGTATCGCTCGGGCGGATCCATGTGACGTCTGCCGCGTACACCGGCGCTGCACCTGGGCTTCGCGGGCCTCATCGGCAAGAAACCGATACCCGAACTCCGGGTCATCACGGTTCGCGACGAACAACGCGTTGGCTCGGTGCCTCGGCGATCTCGCCGGCGGTTACCGGTTCAGCCAGCCATCGGTAGTAGGGTTGGCGAGCGAGCTGCAGTACCCGGCACGTCACCGCCACGGGAATCCCTTCGGCGGCAAGCTCTTTCGCGAGCGGGTAGAGCCTTTTCCCGATAGATGGATACGCTGCTGCGCGTCGCAGCACTTCGTTCTCCTGCTCCAGCAACCGGATACGACGTCGAGCATCACGCGACTCGGCAGACTCCGTCCGCGTCGGCCACGACCCGGACCACATCGTCACGGAACTCCTGCGGATAGGGCTTGGGCAGCGAACATCCTTCCAGGCCCACCTCCCGGCAAGCCAGATCGATGTCACCTATCTGTGCTGCAGCCCCATATGTATGCCGCTGAGAACTCCGCCAGCTGACAGAAGGTCTGCACAATTT
>NZ_JADKYP010000038.1 GCF_015354405.1 Nocardia sp. BSTN01 | reverse complement strand
GACAACACCGAGATGAGCGTCAAGCTGATCCAGCCGGTCGCCATGGAAGAGGGCCTGCGCTTCGCGATCCGCGAGGGTGGCCGCACCGTCGGCGCCGGCCGCGTCACCAAGGTCATCAAGTGACTTTGTGAGACAACGCCGTCACGACACGTGACAGCATGAAAAGGGCCGTTCCCCTTGGGGGACGGCCCTTTTCGCGTTCTCAGTTCTCGGTGGCGGCCAGGAGGGCTTCGGCGAATTCGCGCATCTGGTCGGCGCCGCCGAACCAGGTGGTGACGAGTTCCACTGCGGCGGTACGGGTTCGGTGGGCGGCGGTGATGAGTCCGTTGAGGTCGACATCGCCGGCTTCGGCGTTGCGCGCCACATTCTCCAGGGTGTGGCTGGCCAGGAGTAACTGCATCACCAAGCCGACGTCGATGGCCGGGGGTTCGCCGGTGGTTTCGGCTCGGCGGCGGGCCGCGCGCCGGGAGGTCGGGGGCACGCCGGTGCGGGACGCGAGGTCGGTCGGTGTGCTACCGGAAAGGTGATCATTGGTGGCACGGCGATTTCGGCGGCCACCGGTATCCGCAGTCGGTTCGTCGATCACCGAATCGTGCGATGTGGCAACCGCTTCCGCCGACTCGGTCGCCGGGTGGTCGTCGGCTCCGATTTCTTCGGCGGGCGATCGGTGCCGGCTGGTCGGAACGTATTCCGCCGCAGGGGCTTGCGCTGCGCGTCGTCGAAGGATGTCGGTATCGGACTGTTCGAGGAAGGTGCTCGCCGGGGCGGAGCGCAGTCCCACCGTCGCCCCGTTGCGGGTGGGGATCGCGCGCGAAGTGGCGTCGGCGCTTTCCGCGCGGCTGCGAATCGCCGGCAGTGTGTCGGTGTTCTGCCAGGCTTGCGGGTCTGCGGAGTCGGCTCGGTCCGCACCGTCTGCCGCGCCGGAATGGGCCGGGGCGGTTGTTTCGGCGTGCTCGGTCCGGACCGGCTCGTTCGAATGCCGATGCGGAAGCCGTGCCGCGGGAGGCGAGTTCCGGTCCTCCTCGGTAATGTCGTCCGTCGCCGGATTCGCCTCGGCGACAGGGGGCTCGGTGGTGTTTCGCGCGCTGTCGGCGACCGATGCGGCGCGCGTGCTGTGGGGGGTGTGGTCGCCGTCTGTCACCGATTCCGTTGCCGTAGTGGACCGAGGGGCGTCGTCGCCCGGCTGTCCGGTCGGCGGTGTCGCTGCGGACGGCGCGGGCGCGGGATCGGCGTCGCCGCCGGGTGATGTCGCGCGTCCGGTCGCCGATTCGTCATCGCTCGCCGTGGTGCCGCGGGTCTCAGCTGCGTCGGCCGGCGCGGATGTGGCGGCCGACGGCTCCGGGCTCGCGGGGCGCGCGGTGCCGTGCCGGCCCTCGCCCGTGGGTTCGGCTGCCGTGGTCGCGGGGATCTCGCCGGACAGCCGGGACGTGGCGGTACTCGCGGTGGGCTGCTCGTTGTCGCGTGCCCGCCGGGCCGCCCGGGGGATGGGGCGGCGGGTGGTTTCCGTGCTCGCCGGTGTCGCAGCGGTTTCCGTTCCGGCATCGGCCGGTTCGGTCCGGGCGATGCCCTGGGCGGGGGTGGACAGCCGCGTCGGTAGTTTCGGCGGGGCCGGGACGGATGCGGTGGACGAGGCATCCGATTCTGCCGAATCGGCCCGCCGCGGACCCGGCGGATCGGCAGGAGACGCCTCGGCAGCGGACGACTCGGCGGGCTGGGTCTCGGCGCTACGGGAACGACTCTGCCGCCCGGGGTCGATGCCCAGGCTCTCCGCGATGCGGCGGACCGTATCCTCCGGATCCTGAGATCCGGCGTCGAGTCCCTCTGGCCAGCTTGCCTTTTCCGGCGTCTGGATCTCGCCGGGAGCCGTGGACGACCCCAGGACCCCCGATCTCGGATCCACCGGGGGCATCTCCGCCGCGCTCACCGCGAAGCTGGAGGTCGGAGCTGATTCGTCGGTCTCCGCGGCGGGATGGTTCTGCCCCGCACCCCGCTCGTAGTCCGCGTCGAACGGCGAGGCGAACATACTGCGCTGCGCGGGTTCTCGGGTGGGCAGCGGCGGGATCGCGGTACGGGCCGACGTGTCGCGGACCGGCAGCGGCGGTGCGGCAGGAGGCGTCGGAACCGCGCTGCCATTGAGGTAGTCGGGTGAATAGGACGGAACGTCGGTGGGCGAGGCGCCGCCCGGGGGCGGGCCGAAAACGCTCTCGCCCGATCCGGAGTCACCGAATTCGATACTGTCCCAGCGCAGTCCGAACTTCTCGGCACCGCCGTGCGCGGGTCCGCTACTGCCCGCCTGCTGACCCGGCTCCTCCTCGGAGCGGGTCAGTCCGTGCCCCTCTCGTGCAGTATGGGGTTCTCCGAAACGGGCATTGGCGGGATCCGTCATACACCCCATTCTTATCGCTCGCCTTTCCGGGTGCGAGTTCGCGGGGTGTGCGAGGGCTCCCGCCACCGTTGCGCCGCAGCTCAATCCGTCCGTTTCTCGAGTTCGGTGCCGCGGCGCAGGGTGAGTGACATCAGTTCGCTCGGCTCGTCCACTTCGATTCGGTGCCAGCGCCCGCGCGGCACGATGAACGCCTGTCCGGCGCGCAGGGATACCGAAGCCGCCGGGTCGCCGCTCTCACGCAGATATATCCGTATCCCGCCCGAGAGCACCGCCACCAGTTCCTCTCCGCTCGGATGCATTTCCCAGTGATCACCGTGGACGTCGGCATCGGTGGCAACCCGGAACGCCGCCAGGGTCCATCCCTCCACATCTCCGGACATGCGGCGTTGTTCATCGAAAACCCGGCCGTCGGGCAGCATTCGGATGCCGCGTGCGAACAGGTCGACAGGTGCGAGTGACATGGTGTGTTTCCTTTCATTCGGCCACGACCGGAGCCGGGGCGGGCAGGGGTGTGGAGGTGGATCGGCGGGCGGTGCGCGGTATGACCACCGCCGCGACGACCGCGGCACCGAGGAGCAGGACCGCGCCGACCGCCAGTCCGGTCGCATATCCCGCGGTGACGGCCTGGGGTGTCTCCACCGATCCGGTGCGTTGCGCGGCGACCGAGGCCAGGGCGGCCAATCCGATCGCGCCGCCGATCTGGCGGGCACTGTTCATCAGCCCGGACGCCATGCCGGCCTCCGCGGGGGCGACGCCGGTGGTGGCGGCGGCCGCGAGCGGCGCCAGGCACAGGCCGAAACCGATACTGGTGACGAGCGAGGGACCCAGGACCGCGGTGGCGAAGTCGCCACCGGCGTCCAGCAGCGCGAACCATCCGAGGCCCGCGGCGGCGAGCAGCGATCCGGAGATCAGCAGGGTGCGCGGCGAACGCCGGTGGCCGAGCCGAGTCGCGACCACGGTCCCGGCGACGACCCCGGCGGAGAACGGTACGAAGGCCAGACCCGTTGCCGCCGCGGACATCCCGAGCGACTGCTGCATATAGAGCGAGACGAAGTAGAAGGCCGAGAACTGTCCCGCCGCGGCCAGAGCGACGAACAGATCCGCCCCGGCGACCCACCGGTTGCGCAGCAGCGACAGCCGTATCAGCGGCACCGAGGCCCGCCGTTCGAACCATACGAAGGCCGCCAGGAGTAGTAGTGCGGCCACGACCGTCCCCGCGGTCGCGGGCGAGAACCACCCGTAGCGATCGGTACGGACGACGGCGAGAACGAGCAATCCGGCGCCGCCGGTCGCGGTGAGCGACCCGGCGAGGTCGAGCGGCGGACGCATCCCGTCGCGGCGGTCGGCGGGGATGCCGAAGAGGCCGAGTCCCAGCACGATCGCGGCGATCGGCAGATTGACGAGCATCACCCACCGCCATCCGGCGTATTCGGTGAGGATGCCGCCCAGCAGGACGCCCAGCGCGCCACCGGCGCCGTTGGCCGCGCTCCACAGTCCGAAGGCGCGCACCCGCGCCGGGCCGTGCGGGAACAGGACGGTCAGCATCGCGAGGGTGGCCGGTGCGACGGTCGCGGCCGCCACGCCTTGGACGGCGCGCGCGGCGATCAGTTGCCATGGTTGCTGGGCCAGCCCACCGGCCAGCGAGGCGAGGGCGAATCCGCACAGCCCGAGTGCGAACAGTCGCCGGCGGCCGAACAGATCGCCGGCCCGCCCGCCCAGGAGGAGGAATCCGCCGAAGGTCAGGGCATAGATGTGCACCACCCACGACAGATCGATCGGTGTGAAGCCCAGTTCCCGGCGAACGGCGGGCAGCGCCACGTTCACCACCGCCATATCCAGCGCAATCATCAACTGCGCCATCGTGATCGCCGCCAGAGCGAGGCCCGGCGAGTACTTTTTATACATGTATAAAAAGTAACCGACCGCACTGCTCGTTGTCGAGACCTCGTGTCAAGATGGCCGGGTGAGCACCCGAACCGGACGTCCGCCGCGGCTGTCCCGCGCGCAGATCGTGGCCGCCGCGCGCGAGCTGATCGAGACCCGCGGCGTGCAGGCGCTGACCATGCGGCGCCTGGCCACCGAACTCGGCGCGACGCCGATGGCGCTCTATCACCACGTACCGGACAAGGACGCGTTGCTGCTGCTCCTGCTCGACGAGGTGGCCACGGGTGCGGTGCGTCCGCAACTGCCGGAGGACCCGCGCGAGCGCTTGATCGTCGCGGCCCGCGCGATGCACGACGTCCTGGCCCCGGTTCCGTGGATCACCGAGGTGCTGACCGCCGACGACCTGCTCTCACCGGCCGCGCTCTGGTATCCCGAGACGATTCTGGACGCGGCGATGGACGCCGGGCTGGACGCCGATCGGGCGGTGCACGCCTACCGGGCCGTCTGGTACTACACGGCCGGGGAAATTCTGATTCGCGCCGCGGCTCGCCGGCGTCGCGACGACGACCGGCCCGTGTTCCGGGAGCGCGTCTTCGCCGATATCGATGCCGAGGAGCTTCCGCGCCTGGCGGCCGTGGCCGACCGGTGGAGCGCGCTCACCGCGGCCGATACCTACGAACAGGGATTGCGCGCGCTGGTCGACGGCCTGCTGCGGGATCGCTGAACGGGCGACGCCCACTCAGCCCAGGCTGCTCATACCGGCCGCGACGACCCGGGAGAGATTGGTGATCTCCTCCGCGCCGGCGAGTGTCAATCCGTCGAGTGCGTGCAACCGGTCGGTGCTCGCGATGGTGAGCATGGCCGACACCCATGCGGCCGCGCAGGCACGCAGGGTCCCGGGCTGGACCTGACCGGGCGCGCTCGCCTGCAGTACCCGGGCGGTGACGTCGAGGAGTTGATCGCGCATGCGGCGCACCTGTTTGCGCACATCCGGATGCGTATCGGCCTCGCGCCACATGATCACCCGCAGCACCGAGGAATGGTGGTCGCGCAGATTCAGCGCCGCGTCGAGGTTCACCAGGCTGGTCGCCGGATCGCCGGGCCTGACCACCGTGGCGATGTCGTCGATCGGATGGGCGGGAACCCGCTCGGCCATCAGCGCCGAGAGGATCGAGTCCTTGGTGGGGAAGTAGTAGAAGACCAGTCCTTTCGGAACGCCGGCCGCGGCGGCTATCGCAGCCGTCGCGGTCGCGTCGAATCCGTGTGCCGCGAATAGGCTTTCGGCGGCATCCAGAATCAGAGCGCGGGCGTCGCCGTCGACCTTCCGGCTGCGGCGACGCCCCGCTCGATGGGGTGTGGGCCTCTGCATCAGTGAGCAGTATGCATCCGCGCCGATACCTGCGGAAGGGCGGCGAGGGCCACCACGACGGTCAGTACGCCCACGATCCACGCCGTCCACGACGCCGCGCTGAAGGAGCTGTAGTTCATCACCCACGGGGAAATGAACAGCAGGACGCCGAACAGGCCCATGGCGTAATCGGTTGTGGAGATTCCGGGGCGAGTGAACTGGAGCAGGCCGGTCAGGGCGATCAGCACGCCGAGCACGATCAGGGTCCACATGGCGCGGTTGCTGTGGTCGGTCCAGATGGGGGACAGGGCGGTGTAGACGCCCAGTGCCACGGCCACGAAACTCAGGGTGCGGTTTTCGGTGAGCATTGGGGGCCTCCTCAGGGGCGGAATTGTGTTCTGATCTCGGTATAACTCTGATTGACCGCCCGATCAACACTCTGCGCGAAAAATTCCTACACTTGTGTCGGATATGGCGCCCGTCACGACAAACTAGAACGTGTTCTAGTTTATGGTGGATTGGTGCAGCAATACGTCCCGGCAGTGGGAACCGAGCCAGGAGGGCGGCGATGACAGCCCCGATCGTGATCATCGGCGCCGGTCTGGCGGGCCTGCGCACCGCGGAGGAATTGCGCCGCGCCGGATACGAGGGCGGACTGATCCTCGTCGGTGACGAACAGCGCCTGCCCTACGATCGGCCGCCGCTGTCCAAGCAGTTCGTGCGCGGCGAGACCGAGGATACGACGCTGCGCCCGGCCGAATTCTTCGCCGAGAAGAACATCGAGCTGCGACTCGGACTGGCCGCGACCGGAGTCGACACCACGTCGCGCACGGTGACCTTCGACGACGGTTCCGTGCTCGAGTACGGACAGCTGATCATCGCAACAGGTCTGCGTCCCAAGCGAATTCCCGGTTTGCCCGAGGCGACCGGCGTCCACGTCCTGCGACGCCACGAGGATGCGGCGGCGCTGCGCGACGGCCTGGCCACCGCGCGGCGGGCGCTGGTGGTCGGTGCGGGCTTCATCGGCTGCGAGCTGGCGGCGAGCTTCCGTTCCCGCGGCGTCGACGTCGTGCTGGTGGAACCGCAGCCCACCCCGCTGGCCGCCGCGCTGGGTGAGACGGTCGGGCGCCTGGTCGGCCGGATGCACCGCGACGAGGGCGTGGACCTGCGCTGCGGTGTCGGGCTGAGCTCGCTGCAGGTCGAAGACGGCGCGGTCACCGGGGCCACGCTCGCCGACGGCAGTACGGTCGCCGCCGATCTGGTCGTCATCGGCGTCGGCTCCGCGCCGATCACGGAGTGGCTGGCCGGATCCGGCATCCCGCTGGCGGAACCGCAGGCGGGCGGGGGTGTCCTCGCCGACGAGGTGGGGCGCACCTCGGTCGAGGGCGTGTGGGCGGTCGGCGATGTCGCGGCCTGGCGTCACGACAACGGCCGGCACAAGCGTGTCGAGCACTGGACCAACGCCGGCGAGCAGGCCAGACTCCTGACGACCGCCCTGCTCGGCGGTGACGTCCCCGCGGCCGCCCGGGTGCCGTATGTGTGGAGTGACCAGTACGACCTGAAGATCCAGGTGCTCGGCACTCCCGCGGGCGCCGACGAGATCCGGGTGATCGAAGACGACGGCCGCAAATTCCTGGCGCACTACTTCGACGGCGGGGTCCTGACCGCCGTGGTCGGTGGCGGACGCACCGCGCAGGTCATGAAGATGCGCGCCGAACTCGCCGCCAACGCCCGGTCCGCCGCACCCCTGAGCTGAACGCCCACGTCGGCGGGCCGACCGGCGCCGGCTCGAATCGGGCGGTGCGGGCGGTCCGCCACCGGCATGGAAAGACATGTCCGGCCGATACCCCAGGCGGGCGCGAGGGTGCGTGGCGACGCTAATACAGTGGCTGGGTGATCGTTGCGCTCATCGATTCCGGACTGGGGTTGCTGCCGACGGGGGCGTGGCTGCGCAAGTTGCGTCCCGACCTCGATCTGCTGCTGCAACTGGATCCCGATGGTGCGCCGTGGGGTCCCAAACCCGAGCGGTGGGTGATCGATCGGGTGCTGGATGCCGCCCGCCGATCGTTGCGGCTCGGCGCGGAGGCCGTTGTGCTGCCGTGCAATACCGCCAGTGTGACCGCCCTCGAGCAGGTGCGGGCCGAGGTCGGGCCCGAGGTGCCGGTGATCGGCACCGTCCCCGCGATCAAACCCGCCGCCGCGGCCTGCGCCTCGGTCGCCGTGTGGGCGACCGCGGCCACCACCGCGAGCCGCTACCAGGCCGATCTGATCGCCCGTTTCGGCGGTGAGGCCGATGTGACGGGTGTGGCGTGCCACGGCCTCGCGGACGCCATCGACCGCGGGGATCTCGCGGCCGTCGAGCACGCCATCGCCCGCGCCGCCGAGCAGACCCCCGCCGGCACCGAGGCGGTCGTACTGGGCTGCACCCACTACCCGCTGGTCCTCGATTCCATCGTGGCCGCACTGCCCTCCGGCGTCCGGCTGTTCGACAGCGCGGAAGCCGTTGCGGGCCAGACTCTTCGGCGCATCGACGCGCTGGGCCGGCCGACCGCCGGAACCGGCACGGTGACCGTGTACAACAGCGGCCGCGCCGGTGAACTGCCCGCGAGTGCGGCGGCCTTCGAATCGGGCCGAGTGCTCGGGGCGGTCGATACCGCCTGCCCCACCGTCTAGTCTCGCGGGGGCACCGGGCGGACCGTGTTGAACCGGTCACGCTTCCGCCCGTGTCTCCCGACGGCCACGCCGTGCCGAAGCCGGTGGCCTTGAATGAATCCTGTTCCCGGACATCTTCTTTCGACACCTCCGCACCGCTGTGGCGCAGAATCGCAGACGATGCTGTGACCTGCGCCCCAGCCACTCGTGGGAGGTCTGGTGGTCCGTGATCGGGCGCGGTTCTACCGTATTTTCCGCAGACGTACAGCGCGGTCGTCGACGCATTTTCCGCACCCACCCCTACCGGGCCGGCCGCCACGGGCGTCGGCGTATCGGTAACAGACAGACCCGGAGTTATGGCTACCCGAACGCCTTGGAGCGATGTTCATCCCGGAACCGGCGACACCGAATCGTCGTACCGCCCACTACCGACGCCGCCGAGCGGTCGCCGTCCGGTGTGGGGATACCTGTGCGGTGCCGGGTTGTGTGCCACCACTCTCGTTCTGTTGTTCCAGCCCTGGTTGTCTGCGGCCGGGCCGGGTGGCACGATCCGGTCGGATGCCTTCGGCCGGCTGGCCGGCACCGAATCCCAGCAGGACTGGGGAGGCGCGGGTCTGCACAACACCGATATCAGCGGCACATGGGCGGTGCTGACCTGTGTCGCGATCCTCGCGACGATCTTCGCGGTCGCGGCGTATCTGCGAACTCGCGCCACGATCTTCTCCACCGCCGCCGCGGTCGCGGTGAGCGGTGTGGCGCTGTTCGTTCTCGCGGACGTGCTGTACCTCGACAACAAGGAGTCCGAGATGCGCGCGGCGGTCGCGGACGACAGCAGTTTCTCCGGCATCCTCCGCGGTCTCTTCGGTGGGGCGCATGCCGCGCACCAGCTAGCGGGTGCTCACCTCGACATCGCCGCGATGCTCGCCGGAATCACCGCCTTCGGCGCGGCCACGTGTGTGCTGACGAACCATCTGCGCGAAAATCCGGTGACGCGCGCCGTCGACCGGACGCTGCCGACCCTCGCCGACGCCGCACCCTCCTCGGCGCCGATCGCCCCGACCCCACACTCCTCGGTGCCGGTCATGCCGCTCTCGGCGCCGGCCGCGCAGCCCATGGCGCGGGCCGCGCAGCCCTCGGGGTCGGCCGCGCAGCCCTCGGGGTCCACCGCACAGCCCTCGGGGTCGACCGCACAGCCGTTGGCGGGTGTCGCACAGCCCTCGGCACCGAACACAGCGCCCCCGATGTCGATCGCGCCGCCGCAGGTGCCGGCCGCCCCGCACCTGATCACGCCGGCCGCACCACCGGCGCCGGTCGTCGCGCTCGCGGATATCACCGCCGAGCACGAGCCCGCCCCGCGTAACCCCGACACTCCGCGGTTCCCGGCCGGGAAACAACCCAGCTGGCGCATCGTCATCCCCGCGGGGGCGGTGTCGCCCCGGACCCCCACCCGAGTGGAGCGCACCTTCGCCGGGTAGTACCGCCCCGACGGGTCCGCGCCGGACGCGTTGTCGCAGGGAATCGGGTGAGCGGTGAGTGATACTGCCGTACATGATCGTTGCGCATATTCCGGAGAATCAGGCTTCGGCGTCCCGCCGACTCGGCGGTGTGCGGCCGTGACGGCCGCGCCGTCCGCCGCCGATGTCGCGCGTGCCATGGACGAACTGGGTGATCCCGCACGCGCCGTCGAGTTGCGGAGGTTCTTCAAAACCGGGCCCGGGGACTACGGCGAGGGCGACGTCTTCATCGGCGTCCCCGTGCCGCAGACCCGCACGGTCGCGAAAGCATTTTCCGCCCTGCCGATTTCGGAGATAGCTGAACTTTTGCGGAGTCCGGTGCACGAGCATCGGCTCGCGGCGCTGGTGATCGCGAACAATGCGATGGCGAAGGCGGGGAAACCGCGCACGTACGACGGTGCCGCTCAACAGGAAATCGTCGACATGTATCTGGCGGCGGTGCGCGGCGGACGCGTGAACAATTGGGATCTGGTCGACGTATCGGCCGAGAACATCCTGGGCCCGTGGTTACTGGGACGGCCGCGGGATCTGCTCGACGAATTGGCGCAGTCGGATTCGCTGTGGGAACGCCGGGTCGCGCTGCTGACGACCTTCGCGTTCATCAAGGCCGGCGACGCCTCCACCACGTTCGCACTGTGCGAACGGCTGCTCGACGATCGGCGTGACCTGATTCAGAAGGCGGTGGGCTGGATGCTGCGGGAAGTCGGCAAACGAGTGGACCGCGCGTTGCTCACCGATTTCCTGGACCGTCGTGCCCACGATATGGGTCGCACGGCGCTGAGTTACGCCACCGAACATCTGGAACCCGAGGCGCGCGCGGCCTATCGGGCGCAACGACAGTCGCCGTAGGTCCGTCCGCCGTGCCCGGTCTCCAGGCCGGCCACGGCGGCGACGGACCTCAGAACTGGATCTTCAGATGATCGGTGACCGGATGCGCCTGGCAGCCGAGGATGTATCCGGCTTCGATGTCCTCCGGATCGAGAATCTCCGAATTGTCCATCTCCACTTTGCCTTCCAGCACCGTGCAGGCGCAGGATCCGCATTCGCCCTCCTGGCAGGAGTACGGCACGTCCAGACCCTTGGCGAGCATGATGTCGACCAGGGTCTGGCGGCGCGGCCACCGCATGGAATGGGTTTCGCCGTCGAGTTCGACCTCCACGGTGGCCGCGTCGGCGGCGTCCTCCTCGCTGACCTCGACCGGGGCACCGGCGGCGAACGGATCGCCGGACAGCGAATTGAAGACCTCGGCGTGCGTGCGGCTGCGCGGCACCTCCAGCTGGGCCAGTGCGTCGTGCACCCGGTCCATGAACGCCTTCGGCCCGCACATGAAGGCGCGGAAACCGGTGTACGGGGTGCACAGCGCGGCCAGTCCGTCGGCGGTCGGCAGGCCCTGCAGCGTCTCCAGCCAGTGCACCACCACGAGCCGCTGCGGATTCTTGTCGGCGAGTTCGCGCAGTTCGGCGGCGAAGATGACTGATTCCGGATCGCGGTTGGCGTAGACCAGCACGATCCGGCCGGTGCCGCGGGCGAGCGCCGATTTCAGGATCGACATGACCGGGGTGACACCGCTGCCGGCGGCGAACAGCAGCAGATCCTCGTCCAGATCCTTGGGCGTGAAGACGCCGGAGGGCGGCAGCACCTCGATCTCGTCACCGGCTTCGACGTTGTCGCACACCCAGTTCGACGCGTATCCGTCGATCGTGCGCTTCACGGTGACCTTCGGCTGGACATCGGTGTGCGGCGAGCTGGCCAGCGAATAGCAGCGCGCGACCGAACCGGTGCGCTCGCTCGGGATGCGCAGCGTCAGGAACTGGCCGGGCTGATAGGCGAAGCGCTCGCGCAGATCTTCGGGCACGTCGAAGACCAGCGAACAGGCGTCGGGCGTCTCGTTGACGACAGCGGCGACCCGCAGCACGGCCGATCGTGAGCTGTGCGGTACGACGGGATCGGCGGTGGTCATGGTGTCCTCTCGGGGCCGGGCACGGGAGCAGGTAAACTAGAACGTGTTCTAATTTATGATACGTGGCCGTCCCGCTGCCGGACAAGCTGGGCCTCGAGCCCCGCGATCAGCACATCCATGCCGAAGTCGTAGGAGTATTTGCCGCGCAGGTCGCCCATATGCTTGACGGCCCGCTCGACGGCTTCGGGAAGCGGCATGTCGACCAGCGCGGATCGGTCCCGCGGATTGACCCGGGCGCGGCCGAACAGATAGGTGTGAATGGTGGCATAGGCGGCGAGCACATTGCGATCGTCGAATCCCGCATCGGACAGGATTTCCATCACAGCGGCGATCAGATCGAGCTGTTTGCCCAGCGTCTGTTCGATCAGCACATCGCCGAGGCCTGGGTGTTTGCGCAGCTTCTCATCGATCTGATCGATGAGTTCGCGCAGGCGCTGCTGCCAGGTGCCGAATTCCGGCGGTGGGGTGCGCACTCCGGTGAGGGCCGCGCTGGCCACCAGATCCAGCAGTTCGCGCTTGTCGGCGACGTAGTAGTAGGGGGCCATCGGTGAAACGCCGAGTTCGCGGGAGAGCCGGCGCATCGACAGCTTCTCCACGCCGTCGGCGCGCACCACACGCAATGCGGCCTCGACTATCTCGGCTTCCGAGAGTGTGTTGCCGCCCCCGCTCGTCTGCATCCGTCCGACTCCCATGCCACCTCTAGACCTGCGCAGCCCGCCCGACGGCCACCCGTCATCTGCTGTTCAACGTGCTTGCCTTCCGCAGTCTAGAGTGCGCGTTCCCGGTCGCGGTCCGGTACATGGAGGAGATCGGCGCACACGGTGACGCCGCACGTCACGCGGTAGTAGCCGGAGATGAACTACCGCCTCCCGTGCGGTATCTCGTTGATCATGAAGTGAATGTTGCCGTGTGGTAGCCAGATAGCGTCGATGGTCATTGACATCCACGCAACGCCGGAGCCGGTGCGTTGCCGCCGGTTTCGTATCGAATTCGATCCGTTTTTTTCGACACGGGATGCCCGGCGGGCGGTTAGCGCATAGCATTCTTGGAATGCGCCATGATCGACTGCCCAATGGGTTCGGGGTGCGAATCGATCCTCGGGTGCGCACCTATTCCGGTGGACGGCTCTTGGTCGGCGGCTCGCCGACGAGGTTGCTGAAACTTGCTCCGGAAGCGGCCGCCCTGATCGGTGACGGGTATCTCGAAGTGACGGATCCCCAGTCCGCGGTGGTTGCCAGACGGCTGCTCGACTCCGGGGTGGCCAACCCGCGTCCGCGCCTGCTGCCCTCGCCCGAGGAAGTCACGGTCGTGGTGCCGCATTGCAACGACGCCGCCGGACTGCAGCGGCTGCTGTCGACCCTGCGCGGGCACAGTGTGGTGGTCGTGGACGACGGTTCCGACCGGCCGGTCCGGATTCCGCGCACCGGGGGACGTTGCCGTGTCACCGTGTTGCGCCACGATTCGCGGCAGGGCGTGGTCGCCGCGCGCAACGCCGGACTGCGGGCGGCGACAACGGAATTCGTCGCATTCCTGGATTCCGATGTGGTCCCGCGCGCGGGCTGGCTGGAGGTCATGCTCGGCCATTTCAGCGATCCCGAGGTCGCCTTGGTCGCTCCGCGCATCGTGGTGCGTGAGCCCGATGCCAGTGTGCTTGGCCGCTACGAGAGCGCGCGGTCGTCACTGGATTTCGGCCGCCGGGAAACCGCGGTCAGCTCGCGCGGCTCGGTGTCGTACGCGCCGGGCGCGGCGCTGCTGGTGCGGCGCCACGCTCTGCTGGCCGAGGGGGGATTCGACGAGCAGATGCGCTCGGCCGCCGATGTCGATCTGTGCTGGCGGCTCGAGCGCGCCGGCTGGCGGTTGCGGTACGAGCCGGCCGCGCACGTCGCCTGCGATCAACCGGCCTCGTTCGGTAAGTGGTTCGGCCGCAAGGTCTCTCACGGCGCCGGGGCGGCGCCGCTGGCCCGCCGCCATGCCGGGATGGTCGCTCCGCTGTCGGTGCCGTTCTGGACGATCGCCGCGACCGCGCTGCTGGCCACCGCGTCGCGCGCCGGAATCCTGGGCGGGCTCGCCACGCTGCTCGCCGCGCTGATCCGGCTGCGGCGGGTGTTCGCCGAACTCGACAATCCGACGCGGGTGGCGGCCATCCATCTGGCCCGGGGTTTCTCCGCCGGGGTGTGGCGGATCGTCTCGGCGCTGTGCCGGCACTACTGGCCGGTGACAGTACTGGCGATGATCGCCTCCCGGCGCATCCGCCGGCTGGCGGTGGCGCTGGCGGTCGCCGACGGACTGGCCGACTGGTTCACCCATCGCGATGCCGGCGGCCTGGATCCGGTGCGATATCTGATGTGCAAGCGGCTCGACGACCTCGCCTACGGCACCGGCCTCTGGTCGGGTGCGCTGCGTGCGCGCAATGTGGCCGCGCTGCGCCCGGCCGTTCCGCGGCATTGATGGCGGGGGTCACATGTGGCCCCGATATGCCGTCTACCTCACATTTCGCCGTGATCCGGTGCCGATGTGACCTGTCGGACAAACCGTATGCTTCGCCCATGCCCTTCCTGACCCGCCGGTACAGTGTGGGACGGGAAAGAAAGGCAAATGGTCAGCAATCTCACAGGCGATAACCGTCCCGAGGGCAGGGTCGAGCCCGGGACGCAGCTCGGTGCGCTGGAAGCCTATGCCGCTCAGGCCCACGGTTACCTCAGTGTCGGGGGTGATCAGCTCAATCAGCTGCCCGGATTGCTGCGGCCGCTGGTTCTGGAGTCCTGGCTGCGCAGTGTGCGCGGCGGGGTCGATCCCATGGACGTACTCGACGGCCGCGGTCTGCGCGGCGCCGATCTGCAGCGCTACCGCGACAACCATCCGATTGCCGCGGTGATGCCACTGGTCGACAAGTTGCTGCTGCAGGACGCCACCGGCATCGGGCTGATCGTGGTCGTCGCCGACCAGTTCGGCCGGGTGCTCTCGGTACACGGCAACCCCGACCGGGTCGAGGCCGCCGCCGAGGTCGGCCTGCGCGAGGGCGACGATCTGTCCGAACGCCGCATCGGGACGAATGCGGTCGGACTGGTGGTCCGAACCGGCCGCGCCACCTGGATCCACGGCCCGGAACATTTCCTGCACCGGATGCATCAGCTCACGGGAGCGGCCGCGCCCGTGCACGATCCGGACGGCCGGTTGGTCGGCGTGCTGATGATCGCCGGCGGCGTGCGCGTCGCCCGCCCGGAGATTCTGGCGCTGGTGAAGGCGGCCGCGACCGCGGCGGAGATGGACCTGGTGCTGGCGGCCGTGCGCACCGAACAGCGCGGCGCGGATCGTCGTGCGCCCGTGGATCATTCGTCGCCGCCGCGGACCGCCGGCCGGTTGGCGCTGGAGGTGCTGGGTCTGGGTCAGCCGCAGCTGTCGGTCGACGGGGAGCGCATCGCGTTGTCGCAGCGGCATGCCGAGATCCTGCTGTTGCTGGCCGAACACGGAGAGGGGCTGTCCGCCGATCATCTGGCGCTGCTGCTCGACGACACCGACCTCGACAACGCCACCATCCGGGCCGCCATGTCGCGGCTGCGCTCGGTGGTCGGCCCCGACGTCTTCGGCTCGCGGCCCTATCGGCTGCGGGTGCCGGTGTCCACGGATGTGGAGGCGCTGCGCGCGGCGCTGGATTCGGGGGACGTGCACAGTGCGGTCCGCCATTACACCGGACCGGTGCTGCCCCGTTCGACCGCTCCCGGAGTTATAGACATCCGCGATGAATTGCGGGTGCGGCTGCGGACCGCGGTGTTACGTTCCGGTGACGCCGCCGTGCTGAGCCGGTGGACCTCGGGCGCCGAGGGCCGTGACGATGCCGCCGCGTGGGTGGCCTATCGAGCCACGGCGGATCGCGATTCTGCCCTGTATGCCCAGATCGAGGCCAAAATTCGGGTGCTCGACCGGCGGATGGGCGCCGATGCAACGCAGATGCAACGTTTCGGCTCGTAGGCTCCGCGTCTGAAAGTGTCCTGACTCACACAAACAGGTCACAGTGTGGTTTCGGGCACATCTCTGCTCGGATATCGACCGAATTGGACGCTAGTCCGAGTTTTTTTGAAGGATCTCATTCCTTTTTATTAGTCTTCGGCCTAGTGTTCGCTGCATCGGTGGCGCGAGTCGCCACCGGCCGATGCAGGAGATGAGGCCGCGGGAGCTCGGGGCCGCGATGTTGGAGGAAGTCGAGTTCGAGGATGAGTTGGTGACCGCACCGGTTCACCGAAATTACTGAGACACAAACCATTTCGCTCTTTCACACCTTCGCGATCGCGTGAGGTGTATTCGCCGAACCAACCGTGGCAAAGCCAGGTCCGCGTCGTCGCGCGGTGCCCGGGGCTTATTTCGTGCTGCCCGAAAAGCGTTCGGACGCTGGGTATTTCGTCAATCGAGGAGGCTCTGGTGCAGGGTTCGGAGTTGAGCGGATTCGGTCCGGGGGACAGTCACGGTGCCGAGACCACGTCGGATCCGTCGCCGTTCCCGTTGACACCGGCGCAGCTCGGAGTCTGGTACGCCCAGCTGCTCGACCCCGGGACTCCCATCAATATCGCCCAGTACGTCGACGTGCACGGCGACCTCGATGTCGAAGTCCTGCAAAAGGTCTCGGTCGACGCGGCGCGGGAGTTCGGGTCCACGGTGGTGCGGCTCGGCGAAACCGACGGCGAGCCGTATCAGTGCGTGGACCCGCGGCTTCCCGTCGACATCGTGCCGGTCGATCTGCGCGATGCCTCCGATCCGGTCGCCGCCGCCCGCGACTGGATGCGCGCGGACTACACGCGGCCGGTGGATCTGCTGACGGACCGGCTGTTCGCCGGGGCCGTGCTGCGGGTCGGCGAGCGGCGATGGTTCTGGTATCTGCGCGCCCACCACATCGTTCTCGACGGATTCGGCGCCCTGACCAACACCATGCGCGTCGCCGAGCGCTACACCGCCGAGTTGGGCGGCGTCGAACCCGAACCGGCCAAGGCGGGCAGCCTCGAATCGCTGGTGGAGGGCGAACGCGGCTACCGCGACAGCACCCGATTCGGCTCGGACCGGCAGTACTGGGGTGAGCGGGTCCGCGACCTGGACGGCGCGACCACACTCAACGGCCGCACCGCACCCCGTGCGGCCGGGAATCTGGTGCACGGCCGCCGCCTGCCGGACAAGGTCGTCACCCGGATGAACGACCTTGCGGCAGCGCATGATTCGAGTGCCGCGGTGGTGCTGCTCGCTGCCTTCGCGGCCTATCTGGCCCGGCTGACCGGACGCGACGAGGCGGTGCTGAGCCTGCCGGTCACCGCTCGCACGACCGCCGTGATGCGGCGCTCGGCCGGCATGCTCTCCAATATCGTCCCGCTGCGACTGCAGGTCGGTGACGCCACCTGGGCGCAGTTGCTGCAGCAGACCCGGATCGAGGTCGCCGGGGCCTTGCGGCATCAGCGCTATCGGCACGAGGACATCCGCCGCGACGCCGGAATGGAAGGTCCGGCCACCCGGCGCTCGCTGTTCGGGCCGCTGGCCAACATCATGCTGTTCCGCAGCGATCTGACCCTGGGCGATACCGTCGGCCGCTATCACGTGCTCTCCACCGGGCCGGTCGAGGATATGAGCCTCAATGTCTACTACGGCGACAGTGACCGGGTGCATGTGGACTTCGAGGCCAACCCGAATCTGTACGGTGCCGACGACATCGCCCGCCATCACGCGCGCTTCGTCCGGTTCCTCGAGCGGCTGGTCGACCTCGATCCCGAGCGGCCGCTGTCGTCGGTGGCGGTCACCACCGATCTGGAGCGCGAGGTCAGCCTCCGGATCTGGAATGCCACCGAGGTGGATATCGCCGAGCTGGCGGGGGCCGACGCGACCCTGGTGTCGATGTTCGAGCGACAGGTCGCGCGGACCCCGGACGCCGTCGCGCTGCGCGGCGCGCGGACCCTCGGCTACGCCGGATTCGCGGCCGAGGTCAACCGGCTCGCGCGCCACCTGATCGCGCGCGGCGCCGGGCCGGAAACCACGGTGGCACTGCATATTCGGCGTTCACCGGAGCTCGTGGTCGCGATGTACGCGGTGCTGGCGGCCGGTGCGGCGTATGTGCCGCTGGACCCCGATCATCCCGCCGAACGCATCGGGTACGTGCTCGAGACCGCGAAGCCGGTCTGTGTGCTGACCACCGTCGCCGATCACGGTGACGGCGACACCCGATGGATCGATATCGACGAACTGGATCTGTCTTCGCTGTCCGATCGGCCGGTCACCGATGCCGAGCGCGTCTCGCCGCTGCGGCCGCGGCATCCCGCGTACGTCATCTTCACCTCGGGCTCCACCGGACGGCCGAAGGGCGTCGCGGTCACCCATGCCGCGATCGTCAACCGGCTGGTCTGGATGCAGAGCGCCTACCGGCTCACCGCCGCCGACGTCGTGTTGCAGAAGACCCCCGCCACCTTCGACGTGTCGGTGTGGGAGTTCTTCTGGCCGTTGCAGGCCGGCGCGAGCCTGGTGCTGGCCACGCCCGACGGGCATCGGGACCCGGCCTATCTGCGTGCGGTGATCGCCGAATTCGGTGTCACCATCGCGCATTTCGTGCCCTCGATGCTGGCTGCGTTCCTCGGCGGCGTGGTCGACAGCTCCGCGCTGGGTTCGCTGCGGGCGGTGTTCGCATCGGGTGAGGCGTTGCCCGGGCCGCTGGCACAGCGACTACTGGCGGTCGCGCCGCGGGCGCGGCTGCACAATCTGTACGGTCCCACCGAGGCGGCGGTCGATGTCACCGCCCATCAGGTAGGTCCGCTCGATACCACCGGTGTGCCGATCGGCGCACCGGTCTTCAACACCCGGCTGTACGTGCTCGACGCACGGTTGCGGCCGGTGCCCGTCGGTGTTCCGGGTGAGCTGTATCTGTCGGGGGTTCAGCTCGCCCGGGGCTACGTCGGGAGGCCGGAGCTGACCGCCGAACGGTTCGTCGCCGATCCGTTCGCGGACAGTGAGACGGAGGCCGGCCCCGGGGCGCGGATGTATCGCACCGGGGATCTGGTCCGCTGGACGGCCGACGGTGAGCTCGAGTATCTGGGCCGCACCGATTTCCAGGTCAAGCTGCGGGGACTGCGGATCGAACTCGGCGAGATCGAAGCGGTGCTCGGCGCGGTGCCCGGGGTCGCGCGCGCGGTGGTCGTGGTGCGCGACGATGCCGGGACCGGTGCGCAACTGGTCGCCTATCTGGTCGAAACCACCGCCGGCGCGGTCGACGTGGCGCGGGTGCGCAGCGCGGCCGCGCGGGAATTGCCCGGTTATATGGCGCCGGCGGCCTACGTGATGCTGGCGTCGCTGCCGGTCAACGCCTCCGGCAAACTCGATCGGGCCGCGCTGCCCGCGCCCGAGCGGACCGCCGGACGCTACCGCCGGCCGCAGTCGGTCTCGGAGCGTGCTGTCGCCGAGGTGTTCGGTGAGGTGCTCGGCCGTGAGCGCATCGGACTCGATGACGACTTCTTCGCCCTGGGTGGTAACTCGCTGGTCGCGACGCAGGTCGCGGCGCGACTGAACGCCGATCTCGGCTGCGCGCTGACCGTGCGGGAACTGTTCGAGGCCACCACGGTCGAGGCGCTGGCCGAGTTGATCGACCGCGCCTTCGAAACCGAGGACATGCACGAGAGCGCCGGTCCGGTCGCGGGGCCGCGTCCACTGGTGCTGCCGCTTTCGCCCGCGCAGCAGCGCATCTGGTTCCTCAACCGGTTCGAGCAGGACAGCGCCGGCTACAACATGCCGTTCGTGGTCCGGATGACCGGTGCGGTCCATATCGATGCCCTGCGCTCGGCCCTCGCCGATGTGGTGGCCCGGCACGAGGTGCTGCGCACGGTCTTTCCCGCGGACGACGACCTCGTGGCGCGGCAGCATATTCTTCCCGCCGAGCAGGTAGGTCCGGAAACCTTCGCGGTGGAAACCGTTGCCGCGGAGGGCCTCGACGCCGAGCTGGCCCGGCTGGCCGCGCGTGGCTTCGATCTGACCGCCGAAATCCCTGTGCGCGCGGTGATTTTCGAGCAGTCCGCAGACGATGTCGCGTTGGCGATCGTGCTGCACCACATCGCCGCGGACGGACTGTCGCTGCCGGTGCTGGCGCGGGATGTGGCCGCGGCCTACACTCTGCGCCGGTCGGGAGTCGACGCCGTCGAGGCGCCGCCTACGGTGCAGTACGCCGATTACGCGCTGTGGCAACGGGATCGGCTCGGTGATTCCGAAGATCCCGATTCTCTGGCCGCCCAGCAGCTCGGCTACTGGTCGCACACGCTGGCGGGAATTCCCGACCAGCTGGACCTGCCCGCCGATCGGCCACGGCCGGCGGTGGCCGGCGGCCGGGGCGCCACCTACCGCTTGGAACTTCCCGCGCACCTGCACACCGCGATCGCCGAACTAGCACGCGCCCAGGGGGTTTCGACCTTCATGGTGCTGCACGGCGCGCTGGCCGCGCTGCTCGCGCGCGTCTCGGGTGGGGAGGACATCGTGATCGGCACGCCGGTCGCCGGTCGCGGCCACCGCGAACTCGACGATCTGATCGGCATGTTCGTCAACACGCTGGTGCTGCGCACCCGAGTGGCGGCCGCCGAACCGTTCACCGCTCTGCTGCAACGGGTCCGGGCGGTGGACCTGGGCGCCTTCGCCCAGGCCGATCTGCCCTTCGAACAGTTGGTGGAGGCGCTCAACCCGGTCCGATCGCAGGCCCGGCACCCGTTGTTCCAGGTGATGCTGGGTGTGACCGACACTCAGGACATCGCCGTCGAGTTACCCGGATTGTCCGTGCGGACGAGTACCCTGGACACGGCGGTGACCAAGTTCGACCTTCAACTGACGGTCACCGAAAGCTTCGCCGGTGCCGGTCCCGGGGAAGGTCCGGCACCGGCGGGGATCACGGCGGAGTTCACCTACGCCACAGATCTTTTCGAGCCGGACACCATCGCGGGGTATGCGCGGTGGTGGCGGCAACTGCTCGCCCATGTGGTCGCCGAGCCCACCCGCGCGGTGGGGCAGCTGCCACTGCTCGATGCGGCCGAGCTGCGGCGTGCGATCGAATCCGGCCGTCGCGGCGCCGAGGGATCCGCCCCCGACGTGCTCACCGCATTCGAGCGGCAGGTGCTCCTGCGGCCCGGCGCGCTCGCCGTGGTCGACGGCGAGCGGCACTACACCTATGCCGAGCTGTCGGCCCGGATCAACCGCCTGGCGCGGCATCTCGTCGGCGCGGGCGTCGGCCCGGAATCGCTGGTCGTCCTGGGTATGCGCCGGTCCGCCGAGCTGGTGATCGGCGCCTACGCCGTACTCGCCGCCGGCGGTGCCTACGTGCCGGTCGACCCGGATCAGCCGACCGCCCGACTGCGGCAGATGGCTGAGATCGCCGCGCCGGTGTGCATGCTGACCGCCGGGGACGCGCCCGATCTCGACGTCCGGCAGATCGCGATCGATGCGCTCGAACCGGACGACCTGTCCGAACGCCCGCTCACCGACGCCGACCGGCTCGCGCCCGTGCGCTCGGCCGGCACCGCGTACGTCATATTCACCTCCGGGTCCACTGGAACGCCGAAAGGCGTTGCCGTCCAGCGTGGTTCGCTCGACAACCAGATCGCGTGGATCACCGGCGAGTACGGGATCGACGAGCGGGACGTGGTGCTGTTCAAGACCCCGGCCACCTTCGACGTCTCGGTATGGGAGCTGTTCGCGCCGTTGACCAGCGGAGCGCGGCTCGTGGTGGCCGCCCCGGACGGGCACCGCGACACCGCTTATCTGGCGGACACCATCGCCCGGCACGCCGTGACCATGACCTCGTTCGTGCCGTCGATGCTGGCGACCTTCGCGAGCACCGTGGCGCCGGCCGATATCCGCACGCTGCGTTGTGTTCTCGTCGCCGGGGAGGCGCTCAACGGTGCGGCGGTGCGCGCGTTCGCCGCGGTGAGCGATGCCGCGGTGCACAATCTGTACGGGCCCACGGAATTCACCGTGCACGCCACCCACGCGCCGATCGCGCCCGACCACGCCGGCCCGGCGCCGATCGGTACACCGGTGCGCGACAGCCGTGTTCTGGTGCTCGACCGGCATTTGCGGCCGGTCCCCGATCTGGTGATCGGCGAGCTGTACCTGTCCGGTGCGCAGATCGCCCGCGGTTACCAGGGGCGGACCGGCGCGACCGCCCAGCGATTCGTGGCCGATCCGTTCGGACCCGCCGGCGCGCGCATGTACCGCACCGGTGATCTCGTACGCCGCCTCCGCACCGGGGAGCTGGAATATCTGGGGCGCGGCGACTTCCAGGTGAAGGTGCGGGGCCAGCGCATCGAACTCGGTGAGATCGAGGCGGCCCTGCTGGCGACGCCGGGCATCGACGCCGCCGCGGTGCGGGTGTACCGGCATCGGGCCGGGGATCTGCTGGTGGCGTATGTCGTATGTGACGGCGATCCGCAGACCCTCGCCGAGAGCCGTCTGCGGGATCGGCTGCCCTCCTATATGGTGCCGAACGCGTATGTCGCGCTGGCGGCCATGCCGCTCACGGCCTCCGGCAAACTCGATCGCGCGGCCCTGCCCGATCCCGTGCTTGCCGCACAACGGTTCCGGACGCCGGAGAGCGCCGAGGAGAAGGCGGTCGCGGCGGTCTTCGCCGGCGTCCTGGGTGTCGAACAGGTCGGACTCGACGACGACTTCTTCGCCCTCGGCGGCAATTCGCTGGTGGCGACCCAGGTTTCGGCACGGCTGGCCGAGGCGCTGGACCGCGAGGTTCCGGTGCGCCTGCTGTTCGAGACCCCCGGCGTCGCGAATCTCGCTCGGCGACTGCGAGACTCGGCTCCGCGCCGCCACCGCGCCCTGATCGCCGGTCCGCGGCCGCGATCGCTGCCGCTGTCCTACGCGCAGCAGCGGATGTGGTTCCGCAACCAGTTCGACACCGCATCCGCGGTCGACAATCTGACCACCGCCATCCGGCTGCACGGGGCGCTGGACATCACCGCCCTCGCCGCGGCGGTGCGCGATGTGCTGGCCCGGCACGAGGCCCTGCGAACCCGCTATCCCGCCGTCGACGGGGTGCCCTTCCAGGACGTGCTCGATCCGGCGGACGTGGTGGTCGACCTGACGCCGCAGCCGGTGCACGAGGACGAATTGCCGCGGCGTCTGCGGGCCGAGGCGGCCGTCGCCTTCACAGTGCGCGACCAGGCGCCGATCCGGACAGCACTGCTGCGCTGCGCCGCCGACGTGCACGTACTCGTCGTCTCGATTCACCATATCGCGGCGGACGGCTGGTCGATCGCGCCGTTGACGCGGGATCTGATGCAGGCCTATGCCGCGCGCACGTCCGGTCGCGCACCGCAGTGGCTGCCGCTGCCGGTGCAGTACGCCGACTACGCGCTGTGGCAGCGGGCCGTGCTGGGCTCCGAAGACGATCCGAATTCGCCCATCGCCGAGCAGATCCGGTTCTGGGCAGGCGAACTGGCCGGCCTGCCCGACGTGCTGGCCCTGCCGGGCGATCGGCCGCGGCCGGCGACGGCGACGGGTCGCGGCGCCCGGTATCGCTTCACGCTGCCCACCGAGACCGTCTCCGCGCTGCGCACCCACGCCGAGCGGACCGGCGCCACCTTCTTCATGGCGCTGCACGCCGCCTTCGCGGTGGTACTGGCGAAACTGTCCGGGCAGCGCGATATCGCGATCGGTACGCCGATAGCCGGCCGGGGTGAGGCAGCGCTCGACGATCTGGTCGGCATGTTCGTCAATACGCTGGTGTTGCGCGCCGACGTCGCGCCCGAGTCCTCGTTCAGCGCACTGCTCGACACCGTGCGCGACGGCGACCTGCGTGCCTTCGCGCACCGTGACGTCCCCTTCGAGCGTCTGGTCGAGGTGCTGAATCCGATGCGCTCGGCGGCCCGGCATCCGCTGTTCCAGGTGATGCTGGATCTGCGCCAGGCCGCCGCCGCGCCACGGCTGCCCGGCCTGCGCGCGACGATGCTCGAACTCGATTCCGGCACAGCCAAATTCGACCTGCACCTGACGGCCGAGGAACGGGCCGACGGCAGTGTGGCCGCGGTCTTCGAATATGCGACGGACCTGTTCGACGAGCCCACGATCGCGGGATTCGCGCGCCGGTTCCGCCTGGTACTCGAAGCCCTGGTCGCGCAGCCGGAACGGCCGGTCGGCGATATCGAACCGATGTCGGCCGCCGAACGCGAACAGACCCTGGTGACGTGGAACGACACCGCGCACGAGGTGCCGGCGACCACGCTGGCCGACCTGTTCGCCGACCAGGCGCGGCGCAGCCCGAATGCCGTCGCCGTGCGCTTCGAGGACGCCGAATGGACCTATGCCGCTTTCTCCGCGCGCGTGAATCGGCTGGCGCGGCTGCTGGTGTCGATCGGCGTCGGCCCCGGGCGCACCGTGGCACTGGGTATCCGCCGCAGCGACGACCTGGTCGTCGCCCTGTACGCGGTGGTCGCCGCGGGCGCGGCCTACGTACCGCTCGATCCCGACCATCCGGCCCACCGCACCGGTGACGTGCTGCGCACCGCGCGGCCGGTGTGCGTCCTGACCCGCTCCACCGACGGACTCGACCTCGATACGAGCGGTCTGGTCAGTCATTGCGCCGTCCTCGATATCGACCTGTTCGACACCGGTGACTACTCGTCGGCGCCGCTCACCGACGCCGACCGGCTGCGACCGCTGCTGCCGGGCCATCCCGCCTATGTCCTGTTCACCTCCGGGTCGACGGGCCGGCCCAAGGGTGTGGCGGTGAGCCACCGGGCGATCGTGAACCGGCTGGTGTGGATGCAGTCGGAATACGAACTGGGCGCCGGCGATGTCGTCCTGCAGAAGACTCCGGCGACCTTCGACGTGTCGGTGTGGGAGTTCTTCTGGCCGTTGCAGGTCGGCGCCCGGCTCGTGGTCGCCCGGCCCGACGGCCATCGCGACCCCGCCTACCTCGCCGGCGTGATTCGCGCCGAACACGTTTCGGTGGCGCATTTCGTGCCCTCGATGCTCGCGGTGTTCCTCGCGCACGCGCGGCCGGGTTCGCTGCGCACGGTGTTCGCCTCCGGGGAGGCGCTGCCGGCGGAGGTCGCGCGGTGCGTGCGGGCGGCCACCGGTGCGCGACTGCACAACCTCTACGGGCCGACCGAGGCCGCGGTCGACGTCACTCACCACGAGGTCGTCGACGGCGACACCGCGACCGTGCCGATCGGCCGTCCGGTGTTCAACACGAGGCTGTACGTGCTGGACGGGCGGTTGCGTCCGGTGCCGGTCGGCGTCGCCGGTGAGCTGTACCTGGCCGGCGCGCAGCTGGCCGAAGGGTACGTCGGCCGCCCCGACATCACCGCCGAACGTTTCGTGGCCGATCCGTTCGGCACGGGGGAGCGGCTCTACCGCACCGGCGACCTGGTCGCGTGGAATCCTCGCGGTGAACTGGAGTACCTGGGCCGCACGGACTTTCAGGTCAAGGTGCGCGGTCTGCGCATCGAACTGGGTGAGATCGAAGCGGCGCTCACCGCCGTGCCCGAGATCGCTCAGGCCGTGGTCGTCGTCCGGCACGACCCGCAGACCGGCGACCGGCTGGTCGCCTACCTGCTGCCCGCCGAGGGCGCCGGCATCGATGTCGACGCGGTGAAAGCCGCACTGGCGCGCCGGCTTCCGGCCTATATGCTGCCGGCGGCGTACGTCGTCCTCGACGCGTTCCCGCTCAACGGCTCCGGCAAGCTGGACCGTGGCGCCCTGCCCGATCCGGTCTGGCAGGTGCGCGAATACCACGCGCCGGCGACGGCGGCCGAAGCCGTGGTCGCCGAGGTGTTCGCGGAGGTGCTCGGCGCCGAGCGCGTGGGCCGTGACGACGACTTCTTCGACCTCGGCGGCAATTCGCTGCTCGCCACCCAGGTGCTGGCCCGCATCGGCGCCGCCCTGGACACCCAACTGCCGGTTCGCCTGTTGTTCGAGGCCACCACGGTGGCCGGCCTGGCGGCGCGCGCCGAGCTGCGCGCCGGCACCGGGGCACGCGCCCCGCTGACCGCGCGCACCCTGCCGGAGCAGGTGCCGCTCTCGGCGGCGCAGCGGCGGATCTGGTTCCTCAACCGCTACCGCGCCGACGAACGGGCGGCGGCCGCGGTCGACGTCATCCCGCTGGCGCTGCGGTTGCGCGGAGATCTGGATGTCGACGCCCTGCACGCGGCCCTGGCCGATGTCGTCGAGCGGCACGAGACGCTGCGCACCCGCTACCCCGATACCGCGGACGGACCGGTGCAGGTCGTCGAGCCCGCCGCGGCGCAGATCCCGGCGTTGCGCGTGGCCGCGGTGAGCGAGCAGGCGCTGGCCGAGCGCATCGCCGGGATCTGCGCCACCGAATTCGACCTCACCGCCGAAACCGGCCTGCGCGCAGAGCTTTTCGCGCTGTCCGGCGATCATCACGTACTGCTGCTGGTCCTGCACCACATCTGCGCCGACGGCGTGTCACTGGCCCCGCTGGCCGCCGATGTGACGACCGCTTACGCCGCGCGCCGCTCCGGGCACGCACCCGGCTGGCAGGCGCTGCCGGTGCGGTACCGCGATTACACGCTGTGGCAGGCGGAGGTCCTCGGTGATCCGGCCGATCCGGAATCCGAACTGTCCCGCCAGCGTGAATTCTGGCGCACCCGCTTGGCCGGGCTGCCGGAACAGCTGGACCTGCCCACCGACCGTCCGCGTCCGGCGACGCCGTCGTATCGCGGCGGCAGCCACCGCTTCCAGATCGACTCCGACCTGCACAGCGAACTGGGCGAACTCGCCCGCAAACACGAGACCACCCTGTTCAGCACGGTCCATGCCGCGCTGGCGGTACTGCTGTCGCGCATGTCGGGCACCTCCGATATCGCGATCGGCACCCCCGTGGCGGGACGCGGCGAGGCCGCGCTGGACCCGATGGTCGGCATGTTCGTCAACACCATCGTGTTGCGCAGCGAGATCGACAGTCGCGACCACTTCCACACGGTGCTCGATACCACTCGCGCACAGGATATTTCGGCCCTGTCCCAGGTCGACGTGCCGTTCGAGCAGGTGGTGGAGATGCTGGCGCCGGCTCGCACCGCGAGCCGCCATCCGCTGTTCCAGGTGGCGCTGACCTTCCAGAACTTCACCCTGCCCGAGGTCGAGCTGCCGGGACTGCATGTCACGCCGGAGGCGGTCGACGCGGCAGCGGTCGCGTTCGACCTGCAGTTCACACTGGTCGAGTCCATCGACGAGGACGGCCGCGCGGGCGGGATGTCGGTCGAGATCACCTATGCCGCCGATCTTTTCGACGCGTCGACGATCGCGGAGCTGGCCCGCCGCTTCGAGCAGGTGCTGGCCGCGGTCAGCCACGATCACACCGTCGTGGTCGGCGACATCCAGTTGCTCAGTGCCGAGGAACAGCATCGCGCGCTGTACGAATGGTCCGTCAGCGGCGCCGACCGTGCCGAAACGACCACCATCGCCGCGCGTTTCGCGGCGGCCGCGCGCGCGGACCGCACGGCGGTCGCGGTGCGCGCCGGCGATGCCACCCTCACCTACGGCGAACTCGAGGATCGTGCCCACGGCCTCGCCCGGCGTCTGATCGCGGCTGGTGCGGGTCCGGAAACGCTGGTGGCCGTCGCGCTTCCGCGTTCGGCGGAGCTGATCGTCGCATTGCTCGCGGTCGTCGAATCCGGCGCCGGTTATCTGCCGATCGATCCGGATTACCCCGCCGACCGGATCGAGTACATCCTCGCCGACGCCCGGCCGGTGTGCGCGATCACCGATGCGGACGGTGCGGCCCGGCGCTGGTTCGACGGCCCGGTGATCGACCTGGACACCGTGTCCTGGCAGGAGCTGGACACCGCGCCGGTCACGGATGCCGACCGCCGCTCGCCGCTGCGCCCGGACAACACCGCCTACGTCATCTACACCTCCGGTTCCACCGGCCGTCCCAAGGGCGTGCAGGTGCCGCACGCCAATGTGATTCGGCTGCTGGACAATACCCGTAACCGATTCGACTTCGACCGCTCCGACGTGTGGACGCTGTTCCACTCCTACGCCTTCGACTTCTCGGTGTGGGAGCTGTGGGGCGCGCTGCTGCACGGCGGGCGGATCGTCGTCGTCGATTACTTCACCTCCCGGTCGCCGCAGCAGTTCCGGGATCTGCTGATCGACGAGGGCGTGACGGTCCTCAACCAGACCCCTTCGGCGTTCTACCAGCTGATGAGCGCGGATCTGGCCGAAGCTCCGGCCGACTATCGGCTGCGCTTCGTGATCTTCGGCGGCGAAGCGCTGGAGCCGGCGCGGCTGCGGGACTGGCTCGCGCGTTATCCGCGCACACCGCGGTTGATCAACATGTACGGCATCACCGAGACGACGGTGCACGTGTCGTTCCGGCCGATCGAGGCGCGCACCGGCACGGCCGGCGTGATCGGTGGCGCCCTGGCGGGTTTGACCGTGCGACTGCTCGATTCGCGGCTGCGGCCGGTCCCGGTGGGCGTGCCGGGCGAGATCTACGTCTCCGGCGGACAGCTCGCCCGCGGATATCTGCGGCGGCCCGGACTGACCGCCGGGCGATTCGTGGCCGACCCCTACGGGACGGCGGGCTCGCTCGCCTACCGCTCCGGCGACCTGGCGCGGTGGACCGCGACCGGTGACCTCGAATATCTGGGTCGCGCCGACCATCAGGTGAACCTGCGCGGCTTCCGGGTGGAACTCGGCGAGATCGAGGCCGCCCTGCTGGCGGTGGATTCGGTCGCCCAGGCCGCGGTCGTGGTGCGCGCGGACGACGGAGCCGAAACCCGGATCGTCGGGTATGTGGTCGGCGCCGGCCTCGACGTGCTGTCGGTGCGCCGCACGGTGGCCGAGCGGCTGCCCGAGCACATGGTTCCCGCCGCCGTGGTCGCGGTCGATCGGATTCCGTTGACCGTCAACGGAAAACTCGATGTGCGTGCCCTGCCGGCGCCGGTGTTCGAGACGGTGGGGTACCGCCGGCCGGCGAGCGCCGCCGAGCAGATCGTGGCCGATGTGTTCACCGAGGTGCTCGGCGATATCGATACCGAGCGCGCGGTGGGTGCCGACGACGACTTCTTCGCTCTCGGCGGTAGCTCGCTCTCGGCGGCCAAGGCCGTCGCCCGCATCGGCGCGGCGCTCGGTGTGAGCGTCCCGGTGCGCATGCTGTTCGAGAGTCCGCGGGTCGCCGACCTCGCGGTGGCGGCGCTGTCCGGCGGCGCGCGGCCCGCCCTGGTCGCCGGTGAGCGTCCGGCCCGGCTGCCGCTCTCGCCCGCCCAGCAGCGGATGTGGTTCCTCAACCGGTTCGACCGGACCTCGGCCGCCTACAACATTCCGCTGGCGCTGCGCCTGTCCGGCGACCTGGACCGGCAGGCGCTCGGCGCGGCGCTGCACGATGTGGTGGCACGGCACGAGTCGCTGCGTACGGTCTACCCCGAGATCGGTGGGCAACCGGCCCAGGTGATCCTGCCGGCCGACCGGGTCCACATCGACGCGACGGCCGAGACGGTCACCGAAGGCGCCCTGCCGCAACGCGTCCGGGAGTTGGTCGGCACCGGATTCGACGTCACCGCCGCCGTGCCCGTGCGGGTGCGGGTATTCGAACTCGCCCCGGACGAGCATGTGCTGGCGGCGGTGCTGCATCACATCTGCGCCGACGGATCCTCGATCGTGCCGTTCGTCGCCGATCTGATGCGCGCCTACGAGGCCCGGGTCCGCTCCGCCCGGCCCGACTGGTCGCCGCTGCCGGTGCAGTACGCCGACTACGCCCTGTGGCAGAAGCGCCTGCTGGGCGCCGAGGACGATGCCGAATCGGTGGCCGCCCGGCAGATCGCGTTCTGGCGCGAAACATTGGCCGGCCTGCCCGATCAGCTCGATCTGCCGACCGACCGCCCCCGTCCGGCCCGCCAGAGCCTGCGCGGCCGCCGCGTCGCCTTCACCGTCGACGCCGAATTGCACCGGCGGCTGGCCGGATTGGGCCGTGGCGCCGGCGCGACGGTGTTCATGGTCGTGCACGCGGCCTTCGCCGCGGTGCTGGCCCGGCTGTGCGACACCGGTGACATCGCGGTGGGCACGCCCGTCGCGGGACGCAACGACGCCGCGCTGGACGAGGTCATCGGCATGTTCGTCAATACCGTCGTGTTGCGGACCGCGGTCGATGTGGACGCCTCCTTCGACACACTGCTCGACGCCGTGCGGGCGGCCGATATCGCCGCCCTCTCGCATACCGATGTGCCGTTCGAACGCCTCGTCGAGGTGTTGAATCCGCGTCGCTCGACCGCCCGGCATCCGCTGGTGCAGGTGGGCCTGTCGTTCCAGAACCACGATCGCGCCACCCTGCGACTACCGGGCCTGACCGTTACCGAGGTCGAGTCTGACAGCGACACAGCGCAATTCGATCTGCACCTGTTCGCCGTCGACCACCACACCGAGACCGGCGCACCGGCGGGTATCGAGCTGGCACTCGGCTACGCGACCGATCTGTTCACCGCCGAGACCGCCGAGCGGATCGCCGCTCAGGTGAGCCGTGTCCTGCACACGGTGGCCGCCGCCCCCGCGACCCGGATCCGCGATCTGGATCTGCTCGGCGAACAGCAGTACCGGTTCGTCATCGAGGACTGCAACCGGACGGCGCGGGAAATTCCCGAGGCGACGCTGGTGGATCTGATCGACGCCCGGGTCGCCGCGAATCCCGCGGCGGTGGCGCTGATCGACGAGAGCGGCAGCGAACTGACCTATCGCGAATTCGACATCCGGGTCAACCGGCTGGCGCGCCACCTCATCGGCCTCGGTGTGCGTCCGGAGACGAATGTGGTGCTGGCACTGCGTCGTTCGGCCGAGCTGGTGATCGCCATGTTCGCGGTCGCCAAGGCCGGCGGCGCCTATGTGCCGATCGATCCCGACCATCCGGCCGACCGGATCGCGCATATCGTCGAGACCGCGCGGCCGGTGTGCGTGCTGGGCAGCGGTGCGGTGCCAGGGGTAGGCGACGACATCGCGGTGGTGGATCCCGGTACGGATCTGCCGGACCGTGCGGGAACGCCGATCACCGCTGCCGATCGGGTCGCGCCGCTGCGGCCGTCGAACACCGCGTATGTCGTGTTCACCTCCGGCTCCACCGGACGCCCCAAGGGCGTGGCGGTCTCACACGGCGCCATCGTCAACCAATTGCTCTGGCTGCGTGCCGAATTCGGTATCGACGGCGCCGATCGCACGCTGCTCAAGACGCCCGCGACCTTCGACCTCTCGGTGTGGGAGTTCTGGTCCGCGCTGGTCAGCGGCGGCGCCCTGGTGATCAGCGAACCGGGCAGCGAACGCGATCCCGACCACCTGGGCGAACTCATGCGGCGGCACCGGGTCAGCGTGCTGTTCACCGTGCCCTCGCTGCTGGGCATGCTGCTGGCCGACGAGACCGCCCTGCCGCAGACATTGCGAGCCGTCCTCGCGATCGGTGAGGCGCTGCCGCGGTCGACGGCGCGGCAGTTCGCAAGCCGCAGCGGTGCGACGCTGTTCAATCTGTACGGCCCCACCGAAACCGCCGTGTCGATCACCTCGCACCGGGTCGGCGCCGATCCGGAGCCGGTGGTGCCGATCGGCGCACCGGCGTGGAACAGCCGGGCCCATGTGCTCGATCGGCGGCTGCGGCCGGTGCCGCCGGGTGTGCCCGGCGAGCTGTATCTGGCCGGTGACCAGCTGGCCCGCGGCTATCAGGAACAACCGGCGCTCACCGCGGCGCGTTTCGTCGCCGACCCCTTCCACGGCGGCCGCATGTACCGCACGGGCGATATCGTGCGCCGCCGGACCGACGGGCTGCTCGAATATCTGGAGCGGGCCGACTTCCAGGTCAAGATCGGCGGCTTCCGGATCGAACTCGGCGACGTGGAGGCCGCTCTGCTGCGCCGGCCCGGCGTCGAGGCCGCGGTCGCGGTGGCCCGCACCGACGGCAATGCGGGACCCCGCCTGATCGCCTACGCCGCGGTGCCGGGTGCGGAGGTCGACGCGTGCACGTTGCGCGAGGCGCTCGGCAGCGAGCTGCCGAAGTACATGGTGCCGGCGGCCGTGGTGGTGCTGGACGCGCTGCCGCTCACGGCCAACGGCAAGGTCGACCGCGATCGGCTCCCCGCTCCGGTGCTGTCCGAGGGTGAATTCCGGGCACCGGGCACCGAGACCGAACGCCTGGTGGCGGCGGAATTCGCCGACATCGTCGGACTGCCCGCCGACGGTGAGTCGCCGATCGGCGCCGGCACCGACTTCTTCGAACTCGGCGGCAATTCGCTCGCGGCCGCCCGCCTGGCCGCCCGGCTGGGTGCGGCCTCGGGCGTGCGGGTGCCGGTGGCCGCGGTCTTCACCGCGCCGACCGTCGCGGCGCTGGCCGCCTGGATCGACGCGGCCGAGCGCGACGTCCGTCCGCCGCTGCGACCGCGGCCCGCCGGCGCAGCGGTGCCGCTGTCGCTCGCCCAGCAGCGGATGTGGGTGCTGAACCGGCTCGCCCCGGATTCGGCGGCGTATCACGTGCCGGTCGCGTTGCGCCTCACCGGTGCGCTGGACCTCGACGCCCTGCGGGCCGCGCTCGCGGATCTGGTGCGGCGGCACGAGATCCTGCGCACCCGGTATCCGGAAGTCCGCACCACCTCCACCGAACCGGAACCGGTGCAGGAGGTGCTGCCGGCCGCGGCGATCGACCTCGATCCGATTCCGGTGCGGCGCAGCGAGATCGACGAGCGGATCGCCGAGATCGTCGCCGTCGGCTTCGACGTCACGGCCGCCCCGCCGGTGCGGGTGCGTCTGCTGCGGGTGGCCGACGACGAGCACATCCTGGTCGTGGTGGTCCACCACATCGGTGCCGACGGCTACTCCATGGCGCCGCTGACCCGCGACCTGATCGCGGCCTACACCAGCCGCCTGACCGGAGCCGCGCCCCAGTGGAGTCCGCTGCCCGTCCAGTACGCCGACTACAGCGAATGGATGCGGACCGTGCTCGGCGCCGACACCGACCCGGGCAGTGTGCTGTCCGACCAGCTCGGTTACTGGCGCGACCGGCTGGCCGGTGCCCCCGAACAGCTCGCACTGCCGACCGACCGCCCGCGTCCCGCCCGACGTGAGATGGGCGGCGCGACAGTCGATTTCGCTTTCGAGCAGCCGTTGGTCACGCAGCTGTCCGGCGTCGCGCGAGCACACGGAACCACACTGTTCTCCACGCTGCACGCCGCGTTCGCGGTGCTGCTGGCGAAGCTGTCCGGACAGTCCGACATCGTCGTCGGCGCACCGGTGGCCGGACGCGGGGAACGCGAACTCGACGATCTGGTCGGGATGTTCGTCAACACCGTGGCGCTGCGCACCGAGATCGACGCCCGGACGAGTTTCGCCGAACTGCTGCGGACTGTGCGCGACGGCGACCTGGCGGCGCTCGGCCGCACCGAGGTGCCGTTCGAACGGGTGGTGGAGGCGCTGGGTCGCACCCGCACCAGCGCGTACACGCCGATCTTCCAGGTGCTGTTCACCTTCCAGAACCTGCCGGCCACGGCGGTCACGCTGCCCGGTCTGCGGGTCGAGACCCTCGAACCGGCATTGCCGGAGGCGAAATTCGATCTCCAGCTGACCGCACTGGAGGAATTCGGCGCGGACGGTGAACTGCAGCGGCTGCGGATGCAGTTCTGCTATCCCACCGACATCTTCGACGAGCGCACGGTGCGATTGTTCGCCGAACGACTACAGCTGATCGTGCGGGCGGTGACGGCGGACCCGTCGATCACCGTGCGCGCGATCGACATTCGCACCGCCGAAGAACGCGACCGCCGCACCGGTCGCGCGGCGTCCACCCGGCTGCCCGGCGATCTGGTCGATCTCATCGCCGCCGCGGCTGGAACCGCACCCGATTCGCTGGCCGTCGAATTCGGCGGCCGCGGCATCGGATTCGCGGAACTGCACCACAAGGTGGTCACCGTCGGACGGGCGATGGGCGCGAGCGCCACGCCCGACGCGCTGATCAATGTCGCGCTGGCCGGATTGCTGCCCGGCGTTCTCGCCGCCGGCGCCGGCGGACTCACCACGATGCTCGAGGCCCTGCATCTGCGCGCACAGGGCGTGATCACCACGGAAGGAACCCACTGATGACGCATGCAGAGTCGGTTACACCCGTCCGGTCCACCGAGCACCCCGCGCTGCGCGGCGCCTACGGCATCGCGGATCTGCCGTATCTGATCGAGGTCGTCGCCGACCTGGAACCGCGGCGCGTCGCGGTCCGCCATGAGGACACCGTGCTCACCTACGCCGAGCTGGGCGCGGAGTTGGCCACGCTGACCGCGGCGATGGGTGACGCGCTGACCCCCGATGCGCTCGTGCAGGTGGTCGTCTCGGGCCGGCTGCCGGCGCTGCTGGAAGCGGGGGAGGGCGCGCTGGCCGCCGCCGTCTCCGACCTGCTCGACGACGCGCTCACCGCGGCCGCGGATGTACTCGAACCCGGCCTGGCTCCCGCCGATACGCTCGCCACGCTGTTCGCCGAGCAGGTGGCGCGCACGCCCGGTCTGGTCGCGGTGGAATTCGACGGCCGGACGCTGACCTACGCCGAACTCGACGCCCGAGCGAACGCGCTGGCGTGGCAGCTCGTCCGGCTGGGAGTGGGCCCGGACGCGCGGGTGGGCCTGTCGATGCACCGGTCGCTGGAACTGGTGATCGGCATGTACGCCATCCACAAGGCCGGCGGCGCCTACGTGCCGATCGACCCGGAGCATCCGGCCGATCGCATCGCGTACGTGCTGGAGATCGCCGCGCCCGTCGTCGTTCTCACCCATGCCGGGAGTCCGGCGTTCGACAGTGTGCCCGTTGTCCGGGTGGACGAATTCGATTGGGAGGCAGGCGATCGGTCTTCCGTGCTGGAGTCCGAGGCGGTGGTGCCCGCTCGCCCGGACAACACCGCCTACGTCATCTTCACCTCCGGCTCGACCGGGCGGCCCAAGGGGGTCGCGGTCTCGCACCGCGCCATCGTGGCGAATCTGCGCTGGCGTCAGCGCCGCTACCGCATGCACGCCGCGGATGTGGTGCTGCAGAAGACGCCGTTCACCTTCGACGTGTCGGTGTGGGAGTTCTTCTGGCCCTTGCAGATCGGCGCCCGGCTCGTGCTCGCCGCACCGGACGGCCACCGCGATCCGGCATATCTGATCCGGACCGTCGCCGCCAAGCATGTCACCATCGCGCATTTCGTGCCGTCCATGCTGGCGGTGTTCGCCGCCGCGGTCGCGGATGCGCGGGCGATGACCGATATCGACTCCCTGCGCGCGGTATTCGCCTCCGGTGAGGCGCTGCCCGCCGCGACCGGCGCCGCCTTCCGCGATGTGAGCGGTGCGAGCCTGCACAATCTCTACGGCCCGACCGAGGCCGCGGTCGACGTGACCGCGCACGAGGTGACCGCGGCCGATACGGTTTCGGTCCCGATCGGCGCGGCGGCCGACGACACCGACCTGCACGTCCTGGACGACAACCTGCAACCCGTCCCGGACGGCGTGGTGGGTGAGCTGTATCTGTCCGGTGTGCAGCTGGCCCGCGGCTACCTCGGTCGCGCGGCGCTGACCGGCGAGAGGTTCGTCGCCAACCCGCACGGCGCCCCGGGCGACCGCATGTACCGCACCGGCGACCTGGTGCGCTGGAACAGCGGGATCGACGGCGGCCCGCGTGAACTGGAGTATCTGGGCCGCAGCGACTTCCAGGTGAAGCTGCGCGGTCTGCGGATCGAACTGGGTGAGGTCGAGGCGGCACTGCTGGCGCACGAATCGGTCGCCCAGGCCGCGGTGGTGCTGTACCGGCACAGCGCGGGCGACCACCTGATCGGCTACGTCGTGACGGCCGGCGGGTGCGAGCTCGATTCCGGCGCGATTCTCCGCGACGCCGCGCGGCGGCTGCCGGAATACATGGTGCCGACCCTGCTCGTCGGCATGGAGCGGATGCCGGTCAACGCCAACGGCAAGTTGGACCGCAAGGCCCTGCCCGAGCCCGAGTTCGCCGGCGCCGCAAGTGAATTCCGCACTCCGGAAACGCCGGGCGAGCGAGCGGTGGCGGAGATCTTCGCCGACCTGCTCGGCATCGACGCCGTGGGCGCCGAGGACGACTTCTTCGCCCGTGGTGGCAATTCGCTACTGGCCACCCGCGCGATCGCACGCATCAGCGCTGCCCTGGACATCGCGGTCGACGTGCGGGACTTCTTCGACCGCCCCACTCCGGCCGGCCTCGCCGCCCTGGCCGCCACCACCGCCCGCGTGCGGCCGCCGCTGGTCGCCGGCCCGCGCCCGGAGGCGGTCCCGCTGTCGGCGGCACAGCGCCGCATGTGGTTCCTGAATCGCCTGGCCAACAGCGACGCCACCGGGAATTCCGCGGCGGCGGTGGACAACATTCCCGTCGCGCTGCGCCTGCGAGACCGGCTCGACACCGCGGCATTGCGCGCGGCCGTCGCCGATGTGACCGCGCGCCACGAGGTGCTGCGCACGGTGTACCCGCAGACCGCCGCGGGCGCCGTGCAGGTCGTCCGGCCCGTCGCCGAGCCGGACCTGGCGCCGGTCGAGGTCGCCGAGACCGATCTGGTCGCCGCGGTGCGCGAGGTCGCCGCCACCGGTTTCGACGTCGCCGCCGAGATTCCGGTACGGGTCCGGTTGCTGCGTACCGGCGCCGACGATCACACCCTGGTGCTGGTGGTCCATCACATCGCCGCCGACGGGGTGTCGATGGGACCGCTGCTGCGCGACCTGATCCAGGCCTACACCGCCCGCAGCCGCGGCACCGCCCCGGACTGGACGCCGCTGCCGCTGCACTATGCCGACTACACGCTGTGGCAACAGCGAGTGCTCGGCGACGACACCGATCCGGACTCCGAGGCGGCCCGCCAGCTCACCTTCTGGCAGCGCGAATTGGCCGAGCTCCCGGCGCAATTGGATCTGCCCGCCGACCGGCCGCGCCCGGCCGCGGCCTCGTACCGGGGCGCGACCGTCGAATTCACCATCGACGCCGGCCTGCGCGCGGCGATCGACGAGCTGGCCGACCAACTGCGGGCCACGCCGTTCATGGTGCTGCACGCGGCGCTGTCGCTGCTGCTCGCCCGGTTGTCCGGAACGAGCGATATCGCGATCGGCACGCCCGTCGCCGGCCGCGGTGAGCGCGCACTCGACGATCTGGTCGGCATGTTCGTCAACACCCTGGTCCTTCGGACCCGGGTGGCCGCCGACGCCGATTTCGCCGACCTGGTCCGCCGCACCCGCGCCGTCGACCTCGATGCCTTCGCCCATGCCGAGATTCCGTTCGAACGCCTGGTGGAGGTGCTGAATCCGGCGCGTTCGCAGGCGCGCCATCCGCTGTTCCAGGTCGGCCTGTTCATGCAGAACATCGGGGTCGGGGCGCCGGAACTTCCGGGTCTCGACAGCGAGCTCGTGGATTTCGATCCCGGCTTCGCGAAATTCGATCTCCAGCTCACCATTTCCACCCCGCCCGCCGACGCGGGATACCGCGCTGAATTCACCTACGCCACCGACCTTTTCGATGAACCCACGGTCGAGGAATTCGCCGCCAAATTCCTGCGCCTGCTCGGCGGTGCCATCGCCGACCCGCAGCTGCCGGTCGGCGATCTGGAACTGCTCGACGCCGGCGAACTCGACTATGTGACCTCCAGCTGGAATGCCAGCGGCCACAAGGTGTTCGACCACTTCCTGCACGAGGGTTTCGATCGGCAGTCGCGCCGCACGCCGAACCACCGCGCACTCGTCTTCGAAGGCACCGAGCTCACCTACGGCGAGATGTCCGAGCGGGTGAACCGGCTGGCGCGCAAGCTGATCGAATCCGGTGTCGGGCCGGAGACGCTGGTCGTCCTGGCCATGCCGCGATCGATCGAACTGGTGCTCGGCATGTACGCGGTGCTGTACGCGGGCGGTGCCTACGTTCCGGTCGACCCGTCCCATCCGGCCGAGCGCATCGGCCACATCATCGCCACCGCGCGGCCGCATACCGTGCTGACCACGCGGGCCGCCGGCTTCGCCCTACCTCCGGCGACCGCCGATACGGTCGCCGTGCACCACCTCGACGAGCTGGACCTCGGCGAGTACTCCGCTGCCAAGATCGGCGACCGGGAACGCAACGGCACGCTGCATCCGGACCATCCGGCCTATGTGCTGTTCACCTCCGGCTCGACCGGGCGGCCCAAAGGGGTCGCGGTCAGTCACGGCGCCATCGCCAATCAGCTCGAATGGATGCACGCCGAGTACGGGGTGCGCGCCGGCGACATCTACCTGCAGAAGACCGCGACCACCTTCGACGTCTCGCTGTGGGGCTATTTCCTTCCGCTACGCGCGGGCGCCACCTTGATCGTGGCCACTCCCGACGGCCACCGCGACGCCCGCTATCTCGCCGAAACCATTGCCGCGCAGCGGGTTACGCTGACAGATTTCGTCCCCTCGATGCTCACCGTCTTCCTCAACCACGCCGAGGCGGACGAACTGACCACCCTGCGGGCCGCCTTCGTGGTGGGTGAGGCGCTGCCCGCGGAAACCGCGGCCCTGTTCGCCGAGAAGTGCGACGGCGCCCTGCACAATATGTACGGCCCGACCGAGGCGGCGGTGTCGATCACCTGCCACGAGGTCACCGCCGACGATGTGCGCAGTGTGCCGATCGGCGAGCCGGAATGGAATTCGCAGGTCTTCGTGCTGGACTCCCGGCTGCATCCGGTGCCGATCGGCGTGCCGGGCGAGCTGTACCTGGCCGGAACGCAGCTCGCGCGCGGGTACTGCGGCCGTGCCGATCTGACCGCGGACCGCTTCGTCGCGAATCCCTTCGCTGTGTCCACAAGGGGCGAACGGATGTATCGCACCGGCGACCTGGTGCGCTGGACGCCCGAGGGCGAGCTCGACTATCTGGGCCGCATCGACTTCCAGGTGAAGTTCCGCGGCCAGCGCATCGAATTGCCGGAGATCGAGACCGCGCTGCTGGCCGCGCCGGGCGTGGGCCAGGCCGCGGTGCGCCTGATCACCGGCGAGAGCGGCGACTACCTCGCCGGATACGTGATCCGCACGCCGGGAGCCGAACTCGATGTGCGGGCCGTGCGGGAGGGGCTCGGCGCGGTGCTGCCCGCGTACATGATCCCCACTGCGGTCGTCGAACTGGCGGAATTCCCGCTCAACAGCAGCGGCAAATTGGATCGCGCGGCATTACCGCTGCCCGTGCTGGCAGCCGCGGAATTCCACGCTCCGCGCACTCCGCTGGAGGAGCGGGTGGCCGAGGTGTTCGCCGACGTGCTCGGGCTGGAGCGGGTCGGCCGCGACGACGACTTCTTCGCCCTCGGCGGCAGCTCCCTCGACGCCACCCAGGTCAGTGCCCGCGTCGGCCGGATCGTGGATGCCCGGGTGCCGGTGCGCACCCTGTTCGAGGCCTCGACCGTGGCCGCGTTCGCGGCCGCCGCCGGCGGCGACGTGGCCGAGCGGCCGCGTCCGGCGCTGGTGAAACAAGAACGGCCGCAGCGTATTCCGCTCTCGCCCGCGCAGCAGCGGATGTGGTTTCTCAACCGGTTCGATCCGGAATCGGGCGTCCACAACATTCCGGTCGCGGTCCGGCTGAGCGGGGAACTGGACGTCGCGGCGCTGGCCGCCGCCGTCGCGGATGTGGTGGAACGCCACGAAACCCTGCGCACGCGCTATCCCGAATACGAGGACGGTCCCGCCCAGGAGGTGCTGCCCGCCGCCGACGTGCGCGTGGACCTGACACCGGTCGGCGTCCCGGCGGCGGAGATCGCGGGCCGGATCGCCGAGCTCACGGCGCGAGGCTTCGATGTAACCGCCGCACCGCCACTGCGAATCGCATTACTGCGCAGAGATTTCGACGACAGCAGCGGTGCCGGCTTCGAGGGCGTCGAGCCGGAGCACATCCTCGTCTTCGTGGCGCACCACATCGCGGCCGACGGCTGGTCGATCGCCCCGCTGACCCGCGACCTCATGACCGCCTACGCCCACCGCGCGGCCGGAACCGCACCGCAGTGGGAACCGCTGCCCGTGCAGTACGCCGACTTCAGCATCTGGCAGCACGCGGTGCTGGGCTCGGAATCCGATCCGGACAGCGTCCTCAGCGCCCAGGCCGCCTACTGGCGCGCGACCCTCGCCGGCCTGGCCGACGAGTTGAACCTGCCCACCGATCGGCCGCGCCCGATGCGTCCCTCCTACGCCGGTGGCCGGGTGCGATTCGCTGTCGGCGGCGATATCCGCGACGGGCTGCGCGAGCTCGCGCAGCGGCGACAGGCCACCACCTTCATGGCCGTGCACACCGCGCTGGCGGTCTTCGTGGCCCGCATGGCCGGCACCGACGATGTGGCGATCGGCTCGCCGATCGCCGGGCGCGGCGAGCGCGAACTCGACGGTCTGATCGGCATGTTCGTCAACACCGTGGTGTTGCGGACCGCGGTGCCGGGCGGCGCGAGCTTCACCGAACTCCTGGACCGCACCCGCGACGCCGACCTGCGTGCCTTCGCGCACGCCGACCTGCCGTTCGAGCGCCTGGTGGAACTGCTCGATCCGGAACGGTCGACCGCGCGGCATCCGCTATTCCAGGTGGCGCTGGCCTTCGAGAACCTGCCCACCGGTGAGCTGGAGCTACCGGGATTGCGGGCCGCAACGGTCGAGCAGGCCGCCGAGACCGCGAAATTCGATCTGGCCCTGAACATCCGGGAGGCGCCCGAGGGCATGGCCGCGGAGTTCGCCTATGCCCGCGACCTTTTCGATCACGCCACGATCGAGGGTTTCGCGAGCCGTTTCCTCGGCCTGCTGCGGCAACTGGTCGCCGATCCCGAGGCCGCGGTCGGTGATATGTCGCTGCTCAGCGCCGACGAATACGTCCGGCTGACCCGGGTACGGCCCGACGAGGCGATGGCGACCGCGCTGCTGCCGGAACTGCTCACCGCCGGGTCGAGTCTGGGCCGCGACCGGGTCGCGGTGCGCTACGAGGGGCGGTCGATCACCTACGGCGACCTCGACGACTACTCCTCCCGGCTGGCGCGCCGGCTGATCGCGGCCGGCGTCGGCCCGGAACAGCTGGTGGCCGTGGCACTTCCGCGGTCGTTCGAGATGGTCGCCGCGGCCGTCGCGGTGGCCAAGGCCGGCGGCGCCCACGTCCCCGTCGACCCCACCTATCCCGCGGAACGGGTGCGGTACATGGTCACCGACTCGGCGGCCCGGATCGGCATCACGGTCGCCGCCTACGCCGATGCCCTCCCCGAGGATGTGCGCTGGCTGGTCCTCGACGCGCCCGCGACCGAGACCGAACTCGCCGCACTGCCCGCCGATCCGATCGGCGACGCCGACCGCCTCGCCACGCTGCGGATGTCACATCCGGCGTACGTGATCTACACGTCGGGCTCGACGGGCAGGCCCAAGGGCGTCACCGTGACGCACGCCGGTCTGGGCGGGCTGGCCCAGTATGCGATCGAACGGTACGGGGTGCGGCCCGACCACCACATGCTGCACATCTGCTCGCCGAGCTTCGACCCGTCGGTCCTGGAATGGATCTGCGCCTTCGCGACCGGCGCGACGCTGGTGGTCGTGCCGGCGCGCATCATCGGCGGCCCCGAACTGGGCGCGCTGCTGCGCGCGGAAGCGGTGACGCACGCGATCATCACCCCCGCCGTGCTGGGCACCCTGGACCCGGCGGAACAGCCACAGCTGCAAGTACTTTCGGTCGGCGGCGATGTGACCACCGACGAACTGCTCTCGGCCTGGGAGCCCGGCCGCCGCTATGTCAACGGCTACGGTCCGACCGAAACCACCATCATCTCCTCGTACGCGCGGCTGAGCGCCGGACAACCGGTCACCATCGGCACTCCGGTACACGGCATGTCGGCGCTGGTGCTGGACCGGCGGCTGCGGCCCGTGGCGCCCGGTGTGGCCGGTGAGCTGTATCTGTCGGGCGGCGGCCTGGCCCGGGGCTACCGCAACCGGTCGGGAGCGACCGCCGAACGCTTCGTGCCGAACCCGTGGGGCAGGCCGGGCAGCCGGATGTATCGCACCGGCGATGTCGTGCGCTGGCGGGCCGTCGCGCCGACGGTGCGCCAGGCACAGCCGGATTGGGAACTGGAGTACGTCGGGCGCTCGGATTTCCAGGTGAAGATCCGCGGCTTCCGCGTCGAACTCGGCGAGATCGACGCGGTGCTCGGCGCCCATCCCGACGTCGACTACGCGACCACCCTGGGACGCGACCACGACACTCGCGGCACCATGCTGGTGTCCTACGTCCTGCCGAAGCCGGGACGCGCGGTCGACCCCGGCGAGCTCACCGATTTCGCGGCCCGCCGGTTGCCCTCGCATATGGTGCCCGCCGCGCTGGTCGTGCTCGACAAGATTCCGCTGACCCCGGTCGGCAAGCTGGACCGCAAGGCGCTGCCCGCACCGGTGCTGGCGCCGGCCCGGTACCGCGCACCGGTCGGCGCGGCCGAGGTGCTGGTCGCCGGCACCTTCGCCGCCCTGCTCGGCGTCGAACAGGTGGGTGCGGACGACGACTTCTTCGCCCTGGGCGGCAACTCGCTCATCGCCACCCAGCTCGCCGCCCGCCTGAACAAGGCCACCGCGGACACCGTCCCGGTCCGCGCGGTCTTCGACGCGCCGACCGTGCGGGCGCTGGCTACCCGGATCACGCTGTCGGACAAGGGTTACCGGGACAACGGGCCGATCGCCGTCGATCCACGCCCGGACATCGTCCCGCTGTCGATCGCCCAGCAGCGCATGTGGATGCTCAACCGCCTGGACACCGGCGGCGGCAGCTACAACATCGCCTTCGCGCTGCGGCTCACCGGCAATCTGCACATCGCCGCGTTGCGCGCCGCGATCGCCGATGTGCTCGACCGGCACGAAACCCTGCGCACTCGCTATCCCGAGCGGGACGGGGTGGCGACCCAATGCGTCGTACCCGCCGCCGTACCGGATCTCGCGGTGACCGATGTCGATGCCGCCGAGGTCGCCGCCATAGCGGAAAGCCTGGCGCACAGTCGTTTCGACGTCGTGGACGAGGTTCCGGTGCGCATCCGGTTGTTGCGGGTGCGCCGCGCGCCCGACGCCGATCGCACCGAACAGGCCCATGTCCTGCTGTTCGTCGTCCATCACATCGCGGCCGACGGCTGGTCCTTCGCCCCACTGACCCGGGACCTCGCCGTCGCCTATCAGGCCCGCACCGCGGGTGCCGCGCCGCAGTGGTCGCCGCTGCCGATCCAGTACGCCGATTACGCCCTGTGGCAGCAGCGCACCCTCGGTTCGGTCGCCGATCCCGGATCGGAATCCGCTCGGCAGCTGGAATTCTGGCGTGCGCAACTGTCCGGCGCGCCGGAGCTGTCCGCGCTGCCGACCGACCGACCGCGCCCGGCGATCGCCTCCCAGCGCGGCGGCGCCCGCACCGCACGGCTGAATTCCGCACTGCATCAGCGCATCCACGACCTGGCGGCCGCGCATCGGGTGACACCGTTCATGGTGCTGCACGCCGCCCTGTCGGTACTGCTGGCCCGCTTCGGCGGCAGCGACGACATCGTGATCGGCGCCCCGGTCGCCGGCCGCGGTGATCAGACGCTCGACGATCTGGTCGGCATGTTCGTCAACACGCTGGTGCTGCGCACCCCGGTGCACGGCGGGGACAGCCTCGTCGAACATCTGGACCATGTGCGGGCCGTCGACCTCGCCGCCTTCGATCATGCCGCGGTGCCGTTCGAACAGCTCGTCGAAGCCCTCAATCCGACTCGCTCCCGCGCACATTCGCCGCTGTACCAGGTGTCGTTGACACTGCAGAACCAGACCCGCGCGCAACTGCGGCTCGAGGGGCTGGAGATCGCCGCGGTCGAGCCGGCGGCGGCGCCGATCCAGGTCGACCAGCACTGGACCGCGAACGAGACCTACGCCGCGGACGGTACGGCCGCGGGTATCGACCTGCACGTGCACTATGCCGCCGACCTCTTCGACCCGGAGACCGTCGCGGCGCTGCTCGACGGATTCGAACGCATCGTGGCGGCGATGACGGCCGACGGCTCCACCCGGGTCGCCGACGTCGAGCTGATGTCGCGGGCCGAACGCGACCTGCTGATCGGCGGGCACAACGCCACCGGTTACCCGGTCGGACCGCGCACCCTGCCCGAACTTCTCACCGCCCGGCCGCAGCGACCGGCAGCGCAGGCGGTGACCTTCGAGGGCACCAGTCTGTCCTATCGGGAATTCGACCGGCGCGTGCACCGGCTGGCGCGCTACCTCATCGCCCGCGGCATCGGACCGGAAACCACTGTCGCCGTGCGCATTCCGCGGTCGTTGGAATTGGTTGTCGCGATTCACGCGATCGTCGCGGCGGGGGCCGCATACGTGCCACTGGATCCCGATCATCCCGCCGACCGCGTGCGCTACGTCCTCGACACCGCGCGTCCCGCCTGTGTGCTGACCACGACCGACGATTCCGCCCTCCCGGCCGGTGTGGAACTGGTGCGGCTGGACCGGCTGGACCTGTCCGGCTGTGCCGACGACGCGGTGACCGATGCCGACCGGGTGTCGCCGCTGCGTCCGGAGCATGTGGCGTATGTGATTTTCACGTCGGGTTCGACGGGTCGTCCCAAGGGTGTGGCGGTGAGTCACGGGGCGATTGTGAATCGTCTGGTGTGGATGCAGTCCGAGTACGGGTTGGGCTCGGATGATGTGGTGTTGCAGAAGACTCCGGCGACGTTCGATGTGTCGGTGTGGGAGTTCTTCTGGCCGTTGCAGGTGGGTGCGCGGTTGGCGGTGGCGCGTCCGGACGGGCACCGTGACCCGGCCTACCTCGCGCGGTTGATGGACGAGGAGGCCGTGACGACGGCGCATTTCGTTCCGTCGATGCTGGCCGTATTCGTCGGCTCGGTGCCGACGGCACCGGCCTCGTTGCGCCGCGTGTTCACGTCGGGTGAGGCGTTGGCGGTGGATACGGCCGCGCGTTGGCGTGAGCTGGGCGGTGCGCCGTTGCACAACTTGTACGGTCCGACCGAGGCCGCGGTGGATGTCACCTTCCATGCGGTGACCGATGTCGACACCGTGACGGTGCCGATCGGTCGTCCGGTGGCCAATACCCGTGTCTACGTGCTCGATTCGACATTGCGTCCGGTACCCGTCGGCGTCACCGGCGAGCTCTACCTGGCGGGCGATCAGCTCGCGCGCGGTTATGTCGGCCGTTCCGACCTGACCGCGGACCGCTTCGTTGCCGACCCGTTCGCTGTGTCCACAAGGGGCACTCCCGAGGGCCCTGCGGGGTCACGCTCCGCTACCGCCTCCGGGCCCGCCGGTCGTGCCCCGGCCGGAGCCCGGATGTACCGCACCGGCGACCTGGTGCGCTGGAACCGCACCGGGGAACTGGAATATCTGGGCCGCAACGACTTCCAGGTGAAGTTGCGCGGGCTGCGCATCGAACTCGGGGAGATCGAGGCGGCGCTGACCGCGCAGACCGGCATCGCCCAGGCGGCCGTGGTGGTCGCGGGAGTTGGGGAGCGGGCGCGGCTGCACGCCTATGTGGTGCCCGCCGCGGGCGCTGCCGTCGATTCCGCCGCCGTGCTGGCCGCCGCGGGCGCAGCCCTGCCCGCATACATGGTCCCGGCCGGAGTCACGGTCCTGCCGCACCTGCCGGTCAATTCCTCCGGCAAACTCGACCGCGCCGCCTTGCCGGCTGTGGATCACGCGGAGAAGTCCGGCTATCGCGCCCCGGCCGAAGGGGCCGAGGCCGTGGTCGCCGCCGTGATGGCCGAACTACTGGGCCTCGATTCGCCGGGTGTCTTCGGCGCCGACGACGATTTCTTCGCCGCCGGTGGTAACTCCCTGCTCGCCATGCGTGTGGTCGCGCGCGTCAACGCCGCCCTGGGATGCGATCTCAACGTCGCGGAAATCTTCGGCGCACCCACCGCCGCCCTGCTGGCCCGCCTCGTCGAGGACGCACCCGACGTGGCCGTGCCGGCCCTGACGGCGGGGCCACGCCCGGATCGAATTCCGTTGTCGCTCGCGCAAACTCGTATCTGGCTGTTGAACCGCATCGAACCGGATTCGGCGATGTACAACATTCCGTTCGCGCTGCGCCTGCGCGGCGATCTGGACGAATTCGCCCTCTCCGAGGCGGTCGCCGATGTGCTGACACGGCACGAGTCGCTGCGCACGATCTTCCCCGAGGACGCCGAGGGCCCGCGCCAGCACATTCGCGCCGTCGAGGACTGCGCCGCGACCGCGCTCACGCTGCACGCCGCGAATGCCGGCGAGGTGGACGGCGAACTCGCCGCCGCGGCGGCACGCGGCTTCGACCTGCGCCACGACCTTCCGTTGCGCATCAGCGCTTTCCGGGTCGCGCCGGATGAACACATCCTGCTCGTGGTCGTGCACCACATCGCGGCCGACGGCATATCCACCGCGCCGCTGGCCCGCGACCTGGTCACCGCCTACGCCGCGCGCCGTGCGGCGGCGGTCCCCGACTGGCAGCCACTGCCGGTGCAGTACGCCGACTTCGCGCTGTGGCAGCACACGGTCCTGGGGCGCGCCGACGATCCCGAATCCCGCCTGTCCCGCCAGATCGACTTCTGGCGCGCCGAGCTGGCCGATCTGCCCGCCGTCGTCGACCTGCCCGGCGACCGGCCGCGGCCGGCGGTGGCGTCGGGCGCGGGTGCGGCGATCGAATTCCGCATTCCGGCCGAGCTGACCGCCGCTGTCGAGACCATGGCCCGCCGCGCGGGCGTATCGACCTTCATGGTGCTGCACGCGGCCTACGCCACCCTGCTCGCCACCCTGTCCGGCACCGACGACCTGGCGATCGGCACCCCGGTCGCGGGCCGCTCGGTGCAGGCACTCGACGATCTGGTCGGCATGTTCGTCAACACGCTGGTCCTGCGCACCCGGATCAGCGCCCACGAGCGGTTCGCCGAGCTGCTCACCCGGGTCCGAGACGCCGACGTGCGGGCCTTCGCGCACGCCGACCTGCCGTTCGACCGGCTGGTCGAGGAGATGAATCCCGAACGCTCCCAGGCATATGCGCCGATCGTGCAGGTACTGCTGTCGTTCGAACAGCGCTCCGGCACCGACCTGCGGCTGCCCGGCCTGGAGGTGACCGATTACCCGCTCGCCAACCCGGTGGCGCAATTCGATCTCGCGCTGTCGCTGGCCGAGATCGACGGTGCGCAGGGGCGCGAACTGCAGGCGGTGCTGCGGTACGCCACCGATCTGTTCGACGCGTCGACGGCGTCGGCCCTCGGGCGCCGGCTGCTGCGCGTGCTCACCGCGGTGACCGCCGACCCCGACGTCCGCATCCGGGACATCGACCTGCTGGAACTGTCCGAACGGTTGCAGGTCCTCGACATCTGGAATGCGACAACGGTCGAAATCGACCGCACCGCAACTCTTCCCGTGCTGTTCGACGTCCAGGTCGCGCGCACGCCGAAGGCCCCCGCGATCACCTTCGCGGAGACGACGCTGACCTATGCCGAATTCGGCGCCCGCGTGAACCGGCTCGCCCGCCATCTGATCGCCGAGGGGGTGGGCCCCGGATCGCTGGTGGCGCTGCATATGCGCCGTTCGCTGGAACTCGTGGTCGGTATGTACGCGACCGTCGCCGCGGGCGCCGGATATGTGCCGCTGGACCCCGACCATCCCGCCGAACGCATCCGCTACGTCCTCGACACCGCGCGACCGGCCTGTGTGCTCGCCACCACCGATGCGCCGGTGCGCGCGGAGTCGGCGCCGCCGGTGCTCGACCTCGATCGGCTGGACGTGTCCGGCTATGCCGACGGTCCGCTGACGACTGTGGATCGGCTGGGCAAGCTGCGTCCGGAGCATGTGGCGTATGTGATTTTCACGTCGGGTTCGACGGGTCGTCCCAAGGGTGTGGCGGTGAGTCACGGGGCGATTGTGAATCGTCTGGTGTGGATGCAGTCCGAGTACGGGTTGGGCTCGGATGATGTGGTGTTGCAGAAGACTCCGGCGACGTTCGATGTGTCGGTGTGGGAGTTCTTCTGGCCGTTGCAGGTGGGTGCGCGGTTGATGGTGGCGCGTCCGGACGGGCACCGCGACCCGGCCTACCTCGCGCACCTGATGAGTGCGGAAACGATCACGACCGCGCACTTCGTGCCCTCGATGCTGGACGTCTTCGTCGACGCACTGGCCGATACCTCCGCGATGGCTCCCGCGAGCCTGCGCCGTGTGTTCACTTCGGGTGAGGCGTTGGCGGTGGATACCGCCGGGCGCTGGCGTGAACTCGGTGGTGCGCCGCTGCACAACTTGTATGGTCCGACCGAGGCCGCGGTCGATGTGACCTTCCACGCGGTGACCGATGTCGACACCGTGACGGTGCCGATCGGCCGTCCGGTGGCCAATACCCGTGTCTATGTGCTCGATTCGGCGCTGCGGCCGGTACCGGTCGGCGTGGCGGGTGAGTTGTACCTCGCCGGAACTCAATTGGCCGAGGGATATATCGCCCGCCCGGACCTGACCGCGGACCGCTTCGTCGCCGACCCGTTCCGCGCCGGCGAACGCATGTATCGCACCGGCGATATCGCGCGCTGGCAGGCCGGCGGCGAACTGGAATACGTGGGCCGCGCCGATTTCCAGGTGAAGGTGCGCGGCCTGCGCATCGAACTCGGCGAAATCGAGAGCGCCCTGCGCGAATCCGAGGGCGTAGCCCAGGCCGTGGCCGTGGTGCGCGACGACCGCGACACCGGCGATCGGATCGTCGCCTACGTGGTCGCCGCATCCGGCCGTGACCTCGACGCCGGCCGGCTGCGCGCCGACTGTGGCCGACGGCTGCCCGAATACATGGTCCCGGCGGTGATCATGACCATGAAGGCGTTGCCACTCAACCCGTCGGGCAAACTGGACCGGAAAGCTTTGCCGGAGCCCGCTTTCCGGGCACCCGCCTTCCGCGCTCCCGGTACGCGGGCCGAACTCGCCGTCGCCGCCGTCTACGCGGAGCTGCTCGGGCTCGACCGCGTCGGACTCGACGACGACTTCTTCGCCCTCGGCGGCAATTCGCTGACCGCCACCCGTGTCGCCGCCCGGCTGGGCGCCGAACTCGATGCCGAGCTGCCGGTGCGCCTGATCTTCGACGCTCCGACGGTCGGTGAATTAGCCGCTCGCGCCGCGGAATTCGCGGGTCGCGGCACCGCTGTGCCGCTGATCGCGCGCCCGCGCCCGGATCTGGTGCCGCTCTCGCCGGCGCAGCAGCGTCTGTGGTTCCTCAACCGGTTCGACCCCGGGCAGAGCGTGCACAACATCCCCGTCGCGCTGCGCCTCACCGGTGCGCTGGATACGGCGGCCCTGGAATCCGCGCTCGCCGATATCGTCGCGCGGCACGAAACGCTGCGCACGGTGTATCCGGATATCGGCGGCATCGGCTATCAGCAGATCCGGCCCGCCGACCACGTACCGGTGCTCTCGCGGCTGCGCGGGGACGACATCGCCGCGGCCCTCGGCGCGTTCATCGCCGAACCGTTCGATGTGACCACCGAGGTTCCGCTGCGCGTGGCCCTGCTGGCCGTGCGATCGGAAAGCGGTGCGCCCGAACATATTCTGGTTCTCGTCGTCCACCACATCGCCGCGGACGGCTTCTCGATGGGACCGCTGGCCCGCGATATCGCCACGGCGTACGCGGCCCGCAGCGCCGGAACCGCCCCGCAGTGGCACGAGCTGGCGATCCAGTACGCCGACTACGCGCTGTGGCAGCGCGAGGTCCTCGGCGCGGAATCCGATCCCGGCTCCTCGGCCGCGCGTCAACTGGAGTTCTGGCGCGATCGGTTGCGCGGACTGCCGACCCGGCTGGACCTGCCCACCGACCGGCCGCGCCCGGCGGTTGCCGGTCACACCGCGGCCACGGTCACCGTCGGCTTCGACGCGCGGCTGCGAACCGGCGTGGACGAACTGGCCGGACGCTACGGGAGCACGCCGTTCATGGTGGTGCACGCCGCGCTGGCGGTCCTGCTCGCCCGGATGTCGGGCACCGCCGATATCGCCATCGGCGCACCGGTCGCCGGGCGCGGTGCGGCGGTCCTCGACGATCTGGTCGGCATGTTCGTCAACACCCTGGTGCTGCGCGCCGAGATCCGGCCGGCGCAACCGTTCTCGGCCGTGCTGCGGCAGGTGCGTGAGGGTGATCTCGCCGCCTTCGCCCACGCCGACATCCCGTTCGAGCGCCTCGTCGAGGTGCTCGACCCGCCGCGTTCACAAGCCCACCATCCGCTGTTCCAGGTGGCGTTGTTCTTCCAGAACCTGAACCCGGTGACGATCGAGCTGGGTGAGCTGAGCGTCGGTGAGGTGCGCCTCGACACCGCGGTGAATCCGTTCGACCTGCAGGTCACGGTCACCGAACATGAGATCGGGTTCACCTATGCGACAGAGCTTTTCGACGCCACGACGATCGAGAGTCTGGCCGCCCGGTTCCTGCGGGTGATCGAGTCGGTCATCGACGATCCGCGACGCGTCGTCGGCGATATCGACCTGTTCGCCGCCGGTGAGCGCGAGCGCGTCCTCACCGAGTGGAACGACTCGGCGCATATCGGTTTCGGGGCGGAACTGCTGCTCGACGAGTTCGAAGCGCAGGCCGCGACCGCGCCGCAGCTGCCCGCCGTGCGCTACGTCCCGGACGACGGTTCGGCGCCGGCCGTCCTCACCTACGGTGAACTCGACAGCCGCAGCAACCGCCTCGCGCGCCACCTCATCGACGCCGGGGTGGGCCCGGAATCGCTGGTCGCCCTCTCGATCCGGCGCTCCCCGGCGTTGGTGGTGGCGATGTACGCCGTGCTCAAGGCCGGCGGTGCGTACGTCCCGATCGATCCCGACCATCCGGCCCAGCGCATCGCCCACATCCTGGATACCGCCCGGCCCGCGGTGCTGCTCACCACCACCGGCGCCGAGGTGGACTTCGCAGGCCCGACCGTCATGGTCGACACCGTCGCGCTCGACGCCTACCGCGACGATCCGATCGCGGTGAACGAACGCCACAGCCCGATGTACGCGAACCATCCGGCCTATGTGCTCTTCACCTCCGGTTCCACCGGAAAGCCCAAGGGCGTCACCATTACCCACGCGGCGATCGTCAATCAGATGACGTGGATGCAGGCCGAATACCGGCTCACCGCCGCGGACGTGTACCTGCAGAAGACCGCGACCACCTTCGACGTCTCGCTGTGGGGCTACTTCCTGCCGTTGCGGATCGGCGCCACCCTGGTTCTGGCCGCCCCGGACGGCCACCGCGATCCGGCCTATCTCGCCGACACCATCGCCGAATACGGCGTCACCGTCACCGATTTCGTGCCCTCGATGCTCAGCGTCTTCGCCGCCCAGGTCGCCCCGGCGCAGGTGCGGTCGCTGCGGCAGGTGTTCGTCATCGGTGAGGCATTGCCCGCCGAGACGGTGCGGGCGTTCGGCGCGATCAGCCCGGCGCGGCTGCACAACCTGTACGGGCCCACCGAGGCGGCCGTCTCCATCACCTACCGCGATGTCACCGGGGTGACCGACCGCCCGGCCCTGCCGATCGGCCGGCCAGAATGGAACAGCCGCGTCTACGTGCTGGATTCGCGGCTGCGGCCGACCCCGCCCGGCGTCGCGGGCGAGTTGTACCTGGCCGGCACCCAGCTGGCGCGCGGCTACTACGGCCGCGCCGACCTCACCGCCGACCGGTTCGTGGCCGATCCCTTCGGTGAGCCCGGTTCTCGCATGTACCGCACCGGCGATCTGGTGCGCTGGGACGTCAGTGGTGACACACCCGAGCTGATCTACCTCGGCCGCACCGACTTCCAGGTGAAATTCCGCGGCCAGCGCATCGAACTCGGTGAGATCGAGGCCGTGCTCGCGGCGGTGCCCAGTGTCGCCGCGGCGGCCGTGCGGATCGTGGCGGCTCCGGGTGGCGACCACCTCATCGGGTTCGTCACCTCGTCCGGCGCCGGATCCGCCGCCGCCCTCGGTGACCGGGCGCGCGACGCGGCCGTCGCCCAACTGCCCGGATATATGGTCCCCTCGGCCGTGGTCGCCCTGGACGCCTTCCCGCTCAACGCCTCCGACAAGCTCGATCGCGGCGCACTGCCCGATGCCGGAGACCCGCGGGTCGCGGCGGTCTTCGGCGGTGACGAATACCGCGAGCCGAGCACACCGGCCGAGCAGTTGGTCGCCGAGACCTTCGAACAGGTACTCGGCATCGAACGGGTCGGCGCCGACGACGACTTCTTCGCCCTCGGCGGCAATTCGCTCGTCGCGACCCGGGTCCTGGCCCGGCTGGGCGAGCGCCACGGCCGCCGCGTTCCGGTCCGCCTGCTGTTCGAACATCCGACCGTCGCCGGTCTGGCCGCCGCCATGATCGCCGGCACCGACGGCGTCGCGACCGAACTGGTCGGCCCGGTCGCCGCCGAACGCCCCGACGTCGTTCCGCTGGCGCCGGTGCAACAGGGCATGTGGTTCCTCAACCGCCTGGCCCCGGAGTCGGCGGCCGACAACATCGCGGTCGCGGTCCGCATCCTCGGCGATCTGGACGAGGCGACCATGCACGCCGCCTTCACCGATGTGGTCGCCCGCCACGAGGCGCTGCGCACCTACTACCCGCTCGATGCCGACGGCGCGGGCTGCCAGGTGGTCCTGTCGCCCGACCGGGCGCTTGTCGAATTCGAGACCCGGACCGGCGCCGCGGCGGAGCCGATCGCCGACTTCGCCGGACGCGGTTTCGACGTGACCTCCGCACCGCCGGTGCGGGCCCTGCTCCTGCGGGAATCCGAGACCAGCCACGTCTTCGTGGTGGTCGTCCATCACATCGCCGCCGACGGCTATTCGCTGAATCCGCTGTTGCGGGATCTGATCGCCGCCTATCTGGCCCGCCGCACCCGGACCGCGCCGAACTGGCCCGAACTGCCCGTGCAGTATGCGGATTACGCACTGTGGCAACAGGAGTCGCTGAACACCGCCGAGGCCGAACACCTCGACTTCTGGACCCGCACGCTGGCGGATCTGCCGGACGAACTCGCCCTGCCCGCCGATCGGCCGCGCCCGTCCGTGGCCTCGCGCCGGGGTGCGGTCGTGCGCGGTCGCATCGACGGCGCCGTCGCCGGTGCGGTCCACCGCCTCGCCAAGGCGCACGGCGCGACCCCGTTCATGGTCTGGCACGCCGCCCTGACCGTGCTGCTGGGCCGGCTGTCCGGCGGTGACGACATCACCGTCGGCACACCCGTCGCCGGACGCGGCGCCAGCGCACTGGACGAGCTGGTCGGCATGTTCGTCAACACCCTGACGCTGCGGACGAGGCCCCGGACCACCGACAGCTTCGATGCGGTACTCGACCACACGCGGGCCGTCGATCTGGCCGCATTCGCCCATGCGGCGCTGCCCTTCGACCGCGTGGTCGACGCCCTGGGCGTGACGCGCACGGCCGACCGCAACCCCCTGTTCACGGTGTCGCTGAGCTATCTCAACCTCGGCTCGCAGACCCACGCCGTGCCCGGACTGATCCTGGAACCGGTCGAATTCGACCGCCCGGTGGCCAAATTCGACCTCCAGTTCACCGTGTCGGACGAACTCGACGCCGACGGGCATCTGCCGCTCGAACTCGCCTACGCCACCGACCTGTACGACCCGGCCACCGCGGCCGGACTGCTGCGACGGCTGGGCCGGGTGATCGGTGCGGCCGTCGCCGAACCGCAGCGCGCCGTCGGCGATATCGACCTGCTGTCCCCGGCCGAACACGCCGCCCTGCTCGACGCCCGCCCCACCCCGTTCGTCGCCGCCCGCACCCTGGCGGAATTCCTGGCCGAGGCGGCCCGGCGCAACCCCACCGGTACCGCGCTGTGCGGCGACGGCCGGGACGTGAGCTACGCGGAACTGGATGCCGAGTCCAGCCGGTTGGCCCGGGTTCTGATCGAATCCGGTGTCGGCGCAGAGGATTTCGTCGCCATCGCGATCACCCGCTCGGTGCGGTGGGTGGTGGCCTGGTGGGCGGTGGCGAAGGCGGGAGCCGCCTTCCTGCCGGTCGATCCGGACTATCCGGCGGAACGGATCGCGCATATGCTCGCCGATTCCGGTGCGGCCGTGGGCATCACGACCGTCGCCGACGCCGCGGCCCTGCCCGGCACGGTGCGCGCGATCACCGTCGACGCGCCGGATATCGCCGCACGCCTGCGCACTACCTCTTCGGAGCCGATCGCGGCGCACGAACTGCTGCGCCCGGTCCGGTTGCAGAATCCGGCGTGGATGATCTACACCTCCGGCACGACCGGGAAGCCGAAGGGCGTCGTGGTGACGCACGGCGGTATCGGGGCGATCGTGGCCGCGCATCGCCGGCACTACCGGATCGACTCGGGCGCGCGGGTCCTGCACGCCTCCTCGCCGAGCTTCGACGCCTCGATGCTGGAACTGCTGATGGCCTTCGCGGGCTCGGCGACCGCCGTCATCGCGCCGGTCGGCGTCTACGGCGGCGACGAATTGACGGAATGGATGGCCGCCCAGCGTGTTTCACACGCCTTCATCACTCCCGCCGTACTGCGGACCCTCGACCCCGCCGCCCTGCCGCGGCTGCGGCGGCTGACGGTCGGTGGCGAGGCCTACGGTCCGGACCTGATGGCCCGCTGGGCCGCGGACCGCGAATTCCACAACACCTACGGCCCGACCGAAACCACCGTCTTCGCGACCGTGAGCGCCGTGAAGCGGCCGGGCGACCCGCTGGATATGGGCGCTGCGATCGCCGGGATGTCGGCGGTGGTGCTCGACGGGCGGCTGCGCCCGGTACCGGTCGGCGTCACCGGTGAGCTGTATCTGCGCGGACCGGGACTGGCGCGCGGCTACCACGCGCGGGCGGCGCTGACGGCCGAACGTTTCGTCGCCGATCCGCACGGCGCTGCGGGCGAGCGGCTCTACCGCACCGGTGATCTGGTGCGCTGGGTCGCGCGCGGCGAGGAATACGTCGTCGAATACGTGGGCCGCTCGGACCATCAGGTGAAGGTGCGCGGTCTGCGCATCGAACTGGGCGAGATCGACGCGGTGCTCGGCGCCCACGAGTCGGTCGAATTCGCCGCCACCCTGGGCCATCTCGATGGCACGGGGGAGACATCGCTGGTCGCCTACGTGGTCCCCGCGCCCGGGCACACCGTCGACGTGGACGACGTGGTGGCCCATGCCTCCCGCAGCCTCACCGCGTACATGGTGCCGGCCGCGATCATGGTCATCGACCGAATTCCGCTGACGCCGACCGGCAAACTGGACAGGAAGGCATTGCCGGAGCCGGTTTTCCGAGTCGCCGAATTCCGTGCCCCGCGCACCGCCGCCGAATCCACGGTCGCCGAGATCGTGGCCGGGGTGCTCGGTCTCGGCGAATCGCGACGCCTCGGCCTCGACGACGACTTCTTCGCGCTCGGTGGAAACTCGCTCACCGCAACCCGATTGGCGGCGCGGCTCGGCACGGCGTTCGACACGACGGTGCCCGTGCGCGCCGTCTTCGAACACCCCACGGTGGCCGCCCTGGCGTCGGTCGCCGCGGCGCCGGAGGGCGGGCCGGCCCGGGTGGCCCTGGCCCCGCGCGCTGTCGACGGGCCGGTACCGCTGTCGCTCGCACAGCAGCGCATGTGGCTGCTCAACCGGATGGACGAACATTCCGCCGCGTACACGATCCCGCTGGCCATGCGATTGAGCGGCGATCTCGACGTGGCCGCGCTGAACGCCGCGTTCGCCGATGTGGTGGCCCGGCACGAGGTGCTGCGCACGGTCTATCCGCAGACCGAGGCCGGGCCGGTGCAGGTGATCCTGCCCGTCGCCGACGCCCCCGCGCCGCGGTTGGCGCCGATGCCGCTGCCCGGTGCCGACATGCTCGATGCGGTATCGCAGTTCGTCACCGAGCCGTTCGACGTGACGGCCGCGGTGCCGCTGCGGGCCCGGCTGCTCGTCGTCACCGACGCACCGGGCAGCGAGTACATCCTCGTCGTGGCCGTCCATCACATCGCCGCCGACGGTTCCTCGCTGGTCCCCCTGGCCCGGGACGTGATGACGGCCTACGCCGCCCGTCGCACCGGGACCGCGCCCGGCTGGACGCCGCTGCCCGTCCAGTACGCCGACTTCGCGCTCTGGCAGCGGGAGGTGCTCGGCTCCGAGGACGATCCGGATTCGCCGGCCACCCGGCAGATCGGCTACTGGACGCACGCGCTGGCGGGACTGCCCGACCAGCTGGCGCTGCCCACCGATCGGCCGCGCCCGGCGACGGTCTCCACCGCCGGCGACACCGTGGACTTCACCGTGGACGAGGCGACACACACCCGCCTGATCGAGATCGGCCGCACCCACGGCGCGACGCTGTTCATGGTGATGCACGCCGCCTTCGCGACCCTGCTGTCGCGGCTGGCCGCCTCGACGGATATCGCGATCGGCACGCCCGTCGCGGGCCGCGGCGACCGCGCTCTCGACGAGTTGGTCGGCATGTTCGTCAACACCCTGGTACTGCGCACCGAGGTCGATCCGGGCGCCGGCTTCGCCACACTGCTCGCCGGCGTGCGCGACGGCGATCTGGCCGCCTTCTCCCATGCCGACATCCCGTTCGAGCGGTTGGTCGAGGTGCTCAACCCGGTCCGGTCGACCGCCCGGCATCCGCTGTTCCAGGTCGGCTTCTCCTTCCACAACCAGGCCGCCGCGGAGTTCGCGCTGGACGGATTGACGGTGAGCGCGGCGGATTTCGACACCGCCGTCTCGCAGTTCGATCTGCATCTGGTGATCACCGACCGCTACGACGCGTCCGGTGCGCCGCTCGGCATGGCCGCCTCCCTGACCTACGCCACCGCGCTCTTCGACGCGCCCACCGTGGCCGGCTTCGGTGAGCGGCTGCTGCGGCTGCTGGACGCCGTCTGTGCCGATCCGGCCCGGGCCGTCGGCTCGGTGGATCTGCTCGCACCGCAGGAGCGGATGCGGATTCTGCGCACCTGGAACGACACCGCCGAACCCGGTTGCGCGACAACGCTTCCCGCGCTGTGGAACGCGACGGTCGCGGCCGCCGGTACCGCGCCGGCGCTGATCATCGATCGCGACGGCGCCGGTGAACCGGTGACCTATGCCGAACTCTCGGCGCAGGTCAATCGGCTCGCCCGGCATCTCATCGCGCTGGGCGTCGGCCCGGAGACCCGGGTCGCGCTGGCCCTGCGCCGATCCCGCGAGCTGATCGCCGCCATGTACGCGGTGGGTGTCGCCGGTGGTGCGTATGTGCCGGTCGATCCGGACCAGCCGGCCGAACGCGTCGGCTACATCCTCTCTACCGCCGCTCCGCTGTGTGTGCTGACCACCTCGGATATCGCACCGACGCTGCACGACGACACGGTGCGAGTGGTGGACGTCGACGCCGTACCGGATCTGCCCACCGCCCCGGTGACCGATCGGGACCGCCGTGCTCCGCTGCTGCCGCAGCACCCGGCCTATATCGTCTTCACCTCCGGATCGACGGGCCGGCCGAAGGGCGTCACCGTCTCCCATGAGGCGATCGTCAATCAGTTGCGCTGGAAGACAGCAGAATTCGGACTGGGCGCCGACGATGCGGTGTTGCTGAAGACCGCCGCCACCTTCGACCTCTCGGTGTGGGAGTTCTGGTCCGCCGCCGTCTCCGGCGGCCGGCTCGTGGTCGCCGCACCGGACGGCCACCGAGATCCCGCCTACCTCGACGAGCTGATGCGGCGCGAGCAGGTGACCACGCTGCATGTCGTCCCGTCGATGCTCGACGCGCTGCTCACCGCCTCCGGCGGCAGCCTGCCGGCCTCGCTGCGCCGCGTCCTCGCCATCGGTGAGGCCCTGCCCGCCACCACGGCGCAGCGCGTGCGTCGCGACAGTTCCGCCCGGCTGTACAACCTCTACGGCCCGACTGAGGCCGCGGTCTCGATCACCGTCCACGCCGTCGACGACACCGATACGGTGACCGTCCCGATCGGCCGCCCGGAGGCCAACAGCCGGGTGTACGTGCTGGATTCGCGGCTGTTGCCGGTGCCGGTGGGCGTGCCCGGTGAGCTGTATCTCGCCGGTGCGCAGCTGGCTCGCGGCTATCACGGCCGTGCCGATCTGACCGCGGAACGGTTCGTGGCCGATCCGTTCGAACCCGGAACGCGCATGTATCGCACCGGCGACGTGGTGGCGTGGAACGCGGCCGGCGAACTCGAATACCGGGGCCGCACCGATTTCCAGGTGAAGGTGCGGGGCTTCCGCATCGAACTCGGCGAAATCGAGGCGGCGCTGCTCGCGCTGCCGGCGCTCGCGCAGGTCGCCGTGCTGGCGGTATCCGATCCGCGCACCGCCGACCGGCTGGTCGCCTACCTCGTCCCGTCCGCCGGGGATATCGACGTCGCCGACGTGAAAAAGGCGCTGGCACAGACACTTCCGTCGTACATGGTGCCCGAGGCGTTCGTCGTCCTGGACGCGCTGCCGCTCACGGTGAACGGCAAGCTGGACCGGGCCGCGCTGCCCCGCCCCGCCTTCGAGGCGACGGCCTACCGCGCCCCCGCCACCCCGGTGGAACAGACGATCGCCGACATCTACGCCGAGGTGCTGGGGCTGCCCCGGGTCGGTGCCGACGACGATTTCTTCGCCCTCGGCGGCAACTCGCTGCTGGCCACCCAGGTATCGGCCCGCCTCGGCGCGGCCCTGGACGCCCGGATTCCGGTCCGGCTGCTGTTCGAGGCATCGACGGTGGCCGCGCTCGCGGTGCGGGTGGACGGCCACATCGGCTCCGGCGGCCGCACGGCGCTGACCGCCGGACCGCGGCCCGAGGCGCTGCCGCTGTCGCTGGCGCAGCAGCGGATGTGGTTCCTCAACCAGTTCGAACCGGAATCCGCGGCCTACAACGTGCCCGCCGCCGTGCGGTTGCGCGGACAGCTGCAGGTCGACGCACTGCAGCAGGCCGTGCTCGACGTGCTGAGCCGGCACGAGGTGTTGCGTACCGTCTACCCGCAGACGGCCGAGGGCGTCGTGCAGCACATCCTGCCGGCCTCGCAGGTGGGTGCGGATCTCACGCCGCGGCCGGTCGGCGCGCAGGAGGTCGCGGCGCGCATCACCGAGCTGGCCGCGGCCGGGTTCGACGTGAGCTCCGAGGTGCCGATCCGCGTTGCGCTGCTGCGGCTTTCGTCCGACGAGCACGTGCTGGTGTTCGTGGTGCATCACATCGCCGCCGACGGCTGGTCCATGCGGCCGCTGACCCGCGATGTGATGCTCGCCTATACCGCCCGCCGCGTGGGCGAGGCTCCGCAGTGGTCCCCGCTGCCGGTGCAGTACGCGGATTACGCGTTGTGGCAGCGGCAGGTGCTCGGTTCGGAAGACGATGCGCGAAGCCTGATCTCGACGCAGGCCCGCTACTGGCGCGAGCAGCTGGCCGGTCTGCCGGACGAGGTGAATCTGCCCGCCGATCGCCCACGTCCGGCGGTGCAGTCCGCGCGCGGCGGACGAGTGGTGTTCCCCCTCTCGGGGCAGCTGCGCACGGATCTGGCCGAGCTGGGCCGCGCCCACAACGCGACACTGTTCATGGTCGTGCACGCCGCGTGGGCGCTGTTCGTGGCGCGGATGGCCGGTGCCGACGACGTCGCCGTCGGTACCCCGATCGCGGGCCGCGGCGAGGCCGAACTCGACGATGTGGTCGGCATGTTCGTCAACACCCTCGTGCTGCGCACCCGGGTGCCGGGCGAGGTGAGCTTCGCCGAATTGCTCCGCACCGCACGCGATACCGACCTGCAGGCGTTCGGACACGCCGATCTGCCGTTCGAGCGGTTGGTGGAGCTGGTGAATCCGGAGCGCTCCACGGCACGCCATCCGCTGTTCCAGGTGATGCTGACCTTCCAGAACCTGCCGCAGCGCGATGTGGCACTGCCCGGCCTGCGGGTCGAGGCCGTCGATTTCGACTTCGACGCCGAACAGTTCGATCTCTCGCTGACCGTGCAGGAGACCGGGGAGGGACTGCTCGCCGACCTCTCGTACGCGCGTGATCTGTTCGACCACACCACCGTCGAGTCGTTCGCCCGGCGCTTCACCGGACTGCTCGCGGCCGTGGCCGCGACCCCGGAGCAGCCCGTCGGCAGCCTGCCGCTGCTGTCCGAGGCGGAGTACGAGCAGTTCACCCGGATGGACGGCGGACCGGTCCTCGCCGACGGGCTGCTGCCGGAGATCTTCACGCGCGGCCTGCGTTACGGTGCCGACCGGGTCGCGGTGCGCATCGACGGCCGATCGGTGACCTACGGGGAGCTGGACCGGCAGTCCTCACAGCTGGCCCGGATGCTCATCGACGCGGGTGTCGGGCCGGAGCGGTCGGTGGCGATCGCGCTGCCGCGCTCCTACGAGATGATCGCCGCGGTCTGGGCGGTCGCGAAGGCCGGCGGCGCGTACGTGCCGGTCGATCCGAGCTACCCACCCGATCGGGTGCGACACATGGTGGTTGACTCCGCCGCCGTAATCGGTATCACCACAGGTGAATTCGCCGCCGATCTGCCTGCGGCGGCCATCACCTGGTTGGCACTGGACGACGACGCCACCGCCGCCGCCTGCGCGCGCCGATCGGCCGATCCGATCACCGACGCCGACCGCCTTCGTCCGCTGCGCCCGGACAACGCCGCCTACACCATCTACACCTCGGGTTCGACCGGTCTGCCGAAGGGTGTGACGGTCACGCACCGGCGGGTCGCCAATCTGGCCGCCCATGCCACCCGGCTGTGCCGGGTGCAACCGCGGCACCGCTTCCTGCACGTCTGCTCGCCGAGTTTCGACCAGTCGCTGGAGGAGTGGCTGCTGACCTTCGGCAGCGGAGCCACCCTGGTCATCGCGCCGCCGTCGGTGCTGGGCGGACAGGAACTCGCCGATCTGCTGCGCGACGAGCGGGTCACCCACACCATGATCACTCCGGCCATGCTGGCCACCGTGGATCCGTCCGGACTGCCCGACCTCGAGGTCGTCGGCGCCGGCGGCGACGCGACCACGCCGGAACTGCTGGCCAAATGGCAGCCCGGCCGCCGCTTCGTCAACAGTTACGGCCCGACCGAGGCCACCATCTCCTCCGCGTACGCGGTCCTGGTCGCGGGCGTGCCGATCACCATCGGCACCCCGGTGCCGGGCACGACCACGCTTGTGCTCGACGCGCGGATGCAGCCGGTGCCGCCCGGTGTCGCGGGTGAGCTGTACGTCGTGGGTGCGGCCCTGGCCCGCGGTTACCACGCCCGGGCGGGACTGAGCGCCGGCCGTTTCGTCGCCTGCCCGTGGGGTGCGCCCGGCACCCGGATGTATCGCACCGGCGACCTGGTCCGCTGGATCGTGGGCGGCACGGGCGAGTGGGAGCTGGAATATCTGGGCCGCACCGACTTCCAGGTCAAGGTGCGCGGCTTCCGCATCGAACTCGGCGAGATCGACGCGGTGCTCACCGGCCACGACGACATCGATTTCGCGGTCACCCTGGGCCGCGAGACACCGGCCGGGGCCACGGCACTGGTGTCGTATGTGCGTGCGGCGCCGGGACGTTCGATCGATCCGCAGCAGGTGACCGCCTACGCCGCGCGCAGTCTGCCGTCGCATATGGTCCCGGCCGCGGTCGTCGTCCTCGACCGCGTGCCGCTCACCCCGGTGGGCAAATTGGATCGAAAGGCGTTGCCGGAACCACAGTTCCAGGCGCGGCCGTATCGCGAACCGGCCACGCCGCAGCAGCGTCTGGTCGCCGCGGTGCTCGCCGAGGCGCTCGGCGTGCCACGGGTCGGCGCCGACGACGATTTCTTCGAACTCGGCGGCAACTCACTCATCGCCACCCAGGTCGTCGCGCGCCTGGGCGCCCGGACGGCGACCCGGATCCCGGTGCGCACGGTGTTCGAGGCGCCGACGGTGCGTGCGCTGGCCGAACGGCTCGCCGCCCACGCCGGTACGGCGAGGGTCGCGCTCACCGCCCGGCCCCGGCCGCAACGGATCCCGTTGTCACCGGCGCAGCAGCGGATGTGGCTGCTCAACCGCTTGGATCCCGCCTCCGCGGCCTACACCGTGCCGTTCGCGGTGCGCCTGACCGGTGCGGTGGACGCCGCGGCGCTCGAGCTCGCCGTCGCCGATGTGGTCGAGCGGCACGAGGTGTTGCGGACCGTCTACCCGCAGGCCGACGACGGACCGTTCCAGCACATCCTGGCCTGCGCCGACGCCGAGTTCACGGTCGGATCGGTAACCGCCGACGAGGCGGAAAGCGCAGTCGCGCAATTGCTTTCGCGCCCCTTCGACGTCACGTGTGACATTCCGGTGCGAGCGGCGCTGCTGCGGGTCACGGACTCCTGCGAGCACATCCTGGTGCTGTCGATGCACCACATCTGCGCCGACGGCGCCTCCGCCGTGCCGCTGACCCGGGATCTGCTGACCGCCTACGCGGCGCGCACGGCCGGTGCGGCGCCGCGATGGTCCCCGCTGCCGCTGCAGTACGCCGATTACGCACTGTGGCAGCGCGAACTGCTCGGTGCGGAGGACGATCCGCGGTCGCTGGTCGCGGGTCAGCTCGCACACTGGCGATCCGCCCTCGCGGATCTGCCCGAACAGTTGCCACTGCCCACGGACCGGCCGCGCCCGAAGATGCAGTCGCTACGAGGCCGGGCGCTGACGTTCGAGATCGGCGCCGAGCGGCATGCCGCCCTGCACCGGTTGGCGCGTACCCGGCACGCCTCCCTGTTCATGGTGGTCCGCGCCGCGCTGTCGATCCTGCTGGCCCGGCTCGCCGCCACCGAGGATGTCGCGGTCGGTGCGCCCATCGCGGGCCGGGGCGAGGCGGAACTCGACGACCTGATCGGCATGTTCGTCAACACCCTCGTCCTCCGGGCAAGGGTCGCGCCGCAGGCATCGTTCGCCGAGCTGCTCGACCAGGTGCGCGAGACGGATCTGGCGGCCTTCGCCAACAGCGATGTGCCGTTCGAGCGGCTGGTGGAACTGCTCGGTCCGGTCCGGTCGACGGCACGGCATCCGCTGTTCCAGGTGGGTCTGTCGTTCCAGAACCTGAATCGGACCGACGTGCGGCTGCCCGGCGTGACGGTCGGCGAACTCGAGGTCGACACGCGCACATCGCAATTCGATCTGCACTGGTATCTGACGGACACCTACGACGAGCAGGGCGCCCCGGCGGGCATCTCCGCCGCCGTCACCTATGCCACCGACCTGTTCGACCCGGCCACGGTGCAGAACTTCGTGCAGCGCTTCCTGCGGGTGATCGACCGGGTCGCCGCCGACGCGGAGGTCGCGATCGGCGATATCGACCTGCTGGACGACGCCGAACGTACCCGCATTCTGGTCGACTACAACGACACCGCGCGGGAGCTGTCACCCGTCTCGGGCGGCGACCATCCGGACACGCTGACCGCCCGGTTCGCGGCCGCGGTGGCCGCATATCCGGAGGCGGTGGCACTCGCCGAGGACCGTGCGGGAAGCACTGTGGCACAACGGGTTCTGACCTACACCGAATTCGATGCCCGGAGCAACCGGCTGGCGCGGTATCTGATCGGCCGGGGGATCGGCCCGGAGCAGCGGGTGGCGGTGGCGCTGCCGCGCTCGGTCGAGCTGCTGACCGCCGTCTACGCGGTACTCAAGGCCGGCGCCGCCTACGTCCCGATCGATCCGGATCAGCCGGACGAGCGCATTCGTCACATCCTCGATACCGCGACACCGGATTGTGTGCTGGCGCTCGCGGATTCGACCATCGACGGCGCGCTCGCCCTGGATCGGCTGGACCTCACAAACTACAGCGACGCCGCCGTCACCGATGCGGACCGGGTACGCCCGTTGTGTCCCGACGCCGTCGCCTACGTGATCTTCACCTCCGGGTCGACGGGCCGCCCGAAGGGTGTGGCGGTCAGCCACCGGGCGATCGTGAACCGGTTGGTGTGGATGCAGTCGGAATACCGGCTCGACACCGACGATGTGGTGCTGCAGAAGACGCCCGTCACTTTCGACGTGTCGGTGTGGGAGTTGTTCTGGCCGTTGCAGATCGGCGCGAGGCTGGTGCTGGCCACACCGCAGGGACACCGCGATCCCGCATACCTGGCCCGCCTGATCGCGGCCGAATCGGTCACCACCGTGCATTTCGTACCGTCGATGCTGGCGGTGTTCGTCGCCGAGTCGGCGGCCGGGGCCGGGAGCTCGCTGCGGCGGGTATTCGCTTCCGGCGAGGCGCTACCGCCGGCGGTGGCGCAGCGGTTGCGGACGCTGACCGGCGCCCGGTTGCACAACCTCTACGGGCCGACCGAGGCCGCGGTGGACGTGACATACCACGAGGTCACCGATGCCGACACCGCTGTGGTGCCGATCGGACGGCCGGTCTTCAACACCCGTGTCTACGTGCTGGATTCGCGACTGCGCCCGGTACCGGCGGGTGTCACCGGCGAGCTGTACCTCGCCGGGACCCAGCTGGCGCGCGGATATCTCGCGCGCGCCGATCTGACCGCGGACCGGTTCGTGGCCGACCCCTTCGTGGGTGAGTCCGGGGGCATGGGCGGGGCTTTCGGGGAACGCATGTACCGCACCGGCGATCTGGTGGTGTGGAACGCCGACGGTGAGCTGGAGTACCGCGGCCGCTCGGACTTCCAGGTGAAGCTGCGCGGGCTGCGGATCGAGCCCGGGGAGATCGAGGCGGCGCTGGTCGCGCAGCCCGAGGTCGCTCAGGCCGTCGCACTGGTGCGCGGTGACGACGGTGCGGACCAGCAGGTGGTGGCCTATGTGGTCGCCGAGGCCGGTCATGCCGTCGACGCCGATCGGCTGCGGACCGAACTCGCGCGGCGTCTGCCCGGCTACATGGTTCCGGCGGCCGTGGTCGTCCTCGACGAACTTCCGGTGAACGCGTCCGGCAAGCTCGACCGCCGCGCCCTACCGGCGCCGGCGCGCGCGGTGCGCGAATTCCGCGCGCCGCGGACCCCGGCCGAGGCGCTGGTCTGCACCACCTTCGCGCAGGTGCTGGGTGTGGAGCGGATCGGCCTGGAGGACAACTTCTTCGAATTGGGCGGCACCTCGCTCTCGGCGACCACGCTCGCGGCGCGGCTGAGTGCGGCCCTGGAGCGGCAGGTGCCGGTGCTGACGCTGTTCGCCGCGCCGACGCCCGCGGCAGTGCTGGCCGACCTGGACCGGGCGACGGGCGAGATCGATCCCGGCGCCGCCTTCGACGTGCTGCTTCCGTTGCGGCGCAACGGTATCGGCGAGCCGCTGTTCTGTGTGCATCCGGTCGGCGGTGTGTCCTGGTCGTTCGCCGGACTGGCCGCCTCGGTGCAGCGGCCGCTCTACGGTCTGCAATCGCCGGCGCTGAGCGGGGAGGAGTTGCCCGGCACCGTCGAACAGTGGGCGCGGCGTTATGTCGAGGCGATCCGCTCGGTGCAGCCGGAAGGGCCCTATCACCTGCTGGGCTGGTCGCTCGGCGGTGTGCTCGCCCATGCCGTCGCGGTGCAATTGCAGGAGGAGGGTGAGCGGGTCGGCCTGCTGGCCGTGATGGACAGCCGATTCGGCGAACCGGATGCCGACGAGTCCGAGCCGGTCGCGACGGCAGAACTGCTGGGCGGCTTGCTGGGGGAGCGCTTCGAGGAGTTCGGCGCCGCCATGCCGGACGATCCCGCCGCGATCCTGAACGCGCTGCCCGAACCGTTGGCGTCGCTGGGCCGGGAGCGGATCACCGCCGTCCTCGAGGCGGCGCTGGGATCGGTCGATCTGGCCGCCGCCTATCGGCCCCGGATCTACCGCGGCGATCTGACGTACTTCGTCGCCGCCCACGACGCCTCGAGCGAGCCGGCCGCCGAACGGTGGATACCGGCGGTCACTGGCACGGTGCGGCGCCACCACCTGCCCACCACCCACTGGCGCATGACTTCCGCGGAATCGTTGCGACGCATCGGCGCGGTAGTCGGCGAACACCCGGACGACGGCGAAACGGTCTGACCGCATCGCTTGTCGCCTCATCAGCCCGGAGCCGATCAGGTTCCGTGCGGCCCTCGGGCGCCGGTCCGGCGTCCGCGGTTCGCGACCGTGAAAGGAAGAAGGAAGAAAGTATGGACGGCACTGTCGACTACGCCGCGATCATCACTCAGGTGCTGAGCTTCCTCAGCTCCGGTTCCAGCATCGCCTACACCCCGAAGTAAACCCGCACCAGCAAAGGATTTTCGACTGATGGATACCGGAAGCTCCGGCCTCGGCAGCATCTTCACCGCCCTCGCGAACCTGCTCTCCACCGGATCGGCGGTGTCGGTGACACCGGGCGCTTGATCGCGGTGCGGGCTCGAACACCGCGGGCCCGCACCACCCCCGGCGCGGTGGCGGCGCCGCCGCACCGGAAACAGTTCCGCACGAAAGGTATTCGAATGAGCAACCCATTCGACGATGACGACGCCGAGTTCTACGTCCTGACCAACGATGAAGGCGAGCACTCGTTGTGGCCGGTGTTCGCGGCCGTGCCGAGCGGATGGACGATCGCTCACGGTCCTTGTCTGCGTCGGCTCTGCCTCGACTATGTCGAATCGCACTGGACCGATATGCGCCCGAAATCGCTGATCGAGGCCATGCGTCTGCAAGCCAACTGAATGCGTCGCGCCGCGGCGTGCCCTCCGAACCCCCCTGCACCCGGTACGTCGCGGCGTTCACGTCCTCCTCACAGGGGCGGTGGATATCTGCTAATATAAGTTCCAACTTATAGAAGGAGGTATGCCATGCCCTTGCTTTCCGACCCCGCCGCCCTCGCCGGCCTCGTCACCCGCGAGGTCCGCACCGGTTCCCGCGACGGCGCGACCACCAGGATCGCCGTCGCCCGCCGCAGCTACCCCACCGATCAGGCCGATCTGTGGGACGCGCTGACCAACCCCGAGCGCATTCCGCGCTGGTTCCTGCCGATCAGCGGCTCACTGGAGGTCGGCGGCCGATACCAGCTCGAGGGCAACGCCAACGGCGTGGTCGAACACTGTGACGCGCCGAAACACTTCGCCGTCACCTGGGAGATGGGCCCGCAGATCTCCTGGCTGGAAGTCACTCTCGGCCCGGCCGGCGACGGTACCGAACTGAAGCTCGAGCACGAGGCGCCGATCGATCCGGCCATGTGGACGCAATTCGGTCCCGGTGCGGTCGGTGTCGGCTGGGACCTCGCCCTCCTCGGCCTGGGAATGCATCTGGACAGCGGCGAGCCGGTGGATCCGACCGTCGCGCTCACGCTGCACACCACGCCGGAGGGCCGTACATTCATCCGCACGGCCGCCACGGCGTGGGGTGAGGCCGCGATCGCCGACGGTGACGACCCCGCCGCGGCCCGCGCCGCCGCCGAGCAAACCTTCGCCTTCTACACCACCGAACCAGAGGACACCCCGGAACCTCGATGACCGCCCCACCCGCCCGCATCTTCGATGCACTGGGCGACCCCGTTCGCCGCCACATCCTCGAACTCCTGGCCGCCGGCGAACACTCCGCCGGCGCCCTGGTCGAGTCGATCCGCGCCACCACCCCGATCTCCCAGCCCGCGGTCTCGCAACACCTGAAAACCTTGCGCGACACCGGTTTGGTCACCGTCCGCGCCGAAGGCACCCGCCGGTACTACCGCCTCGACCCCGACGGCGTGGAGATCGCCCGAACCTGGCTCACCGCCCTGCTCGACCCCCTGCACCACCTGGCGAACCCTCTCGACGCTCTCGCCACCGAAATCGCCCGTGGCAAACGGACGCGGGATTCCGAATCCCGAGCCCGAGGTGCCGACGGCGGGCAGAAGCGGGCGACCGGTTGAGCGCGTACGGCTGATCCGAGATCCGCTCTGCGCCTGGGTCCTACCCTCGCCGAGTGCTGAAGCTGATCTACTTCGCGCCGGTCGTGTGCTGGTATCCGGCCGACCGTGAACGTCTGTGTGCTGCTGCTCAGAACGCCGGGAAATCCCTCGCGGTCGCACCGGCGGCATCGATGTTCATCAGCTGAGTTGATCTGAGCTGCTTGCGGATTCGCTCGCGGAGCCGGGTGGCGGCGGCGCGGTGCTTGGCGGCGGTGACGCCGTCTCCGCACGCTGCCGCCAGGTCGGCGAGGATCTCGTCCACCGGATCCAGTGGGGTGAAACCGGTTTCGAGGCCGGCGACGGTGCCGGCGGCGGGGAGGAGGCGGCGATACAGTTCGGCGCAATCGGCGGTCGAGCCGAGCGCGATGGCCGCGCGGGCGCGGTGGGCTCGCATCAGGACGGGGTAGAAATGCTCGTCGACCTCGGAGCCGTGGTGGAACAGGGCGGTGGCTTCGGCGCGTTCGCCGGCGTCGAGGAGGGCGACGATGTAGATCTGGGTGAGCATGCCGGGCAGGGCGGCTTCGATATCGGCGAGGGCGTCCGCGGCGAGGGAGAGATCCCGGCGCGCCCAGCCGAGCGGTAGCAGCGCGATCAGGGCGGCCTCGTCGCCGTGTGGGAAGCCGGAATCTCTTGCCGCCGAGATGCTTTCGTCGAAGTAGTGCGCCGCCCGGGAGATGTCGCCGCGCAGGATCTCGGTGGCCGCGCGGAAGTAGCCGAAGATCGTCGCCAGCGGGCGCACCTGCGCGGTCGCCGCGAACTCCAGGGCCAGCGCCGCCTGCCGTCCGGCCTCGATCAGGTCGACGTTGCGGCAGGCGGTGCGGAAGTGCAAATAGTGTGCGAGAGCACGATATTGGGGTAGATCGGCGGCGGTCGCGATGCGCTCCAGCTCGGCGGTCCAATACCCCAGGCCGTCGCCGGAGTGTCCGTCCAAGACGAGATGGGTCAGCGCGTTCAACGCCATGCACTGCAATTCGGCGTCGCCGGTGCTGCGTGCCAATTTCACCGCGGCGAGGGCGCGGGTGTGGGCGAGCCGGTGCGCGGCGGGGCTGGCTTCGAAGACCGCCGTGATCAGCAGGCGTGCCTGGGTCGCCACCGGCTGGTCGCGCGCCGACGCCACCGCGAGGGCCCGCCGCAGCCGCGGATTCGTCCATCTCCAGTCCCGCATCGCCCAGACCACCGGGGCCCGCCAACTGGTCAGCGCGCGCACCACCAACTCCCCGTCGCCCAGTGCGGTGGCCAGTCGCAGCGCCTGTTCTCGGGCGTCGCGGGCCGCGACGATTCGTCCCGCGTACGCGGAGGCGGTGACCAGTTCACAGTAGGCGTCCACACAGGCGATCCGGTCCGCGGCCGGGGCGTCCTCGTCCTCGTGCCCGGCCAGGCGCCGCAATTCGATCACCGTGCGCCACAGCGGCGCCGCGTCCGCGCGCATCCCGCGATCGACACAGTGCCGCGCCGCGGTCGTGATGTAGTCGACCGCGGAATCGGCGGTACTCGCCGTGGCCGCGCGCACGGCGTGGTGGGCCAGCACCTCCACGGCCCGGGTGTCGTCGGGCCGGCACCCGCTCAACAGCGCCAGCACCTCCTGATGCATCCGGGTCCGCCGCAGTTGCGCGATCCCCGCGTAGGCGGTGTCACGTATCAGCGGGTGCGCGAACATGATCCGGCCCGCGGGATCGATGATCACCAGCCGTGCCACCTCGGCGGTGCCGACCAGGTCGACGATCTCGTGCTCGGATCGTCCGGTCAACGCCACCAGCGTCGCCGGTTCCACCCGCTCACCGCAGACGGCCGCGTACTCCAGGACCTCGCGGACCGGATCCGGCATCCGCGCCAGTTGTTGTTCGATCACACCTCGGGTGCTCGGCGGCAGCGCGTGGACGTCGCCGCCCACCGCCATCGCGGCGGTGAGTTCGCGCAGGAACAGCGGATTACCGCCGGTGCGTTCGTGCAGCAGCGCCAGCAGATCGGTATCGAGCCCGGACAATCCGGCGGCGCGCGCGATGGCGCAGGTCCCGTCCAGATCGACGCCGGTGAGCTCGATGTGGGCGGCGGTCGGGTCGGCCAGGGCGGCCACGGCCGCGCGCACCGGCGGCGGCGCCTCCGCCTCGCGCAGGGTGGCGATGACCAGCAGCGGCTGATCGTGCAGCCATGCCATGGCTTGGCGCAGGATCTGCAGCGTGGCCTCGTCGGCCCGGTGCAGATCCTCCAGAATCAACGCGACCGGACCGTCGGCGACCGCTTTCCGGCACCGGTCGGCGATCACCCGCGAGATCTCGAATGCCCCACCGAGCACCGGCCGCGAGGTCAGATCGGCGCCGAATCGCGCGGCGACCTCCGCCCACACCCATGCCTGTGGCGCTCCGTCGACCTCCGGGCAGCGTCCGGTCGCGACCACCCAGTCGCGGCGGCGCAATTCGGCGGCGACGGCCTCGGTGAGGGTGGACTTGCCGAAACCCGCGCCGCCGCAGACCCACACCACCCGGGCGCCGTGTTCGGCGGCCTCGCAGGCGGCTTCGAGGACGATCTTGCGCTGCACCGGATATCCGGGTGCCGTCGTGGTTGCGGCTCGCTCGCCAGGCTCGGTCGGTGAGCGCGTGATGTCACGCACGAGGTCGGCGCGCACGGCGATGGGCGCGGTCGGCACGGTGGAGTCGAGCACCGGGACCGCCTGGTTGAGGATCGCGGTCTCCAACTCCTGAATGCGTTGTCCCGGATCCAGCCCCATTTCCCGGGTGAGGAATTCCGCCGTGCGCCGCAGCGTGGCCAGCGCTTCCGTCTGCTGCCCCAGTCGATATTGCGCGAGGGCGAGCAGCCGCACACTCTCCTCGCGGTCGGGCCGGTCCTCGACGGTGCGCCGCAGGCCGCTGATCACCTCGGTGGTGCGGCCGAGTTCCAGCGCGGCCTGGGCGCGCAATTCACCGGCGGTCAGATACAGATCCGTCAGCCGGGCCGCCTCGGCCGCCGCCCAGCCGCAATCGGCGAAACTCTCCAGCGCGCGTCCGTTCCAGCAGGCCAGTGCGATATCCAGCATGCGGGTGCGGGTGGCCGCCTCGGGGGCATGGGCACCGCTGCTGACCTGCAGGTATTCGTGCAGCAGCGATTCGAACTGCCAGGCGTCGACTTCGGTGTCGCGCAACCGCAGCGCGTAACCGAGGCCCTCCGATACCACCACCGTCGCCGGCGCGCGGGCGGGACGTTCGGGTTCGAACACCCGCCGCAGGTTGTGGACGTGCACCTGCAGTACCGACGTCGCCTTCGGCGGGGGTTCCCCGTCCCACAA
>NZ_JADKYP010000037.1 GCF_015354405.1 Nocardia sp. BSTN01 | reverse complement strand
GCCGGGGAGGGCCGTCCGCCGCTGCCGCGCCGGGTGCGGTCGGCCGATCGCGACGACACGCCCGCGGCCGGCACGAATACCGTTCGGCAACGCACCGCCGACCAAGCTCGCAACCTGATCAGCGCCGTCGAGCAGGGCACCCGGCAGGGCCGCCGACCCGCTGCCGAAACCGGCTCCACGGCATCCCATTTCGACACAGACGAGGGTGAAGATGGCTAATCCCAACCGAAGTGACGTCGGCTGGCTGCTCGACGATCTGGTGAAGGGTCTCACCGGTGTCCGCTACGCCGTATTGCTGTCCACCGACGGACTGCTGCTCGGCAACTCCTCGGAGCTGGAGAACTCCGATGCCGAGCGGTTCTGTGCGATGGCTTCCGCGCTGCACAGCCTGGCCCGCAGCGCCGGACATCATTTCGACGCCGGCGGTGTCTGCCAGACCATGGTGGAACTCGACCGGGCGGTGCTGTTCATCACCGCCGCGGGTGACAACGCGTGCTTGGGTCTCCTGGCCGCGGACAACGCCGATCTGGGCATGGTCGCCTACGCGATGAACCAGACCGTGCAGCGGGTCGGTTCACATCTTGCCGTCGACCGACGATGAGTCACCGTGAACGACGGTGACGCCTGGTTCGACGACGAGGCCGGACCACTGGTCCGGTTGTACGCGGTCACGCAGGGACGTGGCCGCAGCAACCGGCCGGAATTGGACATGCTGACCCTGGTCGTCGATATCGGCCGGGGCGCGGCGCTGCGCCGTCACGAACCCGAATACGCCGCCATCGTGGAGCTGTGCCGCACCCCGCAGTCGGTCGCGGAAGTCGCTGCGCGGCTGGAACTTCCGCTGACCATGACGAAGGTGCTCGTCGGCGATCTCATCGACGACGGCCGGCTCGAATACCGCCAGCCTCGTCAGGACGAGGCATCCGACGTCGGCCTGTTGCAGGCGCTGCTGGACGGCATTCGAGGGCTCTGACCCGGGCTCAGCGCAGCCGCGCCGCAAGGCGTTTCGCGTTCATGTAGGCGATCGCCTCGATCGAGACCATCGGATTCACTCCGGAGGCGGTGGGGAAGCAGGACGCGTCGGCGACGACGATGTTCTTCACATCCCAGGTGGCGCCGTCGGGGTCGACCGCCGACATGTCCGGTGCACCGCCCATCCGCGCCGAACCCATGATGTGCAGCGCGCCCATCGCGCACTGTCCGGGCTCGTAGCCGGCGGCGGCGCAGGCGGCGGCGAATTCGGCGTGCGATCCGGTGCGGCCGGGCTCGTAGGCGGGGCCGGCCTGCTGTCCGGAGTAGATGCGGCGTGCCCCGGCGGCCTCGAGAATCTGTGCGGCGCCGGTGATTCCGGTGTGCAGATGGCCGCGATCGTGGTCGGAGAGCCGGTAGGAGACCACCGCTTCGCCGTTCTTGTCGACGCCCACACTGCCGTGGTCGCGGTCGCGGGTGATCACTCCCAGCGCCACCGACTTGTGCAGCTCCAGCAGATTCGCCCGGTAGGCCGCCGCGCCACGCCAGTTCATGAAGCCGACGCCCATGCCGGGATGGATGGGTCCGGTCTCGTAGATGACGCCGTAGCCGTTGCCGTCCAGATCGCGGTGCTGTCGGCTGATCCGCGCCTGCATACCGCCCTCCCACGGCCGGATCGGCTCGTCGAAGACGCCGAAGACCGCCGCCGCGGGATGCAGTCGCAGATAGTTGCCGATGTTCTTGTTGCGCAGGCCCGATCGCTTCAGCAGCGCCGGGGTCTGCACCGCGCCCGCGGCCACGACCACCGCACGGGCCCGCACCTCGATCGGGGTTCCGTTCGAGCCGACGGCCGAAACACCCTCGGCGCGACCGTTGTTCACGAGAATGCGCCGCACGTTCGCGTCGACCACGAACCGCGCGCCGTGGGCCGCGGCGTCGGCGAGCCAGGTCTTGGTGACCGACTGTTTGGCACCGACGCGGCAGCCGTAAGGGCAGCGGCCGCATTCGACGCCGGCATCGCAGGCGTCGCCGACATTGCGGGGCAGGGTGTCGATATGCCAGCCCAGGGCGGTGGCGCCGCGTTCCAGCACGCTGTCGCGCGCGGAGAGCGGGGAGTGGCGATCGTTGACGCCGAGGCGCCCGGTCACCGCGTCGAGGGCGGTGGTGTATTCGTCCTGCGCGAACTGAGTCGCACCGAGTCCAGCCCATTCGGCGCGCACCTCGTCCGGGGTGCGCAACGACGTGCTCCAGTTGACCACCGTGCCGCCGCCCAGGCAGGTGCCCGCGACCAGGGTGATCTGACCTTCACTGGTGGCGGGCGGGCCGGGCGCGTAGAGGTTGAGCAGGGCGTCGAGTTCGCCGGCGCCGAAATCCCGGTCGTCGTAATAGTTTCCGCGTTCCAGCACGATCACGTCGAGTCCGGCCTCGGCAAGTACCGCGGCGGCGGTGCCACCGCCCGCCCCGGAGCCGACGATGACGACATCGCAGGTCAACGTGGTCGGTTCGGTCGGGCGCAGCACGGACAGAGCGGGGGCCGGAGCCGAGGCGAGGGTGCCGGGCGGGCCCGGATAGTCGATGGCCTTCCACAGCGGGTGGCTGCCGGTCGGGCCGGGCGTGACGTTGTAGGACAGCAGAGCGGCCTGCTTGAGGGCCTGAAACAGCGTGCGCTTCACCGAGATTCGGGAATCGCCGAGGCGCAGGAGGGTGCGCTCGCGCTCGTCGGCGGTCAGCGACGAGAAGCGCCTGCCACGGTTGCCGAGCAGCAGGCCCGCCACTCGCGAATCCCACAGATCGAGCAGGGTGGCGAGCTGTTGGCTCTCGGCCGGGCGAGGGTTGCGGCTCAGGATGTCGAAGACCGTCGCCACGGATCCGAGTTCGGTCGCCGACGGCAGACTCAGCCCGTCACCCGGAGTGAACGTATCGCAGATCAGGCCCAGGGCTGCGCGCTGCTTCGCTGTCGGTTCCATAAAAGCTCACCTTTCACAACATTGGGGTGAGTTGTATCACGATGCGTGAATACGCGCTCACTTATCGGCATCATTCCTGCTGATGTCGCCCAATTTTCGGGGCCGATATGCGTCTCTGCAGGAGAACTGTCGATTACATATGGTTCGATGATAGGCACTGTGACCGTGCGCCGGCGTCACGCTCCGCGCGGTTTCGCGACGGCATCCTCCGGCAGGGAGTCCGGTGTCGGAACGGGAGTCGTCTCGTATTCCGCGCGCATGCCCAACTGGCCGGGCGTCACCTGGTCGATCAGCGTCCATGCCCGTTCGATGGGCAGATCCACGATGCTGTATTTCTTCTTCCCCGCCGCACTGGCCGCGATCACCGTCACCAGTCCGGCCCGCCGCTGGAAAAGGGTCTGCCGGACGGTCCACCCGATCACGCCCGGTGCCTCCAGGCAGTCACGGTCACGATCGAGCGCCCCGCGCCGCGTGATCAGCCAGACCGGACGCTCACCGTCCGACGGGATCACCGCATGCCCCAGTCCTCGATAGCGATCGTGTGCCAGGGCCGCCGCCACGAGCGCGACGATCACCGGAACGACCCATGCCCACGGTGGCACATGCAGTCCGGCAAGGAGTATCGCGGCGAAGGTGGCGAGAAGAATCCACACCGGAATGAAGGCGCGCGTGTAGCGCCGGCGTCGCGCGCGCGGGCCGTGCTGTTCGAGTGCTACCGACGCGGGAGCGGCTGCGGTTGCCGGGTCGTCCCAGAGTTGTTGTGGCGCAGCGTGTTCGCTCCCGGCGGTGCCGCGACGAGAACGGCTGGTGAGAAGCTGGGCCAGGGTGCGGTCGACGGCGGCGCGCGGGGCCTGAGGGAGCAGCTTCTGACGCGGACTGGTGCCGGTCATGATGGCTTCGAGTTCGGCACCGCCGGCCAGCCGCAGGAGCAGGGGTTCCTTGACGGTCGCACCGCGCAGCCGCGAGAGATCGAGCGTGGTCTGGCGGGTGGTGAACAGGCCGCTGCGGATATGCAACGCCGTGCCGTCGTCGAGCACGCGCAGACCGAGATACGTGGTGAGATATCGGATGCACGCCGCAATGGCCGCGATCACCAGCACCACCACCGCGCCCGTCACGGCGAGGGCGATGAACACCGCACTGTGTTCGGTGAGGTCCTGCACGGCTTCGGAGTGCACCAGCACATCGGCGACGCCGACCTTCGCGGCCAGACCGATCACCGGCCCGACGATGGCCAGGCCGGTCAGCGACAGCGGCGCGTAGCGGACCCAGCGCGGCCGCCAATGCCCGATCTCGATCGCGTCGTCCGCGAGCGCGCCGGATTCGCCACCGTTCAACGCTCGCTGCAGTGCGGCCCGTCCGGCACTGATCCCGTTGTGGACCGAATTGCTCTGCTGTGCGGGCTTATTCGGATCGACGTGCTCAGCCTCGGTTCCCTGGTCACCGGTCAGGGCGGCACTGCGACCAGAAAGTCCGGGGCTCACGCCGAAAGCACCGGCCGCTGCGGGATCCGGCTGCGTGTTCTCGGCCGGCCGCAACAGCAATGCCCGCAGTTCGGGCACCTGTCGCGCATCCACCCCGTCGAGGTGGAACCGCTTCTCCCGATCGGCGTGCTGCCCGGTGCCGATGACCAGCACCACCAATCCGAGCAGCCGGTGCATCAGATCCGCGTGCACGTCCACCGACCTAATTCGCGACCGCGGCACCGTCAAGGTCCGCCGCTGCAGCAAGCCGCGGCGCAACTGCACGGTATAGGCACCGATCCGGTATGTGGTGGTGAACCATCGCGTCAACGCGAACACCACGATCACTCCCGCGACCGCCGCCGGACTCCACGCCGGCCCACCGCTCTGACTTCCCACGATCACCGCGCCCAACAGCACGGGAATGTATTTGAACAATTCCCGCACCGGGTGCACGAGCAGCATCCGCATATCCAGCCGCCGCCAGTCCTCGGCCGCCGGACCCACGGGCGAATCACTCACGTCGCATCCTCCCGGTGAATCGCCGCGATATCGGTCAGCCGATTCACCGTCCGCTCGGCCACCTCCAGATCCAGCGCCGCGATCCGCACCGCTCCCGCCGACGAGGCCGTGGTCACCGTGACCGTCGCCAACCCGAACATCCGCTCCAACGGCCCGCGATGCGTATCGACCGTCTGCACCCGCGTAATCGGCGCGACCCGGCTCTCCTGGTTGAACCACCCCGTCCGCGTATAGACCGCGCTCTCGGTCACCTCCCACCGATGCACGGCATACCGCCACATCGGCACGACCACCACGCCGAACCCCGCCGCAACCACCGTCGCCGCCACCAGACCGAGCGCCCACCCCCGACGCGAGCCGTCCAGTACCACCCACACCAGCCCACCCACCAGCACGAACGCCCAGAAAATCGCCGGCCCGGCCGCCCACAACAGCGGAGCCCGCCGACTGGCCCGCCACGCCGGAGCCGCCAAGATCATGCGCGCGGGCGAATCTTCCGGCGACCGGGTCATACCAGCCATCGTGACATGGAATGCGGCATTCGGGTCTCGTGCGCGTTCTCCGAACCGATCTCGGCCGGAGCGTATTTCGGGTGACGGCCGGATGCGGCCGGTGAAGCCGTTTGTCGGGTGCCGTGATCCGGCGCGATCAGGGGATCCAGCGGTCGGCGAGCCCGTCTACCCAATTGATGCACTCGTCCGGGCTGTCCGGCGGTGCGTCCACCAGGACGAGTTCGGTGACGCCGAGGTCGGTCAGTTCGGCGACGTCCGCGCGGGCCGGGGTGCGTAATGCCACCGCCACGTGCAGGTCGGCGATGTCGCGGCCGTCGTCCGTGCAGAACCCGGTCAAGCGGTGTAGCCGGTCTCGCACCGCAGACATGCTGTCGAGGTTGAAGCCGTACCAGCCGTCTCCCCAGTCGGCGACCCGCCGCAGGGCTCGGTCGCTGTTTCCGCCCCCGAGGATCGGCAGGTGGGACTGGGTGGGTTTCGGGTGGACGCGGATGTTGTGGAAGGAGATGTACCGCGAGTCATAGGTCGCGGGGTCGTCGCGCCAGAGCGTTCGGATGGCGTGGACGTAGTCGGCGGTGCGCGCGGCTCGCCCCGCGAAGGGGATGCCGAGTGCGTCGAACTCGTCCTCGGACCAGCCGATGCCGATGCCCAGACGGAATCGGCCCTCGCTGAGCCGGTCCAGCGACGCCGCCTGTTTCGCCATGATCACCGGGTTGTGCTCGGGAAGCAGGACGACGCCGGTGGCCAGGTGGATGGTCGAGGTGACCGCGGCGGCGTAGGTCAGGCAGGTGAACGGGTCGAGCCAGTCGGCGGTGGCCGGGACGGCGATGCGGCCGTCGTCGGAGTAGGGGTAGGTGGACGACGAATCGTCGACCATCACGACGTGCTCGCCGCACCACAGCGTGCCGAAGCCGCGGCGTTCGGCCTGCCGGGCGGTCACGTCGATGATCTCCGGCCGGGATCCGGAGCCGATTCCCAGGCCGTGTAATCCGAATCGCATGGCATCGCCGCCTCGTCTGTATCCGGTGGGACCGGAATTTTAGCCGGTAGTGCTCTCACCAGCACAGTCGTGGACGCTGGATGCGCGGGGGCAAACTGGTCGCCGGAAGCAGGAATAACCCGCGAAGGCCACCGGGTTGTCTCACGTCACAGGGCACCGAAGGGAGAACACTCGGATGGTTGGCGCATGATCGACGGCGTGAACGAACAACCGCACACTGGGCTACCGACTCCTGGTGTACCGCCCGTTCCGCCGAGTTCTTCGGCCATGCGCAGAGCCTTGCGGCGTGCGCGCGACGGGGCGACGCTCAATCTCGACGAGGCCGTGGTGCTCCTGCACGCACGCGGTGCGGATCTCGAGGATCTGTCCGCGTCCGCGGTGCGGGTGCGGGACGCGGGCCTGCGGGAGACGTATTCCGGGGACACCTTGCCCATCACCTATTCGCGCAAGGTGTTCATTCCGCTGACCCGCCTGTGTCGCGACAAATGTCATTACTGCACGTTCGTGACGGTGCCCGGCAAGCTGCGCGCCGAAGGTCACGGCATGTATCTGGAGCCCGACGAGGTGCTCGAGATCGCCCGCAAGGGTGCCGAATTGGGTTGTAAGGAAGCGCTTTTCACGCTCGGCGACCGCCCGGAGGACCGCTGGCCGGAGGCACGGCAGTGGCTGGACGAGCGGGGCTACGATTCCACGCTCGACTATGTGCGTGCCATGTCGATCCGGGTGCTCGAGGAAACCGGCCTGCTGCCGCATCTGAATCCGGGAGTGATGAGCTGGGCGGAGATGTCGCGGCTCAAGCCCGTCGCCCCGTCGATGGGCATGATGCTGGAAACCACCTCCGAGCGACTGTTCACCGAACGTGGTCAGGCGCATTACGGCAGCCCGGACAAGGATCCGCAGGTCCGGCTGCGTGCCCTCACCGATGCGGGGCGGCTGAGCATTCCGTTCACCACCGGGATCCTCGTCGGCATCGGTGAGACCTATGCCGAGCGCGTCGACTCGATCCTCGCGATCCGCAAGTCGCACAAGGCATTCGGGCATGTGCAGGAGGTGATCGTGCAGAACTTCCTGGCCAAGTCCGATACCGCCATGCGCGACACCCCCGACGCCGACCTGGCGGAGTTCCGCGCCACGATCGCGGTGACCCGGCTGCTGCTGGGGCCCAAGATGCGGATTCAGGCCCCGCCGAATCTGGTGTCGCTCGACGAGTGCCGGGCCCTGATCGACGCCGGTATCGACGATTGGGGCGGGGTGTCGCCACTGACCCCGGATCACGTGAATCCGGAGCGGCCGTGGCCGAACCTCGAGGTCCTCGCCGAGGTGACCGCACAGGCCGGCTACACGCTGACCGAGCGGTTGACGGCCCATCCGAAATATGTGCTCGCCGGCAATCCCTGGATCGACCCGCGGGTGCTGGGACATGTTGCCGCACTGGCCGATCCGCGCACCGGCCTGGCTCGCGAGGTGAATCCGTCCGGTCGTCCGTGGCAGGAACCCGACCAGTCCTGGGAGTCGCTGGGCCGGGTGGATCTCAACACCGCCATCGACACCGAGGGCCGCAACACCGAGTCCCGCAGCGATTCCGGGCTGGACAGCGACGGCCTCGGCGCCTTCGGTGACTGGGAAACCGTTCGGGAACAAGTACTTTCGCTCAGCGCACCGGTGAAGCTCGATACCGACGTGCTGAGCGCCCTGCGCGCCGCGGAGACGGATCCGGCCGGGCTCACCGACGACCAGTACCTGGCACTGGCCACCGCCGACGGCCCGGAACTCGACGCCATCGCCGCCCTGGCCGATCAGCTGCGCCGCGATACCGTCGGCGACGATGTCACCTACGTGGTGAACCGGAATATCAACTTCACCAACATCTGCTACACCGGCTGCCGGTTCTGCGCGTTCGCGCAGCGCAAGGGCGATGCCGACGCGTTCACCCTGTCCGCCGACGAGGTCGCCGAACGCGCCTGGGAAGCGTATGTGGAGGGTGCCACCGAGGTGTGTATGCAGGGCGGCATCGACCCCGACCTGCCGGTCACCGGGTACGCCGATCTGGTGCGGGCGGTCAAGAAGCGGGTGCCTTCGATGCACGTGCACGCCTTCAGCCCGATGGAGATCGTCAACGGCGCCTCGCGTGGCGGGCAGAGCATCCACGATTGGCTCGCGGCGCTGAAAGAGGCCGGGCTGGATACGATTCCGGGCACCGCAGCGGAAATCCTCGACGACGAGGTGCGCTGGGCGCTCACCAAGGGCAAGCTGCCCACCTCGGCATGGATCGACGTGATCACCACCGCGCACAAACTCGGCATTCGGTCGAGTTCGACGATGATGTACGGCCACGTCGACAATCCGAAGCACTGGGTCGGCCACCTGCGGGTGCTGCGCGGCATTCAGGACGAGACCGGCGGGTTCACCGAATTCGTGCTGCTGCCGTTCGTGCATCAGAGCGCGCCGCTGTATCTGGCGGGTGCGTCGCGGCCGGGGCCGACGATCCGGGACAACCGCGCGGCGCACGCGCTGGCGCGCATCATGCTGCACGGGCGTATCACCAATATCCAGACCAGCTGGGTGAAACTGGGCATCACCGGCACCCAGGTGATGCTCAACGGCGGCGCCAACGATCTGGGCGGTACGTTGATGGAGGAGACCATTTCCCGGATGGCCGGATCGGAGCACGGCTCGGCGAAGTCGGTGGCCGAACTGGTCGAGATCGGCGCCGGGATCGGTCGCCCGGTGCGGGAGCGCACCACCACCTACGGCATACCGAAACACCAGGTGTCGGCCCTGCCGCTGACGGTCGGCTGATCGCGGCGCGGCGCCGCTTCCGGTACCGGAGTCTCGGAACTGGCGGAGGCGGCGTCGCGCACACAGTGGCCCCGGTGAACCGGACGCGGCGAACACGGTGAATCGGACACCGCCGAGCCGGCGCGGAGAACACCGCCGGACCGGCCTGGAGAACATCGCCGGACACGGTGTGTCGCATCCCGTCGGGATCGACAAGTTAGGCAAGGCTGACCAGTTGTAATGTGAGTCGCCGGGATACTGTTGCGCGGGCGGAAGTGTCCCGCAGGCAAGGACAGACTAGGAGAACGGCAGTGCCGTACATCATCGCTGAACCGTGCGTTGACGTGAAGGACAAGGCGTGCATCGAGGAATGCCCCGTGGACTGCATCTACGAGGGCAATCGCATGCTGTACATCCAACCCGACGAGTGCGTGGACTGTGGTGCATGTGAGCCGGTGTGCCCGGTGGAAGCGATCTTCTACGAGGACGACACCCCGGACCAGTGGAGCGGGTACATCAACGCGAACGTCGACTTCTTCGACGACCTCGGCTCGCCCGGCGGCGCAACCAAGGTCGGCAAGACCGACTACGACGTGCCGTTCATCGCCGCGCTGCCGCCGATGGCGAACGAGTAGGTAACGCTTCGGTGATCCGCGATCGTGTGCGGGTCAGCAGTCTGCTGCCCGATTTTCCCTGGGACACCATCGCCGGGGCCAAGGCTCGCGCCGCGGCGCATCCCGACGGCATCGTCGACCTGTCGGTGGGTACGCCGGTCGACCCGGTCGATCCGCTGATCCGCGCGGCGCTGGACTCGGCCGCCGACGTTCCCGGATATCCCGCCACCTACGGCACCCCCGCACTGCGGGAGGCCGCGGTGGCGGCGGTCGCGCGCCGCTTCGGCATGTCCGGCATCGGCTCCGATGCGGTGCTGCCGGTGATCGGCACCAAGGAACTGATCGCCGGCTTGCCGCGACTGCTCGGCCTCGGCCCCGCGGATCTGGTGGTGATTCCCGAGGTGGCGTATCCGACCTACGAGGTGGGCGCGCTGCTGTCGGGATCGCGAATTCTGCGCGCGGACGGCATGACCCGGCTGGGCCCGGAATCGCCGGCGCTGATCTATCTGAACTCGCCGTCCAACCCCACCGGCCGGGTGCTCGGCATCGACCATCTGCGCAAGGTGGTGTCGTTCGCGCGCGAACGCGGCGCGATCGTCGCCTCCGACGAGTGCTACCTGGGCCTGACCTGGGATGCCGAGGCGGTTTCCATCCTCGACCCGCGCGTCAGCGACGGCGACCACACGGGTCTGCTGGCCATCCACTCGTTGTCGAAGACGTCGAATCTGGCCAGCTATCGGGCCGGTTTCGTGACCGGCGACCTCGAGCTGATCCGCGAGCTGCTGGAGGTGCGTAAGCATTCCGGCATGATGGTCCCGTATCCGATCCAGGCCGCGATGACCGCGGCGCTGGCCGACGACCGGCACGAGGCCGAGCAGCGTGAACGCTACCGGGCTCGTCGCGAGGTGCTGCGAAAGGCGTTGGTGGAGGCGGGTTTTCGCATCGACCACTCCGAGGCCGGCCTGTACCTGTGGTCCACGCGCGGCGAGAACTGCCGCACCACGCTGGACTGGCTCGCCGAGCGCGGCATCCTCGCCGCACCCGGTGACTTCTACGGTCCCACCGGTACCGAGCACGTGCGCATCGCGCTGACCGCGACCGACGAACGCATCGCGGCCGCGGCGGTCCGGCTGTCCGCCTGAGACGGCGGCCGGGCCCCGCCCCGGCGAGGTCAGCTATCGACCGGCGACGCGACGCGCGTCGTACTCGCCGGTTTACCGCTGCATCGGCGCATGACCGGACTAGCCTGGCGTTATGGACGCTGTCACGGTTGTCCCGACTCCGGCGAACGAGCCGGTTCACTCGTATGCGCCGGGGAGCCGGGAACGAGAACTACTGATCGGCAAACTTGACGAAATCTCCGGGCGAACGGTCGATGTGCCGCTGGTGATCGGCGGCAAGCATCGGCCGGGGACCGGGCCCCGCTCCGAGATCGTGATGCCGCATCGGCACGCGCACGCGCTGGGCACCTACGCCGATGTGACTCAGGAGGAAGGCCGGGCCGCGATCGAAGCCGCGACGGCCGCGGCGCCGCAGTGGCGGTCGCTGCCGTTCACCGAGCGCGCCGCGGTGCTGCTGCGGGCGGCCGATCTGCTGGCCGGGCCGTGGCGGGAGACGGTGGCCGCCGCGACCATGCTGGGCCAGTCGAAATCGGCGTATCAGGCCGAAATCGACGCGCCCTGCGAGCTGGTGGACTTCTGGCGGTTCAACGTCGCCTTCGCCAGTCACATCCTGGCACAGCAGCCGGAATCGTCTGCGGGCGTGTGGAATCGGATGGACTACCGCCCGCTCGAGGGTTTCGTCTACGCGATCACCCCGTTCAACTTCAGCGCGATCGCCGGGAATCTGCCGACCGCGCCGGCGCTGATGGGCAATACCGTGGTGTGGAAGCCCTCACCCACCCAGACACTGGCGGCCTACTACACGATGCTGGTGCTCGAGGAGGCGGGGCTGCCGCCGGGGGTGATCAATCTGGTCACCGGTGACGGCATCGAACTGTCGGAGGCCGCGCTGACCGATCCGCGCCTGGCCGGTATCCACTTCACCGGCTCGACCCGCACCTTCCAGCACCTGTGGCAGCGGGTGAGCTCGAATATCGGCCGCTACCACGGATATCCGCGGCTGGTGGGGGAGACCGGCGGGAAGGATTTCATTCTCGCGCACCGCTCGGCCGATCCGGGCGCCCTGCGTACCGCGCTGATTCGCGGCGCCTACGAATATCAGGGACAGAAGTGTTCGGCCGCCTCCCGTGCCTATATTCCGCGCTCGCTGTGGCGGGAGATGGGCGACGATTTCCTCACCCAGGTCGACGAACTGAGCTACGGCGACGTGGCGGATCTGTCGAATTTCGGTGGGGCGGTGATCGATCGGCGCGCCTACGACAAGAACGTCGCCGCGATCGAGCGGGCCCGCTCGGCCGGCCTGGGCATTCCGGCGGGCGGTACCTACGACGACAGCGAGGGCTTCTTCGTCCAGCCCACCGTGCTCCTCGCCGATACGCCGCGTGACGAGGCGTTCACCACCGAATACTTCGGCCCGGTCCTGTCGGTGTACGTGTACGACGACGATCATCCCGAGGCGTTCGATTCGATACTGGCGGACGTGGATTCGGCGGCGCCCTACGCGCTCACCGGGGCGGTCTTCGCCCGCGATCGGGCCGCGATCGACCGGGCCGCCGGCACGCTGCGCTTCACCGCGGGCAATTTCTATGTCAACGACAAGCCGACCGGCGCGGTGGTCGGTCAGCAGCCCTTCGGCGGTGCGCGCGCCTCCGGCACCGACGACAAGGCCGGGTCGTATCTGAATCTGCTGCGCTGGGTCGCGCCCCGCACGCTGAAGGAAACCTTCGTGCCACCGACCGACTACCGGTATCCGCACATGGAGTCGGAATGAACGGCGAACCGGTGGCCACCCCCGGCAGGGCGCGACGATGAACCCGCTGCGTCCTGCCATCCTCGCCGCCGCCGGTTCGGTGCGAATGAAGCGGGCGATCACCGGGTTCCCGGTCACCGCCGAGGTCGTGCATCGATTCGTGGCCGGGGAGACACGCACCGACCTCGCTCCGGTCGTCACCGCACTGCTGGACAGCGGCCGGATGGTGAGCGTCGACTTTCTCGGTGAGTACACGACCGAGCGGTCGATGGCCGACGACGCCGTCGCCGAATATCTGGCATTGATCGACGATCTGGCTCGTTGGAACCACCGGGCCCGATCATGGCCGACGCAATCCGTTGCACCGGTGGAGGTTTCGGTGAAACTCTCCGCGTTGGGTCAGTCGCTGGGGCTCGACGGCCCCGAGATCGCCACCGCGAATCTGCACACGCTGTGTGAGCGGGCACAGCAGGCGGGGGTGTGGATCACCGTCGACGCCGAGGATCACACCACCACCGAAACCACCGAGTCGACCGTGCGCATGGTGCGTGCCGACTATCCCTGGCTGGCGGTCGCCACCCAGACCTATCTGCGCCGTGCCGAGGATCGCTGCCGCGTCGCCGCTGCCGAGGGCGCGCGAATCCGGTTGTGCAAGGGCGCGTATCGCGAGCCGGAGTATGTCGCCTACCAGCGCACCGCCGATGTGGACGAGTCGTATCTGCGCTGCCTGGAACTGCTCATGGCCGGCTCGGGATATCCGATGGTCGCCACCCACGACCCGGTCATGATCGCCGCCGCGCACGATATGGCCGTTCGGAACGGGCGCGCGCCGGGCCATTTCGAATTCCAGATGCTCTACGGCATTCGCTCGATCGAACAGCAGCGCCTCGCCGAGGCCGATCACGCGGTGCGGGTCTACGTGCCCTACGGCAACCAGTGGTACGGCTACCTGATGCGGCGGTTGGCCGAGCGCCCGGCCAACCTCGGCTTCTTCCTCCGCGCCCTCGCCGAGCGCTGACTCAGACCAGCGGTCGGCCGAAACGCCGGCGCAGCCGCATATCCGCGAGATAGAAGTTGAACGGGAAGACCCGGATCACCGTGGGCATCCGTGTCGACACCGCCGAGATCGAGCGCAGGATGAACCGGAACCGGCGTTCATCGCGTGCGGTCCAGCGCATCCCCATCTCGTCGCGCAGGTGCTGCGGAAGCAGGGCGGTGACGGTGAAGCGATGGAAACGCCCGGCCAGCAACTGAATCGCGCGCGGCTGCATCTTCAGGTCGATCAGATCGTTGAAGTAGCGGCGCACGGGTTCGTCGATGGTCTTCGTCGCGAGGTTCTCCTCCCAGAACGCGTAGAACGCGTCCCGGTCGGCCGGCCACATCTCCGGACGCATCTGCAGACCGGTGCCGAGCCGGACGCTGTAACGGTAGAAACGCTCGGCGAGTTCGGGATCCATCGGTCCGCGCATGCGCTGGTACAGATCATCGACGCCCCAGTACAGGCAGGCCGCCACCCACAACTGCAGTTTCGGATCGAAGGCGTTGTACTTGACCGGGCTGTCCGGACCGGAATGCACCGGGCGGTGCGAGGCGTTGACCGCTTCGCGATAGCTCCGCACGTCCTCGTCGCTGCCCAGCCACGCCACGGCCAGATAGGTCAGGGTGGTGCGCAGGCGCTTGAGCGGGTGCAGCGTCACCTTGCCGCTGTCGACCGTGCTCTCCAGGACGCCGTAGCCGACCGGAGGGTGGCTGAGCTGCATGATCACGTTCGCCGCGCCGCCGAGGAAGGCGGCCACGCCGTCGATGTGTTCGCGCACCGTCTCCGGGGTGAGCTCGTCGCCCTGAACCTCGGGCTCGTAGTCGGTCGCGCGCAGGGGGGCGGTCATCGTCGACTCGTCTCCTGTTCCTCCCCGCCGGATCGGCGAGAGAATATGAGAAGCTTTCGTGTAAACCTTCTCATCAGTGTGGCATCATGTCAATCAGGGCCGCTGACCATATGGGATGATGAGAGCATCACCGTGTCCGCGAGCCGGGCGAAGGAGAGGAACGACCATGACCGGATCGACCAAACTGTCGACTCGGCTCCTGCCGCTCGTGCGCGGCGCGGGTCCGGAGGACCGCAATCAGACCACGGTACTCGACGCGGCGCTGCTGGCTTTCCTGGATTTCGGCATCAAACGCACCAGCATGGTCGAGGTCGCGCGGCGTGGTCGGCTGTCGCTGGCGACGCTGTACCGGCGCTTCGCGGGTAAATCCGATCTGATCCAGGCCGTCGGGCTGTGGCAGGCGCGCCAGTTCGTGGAACAGGTCGACGCGGCGGTGCAGCGTCAGATCGATCGCGACGCCAGCGCCGAGGATCAGATCGTCGAACTGTTCGTCGCCTTCCTGGACGGGTTGCGCGGCAACAAACTGCTGGACCGGCTGCTGACCACCGAACCGGAGGTCGTACTGCCCTATCTCACCGTGCAGGGCGCGCCGGTGATCGAGCTGGGACGCGACTACGTCGCCGAATTCATCACCCGCCTGCAGACGGAAGGCAAACTGCCACACTACGATCCGCTGCCACTGGCCGAACTGGTCGCCCGCAACGCGCTCTCGCTCGCGCTGACTCCGCAGACGCTGATCCCGGTGGACGACGAGGCCGCCTGCCGGCAGTTCGCCCGCGACCACGTGGTTCCCGGTTTCCGGATCCCCTAGTCGCGGGATCAGCCACAGCCGTTCGCACGGAAGCCGGCCGCAGCGCCCGTCGGGTGGTGCGAATCGACGGTGCCGCAGCGGCCGTATCTGCGCCAGCGATCGGCGAAGCGGCGGGCGGCCGATTCGCAGGCCACGAACGTGAGCGGGTGCGGACTGCCGGCGGTGAGATGGATCGACACCATGACATCCGCCTCGTCGGGTCGTGGTGATAGCGGTTCTGCCGCAAGGTATTCGGGCTGGATCGTGGTTGAAAGCTGTTGTGCGAGTGTTAGACTGAGGTATCGGGTGCCGAGTTCTTCGGTGCTATAGCATTCGCTCGACGCATTGGTCTGCTGTTCCATCGCTGTCTTCGTGACCTCTCCAGATCTTCGCGGCGGTGCCACGCCGCGTACCGATTCACAGGGCCGGACCCGCGCCTCGGGGGCTGCCGGGTGAGCGCGCACAGGACATCACGATCGAGCTGTGGGGACCGGGCGGAGATGAATTCCCCGGGGGGACTTGGGCGTATCGCCTGCACGATTCCCAAGAACCCGGGACGAGTCCGGTCCGGACCGAAGCTCCTCGAACCCGAGAAGGAGATAGTCGACATGTCAGAACCCGGCAGTACGGTACCCAGGCGGCAACTCGGCCGATACCTTCGCGACCTGCGATCACAGACCGGGATGACGCTGCACGAGGTTGCGCAGAAGGCCGAGCTCAGCGCGAGCACGGTCCAGCGCTATGAGAACGGCCGCTTCCCGGCCAAACTCCGGACCGCGGATATCCGCGAAATCTGCGCGGTGCTCGGAGCGGACGAAACCATGACTGCCGCCCTGGAAGGCCTTGCGCAGCAAGCGAATGTGCAGAACTGGTGGCACGAGTACGACGATGTGATCCCGCAGGACTTCGATGTGTACATGGGGTTGGAGGCGGCGGCGGAGCGGTTGGTGGTGTACTCGCCCGGCGCGGTGATGGGTCTGCTCCAGACTCCGGAGTACGCAGCGGTGCTGACGCGCGGAGCCTTTCCCGACGCCACACCGGAAGAGATCGGCCAGCGGGTGCACATGCGTATGCGTCGGCAGTCGCTCATCACGCGGCGTCGCGGCCCGGCCGAACTTCGGATTGTGCTGGGGGAAGCGGCTATTCGTCGCGAAGTCGGTGGACGCCGCGTGATGGCGGCCCAGCTGAAGCGGTTGGCCGACATCAGCACTATGCCGAATGTTTCATTGCGAATATTGCCGTTCTCGGTCGGCATTCCACTCGGTCAGATATACAGCCAGTTCATCGTTCTCGAGTTCGGCAACGACGCCAAGGGCAATCTGCTCGAGCCGCCGATCGTCTATCTCGAACATCCAACGGGCGACTTGTATCTCGAGAAACCGGCGGACGTGCGCCACTACACTGAGGCGTATCAGGGCATCCAGCGGGCCACCCTGGATGAGCAGGCGAGCAGGGACCTGCTTCGCCAGACAGCAAGGGAGTTCGCAAGGTGAGCGGTAAGTACGAGGTCGATCTGTCCAATGCCCAGTGGTTCACGAGCAGCCGCACTTCGGGTGGGAAAGAGTGCGTTGAGGTCGCGTTCCTGGACGGCGGTCTCGTCGGCGTGCGAGACAGCAAAGATCGCACCCGCCCGGCGCTCGTCTTCACTCCCGGCGAGTGGCGGGCGTTCATCGGCGGTGCGAAGGACGGCGAGTTCGACCAGGCATAGCGATTCCTTAGGGAGTCTGAAGGGGGTTCGGAACGTGAGCAGTAAGTACGACGTCGATCTGTCCAGCGCTCAGTGGTTCACCAGCAGCCGCACCAATGGCGGGCGGGAATGTGTTGAGGTCGCGTTCTTGGACGGCGGCTTCGTCGGGGTGCGGGACAGCAAGGACCGCACCCGGCCGCCGCTGGTCTTCACTCCCGGTGAGTGGCGGGCGTTCATCGGCGGCGCCAAGGACGGCGAGTTCGACCGGGCGTAGCGATCACAGGTCGCTGCAAGGTCTCGAGAGCCGTGGCCACATCTCGAAATGCTTGGCCACAGGTTGGCTGGCTGGCCACGATTCTCGAGGCGCCGCGCCCTCATCGCGGTGTCCGTGATCAGAGTTCTGTTGGTGGGCGGATCAGGAAGGTGCCTACGGTGCTACTACAGCTATTCGGCGCGGCATCCACCGTGCGGCGATGAGCACTCGGGTGTGGGCCGACGATATGGAATTTCCGACCTTCGACGAGATCGAAGGTTCGGTCGACGACGAGGTGACTCGTGCCGTCGTGGAGGGAACTCGGTGCCTACTTTGTGTCGCCTCACACCAGCCGCAGGCCCAAACGCCGCCGTAGGCGCATATCGAACATATACGCGTTGACCGGAAACATCTTGAGCTGCTTGGGGACTCGGTCCTCCATCGCGCCGACCGCGTGCAGTAACCGGGCCAGGCGGCGGTCGTCGGATTCGGTCCACGGCATCTCCATCTGCGCGCGTAGATTCGGCGGCAGCAACCCGGCGACCATCCAGCGGTGAAATCGCTTGAACGGCAAGCGAATCGGGGGCGGGAACATCTTCAGATCCACCAGATCATCGAAGTACTCGCGGATCGTCGGATCGATGTGGACCTCGGCGAGCTGCCGGTTCCAGTAGGCGTCGAAGGTGGCGCGGTCGGCCGGCCACATCGCCTGCGGCATCTGCAGTGTGGTCCCGAACCGGGCGGCGTGGCGGTAGAAGGCCTCGGCCTCCTGCTCCGGCATCGGGCCGTGCATCCGCTCGTAGAGGTCGCGCGATCCCCAATACAGGCAGGCCGCCACCCACAGCTGCAGCTTCGGATCGAAGGCGTTGTACTTGACCGGGCTCTGCGCGCTGGAGCGGACCTGGCGATGCTGCCAGTTCACCGCCGCGCGATAGGCGGCGCGCTCGTCGTCGCTGCCCAGCATGGCCACGGCGAGGTAGGTCAGCGTGGTGCGGGTGCGTTTGACCGGATGCAGCATCACCTTGCCGCTGTCGACGGTGCTCTCCACCACGCCGTAACCGACCGGCGCGAGCGACAGTTGCATGATGACGTTGGCGGCGGCACCGAAGAAGGCGGCCGAACCGTCCAGGTGCGCCGCGACATCGTATTCGGCGACCGGTTGCCCGGGCGACATGCGAATGGACGTGGTCATCATCGACCCCCATCTCCGCGTGAGAAGACTGCACTTCGACAGTCTCACCACCTCACTGCGCTGTCAACGGCCGCGCGACGACGAGACGAATTTGCAACGGACCGCTAGGCAGGGGGAGTGCCGACAGTATCGGTTGGTTGCGTCGGATTGATAGGTTGGCCCGATGTCCTACGGTTCGCTGCCGCTGTTGCCCTCGCTCAATCCGGCTGCCGTGTCCGCCGGCTACGACATTCCCGATGCGGTCACCATCGACGGTGAGACGCTGTCGCGCAGTGATCTGGTCGGCGCCGCGACCTCGGTGGCCGAACGCGTCGCCGGGGCCGGCCGCGTCGCGATTCTCGCCCGCCCGACCGCCACCACCGTGCTGGGAATCCTCGGCTGCCTCATCGCCGGGGTCGCCGCCGTGCCGGTGCCGCCGGATGCGGGGTCGGCCGAGCTGGACCACATCCTCGCCGATTCCGGTGCGCGGGCCTGGCTCGGTGCGGCGCCGGACAACCCCACGCTGCCGGTGATTCCGGTGCGTAAACACGCCCGCTCCTGGCACAGCCATCCCGAACCGGCCGCGAACACCACGGCTTTCATCCTCTACACCTCGGGGACCACGGGTGCGCCCAAGGGGGTCGTGCTCAGTCGCGGCGCCATCGCGGCCGGTCTCGACGCGCTGTTCGAGGTGTGGTCGTGGACCTCGAAAGATGTTCTGGTGCATGGGCTTCCGCTGTTCCACGTGCACGGGCTGATCCTCGGCGTGCTCGGGCCGCTGCGGGTGGGAAGCCCGCTCGTGCACACCGGCAAACCCACGCCCGCCGCCTATGCGGCCGCGCCCGGCACCCTGTACTTCGGCGTGCCGACGGTCTGGTCGCGAATTGCCGAAGACCCCGGTGCCGCAAAGGAATTGGCGAATGCCCGGCTGCTGGTCTCAGGCAGTGCGCCGCTGCCGGTTCCGGTCTTCGAACGGCTGCGTGAGCTGACCGGGCAGGCGCCGGTGGAGCGTTACGGCATGAGCGAAACCATGATCACTCTGTCCACGCGGGCCGACGGCGAGCGCCGGCCTGGCTGGGTCGGCCTGCCGGTGGCGGGTGTGCAGACCCGGTTGCGCGACGAGGCGGGAGCGCCGGTTCCGCATGACGGCGAGAGTATCGGCGGACTGCAGGTGCGCGGTCCCATGTTGTTCGAAGGCTATCTCGGCCGTCCGGAGGCCACCGCCGAGAGCTGGACCGAGGACGGCTGGTTCGTCACCGGCGATGTGGCGGCGATCGACGCCGAGGGATTCCATCGCATCGTCGGGCGGGAATCGGTGGATCTGATCAAATCCGGTGGGTATCGCGTCGGGGCGGGCGAGGTCGAAACCTGCCTGCTCGGCCACCCGAGTGTGGCCGAGGTCGCGGTGGTGGGGATCGAGGACGCGGATCTGGGGCAGCGCATCCGGGCCTACGTCGTGCCGCGCGCCGACACCCCGATTTCGGAGCGCGAACTGATCGATTTCGTCGCCCAGCAGCTCTCGGTGCACAAACGACCGCGCGAGGTGCTGATGGTGACCGAACTGCCGCGCAACGCGATGGGCAAGGTGCAGAAGAAACAGTTGCGCTGACACGTCGATCCGGTCCCGGGAACGTGCCGGGTTGACCTGTACCGCACTCGAGGTTCTAAGGTCGGCGCATGATCGCAACGCTGTCTGCAGCCCAGATCGAGTATCTGGCGGGCCAACGCCTGGGTCGGCTGGCCACCATCCGCCCGGACGGATCGCCGCAGAACAATCCGGTGGGTTTCCGCTACAACGAAGCGCTCGGAACCATCGATATCGCCGGCCACAACATGGGCGCCTCGCAGAAGTTCCGCAACCTCGGCAAGGAGGAGCGGGTCGCCTTCGTCGTCGACGATATCGCCTCGGTGAATCCGTGGCAGGTGCGCTGCCTCGAAATCCGCGGTGTGGCACAGTCTTTGCGGGATGTGGACACCTACCTCGAGGGCGGTTCGCGCGAGCTGATCCGCATCACCCCGCAGCGCGTGCTGGCCTTCGGCATCGACTAGGGCGCATACGCGAAACGCCCCACCTGGCCCGGGTGGGGCGCTTCGCCGCGTTCGCTCCGACTACTGACTCATTCCGGACTCGATCCGATACTGCTCCACCACATCGTCGTATTCCGCTCGACGGTCCGTGGTCATCTCATCCTCGGCATCGACACTGAGGCTCCACGGGATCGGGCACGGCGGCGCATGGTCAGGGTCCGGGCAAAGAAGTCGCTCGATCTGCGCGGCGACCTCTCGTGCTTCCGCCTGCGAGGCGATAACTCCCAGACGGATTTCCCACAGCCTTTTCTCGTCCGGCATCTGTCAGATCTCCTTGCAATGACGCTTGTAGTAGCCCTGTGGGACGCTACGATCAGCGTCCTTCTTCGCTGCAGCAACCGCGTCCGGCTTGGTCTTCCCGGACCCAGTTCCGGTGATATATCCCTGCGCTTCGCCCCCGTGCTTGACCAACTGGCACTTCACGGTAGCGGTGTAGCGAGCGATCGGATCCGCGTGGGTCACGTTCGGCGCGGTGTCCGTCGGCAACGCCGACGCGGTGGCTGACCCAGCCAATCCGGCGCCGACAGCCAGTGGCAGGGCTATGGCGACAATGAACTTCCGCACGTGCATATGACTTCCTCCCCAAAGTGACCGATTCATCCCGTTCGGCCTACATACGGTTTGGATGCGGCCCGTCCCGATTCCGGCGATGTCCTGTTCGGTCGGAGCAGCGGGTGACACGCGGCCGGGCTGCCATGCACGTAGGGCAGCGAGCAGGCTGTCCAGCAGTGCGAGACTCGCAGACCAGCTCGCTTCGACTTCTACTGACGGGCGACGTTGTGGCAGTGCGGGTTTCATGACGGTGCTGTCAACGGGTTCGGCCGGTGCCCCTCATCGGGTGCGTACGCGCCCTCCCGCTCGTAGGTATGGCCGGTCGCCAGATCGTGGATGTCGGTGATCTCGGCAAGCTCGGGTGGGACCTTGCCGCGCAGGTGCGCCATGTCGGGCACGATCAGCAGCTCGACCTCGTGCGTCCTGATGTGATCGGGCAATACCTCGGGGGCGATGAGGCTGCTGCTCTTCGTCATTCCGAGGTAGACGTATCCGAGCCGTGCCGCGACCTGCCGTGCGGCCCGATCGACATCGGTCATGGTCTCGATCAGGTCGACGCAGACGTAAGCCATTGCGCGCGAGTCGGGTTCGTCGTCTGCAGCGCAAGTTCGGCTACCGTTCATCGCTCTTCACTCCGGATGTGCATCGAACCCCCTGCAGCCTGCGAACTTTCGGGATCCGCTGAGGCCAGCAGACGATCGCTGCGTAGATCGCGATCGAAAGAAGAATGCTGCCGACCAGGAGCCAGATCACGAGCATCGCTCCGATACGTCGATACGGGTCCAGGTGACAGTGGTGGGTCGGTGTGTTCGACCGACCGAGTTTCGAGGTGCGCTCGATTCCTCGGTTATCACGGTGGCATCCTCCAGGAATCGTGGATTGACATCACCCGGCGCCGGGGCTGAGACCGTCGGTGCCGGCCGTTCGAGCACCGATGCGCCGGATCGGCGACCACCCGGCGCCGGGGTGGTTCGACCGTAAGAATCGGAATCGCCCAACCGCAAGGAATATTCTCGACTATTCTCATACAGAGCCTAGAATATAGCCCTGAAAGGCGTTAATGTTGCGTATGTACCGATCCTTCAAGAATGATTGGACCTCACATGCGAGTAACTTTCATCGGCGGCGGTAGCGGCGATGGCGGGTCTCCCCGGTTGTGGCAGCCCGACGATCAGCAGCGCATCGTGATCCAGGGGTACCGAACTGGAGAGGACGCGTGTGTCGAGATTCCGCACGAGCTGTTGAGCTTCGCCGTTCCGGGCACCCGGTTTCCGGCCTTCGAAGACACAGGTTGCGGCACTTACCTCGTCCGAGGTGATCTTGTCGATGACGCGGAAGCGTTGGAGATCATGAATATTCCGGGTCATGAGGCCGCCGTCGAGATTGCGCTCGTCCAGGGGGCTCGGTAGATGCGTCTGTACAGCCGTACCGAGCTTCCGGAACTGCTCGGACTTGCGACAATTCGTGCGTGTCACCTTGAGACGCGAGACGAATACCGCTCGGACTCCGAGCATTCCGCGATGCGGCAGTTTCTGGACGGGGAGATCGACGATCCCGGCGGCGCCTGGTTCGATCCATGGGCCCGCACCGTCACCGATCTGGTGGGCCGAGGTGTCGCCGTGCAACGTGCGCGCATCGTGTCCGTGCCGCCCACCGACTACACGCGTTACCTGATTGCGCTGACTCCGCACAACCTCGAGGCGGGCGAGGATGTGCGGTGGCTCGCCCGAGACCATGCGGATCGGGCCGACGCCGCAGCCGACGACTTTTGGCTGATCGATGACCACACCGTGGCTTACAGCGTGTTCGACGCGGACGGCTGGTGGTCTGGTGTCGCCGCAACGAGCGATGCCCAGATTGTGGGTTACGCCTGTGCTCTGTGGGATCGTGTGTGGCACAAATCCGTATCCCACGAGCATTTCCGGACGTGACTATGAGTGATGATGCCCGTCGAGCACTGGGGGCCCGCCTGCGCGAACTTCGCAAGCAGGCGGGCCTTACCGGTACCGCTCTGGCTCACGAGGCGGGATGGGCACAATCGAAGGTTCCCAAGATCGAGAACGGCCGGCAGCTTCCGTCCGACTCCGACCTGCGCACCTGGTGCCGGATTACTGATGCCGACTTAGCGCTCCCGGATCTCATCGCGACTGCCGCCAACATTCACGCCGCCTACCTCGAGTGGAAGCGAATCACCGATACCGGCCACGCCCGCCGACAGCGAGCGAGTATCGAACACGAATCCGGCACCAGGCTCATCCGTGGATACGGTCCGCTGATCCCCTCTGGCCTGTTGCAGACCCGAGCGTACGCGGAGATCATTCTGCGACGCTGCATCGACTTCGTCGGCAGTCCCGATGATTTGAGCGAGGCGCTCGAGGCTCGCATGCAGCGGCAGAAGATCCTGACCGAGGGCGCACATCAATTCCACTATCTGATCGGTGAACCCGCGCTGTATACCGGAGTCGGAGACGACGCGGTCCGACTCGATCAGTTACGGCATCTTCTCGAGCTGATGGAACTGTCCAGACTCGTCGTGGGCATCGTTCCCACCGGTGCCGAGTTCGTCTATACGACAACGAACTTCGTCATTCACGACCGTCGGACAGTGTTGGTGGAAACAATTGCCGCGGAGCTCACCATCACTCAGCCACGAGAACTCGCCTACTACGAGAAGGCTTGGACGGCCCTGCAAACCCAGGCGATCTACGGCGACCGAGCACGCGCCACCATCGCCCGCGCCATGAACCGGAGTTGAGCCGCGTGGCTATCGTCCGACCTGGCTCGCCGAGCGCCCTGTCTGCTGATGCCACAGCCCGAGGACGGTGACGTGCCGACGGCGTCGCCGGTACGTCACCTGCTCAACCCGGGCGACAAGGGAGGTTTCGCGTCGGATCAGTTCGCGTGTAGGGCCGCGTTGAGTTCGATGCCGGTGCCCTTGCGGGCGACCACCTCGACGCTGCCGGTCAGCGAGTTGCGGCGGAACAGCAGATTCGACTGTCCGGACAGTTCGGCGGCCTTGATCGTGCGGCCGTCCGGCAGGGCGACCTTGGTGCCCGCCGTGACGTAGAGGCCGGCCTCGACGACGCAATCGTCGCCCAGCGAGATGCCCAGGCCGGCGTTGGCGCCGAGCAGGCAGCGCTCGCCGATCGAGATGACCTGCTTACCGCCACCGGACAGGGTGCCCATGATGGACGCGCCGCCGCCGACATCGGAACCGTCGCCGACCACCACACCGGCCGAGATACGGCCCTCGACCATGGAGGCGCCGAGTGTGCCGGCGTTGAAGTTCACGAAACCCTCGTGCATGACCGTGGTGCCCTCGGCCAGATGCGCGCCCAGCCGCACCCGGTCCGCGTCGGCGATACGGACGCCGGCGGGCAGCACATAGTCGACCATGCGGGGGAATTTGTCGACGCCGTAGACGGTGACCGGACCGCGGGCGCGCAACTTCGCGCGCACCAGCTCGAAGTCCTCGACCGCGCACGGACCGTGATTGGTCCACACCACGTTGGCCAGCAGTCCGAACTGTCCCTCCAGGCTGAGTCCGTGCGGCCGGACCAGACGGTGGGAGAGCAGGTGCAGGCGCAAATATTCGTCGTGGGTGTCGATCGGCGGCGCCGACAGGTCCGCGATCGTGGTGCGCACCGCGACGACCTCGACCCGGCGGGCCTCGTCGGGGCCGACCAGATCGGCGAAGCGTGCGTATTCGGCGTCGGCCGGGCTCAGCCGCGTGGTCTCGGACGTCTCGAACGTGCCCAGTTCCGGATATGGGTACCAGGTGTCGAGGACCGTCCCGTTCGCGGTCACCGTCGCCAAGCCGACTGCGGATGCTCCCTGTGTGCTCACGGCACTCGAGCCTACTGGGTGCAGATCGCGAGGTGGTGGGCTACCTGTTGCCGCCCCGGCCGAGCCGCTCGGCCCGGTCGTGAGACCGGCGAACAATTAGGCTGGTTCGGGTGACCATCGATCTGCGCGCCGACCCGATCTCGATCACCGCGACCCTCGTCGACATTCCGAGCGTCTCCCGCGACGAGGCGGCGATCACCGACACCGTCGCCTGGGCGCTGCGCGAGCAGACCGAGGGGTTCGAGGTGCTGCGGCACGGCAACACCGTGCTGGCTCGCACCAATCGTGGACTGCCGCACCGGGTGATCATGGCCGGTCACCTGGACACCGTCCCGATCGCCGACAACGTGCCGGGCCGGTTCGAGACGATCGACGGTGAGGAAGTGCTGTTCGGCTGCGGCAGCGTGGACATGAAGTCCGGCGACGCGGTGTTCCTGCATCTGGCCGCCACCGTCGCCGATCCGGTCTGCGATCTGACCCTGATCTTCTACGACTGCGAGGAGATCGCCGCCGAATACAACGGTCTCGGCCGCGTCGAACGCGAACTGCCGGAATGGCTGGACGGCGATCTGGCCATTCTCGGCGAACCGTCGGGCGCGTGGATCGAGGCGGGCTGTCAGGGCACGCTGCGGGTCCGCCTCGGTCTGGGCGGCACCCGTGCCCACACCGCGCGAGCGTGGCTGGGCGACAACGCCATTCACAAGCTCGCGCCCGTCCTGCAGCGGCTGCGCGACTATGTGCCGCGCGAGGTGGACATCGACGGTTGCGTGTATCGCGAGGGGCTTTCCGCGGTGAAGATCGAGGGCGGCGTGGCCGGCAATGTGGTGCCCGACGAGGCCGAGGTGCTGGTGAACTTCCGGTTCGCGCCCGATCGCACCCTCGACGAGGCGACCGAGCATGTGCGCGAGGTGTTCGACGGACTGGATGTGAGCTTCGAGCGGACCGACGGTGCGCCCGGCGCGCTGCCGGGATTGTCGGCTCCGGCCGCGAAGAACCTGGTGGAGCGCGTCCATTCCCACGGCGGTGGCGGGGTGCGCGCGAAATACGGCTGGACCGATGTGTCGCGATTCGCCGCGCGCGGCATTCCGGCGGTCAATTTCGGGCCCGGCGACCCCAATCTGGCGCACAAGGTGGACGAGCGAGTACCCACCCGCCAGATCACCGTCGTCACCGAGATCCTGCGCAACTACCTGACCGGTCACAAGGGCTGAACCGGTAGGTTCGGTCCCATGTCCACCGCGCCCGAGCCCGCACCGACCAGATCGCCGAAGTCCTCTCCCAAATCGACGCCGAAGTTCAGGGGCCCGATCATGTTGCGCCGGGCGCGCAAACAGGGCACCGGCACCACCGACCAGCATCTGCTCGACGGCCGCGGACCCACCGACTGGGTGCACACCGACCCCTGGCGGGTGCTCCGGATTCAGAGCGAATTCGTCGAGGGATTCGGCGCGCTCGCCGAAATACCCAGGGCCGTAGCGGTTTTCGGCTCCGCGCGCACGCCGGTGGACACGCCCGAATACGACGCGGCGCGGGCCATCGGCGCCGCCCTGGCCGAGGCCGGTTTCGCCGTGATCACCGGTGGCGGCCCCGGAGTGATGGAGGCGGCCAACCGCGGCGCCTGCGAGGCGGGCGGCTACTCCGTGGGCCTGGGCATCGAACTGCCGATGGAACAGGGACTCAACGAGTGGGTCGACCTCGGCATCAACTTCCGCTACTTCTTCGCCCGCAAGACGATGTTCGTCAAGTACTCCCAGGCGTTCATCTGCCTGCCCGGCGGCTTCGGCACACTGGACGAACTGTTCGAGGCGCTCACCCTGGTCCAGACCCACAAGATCACCCGCTTCCCGGTCATCCTGTTCGGCAGCCGGTACTGGGCGGGACTGGTCGACTGGCTGCGCGATTCGCCGAGCGGCTCGGGCAAGATCTCGTCCGGTGATCTCGAACTGCTGCACGTCACCGACAGCGTGGAGGAACTGGTCGACATCGTGCTGCAGGCCGCCGCGCGCCGCGGCGAGGAATCCACCGGGACGGAGGATCAGTGGTGAGCGGGCAGCCGTTCGCGGTGTGTGTCTACTGTTCGGCCAGCGCCGCGGATCCGGACGCGTTGCGCCTGGCCGCCGAGGTGGGCAGTGAAATCGCCCGGCGCGGTTGGCAACTGGTGTCCGGCGGCGGGCATGTGTCGATGATGGGGGCGGTGGCGGTGGCCGCGCGCGCCGGAGGCGCCCGCACCACGGGTGTGATTCCCAAACGTCTCGTACATCAGGAAGTCGCCGATGTGGACAGCGACGAGCTGATCGTCACCGACACCATGCGCGAACGCAAACAGATCATGGAGGATCGCGCCGACGCCTTCCTGACCCTGCCGGGCGGAATCGGCACGCTGGAGGAATTCTTCGAGGCGTGGACCGGCGGATATCTGGGACTGCACGGCAAACCGCTGGTGGTGCTCGATCCGAACGGTCACTACCGCGGGCTGTTCGCCTGGCTGGACGAGCTGAGCGCGGCCGGGTTCATCGGGCGGCCCGCACTGGATCGGATTACCGTGACCGCGGATGTGGCATCCGCGTTCCGAGCCCTGACCGCGCCGCGCATCGACACCGCCTGAGCGCGTCGACACCGCCTGACCGGAATCGTTGGAGGAGAATGTGACCGCCGAGGCCCGAAACACGATCAGTCTCTGGGATCTGGCACGCAGGCTGCCCGCCATGGCGGTGGAGACGCCGGGCATGCTGCGCGGCGCCACCGGCATGCTGGTGCGCGCGGACGACAAATCCTCGGTGGGTCTGTACTTCCAGAAGGCGGCGCGCCGGTATCCGAATCGGCCGTTCCTGCGCTTCGAGGGCCGCGAATACACCTACGGCGAGGCCAATACCGAGGTGAACTGCTTCGCCGAGGTGCTGGCACAGCGCGGTGTGCGCCGCGGCGATGTGGTGGGCGTGCTGATGACCAACCGCCCCGAGACGCTGTTCGTGGTGCTGGCGACGGTGAAGCTGGGCGCGACGGTCGGGCTGCTCAATCACAATCAGCGCGAACAGGTTCTGGCGCACAGCTTCGGCCTGCTGAACAGCACGGTCAACGTGATCGGCGAGGAATGTGAGGAGGCGCTGCGCTCACTGCCCGAGCCGCCGCCGAATCTGCTGTATACGCAGGAATTGCAGGAGCTGGCGCGCGCGGCCGATCCGGCGGATCCGGCGGTGTGCGCGGACGTCCGCGCCCGGGAACGCGCCTTCCTGATCTTCACCTCCGGCACCACCGGGCTGCCCAAGGCCAGCGTGATGACCCATCTGCGCTGGACGAAGAGTATGGCCGGACTGGGCGGTCTGGGCATCCGCCTGCGCGGCGGCGACACCATGTACTGCTGTCTGCCGCTGTATCACAACAACGCGCTGACGGTCGCGCTCGGCGCGGTGCTCGGCTCGCGGGCGACGCTGGCGCTGGGCCGCAAATTCTCGGTGTCGAATTTCTGGAACGAGGTCGTCGCGACCAGGTCGACGGCGTTCATCTACATCGGCGAGCTGTGCCGGTACCTGCTCAATCAGCCGGAATCGCCTCGCGAACACGAACATTCGGTGCGGCTGGCGGTCGGCAACGGCCTGCGCCCGGAGCTGTGGGACGAATTCCGGCGGCGCTTCGGCATCGGCCGGGTGGTGGAGTTCTACGGCGCCAGTGAGGGGAATATCGCCTTCATCAACGCCTTCGGCGTGGACCGCACCGCCGGATTCGGGCCGCTGCCCTACGCCGTGGTGGAATTCGACGAGGAAACCGGTAAGGCGCGGCGATACCCGGACGGGCGACTGCGCAAGGTCGCCTCCGGTGGTGTGGGCCTGCTGCTGGCGAAGGTCACCGACCGATCCCCGTTCGACGGCTACACCGACAAATCCGCGACCGAATCGAAGTTGGTGCGCAACGCGTTCGACGAGGGCGACTGCTGGTTCGACACCGGAGATCTCGTGCGCGACCAGCATTGGCGCCACATCGCCTTCGTCGACCGCCTCGGCGACACGTTCCGCTGGAAGGGCGAGAACGTCGCGACCACCGAAGTAGAGGGCGCCTTCGACGGCGCGCCCGGTATCACCGAGGCGGTCGTGTACGGCGTGGACGTACCCGGAGCCGACGGTAAGGCGGGGATGGCCGCGGTAACTCTCGACGCCGATGCCGCCTTCGACGGCTCCGCGCTGGCCGCCCGGCTCTACGACCGCCTGCCCGGGTACGCGGTGCCGCTGTTCGTCCGCGTGGTGCCCGAACTGGAGACCACCTCGACCTTCAAGAGCCGCAAGGTGGATCTGCGCAAGCAGGGCTTCACCTCCGACGACTCGACCGCGATCTATGTGCTGAAGGGCCGCGACCAGGGATATGTGCCCTTCTACCCGAGCTATCCGGACGAGGTGGCGGCCGGTACCGCGCCCCGAGGGTAGGTCGTGTCGGAGGGCGCCGAGGGCCCGGCAATTAGACTCACTTCCATGAGTTCTGCGTCACCGCTGTCCACCCTGTGCGGTAAGCCGGTGGCGACGGATCGGGCGCTGGTGATGGCGATCGTCAACCGAACCCCCGATTCCTTCTACGACCGGGGTGCCACCTTCTCCGACGACGCCGCGATGGCCGCGGTGGCCCGCGCCGTCTCCGAGGGGGCGGACCTGGTCGACATCGGCGGCGTGAAGGCCGGGCCGGGGGACGAGGTCGACGCCGCGGAGGAAGCCCGGCGGGTGGTGCCGTTCGTGGCGGCCATCCGGGCCCGCTATCCCGACCTGTTGATCAGTGTGGACACTTGGCGCAGCGAGGTCGCCCGGGCGGCGGTGGCCGAGGGCGCGGATCTGATCAACGACACCTGGGCCGGCGCGGATCCGCAGCTCGCGGGCGTGGCCGCCGAACTGGGCGTGGGGATCGTGTGCAGCCACACCGGCGGCGCCCGGCCGCGCACCCGGCCGCATCGGGTCCGCTACGCCGATGTGGTGTCCGAGGTCACCGATACACTGGTCGGCGCTGCCGAGGCGGCGCGCGCGGCGGGGGTCGCCGCGGATGCGATCCTCATCGATCCGACCCACGATTTCGGGAAAAACACCTACCACGGGCTCGAACTGTTGCGGGCCGTGGACATTCTTGTAAATACCGGATGGCCTGTCTTGATGGCGCTGAGCAATAAGGATTTCATCGGAGAGACTCTTGGTGTCGGACTTTCCGAGCGATTGGAGGGGACATTGGCGGCAACCGCGTGGGCGGCCGCGGCCGGCGCCCGGGTCTTCCGAGTTCACGAGGTCGCCGCAACCCGGCGAGTAGTGGACATGATCGCGGCGATTCAGGGCATCCGGCCCCCCGCACGAACCTTGCGAGGTCTGGTATGACGTTCGATTGGACTGCCACGAATACGTGGGACCGACCACAGTGGGCGATCGACGAATTGGTCGACGCGAAGGACGGGCGCACCGTGTCGGTGGTGCTGCCCGCATTGAACGAGGAACGCACGGTCGCCGATGTGGTGGCCAGTATCCGGCCGCTGCTCGGCACGCTGGTCGATGAATTGGTGGTGCTGGATTCCGGCTCGGTGGACGCGACGGCCGAGCGGGCCCGCGCGGCCGGGGCGCAGGTGGTCACCCGAGAGCAGGCCGTGCCCGAACTCGAGCCGGTGCCCGGCAAGGGCGAGGTGTTGTGGCGCTCGCTGGCCGCGACCTCCGGTGACCTGGTGGCGTTCGTCGATTCGGATCTGATCGATCCGGATCCGATGTTCGTGCCGAAACTGCTGGGTCCACTGCTGACCGTGGACGGTATGCACCTGGTGAAGGCCTACTACCGGCGTCCGCTGCGCCAGGGCGCGGCGGTGGAGCAGCACGGTGGTGGCCGGGTGACCGAACTGGTGGCGCGACCGCTGCTGGCGGCATTGCGCCCGGATCTGTCGAAGGTGTTGCAGCCCTTGGGCGGTGAGTACGCGGGGACGCGGGAACTGCTGACCGCGGTGCCGTTCGCGCCGGGCTACGGCGTGGAGATCGGCCTGCTGCTGGACACTTTCGACCTGCTCGGCCTCTCGGCGATCGGCCAGGTGAATCTGGGCGTGCGCACACATCGCAATCGTCCGCTGTCGGATCTGGGTGTGATGAGCCGGCAGATTCTCGGAACCGTGCTGGGGCGCAGCGGAATTCGCGACTCCGGCGCGGCATTGACGCAATTCCCGCTGGTCGGTGAGGAATTCACCGCGCTGAGCACGGATGTGGATCTGGCGGATCGGCCGCCGATGAACACCCTGCGTCCCACCGAAGTCGCCGCCTGATCCTCTGCGAGCCGGAAACACGCTACGAGCCGTAAACCCCGCCGGAGCGAAGCGGAGGCAGAGATTTCACCGTTCGTGGCGGTAGATCGGCGTGAGCAGATCCACCTCGATCGGTTCGCCGGTGTGGCGGTCGTAGCGGACGCCGATCACCGCCGAGAAGGCCCGGGTGTCGGCGCGCTCGTGCAGGGTCGCCAGCCGGGTGCCGAGAAGCCGTATCGCGCCGAGTGATCCGGGCGGATGCAGTCCGTCGATGACCAGAATGGTCCCGCGCCCGTCCGGGCGGGGCAGGCGCGCCAGATAGGCGATGTCGAAGGGTTCGGTGCCGCCCGGCCGGTAGATCCGCCGTGCGGCCCGGTCCTCGATCGCGCGGCGCACTCGCCCGGCCCGCGCGAGGGTCCGGCGCAGCCGCGGGTCGGCGGAGACCAGATAGCGCAGACTGGGCGACAATTCGGGCCCGCCGAGCACGATCAGGCCCTCACGGTCGAGATCGACCGGGCGCCCGGGGAGGAACCGTTCGACCGTGACGGTGAATCCGAGTTGCCGCAACAGTTCCGCCAGCCGGTGCGGCGCGGCGGCATCCGGCGCGCCGATCAGCGGCGTGGCGCGGGTGACCGCGCGGAGATCGGGCGTCAGCACGGTGAGTGGGCCGTGCCCGAAGAACAACCCTTCCGGTACCGGCCCCTGGGTGCTGACCTGGTGAATCCGGGCGCGTGAAAGTCCCGCTGCCGCACCGATCCTGGCGAAGGTCCAGCCCTCGGCATGCAGCTCTCTGATCACCGCTCGGCGGATGCGGGTGAGCTCGTTGATGGTCTGCTGGGCCGCCGCGACCCCTTCGGTGGCAGCCTTGAGACGTTCGACCTTGTCTTCGATCGCGAACACCCGTGCCACCTCGTCGGCTGACATGTGCGAAGTCTAGATAGCTCGACAGCCGGATGTGTCTAGTCGGGTTGACGAATCCGCCGCACGCGGCGAATCAATCGAGCACACCGGGCATTTGGGCCGGACCGGGCGGTCCGTAACGGCACTATCAGTGCTTTTCGATCAGGTGGCGTCGAAATCGATCGGCGGTTTCTCGTTGCGGTCGAGCGGTTTCGGCGGTTCGGGCACCGAATAATTGGGTGGGGTCACAGAATTCGGTGTGCCGGTCTGTGAGGACGCGGAGTTGCTTGACGAGCCGTTACCCGGATTCGCACCGCCGAACGTGCCGGTGAACAGCGAATCGTCACCGTCGAAGAGGTGCTTGGTGACCATCGACCGCGGCGTCATCCCGCGCAGACCTTCGAGTGGTTTGCGCAGTTCGTTGAGCTCTTCCAGAGGTTTGCGCAGTTCGTCGAGCTCGGGTCCGAGATCGTTGCGCAGCTGGCTGGTGGCTCCGGAGGCGTAGTCGCGGACCTGACGCAGACTCTGCGCGGTCCAGCGAATCGCCCCCGGAAGCCGCTCCGGGCCGAGAATCACCAGCGCGGCGACCACCAGGATCACCATCTCGGGCCAGCCGATATTGAACATAAGACCAGGCTACTGGGGTGCTTGCGGGGCGTTCTTATCGGATTCCAGCGTCACCGGCACATCGACCTGGCGGCCGTCGCGGATCAATTGGAAATTCACCGTCTCCCCGATCTGATGGGACTGCACGGCGACGGTGAGTTCGGCCGGTTCGGTGACCTGCCGATCGCCCACCTTCACGATGACGTCGCCCTCGGCGATACCGGCCTTGGCGGCCGGGCTGTTGCCGACCACATCCGCCACCGCGGCGCCGCTCATGACGTCGTTCTCGACCTGCTTGGTCTTCGCGCTCACCCCGAGCCACGGGTGGTACATCACACCGTCGCGGATCAGGGTCTGCGACACCCGCTGCACCAGATCCACCGGAATCGCGAAGCCGAGGCCGACCGATCCGCCGCTCTCGCTGCGGATGGCGGTGTTGATCCCGATCAACCGGCCCTCGCCGTCGACCAGGGCGCCGCCGGAGTTGCCGTGGTTGATCGCGGCGTCGGTCTGCACGGCGTCGAAGGCGCCCGCGGTGTCGTCGCCGGCCTCCGGGCTCTCCTGGATGGCGCGGTGCAACGCGCTGACGATGCCGGAGGTGACGGTCTTGCTCAGGCCCAGCGGCGAGCCGATGGCCAGCACGTCGTCGCCGACCTGCACCTCGCTCGACTTGCCGAGCCGGGCGACCGTGAGGTTCTTGACGTCGACCTTCAGCACGGCGAGGTCGGTCTTCGGGTCGCGGCCGACCAGCTGGGCCGGGGCCCGGGTGCCGTCGGAGAAGGTGGCCTGGATCTTGGCCCGCCCGGATTTGTCCTGCGCCGCCATCGAGATGACATGATTGTTGGTGACGATGTAGCCGTTGCCGTCGATGACCACGCCCGAACCGAGGGCGCCGTTGTCGCCGACGGTCTCGCGGATCGAGACGACCGAGGGCAGCACCGCGTCGGCCACCTTGGCGACCTGGCTGTGCGGTTTGTCGGTGTTGCTCTCCTGCTGCAGCGCGATCTTGCGCGAGGTCAGCGCTCCGGTGTTCTCGGCGGTGAACCGGCCGACGAGGCCGCCGAGCACACCGATGATCAATGCGGCCACACCCAGGATCGCCAGTGCCTTGGGCGCGACCTTGCCGCCGAACAGCACCTCGCGGGCGCCGAGTTTGACGCCCGGCGGCAGCGGCTGCGGCGCGGGGGTGTGGATGGCGGGATCGCCGAGCCGGGCCGCGGCCGCGGGATCGCGCCACGGATCGACCGGTGCGCTCGTATCGGGCGTGTCGGCCCCGGCCTCGGGATCGCGCTGCAGAAGTTCGTCGGAACCCGCGGGCCGTCCGAAGGCCTCGGCCAGCACCGCGTCCGGCGGGCGATTGACCAACTCGGGAGTGTCGTGGCGCGGCGCGGGCGCGGCCTGGGCATGTGGTGCGAAAGATCCGGCCTGCCCCTCCGGGCGGCGGAAAGCGCGGGCGGTGTGTTTATCGATATCCGGGCGGTACACCGGGCGCGGCCCCAGCACGGGCGCGTCCGACGGCCTCAGGTTCCCCCTGGCCGCCGAATCCGATGAAGCGGACGGCGTCGATTCGGTGGTCACGTTCGCAAACTCTACTTGCGCCACCATCCCGTCCACCGCCTGCTCTCGAATCCCATTTCTCGATTCGAGGAGGAGGCGAAACGGAACGAATCCGCCCGCAGGCCGAGGAAACTCGCGCCACGCGACATATCGTCGGTGCTACTACCGGTGAGGTCGGCCAACGGAATTCGGCTCAGCGTGTCCTGCAGGTCCGTCGGCGCGGAAATCTGCATCTGTGCCGCCCGGCGCAGTGCCACCCGCGCCTGCTGTTGCGCCTCGACCTCGGCGGCGCATTCGGGGCAGCGGGACAGATGTTCGGCCGCGCGCAGATAGGCGTTCATTCTCAGCTCGCCGTCGACATACGCGACGACGGCCTCATTGGCCAGGTGTTCGGTGGGGGCGAATCGACCCTCGCCGGTCATACGGATGCACACCCTTCCGACGGATTGCAGCTTCGCCGGGCACGGCCGCGGCGCTGCACCGCTGTTTACCCGACTTTCTCCTCAGCGGCGAACCGCTGCTGAGCACCATTATGCGCAAGGTATTCCCGCAACGCCTGACGGCCGCGGTGGATACGGCTGCGCACGGTACCCAACTTCACCCCGAGGGTAGCGCCGATCTCCTCGTAGGACAGACCCTCGATATCGCACAGCACGACGGCCGCGCGGAATTCCGGCGCCAGCGCGTCGAGCGCCCGCTGCAGATCCGGATCCAGCCGGGCGTCGTGATAGACCTGCTCGGGTCCGGGACCTTCGGACGGCACCCGGTCGTAGTCCTCGGGCAACGCCTCCATCCGGATGCGGTTGCGCCGGCGGACCATGTCCAGGAACAGATTCGTGGTGATCCGGTGCAGCCAGCCCTCGAACGTGCCGGGCTGATAGTTCTGCAACGAACGGAAGACGCGGATGAACGTCTCCTGGGTAAGATCCTCCGCGTCCTGCGGGTCACCGGTCAGGCGGTAGGCCAGCCGGTACACCCGGTCGGCGTGCTCGCGGACCAGTTCGTCCCAGGACGGCATCATGGTGCGGTCGCCGGTGGCGTCGAAGGCGGCGGTACCGCTCAGCGCGTCGTCGTCCGCGGCATCGCCCGCGACGGCTTCGGTATCGTCGAAGCCGTCGCCGTCGATGACGTCGGCCCCGGCTTCGGTACGGACATCGCTACGAGCCGCACCGGGCAGCTCGTAATCGGCCGAGACGCCGATCGGCAGACTCGACTCGGGCAGGGTGGCGTACTCGCGCGCCGCATCGACCTTGTGGATGGGGTGACCTCCTACTCGGGACCGTGGAAGGCGCACGACGACTGGTGGTCGTCGCGTACCGGGTACAACCCCGAACCTGAGTCCGGTGTTCCCGGGCGCCGTCCGGCGGTCGGCCGGCCCTTGCTTGGTCATTACTCTGGCGGTTCCCGATGTGCCGGTGGTATGGGGAGGCTGAGGGACACCTGAGAAAAACACCGGCCGTCGTCGCGCCCCTGGACTGCCACGCCGTTAGCCTCATATTCGTGAGCCACATCCCAGCGGCATCGGCCCTGCAGCGCAACCTCGCCTACGTGGAGGAATCCGTGGTCGAGGACGAGATCCTCATCGCCGCGCGGGAGCGGGCCACCGAACTGGGCGCGGCGCCGGTGCCGCCGTCGGTGGGAGCGCTGCTCAGCATGTACGCCCAGCTGCTCGGCGCGCGGGCGGTGGTCGAGGTCGGCACCGGCGCCGGCATCAGCGGCCTGTGGTTGCTCGACGGCATGCGCGAGGACGGCACGCTGACCACGATCGACTCCGAGCCGGAACATCAGCGCGCGGCCAAGGACGCCTTCCGGGCGGCAGATATCGCCCCCGCGCGCACCCGGCTGATCAACGGCCGTGCTCTGGACGTGCTGCCCCGGCTGGCCGACGGCGCCTACGACCTGGTGTTCATCGATGCGGCCCCGCTGGAACATCCGCAGTACGTCGAGCAGGCCGTACGTTTGCTGCGCGAGGGTGGGGCGGTGCTGATGTACAACGCGCTGCTGGGTGGGCGGGTGCCCGATCCGGCACAGCGCGACGCCGCGACCCAGGCGGTGCGGGCGGCGACCCGGGCCGTGGCCGAGGATCCGGACCTGACCAGCGTGCTGATCCCGGTCGGCGACGGCCTGCTCTGCGCCTCCCGCGGCTGATCACCGCTCCGATCACCCGGCGGCTCGATCCCGCCGCTGCCGAAATTAGCTCGCAGGACGCTGTCTACCTGCGCATTCGATTGCCGAAATTCGCTCGGTGCCAACTCTTGCGTGCGGATTGAACGAGTGTTTAGTATATTGAACATGTGTTTAAGGGAGCAGCCGTACCGGAAGGATCCGCCTCGGATCTGAGCACGCCCGCCCGGATCCGGGACGCGGCGATCGTCGTCTTCGGAGAAGAGGGATTCGGGGTCGGGGTGCGGGCCATCGCCAAGGCGGCGGGGGTTTCGCCCGGACTCGTCAATCACCACTTCGGTTCCAAGGACGGCCTGCGCGAGGCGTGTGACGAGCACGTACGTGCCGTCATTCGTGCCGCGAAGACAGAATATGTTCAACAGCCCTCGCCCAACGCGACTCTGCAGGCGCTCGCCGAAATCGAGGAGTTCGCGGCCTACATTGCCTACCTGATGCGCAGTTTTCAGGCCGGTGGAACGCTGATGACCTCGCTGTTCGATCAGATGCGCGCGGATGTGGAGTCCTATCTCGAGGTCGGAATCGCGGTCGGCACGCTACGGCGGCCCCGGGACGTCTCGGCGACGGCAAATTACATGGCGGTGCACAACGGCGGCGGATTCTTCTTCTATCTGCAGCTCTATGCCGCCCGCCACGAAGGAAAGCTCGACTTTCGACAAGCATTACGCGAGTACGCCGACCAGATGGTGCTGCCGGCGCTGGAGGTCAACACCCACGGACTGTTCGCCGACTCGTCGGTGCTGGACTCGTTGCTCGCCGAAATGTGAAACCTTATCTCACAAGGAGATTCGATGACATCGGCAATCGAGGTCCGGAAGCTGCACAAGCACTTCGGATCGGTACGCGCCCTGGACGGCCTCGACCTCGAGGTCGTCGAGGGCGAGGTGCACGGCTTCCTCGGGCCCAACGGGGCCGGCAAGTCGACCACCATCCGCATTCTGCTCGGCATCCTCGCACGCACCTCGGGACAGGCGCGGGTGCTCGGGCGCGACCCGTGGACCGATGCGGTCGACCTGCACCGCGATATCGCCTACGTCCCCGGCGATGTCACGCTGTGGCCGTCGCTGTCGGGCGGGGAGACGATCGATCTGCTCGGGCGGATGCGCGGCGGAATCGATACCGGGCGCCGCGCCGAGATGATCGAGCGCTTCGAACTCGATCCGCGCAAGAAGGCCCGCACCTACTCCAAGGGCAACCGGCAGAAGGTCGCGCTCGTCTCCGCCTTCTCCTCGAACGCGCGCCTGCTGCTGCTCGACGAACCGACCTCGGGCCTGGATCCGTTGATGGAACAGGTTTTTCGCGAGTGCGCGCGGGAGGCGGCCGAGCGCGGCGCCACCGTGCTGCTGTCGAGCCACATCCTTTCCGAGGTGGAGGCGCTGTGTGATCGGGTCACGATCATCCGCGCCGGCAAGACCGTGGAGAGCGGCACTCTGGCCGAGATGCGCCATCTCAGCCACACGGCGATCACGGCCGAACTCGTCGGCGACCCGGGCGACATCGGCGCCATCGCGGGTGTCGAGGACGTCACGGTCGAGGACCACACGCTGCGCTGCCAGGTCGACAGCGAACATCTCGGGGAACTGATCCGCGTGCTCGGCGACGCCGGCGTGCGCAGCCTGGTCAGTCAGCCGCCGACACTGGAAGAGCTGTTCCTGCGCCACTATTCGCTCGACGGCGACGCGCCGGACGAGGCCCGCCGACCCGCACACACCGCCGCGCGGGGCGAGCAGGCATTGAGCGAGGCGACGAAATGACCACCGCGACCCTCGACCGCCCATCCGGCGGATTCGCCGAATCGTTCGCTCGCGCCTCGGATTTCACCGGCACCGGGCAGCTGTTGCGCCTGTATCTGCGGCGGGACCGCATCGTGCTGCCGCTGTGGGTGCTGCTGCTGTCGGTGCCGCTGGGCAGCGTCTACGTCTCCAGCGTGAAGAATCTGTACTCGTCGCCGGCCGATCTGCAGAATTTCGCGCACACCATCCTGTCCAGCCCGGCGCAGCTGGCGTTGTACGGCCCGATCTACAACACCAGCATCGGTGCGGCCGGCGTGTGGAAAGCGGGGGCGTTCTACACCCTGATCGGCATCGCCACCATCCTCACCGTCATCCGGCACACGCGCGCCGAGGAGGAGACCGGACGCGAGGAGCTGCTCGCCTCGACCCGGGTGGGCCGCTTCGCCGCCCTGACCGCCACCCTGCTGCTGACCTGCGGCGCCTGCGTGGTGGTCGGAATCGTCGCGACGCTGAGCATCGCCTCGGCGGGGGTGCCGTTCAACGGCTCGCTGGCCTTCGGCGCGGCGCTGGCGGCTTCGGGCATCGTCTTCGCGGCGGTGGCCGCGGTCGCCGCGCAGCTGAGCGCGAGCGCGCGCCTGGCCCGCGGCATCGCGCTGGCGGTACTCGCGGTGACCTTCACCCTGCGCGCCGTCGGTGACGCGCGCGCCGGAGACGGACCCACCGACATCCTGACCTGGTTGTCCCCGCAGGGCTGGTCGCTGCAGGTCCGTCCCTTCGCGGGAGATCGCTGGTGGGTGCTGCTGCTGCACGCGGTGACCACCGTGGTGTCGATCGCGGTCGCCTATACGCTGCTGCGGCGGCGCGACCTGGGGGCCGGCCTGATCGCCGACCGGCCCGGTCCCACGGCGGGATCGGCACTGTTGAGCGGGCCGTTCGGCCTGGCCTGGCGATTGCAGCGCGGCACCCTGGTGGCATGGACGGTCGGGCTCGCGCTCTACGGCCTGATCATCGGCAGCGTGGTCCACGGCATCGGCGACGAGATCGGCTCCAGCCAGACCGTTCGCGACATCATCGCCCGGCTCGGCGGTTCGCAAGGGGTGGAACAGGCCTTCCTGAACACCGCCTTCTCGATGGTCGGACTGGGCGCGGCGGCCTTCTCGATCTCGGCCGCGCTGCGGATGTACGCGGAGGAGAGCGACGATCGCGCCGAAACCGTCCTCACCGGCGCCGTCGGCCGAATCCGCTGGGCCGCAAGTCATCTGATCTTCGCCTTCGGCGGTCCGGTGGCGGCGCTGTTCGTCTCCGGCCTGATCGGCGGCCTGTCCTACGGGATCGCCGCATCGGATATGGGCGGCAAGTTCCCGCAGGCGCTGGAAGCGGCGATGATCCAGATTCCCGCGGTATGGGTGTTCACCGCGATCACCGTGCTGCTGTTCGGACTGCTGCCGCGCTGGACGCCGGTGGCGTGGGGAGTGTTCACCGCGGGCCTGGCGATCTATCTGCTCGGTTCGATCTCCGGTATGCCGCAATGGGTTCTGGATCTCAACCCCTACGGTCATCTGCCGAAACTGCCGGCGGAGGATTTCCGCGCGGTGCCGGTGATCGTGCTGCTGGTGCTCGCGGCGGTGATCACCGCGGTCGGACTCGTGGGCTGGCGCCGACGCGATCTGCGCTGATCCACAGGGTATTTCGCCGCCCGGTCGCTCCCGTTCCGGAGCGCCGGGCGGCCTTTCCCGTGGCCGGGATCACCCGGCAGCCGATACCATTGGCACAGTGGGTAATTCGGCGGTACCGGGAGGCGGGGAGTGTACGAGCGCGGAATCCTGATCGAGGTCGCGCCGCGCGGGTGGCTGGTCCTGGCTCTCGTCAGCCTCGGCGCGGCGGTCTTCGTGGCGCTCTTGGTGATGTTGCTGGTCAGTGACGACAAATTCGACGATCCGGCGAGATATCCGAGAGTGCCGCACGGCACCTGTGCACCGTTCTGCTACACGCCGGAGAGTCCGGGCGTCACCGAACCGGCTCCGCCGCCGCAGTATCCGATGCCGGGCCGCTGAGGCGGTTCGGCGTTTCCGAAATCGGCGGGTCAGACCCAGACGCCCTTGCCGACGGTGACCACGCCGCCGTTGCTCACCGCGAACCGCTCGCGGTCGCGGTCCAGATCGACGCCGATGATCTCGCCCTCGCCGACCATCACGTTCTTGTCGAGGATCGCGCGCCGCACGACCGCGCCGCGGCCGATCCGCACCCCGGGCATCAGCACACTGCCCTCCACGGTCGCCCCGTCCTCGATGAACACATTCGAACTCAGCACCGAATTGCGCACCGTCGCCGCGGACAGGATGCTGCCCGCCCCCACGATCGACTCCTGGGCCAGCCCGCCCTGTGCGAATTTCGCCGGGGCCAGATTCTCCGCCGTGCCGCGGATGGGCCAGTGCTTGTTGTAGAGATTGAAGATCGGATGCACCGAGACCAGGTCCATATGCGCCGCGTAGAAGGCGTCGATGGTGCCGACGTCGCGCCAGTAGCCGCGGTCGCGGTCGGTGGAGCCCGGCACGTCGTTGCGCGCGAAATCGTAGACACCGGCCTGCCCCTGGGAGACCAGCGCCGGAATGATGTCACCACCCATGTCGTGATCGGAATCGACATCGTCGGCATCGGCGCGAATCGCGTCGACCAGCACCTTGGTGGTGAAGACGTAATTGCCCATGGAGGCGAAGGTCATATTCGGATCGTCGGGCGTGCCGGGCGGATGGACCGGCTTCTCCAGAAATTGCGTGATGCGGCCCGATTCATCGGAATCGATACAGCCGAACGCGCCCGCCTCACTGCGTGGCACCCGGATTCCGGCCACGGTCACCCCCGCGCCGGAATCGATGTGATGGGCCACCATCTGTTCGGGATCCATGCGATAGACGTGGTCGGCGCCGAACACCACGATGTAGTCGGGGTCCTCGTCGTAGATCAGATTCAGCGATTGCATGATCGCGTCGGCACTGCCGGTGTACCAGCGCGGCCCCAGCCGCTGCTGGGCGGGGACCGGAGTGATGTATTCGCCGCCGAAGCCGGACAGCCGCCAGGTCTGGGAGATGTGCCGGTCCAGGGAATGCGATTTGTACTGGGTCAGCACACAGATGCGCAGGTAACCGGCATTGACGAGATTGGAGAGGACGAAGTCGATCAGCCGGTAGGCGCCCCCGAACGGGACCGCCGGCTTGGCGCGGTCCTTGGTGAGGGGAAAGAGTCGTTTGCCCTCACCACCGGCTAGCACTACCCCGAGTACGTGCGGCTGGCTCCTCACGGAATTCAACCTACCGTCCCAGGCCACGGCGTGTCCGATGCCGGTTCACTCCGGCGTGGCCGGGCAGGTGTGGTGAGGCGAGGGCGCACCGATTAGGTTGGACCGGTGAGTTTCGCGGATGGCGACCGCGAGCCGATATCGCTTGCCGACCCCGACCGGCTCCGGGTCGCGATGTTGACCCGCGAATATCCCCCCGAGGTGTACGGCGGGGCAGGCGTGCACGTGACCGAACTGGTCCCGCACCTGCGCCGGCTGTGCGAGGTGACGGTGCACTGTATGGGCGCCGAACGCGCCGAGGCGGTGGTGCACCAGCCCGACCCGATGCTGTACGCGGCCAACTCCGCCCTGCAGATGATGTCGGCGCAGCTGCGCATGGCCGATGCCGTCGGCGCCGTCGACGTGGTGCACTCCCACACCTGGTACACCGGGCTGGGCGGGCATCTGGCCGCGAGTCTCTACGGCATCCCGCACGTGCTGACCGCGCATTCGCTGGAACCGCGCCGGCCGTGGAAGGCCGAACAGCTGGGCGGGGGCTACCGGCTGTCGTCGTGGTCGGAACGGACCGCGATGGAGAATGCCGATGCGGTGATCGCGGTCAGCGAGGGTATGCGCCGCGACGTCCTCGACGCCTACCCCACCGTCGACCCCGCGCGAGTGCACGTCGTGCACAACGGGATCGATACCCGGGCCTGGTTCCCGGGGGGACCGATGCCCGAGGCCCGTGATGTGCTCGCCGAACTGGGAGTGCGCGACGATGCGCCGATCGCGGCGTTCGTCGGCCGCATCACCCGGCAGAAGGGAGTCGCCCATCTGCTCGCCGCGGCCCGCGATATCGACCCCGGGATTCAGCTGGTGCTGTGCGCGGGCGCCCCGGATACCCCGCAGTTGGAGGCGGAGGCGGCCGCGGCGGTGCGCGAACTCGCCGCGACGCGCGGCGGGGTGTTCTGGGTCCGCGATATGTTGCCGACCGAGCAGGTGCGCCAGATCCTTTCCGCCGCAAGCGTTTTCATCTGCCCCTCGGTGTACGAGCCGCTCGGGATCGTGAATTTGGAGGCGATGGCCTGCGGCACCGCGGTGGTCGCCTCGGACGTCGGCGGAATTCCGGAGGTGGTCGCCGACGGACAGACCGGGCGGCTGGCCCATTACGACCCGCAGACGCCCCGCGACTTCGAACGAGACCTCGCCGACCTGGTCAACGACCTCGCCGGTGACGCCGAGACCGCGGCACGATTCGGGGCGGCCGGGCGGGCGCGCGCGACGGCCGAATTCAGCTGGGCGAAGGTGGCCGCCCGCACCACCGATCTCTACGACCGCATCCGCAAGGGCTGACGGCCGGGCAGGCAACGGTCGGCGGGCCGCAGCGCCCACGAGGTGACGGTCAGCAGGGTCATGGCGCTCAGCACCGCCACTTCCGCGCGCGCGTAGCCGGTGACCAGATGTGAGGCGATCGCGCCCGTGTAGACGAAAAACGTTCCGGCATAAGCCCATTCCTTGAACAGTGGGAGCCGGGGAGCGGCCAGCACGACCGCGGCCGGGACCTTCCACGCGCCGAGCAACACCAGGAAATAGCGCGGATATCCGAGGTGGGTGACCACATCGGTCACGAACGGGATGCGGGCGAGATCCCAGACGCCACCCACCCCCGCCTCCGCGACGATGGCGGCGGTGGCGACCCGATAGGCGACGGTGCGGTAGCGGCCGGCGGCAACGGACGCCGATTCGCGATGGAAGAAGCGTCCGGTGCCGGTCGACGTGGCCGTACGGACCGGCTGAGAGCGGGAAAGACTGCGCATGGCTGCCTCCTGGCTGATTATGGTGAGTGGTCGCACGTGATATGGCTCCACTTGATATGGCTCCACCTGATATGGCGGAGCGCGTGGCGAGGATGTGACCGGCGTGAGCGAGCGCGAACAGGCCCTGCAACGGCTGCACGACCAGCGGCCGCGCCTGCGGGCGCTCGCACACCACATCCTCGGCTCGGCGGTCGATGCGGAGGACGCCGTTCAGGAGACCTGGCTGCGCGTGCATCGCAGCCCGCCCCGCGCGGTCGGCAACATCGATGCCTGGCTCACCACCGCCGTGGCGCACACCTGCCTGGATCTGTTGCGCGCCAGGCGGTCTCGGCCGGAGTATCCGAGCGGCACCCGACTGCCGGATCCGCTGCTCGTCGCCGATGGTCCGGCGGCGCCGGAAGAGCAAGCGCTGCTTGCGGATTCGGTGGGTCTGGCGATGCAGAGGGTGCTGTCGGAGCTGGACCCGGCCGAACGTATTGCCTTCGTCCTGCACGACATCTTCGCGGTGCCGTTCGATCACATCGCCGCGCTGTTGGACCGAACCGCCACCGCCGCACGCCAATTGGCCAGTCGCGCGCGGCGTCGGCTGCGCGCCGAGCCGATGCCCGAGGGTGACCTCGCCGACCAGCGCGCGGTGGTGGACGCATTCTTCGCGGCCGCCCGCCGTGGCGACTTCGAGGCTCTGGTGACGCAGCTGGCTCCGGAGATCGTGCTGCGCGCCGACGCCGGTGCGGGAGGTGGCTGGGAAATTCACGGCCCGCGCGACACCGCCACCCGCGCTCTACTGTTCGCCCGGCCGTCGTCGAATGTGCGGCCGGTGCTGGTGAACGGCGCCGCCGGTGCGGTGATCATGTTCGACGGGCAGCCCGGAGTGCTGATCGCGTTCACGGTGACGAACGAACGCATCGCGGAGATCTACGTCTATGCCGACCGGGAGCGCGTGGCGGGCTTCTTCAGGTGACCCCGGTGGACCGCCGATGCGCCGCTGTTCGAGGCTGGGAACGTATGTGCTCGTCCCGCGTTTGCCGACCATGCCTCGGGCCTGTCCTTATGAATACCGTGGAGAACGGGCTGGGGGATGGCGCTGCAGCTCGCCGAGTGGGTGGGCATCCGGCGGATGTCCGTCGGCGGAAGCGATCAGCGGTCATAGACCGCGACTGTGGCCGAGGCGATGGCGGGGCCTTCTTCGGGTGACCAGCGTGAACGCCGGTCAGCGGCGGTAGGTCGTGACCGTGACCGAGGCGGTAACCGGCATGGCTTCGGGGAGGAGGTCGGCTATCGAAGCTTCGCGGGATCCGGCGGCGTGGTGAGCCGACGGACCCATGCCGACCACATTCGCGATCGCGTCGTGATCCAGAGTCATCGAGTATTCGACCGAGACCCGCCGGATCTGCCGGAATGCGCTGGAGAGGGCATCGGTCAGGCGTTCGTCCTTGTCCGTCTGCACACCCACCATGCCCAGTGGGGCGATGAGTTCGCCCAGGTGCCGCGGGGTGGGGGTGACGACGACGAAGGTGCCGCCGGGGCGCAGCACCCGCGCGACCTCGGCCGGATTGCGTGGGGCGAATACGCACAGCACTCGGTCGAGCGCATGGTCCCGGATCGGCAGCCCGCGCCAGACGTCGGCGAGGATCGACGCCGCGCGGGGATGGGCGCGGGCGGCCCGGCGCGCTGCCGGTTTCGAGACGTCGAGTGCGATGCCGTGCGCGGCGGGAGCCGCCTCCAGTCCGGCCGCCAGGTAGTACCCGGTGCCGGCGCCGATCTCGAGAATCGTGCCGGTCGGCGTGCCGTCCGCCACGGCCTCGGCCGTCGCGCGCGCGATCGAGTCGAAATGGCCCGCGCTCTGGAACCGGGCCCGGGCATCCAGCATGTCCGCGGTATCGCCGGTCATCTTGGTCGCGGCGCCGGTCAGCAGGCTGACGTAGCCCTGTTTGGCGAGATCGAAGCTGTGGCCGGACTCGCACACCAGGCGCCGATCCCGGAGCACGACACCCGCGCGGCATTCGGGGCAGGCCACCGCGGATGCGATCGCGGCCAGGGGCGTGGCGTGGACTGTGGGCGTCCTCGGCGGGGGGCCGGGTGTCGCCTTCCGCGTCTCGCCGTCCGGACCGTTCATGTGATCCGGCGTGCGGATACGGCCGACCGGTCGAGGACGCCGCGACGGGCGCAGATCCGGCCGGTGACCCGGCCGGATCTGAGCGCGCGGGTTCGCGCCGGCAATTTCATCACCGGTGTATTTCGTTGGGTCGAGCGGCTAGCTGGTCACCGCGGTGAGCTCTTTACCGAGAGCTGCCGCTTCCTCCGGCGTGAGCTCGACGACCAAACGCCCGCCACCCTCGAGTGGAACCCGCATGACGATTCCACGCCCTTCCTTGGTTGCCTCGAGGGGACCGTCCCCGGTGCGGGGCTTCATGGCCGCCATCCTCTGCTCCCTCCAGATCCGCGCGGTCTGCTGCGCACTTCTCGGAACTAATGTGTTGTCACCAACAGGCAGCCGCCGGACGCGACAGGCGTGTCCGGTGGGCTGCACCACGCCTATTCTTCCTTATCAGCGAACCGGCCGGGTACCTGAGTTCGAAAACCGACCGGCGTGGCGCGCGATCAACGCCGCAGATCGACCCAGCAATCGGCCAGATGGTCATCGACCATTCCGGTCGCCTGCATCAATGCGTAGGCCGTGGTAGGGCCGACGAACCGGAACCCTCGCTTCTTGAGTTCTCTTGCGAGAGCTACGGATTCGGGTGTGACGGCGGGCACGTCGGAGAGCGCGCGCGGACGCGGGCGAGCCGGCGGCGCGAAGGACCAGAGCAGCTCGTCCAGCCCCGGGCTCAGGTCCAGCGCAACCCGGGCATTGGCGACACACGCGAGGATTTTGGCGCGATTGCGCACGATGCCTGGATCGGCCAGCAGCCGTTCCACGTCGTCGTCGCCGAATTCGGCCACCCGCTCGATGGTGAATTCGGCGAACGCCGCCCGGAACGCCGGCCGCTTGCGCAGAATCGTGATCCACGACAGCCCCGACTGGAATGCCTCGAGGCACATCCGCTCGAACAGCGCATCGTCCCCGTGCAGCGGCCGGCCCCACTCGGTGTCGTGATAATCCCGGTAGAGCTGCGACGACTGCGACCAGCCGCAGCGCACCTTCCCGTCGTCCATTACCGCCTCGACGCTCATCGGAGTCCTCCGGCGGGCGAAGGGGGATCGCCCGGCAATGGCGGTGGCGCCCACCCGGTGGCGGGCGCCTCCGTCGCCGGCGTGAATCCGGTGTTCTGCTGTGCTCCCGAGGCGGCGATGTAACCGGTGGTTCCGGCCGCTTTCGGTTCGGCCGTGGGCTCCGATCCGGGCCGGTGTTCGGTTGCCGAACCGGGCGGCGCCACGGCGTCATTCTCGGCGGTTCGCTGTTGCACGGATCCCGGAGCCGGTGTCGCGGTCTGCGCGGCGGCATCAGCCGGTGACGCGACACCACCGGTCGATGAAGTGGCACTGCCGGCCGGTGAAGTGGCACTGCCGAGTGTGCCGTGGGCCTGACCGATGTTGCCCGGCTCACCGACGGTTGTTCCGGTCGGTGCGGGAGTGCCGGGGCCTGGGACATTCGGGGTGGCGCCGGTGGCCGGTGCGTATCCGTTCGCCGGATAGCCGGCCACCGGGAAGGCGGTGCCGGTCGGCGTCCCCGATCCGGCGGGGAGGTTGCCGAAACCACCGCCGGGGGCGAAGCCCGGCCCGGCGGTGAGGCCGGCCCCGGGAGTGAAGCCTGTGCCGGGAGTGCGGCCCGCCCCGGGAGTGAAGCCTGTGCCGAATCCATCGACCGGGCCGGTGGACGTCGGACCGGTCGGCCCACCCGGATCGGCTGGACCGCCGACAGCGGTGCTGCCCGGTCCCGTCGGAGCGGCGAACGCCGGGCTACTCGGACCAGCCGACGCCGGTCCGCCCAGGCCGTTGGGGCTCGCGCCGCCGTGACCGCCGAAGGTGGTGCCGCCGACAGCCGGGGTGCCCGGTCCAGCCGAGGCCGGTCCGCCGAGGCTGGTGGGAGTCGCGCTGCCGGGACCGGCGAAGGTGGCGCCGCCGAAGAAGGTTCCGGTGCTGAAGGTGGTGGTCGTGCCGTTGGCGGCCGGAGGAGTGTCGGTGGGAGGCGGTGTGCCTACCGTATTCGGTTGCGGCGGTGAGGTTTCCGGCCCGCCGGCCGCGGAGGGAGTGGCTACACGGCTACGCTCGAGCTGAAGTTCCAGCTCGTCGATCCGGGCGGCCAATCTGCTCAGCGCCCAGTCGACCTCGCCGGCCTTGTACCCCCGGAAGACCTGCTGGAATCGCAACGCGCGCACATCCGAGCCGCGAATTCCCGCGGCGGGCAGCACCGTCACCGTCGTGCCCTCCGGCAGCGGACCCAATTCCTCCCCGCGCCCGAACACCGCACTGGCCACCAGGAACAGCAACGCGGCCACCAAGCCGACGATGAGCACGTACAACAGCAGCGTGAGCATAGGTCGAGCTTAGGTGGCGACGCCGACAGCGAGCCCGGCAGCTGTGGCGAGCCGGTGTGATCAATGTCGAGGACCGGATCGAGGTGAATCATCGCCGAGCGGACCGTCCCCGACCAGACGTGGTCGGGCTGTGGGGTGAGGACACCGCCCGGCCGATGGTGGTGATGATGATGGTCGCTTCGATCGCCCTGGCCGGAGGCGTACACCGCTCTCACCCGCGCGGGCTCGCCGCGAGCAGTGGCGTGGCAGGCGTCCGGAGCGCACTGAGCGAGGTCGCCGCGTGGCGGTTGGGGGACCGCCTTGCGGCGAACCGACTTACAGGTGCCGGGTCGTGTCGATGCCCAGCGACATGCCCGCCAGCCCACGGCGGCGCACCGCCAACTTGTCGGCGATGCCCTGAAGCGCTTGTGCCGCAGGGTTTTCCGGATCGTTCAGCACGATCGGGGTGCCCTCGTCGCCGGCCTCGCGCAGTTCCTGGGTGATCGGGATCTGCCCGAGTAGCGGCACCTCGGCGCCGACCGCACGGGAGAGCCGGTCGGCGACGGCCTGGCCGCCGCCCGACCCGTAGAGCTCCATGCGGGAACCGTCGGGCAGGTCCAGCCACGACATGTTCTCCACGACACCGGCGATGCGCTGACGGGTCTGCAGGGCGATGGCCCCGGCCCGTTCGGCGACCTCGGCGGCGGCCGGCTGCGGCGTGGTCACGACCAGGATCTCGGCATTCGGAATGAGCTGAGCGATGGAGATCGCGACGTCACCGGTGCCGGGCGGCAGGTCCAGCAGCAGCACGTCGAGATCGCCCCAGAACACGTCGGCCAGGAACTGCTGCAGCGCGCGGTGCAGCATCGGGCCGCGCCACACCACCGGGGTGTTGCCCTGGGTGAACATGGCGATCGAGATGACCTTCACGTCGTGCGCGACCGGCGGCATGATCATCCGCTCGACCTGGGTGGGCCGCTGGTCGGTGCCGAGCATGCGCGGCACGGAATGGCCGTAGATGTCGGCGTCCAGCACACCGACCGACAGACCGCGCGCGGCGAGCGCGGCCGCGAGATTGACGGTGACGCTCGACTTTCCGACGCCGCCCTTACCGGAGGCGACCGCGTACACGCGGGTCAGCGACCCCGGCTGGGCGAACGGGATCACCGGGTCGGCGGAGTCGCCGCGCAGCTGCTTGCGCAGTTCGGTGCGCTGCTCGTCGCTCATCACGTCGAGGTCGACGGTCACGGCACCGACGCCGGCCACATCGGCTACCGCCTTGGTGACCATCTCGGTGAGCTTGGTGCGCAGCGGGCAGGCCGCGGTCGTCAGATAGATCTCGACGTGGACACTGCTGTCGTCGCGGACCGAGACGCTCTTGACCATGCCGAGTTCGGTGATCGGCTTGCGGATCTCCGGGTCGTCCACCTTCGCGAGCGCGCCCCGCACATCCGTTTCCGTAACCACTGGCATAGCGGTGAGTCTAGCGACCGTAGCGACGGGGCCGTTCGGGGCAGCCTGGGCCGGCCACCGCCCGGCTCAGATTCGCGGCAGCTGGCTGGGCTTGGGCGCCACACCCGTCCGGTACGCGACCTCCCACGCCATCACATTGGCGACGTAGGCCATCGAGTTGTTGTAGCGCATGATCGCCTTGGACTGCTGCGACAGATCCGTCATGTCCAGTCCGCCCGAGCAGAGGTAGTTGCCCGCGGTCAGGGCGGCGTCGAACAGGTTCTGCGGATCGGCGATGCCGTCGCCGTCACCGTCTCCGGCGAATTTGCGCCACGTCTCGGGCAGGAACTGCATCGGGCCGACCGCGCGGGTGAAGCCCTGCATACCGCCGTCGAGATCGTCACCGGTCGCGTGCACCACATTGTTGCCCGACAGGCTGCCGTCGAGGACGGGGCCGTAGATCGGGTCGAGCGCGACGCCCTTGGAATCGGCCTTGCCGTAGGCGTGATGCGATTCGACCTGTCCGATACCGGCCAGCACCGACCACGGCATATGGCAGTCCGGCTCCTCCTGAGCCAGAATCCGTTCCGCGTTCTGGTAGGCCGCGTAGGCGATGCCCGGCATACCGTTCGGTCCCGGCGGCAGATCGGCGGCCACCCGGCCGTTCGGCTGCGCAACGGTTTTCACGATCGGCGGGCCGGGATGCTTTGCGGCGCGCATCATTTCGTCCGGCGCGGCCTGCTGGTCGGCGACCTGCTGAGCATCCGGAGTGTGTTGCGGCAGAGCCACAGCGGTGAATTCGCCGGTGTTGACCTCGGCGGCGGAGGCGCCGACGGCCACGAGTCCCGCGGGGACGAGGCCGGTCAGAGCGATAACGGATCCGCGCCGGACAGGTGTAGCCGGCTGCTTACGGTGACGTCCCACGATGTGGTGACCCTCCAATGCTCGCTGTGAGCTTTTCGTGACACAACGAGATCAGATTACCGCATCCGAGACCTTTTCGTTACTGCTTCGTGACCGCCTGTGCCGTTTACGCCGAAACCCCCGCCTCAGCGGGGGTTTCGGATCGAACGAGGGTGCCGGGCGACTACTGCGGCGGCGCCGGCGGACCCGGCAGTACGGGCAGCGGGACGACGATTCCGAACGGCAGCGTGATCCCCGGCTGCTGTGTCGGGCTCGGTGGCGCAGCCGGTGCGGGCGCGGCCGCTTCCGGGCCGGGTTCCGGTGTCTGAGAGGGCGTTTGCGACTGCGGCTCGGGTGCGGCCGGTGCCGGTGCGCCGTTCGGCTGTGCCGGTGCGCCGGGCTGAGCGCCGGGCGCCGGCTGGCCCTGCGGCTGCGTGCACGTCGGCGCGGCCGGCTTCGGTGCGCTCGGATCGGCCGGGGCCGCATTCGGATTCGCCGGCGCGTTCGGGTCGGCGGGCTTGCCCTCGGCGGCCTGGGGATCGAGCGGGCGCACCGGGTCGCCCGGCGCCCAGCGCTGGGTCTGGGCGGGTGCGGCCGGTCGGGCCGGTTGCCCGGGTTGCGGCATCGGCGCCGGCACCGCGGCCGGATCGCACGGATTCGGCTTCGGTGGCGGGCAGAAGATGCCGCACGGAATCGGAGGCAGCCCCGGGATATTGATCATCACCTGCGTCGGCTGCTGCGGTGTCGGCACGGTGGTGGTGGCCTGCGAGGGCGGCTCGGTGGTGGTCGGAATGTTGCCGTTGGCGGCGAGGATGTCCGGACCCGCGGGCGGGGCCTGCATCGTGCCCGGCGGAATCAGATCGGGCGAGATCTGCACCTGGGTCGGGGCGCCGCCGGTCTTGTAGGCGTTGGCCCAGCTCAGCACGTTGGCCGCATAGGCCGTCGAGTTGTTGTAGCGCAGCACCGCGCGCAGTTCCTGCTGCGGGTCACGCAGATTCAGCCCTCCCGAGCACAGGTACTTGCCGGCGGCCAGTGACGCGTCGAAGACGTTGTTCGGATCCGCGACACCGTCGCCGTTACCGTCGGACGCGTACAGCGACCAGGTGCCGGGCAGGAACTGCATCGGGCCGACCGCCCGCACGAAATTGCCGTCGGCGGCCTTGATGACCTCGTTACCCGGCAGTGTGCCGTCCAGCGAGGGTCCATAGATGGTGCCGATGGTCGTGCCCGCGGCGTCGGTGCGGCCGTGGCCGGCGTGATTGGACTCGATGCGCCCGATCCCGGCGAGCAGGCTCCAGTTCAGACCGCAGTTCGGCTCCGAGGACTGCAGTGTCAGTTCGGCATTGCGATACGCGGCGAGCACGATCTCCGGAATACCGAAGGCTCCGCTACCGCCCGGCAACGCGATGTCCTGCAGCGGAACGGTACCGCCGAACAACGGCGCCCCATCCGCGGGCGCCGTCATAGCTCTGAGTTTGCGAGGGGGTTCGGGAGCGGCGGGCACCAGCCCTACCGCTTCGGCGTCGGAGTTGCCGGCGTCGGTGGGGGAGCTCGCCGCCGCGAGGCGCGCCTCGGTCGTCTTCGGCGCGCTGGTTCGCGCGGTCGTGTGCGCCGCCGAACCCGTAGCCATCAAACCCGCAACCACCAGCGCCGATACGGTAATCGGTCCAGATATTCGCATCGGCACAACCAATCCCCTCGTAGTCGTTGAGCGACCTGATACGCGCGGGGCCGCCACGGACAACGTGATCCAGGTTACCTGCCAGTCAGCACGTTGTTATCGATAATTGCGGTCAGCTGCCATCTATTTGAGGCGAAATCGGTACTCGACCCCTCTTCCTATCGGTACTTTTCTTGGATTTGGCGGTCTCTACAGCATCTTCGTCGTCCAGCGGCGCGTGTAGGTGGAGCCGCGCCAGAGCATCCTTGATGTCTTCCAGCTCGCGGCGCAGATAGTCGCGAGTGGCCACCTCGCCCACCGCGATTCGCAGCGCCGCCAGCTCCCGGGCCAGGAATTCGGTGTCGGCCTTGGTCTGTGCCGCGCGGCGGCGATCCTCCTCGAGAGATACCTTGTCGCGGTTGTCCTGCCGGTTCTGGGCCAGCAGGATCAGGGGTGCGGCGTAGGCGGCCTGGGTGGAGAAGGCCAGGTTCAGCAGGATGAACGGATACGGATCCCACTGCAGGCTCACCGCGAAGACATTGAGCGCGATCCACACGACGACCACGACCGTCTGCAACAGCAGATAACGACCGGTCCCCAGGAATCGGGCCACCGTCTCGCTGCCCCGCGCCACCGCCTCGGCGTCGATCTCGAAGCGGAACCGCGATTCGACCGGAGTCTCCAAGCGGGCCCGGGCGACCGGCTTGTCCGAACGGGCTGCGCGTTCGCTGCGCTCACTCATGCTTTCGCCCTTCCGGCCGCCGCGTTACCCGTGGCCGCTTTGCCCGTCTCCGCTTTGCCCGTCTCCGCCGCGCGCGCCGCGGCCGCGATCGAATGAATCGTGCTCGCCGGTTCGGAGGCGTCCTCGTCCTGTTCGCGCCAGTCCTCGGGCAGCAGATGGTCGAGTACGTCGTCGACGCTCACCGCGCCGAGCAGGTGATTCTCCGCGTCCACCACCGGCCCGCAGACCAGGTTGTAGGTCGCGAAATAACGGGTGACCGCGGTCAGCGCGGCATCGGGATGCAGCTGGGTGAGGTCGCTGTCGACCAGCCCACCCACCAGCGTCGCCGGCGGTTCCCGCAGCAGCGCCTGGGTGTGCACACAGCCCAGATAGCGGCCGGTCGGCGTCGCGGTCGGCGGGCGGACCACGAACACCATCGACGCCAGCGCCGGAGTCAGATCGGGGTCGCGGATGCGGGCCAGCGCCTCCGCGACGGTCGCCGCGGGGGTGAGCACCACGGGGCGGGGCGTCATCATGCCGCCCGCGGTGTAGGGCGAATATTCGAGCAGGCGCCGCACCGGCTCGGATTCCTCGGGATCCATCAGTGCCAGCAGCGCCTCGGCCTCGCCCGTCGGCAGTTCGCCGAGCAGGTCGGCGGCGTCGTCGGGATCCATCGCCTCGAGCAGATCGGCCGCCCGTTCGACGCCCAGATTCTGCAGCACGTCGACCTGGTCGTTCTCCGGAAGTTCCTGCACCACGTCGGCGAGACGTTCGTCGTCGAGAGCCCGGGCCAGTTCGATCCGGCGCTTCTCGGGCAGCTCGCGCAGCAGATGCGCCACATCGGCCGGGCGCAGGCCCTCGAATTGGCCGAGCAACTGGGTGACGTCCTGACCGGGCAGATTCAATTCGTGCTGGGTCAGCCCGCGCACATCCGTCCACTCGACCACGTGCACCTCGCGGCGCCGGCCCAGGCGCCGATGTCCGCGCACCGCCACTCGCGAGAGCACCCAGTCGCGGGTGCGGCTCTGTTCGATGCCCAGGTCGACGACGAAGACGTCCACCCCTTCGAGGTCCGGGAGTTCGGGATCGACCACGCGCACCTTGGAGTCGAGCACCTGCGCCAACGCCAGCATTTCGCCGGGCCGCTGTTCGAAGCGGCGCAGGCTCACGGTGCCGGTGTTGAGGTTGATCGAGTTCGGCTCGATCGCGTTGACCCGGAGCATCGGGACGAAAATACGTTTGCGCGTGGGTAATTCGACCAACAGTCCCAGCACCCGGGGTTGCTGGCGGTCGTAGCGGATGGAGATGACCACGTCCCGCAGACGGCCGATAGACTCGCCGTCCGGACCCAGTACCACCAGGCCCGCCAGCCTGGCGGCGAAAACTTTCGTTGCTGCCATAAGTGCAAGGCTATGTGGTGCCGCCCCGCGAGACGATTCAGGAGCCGCCCATGTCAACGCGTCGTTCGGTACTCGCCGTACCCGGCAGTAATCTTCGGATGATCGACAAGGCCAAAGGTTTGCCCGCCGATGAGATCTTTCTGGATCTCGAGGATGCGGTCGCCCCGCCCGCCAAGGCCGCCGCGCGCGCCAATATCGTCGCCGCGCTGAACTCGCCCGGCTGGGGCGATCAGATCAAGGTCGTACGGGTCAACGACTGGACGACGGAATGGACCTACGCCGACGTCATCTCGGTGGTCGAGGGCGCCGGCCGCGACCTGGACGCGATTCTGCTGCCGAAGGTGATCGACGGCGCCCAGGTGCGTGCGCTCGATCTGCTGCTGACCCAGCTGGAGAAGGCCAACGGCCTCGAGGTCGGCCGCATCGGCATCGAACCGCAGATCGAGAACGCGCAGGGGCTGCGCAACATCGACGAGATCGCCACCGCCAGTCCGCGGGTGCAGACCCTGGTCTTCGGGCCCGCCGACTTCATGGCCAGCATCAATATGCGCACCCTGGTGGTCGGTGAACAGCCCGAGGGCTACGAACCCGGCGACGCCTACCACCACATTCTGATGACCATCCTGCTCGCCGCCCGGGCGCACGGCCTGCAGGCGATCGACGGTCCCTATCTGCAGATCCGCGACCTCGACGGCTTCCGCCGCGCCGCATCCCGCACCGCGGCCCTCGGATTCGACGGCAAATGGGTCCTGCACCCCACCCAGGTCGAGGCGTGTAACGAGATCTTCAGCCCCCGGCAGGCCGACTACGACCGCGCCGAGGAGATCCTGGACGCCTACGCCTACCACACCTCGACCGCCGGCGGCGCTCGCGGCGCGGTGATGCTCGGCGACGAGATGATCGACGAGGCCAGCGCGAAGATGGCGCAGGTCGTCGCGGAGAAGGGGCGGGCGGCCGGAATGGCGCGCACCACGAGTTTCGTACCGCCGCAGGCGTAACGACAACTCACAATCGGTTGCCCCGTTACTCGTGAAACCTCTTGAACGGCGGGCGAATCCGGCCCTCGGTGGTTCCGGCGTGCTTAGGCTCCGCCGCCGAGCGTTGAGGAGTGTGGCTTGTCCGAGGCAACCGTGGACCAGGCAACCGTGGACCAGGCGAGCGTGGACCAGGCGAGCGCGGGCGAGGCGACCGCGGATGCGGCGGCCTACACGCGGTCGCTGCTGGGATATGCCTACCGTGCCGAGGACTACTACGAGGTCGGGCGGGAGAAGATCCGCGAGTACGCCCGCGCCGTACAGGATTACGGGTCGGTGCACGCGGGAGGCCGACGCGGCGGAGTACGGCTACGGCGCGGTGGTCGCGCCGCCGACCTTCCTGTCGATTCCCGCGATGCTGGCCAATCGCCGGCTGTTCGAACGCGTCATCACGGGCTACGACGTGTACGTGCAGACCGATCAGGTCTTCGAGTTCCATCGGCCGGTGGTGGCCGGCGACGCCTCGTGAGCGATGTCGAGGTCAGCGCGGTGCGCGCCATCGCCGGCAAGGATCTGATCACCGTCACCAACACCTTCACCGATCCGTTCGACGAGGTCGTCCATGTGATGCACACGACCGCTCGGTGTCACCGGGGAGGACATCGACTCGGGTATCGCGGGCGCGATACCGCGGTCGTCGTCATCGTCGCGAAGTCGGCCGGTCGCAAGATCTTCGGCCTCGCCACCGCGGAGGTCCGCCTGGGGTAGCCGGGTTTTCGCAGGTCGGTTGCCGGCGGCCGCCGCTCGTCCGGCACGGCGGGTAGGTTGCCACGTCGAACCGGCGACAGCGAGGAGCGGCATATGACCAGCCAGGAAACCGAACGCGCGATCGAAGCGACGTTCGAGATCGTCGAATTCGACGAAATCGCCTACGACGAACCCGCCGCGGGGCCGAAACTGACCCGGGTCACCATTCGCAAGCGCTACCACGGCGAGATCGAGGGAACCGGTGTGGTGCACGTCCTGACCGCCCAGGGCGAGGCGGGCGGAGGTTACGTCGCCTCGGAACGAGTCGAGGGAACGCTCGACGGTCGCACCGGCACCTTCGTGATTCAGCATGGCGGCCTGGCGGACGGAACGGACCTGAGCAGTTTCGGATCCATCGTTCCGGGGTCGGGCACGGGAGAACTCGCCGGAATTCGCGGTCGTGCCCACGAAGCTCAGCGTGAGGTGCTCACCCTCGCGTACACGCTGTGACCGCAGCGGCACGAATTCCGGCGGCCCGTCGCGCCGGTAAAATCGGACACGCGGTGCGCCGTTGAGTCGGCGCATCCAGCCGCGACGGCGATATCGACCTAGGATGCGAGAGTTATGACCAATCCGTTGGGTAGTCCGAATCGCAATCGGCCCGGCTTGCCGACGCCGCCGTCGGGGTGGCCGGTCGCCTCCTATCCGACCTACGCCGAGGCACAGCGGGCGGTCGACTATCTGGCCGACAACCAGTTCCCGGTGGAGAACATGACCATCGTGGGTGTCGACCTGATGCAGGTCGAACGAGTGCTGGGCCGGCTCACGTGGGGCAAAGTCATTGGCGGCGGTATGGTTTCGGGCGCCTGGCTGGGCCTGTTCCTGGGGTTGCTGCTGAGCCTGTTCACCACGGGCGGAGTGATCGGGCCGCTGGTGGTCGGCCTGGTCGGCGGCATCATCTTCGGGCTCATCTCGGCGGTGATCCCGTACGCCGCCACCCGCGGCACCCGCGACTTCGCCTCCACCATGCAGTTGGTCGCCGGACGCTACGACGTGCTGTGCGATCCGAAGGTCGCCGAACAGGCGCGGGATATGCTGGCGCGCCTGGCGCTGTAGGGCTCTGGCACGCTCTAGGGCTATGGAACTCGATCAGGTGCGGTCCGCGGTACTGACGCATTTCGGCATTCCCCGGACGGGGTCGGGATTCGACGGCACGCGCTTCGACTCCGCGTCGGTGACCTTCCTCGGCCTGGAACCGATCGACATCCTGCGCATCCCCGACGGCGAATTCGTGCACTACGTCACCCTCGGTGGCTCCCGGCATCCGATGACCGATTCCGCGGCGGCCCTGGCCGACCCCGTGCGCGGCCCGCGCGCCGAATTGGTGCTGACGCTGCGCGGCGGCGCCGGCGCCCAGGCGGGGCTGCCGCGCGGACTCGGTGTGCTGATCGCCGCTCCGGCGGTGGAAGGCGTTGTGCTGCAACCGGATGCGCTGCTCGACCTGGGAGAGCCGTTGTGGCACAACGCCCCCTTCACCGCGGTGCTACTGGGTGAGGCGGATATCGCCGAGGTCCCCCTGCCGGAGCCCGCCGATCCGGTGCGATTCCTGTCGGTCGCGCCGATCACCGCTACCGAGGCGGCGTGGGTGCGAGTGCGCGGCGCCGCGGCGCTGCGGGACGCGTGGACCGAAGCGGCGATCGACATCCGGGATCCGCACCGGGCCGCCGCGAATCTGTAATCCTCACAACCATTTGTTGCGCCGCAGCGCGACGAACAGCGCGCCGCAGATGACCAGGATCACGACCCACACCATCCCGTAGCCGTAGGTCCACGACAGCTCCGGCATATGGGTGAAATTCATGCCGTAGATCCCGGCGATCATGGTGGGCACCGCGGCCATCGCGGCCCAGGCCGAGATCTTGCGCATATCGGTGTTCTGCTGGACGCTGACCTTCGCCAGCGCCGCGTTGATCAGCGCGCTGAGCGCCTCGTCGAAATCGCTGATCCGTTCGGCGACCGCGGTGTGGTGGTCGGCGACGTCCCGAAGGTAGCGGCGGATCTCCTTCGGCATCGGCAGTTCCGAACTGCGGCTGAGCACCTGCAGCGGCAGCGCCAGCGGGTTGACCGCCCGGCGCAACTCCACCACCTCGCGCTTGAGCTGATAGATGGCCTCGATGGTGAGCCGGCTGCGCGGGGTGAAGACCTCTTCCTCCATCCCCTCCACATCGTCTTCGACCGACTGGGTCACCAGCAGATACGAATCCACCACGTGGTCGGCGACGGCGTGCAGGACCGCCTCCGGTCCCAGCGCGAGGCGTTCGGGATGCTTCTCCATCTCCTCGCGGACCACCTTGAGCGCGGTGTGCTCGCCGTGCCGGACGGTGACCACGAAATTCGCGCCCACGAAGATCATGATCTCGCCGGTCTGCACGATCTCGCTGACCGAATTGGGGTCGTGTTCGAGGTATTTCACGGTGCGCAATACCAGGAACAGGGTGTCGTCGTAACGTTCGAGTTTGGGGCGCTGATGTGCGTGCACGGCATCTTCGACCGCGAGTTCGTGCAGGCCGAAGATCTCGGCCACCTCGGCCATCTGGTCCGCGTCGGGAGCGTGCATACCCACCCAGACGTAGCCGTCACCGCGCTCGCGTACCTGCGCCAGCGCGGCCGCCGGGGTCACATGCCCGGACTGCCGATGGCCGTCGATATAGATGCCGCAGTCGACGATCGCGCGGGCGGTGGGAACCGGGATCCGGGGCAGCTGCGGCCCGCGCCGCGACCTCCCGGAGCCACGGAACGGGGGAAACGGCGGTATCGAGGGCACGTCCCGGATGCTAGTTGGGCAAGATGGAACGCGTGCGCATCGACCTCCACACCCATTCGACCGCATCCGACGGCACCGATTCTCCCGGCGATCTGATGCGCGCGGCCGCCGCGGCGGGGCTGGACGTGGTGGCGATCACCGATCACGACACCACCTCCGGTTGGGACGAGGCGGTCGCCGCGCTGCCGGCGGGGCTGCGCCTGGTGCGCGGGATGGAGATGTCCTGCGTCGGCATGGGAGAGGACGGCTGGCCGGTGCCGGTGCATCTGCTGGCCTATCTGTTCGACCCGGCCGATGCCGCCTTCGCCGCCGAACGTGAGCGGTTACGCACCGAACGGGTGTCGCGGGTGCGTGCGATGGCCGATCTCATGGTGGCCGACGGCCTGCCGATCGATCCGGACGCGGTCCTCGCGGCCGCGGGCCCGGCGGCGGGACGGCCCCATCTGGCGCGAGCGCTCGTCGAGGCCGGTGTGGTCCCGACGGTCGGCGCGGCCTTCGAGGATCTGCTCGCACCCCGCGGCCGCTACTACGTCGAGAAGGCCGACACCCCGTTGCGGCAGGCGGTGAAGATGGTGGCGGCGGCCGGTGGCGTGACCGTGGTCGCGCACGCGCGTGCCCGCACCCGCGGGCGGCTGCTGGCGATCGACGACATCCGCGATCTGGCCGGGCACGGGCTGGGTGGACTCGAGATCGATCACCCCGATCACACTCCGGCCGACCGGGCGGTGCTGCGCGAACTGGCACGCGAACTGGACCTCATCGGCACCGGATCCTCGGACTATCACGGCGCCGACAAACCGGTGGGTCTGGGTGAATGCACCACGGACGCAGAACAATTCGAGCGTCTGGCCGAGAAGGCGAGCGGGGTCGCGGTGATCGCCTCGTGAGAGTCGTGCGGGCGCTCAGCGGAACCGTGGCCGCCGGACTGGTGGTGCTCGCCGCGGTCGTCCTCGTCGCGGCGGTCCTCGGGGTGCGGCGCGGATTTCCGGGACCGGGTGCGAGCAGTGTCGGCTGGCATATCGGAATGGCGGTGCTTGCACTCGGCGCGCAAATTTTTTCCGACCGACGTCGGGGAATTCCGGCGTTTTTCGGATCGCTGGTCGTCTTTGTGGCGGCGGGTTACCTATTGGTTACGCAATGGTGGAATTAGATTCCGCGTAACAGTTGCGGCCGGATGAATTGTGGCCGAATATTTTCCTTTGTGAGCGTGCGTAGCCGGTCCACTATCCGCGCGGAATCCGAGATCGCGGCGGAGGCGTCCGCCGATGTGCTCGTGGTGGGCGGCGGTCCGGCGGGCGCCTGGGCGGCGTTGACGGCGGCGACGGCCGGAGCGCGGGTGATCCTGGTCGACAAGGGCCGCTGCGGGGAATGCGGTCCGACGTCGAAAGGCGTTGTCGCACTGTGGGATATCCCGCCGGGGCCGGATCGGGAGCGGGCTCTGGTGCGGAGTCTGTCGCACGGCGGCGACCTCGGTGACCCGGAGTGGATGGACCGGGTGCTCGGCGAAACGCATCACCGCATCGCCCATCTGCTGCGCTGGGGATACCGGCAGGCCGGAGACGGGCTCGCGACGCGCGTCCATCTCGAGGGCCGGCGGTATCTGGCCGCGCTGCGACGCACCCTGTTCCGGTTGGGTGTGCAGGTCGTCGACCATCATCCGGCGCTGTATCTGCTGGTCGATGGCGACGGTGTGGTGTGCGGGGCCGGTGGGCTGGCCGGCGACGACCGCTACCGCGGCTGGACGATCCGCGCGGGCGCGGTGGTGCTCGCGACGGGTGGCTGCGCATTCCTGGCCGGCGGCGCCGGAACCGATGTCGACACCGGTGAGGGACTGCTGATGGCGGTGGAGGCGGGCACCGAACTGTCGGGGATGGAGTTCTCCGGCGCGTACGGTCTCGCCACGATGAGCGATCTGCGCGAGCCCCGGTTCGCCGACCTGTACGACGAATCGGGGGCTCGCATCGGCGGTGACGACTTCACCGCCCGGTCCACGGCCCTCGCCGCGCTGGCGCAGGGACAGGCGGTCTACGCCGATATTCCGCCGGGGCCCGCGGTCCGGTACGGCCCGGCGTCGGCGGCGCCCGCGGGAACCACGGCGGTGTCCGCGACCGCCGGAGCCGGTGCCTCGTCGGTAGATCCTCGGTCCGGCCGGGTGCGGCTGCGTCCGGTCCTGCAAGGTACCGTGCGTGGTTCGGGCGGGGTGAGGCTGATCGGATTCGATTGCGCCACAACGGTTCCCGGACTGTATGCCGCGGGCGACGTGGCCTCGCGGGAACCGATCACCGGCGCTGTCGGCGGCTTCGACGGGCACGGTGGCGGGTGGGCGATCTCGTCCGGGATGTGGGCCGGATCGGGCGCGGCGCGGTTCGCTCGCCGTCGCGGCCGGATCGGGGACGCGCGGCCGGTTCCCGGGGCCGGGCTGAATCATCACCCCGGGGCCGATGCGCGCGCCGACATCGACCCCCGTGCGGTGATCGGGCTGGTGCAGGAACATACGCTGCCGCTGCGGCGCAGCTACTGGCGCAGTGCGGGCAGTCTGCGCGACAGCATCGCCGAACTCGACGCGATGTGGCCGGTCACCGAATACGGACTCGGCGGCATCGGCCCCGACCAGGTCCGGGCCCGGCAGGCCGCGGCTTTGCTGGCGGTGGCCCGCTGGACGAAATACAGCGCCCTGGCCCGCACCGAAACCCGGGGCCTGCATCGGCGCACCGATCATCCCGGCCCGGCCCGAGACTGGCGCCGCCGCCTGCTCACCGGCGGCGTGAACGAGATCTGGGTGCGCCCGGCGTGACATGCCGGATGGGCGCCATGAGCTCACACCGGCGTTCCGGGTCCCGGTGGGACTGTTCACCGCTGCTTCCCAGCACGGGCGAGTTTCCCCTTACGCGCAGGTAATTCGGCGGCCCTACCCTCGGAAGATGGCAGTAGACACCCGGCCTCGGGCCGGCCCCGGATCCGAGCGGACAGTGCCCCGGTCGAGGAGCGATTTTGCAACTCCCTGTTCGTACTGGCAGAATGTTGCGGATTCCCGGCCGACGCCACCGCCCGGTCCGGGACGGTTGGTGACCTTCGGTTCGTGACGCACGGCTCCGATCCGCGGATCACCCCGCAGCCTTGCCCGGACCACCCGTCCGGATCTCGCTCGACGGATCGTGCGCGGCCAGATCGCAAAGAAGCAAGCCCGCAAAGGCGCAAACGATTGTGCGCGACCGCGTGAACGCCCGGTCGGCGCATATCGTTCGAATTTCGAAGACCTTCAATACGAAAACCCGGCGGTAACCGTGAGCCGGTTCAGCCCGGACCGAGCAGGAGTGAAATCGTGTCATCTGTGACTGACGCACCGAATGCCACTACAGCGAGCCGTGAAACCGATACGACCGATCTGTCCGCTATCACGCACGAGGAAATTTTCGCCGGCCATCTCGGTGGCAAACTTTCGGTGGAATTGTCCTCACCCCTGGAGACCCAGCGGGATCTGTCCATCGCGTACACGCCGGGCGTCGCGCAGGTGAGTCGCGCCATCCACAAGGACGAGGCGCTGGCCAAGCGCTACACGTGGACCGACCGCCTGGTGGTCGTGGTGAGCGACGGCACCGCGGTGCTCGGCCTGGGTGATATCGGCCCGCGGGCGTCGCTGCCGGTCATGGAGGGCAAGGCCGCGCTGTTCAAGAAGTTCGCCGGGCTGGACTCGATTCCGATCGTGCTCGACACCAAGGATGTCGACGAGATCGTGGAGACCCTGGTGCGCCTGCGGCCGAGCTTCGGCGCGGTGAACCTCGAGGACATCTCCGCCCCGCGCTGCTTCGAGATCGAGAAGCGCGTCGTGGAGGCGCTGGACTGCCCGGTCATGCACGACGACCAGCACGGCACCGCCATCGTGGTGCTGGCGGCGCTCAACGGTGCGGCCAAGGTGCAGGGCCGCGATATCGCCGACCTGAAGGTGGTCGTCTCCGGCGCCGGCGCCGCGGGTGTGGCCTGCTCCAACATCCTGCTGGCCGCCGGAGTCTCGGATGTGGTGGTGCTCGACTCGAAGGGCATCGTCAGCCGGGACCGCGCGGACCTCAACGAGGTGAAGGCCGATCTGGCCGCGCGCACCAACCCGCGTGGCATCACCGGCGGTGCGGCCGAGGCGCTGGCCGGGGCGGATGTGTTCCTGGGCCTGTCGGCCGGGACCATCGCCGAGGAATTGATCGCCTCGATGGCCCCGGAGTCGATCGTGTTCGCCATGTCGAACCCGGACCCGGAGATCCACCCGGAGGTCGCGCACCGCTACGCCGCCATCGTGGCGACCGGCCGCAGCGACTTCCCGAACCAGATCAACAACGTGCTCGCCTTCCCGGGCGTGTTCAAGGGTGCGCTGGATGCCGGTGCGCGCCGGATCACCGAGGGCATGAAGGTCGCGGCCGCCAACGCCATCTTCGGTGTCGTGGCCGACGAGCTCTCGGTCGACAAGATCATCCCCAGCCCGCTCGACCCTCGGGTCGCGCCGGCGGTCGCCGAGGCCGTGGCCGCCGCCGCGCGTGCGGAAGGTGTTGCGTAACACCGGATTCCAACACAACGAGGGCGCCCCGGGAACTCCCGGGGCGCCCTCGCCGTCTTCGGAGCCGATGCGCGGCCGCTACTTCTTGTGGCAGGACTTGTGGTACTCGATCATCGGCTGCCGCACCCCGCGGAAATCCTTCAGCTCCTGCTGGTGGCCCTGGCGGTAGGCCTGCATCTCGGCCTTGCGCTGATCTTTCGGCATACCTTTCACCTTGGCCAGTTCGGCGGCCAGATCCGGATGGCTCGCCAGGAATGCGGCGACCTGGGGAGCGGTCTGGGCCTGAACCTGGGCGCGTGCCTGCGGGCTGCACTGCGGGACGTCGGCCGAGGCGGCGCCGGGCACGGCGACGGCCAGGGCGGCGATTCCGGCGGTGCCGGCCAGCAGGGCGGCGACAGTGCGCTTCATACCGGTAACTCCATTCGTCACGGGATCATGTCGGATCCGAATCTGCGCGCCGAATCTGAAAGGACCCTGAAAACGCCGAGTGGGCATACGCGATCTTCAGCCGATCCTCAGGCGGGGGACGGGCCTTCCGGCGACCCGGGACCGGCGTCCGGGGCGGGCAGCGTCAGTACGAATACCGCCCCCGATGTCCCCGGTGGCGGCTCGACGCAGCGCAGGTCGCCGCCGTGGGCACGGGCGATCCCGCGGGCGATGGCCAACCCCATCCCGGCTCCGTCGCGGCGGCGGTCCCGGCTCGTGTCCAACCGGACCAGGCGCCCGAAGATGTGTTCGCGCTGGGCGGCCGGTACACCGGGACCGGTGTCGGTGACGCGGATCTCGGCCCGGACTTCGCCGGTACCTGTGCTCGGCGCCGCGTTCGGGGTGGCCGCCTCCGATGGGGTGGTGTCCGGGTCGCGGGCGGGACCGGGCCGGTCGGCGGGTGTAGCCGGGGTCGGCGTCGGCTCGGTGGGCAGCGAGCCGACGCTGTCGCCGAGCGTTTTCACAGTGAGCGAGACCGCGCCGCCAGGGGGAGTGGCCTGACATGCATTGGCGAGCAGGTTCACCAGGATCTGGGCCACGCGTTCGGGATCGGCGAGGGCGAGCATGGTGTGGCCGGTGAGCCGGAAGTCGATGTCGGGGTGCAGGATTCGCATGCGGTCGACCTGGGCGTGCGCGAGTTCGTACAGGTCGACCGATTGCCGATACAGGGTGAGCCCGGCGTCGATGCGGGCCATGTCGAGCAGATCCTCGACCAGGCGCCCGGCGCGCTGGGCTTCGCGGACCAGCAGCAGATACATGCGTTCGCGCTCTTCGGGCCCGGTGTCGGCGGGCTGGTGCAGGACCGCTTCGGCCATGGCCTTGATCCCGGCGATGGGCGTGCGCAGTTCGTGCGCGGCGTCGCCGACGAAGGCGCGCATCTGCTGTTCGGAGGCCCGTGCCCGGGCTTCGGCGCCCTCCAGCGCATCCAGCATCTCGTCGAAAGCGCTCGCCGTGCGGCCCAATTCGGTATCCGTGCGAGTGGGGGAGAGGCGACGGCCGCGGCCACCGCGAGCGATCTCGCGGGCCAGCCGGGTCATCGAATCCAGGGGCGCCAGCGCGTGACGCAATCCCACCCACAGCGCGGCCGTGATGGCGACGATGGCGGTGGCGGTCACCCCGATCAGGACGAGGCCGAGTCGTGACCGCAGCGCGGTCAACAGCGGGGTGTCGACCTGCAGCGTGAGCCGGGCGCGGTCCACTGTGCCGCCGCCGCCGAGGGTGACGGTCCTGGTCCGGGGGCTGCCGTCCCCGGCGCGCCGGGGCGAGAGGCTGCCGTAGACACTGCCGTCGGCGAGGACCAGCCGGGCTCGCACCGAGCGATTGTCCACACGAGCGATCAACTCCGCGGGCGGGGTGTTCTGCTGCGCGAGTTGCCGGGCCAGCTGGACCCGGTCGGTGAGTACCGTATTCGCGCTGCGCGCCACCACGATCCCGAACAGACTGTGCACAGCCAGCGCCACCACGATCAGGGCGAGCCCGGAAATGACCGCGGCGGTGAGGGTCACCCGGCGCCGCAGCGAAATCGTCGGCAGTGCAGGCGTTGCGGGTTCCACTGCCGGGGGCGCGGAGGCGTGGTCCCGAACCGGTGCGGGTCCGAGCGTGTTCGACTCTCCGGAGTGGTCCGGAGTGCCGGGTGGGGTGGGCGCGGTGTGTGCCGGGTCGGCGCTCATCGCGGATTCGCCCGTAACGCGTAGCCCATGCCGCGCACCGTGTGCAGCAGGCGCGGGCCGTGTTCCTCCAGTTTGCGGCGTACCGCGCTGACGTAGACCTCGACCAGATTCGGGTCGTAGTCCTCGTAACCCCAGACCGCGGTGAGGATTTGGGTCTTCGTGACGACTCGGTCGCGGTGCGCGGCGAGGTAGGCGAGGAGTTTGAATTCGGTGGCGGTGAGACCGATCGGCTCGCCGCCGCGCAGCACCACGCCGGAATCGGTTTCCAGCACCAGATCGGCGATGGTGATGCGGCTGTGCATACGTCCCATCCGCCGCAGCAGCGCCTCGATCCGTGCCATCAGTTCGGCCAGGTCGAACGGTTTCACCACATAGTCGTCGGAACCGGAGCGCAGGCCGCGCACCCGGTCCTCCACACCGTCGCGCGCGGTCAGCATCACCACACCGGCGCCGCTGCGGGCGCGCACCACATCGAGCAGGCCGAAACCGTCGCGACCCGGCAGCATCACGTCGAGGACGACGACATCGGGACGAAACCGCTCCAGATCGGACTCCAGCCGATCGCCGTGTTCGCGGGCCAGGACCTCGTGCCCGGCGGCGTGTACGGCCGCCGCGACCGCCGTGCGAATGGCGTCGGCGTCTTCGATCAGGAGAATGCGTCCCGGCTGCACCCGCACATTATTCGTCGCCGCGCCTGAGACCTCGCTGAATACTGCTCGAGAGTCCGGTGCGCGGTCCCACCCGTGAGAGCCGCTACTTGTCGGTGGGCCGACGTAGAATCATCAGTATCGAATTAGCGGAACAGGTTGGTGTACTTGGGAATTCGTCGATTCATCGAATGGATGGCGGGGCGTCGCGCCGGCGGCGACGGCATGTCGGAAATGCGGCAGCGGAGCAGGCGAGCGGCACGCGAAATCGCCGCACTGCGCCGCGCGAACGAACGTTCGCGACCGCGCGAGGGCAACCCGTACGGAGATGCGGGCACTCGGGGAATCCAAGGTTGAAACCGGCGGCCGCGGTCGTCGCAGGGCGGGTGTGGATCGGACGCCCGGATGCGGCCCACCTACGATTCCTGTGCCGGGGCGCCCCTCGGCCGCCGGATGTGGTTGTCGCTGACTATCGGGAGTGGGTGTCGCCGGATGGGATTGGCCGGATCGGTGCGAGTGACGGCCCGGGTACTGGTCGCCGTCACCGCCGCCACGGTGGCGGTGGCATGTGCCACCAGTGACGGTGAGTCGACGATCATCGTCGGCGCCGGTGATTCGGCGCAGTCGGAGGTCGTCGCCGAAATCTATGCTCAGGCGCTCGCACGCACCGGCACGCGGACGACGGTGAAAAAGCATCTCGGACAGCGCGCGGACTATCTGGCGGCCCTGGACTCGGGCACGATCACGCTGGTCGGCGACACCAGTGGTGATCTGCTGACCACCTTCGACTCCTCGTCCTCGGCGACCGCGCCGGATCGGGCGACGGCCGCGAGCGTCGCAGCACATCACGAGCCCGGCCCGCCGATCGACATGACCGCGGGGACGCCGATGACGTTCGAGGCGCGCTCCATCGGCTCGGTCGCCGACGATCTGAGCCGGGCCGTTCCGGAGGGTCTGGCGGTGTCCGATTTCGCCGACGCCACCGATCTGCGGCCGCAGCTCGCACTCGGCGCCGCCGCGGCCGCACGCTATCCGGCCAATGCCGCCGACCTCGCACCGCATTGCGGTGAGCTGACCGTGGGCATCGCCGGCGGGCGCGAACTCGACCCGCTCCGGACGCCGCCGGACCCGCAGCGCGACGTGGTGACGCCGCTGCGCACGGTCTACGGCTGCGATATCACCCGCCACGTCGACTTTCCCGGTGACGGCGAACTGCGGAAGGCACTGCGCGACGGAACCGTCGACGCGGGCGTGTTCACCTCGGCCGTCGCACTGCTGCCGGACGGCCCCGGTGACACGGCCGTCGGCACCGACGCGGCCGTCGTCACCGATCCGGCGTACGCCTTCCGCGCCCAGAACGTCGTCCCGCTGCTGCGTCAGGGCGCCTTGGACCAGCGGCAGATCAAGAAACTCAACTACGTAGCCGGGGAGCTCACCACGGCCGACCTCGCGACCATGGTCCGACGCGTCCGTGACGAACACGCCTCGGCGGCCGACCTCGCCCGCATGTGGCTCGACGAACACGCCCTCTGAGCACCCCGCTCGTCCGTCGTTTCCGCCCGTCGTCCATGATCAGGTTCGATACGGATTCGGGCGTACAGTGCGAATAGATCACCTGAGCGGGGGTCCGCATGGTCCTGGTCATCGCGTTGGGAGTGCTGGCCGCATTCTTGTTCGCCGCGGCCGGTTATCTGCAACAGCGCGCGGCACGCACCGTGGTCGCCGAGCAACCCCGGGCGGCCCGGGTCTTCGGTATGACCACACTTATGCAGCGCCTGCTGCGCAGTGGCACCTGGCTGCGCGGCTGGATCACCAATCTCGCGGGTTTCTTCACCCAGGCGGTCGCACTGCATCTGGGCTCGGTGGCCGCCGTGCAGCCGCTCATGTCGACACAGCTGCTGTTCGCGGTCCCGCTCGAGGCATTCGGACGCCGGCGTCGCCCGCGTGGCCGCGACATCTGGTTCGCGCTGCTGGTCTGCGCCGGCCTGGGCGTGCTGTTCGGCGTCGGCGGTGTGGCGCCGCTGGCGGGCGATCCGGATCGTGGCCGGGTGCTGCTGGCCACCTTCTCCGCCGCGGGGCTGGTGGCGCTGCTGGCCCTGATCAGCATCCGCTGCCCGATCTGGGTGGCCGCGAACCTCGTGGCGGTGGCCGCCGGCGTCTGTTTCGCGATGAGCGCCGTCTTCATGAAGTTGACCACCGAGGATCTGGTCTATCGCGGCGTCCCCGCGACCGCCACCGACTGGCCCGGCTATCTGCTCGCCGTCTCCACGCTCAGCGGGCTGGTGCTGGAACAGACCGCCTTCGCCGCCGGGCCGCTGCCCTGGGCGATCGCGGCCATGAGCGTGACGAATCCGATCGTCAGTTACGTGGTCGGCGTGCTCGCCTTCAAGGTCGAGTTGCCGCACACTCCCGGGGCGCTGGCCGGAGTCGCGGTAGCCGGGGCGCTGATCGCGGCCGGGATCGGCGGACTCGCGCATTCGCCGCTGGCCCGCGCCTTCTATGCCGGTAACAAGGAGATAACCGACGAATCACCCAGCCTGATGTCGTAAAAGCTTGCGACGCATGTGTTATGACGGTTGTGTGGGCAATCCGTCGCGTCCGGTGTTGTGGCGGGACTGTGTGGCCGGGCTCGCGGTCTTCGGGCTGTACCTGGCGGTCGATGCCCTGCACACCCCGGCCCGCCGTGAACTGGCCGACCGCAACGCCCACCGCATCTTCGATCTCGAACAGTGGCTCGCGATCGACGTCGAGCGCCCGCTCAACCGCTGGCTGGAGTCACAGGCGCTGCTCGCGACGCTGGCCAACTACGAATACGCCTTCACCTACATCGTCAGTGCGTTCGCGCTGCTGTTCTGGCTGTATTTCCGCCGCCGCGCCGAATACGCCCGCGCCCGCGACTCGTTCCTGCTGCTGAACATCCTGGCCATCGCGTGCTTCGCGCTCTTCCCGGTCACCCCTCCGCGACTGCTGCCCGAACTGGGCTTCACCGATACCGTCGTCGCCGGCCACACCTGGGGCTCCTGGGGTTCGTCACTGGTGTCGGGGGCGAATCAGCTCGCGGCCGTCCCGTCGCTGCACGTCGGCTGGGCGCTGTGGGTGAGTGTGGTGCTGGCCCGGGTCTCCGGCGGGTGGATCGTGCAGGTGCTCAGCGCGCTGCACGTCGGGCTGACCACCTACGTGATCGTCGCGACCGCCAACCACTTCGTCCTCGACGCGGTGATCGCGGTGGCCTTCGTCGCGGTGAGTATCCAGCTGGTCGACCGCTGGTACGCGCGACCGCCGGTGGTGCCGCCCGCCGACGCCTTCTTCCTGCACATCGAGAAGGCCGGTATTCCGCAGCAGGTGGGCGGCATGGTCGTGTTCCGGCCGCGGGCCGACGGCGGACCCGATCTCGCCGCGGTGCGGGAACTGGTCCAGGGCGAGCTGGCACATCTGCCGCGATTCCAGCAGCGTCTGGACCTGCCGGGCCGGTGGCGCCGGGCACGCTGGGTGGACAGTCCGGTCGACTGGGACTGGCACGTCACCGAGCGCACGATCCCCGGCACCGATCCGGATGGCCTCGGCGAACCGGAGGGTCGAGAGGCGGGGGCGGGGGCGGCCATGACACCGGCCGCCGTGGCGCGGCGGGTGGACGGAATCAGCCGGGTGGTCACGGATCTCGCCGCCGAGGTGCTGTCCAAGGATCGGCCGCTGTGGCGACTCGTCCTGGTGCGCGACCCGGAGGCGGGCGCGATCGGTGTGGTCCTGCTGCTGCATCACGTGGTCGCCGACGGTATCGGCACGGTGGTGCAGGCCCTGCGCCTGCTGCGACCGACCATCGATCTGCCGGTGGCCGAGCGCAAGCCGCCGAGCTGGGGGACCACCGTCGCCGGCACCGCGGCCGGTCTGGCCCAGTTGGCCGCCGATGCCCAGCCGAAGGGAACGCTGCCCGACGACTGTGTGCGACGCGTGTTCACCGTCTGTTCGCTGGACCTGGAAACCGTTCGGGCCGTGGCCCGTTCGCATCGCGCCCGGGTGACCGACGTACTGCTGAGCGTCACCGTCACGGCGCTGCAGCGTCTGCGCCCCGATCTGGGGGAGCGGTTGCGCGGGCAGATCCGGGTGGCGGTGCCGTTGATGGTGCGCGATCCCACGTCGGGGGCGGAGGGCAATTCGACCGCCGCCGTGATGATCGACATTCCGCTGACGGCGGCGACGCCGGCGCAGCGTCTTTCCGAGATCCGCACCCGCAGCGACCGGCTGCATTCCGGAACCCGCGCCCTCGCCTCGCATGTCGTGATGGATCGGGTGCTCAGGCTGCTCCCCGAACCGGCCGTCGGGGCCTTCGCGCGGTCGGTGTACGGCGGGCGGTTCTTCCACGCCATCGTCTCCAACATGGCCGGTCCCGAACTGGCCATGACCTTCGCGAATATGCCGATCACCCAGGTGTTTCCGATCCTGCCCTCGGCTCCGGGAGTTCCGCTGGTCGCGGGGGTGCTGAGCTGGAACGGCGCATTGGGGATCGGGCTCTCGGTGGATCCGGCGCTGCTCGACGCGCGGGCGGTCGCCGCCGAGTTGCCCGACGTCCTGGCCGAACTCGCCGATACCACGTTCGTGTCCGATAAGCGTCCGTAGCCCGGTTCCGGCGAGTAGTCTTCGAGCGAGTTGATCACCGAGCCTACCGTCACCGAGGGAGGCCGCCTCATGTTCGATCGCGCAATAGTGGCGAAAATGCTTGCGGCATGCGCACTTACCGCGATGGTGACCGCCGCTGCCGCCTGCGGCAGTGATGATTCCGGTAGCAAATCCGCCGAATCGCCGAGTAGCGGCACGCCGACGGTGACCCAGGCGGTGACTCGGAACTTCGAGCGCTTCTTCGACGGATCCACCTCCGCGGACGAGAAGGTCGCGCTGCTGGAGAACGGGCCCGCGTTCGCCCCGGCGATCGAGGCGCAGGCCGATTCGCCGATGGCCAAATCCGCGTCTGCCAAGGTCACGAATGTCGCCAGCACCAGCACCGACCACGCCGACGTCACCTTCGACGTGCTGTTCAACGGCACACCGGCGCTGTCGGGTCAGCAGGGGGGCGCGGTGCAGATCGAGGGCACCTGGAAGGTGACGGCCGCGACCTTCTGCGCACTGCTCACGCTGGAGGGCGCGGCACCGCCGGTCTGCGGTACGGCCGCGGGTACCCCGAGTCCGGGTGCGCCGCCGGCTTCGGGCGCCACTCCCGCGGCTCCCGGTCACCCCACCATTCAGCCCGCGCCGACCAGCTGAGGTCGCGATGACGTCGTCGGACGCGTCGGACCGCCGCGGTGCCGGATCGCATCGCCCGCTGCGCCGCGACGACTCGGCCGCACGGGGCTCCGGGGCGGAGGCCGGATCCGAATCCGCCGCGCCGGGTCCGGATCCCGCCGTGTGTGCGCGTGCCGAGACCGCGTCGGCGAGCGGTGCGGTCGGCGGGGCCCCGGTGGATCCTATTGCGGCGCAACCGGTGCCGCCCGGCGCGAAGCGTCCCTATGTGGCGCTCGCGGTGGTCACGGCGGTCCTGTTCGTCACCTTCCTCGACACCACGATCGTCAGCGTGGTCCTCGGTGATATCCAGTCCGACGTCCATGCCGGTGTGGTGTCGCTGCAATGGGTGGTGAACGCCTACACCCTGGTGTTCGCGAGTTTGATGCTCACCGCCGGCACTCTCGGCGACCGGTGGGGCCGCAAACGCGTCATGGTCGGCGGGCTGGTGGTGTTCGCCATCGGCTCGGTGTTGTCCGCGGTGGCCGGAAG
>NZ_JADKYP010000036.1 GCF_015354405.1 Nocardia sp. BSTN01 | reverse complement strand
CCGAATCAGGCCGAAAACACCCTTAAATCCACAGTCCCTCACCGCAGGACAGGGACGACTGCTGGGTTCGGGCTGCGGATCTGGGTGGTGGTTGGCTTGACTGCCGATGAGTTTGGTTGGCGTGCTGGAGGTTTGGGTTCGTGGCGACGCGGGTGTTCGCGGATGAGGAGTTGGAGCGGCTGCGGGGATTCCCGGAAATCGGTCGGGAAGAGTTGTTCCGGTTTTTCACTCTGACTCCGGCTGATGTGGCATTCGTCGATCCGGGACGCGGCCTGGGCCCTGCGAACAGGCTGGGCCTGGCGGTGGCGCTGTGCGCGGTGCCGTGGCTGGGATTCGCGCCGGACAAGGTGAGTGCCGCGCCCGCCAGTCGCGGTGGCCGGCTGGCTCAGCAGTTGAAAGTCGATGCGGAAGATATCCGTTCGTGTGGAAAGCGTTCTCAGACACGCACCAAGCATCCGTGCCTGGCCGCACAGCATCTGGGCCGGCGCCCGCCTGGGGCGATGGAGTTGAAGGAACTGGAGGAATTCTTGTTGGCGCGGGTGATGGAGCATGATTCGCCGACGCTGCTGTTCCGGCTCGCGTGTGAGTATCCGATCTCGGCGCGGGTGATCCAGCCCAGCCCGGACACGCTGGTGCGGCGGGTCGCGCACGCCCGTGAGCAGGTGCAGCGCGAAACCTACGACCTGCTGGCGCGAAGTTCGCCGATGAGCGGCGCATGGCGTTGGATGCGCTCCTGGTCACCGATGCCTCGATCGGGATGTCACGGGTTGCGGTGGTTGTCGACCGGTCCGGTGGACCCATCGGCGAGCGCGGTAAAGGCTGAAGTGACCAAGCTGGGGCTTCTGCGCGGGCTGGGCGCGGACCGCTTCGATGGCTCGGGCCGCCCGCTGCTGGCGCACCCGACCAACCTCGCCTCGACGGCCGCGACGGACTGTCCCGACCCAGCTGCCCGCTGGCCACCGTCGACGACGACGAAATCGGTGACGCGCTGGAAACACTGTGGGGCACCGCGCCGGTCAACATTTGAAACGCCGCCGCGCCGCCGTGGGCAAGTGGCTGACCTGGTGCCGCCAACAGGGCTGGGAGGCACCAGAAGTCCCCGCGTCAGTCGGAGGATCCACCCCGCCGGACTCCGACACCCCGTCCGATCCCGCACCGCGATCGACCGACTGATCGCCCGCCGCGACATCCATCTCCGCGAGACAACGCTATGGCAGATGCTGTACGAAACCTGCGCCAGCGCAGACGAACTACTCCAAATCAACATCGAAGGACTCAACCAGCCCGGCCGCTGCACTCCGGTGAAGTCCAAGGGGGCCAAACCCCGAACCCGCCGACGCGGTGGCACCCGCCTCGGCGAATCCGGAGTCTGCCTCCTCGAACTCATAGCCAAATCCCGGCGCCGCAAATCCGAGAACCTGCGCCGCTACCTCAAACCCGTCACCCAAGCCATGCGCCAGCTCACCAGCTTCCTCGACTCTGACGGCGATCGACGTCCCTTAACGTCACCCTTGACCGGCGTGATATTCGTTGTTTTCGCGCGAATTCCACCGGAACCCCTTCTCGATCGGCCGGGCCGCTCAGCCAGTCGACGTTATACGCGGCGTTCATCGCCAGTACACCGAATCTGAGAACAACGAACACCACACGGGCAACGATCTGGTCCGAATTCCTGTCCGGCAGAACCATCATTCAGCCGAAATTGGGGTACTACTGGTAAGTCGAATACAGCTTCTCGTGGTGAGCAACTGGTTGCGGCAGCCCTGACTCTGATGCCGACCACGTCTCCTCGACGTAGGACCCGAAGGTTCGCGGCGGCCGGCCCGTCAGCAACTCCACATCGCCGCTGACAGCTGCGCAGGCACCGGCTTTGGTGGGGATGAAGAGATGGTTGATGTGATTTACATACGCCGCGGGCCGGTCCGGACCGCGCATGTACTCACGATGTTCTTCTGGCGTGCCGTCGATATGGCGAACCGACGCTCCGCATGTCGCCCCGATCGCCGCAGCGACCTCCGCAAATGAGATCGCCTCCGGCCCACTGATCGCATAGGCCCGGCCGTCGTGCCCCGCCGTCGCGAAAACCGCAGCCGTGGCAGCCGCCAGGTCGCGGGTATCGACAAAACTCACCTTCGCATCCCCCGCCGGGGCATGCACCTCACCCCGTGTGCGAATAGCTTCTGCGAACACCGCGTCGTCCTCGTCGAAGTTTTGCATGAACCAGTTGGCGCGAAGAATTGTCCACTCCTTGCCCGAGTTCTGCACCACCAGCTCGATTGCCCGGCGTGGATGATCGTCCGGAGTGTACTCCACGCCCATATTGGACAAGAATACGACATGTCGGACATGCGGAGCGGACTCCAAAAGCATCCGTACCGACTCAGCAGCGTACTGATCCAGATCGAGCCCCTTAACCACCAACCCCTCAGCATGCCCAAGTGCGCTCGCCCACGTCGATTGGTCGTACCAATCGAAATCCACCGGTGTCAGATGCTCGGACGGCGCGCCGGGATGCCTGCTTCCGACCCTCACGTCGAGCCCGGCCCCAGCCAACGCCTCGACCATCCGCCGGCCAGCCTTCCCAGTGCCACCCGTCACCAAAATCTCCATCGAATTTCCTTCTTTCCAGTGTTTCGATTTCGCTACACAGGCTAGGACTGATCGCGTGCTCAAAGTAATGATCGGAAAGCTTGATCGATGAACCGATCGTCTCGCCCGCCTCACCCGCTAGACGACTCCGAGCGGTGCCTGACACGGGGCTAAGCTTTCAGTGTGGAGACAATCACCGATGTCTACGCCGCGCTTCGAGCCGGCCAGCCATTTGCCGAGTACACACACTCCGACGGCACCGTGATGCCGGAGCACCAGTCAACTCGACAGATTGCATCCGTCTCATTTCGCATCGTGTTGAGCGGATCGTGCCGGATTGTGCCACCTGCCGGCTCCGGGCGTTGGTTCCCAGAGTTGGTCCTGGGGCCAGGAGACATGGCCCTGTTCGGACCGCGCGTCGCCCACACCCTTGCACCGCACGACCTCACGGACCAGGCGGGCAGCGCAGTGGAGAGCCTGTATTGCGGATATCTGCAAGGCCCCCGCCAGCCGCATCCGCTGCTCCAAGATCTCGCGAACATCACCTACATTCCGGTGCGGGCGGCATGCCCGATCGAGTTCGAAAGCCTGCTGAGGTTTTTGCGACTAGAGCTCGAGGACTCCAAACAGCCACCCGATCTGACACCGGCCCTCGTCGAAGCCTCACTGACGTATGTGTTACGCACATGGCGACGACACCATGCCCGAGACACAACCTCGCCGCACGCCGATACCGTAGTGGCCCGAGCACTACGAGCGATGCACACACATATCGAACACCCCTGGACAGTGGCAGAATTGGCCTCCGTAGTCGGACTCTCCCGGGCCGCATTCGCCCAACGCTTCACCACTGCGATAGGACAGCCCCCACTGGCTTATCTGACCTCAGTGCGTCTGGCCGAGGCCGCCAAACTCCTCCGCGACACCGACCGACCCATCACACAGATTGCCCGCGTCACCGGCTACAGCTCGACCATCACCCTCACCCGCGCATTCCGACGCGAACAAGGCATCACCCCTGGCGCCTACCGCCACGGACAGGCCCGGATCGGCTGAGCATGACAGAAATCAACCCACCATCTGGATACATTAGCGACGTCATCGGCGGCTAGGAGAAGTGCCAGCCTCGCCGTGGGCATACCCATGGACTTGATATGGGAGCACCAGTTCGCGCGCAGGCGCACGACGTCCTGTTCGCACACCGGATATCCCTTGCGCGCGTGGCTGATTCAATGCCTCTTCGAGAACTACCGCGGTTCCACAGCGCGATAGCCTTGATCATCACACCGACTGTGCCGAGCTGGCTCGGTATACCGGAGTGATACGCCTCGTGCAACTCGCTGCGGCGGCAGCCGAGGACATACGTGGCCAAACTGCGGCGCTCTTTGCGAATTGCGCGTCCTTGAGATGCGGCGCCGATACGGTTCCGGTCGACATAGGCCCAGGAATCCGGAAGCTGGCACAAGCTGGAAAGTAGATCGGCACTGATTGGTTCAGGGGGCCGTGTTCGGCCGTTGCGCTGTCCGACAGCGTCATTCGCGGTGGCAAATTTGGAGGATGCCCAGCCCAGAAGTTGTACGGGACCAGCTGCGTTGCGGCGGGACGAAGGCAATAGCCAGGGTGTAGGCGTCCACCGGTAGAGAGACCCGCCTTTGCGGTCTTGTGCTGCGGCCGCGGCCCGGCCGTCGAGGGTGCGCTCGCGGATCAGCTCGCGTTGCATCTACGCGGGAATGAACAGCATCGCCGGTCCTCAACCGGTCATGCGGCGCTTATATGTCTCGAACTGAGTCTGTTCGCGTGGTTGCGCGACACAGAACAGCGGGTCCTGGCCCAGCCGCATCACCCGCGCCGACACCAGATACTCGCACGCAAGCTGGAACAACAATGTCGGGAATAAGCTCCATCGACGGCGCCAGCAGAAATTCATCCAGCTCCATCGAACCGCCGGCCGCTCCCCGAGGCGCTACCAACCGCAGATGCTCGGGGTTCGTGCCGCGTACCGTACGAACTGATCAGCGAGGCATCCATTTTCAGCTGCTCAGCCGACCGAGCCACCGGCGGCGCCTCAGCCACCCTTCCCGGCACGAACCCCAACCACAGCAACAACGCCATCCCCGAACTCAAGATCTCTACCCGACCACGCCGCCGGCATCAAACGCCACATCAGGCGAAGTGAGACCTCAGAACTGTAACGACTCTTCCCGGCTGATCTGCGGAACTCCCGCAGACCTGCCAGTTCCTCATCCGCAGAAATCCGCGTCGCCACGAAACTCGACGTTCAGCACAGCAACCAACCTCAACGACGGCCAAGCCAACTCCTACCACATCCAGACAACATCACATCGGTGCAGGTCAGCCATTGTCGCCATTTTGTACGAGCGCTACTGGGACCCTAACCAGGGTCGCGTGCCTACACAACACCCGATCGCTATTCCGGGCTGGCGGACGGCCCCAGGTCACCACGCATCCGTCTCATATCAGCGCAGATCCACAACCCGCCGTCCACCCATGTCACACCGCTTCCTTCTCGGGCACGACCGCGTCTGTCGACATCTTCTCGGGCACCACGCGACGCATCGGCGGTATCGCGATCCCCGCGATTGCGCCGATCAACGCGATAGCAGATGCCACACCAATCGCCGGACGGAATCCGTCGACGAACATGCCGGCTGTATCGTAGCCACCTTTCGCTGCGAATGTTGCCACTACGACGGCTATCCCGACAGCGGACCCCAACTGACGCAACATGTTGAAGGTCGCAGACGCCTTTCCTACATTCGCGCCATCGACGGAGCTCATCACCGCAGCCTGGACTGCAGGCATTGCCATAGACGTGCCAGCACCCCCCACGATGAATGGAAGGATAAGCGCTGGATACGACAGGTCGACATCGGCGATTATCGCGATCCAAGCGAGGCCGACTGATTGTAGGAACAGGCCGCAGACAACGAGGGGGCGAAGACCTACGCGCTCAACTGCTGCTCCGGCCAGCGGCGCCACGAAAAACAGAGTCGCGGTCCACGCAATCAACCGAATCCCTGCCGACATCGGCCCGAGGCCCTGCGCGCTCTGAAAGAATTGAGCCGCAAAGAATACGGTGCCGAAGAGAGAAGCGTACAACGCGAAATTCGCGACATTACCTGCTGAGAATGACCGCGACCGGAACATACGTGTAGGCATCATCGCGACCCGTGCACGCATCTCCCAGCCGACGAACAATCCAGCCAGCACTACACCAGCCGCCAACGTACCGATGACCTCTGCACTGCCCCACCCAGAGCTGTTACCTCGGACCAGCCCCCATACGACGCCGAACCCGGCGCCCGTCGACAACAACGCGCCAACGATGTCCAGGGACGTATCGGACCCGTGACTCTCTTCGACTCGGCTCAGGACGAGCGGGATGAGCACGATTCCGATGGGCACGTTGATCCAGAAAATCCACTGCCAATCCAACCCCTGCGCTATCGCTCCCCCGACGACTGGGCCACCTGCCACAGCAAGGCCGGTGATCCCGGAGTAGACGCCGATTGCACGGGCCTTTTTTTCAATCGGAAATGCGTGGCTCAACAAAGACAGTGCGAGTGGAACTACCAGCGCCCCACCGACACCCTGCACTGCCCGTGCGGCGATAAGCAACGCAGCAGACGTCGCCAGCGCGCATGCGATCGATGCTGCAGTGAAGATTGCTAGGCCGACAGCGAACATTCGCCGACGACCGAGCCGATCACCCAACCCTGCGGCGGCCATCAACAATACGGCCAGTGTCAAGGTGTAAGAATTCACGGTCCATTGCAACGACTCGATCGATGCGTGTAGATCGACTCGAATCGTACCGAGCGCGGTCGCGACGACCAGCCCGTCCAGCGCCACCATCAGCGACGCCATCGAGGTCAGCGCTAGAGTCCAGCCCTGCGCCGATCTCTCATTTTTAAAAATCGACACTATCGTTCTCCTGTACATAGACTGTCTGGCGACTTGTCGTTAAAGTGCACGGGTAAATCGCCGCCGCACAGCTCCCTATTTCGTTACAAGTCGGATTTCCGAACTATAGGTTGAAGTAGGCATGCGCGCTCCGGGCGACGCCGAAACTCGCGAGATTCGGGTGCCCGCGCCGGGTTCAAGTTAGTTTCGGAACTTTCGACATAAGCAAATCCGCCCGAGGACTAAGCGCTCGACGCCCCACGCAAGGAAGGGCGGCGGGAAGTTCGACGTCCTGGGCGAGCAAGGTCCAGGGCCGCTTTACCTGCCGCGATGTGGATCTCCATCTCTTCCGGCACAGAAGACCGTGGACATCCCTGTAAAATCAGCCAGGCGGGCAGATTCTGCTGCAGATAGGTAACCGAAGCCGAGTCAGCTCACAATGGCTGACTGGTTGAAAATATGCTTGTGCCGTTGCAGGAACTCTGCGAACGTTGTCGGCCGGACACCGAACCGGTAATGGGTGTCGAGCCGGAGCTCTGGTTCCGGGCAATTCAAGCGTTCCCGAGCCTGCTGATAGGTGGCTTCGACGAAGTCCACCGGGACGCCGGCACTCAGCATGTACTCACGTCGCTCCTCGGGCGTGATCGGCACGTACTCGACGGGCTTGCCGATCAGTTCCGAGAAAAGGGCAGCAACTTCACCCATGGTCAGCGCCTCGGGCCCGGTCATATGAAGCGCGGAGCCCTCATGCCCCTCTGTGGTGAGCAAACGGAACGTGACTGCCGCGATATCATCGATATCCACCGGCGCGAGCCGAATGTCGCCGGCCGGAAGAGCCAGAATTCCCCGCTCGATTATCGACCGCGCCTCCCTGAGATAAACCTGCATAAATTGCCCCGGCCGCAGATGCGTCCATTCGAGGCCACTAGTCTCGAGATATCTCTCGATCTGCTGATGATTTCGCGTATAACGAAACTTCTCCTGGTCGAATCCCTTCCCCGACTCGAAACCCGAGTACTTGACCACGTGTCGCACACCAGCGGAAACCGCCGCATCGATGAAAGTGCACTGAGCTTCCACCAGCGTGCTATCGGCCGTAGAGATCATCAACGCGCGGTCAATTCCTTCCAGAGCCGGCCCCAAGGTCTGTGGTTGCAACAGATCCCCTTCGACGACATCAACGCCCGAAAGCTCTAGCAATGCGCCCGCCCGAGCCCGGTCACGAACCAGTGCACGCACCGGCACACCGTGTCGAGCGAATTGTTGAACGACTGCCTTGCCATTGTTTCCGGTAGCTCCGGTAATCAGAATCATTTCACCCTTCAATCTGTCTAGGAGTAACTCCAGGAGTAATTCAGCTTTGATATACCGCACCGACGGACCTGCCGATTGGTTCGATCTAGTCGTCCTACGCCTCGGAGGAGTTCTTCACAGAAAAGCCGATCACATCCAACTTCGTCTCCGTCCGCGAGCCCGGTACTACGCGATCTTCGAGGTGTTCCCGAAAGACCCCGAACGCGGAAATTGATGCCAATCTATCCGGATCATCGAGTGCGGCAAAGTGCACGAAAGTCACGCCATCCTCGAGGACGAACGCGGCATACCGCAACCCCGGTCCAGCTTGCCCGACCTCGCGGACAACATCTTCTATAAGTCTCCGATTCTCCTCGGCCGCTTCGGGATGGGTACGGTATTGAATCACTCTTGCATTCATTGCTCGACTCCTTCGGCAGAGATTTCAGACTTCGGCGACCCGGATAAGCCGTCATCGAACAGGGCCCCATATGGATAGACGCGTGTCAAATTCGAAAGTAAGCGAATTCCACACAAAACGTGATGTACGTCACACCAATGCGCGTGTTGGGCCGTACTCGAGACGCTGACAGCGCAGTCCGGAGCGGTTCACCAGATCCCGAAGCTCGTCCGGCACGGCGCGGTAGTTATGCCAACCCGTCAGACGGTCAAGCGCGACTACACGAAGGGACCTTGCGAGACTGGTGAATTTTCTGACCTTCGTACGTCATACCTAGGACAGCAGTCTCATCGAAGGAGTCTCGTGGCAATGGTGGTTCAGGGTTCGGAGACGGACAGCCGTATCAGCGCCTCCGCTGCGCTGCCCGGCGATGGCGCGGGCTTCGAGGCTCTCGCTCAGCAGCACCGAGCAGAGCTCCACCTGCACTGCTATCGCTTCATGGGCTCCACCGAGGACGCCGAGGATCTCGTTCAGGAAACGTTCCTCCGCGCTTGGGCCAAGCGAGACACGTATCAAGGGAGATCGACGTACAGATCGTGGCTCTACGGAATCGCCACGAACGCCTGCCTCGATGCGCTCCGACGCCGTGCTCGCCGAGTGATACCCGCGGACGTGAAAAATGCTGCCGATCCCCGCGCTGAGCCGGAACGGGCCACCGGTTTTGCATGGCTCGAGCCGTATCCCGAGAAGTTGCTGGAAAGCATGGCCACCCGCGACACCGGCCCAGAGGCGAAGCTGATCCGCAAGGAGACTACCGAGCTGGCGTTCATAGCTGCGATTCAACATCTGCCACCTCGTCAACGAGCCGTCCTTATCCTGCGTGATGTCCTGGATTGGTCTGCCAAAGAGACGGCAGAGGCTCTCGACACCACCCCAGCCGCAATAAACAGCGCCTTGCGACGAGCCCGAGAAACCATCCGGCAGCGGTGGACCCCCCAGGCGGCCGGCGATGAAGAGACTTCCGCGATGACCGATACCGATCGGTCACTGCTCAACAACATGGTCGAAGCGTGGGAACATGCCGACACCGCCGCAGTCGCCGCATTGTTGAGTGCTGATGCCCGATTCATGATGCCGCCGATCGCCTCCTGGTACCGGGGCCGAAACGCGATCGTCACCTTCCTGACCGAACACGCCTTCGGTCCCAGCGAGCCGGGAAGGTTCCGCGCGCTGCCTACTGCAGCAAACCGGCAGCCAGCGCTCGGTATCTACATCCGCGACCCCCAGAAAGTTCACCGACCGTTCGGATTGATGGTCCTCACCACGAAAGGCACGACCGTCACCGAGATGGCACTATTCCAGATCCCGCGGCTATTTCCACTCGCAGGTTTGCCACACATCGCAGGAGGCCAATAGCGCCTGGTCACCCTCCGCGGGCCCAGAACAACGGCTATTCGGACCGCACGCTCGTTATCGATGGAGAACGGCGCGCCGTTTATCTTACCTTGAGGAACGTTCCATGTTCAGGATGACCACCGACGCGGTCGAATCGATTGCCGCCGCCGAATGGGACAGCCTCGTTCGGCCAGGCGATCTCTTCCAGAGTCATGCCTGGTTGCGTCACTTGGACGACGTGATCGCCCCGCATTCGGCAGTCGTGGTGCGTCGCGCGGGGCATCTCGTTGCTGCGATGCCGGTCTGGGAGGGAGATCGCAGTGACCCGGGGCTGTTTAATCTACCCGCATTCTTCCCGGATATGCCCGAGTTGGGGCGTGCGTCATTCCTGTGGGCGGGTGCGCGGAGATCGGTCCGCAACGGCCTGCTCTGCGAGATGGGGCCGCAACGCCCCGCGGCGCTCAGCGAGCTGCTGTCGGGTGCTCTCGCCTGTGCTCATGACGCCGGCCACGACGGTGTAATCGTGCCGTATCTACCCGTGAACGCGGCGGTCGAACTGGCCGCGGCGCATCGGAATGCACATTGTCTGGTGCATTCCGCGGATGCCACCGTTTATATGTCGCCGAACCATGCGGCCGAACCGAACTGGTACGCCAGTGGTCACAACCGCAAACGGCGACGGCGTGAACTGCGGGACTTCGTCGCCACCGGTCACACGCTCGAATGGACAGATCTCACCCCCGCTGTCGCCGCAGAGGTAGCACCACTTATCGCGAATACACGCGGAAAATACGGGAGCAGCGGGGGAGCTGCCTGGATTAATCGCATCTTCGAGGCACAACGAAAGTTCGGTCTGGACGAATTCGCCACAGTGCTGCTGTGTCGGCGGAACGGCGCACTGGTGAGTGTAGCCGTGTGCTACCGCCACGCAGACAGTTTGCACGGTCGGTATTACGGCGCCGATGAATCGGCGGGCCGCATCGGATCGTCCTACTTCGTCACTACCTGCCATGCGCCGGTCGGCTACGCGGCGCAACATGGGTTGCGCCGCGTGTACCTCTCGACATCGTCGCTGGAGGCGAAGGTTCGCCGTGGCGCGATGGTGGAGCCCCTCGCGGCAGTCGTCCTGCTGGCTCGGGGCAGGCTGTACTCCGGCAGCGTCTGCGCCCACAACCGGAAATTGGCCTCGGAGTATCTCGACAGATTCTCCGACTACTCGTACTTGCTCAGCCCGGCATGGCTCGACTTTCTCATCTGACCGAACAGGAGCCCTGATGTTGCACCTCGTCTATAGATTTGCGCCGACTGCCAAGGCTCGGGGGGACCTCGCGGAATTCTGGCGATGGATCGCCGATCGCCAGCTCTGGTTCTACGCGGGCTTTGACATGGTGCTTGATGCCACATGGCATACCGTCACCATCGGCGACAATGTGCATTGTCTGGAACACAAGGTCACTTTCGCCGACGAAGCGGCGTGGGGACGGTACCGACGTGAACTAAGCCGCCGCTCCGCCGATCCCGAGTGGGAGCGTCGACGGACCAGCCAGGACGAATGGTACGAGATACTCGATTCCAGAATCTTGTCCGATCCTCCACTGCCGATCCCGCTGCCGGTCCGCGGTGGTCCACACGCCGACTCCGGCGCCACACATCCACGACCCGCGCCCGAGCGGAGCCGCTTCCTGCTCGATCGAGCCAGATTCGTCACCCTCGCTACCGAGGGGCCGAATGGGCCGTGGGCCGCCACCGTGAACTTCGTCGCACGGTGGCGGCCACTGGTACTGGTGTGGTATTCCCTGCGCGAGGCGACACATTCCATGAACATTGTTGCGCAACCCCGGGTTTCGGGCTCGATATTTCTGACCGGGTTGACCGGGCCCAACGCACCTTCGGGTATCCCGATCGATGGGGCCCAGTTCGTCGGCAACTGCCGAGAGGCCACCGCCGGTGAACTGCCGGATTATTACGAGCACTACTACGCGACGAACTTCCCCGACCCCGGTATACGTGCCGAATGGGCGCTTCCGATCGAGACATTTCGAGACGATGGTCCGCGGCGCTTCTACCGACTCGAGTTCGAGCGCTGGTGGCTCTACGACGCCCAGCGCTGGACGGTCGACAAGAACGATACAAGATTCGAGGTCGCCGTGCCCGAGATCGAACTCACCAACGAAGGCGAGTGGGCGGGGTAGTACTTCAGCGGTAGATGGACACCGATGTGTCACAAATCTCGACAGCGTTCGTGAACATCCAATAAAGCGTTTTCGGGGCCGCCGGGATACGCGCGAAAGGGGCAATGCCCGTAGCACTGCCGGTCAGCGCTGCGGTGATCTGGCTCGGTGCCGCGGGTTGCTGATCGGGACTGTCGAGGGCCGTTGTCAGCGAAGGACGATATACAGTGGTCGAGGAATATTGTTGAGAAATCCGGCTACTTCCTGAAAAGACACTGTCCGCGTTGGCAGATAGGCGAAGTCTCCGGTAAGTGGGTTGAACGACCAAGCGCAACCGGAAACCAAACCGGAAGTGGGGTGTCCACGAAACTTCCGGCCGGGTTGGCTGATGTGCTGTTGGTTTTGCGGCCCATGCTCGGCCGTTGCGGTCATCAGCGGTTCCCGCAGTTGGGAACCGGCAGCCCACTCTGTAGTGGGTAAGATGTTTGGCATGGTTGGTCCGCTTCGACGCTACGCGTAAAGGAGAAATGGATACGTCCAATGTCGACTGTGGATCCTACGGATTTCGGCAAGCGATCCAGATCTAGCCCGATGCTAAGCGAGGCGGAAGGCGGAGAATTGATCACGAGCAGAGCGATTGAGGGTTTCTACACATCCCGTTTGCAACTTGTCGCTTGCTGCAGTGTACGGCCGTCTAGTTGGATGAGTTGCCAAGCATTAGTCGGCTGCCCGTCGGTGGACGCTCAAATTTGCGGAAACCGATAGTCGGAAACCGTGAGTTTCAGGACTTCACCACGCATAAGGTATAACGCGCGGGCTGTCCATGGCAACGTGCGGATCGCGGCTTCATCAGGGGCTCCCTTTCTGTCGAGGCAGTCTCGGCGGGCCTTTCGTGCTCGCACTGAAGAAATGTTGTGTTGCGATTCTCCGATGTGATTTCTTAATTAAGGAGAAATCTTTGATTCTTCTGACTGGATACGCCAGCCTTCTCGGGGCTGCTGTCGTCCGGGAATTCGCTGAAGCCGCGGTTCCCGTCCGAGTGTTAGTCGATCACGTAGACGAAGCAGCGGCCTTGGCGGCGAACGGTATCCAAGTGGTATTGGGGTGTATGGCTAGACCCGACACCCTGGTTGGCGCCTTCGAGGGAGTGGATCGGGTATTCGTGTTATCTGCTGTAGGTTTCGACCTCATCGACGTCGAGACTGGCTTCATCCAGGCTGCGGTCAGGGCTGGAGTGGGTTATGTGGTCAAGCTCTCGAACGTCCATTGCAACGCCCGGTCGCCGTACCGCACGGCGCGAATGCACGCTGAAGTCGAGCGGATGGTCGAGGACTCGGGACTCGCGTGGACACGCTTGAGGCCAAGCCAATTTATGCAGACATATTTCCACGCGATTCCAAGTTTGATACACAATTCGGAATTGGAATCTGCAATAGGAAATGCGCGCATGGCCCCAGTAGATATCGACGATGTCGCGAAAGTTGTCTACCGGCTGCTGACGACTAGCGGGCACGAGGGGAAGCGATACACTATGACTGGTCCGGAGGCTTTGACTGTGGACGAGATCGCCCAGACCCTGTCGATCTTGTACGGTAAGCCAATCTACCTCACTGCCAGCAGTCCAAACCGAATTCGGACGGCTCTACTTAATCGTGGCGTCGCTTCTGCCTTAGCCGACGACATACACCGACTAGTCACTCTTCGCCGAGAAGGCTCCGAGTCCCACGTCGACCTCAGCGCTCACGCGGCAGTTGGGATTCAACCAACGACCTTCGCCACCTTCGCACAGCGAAATGCCAATACTTTTTATACCATCACCAGCACCGCGCCGCGCGAGTCGCATGCAGTATACCTATGACATCGGAGTACCGGAAGCCGCAGCAGGTTACATAGGCAGCTGGCGCATCGAAACTAGGTCGTGTCTCCCAATAGTGTTTGTCGGTCGGCCCGCTGGGTGGGGCTGATCGGGCATCAAGTTCGCCGTGGTGACGGTGGTGGGTGATCGGTATCGTGTGCTGACGGACAGACAATGGGAGCTGATGGAGCTGCTGTTGCCGAAATCCGAAGTGCGCGTTGGCCGTAACTTCTCCGAGAATCGCAGGATCGTGGAGGGGATGCTGTATCGGCTGCGCACCGGTGTGCCATGGCGAGATCTGCCGGAAATTTTCGGGCCGTGGCAGACAGTGTGGAAACGGCACGGCCGCTATGCCACCGTCGGCACCTGGGACCGGGTGCTGACCGCGCTGCTCCCCTGGCCGACACCACCGGTGATCTGGACTGGGTGGTGGCGATCGACTCGACGATCGTGCGCGCGCATCAGCACGCCGCCGGGGCCCACACCGCCGGTCCGGAGGGCGATGTATGAACCGGCCGACCACGGGCTGGGCCGTTCGCGGGGCGGGCTGACCACCAAGGCCCACGCGGCCACCGACGGTAACGTCCCGCGGCCTGGCCGTGCTGATCACGCCTGGCCAGGCCGCGGACTCGGGCGATGTTGCCCGCAGTGCTCGGCAGGTGGCGGTGCCCCGGCTCGTCGGCGGCCCACCTCGGCGTATTCCCGACACGGTCATCGCGGACAAGGCGTACTCGGCAGTTTCGAACCGGGACCTGCTGCGGCGCAAACGGATCCGCAGCGTCATACCCCAACGATCCGGCCAGGTCGCCAACCGGAAAAAGCGCGGACGCCGCGGTGGCCGGCCGCCAGGCTTCGACAAGGTCGAATACAACGACGCAACCTGGTCGAGCGCGCGTTCTACAAGGCCGAACACTGGCGCGCAGTCGCGACTCGCTACGACAAACTCGCCCCTGACCTACCGCGCCCGGATTCACACTGGCTCTCATCGTCGAATGGCTCAAATCATTGGAAGACACGACCTAGACCGTGGAGACTTCGGTAGTTCGCCCGAGGAGTTGGACCGAGCCACGGTCAGGGAACGAGACGGCGCCGGTAGCCCATTTGGTTCAGACACCGGACTCATGACAGGCCTGCCAGGCGTCGTTTTCCCGAGCACGCAGCTGTCCCAGTGGTGAGACCCGATTGAGTAACGCTGTAACCAGGGCCCTGGCCCGGATTCGGTTCCGTGCTGTCGGGCTTCGGCCCGGAGGCCGATGCGCGCAGACTCGGCCGCCTCTTTAGCCGCGCCGCCGACCTCCCTGAACCGGTGAGATACGTTCTCAACGGTGCGCGTGGTGATATCTGCCGATCTCTCCGCGAGCTGTTTGAATGCCCGTTGGACCGGCGAGCCTTCCGTGGATCACTCCCTCGTTCCGGAGGGACGATCCGGTCCCGTCAAGATTGTAAATCGGGCCGCCGACGGAGCAAGACACCCAGATTGGGTTTCCCGAAAACTCCGGCGGGGATTTGTGGATTGGACTCAGGCTCCGTCGCCACTGCCACACAGTGCCGAGCCGATCTGCTCATGTATTCGAGTAGATGCTTCGCATCTGAAACCGGCGGGCAGATCTTACTACCGCTGCCCCGCAGTCTATTACGTAAGGACCTCGCGGTTCCCAAACCCTCACCTATATATATGGTGGAGAGCACGAGCACACAGTGGATGGGCAGGCGTAGCTGACCAAGTTTCCGGGAGAAGGGAATTGAAGCGACCGATTAGTAGGGCCACGGATCCCGCCGAACAGGCCCGATGGATGAGGCACCGTCGCGGCCATCCACAGCGGCACCTACAACCACCACTGGAACAGCATGTAATCGCCACATCCCAGAAGACTCGGCTGGCAGCCGAGTCTGTTCTCTTATCTCAGGCAGGCACGCCGGGCACTCCCTTTCGACGACCTCTCTGCGGCCCGAGCCTACACATGGCGAGCCCGATCGGAGAGAATCGGCGGCCGTTCTGCACGAGGGGTTATGAGGGACCTCCCCACCTGGCACCATCAGCTTGCGCGGAGACCATGCCTCGTCGAAGAACACCGACACAGAATGGCATCACCAGCGTCGGATCCGACCCAGCCCCCGGAGGAAGCGGCAACCAAACCTGAACTGAGTCCCGGTGCGCATGAGCCGCCACCACTCCCACAATGGTTCCAGCAGTAGCGATCTGAGGCGAAGCTCGTCGTTTGGCTACTGCAGAGAGGCTGGAGCTGCTTCCCAGGAGAGGGGGGAAGACCGGATCTCGGCAATCGTGCGATTTCTGCGCCGGCGGAAGAGAGTCCGTAGCGTGCTCGCGTTCTGATAGCCGACTTTGGCGGCCACGGCATCGACGGTCAATGAAGTCGTCCTGAGGAGCTGGGTAGCCCGCTCCAGCCGGATCTCGTCGACGAAGTCTCTGGGCGCCATTCCTATCTCACCTTGGGTTGCACGTTGAAGGCTACGAACAGTAACTCCGAGTGAACGGGCTGCATCTGCGAGCCGGAACTGCTTCGAGATGTGGTCACGAACCCAGCGTTCGAACGCGGCGACGAGGGAATCGCCGCGAGCAATTACCTCGGGTACCGCGAACTCGATCTGGCTGTGGCGATGACCGATCAGAAGAAATCGGGACGTAATCTCGGCCAAGGCCGGACTCTGTGCCGCGACCAACGAAAGGGCGAGATCGAGGTGAGAAAGCACGGCGCCCGCTGTGGTGACCAGCTTGTCTCGGCATAAGATGTGGCCCTCCTGAACATCGACATTCGGATAGCGGCGACGGAAGGCTGGTCCAAGCCACCAACTCGTGGTCGCACGACTACCATCCAATGCACCGGACTCCGCGAGGAAGAAGGTGCCCGTGCAGGCAGCAGCCAGATGGACGCCACGCTCTGCCGCCTCCGAAATGCGTTGTAACACAAGCTGATTAGCCGGGTCCGATACCAGATCAATCAGCTCGCTGGCATCGATGGCATTCACAGCGGGCACAATCATCAGGTCTAAGTCCACAGTCAACCTAGATAGCGGGAGTGCCGGAACGAGATGACCGCGTCCGGTTCGGGCCGTGTCGGATACAGAAACTACATGCACCGTCCACGGCTCCGGCGCGGGTTCGAGCTCACCCCGCAGCGCATTCGCCATATCAAATACTTCCAGCACCGCTGCAAGCCCGAAATCCGCTGTCCGATCCATGACGAAAACTGCCACGTCCATGTCGTCAACAGTATCATGAGAACCGATCGCGACATTCTGCCACCAAGCCCGTCGCGATTCCTCGGTGTTCCGTTCGGTGAGGTAGGCATCTGAGTGACATGCCGAACTCGATCGGCGGTTCAGTCGGGAATGTTGCCGGCGACCGTGTTCGGCCTGCCAGCCATACCCAATTCTGCTTGGGGGACAACGGATTGCGCTTTGCGAGATGATCCAGACTCTGAAACACCCGGACAGGTGACGGTGAGCACCGTTCGCCAACCTGCTCGTCGAACCAGCGATTGCTGCGGTCGCCGCCGTCTCGGACGCTTGGGACGTCACAGCGCTCGCAACAGCACGCTCATCGAATCGACGACCGCTTCGGGCTCGTATGGCATGAAGCTCGCAAGTTTACCGGGTTTGTTCGCATAGGCGATAGCTCGTATCCCTGAGGCGTGGGCGGCCATCACGTCAGTCGTGGAGTCGCCAATGTAGACGACTTGGTCCGGCGACAGACCGAGTTCGGACAGGGTGTGTTCGAGTAGGAACCTGTCCGGTTTCAATCGGCTGAGGATGTGCGAAGACCGGCCGAATACGCCACTAGCGTAGCGGTCAAGGTCGTGAGTAGCCAGGTACGTCTTCACGGCAGCTGTCGCGTTGTTACTGGCGAATACCACATCCCTCGACTTCGACGCCGTACGAATCAACTCGTGCGCATAGGGCGTCGGCTTCGCCGTGCGAGCCGCGACGACTTCCAGAGCACTCAACTTCTTTTCTCCAGCAATGCCGAAATCCTCTCCCAACTTAGCGACGTAACGAAGTACCTCGAACGGATCCTTTTCTCGGTTAATCTTGGGAGGGAAAGAGACACGCTGAAACCGAAACCGCCAACGGATACTACGCCGCATAATATCGGAAACTTGGACGTTGGTGAACTCGCTGAACAGGGAACAAACTGGCCCGTCGAAATCGAAAATCAAAGTTCTATCCCCAATAAGTGCAGCAATATCGGCAGGAGAAGCCAGGCGTGTAGGGGCTACGAGCGACGGACTTCCGAAGCTCGAATCCCTGCTCGAACTCTGGATACCTTGTTCGATTTCCCGCCCTCCACGAAGGTCAGCCTGTCCGAACCGTCCCGTTGCTCCGGAGACCTCACCTCCGGCCCGTAAGTAGGAGGATGACAGGCCAGTAACGACTTCCTGGATATCTTCACCGAGAAGATCAGCAATTCGACAGAATGCGGCATCGACTTGCATGAGTCACTTTCGAGTAGCGGGATCGTCATGGCATCACCTTGCTCGAACCGGAGACTTCGCCTCGGTTCGCTGCGGGCTTTCATCTCGTCGCTCTCCCATCGCTTTCGGTGCACCGGCCATGAACCGGCGGCGGTGACCACCGGGCCGACGAGCCGCGAAGGACATTTCGCCCAGAATCTCATTGGAACTGGACCAAACGAGCAGGACTCTGCGAACAGTCGTCACAGCGCGGAAACTCCGGTCCAGCAACTCGCCCAGCGCGGGCAAATAATGCTGCACCGCTGCTCGGGGTGCACTCGGGCACGATGCCGCTGCGGTCAACGGTCGGTCTGTATCGTTCCCTTTCACGGATCGACAACGTGGCAATCGGCAACAGTACTGTGCATCTACCTCCTCGATCGGTGGCCCACCGGTGTGCACTGCGGCCACAGACCAGACCTCAGTCAACGGTTGTAGAACCAAGGGTGCGGGATTATCGTGAACCACGGCGCGATAGGGAGCAGTTCGAATCTTCGGCGTGAGCGAAGGTAGAATCTACCCGATAGGGTGACGGTTGCGAGGGCGGAAACTGACCAGTCCTCAACTACCGGTCGGCCATCGGTGCTGCTTGGGCTGAAACCGGACCAGATCCGCAGTGTGCCAGCTTCCCATTAGGTCTGGTTGTGCAGGAAGGATCCATTGTGACCGCGCTCGACTCGTCCGCTGCCAAGCTTGACCCTGATTCATTGTTCGAGTACCGAGGCGAGTTGATCGGATACTGCTACCGGATGCTGGGCTCGCCGTTCGACGCTGAGGATGCAGTCCAGGAGACGCTCGAGCGCGCATGGCGATCGCGTGGACAGTTCCGCGGAGAGTCCTCAGCGCGAGGCTGGCTCTACCGGATAGCGACGAATATCTGTTTCGACCAGCTGCGCGGACGCGGACGTCGAGCATTGCCGATGGGCATCGGAGGGCCGACGAACAGCGACGGCCGGCTCGGCGAGCCACTGTCGGAAAGTGCATGGCTCCAGCCGGTCCCCGATGCGTGGCTCACGGCGGAGACGAATGACCCCGCCGACCATGTTGCACGCGCGGAAACGGTCCGCCTGGCTTTTGTGTCCGCGCTTCAGCACCTGTCTCCCCGTGAGCGATCGGTCCTGATTCTCCGGGATGTACTCGCCTTCCGAGCAACCGAGGTAGCAGATCTGCTCGACACGACCGTCCCCTCCGTCAACGGCTACCTGCGCCGTGCCCGCGCAGCTCTGATTGCTGCAAAGCAGCCTGATGGCGGCACTTTCCCCAACGTAGGGGAATCAGACAGGCAAACCCAGGAGCTGCTGGAGCGCTATGTGAAAGCGTTCCAGCTGCAAGACCTCGCGAGCCTCATGACAATTCTGCACGAGGAAGCACGGCTCTCGATGCCTCCATACACTCTGTGGATCCAGGGAGTTCACCACGTACTGAGCTGGTTCGATCGACACAGCAGCACGTGCGCGAACTCACGATTGGTCCCCCTACGCGCCAACGGTTCTCCCGCATACGCGCACTACCACCGAAACAACAACGGCGCGTTCACCGCTTTCGCGATTCAAGTCCTCGACATCACAGACGGCCGCATCAGCGCGATCGAGCAATTCCTCGCTCCCGAATTGTTCGAACTATTCGAACTCCCGGCCACATTGACGGAGTGACGGCAAATTGAGCATAACCCCGGCGCCAAGACCCCTGCGGGAGTCGTGGCGTTGGATGCCGCGCAAACTGACCTGCCCCGGCTGGTCGGGCAGGTCAGCCTGACGTTCGATTCAAAACCGGCCACAACAAATAAATACCGTCGACGCCGCGAAATCGACCGCCTCCCATATTCGAATCTCCGAAGGGGTCCGAGCAGAGTGGTGTTGTATACTAGTCTGCCCGAGCGACTTGCTATCGGCGCTCGGCGAACACGCCCTCTTCTTTGCGTGAGATTGGCCGGCGCCTCGGCCGAGAGTGTCTACTGTCAGTCGGGAGCTGCTCGTGCTGCAACACCGTCGGCGCAATCACCGCCCGCAACGGCGCAGAGTTGCCGCACGCCTACGCCGCCCAGCTGCTGGTCGCATGGGCAGCCGACTCCTATGGATAACGATTCCTCGTCGGCCTGACGAAGCACCGCAAGGCGTCGCCGGACCTACGGTTCATAACGGGCTCCCCCGAAACGACGCTGGGTTTTTCGACCGTCGACGATGCACACAGACTGGGCAGCGCCTCTAAACAGGGAACTCCATGACCGGGGCCCCACCTCCTACCCGCATCGCCACCGACGCGGCCAACCACCAAAATCTTCCCGCGCATGGGAAGCTGCGTAACAAATACCGGACAGAAGGTTTGTGTTAGCCTCCGAGCAGCCCCGGGGCGGATGTTTTAGCGAAGAGACGACTCAAAATGGCAAATGGAACATTTACCTATCCCGATAGGGATGGCAACCGTCAAAAACTTGTCAACCCTTCCGACTACGACGATTACAACATCGTCATCGGTATCGGCGACGTCGATAACGCAACCGACGCAACCGCAACTCTCTATACCGAACCTGGTAGTAGTGGACGGTCCGAGTCGATTTACCCTGGCGGTAGTCTGTATTCGGACGACGTTTTCCTGTGCTGTCGCTTCACCACCTGATCGGGTGCCACCATCGGAAGGGACCCGAAGGTGGCACGGATCGATTCAATGTGATTTGTCATTTTTCCGGCGGCGACGAGCCACTCGGCGCGTCATTCGGGTGACTCCTCCCCTAGCGTAGTCCCTCGTGCGCTCCACACCGGAGCAGGCATCACGGTCATGCTCTCCCCGCGCGGACGGCCTAGCGGGTTCGCGCTGCCGGACCGGAGGTACATAAATTTCGCGCGACGATGCCCAACAGGTCGGACCGGCGACCAGCCTGCTGCAACCTCGTCCAACACCTCGGGCCTCGACCAAGGAAGCTTGCCACCACCAGTGGGGAGTGATCGACGCGAGGGGTTGATGCGTGTCTCGTACTATCGCTATCTCATATTTCAGAGCTCATCCTGACCAGCATCGACTTGGTGTCATCTGCGGCACCACAGCAGGGTGTGCAGTCGTACGAACATCCAAGGGCTCCTATGCATGTCCACACAATCATCGGACCTACCGGCATCGGCAAAAGTGCTCGCGCGGTCACCGAGGCACGGCGGCTAGACGCGCCGATCGTCGTCGCAGACCGGATTCAGTGCTACGTCGATCTAACTACGACGAGCGCCCGACACACGGGACAAGAGGACGACGACCTACGACGGCACTTCTTAGATACGCGAACCGTCGACGACGGCGACTACTCTCCCGATGCCGCCCACGTTGCCCTGCGCCGCACACTGCATGAGTTGTCGCGAGAGCACCGATGTGTTGTGGTGGAAGGAGGCTCAATTTCGCTGCTCAGTGCCTTCTTAGGTGCGAGCGACGACCTGCCGTTCGAGGTCAGCACCGAACTCATGCGGGTCACAGACCCGTACGACCATATGCACCGATTACGGCTGAGGGCACGTCGGATGCTCGCTCCCCCGGAGGGGCAGCCAGGACTGCTGCAAGAACTCGCCGCCGCGTGGCGATACAAGGCCCGGCAGGAATTCGTCGCATCTATCGTCGGACTCGGCACTGTGATCCGATGGTGCGGCCGCCACGAAATCCCCATCGAATCGCTATCCGAATTCTCTCCAAGCCCGTCTCAAACAGATGAACTCGCGGCCGTCATCGCCTATGAGCACGCCGCCTACGGCGAGCTTCAACATCAGGCATTCCTCGCCATGCCGCGGCGACAGCTTCGCCGGCCTCAGACGGTCGGCCACCAATGCGAAACAACGGGGTGGTCATGACAGTTCAATCCGTGAGGTCACAGCTGGTTGTGCTGTGCGGACCGAATGGGGAGGCGATCGGCTATCGACCGAAGAACCGGGTCCATCATCGATCTACCCCCCTTCACCTCGCCTTTTCCTCGTATGTCTTCGACGATCGGGCGCAACTGCTGGTTACACGGCGCGCGCATAGCAAACCGACCTGGCCGGGAGTTTTGACAAATACTTGTTGCGGTCATCCCGAACCTGCAGAGCCCCTGGTCGAGGCAGTCGAACGCCGCATAATGGAAGAGCTCGGTATCGCGGTTCACCACACAACCCTTGTGCTCCCCTCGTTCTCATACCGCGCCGAAATGGCCAATGGGATTGTCGAAAACGAGCTCTGTCCGGTCTACGTTGCTCGCGCCGCCTCCATCGACATGCATCCGGATCCGGCTGAGGTCGCCGAGGCGACATGGATGCCCTGGACCGCCTTCGCAACTCAGGTACTGGACAGCAGCCTCCTCGTTTCCCCGTGGTGCAAAAGCCAGGTGGAACAGCTAACACTCCTTGGGCCAGACCCGGCGGAATGGCCCACTGGCGACCCGAACCGGCTACCCGCAGCTGCGGTCCATTGGAGACGACGCGGGCGCGGCGGAAAGGGCGTAGGTCGGTGAAGGCGATATGTGTGTTCTGCGGTTCGAGTCGGGGGGCGAATCCTGCTTACATCGACCAGGCCGAAGCCCTCGGCCGCCACTTGGCCGCGGAGGATATCACCCTCGTGTATGGCGGGGCGAAAGTCGGCATCATGGGCGCATTGGCCCGCGCCGCTCGCGCCGCGGGTGGGAAGGTGGTCGGCGTCATCCCGAAGCACCTCGCAGAAGTCGAAATCGCTGCCGAAGACCTCAGTGCGCTTCACCGGGTCGAGAGTATGCACGAGCGTAAAGCGCTCATGGCTGAGCTTGCAGATGGATTCGTCGCGCTCCCCGGCGGCCTGGGCACCCTCGAGGAGACTGCGGAGATCGCAACCTGGACACAGCTCGGGCTTCAGCACAAGCCGGTCGGTTTGCTCAATATCCATGGCTTCTACGACCACCTGCTCGCTTTCCTCGACCGAGCCGTCGAAGAACAGTTTCTGCACCGCGCACACCGGGACTTATTGCTCACCGACACTGACCCGGCAACGCTCCTGATACGGATGCATACCTGGCGCCCGCCGACGGTGTCGAACGGTCCCAATCAGCTACCGGCAGGATCGCCGACGCCGTCCGGCGAGCGTGTGACAGCAACTAGAAGCCCAGGTCGAGCCTCCGAACGCTGACCAGGCCAAGCCTGCATTCCGGGCTGTCCCCGATTCCCCGGCGAGGGTGGGATGGATTTGAGGTCCATCCCACCCCCTGTTGCCCCGTGCGAGTCCAGCCCTTATGTCACGCAGACCGCAACAGAACTTGTGGCCGAGGCCGCTGTCGCGCAGGATCGTGGAGGCCGTGCGGCTGGGATCCCTTGACGCATACCCGCTTTCGCGCCCATCGGCCCCTACTCGGCGGCGTTCCGCAGAGGTGTTCAGTTTCTCTGAGCCGATTATGTGAAACGATGATCCCGCCGACCAACAAGATGTCGAATCCAGACTGAGCAGCGCATCGCGCTCAGCCGACAGCATGAGTTGCCGGAGCTGACACCGTCGGGCTCAAACCCGTTGCCAGCCCGAAGCCCACAACTGGGCAGGTGTGGTCGTGCCGCGGAAGATGTCGACGCTTCGCTGGACGAATTCGGCGAACGACGTGGGCCGGATCTGGAGGAGGTCAAATACCTCCAGATGAACCTCTGATTCTGGCCCGCCCTCGCGACGCAACCGGAACAAGTCGTCCATGTCATCAGCGAGCCGCGGCGGAATTCCATTGTCGATCAACTGCTGCCGTTTGATTCGCGGATCTATGTCAAGATAGTGAAGCGGCTTGCCGACGGCCGGCGACAAGATATCGCAAACCTCGCTCATCCTGAGCGCATCGGGTCCGGTCATCGCAAAACTTTTGCCGTGGTGCTCTTCGCTTTGCGCTACGGCGTAGGCGACCGCAGCGATGTCCTCGACATCGATCGGGGCAAGACGGGCATCACCCATGGCAACGGCGAAGCTGCCATCCTCCAGCAAAGTCGGCACCTCGCGGTAATAGACCTGCATGAACTGGCTAGGCCGCAAGATGGTCCATGCCACACTACTAGCCCGCAAGTAGTCTTCGATCTGGGCATGGTAACGGCCGAACCGGAACGGGGAGTCGTGGTCGCAACCGAGACCCGACACCTTCACAATGTGGCCGACCCCTGCCTCCTCAGCCGCATCGATCAGGTTGCACTGAGCCTCGATCAGCGTGTCGTCGGCGCCGGATATCAGTACAACGGTGTCGATTCCGGCCAGCGCGGGTTCCAAGGTTGCCGGCTCGAGCAGATCACCGACCACGGTGTCGACGCCGGCCACACCGGCGAACTGCTGCTTCTTGGGTTCGCGTACCAGAGCCCGCACCGGTTCGCCCTGCTGCGCAAACCGTCGGACTACTGCCGAGCCGGTCAACCCGGTAGCACCCGTGATCAAGAACATGAATTTCTCCTTGTCGTGGTTTGGAGTGCCTGTTTCAAGGCACTCGCAATGAAGACGACCGTGACTCATACGATTAACCGCGCCGGGAATGCGAACTGAAGCTGCCATGTTGGCTGCGGCATGCAGACACAGACAGAGACGGCCGACATACCAGTCGAACCTGTTTCGACGGAGCCTACGGAGCCTGCGCACTGGGAGGAACTTCACGCCCGGTACAGGCAGGAGCTGCTGGGCTACTGCTATCGGATGCTGGGCTCGCCATTCGATGCCGACGACGCCGTCCAAGAGACGATGTTGCGCGCCTGGCGTGGACTCGACCAGTTCGCGGGTCGGTCCTCCCGCCGCGCCTGGATGTACCGCATCGCCACCAACGTGTGCCTGGACATGCTTCGCAGACGTGGGCGCGCACGAGAACATCCCCTCGATAGCGTTGAGTCCGGCACTGCTAGTTCGGCGCTAGGCGATCGTTTATCCGACGACACGTGGGTCCAACCCGCACCAGATACATGGTTGTTTCCTACCAAAGGCGATCCTGCCGAAACCGTCGTGCTCCGAGACTCGGTACGCCTCGCGTTCGTCGTCGCTCTGCAACATCTGCTTCCCCGCCAACGCGCCGCATTGATCCTGTGCGATGTGCTGCGCTGGCCCGCCGACGAGGCCGCCGCATTGTTGGGGCTCACCGTCGCCTCGACCAACGGAATGCTCCGCCGCGCCCGCCAACGCCTCGCTGGACTCACCTATGCCGACGGCGACCCGTACCTGCTGACAGACGAACAACGGCGTTTGCTCGCTCGTTACGTCGACGCATTCGAACGCACCGACCTCGACACCCTGACTAGCCTGCTCACCGAAGATGCGACCTTGTCCATGCCGCCGTACCCGCTGTGGCTTTCCGGTCGCGCTCAGATCGACCAGTGGTTCCGCCGAACACCCAACCCGTGCGTGCGCGCCCGCACAGCCCTCGTCAACGCCAACGGAAGTCCTGCACTCGCCGTATATCACGCCACAGCACCGGGCCAGCCCTATAAGGCGTTCGGGATCCAGCTGCTCACCTTCCGCGACACCCAAATCGCCGCAATCGACATCTACCTCGACCCGGCTCTCTTCCCGAAATTCGACCTACCCACCCAACTATCAGACTGACTAGCGATCAAAGCACTGCTCGCGTGGTCGATCTCGGACAAGCATGACGGACCGAATCGATCAGCCCACGCCATCGGGGCGCCGGCTCGGATCGCCACACGAGTGACAACGCGACGAGACCGTAAAGCTATTGCACGACTATCGCGCGAAAACCGATGGTGCCGAGGGAAGCCCACGATGATCGACATAAACAACGTGGTCCCAGCCGGTTTCGAACCAGCGACCTTTTGCGTGTGAGATGCGCCGAGCAGCGTCTCCACTCGCGGTCCAGCGATGAACACTGCGCAGCTCAAGGTACGACTTATACAACAAATCCAAAACCAAGGAGACGGTGTCGTTCGGTATCGACGGCGTCGAAGACCAGTTCAACTTGTCGAACAAGAATGCGGCCACAGCTCCGGGCACCTTCGCGCAGTGCCCAAAACCTGCTCGCAAGGTGCGCGCCCCGCGAGCAAGGGCGAGACGGCTGCACGCACGATGGCCGACAGGCAGCAGACCGACGCAATTCGCGAATGGGCAAAGAACAATGGCTACAACATTTCCAGCGTGGCCGAATCCAAGCCGACATCGGCGAGGCATACAACATAGCCAGCTAAGGACGATCGGGCGCGGTACCACGGCAACCTACTCCGAAACGCCGGCGACATCGACCGTCCGCTGACAGCGTCTGACACCGGGCTCCGTCCACCACACTGAAAGCCCTGCCCACTTCAATTTCCGGGGAATGTCAATTCAACGGCTCTGGCTCACTTTCGGCCGATAGCGTGGTGGCCTGGTGTGTGATGCGAATGTTGCCGTGGCTGCCGTTCTCGGGTTCGTCGGCGCTGGTAGTCGATGAGGGCGCGCGGGGTGTGGTGAAGGACAGATAAGCGCCCGGGCCCAGCGGTATTCTCGCGTTGCGGCGGCTCGATCCTACAGCGTAAATTCGGCGCCCAGTCTGGGCCAGACTGTTTCTAGTAAGGTCACTACAAGGCCTTCGTGCAGGACAAGACGGATTGGGAACAAGCGCATTCGCAGCGGTGTTCCAGGGCAAGAGAACACACCTCAGCGTCGGTCGGACCTGGGCGTGGTCAGTTTCTGCCTTCGCCGCCGTCACCACCACGGCAGGTGCGTCAACCTTCGCGGTCACCAAAAAATGGCGAACAGCTCACCTGCTGCACCGTCCGCTTCACGATAATCCTGTACCTCAGCCTGGGCAACAATCGAGTACGGAGCTTTGATTGCCGGGGGGCCAACGACATGACCACTGATAGAGGAGTGTGTAAGTTCCAATATGCGGAGTGCACAACGGGTCCGATCGGAAAGGAATGCTCTATGCGAACTAGAAATCAGGATAGTACGTAACAATCAGATATTAATAATCGGCGCACAGTCCTGCCATTCAGCGTTTCTCGCTGACCCATGACGTCAATGCCCCACGTCAGAAGCAATTAAACGTAAACCGCCACGGCTGCCGCACCGACCCAGTCCCTCCTACAGTTAGTGAAGCTACTTCAGTTGGTACTGTTGGCCAATGATAGGTAGGCGTGTATCGCATAACACAATCAGCGCCACGCAGCTTATTATCGCAGGCGGAACGTCACATAACACTAGGAAAGCATGAAAATGTCGGAAGACTTTCCGAAAGAACGTATCGAGTCGATGTTGGGACCCCGCCCGAGCGGCAATCCCTCGGGGATGATTCGAGCCGCGAATTCCTGGTCTGCCGCCGCAAAAGAGATACGCGCGATGGCCTCAGCCCTCGAATCGGAAGCATGCCCCTCTGCCCTCTCGACCGACAGCGACACGGCAAGCCGTGTAAGCCAAAATGTCGATGCGATTTACCACGAAGCGAAAGAATGTGATGCCAGGGCCGACCACCTTCGCCGAGGAGCGGCTCTGATCGAGCACGCGCAGTTAGCCTGGATGAAAATTGGTATCGCTGCCATTAGGGCGATCCCGGGCCGCGTTACGAGAGACGGTAGGGACCACGACGAGTCCGACAGAACTAACGCGGTCGCTCAAGCCGCACGAACTGCATGGCAGGCGTGCGAAGCGAAGCTAATCGACGATTTGGCTGCCACAGCGCGACACGCTCCTGGCCCACGGAACAGCTATGACAAATAGGTCTCTGTGCTGACCGACCATCGTCCGGCACCGTCAAATCTGTGCCAAATGGATCGGCGACAGGGACTCCGGATCGCTATCTCACTGCGGCATAGGTGCCGTCGGCTCAGCGCTACTAAATGACATCCTGGCTATCGTGAGCAAGCGGCGGTCGCGAATGAGGAGATCGGCGCGCTGATCCCGAAGCGACAAGATCGGATGGGAAGGCACAGCGGCGCGATCTCAGGCCAAAACGCGGTTGCCGCGCGATCACAGGCATCTAGCTACGCTGGATTCCTCCTTCAACTACCTGCGCCAGTTGGCCCAGCTGTGCTGGCGACCGCGGGGTTCGCCGGCGGAACGTGGCGAGCGCGTTTTAATTCCCATTTGCAATGTTCGAGCGCTCAATGCGACCGGCCGCCTGAAGGTCTTCGACGAGCTCCCGACCGGTTCGGGCCGACAATGCGGCGCGAATATGTCGATCAAGCGCGAAAGTCCGGTAGTGCCACCGCCTCTCGACATCAGCAGGAGCTGTGCGGCTGCTGAGGGCTGCGCGACGGGTTGCGAAGCGGGATGTGCCTCCGGCGCCCGCATATCCGCTCACCAGCGCTTAGTGCAAACCGCACGGCGGCGAGTTCTGCTGACTTGTCGGACGATCCGTCGACCCCTGCGTCGCCCTCGCCGCCGTGGGTGAAGAACTGCACATCCCGGTCGGTGAACTCGAGACGGTGCTTGCGGAATTGAGGACCGATGCACCGGGATCGCGGGTCCGGGGATCGACTTATACGGGGGCGACGGCGAGGTCCGCTCCGTGGATGAGGGCGGTCCAGTTCGGACAGAGCAGGGCAGCGCCGAGCTGTTCGGGACCGATGAGGGCGATGATGTCAGCTGTAATTTTGAGGACGGCGGCGATGAGGTCGATCGGCGAGGTTATTACTGCTCCTGTGTGGTTTCAGCTGATTCTCAGCAGGATCGAGTCTGCGGTGGCGGGGGAGAGGGCGCTGACCGCTGCGATCATCGGGACATAGCGCGGGCGTAGATGGTGTGCGCGGGTGGCGATTGCGGTGATCATCCATTCCGACGCCTGCGCCGGGGTGAGCGCGGGCTTTCCGCGATAGTGGGCGGTGGGCGCGATCATCGGCGTGCGAACCAGCGGAAAATGTACGGCTGTCACGTGGATTCCGTGCTCGGCGACTTCGGCACCGAGACTGTGCCCGAAGGCGGTCAGCGCCGATTTGGAGGAATGGTAGGCGGCGAACTTCGGCATCCGACCGGCCGGCACACCCCAGGTCGCGACATTGATTATGTGGCCGGCACCGTGCTCGATCATGCTCGGCAGCAATTCCAGCGTGAGTGCCACAGGCCCGTAATAGTTCACGGCCATCATGCGTTCGAAGTCGTGGAATCGTTTGCACGATTCCTGCACGGTCCGGCGGATCGAACGACCGGCGTTGTTGATCAGGATGTCCACCTGCCCCCACTCATCGAGGAGTTCGGCGGCCAGTTCCTGCACGGCCGCGCGATCGGTGAGGTCGCAGGGGAGAACACGTACGCGGCCGTCGTGACGAGCGATCTCGTCGTGGACCTCGTCAAGTGCGTCTCGGCCCCGGGCGACCAGCGCCACCTCAGCGCCGAGGTCGGCCAGCCGGAGCGCGGTGGCACGTCCGATCCCGGATGAGGCTCCGGTGACCACGACTCGCTTTCCTGAGAGCGTTGTCGTCGGGCCCAGCCGGAGTCTCCGGGGTGAGGAGATGGGTTGCAGGGCAGCGGTGAGCACCCGTTCGCGGAATTTGGCGGGCATGTCGGCCTCCCGAGTTAGTTTCGATTCGAGACCTACCCTGGCAGAGTAGGTTTTCTTTCGCAACCCACCTCGGTAATCTGGGCGAATGAGCGAACTCCACGACGAGCTCCGGCGTCTCCAGCATGATCCAGTTGCCGCCGCAGTCGAGCACGTAGGGGACCGCTGGACCTTCCTGATCCTGCGAGAAATCTTCTTCGGCGTCCGCAGGTTCGCCGATATGCGTCGCAACCTGGGCGTGGCGCGCAACGTCCTGACCGAACGCCTCAAGAAGCTAGTGGACAACGGCATCCTGAAACGCCGCCGCTACAGCGAGCGGCCACCCCGCGACGAATATCGGCTCACCGAAAAGGGCCGCGACCTCTACGGGATCACGGTCGCCCTCATGCAATGGGGCAACCGGTGGGGTCCAGAGGGGCCCACATTGCGGCTGTTGCACGCCGACGACGATGGTGAGCTCGAGCAGGTGATCCGCTGCACCTGCTGCGGCCGCGACATCCATGCGCGAGAGGTTCGTTACGAATACACCACCTGCACTGACGAATAGCGCGAGTTCACCATGATCGGACCTTGGCTTACGCTACTGCTCTCATAATTGGCTGTTACCTGGAGTATCATGAAGCTTGCGGCGGCCCTGTACGGCGTATCCATGGAGCGGCGTTATCCTGGGCAAGCCGGAAGGGGGAAGTCGATGGCCGTGAAGGTGGCCGGTCTGTGTACAGCCCGCTCGAATGAGCAAGAAGTCCCCATCGAACCCGTTGCTGCCGACTGAGCTGATTATGTTCTTGTACGCCCAGGTCGCTGCCAAACATTCACTGCAACAGTAGAATCCGGTAGCCGATCTCGATGGCCGCTGGGACACGACACACGCGCCGCTGACAGCGCTGGCGGCTATCTGTGTGGTCATCGCCGCGATGCCGAAAAGGAGCCTCAGACGTCAAGGGCCTTGACAGCTGGGAGCACTCGGCTTCCAATAGAGGCAAACCGCGAGGGACGAACACATACCGATCGCAATCGAAGGATGTGTCATGTCCTACCGAAAGACAGCTGTCTCAGCTGGAAACTGTCCCTTCCGATCAATTGCGCATGTCTAGTCCTGAATCGAACTCGACTGGGCCTGGGGCCGTGTGGGATCCCCGGTTTCTGCCCGACGCCGTCTGGGTTCACTCCCCAGCCGGCACGGAAGCACCGGGAAAGGTGGACGTGCCGTGCGTTGCCCCAGTCATGTGCTGCCTCGAGAACGCTCGAAGTTGAAGCGACTGTCGCCGCACCACACACAATGGTACAGGGCCGATTAGCCGACGCAGATACGAACCGGACCTGCGCCCAGCATGGGTGAGCCGCATTGTCAGGCAATGAGCCCACATCGCGACCGCGCCGTTGGGCAGACACAAAGGATGCGGCACAGTACATCCGAGTCCATCCCGAGGTTCTCCGACGGTGGAATCGAAACAGGGACAAGTATCCGTGGCTTCCGAAGCCGAAGCGGGTCGGACGAGATTTCCGATGGGATCTGGACGCGCTGGACGCCGCGCTGGAGGCGCGGGAAGATGGCTCAGTACTGCGACAAATACATCCGAAATGACGTATGGGCGATGACTGTCGGAATTCCGACGCTACGTAGCTGGTGTCAGGCGACGCGATGACGGTGACTCGGCAATCCATAAGCGCTGAGCGCCAACCGATCCTTGTGAAGGATGCAGCGCACCGGACGGGGTCCGATCGAGTACGAATCCGCAATTGACACTCTCCAGCGCATGCTGAATGAGTCGGCCAACTGCGCAAATATCGGCCTTGCCCGTCGCCTTGTCTCGCCGTTGAGGCCAAACATTTTTTGCTTCTTGATTTTTCCACCCAACGAGGAGGTGAGATGGCGAGAACTGGACGGCCGCCGCGGCCGGTGGGATTCCCCGGCGGCGCCACCCTGACCGAGCTTCGTCCCGGGCAGTGGAGGGCTGAAGTCTGGGTTCGCGATCGGTCCGGCAAGGGTCGCAGGGTTACTCGTGTCTCGCCTCCACGGTTCGACAGCAGAGGTAGGCGAGTGCCCGACCGCGACGGTTCACGCGCCGAGCAGGCTGCGCGTTTCGCCGCCGCTTCGCTGGTTCCCGACTCCGGCACCGACATCACACGCGCCACGACAGTCGCCGAGCTGTGGGCCGCGTATCGCGCTCATCTCGTCAAGAAGGGTCGCGCGCCCGGCACGTTGCGCCAATACGACCGGTGGGCTGCCGATCTGATCGCCGACTACGGCTACCGGCATATCGGGCCCGAAGAGTTCAGAACCAGCACCGCCGAGTCGTACCTGGAAAAAGTGGCCGAGAAGCACGGCCGCGGTTCCATGCTCAACGCACGTTCGCTGATGTCGGGAATGTTCCGCTTCGCGGTGCGCAAGAACGCCTTCGAAGTGAACCCGGTTCGCGAAGCGGAGATCCCGGAAGACGTCCAGCCGAAGGGCCGCGTCGGCGGGGCCGGCGATATCGAGATCGAGGATCTGTGCTTCATCCTCGCCTCGGTCTACTGGTCGACCGTGCCGTGCCCGCGGATCCTTTCCAAGGCCGAGCGCACGCGAGCAGCACGGTCATATACGCCCCCGACGGTGGCAGCCTATTGCGAGAGCGCAGACCTCGCCGACTTCATCGCCATCTCCGCGGCGGTCGGGCAATGTCCGAGCCAAGTGCTCGGACTCGCCTGGCCGGATTACCACCGGGAGAGACGAACCATCCGCACCGTCGGCAAGATCGTGCGAGTCAAGGGCAAAGGGCTCGTGCGGGTCGTGAAGGAAGGAGATCGCAAGAATCCGCAGGGAACAATCGCCCTGCCCGACTTCGCGGTCAAGATCTTGGACCGCCGCTGGCAACGCATACAGCTACGGAAGAAGACCGATCCTCCGCCCGCCGAGTATGAGACAGACCTCATCTTTCCGTCGTTCGAGTGGACCGCACGCGACCCGGTGAATGTCAACCATCAGTGGCAGCGGGTGCGGGAAGCGCTGGGGCTTCCCGACGACATCACGCCGTACACCTTCCGGAAATTCATCGCCCTCACGCTGGACGACGCGAAGATGTCGGCGCGGGTCACCGCCGACGTGCTGCAACATGCCGACCCGGCCATGACGCAACGGCGGTACATGCGCCGCGGAAAGGTCCATCACGAGGCGGCCGCGGTGATCAACGACGCGGTGCTGGCCGGGCTGCGGTCCCGGCTCGATGGGAATGCGGACGAAAAAGGACGGTCCGCGACTTTACGACGACTTTTCTACGATTCGGAAGACTCCGGTACGAGTACGGCCCCTGACCAGTGCGATATCCACCCTGGTCAGGGGTCGTTTTCTGCTCCCCCATCTGGACTCGAACCAGAAACCTGCCGAATCACTGTTCGGACGCAAGCCTTCCCAGATCCGCAAACTGCATCGGCTGGCCAACTCGGTGATCGTCCTCGACGAAGTCCAAGCACTGCCGCATCACTTACTGCTGCCGATCCTCAGCGGGCTGCGAACGTTAGCCGAGCCGCCGTTCAACGCCACCGTCCTGCTCACCTCCGCCACGCAACCCGAATTCCAGGCCCTGTCGGTATGGAAACACTCCACGACCCACAATGCCGTCGATATCACCGAGGTGATCGCCGACCCGCAACCACTGTTCGACCGGGCCCGCCGAGTCAACTACCAGTGGCGGCTCGATCCCCCACCGACATGGCAACAGATCGCCGACGAGGCCGCCACGCAACCGCAGGCCCTGATCGTCGTGAACACCGTCGCCGACGCCCGCAACCTCTACCGACTGCTCCAGCACACCGGCCATGCCTGGCACCTGTCGACCAGACTGTGCGCCGAGCACCGGCAAGCTGTCCTGGAAACGGTCAACTCACGACTACGTGCCGGCGAGCCGCCCCTACTCATCTCCACTCAACTCATCGAAGCAGGAGTCGACCTGTCCTTCCCCACCGTGTGGCGCGCTCTCGCCCCCGCGGACTCACTGCAGCAGGCCGCAGGACGCTGCAACCGCAACGGCGAATTCCCGGACGATGGCATAGTCATCGTGTTCGATCCCGCCGACGGCCACATGCCACCGGACTACAAAATCTCAGTCGGACTCACCGTCGAACACTTCGGCACGAAACCAGCCGAACTCGACGACCAACGGGCACTCGCGCGCTACTACAGCGCGCTTTATCGCGACCTCCAACTCGAACGCACCTCCCGCGACAAAACCACATGGCCAGCCGGACCAACCATCCAGGACAACCGCGAGAAACTCGACTTCCGCGCGGTTACCGACGGCCCCCTCATCGACGCCGGCACCTCCACCAGACGCGACAAGAAGAAGGCCTTCCGGATGATCGACGAAGAATCTGTCCCCCAGGTAATCGCCGCAACCCCGGACGAAGCCCGACACGTCGACCCGCTACTCACCGCCATCAGCAACGGAACAATCACCGCCAGAACAGCACTCAGAAGACTCCAGCCCTGGACAGTCCAACTCGCAACGCACATCGCACAACGATCAGACGTCACACCCTCGATCCACAACATCATCGGAAACCTCGGCCGCTGGTACGGCACCTACGACTGGGACCCAGACACCCACCGCGGCACAGGCCTGGACGAGAACACTCTAAATACCGTTCTCTGACACCGCTTGCGAACACTGCGGCGGTCAGACGTCTGAACCGTATCGGGTCCGGCAGTTTAAGCTCGCTGAGGCGACTTACCTGAGTTTCCTCGATCGGTGCTTCGGAGATGCCGGGGCAACTGGCGCATCACTGCCTGATTCTGTGTCGCGGTTCGATTTTGAGCGGCAAGTGCGTCCCAAGCAGACCCTGAACAGGGGCCCCAATGAGTTGCCCGCAGCACCCTGAGCTAATCGCCTAACCTGCCGGCCTCGGTACCTGGATTCGTAGCCGCGCGATCGGCCAAATCCAGGACTTGGCGAAGCCAGCTCGATGGGATCCGCAACCGTTGGCGCACTCGAATACTGGGCAACTCCTGCAACTTCACTGCCGCGTAGACCGTCGATCTACCAACTCCGAGTAGAACTGCGGCGTCATCGACAGACACGGTCGGCTCGCTCGTGACACGCTTCAGTGCCTCTTCCGCACGTGTGGTCATGCCATCCATATTGCGCCCACCCACGTTATTTTTCCATCTTCGATAACATTGGAAAAATGGCAGGGAAAAAACCCGTCCCACGCAACCCCCTAGAACTCGTCCAGCCGCCAACCAAGCCCGGCGATGTCACGTTCGTGGACTTTTTACCGCCGGCGGTCACACCACAGCGGCGATCGAGACCCGATGGCACTCACGGAGATACAGCGTTGAGACGGCTGCCCGGGCACCGGGCCGTCGTGCAACTCGCGGGATCACCATTCCGATTCGAAGTCCGTGTCGTCGAAGAGCCGGGGCAGCCGCCGCAGATCGTGGATCTGCGACTCTATTCCCCACCCGGGTTCGGCGATGTCGCGATCACCAACGCCGATCTGAAATCCATTCCCCTCGCACGCATTGCCGCTGCCGCGGGATCCGGTCTGCTGACATCGATGCACGACGTCGAAACCATCCCCGATCGCCTGGTCGCCCCCGAGCAGCACACCGATGTGGCCAAATCCGAGCAGCCCCGCCGCCGCGGGAGAGGGCGCCCGCGCAAACTCACCAACGAATTCCTGCACGAAATCGCCGACTACGCACGAGAAGCGCACCGGCGAGGCCAGCCGATCCCGCAGTACGTCGCCGCTTGCGTCGAGCCGGACCCGAAACGGCAACCCAGCGCCAACACCGTGCGCTGGTGGCTCAGCAAAGCCCGCGAACAGCGACTCCTCATCCCCGGAGAACTGAACCGCAAACCGAAAAACCCACCCCCGGAAGGAGCTACGCCGCCATGACCGACAGACCAAAACCCGCCCGCCGCGGCGAACCGATCAACGTCCACACCGCCGCCAACGGCACCAAGACCTACTGGTTCCGCGTCGACGTCGGTGCCAAGCCCGACGGCACCCGCGACCGGCAGCGTTTCACCTACCTCACCCTCGCCGAGGCCCGCCGCGAATACCGGCGCATCACCACCGAAGTCGCCGAAGGCCGCTACGTCCCCCGCACCACCATCACCGTCAGCGAATACCTCGACAAATGGCTCGACGGCAGACGCGACGTCCGCCGCGTCACCGCGACCGGATACCGCCACGCCCTCAAACCCGTCATCCGCCGACTCGGACGGCTCCCGCTGCAGAAACTCACCAAACAACACATCGACGACCTCGTCACCTGGCGACTCACCCAAGGCCGCAACCCCCGCAAGCCCCTCAGCGACACCGCCACCGCCATCCTCGAATTCACCCGCCACCACCCCGCAGGCGTCCGCGCCGGCGACATCGTCGACAAATTCGGCCCCAACACCAGCCAATACCTCACCCGACTCGTACGCTCCGGGCACCTCACACGCCTGGGGCGAGGCCACTACACACTGGCCCCGACACCGCCGAAACCGCCGGAACGCAAAGGCGTCTCCGACCAGACCGTCACCACCATGTTGATCCAACTGACCGCGGCCCTCAACGACGCCGTCACCCAGGGCCTCGTGCCCCGCAACGTCGCGCGCACCGTCCGGCGGCCCAGCGTGCGCGGCGAGGACTTCCAGGTATGGACCCGCGATCACAGCCGCCAGTTCCGTGACCACGTCCGCGGGCACCGGCTCTACGCGCTGTTCCTGCTGTCACTGTGCGGGCTGCGACGCTCGGAAATCATGGGACTGGAATGGAACGCGGTCGACTTCGATGCCGGCACCGTCACAGTCCGGCAGGGCCGGGTCGCGGTCACCGCGACCGAGACCGAGATCGGCGACCCCAAATCGTGGCGCTCCACGCGCACCCTGCCCGTGCCACCAGATGTCCTGCACGCACTGCGCGCCTTTCATGCCGTCCAGGCACGCGAGAAGCTCGCGCTCGGCGCGGCCTACCCCGACGAGCACGATCTGATCGCCCGCCACGAAGACGGCGAACCGATGCGACCCGAGTGGTACGGCGACGAGGTCCGGCGGCAGATGACCGCGGCCAGCGTTCCGCGCATCCGGCTCAAGGATGTCCGCCACACCGCCGCCACCATGTTGCTGGACTCCGGCGCCTCACCCGACACCGTCGCCAAATGGCTCGGCCACGACCCTGCCGTACTGCTGCGCGTCTACGCCCACCCGTATCAGGAACGGCTCGCCCAACTCGGCGACACCTTGTTCGACAACCCCGACCAGGCCCAGGAACAGTGATCCCACCGCGCGTTGGCCACTTCTTGGCCACTTCACGGCTTCGGCCACTCGCATGGGACGCAAGAATTCGGGAGAAAAGGTCTTCTACCTGGGAAAATGAAGTGGGCGCAGAGGGGTTCGAACCCCCGACCGCTGGTGTGTAAGACCAGTGCTCTACCACTGAGCTATACGCCCGGACTTCACCGGCCGGGCGGCGGTGAAGATGGTGTGCTGCGCGGGGCCGGATGTCCGGGTCCGTACGCGGCGGTTCATGAATCTAGTGCAGTGAGCGCTTTCTCCCAAGCCGCCTGGTCACGGGGCTCTCCGGGGCCGTTCATTTCGGCGAAACGGATGATTCCGTCCTTGTCCACGACGAAGGTGCCGCGGTTGGGGAAGCCGGTTTTGTCGTTGAAGACACCGTAGGCCTGGGTGACGGCGCCGTGCGGCCAGAAATCCGACAGCAGCGGGAAGGTATAGCCCTGCTCGGCCGCCCAGATCTTGTGGGTGGGCGGGGGTCCGACGGAGATGGCGAGGATCTCGGCGTTGTCGTTCTGGAACTTGGGCAGTTCGTCGCGCACCTTGCACAGCTCACCCTGGCAGATGCCGGTGAATGCCAGCGGGTAGAAGACGATCAGGACATTCTTGTGGCCCCGGTAGTCGGCGAGGCTCACATCCTGGTTGTTCTGATCCTTCAGCGTGAAATCCGGTGCGGCCGTACCCACTTCGAGCGGCATGCGCAGTCCTCCTGTCTTCGACGGCGGGCTGTTCCGGTACTCGGCGGCCGCCCGTGCGAAACAATAGTCACGCGGTGGGTCAGCGCTGCTTCGAGGGCGTCTTGGGCTGCATCAGCTTGGTGCCGGTCCAGGTGCCGAGGCTGACCGGTGTGGTCGACGTCAACCCCGCGGTGGGGGCGGATTCGGCGATCTCGCTGGGATCGACATGCCCGGGCTGGCCGGTCTTGGGGGTGAGCACCCACACGACACCGTCCTCGGCGAGCGGACCGATGGCATCCATCAGTTCGTCGACCAGGTCGCCGTCTCCGTCGCGCCACCACAGCAGTACGACGTCGATCACCTCGTCGGTGTCCTCGTCGAGTAGTTCGGAGCCGATCGCGTCCTCGACAGACGCCCTCAACTCGTCTGCGGTGTCCTCGTCCCAGCCCAACTCCTGAACCGCCATGCCGTGGGCAATGCCAAGCTTCTGAGCGTAGTTCTGCGCGTCCGCCGCGGCGACCACGGTGGTGTCCTCCTCAACTCCCGACAACAGATAGTTGCAAGCGAACATGGTTATCGGCCGCAACGCAAGCCGATCCGCCCAAATAACCTCCGAAATGTCGCGGATGCATGCCCCGGGGCGAAGCCTGCAGAGGCGGTTCGCAACGCCCTGAGCGGCCCCGGGACATCCGTTTCCCGGCTATCGCGCCGGGCATGCGGTACGCACCGCGTTCAGCGCGTCGTTGACTCGCTTACTGGCGTCGTTGAGCGTGCCGACGGGCGCGGTGTAGGTCATCTTGCGGGATTCGCCGGCCAGTCCGCGGGCGGCGTTCACATAGTCGGTGAACTTCTGCGCCAGATCCGCGGGTAACGCGTCGCCGGCGGCGGTGACCCGTCCCTCCACGGTCCGCGCGGCGTCCTCGAGGGTCTGGGCGGCGGCATCGCGCTTGGCGTCCTGATCGGGGGCGTTCGCATCGTGCGCGTCGACGAAGTCGTTGTACTTCGTCACCGCGGCGCCGGTGGTCTCACGGAAGGGTGTGCAGTTGTCGGCGACGGCCTTCGTCTGTGCGGCAGCCTTTTTCGACGAGGTGGCCGCGGCCGAGGACGCTGCCATCTCGGTGCGGAACGCGGCCGCGTCCGCCTGGTTCACCGTCGCGGTACCGTGGACAGCGGTAGAGCATCCTGCCACCACCAGTCCGGTGCCGACCGCCAAGGTCGCGCACATCAGTCCGAACCCACGTGGGTTCAGCAGTTTCATCGTCCTCCCCGCTTCTCGAGCAGTCGAAAGAATGTTCTGTGGCGAGCTCCGCTGCAACGAGCGTCACAGCCTAGCGAACGGTACTGGATTTACGGCTGACATGATGACCTGGGACGCATCATCGACAAGGATGTGAGGTGCGCCCCAAACCGTGAGCGACGGACGGCCCGCACACCAGCGGTGCTGCCCGGGGTTAGAGCCATCAGCTTGTCCACCCCCTGTACGAGGAGCATTGATTTTGACCGACCTGATGCACCCGATTTCGTCAAATTCTGCATCCGACCCCGAGCCGACGAGCAGCAACGGTTCCGCCGACCACCAGTCGGCGCCCGCCCGCCCGGCCGGTGCGCGGGTGCGTGTGATCCGCGAGGGGGTGGCGTCATATCTACCGGACATCGACCCGGAGGAGACGAGCGAGTGGCTCGATTCCTTCGACGAGATGCTCGAGCGCGAAGGCCCCGGCCGCGCGCGCTATCTGATGCTGCGCCTGCTCGAGCGCGCCGGTGAACGTCACGTCACCATTCCTTCGCTGACCTCCACCGATTACGTCAACACCATCCCCACCGAGAACGAGCCCTGGTTCCCCGGCGACGAAGAGGTCGAGCGCCGCTACCGCGCCTGGATCCGCTGGAACGCCGCGGTCATGGTGCATCGCGCGCAGCGGCCGGGAATCGGTGTGGGCGGCCATATTTCGACCTACGCGTCATCCGCGGCGCTGTACGAGGTCGGCTTCAACCACTTCTTCCGCGGTAAGGACCATCCCGGCGGCGGCGATCAGATCTTCATCCAGGGCCACGCCTCCCCCGGCATCTACGCGCGCGCCTTCCTCGAGGGCCGCCTGACCGAGGATCAGCTCGACGGGTTCCGCCAGGAATACAGCCACGGCGGTCCGGGCCACGGCTTGTCGTCGTATCCGCATCCGCGGCTGATGCCCGATTTCTGGGAATTCCCCACGGTTTCCATGGGCCTGGGCCCGATGAACGCCATCTACCAGGCGCGCTTCAACCACTACCTGCACGATCGCGGGATCAAGGACACCTCCGATCAGCACGTGTGGGCCTTCCTCGGCGACGGCGAGATGGACGAGGCGGAATCGCGCGGTCTGGCACATGTGGCGGCGCTGGAGGGTCTGGACAACCTGACCTTCGTCATCAACTGCAATCTGCAGCGGCTCGACGGCCCGGTCCGCGGTAACGGCAAGATCATCCAGGAGCTGGAGTCGTTCTTCCGCGGCGCCGGCTGGAACGTCATCAAGGTGATCTGGGGCCGGGAGTGGGATGCGCTGCTGGGCGCCGACCGCGACGGTGCGCTGGTCAACCTGATGAACTCGACCCCGGACGGCGACTACCAGACCTACAAGGCCAATGACGGCGCCTACGTGCGCGAGCACTTCTTCGGCCGCGATCCGCGCACCAAGGATCTGGTGAAGGACCTGACCGATCAGCAGGTCTGGAACCTCAAGCGCGGTGGCCACGACTACCGCAAGATCTACGCGGCCTACGCGGCGGCGCTGGCTCATCAGGGCAAGCCGACGGTGATCCTGGCCAAGACCATCAAGGGTTACGGCCTGGGCAAGCACTTCGAGGCGCGCAACGCGACGCACCAGATGAAGAAGATGACGCTCGACGATCTGAAGGCGTTCCGCGACGTGCAGCGCATTCCGATCACCGACGCCCAGCTCGAGGCCGATCCGTATCTGCCCCCGTACTACCACCCGGGCATGGATTCGCACGAGATCGGCTACATGCTGGACCGGCGCCGCGCGCTGGGCGGCTACCTGCCCGAACGGCGTTCGGCGGCAAAGCCTTTGCAGTTGCCCGGCGACGCGCCCTACGCCTCGGTGCGCAAGGGTTCGGGTAAGCAGAACGTGGCGACCACCATGGCGTTCGTGCGGCTGATGAAGGAACTGTTGCGCGACAAGGAGATCGGCAAGCGCATCGTGCCGATCATTCCCGACGAGGCCCGCACCTTCGGTATGGACTCGTGGTTCCCCTCGCTGAAGATCTACAACCGCAACGGGCAGCTGTACACCTCCGTCGACGCGGAATTGATGCTGGCCTACAAGGAAAGCCAAGTCGGCCAGATCCTGCACGAGGGCATCAACGAGGCCGGCTCGACCGCGTCGTTCACCGCGGCCGGCACGTCCTACGCCACCCACGGCGAGCCGATGATCCCGCTCTACATCTTCTATTCGATGTTCGGGTTCCAGCGCACCGGCGACGGCCTCTGGGCGGCCGCCGACCAGCTCGCCCGCGGTTTCGTCCTCGGCGCGACCGCCGGGCGCACGACGCTGACCGGTGAGGGTTTGCAGCACAACGACGGCCATTCGCTGCTGCTGGCCTCGACCAATCCGGCGGTCGTCTCCTACGATCCGGCGTTCGCCTTCGAGATCGCCCACATCGTGCGCGACGGCCTGCGCCGGATGTACGGGGGCGGGCGACCGCAGCTCGGCCCGGGCGGAACACTGGCCTCGGAGGTGCCGGGTACCCATCCGGTCATGGCGGACGACGTCTTCGGCGGCGAGAACGTCTTCTACTACATCACCCTCTACAACGAGCCGTATCAGCAGCCGGCCGAGCCGGACGACCTCGATATCGAGGGCCTGCTGAAGGGCATCTATCTGTACCGCCGGGGCGGCGGTACAGATGACGCGGCTCGCGGCGGTGGCGATGCGCGCGTCCAGATCCTGGTCGCGGGTGTGACGATGCCCGACGGCCTGCGCGCGCAGGAGCTGCTGGCGCAGGACTGGGGTGTGCAGGCGGATGTGTGGTCGGTGACCTCGTGGAGCGAGCTGCGCCGGGAGGCGCTGGCCAAGGAGATCCACACGCTGCGCCATCCGGATGCCGGAACCGATGCGCCATATGTGACGCGGGTGCTGTCGCAGGCGCAGGGGCCGTTCGTGGCGGCATCCGACTGGATGCGCGCGGTGCCGGACCAGATCCGCAAGTGGGTCCCCGGCGACTACACCACGCTGGGCACCGACGGATTCGGGTTCTCCGACACCCGGCAGGCGGCGCGGCGGGTGTTCAACGTCGACGCCGAATCCATCGCCCTGGCGGCGCTGGAGGCCCTGGGACGCACCGGCGGTATCGATCCGGCGGTGGTCGCGCAGGCCGCGGCCCGCTACCGCATCGATGACGTCGACGCCGCACCGAAATCGATGAGCAGCGAAGAACAGCTCGCGTGACCGGTCCGGTAGGGGCGCGAATCGCGCCCCTACCGGGGGGTTGCGGAGACCGACCAGCGCGATGACGGAATATTGAACAGTGGAACGTAAACCGCCGCGGCCTCGCCGGGTTTCCGAGGGGTCGTCCGAGCACGAGGTCTATCTGCCGACCGGTGCCCTGTCACCCAATCGGCAAACCCGCGATCCGCTGCCGGACACCCTGCTCAAGAGGGTGAAGCAATTCTCCGGGCGGCTGTCCACCGAGGCGATCGCCTCGATGGAGGACCGGCTACCGTTCTTCGGCGACCTGGACGCCGCCCAGCGCGCGGGCGTGCAGATGCTGGTGCAGACCGCCGTGGTCAATTTCCTGGAGTGGTTGCAGGATCCGGAAAGCGATATCCGCTTCAGCCTCGACGCGTTCCAGGTGATCCCGCAGGATCTGGCCCGGCGGCTGACCTTGCGTCAGACCGTCGACATGGTCCGCGTCGCGATGGAGTTCTTCGAGCAGTGGCTGCCGGCGCTGGCCCGCAACGACCGCCAGCTGGTGGCGCTCACCGAGGCGGTGCTGCGCTACGGCCGCGAACTCGGTTTCGCCGCGGCCTCGGTCTACGCCTCGGCGGCCGAATCCCGCGGTGCCTGGGACACCCGTCTGGAGGCGCTGGTCGTCGACGCCGTGGTGCGCGGCGACACCGGCGCCGAAATGCTCTCGCGCGCAGCCACATTGAACTGGGACGCCACCGCTGCGGCGACGGTGCTGGTCGGTACGCCGCCGAAAGATCAAGTGGCCGTGGTGAGTTCGGTGCACGTCATCGCCGCCCGGCACGGCCGCGCGGCACTGGCCGTCGTGCAGGGTTCGCGGCTGGTGATGGTGGTCAGCGGCAATCTCGGTGACACCGGCTACCCCTCGCCGTTCCTGATGGATCTGCTCGCCGAAGCGTTCTCCGACGGTCCCGTGGTGATCGGCCCGACCACGCGCACGCTGTCCGCGGCCCACGTCAGCGCGGTGGAGGCGATGGCCGGAATGGAAGCCGTGGTGGGCTGGCGGGCGGCGCCGCGACCGGTGCACGCCTCCGAACTTCTGCCCGAGCGAGCACTGCTCGGCGATCGGGCTGCGGTCGACGCTCTGAACGAGTATCTTGTGCTACCGTTGGCCGCCGCCGGGTCGGCCTTGTCGGACACTCTCGACGCCTACCTCGATTGCGGTGGAGCGGTCGAGACATGTGCCCGGCAGCTGTTCGTTCATCCAAATACGGTCCGCTATCGGCTCAAGCGCATCGCCGAGGTCACGGGCCGGGATCCGATGAATCCTCGTGACGCCTATGTGCTCCGAATCGCGGCAACGATAGGTCGTTTGACACGAACCCGTAACGAATCGTCAACACCTGCCCCAGAAGACTCGTCGGCAACTTTCTACGAAGATCGCCTGTAACGGACATCGGGGCGCTGTCGATCGCGACGACCCACGTGCCGTTTTGTGGGGTCCACACAAAAGCGTCGCTCAAACATCATCGGCGCCGACATCTCCCCAGAGCCCCCTCACGGTGTTTTGTTAGAGGCGTGATCGCGTTGTTCGCCCCTGGACAGGGCTCTCAGACACCCGGCATGCTCGCGCCATGGCTCGATCTTCCCGGCGCGCGTGACCGCCTCGAACTGTGGTCCAAGGCCTCCGGCCTGGATCTGCTCCGCCTCGGCACCACGGCCACCGCGGAGGAGATCACCGATACCGCGGTGACCCAGCCGCTGGTCGTCGCCGCCGCGCTGCTGGCTTTCGCCGAGATTCCGCACGAAGCGGTTCCGGCGGATACCATCGTCGCCGGACATTCGGTCGGCGAGCTCGCCGCCGCAGCCGTCGCCGGCGTCGTCTCCCCCGATGACGCGGTGAAACTGGCCGCGATCCGCGGTGAGGAGATGGCGAAGGCGTGTGCGCTGGTTCCGACCGGTATGTCCGCCGTGCTCGGTGGCGACGAAGCCGCCGTGCTCGACCGGCTCGCCGAGCTCGACCTGGTCCCGGCCAACCGCAACGCGGTCGGTCAGATCGTGGCGGCAGGCCGGCTGGATGCGTTGGCGGAACTGGCGGCGAACCCGCCGGAGAAGGCGCGGATTCGCGCGCTGCCCGTCGCCGGGGCCTTCCACACCGCGTTCATGGCACCCGCCCAGGACGCCGTGGCCGAAGCCATCTCCCAGATGGTCCCCGGTGAGCCGACCCGTACCCTGCTGTCGAACTACGACGGCAAGCCGGTCGACTCGGGCAAAGACGCCATCGAGAAGCTGGCGGCACAGGTGACCCGGCCCGTCCGGTGGGATCTGTGCACCGAAACCGTTCGCGCGGCAGGGGTTTCCGCGGTGGCCGAGTTGCCACCGGCCGGAACCCTGGTCGGCATCGCCAAGCGGGAGCTCAAGGGCACCCCGAATCTGGCGCTGAAGACCCCCGAGAACATCCCCGCGTTTGTCGAGCTCTCGGCAACCGGCTAGCTTTCCTCGCGGCTCGCAGTGACGCGACCGTGAGCGAGCAGGACGAAACATTCGTCCACCTCGTACCGAAGAAATAATCGGACCTCCGATTCACGTCGGACCAACGAAGGAACAAGAAGGGAGCCACCAAGTGGCCGCTCTGACCCAGGAACAGATCGTCGAAGAGCTCGGCAAGATCATCGAAGAGGTGACCGGCATCGAGCCCTCCGAGGTGACGATGGAGAAGTCCTTCGTCGACGACCTGGACATCGACTCACTGTCGATGGTCGAGATCGCCGTGCAGATGGAGGACAAGTACGGCGTCAAGATCCCGGACGAGGATCTCGCCAGCCTGAAGACCGTCGGTGACTCGGTCGCCTACGTCCAGAAGCTCGAGGCGGAGAATTCCGAGATCGCCGCGGAGCTCAAGGCCAAGTTCGACGCCCAGTAAGGCCGACACTGTGACCACTCCTTCCACTTTGAACGGGAACTTCCCCAACGTAGTCGTCACCAGTCTCGCGGCGACCACGTCGATCGCCGGTGACGTCGATGCGACGTGGAAGGGACTCCTCAACGGCGAGAGCGGCATCGACGTTCTCGAGGATTCCTTCATCGAGGAATACGACCTCCCGGTTCGCATCGGCGGCCACCTGAAGGTTTCGCCGGACACCCTGCTCAGCCGAGTCGAGATCCGCCGCATGGCATATGTCGAGCGGCTGGCGATGGTGCTGGGGCGCGAGGTGTGGAAGAACGCCGGCAGCCCCGAGGTCGACCCCGAGCGCCTGGCCGTGGCGATCGGCACCGGTCTCGGCGGCGGCGACGCGCTCATCGACTCGGTGGACAAGCTGAAGAACGGCGGCTACCGCAAGATCTCGCCGCTGGCCGTTCAGATGGTCATGCCGAACGGGCCGTCCGCTGTCGTGGGCCTCGAACTGGGGGCCAAGGCGGGAGTGGTCACCCCGGTCTCGGCATGTTCGTCGGGATCCGAGGGCATCGCCAACGCGTGGCGGATGATCGTCATGGGCGACGCCGACATGGTCGTCACCGGCGGTGTCGAGGGCTACATCTCCGACGTGCCGATCGCCGCGTTCTCCATGATGCGTGCGATGAGCACCCGCAACGACGACCCCAAGGGAGCGTCGCGGCCGTTCGACAAGGATCGTGACGGCTTCGTCTTCGGCGAGGCCGGTGCGCTGATGGTCGTGGAGACCGAAGAGCACGCCAAAGCGCGCGGAGCCACCATCCACGCTCGCCTGCTCGGTGCCGGCATCACCTCCGACGGCTTCCATCTGGTCGCTCCGGACCCCACGGGTGCCGGTGCGGCGCGCGCCATGGAGCGCGCCATGCAGACCGCCGGACTGTCGAAGTCCGACATCACGCACATCAATGCGCACGCGACCGCCACCCCGATCGGGGACACCGCGGAAGCGAACGCGATTCACAAGGCCGTGGGAACCCACGCCTCGGTCTACGCGCCCAAGTCCGCCCTGGGCCACTCGATCGGCGCTGTGGGCGCCCTCGAGTCGGTACTCACAGTGCTCAGCATTCGCGACGGCATCGTTCCGCCCACGCTGAACCTGGAGAACCAGGACCCGGAGATCGACCTGGATGTCGTGCACGGTGAGGCCCGTCGCCAGGACATCGAGTACGCGATCAACAACTCGTTCGGTTTCGGCGGCCACAACGTGGCGCTCGCCTTCGGACGGTACTGATCCGACTCGTCGACAACGTCTGTCGACAACTTCAGCGAACCCGGTGGGGCTTTTCGGCCAAGGCAGATCCCCTCGTCGAAAAGCCCCACCGGGATTTTCATCTTCGCAGCCGCGTCAGCGACTCCACATTCCCTCGAGGAGAGACCGCGATGACCATCATGGCCCCCGCGCAGGCGGACGCCACGACCGATCCCCGGGATCCGCTGGGTCGGTTGCAGCGCTTCTTCGATCCCGGCACCGTCCTCCCGCTCCACCCCCGCGACAAGTCCGGCGTGCTGGCCGCCATCGGTGAGGTCGACGGCGTGCGCACCGTCGCGTACTGCTCCGATGCCACCGTGATGGGTGGCGCCATGGGTGTCGACGGGTGCAAGCACATCGTGGACGCGATCGATACCGCCATCGACTCCCGGATTCCTGTCGTCGGCATCTGGCATTCGGGCGGTGCGCGCCTGGCCGAGGGCGTCGAGGCACTGCACGCGGTGGGCACCGTCTTCGAGGCGATGGTTCGCGCGTCGGGCCTGGTCCCCCAGATTTCGATCGTGGTCGGCTTCGCCGCCGGCGGCGCCGCGTACGGTCCCGCGCTGACCGACGTCGTCATCATGGCGCCCGAGGGCCGCGTCTTCGTGACCGGTCCGGATGTCGTCAAGTCGGTCACCGGTGAGAACGTCGACATGGCGACCCTCGGTGGTCCCGAGACCCACGGCAAGAAGTCCGGTGTGTGCCATATCGTCGCCGACGACGAGAACGACGCGATGCACCGCGGCCGCCGCCTGGTCTCGATGTTCGCCGAACAGGGCGAATTCGATCTGTCCGCCGCCGCCCACGGCGATGTGGACCTCAAGGCGATGCTGCCGGAGTCGGCCAAGCGCGCCTACGACGTCAAGCCGGTCGTGCGCGAGCTGCTCGACAAGATCCCCTCGCCGGACGGCGACGACGAATCCTCCTTCGAGGAGATGCAGGGCGGTTACGCCCGCAGCATCGTCACCGGTCTCGGCCGCCTCGGTGGTCGCACGGTCGGCGTGCTCGCCAACAACCCGCTGCGCATGGGCGGCTGCCTCACCAGCGAATCCGCCGAGAAGGCAGCGCGTTTCGTGCGCCTGTGCAACTCCTTCGGCATTCCGCTGGTCGTGATCACCGACGTGCCCGGCTATCTGCCCGGTGTCGGCATGGAATGGGAGGGCGTGGTGCGCCGCGGCGCGAAACTGCTGCACGCCTTCGCCGAGGCCCGCGTTCCGCGCGTCACGCTGGTGACCCGCAAGATCTACGGCGGCGCCTACATCGCGATGAACGCCCGCTCGCTGGGCGCCACCGCCGTGTACGCCTGGCCGGAGTCCGAGGTCGCCGTGATGGGCGCCAAGGCCGCGGTCGGCATCCTGCACAAGAAGGCCATCGCGAAGGCCCCCGAGGAGGAGCGCGAGGCTCTGATCGAGCGCCTCACCGCCGAACACGAGACCATCGCCGGCGGCGTCGGGCGGGCCCTGTCCATCGGCGTCGTGGACGAGGTCATCGACCCCGCCAAGACCCGGTCCACCATTGCCGCCGCGCTGGCCTCGGCCCCGGCGCAGCCCAGCCACAACAAGAACATCCCGCTGTAAAGCCTTCGGCGCCAACGCATTACGGGTGGTCTCCCTAACGGAGGCCACCCGTCGTGTTTGTCCCGATCGGTGCGGGGCTCAGCCGACGTCGCGGCGGAGCCAGGTGACCTCGGCGCCTTCGCCGCCGGTCCGGAAGGGTTCGAGTTCGTCGTCCCAGGCGGTGCCCAGGGCGCGATCGATATCGGCGGAGATGTCACCGTGGCGGCCGCGTGCCCGGGCCGAGCGCACGATTTCCCGCAGGCGCATCTCGCCGACCATGACATCGCCGTTGGCGCTCATCGCACCGGTCCACAAACCGAGGCCGGGAACGAAACTGTAGCGTTCGCCATCGACACCTTCGGAGGGATCCTCGGTGACTTCGAAGCGCAACACCGGCCAATCCCGCAACGCCTTGGCAATTCGCCCCGCGGTGCCGACCGGACCCACCCAGTCGGTGGTTGCGCGCAGTTGTCCCGCGGCGGCCGGCTGGGCGGTCCAGCGCAGCGACGCAGGTGATTTCAGAGTGGAGGAAAGCGTCCATTCGATGTGCGGGCACAGCGCGGCCGGTGACGCGTGGATGTACACCACACCACACGTCACATCCGCGAACTGATCAGATGCGCGCACCTGTACACCTCCAGCCTCGACATTGGACGTCTTCCCCAACATCCCGTCGAGCGCAGGCGTTGCCCGAGTTTACTGGAGTGCCCGATGTTACGGCTGTTACTTTTCTGCCGTGTCGCGAATCCGCTGCATATCGGCGATGACGGCATCGCTGAGCGTCGGCCACACCGCTCGGGCCCAATCGCCGAAATTCTCGTCGCTCAACGCCACACACGCCACCTCGATCTCCGGATCCACCCACAGGAAGGTGCCCGACTGCCCGAAATGCCCGTAGGTTCGCGGCGAGTTGGCTCCCCCCGTCCAATGCGAAGTCTTGTGGTCGCGGATCTCGAATCCCAGACCCCAATCATTGGGGCGCTGCGATCCGTATCCGGGAAGTACTCCGCCGACGCCGGGGAATTGCACGGAGGTCGCCGCGGTGAGCATGTCACCGGATATCAAGATCGGGTTCAGCAATTCTGCGGCGAAACGCAGCAGATCGTTCACCGTGGAGCGGGCGGCGTGCCCGGCGGATCCGGCCAAGACCGAGGATTTCATTCCGAGTGGCTCGAATACCGCTTGCCTCAGGTATTCGGGGAATTCGATTCCGGTCTCGCGCGTGAGGAACTCGGCGAGCACTTCGAATCCGGCGCTGGAATAGATGCGGCGCTGCCCGGGCTCGGCCATGATCACGGTGGTGTCGAAGGCCAGTCCGGCCGTATGCGACAGCAGGTGCCGCACGGTGGAGCCGGGCGGGCCGGCGGGCTGGTCCAGTTCGATCGCACCTTCTTCGACCGCCACCAGAACCGCGTAGGCGGCAAGGGGTTTCGTGACGGAGGCGAGGGCGAATACCCGGTCGAGGTCTCCCTCGGTGCCGGCCACGCCGTGAGCATCGACGACGCCCGCTGCGGCGTGCCGGACGGGCCAGTCGCGAATCTGTTCCAGTGCTCGCACGGCACCGAGCCTACGAGAAGGGCCCGAGCCCGCCGCCGCGGGGAGGCCGGTTACGCCGGGCCGTCGCTGCGATAGGGCGCGGCCACGAGTTGCTCGTCCTGACGGGCCAGCAGCGTGCGGCGCCGGGTCAGCTCGGCGATCTGCGCGTCGAGGTGAGACAGGCCCTCCCGCACGATCTTTCGGGTGTGATCGCAGTGCTGCAAGCCCGTGGCGGTCGCACACGGCAGCAGTTCGCGGATGGCGCTGGTCGGCAGTCCGGCGGCGAGCAACTCGCGAATGCGGTGTACCCGCTGGGGTGCGTCGTCGGCGTAGACGCGGTAGCCGTTGCCGTCGCGGCGGGCGCTCAGCAGTCCCTGTTCCTCGTAGTAGCGCAGCAGGCGGGTGCTGACGCCGGTGATGTTCGCCAGCTCGCCGATCAGCACCGCACCCTCCCGGACTTGACCTTCACACTCATGTCAATCCCTAACGTCGCGGCCATGACCAACATTTCACTGTCCACATCGGTGACCGGCAGCGGTCCCGCGGTCGTGCTCGCGCACGGCGCGGGCGGCGGGATCGAGGCCAACTTCGGTTCTCTGATCCCTTTGCTCGCCGAGCGGCACACCGTGATCGGCTCCGACTATCCGGCCGACGACACCGTCCTGACCCTCGACGGGTTGGCCGACGCACTGGTCGAGGAGGCCGTGGCGGCGGGCGCCGAGCGGTTCCCGATCATCGGATTCTCGCTGGGCACGGCGGTGGCGGTACGCGCCGCCGTGCGTCATCCCGATCGGGTCACCGGGTTGGTGCTCGCGGCCGGGCTGGCGCGAGCCGACCATCGGGCGCGGCTCGCGCTGGATCTGTGGCTCGGTGCGCTCGCCGCCCGCGATCACGACGCGTTCGCGCGCGTAGTGCTGCTGTCCGGATACAGTGCCGCGTTCACCAATTCGCTGCCGGACGAGGTGTTTTCGCAGTATCTGGCGCAGATCGCGGCCCAGGTTCCGGGCGGGGCGGCGGCGCAGGCTGATCTGGTGACCCGGGTGAACACCCGCGCCGATCTGCCACGGGTCGCGGTGCCGACCCGGGTCATCGCCGCCACGGCCGATCTGCTGGTCGATCCCGCCAATTCGCGTGAGCTGGCGGCGGCGATTCCGGGCGCCGACTACGTCGAGGTGGCGGCGGGACACGTGCTGATGCAGGAGGCGCCGCAGGAGTGGCATCGCGCCGTCCTCGACTACTTCGCGGACAGCTCCCGAATCCACGCCGCCTGATCGATTCCGATCCGGGTGGACACCGTACGACGCCGCGGCGATGACCGTTACCATCGGTTGCACTATGGGCGAGGTTGCTGAGGTACACGGTGAGGTGGCGAGCGGTTTCGAGCCGGTCGCGGACGCGTTTCGGCGCAACTTCGCCCGGTTCGGCGAAATCGGGGCGGCCGTGGCCGTCTACGACGGGGACCGGCCGGTGGTGGATCTGTGGGCGGGGTTCCGCGATCGCCGCGGACAGCTGCCGTGGGAGCGCGACACCATGGTTCCGGTGTTCTCCTCGACGAAGGGGATGACGGCATTCGCCGTGGCGAGTGCCGTCTCGCGCGGGGTGCTCGACTACCAGGCGCCGGTCGCGCAGTACTGGCCGGAATTCGCCGCGCACGGCAAGGGATCGATCACGGTGCGGCAGCTGCTCGACCACCGCGCGGGCCTGCCGGTGCTGGATCGGGTGGTGCGGCTGTCGGATATGGCCGACCGGGATCGGCTCGCGGAGATCCTGGCCGACCAGAGACCACTGTGGAGTCCCGGCACCCGGCAGGGCTACCACCCGATCACCGCCGGGCTGTATCAGGGCGAACTGCTGCGCCGCGTCGATCCGCGGCACCGCACCCTGGGCCGCGTCTTCGCCGAGGACTTCGCCGGCCCGCTCGAACTGGACTTCTTCATCGGACTGCCGGAGGAACAATCCCTCGATCGCATCGCCACGCTCGCGTCGACCTCAGGGCTGGACCTGCTGCGGTACGAGCGAGACGTGCCGCTGCGCATCGCGATTCAGATGTTCCTACGACGCGGTCTGACCTATCGCGCCTTGAGCAGCCCCCGCACCGGTGCGCCCGAACGTGCCACCCGCCGCGAATTCCTCGGCGTCGAGAGCCCGGCCGCGGGCGGCGTGGGCACGGCGCGTTCCCTGGCGCGGGTCTACGGCGCGGCGGCGGGACGCACCGGTGAATTGCCCATCGCACCGGGCATTCTCGACCGCCTGGCCACCGCCGACACCGTCGACGACGTGCCCGCCGACGATCTGGTGCTGCTCACCCGCAGCCGCTACCACCTGGGGTTCCGCAAATCCTGTGGCAGCTTCCGCTTCGGCAGCGACAAGCGCGCCTACGGCACCACCGGTTACGGAGGCTCGTTCGGATTCGCCGATCCGGCAACGGGTTTGGGTTTCGGCTATGTGATGAACCGCCTCGGCACCGCCGTCCTCGACGATGCGCGCGCCCGTGCCGTCCGGGAGGCACTACTCCGCTGCGGCTGATCTCGCCACCCGCGCCGACTTACCACCACTGACGATGACCTCTTCCGTGCTGTTAACTCACTCGTTGCCGGCAGGTGACCAGGTGTGCGAGCGGATCGCACACACTGTCCGAGCCGGACGGCGAGGAGAAAGCGCGGATGCGAATGGTGATCGGACACAGGCCAACCCACGCCACCACTCGGGACGGCATCCGAGACCCCGGTAGATTCGGCGCGTTCGGCGGGCGTTACGTTCCCGAAGGACTGATGGCGGCGCTCACCGACGTGGAGAACGCCCATCGAACCGCCTGGGCGGATCCGGAATACCACCGCGAACTCGACCGGTTGCTGCGCGAGCGCGTCGGCCGGCCGACCTTGCTGCATGCGGCGCCGCAGCTCGCGCGGGCGCTGGGAGTGCCCGGGGTGCGTGTGTTCCTCAAGCGCGAGGATATGACGCACACCGGCGCCCACAAGATCAACAATGCGCTCGGGCAGGCGCTGCTGGCCGTGCGGATGGGCAAGACCCGCATCATCGCCGAAACCGGGGCGGGGCAGCACGGCGTCGCGGTGGCGACCGTCTGCGCGATGCTCGGACTGTCGTGTGTGATCTACATGGGCGCCGACGATATGGCCCGTCAGCAGAGCAACGTCGTGCGGATGCGCCTGCTCGGGGCGGACGTGCGCGCCGTTCGCTCCGGTGACCGCCGCCTGAAGGCCGCGGTGACCGAGGCGGTGCGAGACTGGGTGGCACACACCGAAAGCACGCATTTCCTGTTCGGCACCGCCACCGGGCCCGCACCCTATCCGCGCATGGTGCGCGACCATCAGAGCCGGATCGGCATCGAATCCCGGGCACAACTGCTGGCGGCGACGGGGCGGCTGCCCGACCACGTCATCGCCTGCGTGGGCGGCGGCAGTAACGCCATCGGCATGTTCCACGCGTTCACCGGCGATGCGCGGGTGCGGCTGATCGGCGTGGAAGCCGGGGGCCGCGGGTTACACACGGGCGAGCACGCGGCCACGCTCAGCGCGGGCACACCGGGTGAGATGGACGGCTCGTTCAGCTACGTCCTGCAGGACCACGAGGGTCAGATCGCGCGAACCCACAGCATCGCGGCCGGATTGGATTATCCGGGGGTGGGCCCGGAACTGAGCCATCTCAAGGACATCGGCCGCATCGATCACGCCGTCGCGACCGATGCGGTGGCGCTGCGCGGACTGGATACGCTGTGCCGTACCGAAGGCATCATCACCGCGCTCGAATCCGCGCACGCCGTGGGATATCTGCTGGAGTCGGCCGAACAGGGCGCGATCGCCGAGGACGCGCTGATCCTGCTGTGCCTGTCCGGCCGTGGCGACAAGGATCTCGCCATCGTCGCCGACCTGCTCGACGCCGGCTGACGCCGTGCCACATCGGCTCATTCGCAGAGCCGGGCGGCCTTCTCGAACAGTTCCAGCGTGATGGCGTGCAGGAAATCGCCGGTCTGCTTGGGCGCCTTGCCGGCGAAGGCGCGGGCGTGCGTGCCCTCGAGCACGATGCCGAGTTTGAAGCAGGCCAGCACCGTGTACCAGGTGGCGTGGCCGAGGTCGCGGTCGGAGAAGGTCGCGTAGTGGGCGATCATCTCCTCGGCGGTGGGCAGGCCGCCCGCGGCGCCGAGCTTGCCGACCAGGGCGGCGCCGGTGGTTCCGGGTTCGGGCCGGGTGGCGATCTGCCAGCCCAGATCCAGCAGCGGATCACCGATCGTCGACATCTCCCAGTCGACCATGGCGGCGACCTCGGGACCGTCGTAGGAGAACATCATGTTGGCGAGGTGGCAGTCGCCGTGCAGGATGCCCGGCCGCCACTGCGCGGGCCGGTTGCGGTCGAGCCAGTCCCCGACCCGGTCCACCCCGGGAATCTGCGGGCCGGGGTAGCCGTCGTTGCTGCTGTAGGACTCGAGTTCGCCGAGCCAGCGCGGCACCTGACGTTCCAGGAAACCGTCCGGCTTGCCGTAATCGGTCAGGCCCAGCGCCTCGTAGTCGAGCGATCCGAGCCGGGCGATGGCCTCGACCGCCGACAGTCCCATCTGCCGCCGCACCTCCGGATCGCCGGCGTGCAGGGCGGGTAGTTCGTTCTGCGGGTTGAAGCCGCTGATCGGCTCCATCAGGTAGAAGACCGCGCCGATCACCGATTCGTCGGCCCCCGCGGCGATCACCCGCGGGGCGCGCACGCCGGTGCCCGCCAGCGCGCCGAGCAGGCGGGATTCGCGGCGGATGACGTCGTTGCTCTTGGGACGCAGATGCTTCGGCCCGCGGCGCAGCACGAAATCGCGACCACCCCGGCGGAACCGCAGCATGATGTTCTGGGTGCCACCGCCGAGTGAGGTCACATCCTCGAAGTCACCGCCGGGCAGGCCCTGCTCATCCATCCATTCGCCGACGGCCGCGAAATCGACGACCTCGCGCTCGACCTCGGCCGGTTGCACCACAGACATGCCCCACATTGTGCACCACCACGACCGGTCAACTGAAGGCATATGCCCTCACTGTGTGGTCCGAGATGCCCGATACGGTGATGCACATGAGCACGTCCCGGTCTCGGCATGCGGGCGAGACCACTCTCGACCACGGGGTGCGGACCCGGACCCCCATGCGCACCCTGCTGGTCGACAACTACGACTCGTTCACCTACAACCTCTTCCAATTGATCGGCACGGTAACGGGAGCCGAACCGACCGTGCTGCGCAACGACGAGATCGACACCCTGGCCGGGCTGGACCTCGACCGGTTCGACAACATCGTCGTCTCCCCCGGGCCCGGGCGACCCGATGTAGCAAGGGATTTCGGAATTTCCCAGGCGCTGATCGAGCGGGCGGAGCTCCCGCTGCTGGGCGTCTGCCTCGGTCATCAGGGCATCGTGCTGGCGGCCGGTGGGCAGGTCATTCCGGCACCCGCACCCCGGCACGGTTACCCGGACCGCATCAGTCACGACGGTCGCGACCTGTTCGCCGGAGTTCCCGGCGACTTCCTCGCCGTGCGCTATCACTCGCTGTGCGCCGCCCAGCCCCTACCGGATGCGCTGGCCATCACCGCCACCGCGCCCGACGGGGTGGTGATGGGCGTTCGGCATCGCCACCGCCCACAGTGGGGTGTGCAGTTCCATCCGGAATCGGTGTCCAGCGAATTCGGCGCGGCGCTGCTGGAGAATTTCGCGCGGCTGACGCGCGAGTGGTGGGCGCGTCGGGAGATGCGGCCATCGCCGGTCCCGGTTGCCGGGCCGGTGACAGGGTCCGGCCCGGCCTCTCCGGCCGAGACCACGACCGGCGCGGCCGATTCAGCGCGGACCGCGGGGCCGGCCGCTTCCGGCACGAGGGCCGTGCTGGTGAACACCGGTTCCGGGCCGGATCCCGACGGCGATGCGGCGGGCGACTCGGGAACGCAAGCCGACGTCTCCGCGACGACATCGTCGCCTGATGCGTCCGAACCGGATTCCGGTGCGGACGGGCGTGTGGGGAAGGGCGCAGCCGGACGTTCCGCCACCCGGTCCCTCACCGTTCTGCACGAAGTGATCGACCGCGCCGTCGACACCGAATACGTTGTGCTGCAGTTATATCCGGACTCGCCGACCGCGTTCTGGCTCGACAGCGCGCATGTGGAGCCGGGTCTGGATCGGTTCAGTTTCGCCGGTGATGCGTCCGGGCCGCTGGCGGAGGTGGTGCGGTATCGGGTCGGCGCGGGATGTGTGATCGAGGATCGCACCGGCACGCGCACCGATCCGCGGCCGGTGCTCGACTATCTGTCGGCGCGGCTGAGTGAGCTGAACATCCGATTCCCGGATGTGCCTTTCGATTTCGTGGGCGGCTACGTCGGTTATCTGGGCTATGAGATGAAGGCCGACTGCGGTGCGCGGGCCGGGCACCGATCGCCCTATCCGGATGCGCAGTGGATCTTCGCCGACCGGCTGGTCGTGGTCGATCACGTCGCGGGCCGCACCCATCTGCTCGCCGTCACCGACGCGGAGTCGGCCGAGGCGAATCGCCGCTGGCTGGCCGATACCCGCGCGATCGTCGCGACACTGCCGGATCGGCGGAATCCGGAACCGGTCACACTGCCCGTCGACGAAGAGGCCGTCGTCTCGCGCCTGAGCCGTGGCCGGGACCGCTATCTGGCCGATATCGCGGCGATCGATGCCGAACTACGCGCCGGGGAAACCTACGAGGTGAACCTCACCGACAGCGCCGGGATCGACTCCGATGCGCCGGGGCTCGACGTCTACCGGGTACTGCGGCGCAGCAATCCCGCCCCGTACGCGGCGTATCTGAGATTCGGCGAACTCCATATCGCCTGTTCCTCACCGGAGCGCTTCCTCAAGGTCGACCGCACCCGCACGGTGGAGACCAAACCGATCAAGGGCACCGCCCCCCGCGGCGCCACCCCGGAGGCAGACGAAAATCTGTGCCGTGCATTGGAATTGGATCCCAAGACGCGCGCCGAGAATCTGATGATCGTCGATCTGCTGCGCAACGATCTGGGCCGGGTGTGCGAGCTGGGCAGTGTGCACGTCCCCGAGTTGATGGTCGCGGAGACCTACACGACCATGCATCAGCTGGTGAGCACCGTGCGCGGCCGGCTGCGCCCCGAGGTGGACGCGATCGGTTGCCTGCGAGCCTGTTTCCCGGGCGGATCGATGACCGGGGCCCCCAAGCTGCGGACCATGGAGATCATCGACGGGCTGGAAACCGAGGCGCGCGGCATCTACTCGGGCACGATCGGATTTCTGGGTCTGGGCGGAACGGCGGATCTCAATATCGTCATCCGCACCGCGGTCCGGGACGAGCGCGGCTGGCGCGTCGGCGCGGGCGGCGCGGTGGTGCTGGACTCCGATGCCGACGCGGAGTTCCACGAGATGGTGCTCAAGGCCGCCGCCGCGGCTCGTGCGGTGATCGCGACGACGGCTACGCCGCGGTCGGCGGGCGGGGCGGGGCTATTTTCCGCGTCGACGTGACTTGGGCTCCGGTTGCGGTGGTTCCGCCTCGCGGCCGGTGAGGCGGCCCAGCATCGAGATGCCCGGAAGTTTCGACAGCCGGCTGAGCACGTCTTCACCCAGCGCGATCACGGCCTCGAGCCGCGGCAGCAGCCGGTCGTAGGCCGCGAAGGCCGGATCGGCCAGGGCCAGGGTCCGGTCGAGGCGGTCGATGGTGGAATTGAGCCGGTCGATGGCGGTCGCCAGATTCTCGATCAGATCCGGAAGTTGCGCGGCCAGCTGTACGGACGCGGGCGGGAGCCGCACCGCGGTACCGAAGGCGGTACCGGCGGTGACCTGCGCGGCGTCGATGGCCTGGCCCGCGGCGGTCTGTGCGGCCTGCGCGGCGGCCTGGGCGGCGGCGAGGATTTCCGTCGCACCCGGCACCCGCGCGCCGCCGGGCTTGCGCCCGGAGTCACCCTTCGGGTTCGTCATGGTTCCACTGTGCCGCACCCGGACGGTCACGAAAAGCTCCGCGCCGACCGCGCGATTCGTGTCGGGACGGCCTGGCATAGTTCGAGGCGATGACAAGCATGCGCCCCACGGTCGACGGCGACGCCACGCCGGTACCGACTTCGCTTCTGTCGGTACTGGTTTCGTGGCGTTCGGCGGCGCTGCTGGATGCGCATGCGGTCCTGCTGACCGCCGCCGGACGGGTCCGCTCCGCTCGCGACGTGGTGTATTTCAACGCGCCGCGTCACCCCTCCCAGGCGGTGACCGTCGACCAGGATCCGCAGCCCGGCACCGCGCGGCTGTCGGTCTCGCTGCCCCGCACCGAGGCGGAGATCGTCCGCATCCTGATCACCGGGTCCGGTCCCGACGAGCCCCTGGCCGCACTGCCGGGCCTCGCGGTGTCGGTCGAGGATGCCGAGGGTCTGGTGGCGCGTGCCGACGTCGCCCCGGACCCGGGCGCGCGGGCCGCGGTGTTCGGAGAGTTCCGGCGGGCCGAGGACCGCTGGTGGTTCGTGCGGGGCGGACCGCAACACGCCGACGCGGCGGAGTTGTTCACGACCTTCGGCGCGCCCGTCGCGGATTCGGCGCGGCACCGCTCGCAGCGACTGTCGTTGCAGCGCACCAGATTCGCCGCGCCGATGCCCGCGCCTCGGGACGCCCGCCCCGATTGGCATCCCGATCCCGCGGACGCGGCGGCACTGCGCTGGTGGGACGGCTCCCGGTGGACCGAACAGACGGTGGCACGTCCGCCCGCCGACCCGCGCGGCTGTCCTCGCTGCGGCCGGCGGCGGGGGTGGCGACTACTCGGCACCGCGCCCTGCCGCGCGTGTGCGGCGGAGGTCGAGGACTATCTGTCCGATTGGCGCATCCGAGCGCTTCGCGTCCTGACCACCACCGGTCCGAGCGGACCCGACTGGGACGAGCTGTGGACCCGGATCCGCCACCAGCGCATCGACCCCGGCACCGCCCGCGCGGCCCTGCGCGGGCCCGCCGTCGCGCATCTCGAGCGCACGGCGGCCTTCGCCCTGGCCGACGGCACGATCACCGGGGCCGAACTGGAACGATTCGACGCGACGGTCGCCGCGCTCGGGGTGCGCGACGGGGCCGTGGACGAGTTGCGTCGCAGTCTGCGCCGGCTGCGCATCCTGTCCCGGCTGCGGGCGGGCGAGCTTCCGGTGATCGCGGTGCCCGATCTGCATCTGGACCCGCAGGAACGCGTCCACCTCGACACCGCCGCCACCCGCATCCGGCGGACGGGGCGCGGCGCGCACGCGTCCCCGGGGCGGTTGATCTGCTCGAACCGGAAGCTGCGCTTCATCGGGCCGGACGCCGGTATCGAAATCCCCTGGACCCGAGCGGTTTCCGTATCGGCCACCGAGACCGGTGTGACGGTGGCCGCCACGTCGGCGCGCGGCGGCGCCGAATTCGATATCGACGAGCCGGAATTGGTGGCCGCGATCGTGGAAGGCGCACTGCGCGTGGCGAAACGGCTCACCGTCGCACCGGGCAGACGCGACAGCCGGTCCATCGGCCCCGATATCAAGGCCGAGGTGTGGCATCGCGACGGCGGCCGGTGCGTGGAATGCGGCGCCACCCACTACCTCGAATTCGACCACATCATTCCGCTCAGCCGCGGCGGGGCGACCAGTGCGGCGAATCTGCAGATCCTGTGCCGCGGCTGCAACCGCGACAAGGGCGACCACATCTGAACCGTCGTCAGCTCGCGTCCCCGGCGATCTCGAATCCGGCCTCGGTGAGCGCATCGGTCGCGGCGGCGCTGCGCGATTCGGGGACCAGCACCAGGTCCGCGTGGTAGGTCGAGGCGACGAACACCGGAATTCCGTGCTGCGCCAACGGTTCCAGGATCGCGGTCAGCGCGCCGGAGGTATCCAGCTCCCGCGGCGTGGCGGCGTACAGGCCGAGCCAGCACGTCTCCCGCTCCCAGGGCGGGGCCTCGCGCACGACCGTCAGCCCCTCCGGCGCTCGCACCAGCGCGACCCATTCGTCGTCCTCGGGGAAGGTCGCGGCCGGTATGTGGTCGACGCTGAATCGGGACGGCACGATGTGCAAGCGCTGGGATTTCGCCATCGCCTCATCGTAGGCGGGACTCAGGTCGTCGCCACCAGCAACTCCTCACCGTTCGAGGTACGCAACCCGTCCGGGCGCCCGGCGAAGTACCGGCTGTTGAGCTCGTCCGCCGAAATGTGGTGCGCCCGCGCGAAACCGGCCTCCCGGGCCATAGCGACGATCTGTGCGGGGGCGTAGAAGCTGCGGAATGGCGTGCCGGAGGCGGCCGCGCCGGATTCCGCGAACTCCCGGCTCGTTCGGTCCTGTTCGTCGAGCAGTTCCAGTGGCGGCATGAAGGACATGACGACCGTGGAACCGGGCGCCGAGGCCGCCAGCAGCGACAGCGTTTCCCGGTTGGCCTCGTCGGTGAGATACATGCTGACCCCCAGCGAGGCGACGAGCGCGGGCCGGGCCGGATCGAAACCGGCCGCGGTCAGCCGCTCCCACCACGAATCCTGCTCGAAATCGACCGGGACCGAACGCAACCAGTCCGGGAGCTCGTAGCCGGTCTCGACCAGGCGCCGCCGCTTCCACTCCTGCGTCTGCGGTTGATCGACCTCGAAAATCCGGAAGCGAGAGGCGATCTCGGGTTTGCGCTGCGCGAACGTCTCCAGTCCCGCGCCCAGCAGCACGTATTGGCCCACTCGCCCGGCCTGTTCGGTGAGCAGATCCTCCACGAATCGCGAACGCACCACGATGCTCGCCCGGAAGCGGCTGGTGCCCACCGGATCCATATCGCCGCGCTCCCGCCAGCCCTCCGGCGGATCGGCCAGTCGCAGGCCGATCTCGTCGTCGAGGACATGCGGCGGCGGATCGAGCCGGACGTGCAGCGCGCGCCACAGCGCAACCCGCACGGCGGTCTGATCGGGCACCGCACCGGTCCGGATATCGCTCATCGGTCACCACCGGGAGCCTGCAGCGTCCACACCCGCCCGTCCGGGTCGCGCACGGTCATCTCGCGGGTTCCGTAATGGGTGTCGGCGAACGGCGACACCACCTCGACGGGCGCCGGAAAGTCCTGTTCCGCTTCCACTTTCAGCACGACCTGCATTCCGGGTTCGCGATCCGCCGGCACCTCGGCGATGAACAGGTACGGACCGTCCCCGTTGCGCAGCTGTCCGGAATTGTGGTCGGTGGCGAATTCCAGTTCGAATCCCAGCTGCTGGAAGAACTTCGCCGATTTCCCCCAGTTGTGGGTCTCCAGAAAGATCGCCTCGACACCTCTGGCGGCCATATCACTTCTCCTTCTCACGCGTCGGCGGTTCGGCGCCGAGGTACGCCCGCAGCGCCTCGGCCACCAGCGCCGACAGCGACATCTCCGATTCGACCGCCCGGTATTTGACCTGCTTGATCAGCTCCACCGGGAGATACACGTTGAACTGCTTGACTTCCTCGGCACCCACGAGAAGACACTAACATGCTAGCAATCTAGATTGCTAGATGAAGGACCACACGAATTCCACGAAGTGACAGCCCGGACCGATTACTCGGACGACTCCTCATCCGACCGCGGCGTGCTCGACAGCCGGATCACGCCCGCGTCCAGGTCGAGATCCAGCCGCGGCCGATGCTGCTGCCCGTCGCTGTCACCGCCGCTCTCGTCGGTCAGCTTCTTGCCGGGGAACATCTCGCCGAACACGCCCATAACCCCACGATAGCCGCCTGTCCGCCCGCGGGCGGGGACGGAAACGGCCTCAGCGGAGTTTGATGGAGTCGATGTCGACGCTCGCGAAAAGCCCCACGCTGTCAGGTCCGCGAGACCGGTTCGGGCGCCGTTCCGGTCAGCGGGATACCGGACGAACGGGATGGACCACCATCGCGCGGTGTGTCTGGCGTCACTACACTCGGGCTTCAATTCCGGTTCTCGCCCAGATTCGACGGGCAGGATGGAAGCGACTCACGATCGGAGGCATCGATGCCACTGGCCACTTCGGCACCCGGGCCCCTGCCGCCATCGATGGTGGAGCGGATGACGCTCATTCTCGACATGTTCGAGCACCGGTCGACGCGGCTGAGCCTCGTGGAGATCTGCACACACAGCGGACTCCCGCGCTCCACCGCGCATCGCATCCTCGACCAACTGGTGAAACTGCACTGGCTCGAGCACACCCCCTCGGGCTACTGCCTGGGCCGGCGCTCGCTCGGGCTCGGCGGGTACGACGGCCGGCACGGGGAAATCCGCGAGGCGGCGGCCGAGCACCTGCACGAGTTGCAGCTGCGAACCGGACTGGTGGTCCACCTGGCGGCGCTGGAGGGCGCCGACGAGGTGTTCCTCGACAAACTCGGCGGCCCGTTCGCGCGCACGCTGCAATCGCATGTGGGACGCCGCAGTTTCGCCCACCTCACCACCGGCGGCCGCGCCATGCTGGCCTGGTTGCCACCGGAGGAGGTGGAGGCGCTGCTCGGCAAACAGCTCGCCAATCCGGTGCAGGGCCGTGGATGGGATGTGCCGAGCCTGCATCGCGAATTGAACCGGATCCGCCGCAACCGCGGACTCTCGTTCGACCGCGGCGAATACGCCAATGCGATGGTGGGCCGGATACTTCCCAGTGTGGCCGCCGCGATCCGTGGTCCGCAGGGCCCGATGGCCGCGATCTGCCTATGCGGGGAGACGAACTTCGCCACCATGGAGCGACTCGCCCCGCTGGTCGCGGAGGCGGCCGCGCGCACCTCGCGCGTGCTGTCGGCGGAGGCCCGCGGGCGACGGCAGGTACCGGCCGCGCGGCGCGGCCAGGCGGTCCGTACGGGCGGTCGCCCACTCGCCTCCGCGCCGAGTCGCGCGTAACCGCGCGGGAGTCTCGCTGAGCGGAAACGCCGGCATCTGCCGCCGGTGGGCGTGACACAGTGCGGTGGTTGTGATGCCGCACACAGAAGGACCGCCCATGACCACCACGTCCATGCCCGATATCGCCGCCGTGATGCGCGAGCTGACCGGTCCGGGCGGCCGGTTCGAGCTCGTCGAGGAGGAGGTTCTCGGCGCGCGTATGCCGGTGCTGCGGCACCGCCGCCGCGCGGTCGCGGAACTGCTCGCCGCATCGGTCGCCTTCGGCGACCGGGACTATCTGGTCACCGAGGACCGGCGGCTGAGTTATCGCGAACATGCCGCTGCCGCAGCCGCTCTCGCGGCCGCGCTGCACGAGGAGTTCGGGGTGGGGCGCGGTGATCGGGTCGCGATCCTGGCCGCGAACACCGTCGAATGGGTGATCACCTTCTGGGCGGTGCAGAGCCTCGGCGCGATCGCGGTCGGGCTCAACGGGTGGTGGGTGCCGCGCGAAATCGAGTACGGACTGGCATTGACCGAACCGGCCGTCGTGGTCGCGGACGCGAAGCGGGCGAAACTCCTCGCCGATATCGACACCTCCGCAGCCGTGCTGACCATGGACGAGGATCTGCCGCGCCTGATCGCCGCCCACGCCGACGCCGAACCCACGGTCCCCGACGTGGCGGAGGACGATCCCGCCGTCATCCTGTTCACCAGCGGGACCAGCGGAAAACCCAAGGCGGCCTTACATTCCCAGCGCAATCTGCTGGCTGTCACCGGCTATTTCGAATACACCGACGCACTCGCCGCCGCGTTCACCGGGACGACGCCGGAGCCCGGCGCACCGCTGGATCTGCGCTGCCTGCTGACCTCTCCCCTGTTCCACATCGCCAGCCTGCACAACCTGGTGGTCCCGCGGCTGGCCACCGGCAGTGCCGTGATCATGCCGCAGGGCGGGTTCGACGCCGACCGGATTCTGTGCCTGATCGAGAAGGAACGGGTGACCAACTGGGGTGCGGTACCGACCATGGCCTCCCGGCTGCTCGAACACGGTGATATCGGACGCTACGACACCTCCTCGCTCACCGCGTTCGCCCTGGCGTCGGCGCCGTCGTCACCGGCGTTCAAACAGCGTCTGCGCGAGGAGGTTCCGTTCGCCGCCGACGCCCTGGTGGACAGTTACGGCCTCACAGAATGCAGTACCGCCGTCGCCGTCGCGACTCCCGCCGACCTCGCCGAATCCCCCGGCACCCTGGGACGGCCGATCATCAGCGTGGCGCTCGAGATCCGCGACGCCGACGGGTCTCCCGTATCGGAGGGCGTCGAGGGTGAGGTCTACGTCCGTAGCCCCTTCGTCATGTTGGGGTACTGGCGCAATCCGGAAGCCACCGCGGCGGCGATCGATGCCGAGCGCTGGCTGCGCACCGGCGATTTCGGCGTCGTCGAACAGGGCCGCCTGCGCTTGACCGGCCGCAGATCGGATCTGATCCTGCGCGGCGGCGAGAACATCTACCCGGTCGAAATCGAGCAGTGCCTCGACGAACACCCCGACGTCGTGGAATGTGCCGTCGTCGGCGAACCGCACCCCGACCTCGGGCAGCAGGTGGCGGCCGTCGTCGTCCTCGCCGAGGGGTCCACGGCGACGCAGGCGGATCTCCGCGACTTCGCCCGTGAGCGGCTGGCCTATTTCAAGGTGCCCGAACGGTGGCGAATCACCTCGGAGCCGTTGCCGCGCAACATCACCGGCAAGCTGATCCGGGCCGGGATCACGATCTGACAGGGGATCCCTCCCGATATTGCCGAATGTACGCCACGCCGGGCTCTACACTGGTGCGGACCTGATTGCCCTGTGTCACAGAGTGAGTGGTGTACATGCCTCCGGATCCCGGCCAGATGACGGCGGCGTTCGAACGATTATCGACCCGAATGACGGTGCTGCAGGCCGGAATGCTGCTCGCGCCGACGATGCACGAACAGGGTGCCGCCCGCTACGGCCGCATTGTCGCCGCGCAACTGGCGGCACTCGCGATCCGCGGTCATATCGACGTACATATCGGTAGCGACGGATTCGACGGGGCGGATTCGCTGCGCGCGGTCCTGCTCCCCGGCCCGCCCGACTCGGTGGCCGCGGAGGAGCGGCAACTGTTGCGCCATCTGTTCGGCAACGGCTACTCCGTGCGCATCGCCGCCTGCACCGACGGCCCGGGCTGGGATCGGCTGAACGCGACGGTGCGTCACGAGTTGATCGCCAACGGTTTCGGCTGGGCCCGGCCCGACCGCTACCGCGCGTTGCGCACGATGGTCCGGCTGCGCCGGCGCATGCTCGACTACGCGGCGCAACGACCGGCGTGGCAGGACGACGAACCGCTGCACCGCGCGGGCTATCCCTACGCGGTGCTGTTCGCCGCCGACACCGGCCCGGGCCCGCATTGGCCGGGACCGGAATACGGCTCGCAGGCGCAGCTGTCCCTGCCGTGGAATCTGCCGCAGGCCTGCGCACACGCCGTCCGCGATTCGGGCGAAGTCGCCTACAGCGCGCCACCGGTCGGCACCGAGGAGCGGCTGGCCGAAGTCGAGCAACTGCTGATCGCCATGGACTCCCATTCGCAAGGGGTACGACACCACCATGTGGTCGAGGCCGAACGGCTGCACCGCTTGATCGACGATTACCGCTGGCGCTACAGCTTTCACACACTGACCACCTCCCCGCGCCCCGAGGTACTGCGGGCGGCGCTGCTGGATCTGGTGCGCGAAACCGAAACCGTGCGCGCGTACGTGCCGCCCGGAGTGCCGGGGCACGAAGAGGCCGTCCTGGTGTCGACGTATGCGGTGCGGCTGTCGGACCTCGTACTGGACCGGACGCCGTGAACGGGTTCAGGAACCGACCACGTCGCGGGCGCGTCCGACGATGAGCGGATCGGCGGAAGTGACGATGTCGGATTCCTTGTTCTCGTAGTCGAACAGGTCCAGCACGTAGCGCATCGCATTGAGGCGCGCGCGTTTCTTGTCGTTGCTCTTGACCACGATCCACGGCGCGTAATCGGTATCGGTGTGTGCGAAGTTCTCCTCCTTGGCGGCGGTGTAGTCGTCCCACTTGTCCAGCGATGCCAGATCCATCGGTGAGAGTTTCCACTGCCGGACCGGGTCGACCTGCCGGATCGCGAAGCGGGTGCGCTGCTCGAGCGGCGATACCGAGAACCAGAACTTCACCAGGTCCATCCCGTCGTCGACGAGCATCCGCTCGAACAGCGGCACCTGGTTCAGGAAGCGCCGATGTTGTTCGGGCGTGCAGAATCCCATCACCCGCTCGACGCCGGCGCGGTTGTACCAGGACCGGTCGAACAGCACGATCTCCCCCGCCGCGGGCAGGTGTTCGACGTAGCGCTGGAAGTACCACTGCGTCGATTCCCGGGCGGTCGGCTTCTCCAGTGCGACGACGCGGGCGCCGCGCGGGTTGAGATGTTCCATGAAGCGCTTGATGGTGCCGCCCTTGCCGGCGGCGTCGCGTCCCTCGAACACGATGACCAGACGCCGGCCCGTGGCCTTGACCCAGTTCTGCAGTTTGAGCAGTTCGATCTGCAGCAGGCGCTTGTCGGCCTCGTAGACCTCGCGCCCGAGGCGTTCGTCGTACGGATAGCCTTCCCGCCAGGTGTCGACGACGAAACCGTCTGCGGCGGTGAGCAGTACGGGATCGTCGTCGTCCAGGTCGTCGACCGTGAATCCGGTCGTGTCGGTCAGATCGACCGCGGACCCGAGGTCGGCGACGGCACTGAGGTTGCGCTGCATATCCGCCTTTCAGTCGTGGAACCCGGTGAGCGGCCAGCCACCGGCGGCCAGTTTCGCCGCCACCTGGCGCAGGTCGTCCTCGCTCGGATCGCAGCGGGTGACCTCCACGATCGCGGCCTCCACCTGCTCGCGGTCGACGACATCGGGCCGGCCGGCCAGCAGCAGGCCGAGAATCCGGTCGAGTTCGTCCTGGTTCAGCTGTTTCTTCAGCAGTGCGAGCAGCGGGAAGTAGTCCTTCGGCGGGACGCCGTCCGGATAGCCCGCGCGCAGCCAATCCAGGATCTGGGCGAGCAGGCCCTCGTCGTTGGTCCTCGAATTCACCTGTGTACTCCTACTTCTCGACCAGCGTCGGATAGATGTGCGCGAAACTGACCGCCTTGCCGAAACCGGATGCGACGATGATCGTGATACCGACGGCGATCGCGGCGACCACGACGGCGAAGACCACGACGGCGACGGCGGCGCCGAACGGATTGGGCCGGTGGACGGTTCCGTCGGCCGACTCGTGTCCGTTGGCCACCGCCAGGCCGCGCACGCCGACGGCGAACAGTGCGGGCAGACCGGCGCCCAGCACGAGGCCGACGAGCAGAATCTTCCAGACCGATTCGAGAACGAGCTTTATCGTTTCCATGGTTCTCAGACCTTCGCGATCGAATCCGCGGGAGCGACCGGCTCGTCCCATTCGGCGTTGACGTTGGTGTGGTCGACCTTCTGCAACTGGGCGCGCCGGTACATGTAGACCGAGAGGGCGCACAGGATCGCGAAGGCGATCAGCGGGCCGAGCAAGGTGGGGATCTTCGCCGCGATCACCCACATCACCGCACCCACCACCGCGGCGGCCGGCAGGGTGATGACCCACGCCGCCACCATGCGCAGCGCGATGTTCCAGCGCACCTGCGCGCCGGGCTTACCGACACCGGAGCCGAGGATCGAGCCGGTGGCCACATGGGTGGTCGAGAGCGCGAAGCCGAGGTGACTGGAGGCGAGAATGATGGTGGCCGAGGACGCTTCGGCCGCCATGCCCTGCGGCGAACTGATCTCGACCAGCCCCTTGCCGAGGGTGCGGATGATGCGCCAGCCGCCGATGTAGGTGCCCAGGGCGATGGCGGCGGCGCACGCGAACTTCACCCACAGCGGCACATTGTCGGTTTCGTGCCAGGCGAACGGGCCGGTCGACTGCGGGTCCGAGGCGCTGTAGCCGATCAGCGCCAGCGTGATCACACCCATCGTCTTCTGCGCGTCGTTGGTGCCGTGTGCGAGCGAGACCAGTGAGGCGGTGCCGATCTGGCCCCACCGGAAACCGGCCTCGGTGAACCGTTCGCCGATACCCACCACGATCTTGAAGATCAGGAAGGTGCCGACCGCGGCCACGATGCCCGCGATCACCGGAGAGAACAGCGCGGGCATGATCACCTTGCCGACCACACCGTCGATCTTCCCGTGCCCGATCCACACCACGCCGGCGCCGGAAGCCAGTGCGGCGCCGATCAATCCGCCGAACAGCGCGTGCGAACTCGAACTCGGCAGACCCAGCAACCAGGTCAGCAGATTCCAGATGATGCCGCCGATCAACCCGGCCATCACGATGATCAGCAGGGCCCGCCCGTGATCCGCGGTGAACTCGGCCTTCGGTGTTCCGTCCTTGTTCTGGATCTTGATCACCGCGTTGGTGACCGTCAACGCGACCTCCACCGACAAGAACGCACCGACCAGATTCAGCAGCGCCGAAAGAGTCACCGCGGTCGTGGGTTTGAGGGCACCCGTCGCGATGGACGTGGCCATCGCATTCCCCGTGTCGTGAAAACCGTTGGTGAAGTCGAAGGCAAGCGCCGTGACGATCACCAACAGCAGGATGATCAGTTCGCTGTTCACCCTCGAATCGTGCGGCGTCGAGGCGCGCCTCACAATCCCCTGCCGATTCCCGAAAACGCCGTCTGCCTGCACGTTTCACCGATGTGGGGCAGAGATTCATCGAAAGTTCCCGATGGAATCGTCTGCGTGCCATCTGCGGGAGTCGACAGGATTTCGGTGAACTATCCGTGCAAACCTCGTCTTCTTTTGGCGTTTTTCTCGCATTTTCGCCGAGGTTTGCACGAAAAGTTCGGGGGCCGCCGCCCCGGACGCCTGACCGGCAAGCGCCCTTCGCGATACCGCCCTAGGCGGCGACGATCGTATCGGCGACCAGGCGGAGATCCGGCACGCTGCCTTGCGGTTCGCGCACCCACGTCCGGCGGGGATTGCCGGGTGTCGGGAGGGCGATCAATGCGCCGGGCCTGGTCTGGGTCACGAAGCAGCGGAACAGGTCCACGGACCACCAGCCCGCGCCCTCACCACGGCTGGGATTCTCGGCGAGAAACGACCACACACACCGATCCCCCACCCCGACCGCCATCACCGGCACATGGAGATCGCCGAGTACGCCGAGCACCGAGGCGCCCAGACCGGCGGGTGTCATCACCGCGCACAGCCGCCCCGACCGCATGACCAGCGCGCCGATCCGTTCCTCGTACCAGGTGTCACCGAACATCTCCCGATACCGCGACTGCGCGGGCGCAATGCACGGACTCGGTTGTTCGATTACCTGCTCACTCGCGTAGATGGCTGTCATCAGCCGATCCTGCAGCCCGTTCGCTATCGGACTGTGGCGCTGGAGTGACAGGCGTGCTACGTCATCGGCGAACCGACGAGCCTTCCGCCGCGCTAGGAGGCGAGTTGACGTGGTTGAATACGAAATAGCTCGTCCCCGAGCCTTTCACGCTCGCGCACCAGGTCGTAATGAGTTTGCAGGTTGATCCAGAACTCGGGCGTAGTGCCGAAGTACCGAGCGAGAAGTAGCGCGGTCCTGGTCGTGATGGCTCGGGTGCCGTGCACGATCTGATTGATCTGGCGCGGCGGTACATGCAGGGCCCGCGCCAAGGCATTCTGACTGATCTGCAGGGGTTCCAAAAACTCTTCGGCGAGAACCTCACCGGGAGAGGTCGCCCGTCCGAGCCCAACTAGGCCGTTGTACCCCCGACCCGGTAGCATCCCCCACGCGCGTGCAGCGCGGCCAGGGGGCGGTAGCTCAGTCGGTTAGAGCCGCGGACTCATAATCCGCTGGTCGTGGGTTCGAGCCCCACCCGCCCCACAAACACCCTTCCACCAGCGGAAACGCTGAAACGTTCAGCCGAGTTGATCCAGTACAGCGCTTGTTCAGCTCTAAACTTTGCCGGTATCGTCGATCAGTATGACGTCGGATCTGGACGATATCCGGGAGCTGGCGGAGGACTTCGCCACCGAGCTACGACGGAAGAACCGAAGCCAGCGAACTATCCATGGCTATCTCCAGCACATCCGGTATTTCGCCGACTATCTCCAGGCGGAAGGTCTGCCGACAGCCGGACCGCAGATCACGCGTGACCACCTTGGCGGCTACATCGAGTGGTTGCTTACCAGGAAGAACCATAGGACTGGCGAACAGCTCTCCCCGGAGTACGCCCGCGGCCAGTACCGCAGCCTCCAGCAGTTCTTCAAGTACCTCAAGACCGAGGAAATCATCGACGTCGATCCGTTCGACCGCATGACACTGCCCGATGCCCCGGAGCAGCAAGTGCCGGTGCCGCCCATCGAGTCGCTGAGAGCGCTGCTTGCCGAATGCGCCGGAACGACGTTCGAAGACCGTCGCGATACGGCGATCATTCGCCTGTTCGTCGACACAGGATGTCGTCGCGGCGAAATCGCAGCGCTTCGGGTAGACGATCTCGACTTCGCGGAGAACACCGCGACGGTGCTCGGCAAGGGGCGCCGGCCGCGGACGGTCCCGTTCGGCGACAAGACTCGGACCGCGCTGAGGCGGTATCTGCGAGTTCGGGCTCAGCACCCGAAGGCCATCAATGACGAGCCCGCGCTGTGGCTGGGAAAGTTCGGACCGATGACTGACCACGGAATCGGTCAACTTGTCGAACGACGCTGCCTTGCAGCGGGTATCGAACACATCCACCCTCACCAGTTCCGCCACTTCTTCGCCCACAACTGGCTCGACAACGGTGGACAGGAACAAGATTTGATGATGCTTGCCGGATGGCGTTCCCGGCAGATGCTGGCGAAGTACGGTCGATCAGTCGCTGACGAGAGAGCGAAGGCCGCACATAGAAGAGCCCGACTGGGTGACCAGCTCTGACACGCTGGCCGACACCTGAGCCAAATCAGCTGTCTGCGTTGCCCCAGTCGTAACCTAATACCCACCGGATCGCCGAGGCCATGCCGGTCAGCTCACCCCAGGCGAAGTCGCTGGAAGTCCAACGGTCGAGTTCTTCCGTTCCGTACTTCTCTTCCATCAGACGCAGTCCGGCGCGTACTGTCTCAGCCTGTTCCGGAGACAGCGCCGACCACCAACTCGGATTTCCGTCTTCGTCTGGCTTACGGCCATACCACAGCTTGTCCGTGATCTCGGCCTCGGCAACGAGGATGTCACTGACACGGCGCAACGTCGGCACTTCGACGTCATGCCTGAAGGCCACATCAAGGTGGTCAGAGACCATCGTGCGCAGCTCTGGCAACTCCCACATACGAATTCGAAACGGCGGCTTCTGCTGCCGCATCGACTCAGCCCAATCTTTCGCTCCGTTGGTGAAGTAGCCCGATGCGACATACACCAGGACATGCGGGCGCTCCGAATGTGCCCACGCCAGCGAACCTGCAAGAACGTCGGGCGGAACGCCACGCGAGTAGTGCTTGCAGTCAAAGAACCAGGTCTCGGAGTACTGATGCCCATCGACATCATCCCGCAGCAATTGCGCAACGATGTCCCTGCCGCGGTCAGCAGGTGAAGCGTTGAGGGGAGTGCCCTTTCTCCAGTCGACGTTGATAAAGCCGACGGCTTTCAACAGGTCGGCGGTGAACTCCTCGAAGTCGGTGGGGTCTAGCTTGTCGAATCCCAGAGTGCCAACGTTGACGTCCCCGGGGTCGTACTCATCATCGTCATCGTCGGGGAGCATATCCAGGTCACCGCCGGAATCCGGTACGTCGCTCGCCTCGGTGTTCTGAAGCGTTCCCTCGTCACTTTCGTTCGCCACAGCTGAATCCTAAGCGTGCGGCCGCGTGTCTCCTGCGCAGCCGAGTCGCCGGCGCCGACATCACCACCACCACAGGAGCATCGCTCCGCAGTCGTCGGGTCTTAGCCCTGGACGCAGTCCGGCGCGTGCATGATTTGACGCGAATAGGCTACGGGGTGGGTGCGGGTTGCTCCGCGCGCAGACCGGAACGCTCCCGCCAGCGCCCGGCGGCCGCCCCGGAGGTTCACCTTCGCACTCGACTCTTTCACCAGCCGTCGGACGAATACATACGTATGCCGGCATGCAGTTCGAGGAGCTCTCGCAGTTCCTCGCGGCCAATTAGGACGAGATTCCCAAGCTCCTCCCTGATGCGACTGCGAGCCGCCCGGGAAATCATCGCAGTAGTAATTAACATTCCGCGATCGACGTTAACCTCTCTGGTTATCATCGCATCCATACTCTCCAGAACGTGCTGAGCATCATTCATAAGTTGTCCGATTCCGACAGTCCCACGTCGTAGGTAGACGTCCACCGCAAAATGCTGCCCCTCGCTGTCCGTGGCGACGAAGTCAGCCCCTCGCCTGATCGCATACCGTGTGACCTTGAACTCCATCTTCAGCAAAAGGTACAGTACAACACTTTCGAGGCCGCTGTAGCTAATTTCGGAGACATTGAAAGACCGTCCCTGCCGGACAAACTCAGGCAAGAGATCAGCAAGCTGATCTTCCTCCTCCCGTTCTTGCACTTCCGATATAGCGGCATCTGACACATCGTAGTTGAGATAGTCCTTCGCGCCTTGAAGAAGCTGCGTCAGCGAAAGCAAAAGTAGTTCCGCGTTTGCCTCCCGGCGCAGCTCGTGCACCAGCTCCGGCCTTGCCCTGATCGGATTCCCTGCCCTGTCCAGTTCCCACCAGTCCGGCTTGGAGTCGCCGGTTACCAACATCACGCGCCGTGGCTCAATCCGGGACGCTTGGCTGCAGAGGTGGTCGATAAGCTGTTTCCAGAGCAGATAATCGCCCGCCTGACGGACGGGCTCTTCCTTCTTAGCAACATCTTCGTAGCCGGGTGGCAGTTTGCTTGGGAAACGAAAATGTACGAACCGCTCGACGTGCCGCTGAAGGTCCGTCGTCGATGGCGCCGGACCGACTCTTCCGGTGAGCAGATCATTAAGTTCGACCAATATCGGATCCGCCGCCAGGTCTTTCTCCGACAGATCGATTTCCCTTTCCAAGTTATCCAATTCTTGCAGGACTTGATCCCAAATTCCTTTGATGCGCCCCTTTATTCCCTCTTGGTCCAATCCGAATTCAGCAGGGTCCCAATCGCGATTCGAGCGATTCTTGTCCCTGAACTTGATGAATTTCCTGAGAGCCGCATCAAGTCCATCTATCGCATCTTTCTCGGATTTGCGGAGCGCAGCCTTGATGTCCGAGAATTCAATGTTCCGATCGATGACGACTTTTCGCCTATTTCTACTGTATTCGAGTGCAACCTGATGGGGAATCCAGAGGCGGTCTGAAGTTCTCGACAAAACCGTTAGGATTTCAGCTCGCGTGGCGGAAGAAACCCGATACAGGTCTAACAGGACATTTGTATCCACTACGATCATCGCGGTTTCGAAAAATACCCCGTTGTCAGGGTCCGCCGGATTGCGTGGATTCAACCAAGCCGAGAACTCATCCACGAACCGGCGGCCAGGCGACGTCGATGCATCGGTCATTCCGGCACTCTAGCCTAAGCAGCACAAGACATTTCGTCCGCTGGCAGGCC
>NZ_JADKYP010000035.1 GCF_015354405.1 Nocardia sp. BSTN01 | reverse complement strand
TCGGTCATGTCGACGACCGGTGTCTCACCGCCCAGACCGGCGTTGTTGACCATGATGTCGATGCGGCCCAGCCGCTGCGCCGCGGCCCGGATCAGTTCGTCGACCTGTTCGGTGCTGGTCACGTCGCAGACCACCGAGGCGACCTTGCGCTGCGGGAATTCCGCGGCCAACTCCTCCTGGGTCTGCTTCAGACGGCGTTCGTGCCAGTCGGAGACCACCACGTCGGCGCCCTCGTCGAGCATGCGGCGCGCGGTGGCCGATCCGATACCCGTACCGGCGGCGGCGGTGATCACGGCGACCCGGCCGGCGAGCAGCCCGTGACCGGAGACCGGCTGGGGCGGAACCGAGAGATCAGGCACTGTAGGTCCTTCCTTACGACCGAATATCGGCTTCGGCCAATGGTTGTCAGCGGGCTTCGCGCGGCAGGCCGAGCACGCGTTCGGAGATGATGTTGCGCTGCACCTCGTTCGAGCCGCCGTAAATCGTGTCGGCGCGGGTGAACAGGTAGAGGCGCTGCCATTGGTTCAGGTCGTCCGCCGGATGCGGATCGAGGGCGGATCCGTTGCCGCCGACCGGAGGCCGGGCGATCAGACCTTCGGCGCCCAGCACGTCCATCGCCAGTTCGCCGAGGCCGCGATGCCAGTTGGCCCACAACAGCTTCGAGACCGAGGCCTGGCCCGCGGCGGTCCGGGCGTCGACGTTCTGATGCGCCGATTCCAAGGTGCGCAGGGCGTGTGCGCGCAGCACGCGCAACCCCACCCACGCCTGGTCGATACGCTCGGCCAGGGCCGGATCCGCCAGCGCCCCATTGGCTTTCGCCACCGCTTCCAGATTCGACAGTTCGCGCGCGAAGCGGATCTGCTGGCCGACGGTGGAGATGCCGCGCTCGAAGGTCAAGGTACCCATGGCGACTCGCCAGCCCTCGCCGGGCTCGCCCACCACCAGGTCGGCGGCGGTGCGGGCGTTGTCGAAGAACACCTCGTTGAATTCGGCGGTCCCGGTGAGCTGGATGATCGGGCGCACCTCGATACCGGGCTGCTTCATCGGCACCAGCAGATAGGACAGGCCGTGGTGGCGGGTCGAGCCGGGTTCGGTGCGGGCGATGACGAAGCACCAGTCCGACAGATGCGCCAGCGAGGTCCAGATCTTCTGGCCGTTGATCGACCATTCATCCCCGTCGAGCCGCGCGCTGGTCGACACGTTCGCCAGATCCGAACCGGCCCCGGGCTCGGAATATCCCTGACACCATAGTTCGGTGACCGAGCGGATGCCGGGCAGGAAGCGCTGTTTCTGCTCCTCGGTACCGAAGGCGAGCAGGGTCGGGCCGAGCAACTCCTCCCCCAGGTGCGAGACGCGCGCCGGGGCGTTCGCGCTCGCGTACTCCTCGTGGAAGATCACCTGCTGGCGCAGGGTCGCCGCCCGGCCACCGTACTCGACCGGCCAGCCCAGGCAGGTCAGTCCCGCCGCGGCGAGGTGGCGGTCCCATTCCAGCCGCTCGTCGAAGGCTTCGTGCTCGCTTCCGGGCCCGCCGAGCCCGCGCAGTTCGCGGAACTGCCCGTTCAGATTTTCGGCCAGCCATTCCCGCACTTCGGTGCGGAATTCCTGGTCGGCTGCGTTTTCCGTACCGGGGGCCGCCGCGGGGGAGGCATCCGCACCGGCGGCGGAATCGGGGGTCTGGATCGCACTCACTCCGGTAGAGTAACCTACCAAGCACTTGCTTTGTAGGGCGGTGAGCTCTGCAGCGCGAATCGACCGACGGACCGAGCCGTCACCACACCGGAAAACCGGCTGCTCGGGCCGTCGACCAGCGTGTAGAAGACGAGGACGACGTGACACCCCCTGTGCAGACCACCCCTCTCGCCCTGCACGAAGCCGCGCGCATCCACGGCGATGCGCCGGCGGTCAGCGACGGCGAGGTGCACCTGAGCTGGGCGCAACTACTCGATGCCGTGCGGGAGACGGCCGGGGCGCTGATCGCGCGCGGCATTCAGCGCGGCGATCGAATCGCGATCTGGGCGCCCAACACCTGGCACTGGGTGGTGGCCGCGCTGGCCACGCACTACACCGGCGCCGCGCTGGTCCCGCTCAACACCCGCTACGTCGCCGACGAGGCCGCCGACGTGATCGCCCGGGTCGACGCGAAGGCGCTGTTCATCGCCGATCCGTTCCTGGGCCGGCAGCGCCTCGCGGAATTGCGCGCCGCCGCACCGGATTTGGCGGTCGGCACGGTGGTCGTCGTGCCGGCCGAGGGTGAATCGGCCTACGACGACGCCATCGCCTGGTCGCAACTGCCCGAACTGGCCGCGCAGACGCCCGTGGAGAAGGTGATCGCCCGCGCGGAATCGGTCGAGCCCGACGACATCGCCGACATCCTGTTCACCTCCGGCACCACCGGCCGCAGCAAGGGCACGCTGGTCGCCCAGCGCCAGGCGCTGGATGTGGTGCGTGCCTGGGTGGAGCGGTCGACGCTCGACAGTTCCGATCGCTATCTGGTGATTCCGCCGTTCTTCCACAACTTCGGCTACAAGGCGGCGATCCTGGCCTGCCTGGTCACCGGCGCGACCATCGTCCCGCAGGCGACCTTCGATGTGCCGCAGACCATGCGGATGGTGCAGGAGCAGGCCATCACCGTACTGACCGGCCCGCCGACGATCTACCAGACCATCCTGGAACATCCCGCCCGCGCCGATTTCGATCTGAGCAGCCTGCGGGTGGCCGTCACCGGCGCGGCGACCGTCCCGGTGGTGCTGGTCGAAAGAATGCGCAGCGAACTGGAATTCGAGGTGGTCGTCACCGCGTACGGCCTCTCCGAATCCTCCGGCTTCGGCACCATGTGCCTGCCCGACGACGATCCCGAGACCATCGCCAACACCTCCGGTGCGGCCATGGCCGGGTTCGAGGTGCGCACCGGGGATCACGGCGAGGTGTTGCTGCGCGGGCCGAATGTGATGGTCGGCTACCTCGACGACCCCGAGGCCACCGCCAAGACCATCGACGCCGAGGGCTGGTTGCATACCGGCGACGTCGGCATCCTCGACGAGCGCGGATATCTGAAGATCACCGACCGGCTCAAGGACATGTACATCTCCGGCGGCTTCAACGTCTACCCGGCCGAGATCGAACAGACCCTGGCCCGGCTCGACGGCGTCGCCGAATCCGCGGTGATCGGGGTGCCGGACGAGCGCATGGGCGAGGTCGGCAAGGCCTACATCGTGCGCCGGGCGGGCGCCGAACTGTCCGCCGACGACGTCATCGCCTACGCGAAGAAGACTCTGGCCAATTTCAAGGTGCCGCGATTCGTGGAGTTCCGGGATCAGCTGCCCTACAGCGCCGCCGGCAAGGTACTCAAGCGGCAACTACGTGAGGAGATCTCGTGACCACAGACGCAACCCGCGCGCCGATTCCGGACGAGGGCGAGGTCGTCACCTACGAGCGCCGCGGTCCGATCGCCCTGGTCACGATGAACCGGCCGGACTACCGCAACGCCCAGAATTCGGTGATGACCTATGCGCTCGACGCCGCCTTCACGCGGGCGGTCGAAGATGCCGAGGTCAAGGTGATCATCCTGGCCGGCAACGGAAAACACTTCAGCGCCGGGCACGACATCGGCACGCCCGGACGCGACCATCACATCGAATACGACAACAAGGCCGCGCTGTGGTGGGACCACGTCGACCGACCCGGCGGCGATCAGCGCTTCGCCCGGGAGCTCGAGGTCTACCTCGGCATGTGCCGGCGCTGGCGCGACATTCCCAAGCCCACCATCGCGATGGTGCAGGGCGCCTGCATCGCCGGCGCGATGATGCTGGCCTGGGTGTGCGACATGATCGTCGCCGCCGACGACGCGTTCTTCTCCGATCCCGTTGTGCGGATGGGCATTCCGGGCGTCGAGTACTTCGCGCACCCGTGGGTGCTGGGCCCGCGGCGGGCCAAGGAGGTGCTGTTCACCGGTGATCGGTTCAGCGCCGAGCAGGCCTACGAATGGGGCATGGTGAACCGGGTCGTGCCGCGCGCCGAGCTGGAATCGCACACCCTCGAACTGGCCGAGAAGATCGCCACCATGCCGCAATTCGGCTTGGCGCTGACCAAGAAGGCCGTCAACCAGTGCGAGGACCTGATGGGTATGCGCGCCGGCATGGATTCGGTCTTCGGCCTGCACCACTTCGCCCACGCCCACAACGCCGAGGTCGGCACCGACTCGCTGGCCGGTATGACCGCCAAGTCGATGAAGGCCACAGCGACCACCGCAACGACCGCAGAACGGAGCGGCAAGTAGATGGATCTCGAACTCGATTCGGCCGCAGCGCAATTCCAGCTCGAAGTGCGCGAGTTCCTGCGCGCCAACGTCCCCGCCGAACCGCTGCCGTCGATGGACACCCGGGAGGGTTTCGAGGCGCATCGCGCATGGGAGCACACCCTCGCCGATGCCCGGCTCTCGGTGGTGTCGTGGCAGCGCGAGTACGGCGGTCGTGACGCCTCGCTGCTCGAATGGGTGCTGTTCGAGGAGGAGTACTACGCCGCGGGCGCGCCCGGGCGGGTGAGCCAGAACGGCATCTTCCTGCTGGCCCCCACCCTCTTCGAACACGGCACGCCGGAACAGCTCGAGCGCATCCTGCCGAGAATGGCTCGCGCCGACGACATCTGGGCGCAGGCGTGGTCGGAGCCGGAGGCCGGTAGCGACCTCGCGGGCATTCGCTCCAGCGCGAAGCGGGTCGAGGGCGGCTGGGTACTCAACGGGCAGAAGACCTGGAGTTCGCGAGCGTCGTTCGCGGACTGGGCCTTCGGCCTGTTCCGCAGCGAAACAGAGGAGGAGCGGCGCAGTAAGGGTTTGGCCGCTTCGCGGCATTCAGGCCTCACCTATGTGATGTTCCCGCTGTCGGCCGACGGGGTGACCGTGCGGCCCATCCCGCAGCTCGACGGCGAGCCCGGTTTCGCGGAGATCTTCCTGGACAACGTCTTCGTTCCCGATCGCGATGTGATCGGCGAACCGGGCGCGGGCTGGCGGGTGGCGATGAGCACCTCCAGCAACGAGCGCGGCCTCTCGCTGCGCAGCCCCGGCCGATTCAACGCCACGGCCGCACGGTTGATCGAGCTGTGGCGCGAGACCTCCGATCCGGCCGATACCGAGGCCCGCAATCGCGTGGTCGACGCGTGGATCGGCGCGGAGGCCTATCGGCTCAACACGCTCGGCACCGTGACCCGGCTGTCGGAGGGCGGCAAACTCGGCGCGGAATCGTCGATCAACAAGGTCTTCTGGTCCGAACTCGATATCGCGATGCACGAGACCGCCCTGGATCTGCTCGGCGCCTCGGCCGAGCACAGCAGCGCCTGGACCGACGGCTATCTGTTCTCACTGGCGGGCCCGATCTATGCCGGTACCAACGAAATTCAGCGCAATATCGTCGCCGAGCGCCTGCTCGGGCTACCGCGTTGAGATCCGCCATGTGCCACCCCGCCTCCCCGCGCCGCACCCCCGAATGGACCCCTCGATGAGATTTGCACTGTCCCCCGAACAACGCGACTTCGCCGACAGCCTGCGCAAGATGTGCGATGCCGCGGGTACGCCCGCGGTCATCCGCAACTGGAACGGCGGCGGCGCACGCGGCGGCCGGGCACTGATCCGGCAGCTGGCCGGCGCCGGCGCCCTGGGCCTGGCCGTGGCCGAGGAATACGACGGGATGGGCGCCGAGACCATCGACCTGGTGGTGGCGTGCCGGGAGTTCGGCCGCGCCGCGGTGCCGGGTCCGGTGATCGAGACCGCCGCGGTGATTCCGGCGCTGTTGCAGGCACTCGACGATTCCGGCCCGGCGCGGCGATGGCTGCCCGGCTTCGCCGAGGGTGAGTCGCTCGGCACCATCGCGCTCTCGCCGCGGACACCGGCCCTCGACGCCGATTCCGCCGATGTGGTGCTGGTCGTGGACGGTGACAAGCTGTGCACGGCTCGCCGCGGCGACCGGATCGAATCGGTGGACGCGGCGCGGCGGCTCTACTCGGTGAGCGCGGACGAGGTTGTGGCGCAGGGCGATTCGGTGCGGGCGGCGGCCGAGACGGCGTTCGACGCCGGTGCGCTGGCGGCCGCGGCGCAACTGCTGGGCGCGGGTAACGCGATGCTGGCCACCAGCGTCGCCTATGTGATCCAGCGGCATCAGTTCGGGCAGCCGATCGGGCGCTACCAGGCCATCAAACACCATCTGGCCGATGTGAAGATCGGCCTCGACATGGCCGAACCGCTGCTGTACCGCGCCGCACTGAGCTTCGATACCGCCGACCGCACCCGCGACGTCTCGGCGGCCAAGTTCGCCTGCGCGGAGGCCGCGTACCGGACGGCGCGGATCGCCCTGCAGGTGCACGGCGCCATCGGCTACACGGCCGAATGCGATCTGTCGCTGTGGCTGACCAAGGTGACGGCGCTGCGATCCGCGTGGGGCACCGCCGATTTCCATCGCGCCCGCATCGCCGCGGCGCTGCGTACGCCGGTGGCGGCCGGCGCGTGAACCACCGATACGACGAGACGGGAGTACGGCGATGACCGATACCGCGGAACTGCAGGAATTGACCGCGACCGTCCGCGCCGTCCTCACCCGCCACGGCGACCGGGCCGCGCTGCGGCAGGCGATCGACAGCGAACTCGGCTACGACGAGCGACTGTGGCAACTGCTGTGCGAGCAGGTGGGCGTGGCCGCGCTGGCGATTCCGGAAGAGTACGGCGGCGTCGGCGCCGACCTCGATACGGCGCTGGTGGTGCTCGAGGAACTGGGCCGCACACTGCACAACCCGCCGATGCTCGGGTCGGCCGTCCTCGGCGTCCAAGCCGTGCTCGCGACCGGTGATGCCGACGCGGCGCGACGGCTGCTGCCGGGTGTCGCCGAGGGCACCCGGACGCTCGCGGTGTGCTGGGCGGACGAAAAGGGCTGGGCCACAGGGGCACACTCGGGCGTGGCGCCGGGATACGCCGTGCGAGCCGACGGCGGCACCCTGACCGGGACCGCGCACTATGTCCTGGACGGCGCCAACGCCGACACCCTGCTGGTCGTGACGGCCGACGGACTCTACGAAATCGACGCCACCGCTTCGGGAGTCACCCGCACCGTCGTCCGGACCATGGATCCGACCCGGCGCCTGAGCACCGTCGCCTTCGACGGCGCGGCGGCCACCCGGCTGGGCGGGGACGCGGACGCGATCACGGCCCGCCTGCGCGCCGTGGCCTGGACCGCCCTGGCCGCCGAACAGGTCGGCGCGGCCGATCAGTGCCTCGACCTCACCGTGGAATACAGCAAGTCGCGCGTGCAGTTCGGCCGGGCGATCGGCAGTTTCCAGGCGCTCAAGCACCGCATGGCCGATATGTACGTGCTGGTGGAGTCGGCCCGATCGGCCGCGTACGCCGCGATCGCGGATCTCGATCGACCGGTGTCCGCCGAAACGACGCTCGACCTCGAGTCGGCGCGTATCCACTGCTCGCACGCGTTCCGTTCGGTGGTGTCGGAGACCGTGCAGATGCACGGCGGTATCGCCATCACCTGGGAGCACGACGCACATCTGTTCTTCAAGCGGGCGCACGGCGATGCCGAGTTGTTCGGGATGCCAGGACGGCCGCTCGCCCGACCCGCCTGATCCGCCCGACAATCCACGCGGCCGCATTCGCATACTCCGACCCCGCGCCCCTACGGTCGCGGGGTCGAGTCGTGTTCGTGACTCGGCCGTCCAGCTCTGCCGTTCGGCTGGCCGGTAACGCCGGCAGCGACGGGGCTACCGCTGCGCCTACCGCTACCGGTGCGGCTGCGACTGCGGCAACAGGTGTGGCTGCGAATATCGGTGCCGCTGCGACTACCGGTGCCGCTGCGACTACCGGTGCCGGTGTGACTACCGCCGCGACTCCGGCTACCGCTGTGGCCTGAGGTTGGCGGGCGCGGCTGTGGCTGCGGCTGGCGGGCGCGGCTGCGGCTGTCGCTGCTAGCAAGAGCGTTGCTGACCTGCGGAAACGATCTGTGCGCGACGTCACGAGGAAATAGATAGTTAGGCTATGTACATACATAGTTAGCTTATGTAACATAATTCTCGTGCAGTCGAACGAGTCGCCCACCCTCCCCGATTCGGCCCGGAGCTCCGTCTCCGCCACAGATCCGGCCGAGGTGCTCATGGTCGACATCGCCGTCACCGCCGCGCGGCTCACTCGACTGGCCGGCACGTTGGGAACCCGAGCGCTCCCGCGTGCGATGGTGCGGGCGCTGTCCACGCTCGAAGAGCACGGTCCGCTGCGAATCAGCGAATTCGCGGAGATCGACGGTTGCTCCCAGCCCTCGGCAACGGCGCTGATCGGCCGGCTGACAGCCGCCGGACTCGCGGCACGCACCAAAGACCCCGACGACTCCAGAGCCGTGGTCGTCGAGCTGACGCCGGCGGGACGCGAACAGCTGTCCGTGTCCCGCCGCGCGTTCGGCACCGCTCTCGCGGCCCGGTTGCCCGACTTCGGCATCGACCGGCTCAGCCACCTCGACAGCGAGCTGACCGATCTCCTCGAAGCCCTGAAATCGGCTGCACCACAGACAGTCTCGAAGTAGGAGCGTTGATGAGCACCACTCTCTCATCACCGACCGCGACCGAGGCGACGACCACTCCGAAGACCAAGCAGCCCAAATCGGTTTGGGCAGTGGCTTTCGCCTCGGTCATCGCCTTCATGGGTATCGGCCTGGTGGATCCGATCCTGAAACCGATCGGCGAACAACTGCACGCGTCGCCGTCGCAGGTCACCCTGCTGTTCACCAGCTACATGCTGGTCACCGGTGTCGCGATGCTGATCACCGGCGTGGTGTCCAGCCGCTTCGGCGCCAAGAAGACGCTGCTCGCCGGCCTCGCCATCATCGTCGTCTTCGCCGCGCTGGCCGGGTCGTCGGGAACGGTCGGGCAGATCGTCGGCTTCCGCGCCGGATGGGGTCTGGGTAACGCGCTGTTCATCGCGACCGCATTGGCCACCATCGTGGGCGCGGCCAGCGGCGGAGTCGCCCGCGCCATCATCCTCTACGAGGCGGCATTGGGCATCGGTATCGCCGCCGGACCGCTGGTCGGCGGATTCCTGGGCGGATTCAGCTGGCGCGCACCGTTCTTCGGCGTCGCCGTCCTGATGGCGGTGGCGTTCGTCGCGATCGTCGCGCTGCTGCCGGAGATGCCGAAACCGGCCCACCACACCTCGATCACGGCGCCGTTCAAGGCCTTACGGCACCGCGGACTGCTGCTGGTCAGCATCACCGCGCTGCTCTACAACTACGGCTTCTTCACCCTGCTCGCCTACACCCCGTTCCCGCTGAACATGGGCACCTACTCGATCGGATTCATCTTCTTCGGCTGGGGTCTGCTGCTGGCGCTGGCATCGGTGGTGTTCGCGCCGCGACTGCAGCGCATGTTCGGCACCGTGCCGATGATCGCGACCGCGCTGGCGCTGTTCGCCGCCGATCTGGCCGCCATGGCGATCTGGGCCGACCACAAGCCCGTGCTGATCGTAGGCACCGTACTGGCGGGCTTGTTCCTCGGCGTGAACAACACCCTGATCACCGAGGCCGTGATGATCTCGGCTCCGGTGGAACGCTCCACCGCCTCGGCCGCCTACAGCTTCGTCCGGTTCGTCGGTGGCGCCGCCGCCCCGTATCTGGCCGGCAAGCTCGGCGAACATCAGATGGCACTGCCGTTCTGGGTCGGCGCCGCGTGTACCGCGATCGGCGTCCTGGTACTGCTCGGCGGCCGGTCGGCCCTGTCCCACGTGGACGACCACGACCCGGCCGAACACAGCCCCGCCGAAGCCGAAGCGATCACCGTCGGCGACGACTGACCGAACTTGTCGTCGCGGGCGACCCACCCCCCTCGCCCCGACGACACCCTCCGCTGCGGTACCCCTTCTCTGACCGCAACGGCGGTGAGCCGGAATCCCCTCGCGAAACCCGCAGGGGATTCCGGCCTTTTCCTATCCACGGCGCCGCTCGTGCGTCCGGTGAACAAATCGTGCAAACCTAGCCGTTCTCGGCAATTTTCTCGCATTTCCGCCGAGGTTTGCACGAAAAGTTCAGGGCATACCGCTGCGGGCCGGCGCCGCGTCGACCTTTCCCTGCCGAACACCCGTCCCGGTAGGGCCGGGCCGCCCAGACGACCACCCCCACCGGCAACCCGACGACGACGATCCACGCCACGGTAAGCACGCGGCTATGCCTCCCACCGACGCAGCGACCGGAGAACTCGTCCGCACGTCTCCGCATCGGCCGACTCGATCGAGCGGAGAGGCGGGGGCACATCGGATGCAAGCGAAACACGTTGTGGCAGAAGGGGATTTCTGAACTCCAGATAGACCCCGCCCGAGTCGCCGTCCCCATAATCGGCCATCTCCAGCACGCCACCGGGAAACACGTAAAGCCTTGTGCGCCTCAGCCTTGCGTCCATGTCGTCTCATCCCCTCGTGCGCCGTGGTATGGCACCCGGCACCGGGGAAGTCGTTTCGGCCCGGCGCCGGGGCCCGGTCAGAACGGTAGGAACCACGCTCGGCCACGGTCTACGATCATGCACATTCGTGCACAAGGTGGATTTTTGCTGTGCATCAGGGACATTCACACGCCACAATGAGTCCTGTAGGTGCAACTTCATGCACGACGCAACGGAGGTAGCCGCGATGAAAATTCGGTTTCTCGGCAAGGGTGGCAGCACGAGCAACGGATGCCCGACTCTGTACGCCACCGACCAAGACACGTACCTGGTGCAGGGGTGGGAGACGAACACGGTTGGAACAGTGGAGATTCCGCACCTGCTGACCGGGTTCGCCGAAGCGGATACGTTCATCGGCGCCACGTTGACCGACACCGGCCGGGGAACGTTCACCGTCGTCGGCCGGCCTGTGACGGAGCCGGACGTACTCGGCAAGTTGACCTTGGCGGAAGATGAAACCGCGATCGAGGTTCCGAAGCGACTACGGAGGTTCTACGGCAATGCGGCTGGTACCCGATGAAGGGTTCCCGGACCTCCTCAGGGCCTGCAAGCGGGAAGCGTTCCATCTCGAAGTGCTCGACTCGTACGTCGAGCCGGGAGAGAGCGAACCGTTCCAGCGATTCCTGACCGGGGAGCCGGACGATTACGCGTGGTTCACACCGTGGACCGATCTGGTCCGGGAGACGGTCAGCCGGGGCGTCGCAGTGACGCGGATTCGTATCGTGTCCGTACCGCACACCGACTACACGAGGTTCTCCATGCGGGTCGCAGAACTCAACACCGCCGCCGGAGAAGATATCCGGTATCTACCCCGGCACGATGCCGGGGAAGTGCCACCCGATGATTTCTGGCTGTTCGATGACGAGACGGTCGTCTTTTCAGCGTTCGGAGACTCCGGCGGTTGGTCGGGTGTGATGACCACCGACCCGCGCATCGCCGAATATGCGGTGGGACTGAAACAACGGTTCTGGTCGCTCGGTACCCCGTTTCGGGAGTACGTCACACAGTGACCGGCTCTGTTGACCAACAGCGCGAATCTCTCGGGGCTCGGCTCCGAGAGATTCGTTTCGCTGCCGGGTTGTCCGGTGCCGAACTCGCACGGCGTAACGAATGGGACCCCTCGAAGGTCTCGAAGATCGAGTACGGCCGGATCAAACCGTCCCTGGAAGACATCACCGCGTATTGCCGAGACTGTGGCGCACAGGACCAACTGGCTGACCTGCACGCCACCCGTCAGAACATAGATACCGCGTACCTCGAATGGCGGAAAGTCCTCGGCACCGGAACCAAGCGACGGCAGCAAGCGTCGATAAGGTGGGAATCCGAGTCCCGGATACTTCGATCATTCGAGCCATCGTTGATTCCCGGGCTACTGCAGACCGCCGAATACGCCACCGGGATTCTCCGCAAAGTCATCGAATTCCAACAGATACCCGATGACTTGGATGCCGGTGTAGCCAAGCGGATGGAACGTCAGCAAGTCTTGTACAAGCGAGATCACCTGTTTCATTTCCTCATCGGGGAACAGGCCTTGTACACCACGGTCGGAGGCAACGAGGCAATGCTCGGTCAGCTGGACCGGCTGCTGGCCGTCCACGGCATGCCCCGGATAACTATCGGAATTATCCCACTCATGGCGCCGTTCGAGACGGCCACGACCGGGTTCCTGATGTTCGATTCGACGATGGTTCTGGTCGAGACGGTAACCGCAGAGTTGAACGTCACCCAACCCCGCGAGATTCGGGTATACCACCGGACGTTCGACACCCTGGCTGCTCAGTCCGTCACCGGTGAAAAGGCTCGGATGCTGATTCACAGAGCTATTCGCGCACGAGATTCGCCACAGGCCGATACCGTCATCGGATCACCTGTGACCGGTCCACGAAGGTAGGTTCTCGGAAAACCAACGGGCAGGCGAAGACATCCGGTATCTGCCCCGGCACGCAGCGGGCACGGGTGCTGATACGCAGAGCATTGGGCGCGTGGTCCTTTCCATCGGCATCGGCCGGTGCCGTATACCGCGTCACCTTCCGCGCGTACCGTGGTGAAATGACCGAGACGAATCGGGGGCGGGTACGGACCGAGGCGGGGCATCGGCGGATTCGGGCCTATGTGGATGGGCAGGTTGTCGCGGATACCATCCGTCCGCTGCTGGTCTGGGAGAGTCCCTACTACCCCACCTACTATGTGCCGGTCGAGGACGTTCGCGCCGAACTGGTCGCGACCGGATCGACCAAACATTCCACCAGTCGCGGTGAGGGTGACATCTACGACGTGGTGATCGGCGGAAGCACCAGACCCGCTGCGGCCCTTCGCTATCCGGAGTCGCCGATTCCGGAGCTGCGCGAGCACATCCGCTTGGACTGGGAGCAGATGGATCGGTGGTTCGAGGAGGACGAGCCGATCTACGTCCATCCGCGCAATCCCTATACGCGCGTCGACATCCTCGCCAGTTCCCGCACGGTGCGGGTGGAGATCGGCGGAGAGGTTGTGGCGGAATCGAATTCGCCGCACATTCTCTACGAGACCGGGCTCGTTCCCCGCTATTACCTGCCGCTGACCGATGTGCGGATGGATCTGCTCACGCCCTCGGCCACCACGACGAGCTGCCCCTACAAAGGCACCGCCGAGTACTACAACATCCGCGTCGGCGACACCGCCTATCCCGATCTGGTCTGGTATTACCGCACTCCCCTGCCGGAGAGTCAGAAGGTCGCCGGGCTGGTCTGCTTCTACAACGAGAAGGTCGAGCTGTACGTGGACGGGGTCCGGCAGGAACACTCGACCCCGTTCAGCTGAATCACGGCGCTACCTCCGGCCGGCGGCACAGGGCTTTCCGGACGCATCCGGCCTGCTCACACCGCGAGGACGGGTGGCAACTCCTCGGCGCGGCGATAACGCCCGGGAGCGAGGGTGTACTCGCGCTTGAACGCCTTGGCGAAGGCGAATTCGGAGCCGTAGCCGACGCGGTGCGCGATCGCCGCGATCGGCAGATCCGTCTCGCGCAGCAGGCGCGCGGCGGTGAGCATGCGCCAGCGGGTCAGATACGCCAGCGGTGCTTCACCGACGGTCGCGGCGAACCGGCGGGTCAGAGTGGCGCGGGATACTCCCGCCACCGCGCTCAGCTCGGGCACGGTCCAGGCCCGCGCGGGTTCGGCATGGATGGCGCGCAGCGCGGCCGACACGGCCGGATCGGCGAAAGCACCTGCCCAGCCGGAGGTTTCGGCCTGTTCGTACCAGGAGCGCAGGACGAACAGCAGCAGCGTATCCAGCAGCGCGGGTACGGCGGCGTCGGTGCCCGGCCGCGGCTCCGTGAGCTCGCCGACGAGCAGATCCACCGCGGCACGCAGCGCCGGGGAGCGGTCCGGATCGGCGGGCAGGTGCAGAAAGTCGGGCAGTTGGTCCAGCAGCGGATGACGGCGACTCCGGCTGACCTCGTACGCCCCGCACAGCAGGGTGGTCCGCGATCCCGGCCCGGGAATCTCACGCGGCTCTCCGGGGGTCGCCACCTCGGTGATCGCACTGTGCGGACTGTCCGCGATCACATGCGCGGCACCGCGCGGCATGAACAACACATCGCCCGGCCCCATCGCCACCGGCTCCGACTCGGGCACCAGCAACCAGCACTCACCCTGCAGGACGATATGGAATCCGGCCCCCGGCACCAGCGGATACCGCCTGCCCCAGGGTGCATGCCGCACGAACAGTCCCGAGGCGGGCAGCCCGGTCCGCACCGCCGCCACCGTCTCACTCAAGATATCCACACACTGCCCCATTGGCCGATCTCACACCGCGACGATCACCAGCATGCTGACCGCCCCGGTCGCGGTCAACGCGTCCACGGACACGCAGCGCCCAGCACGGGACGATTCCTCGTCCGTACCGGCTACGCGAGGTGACCATGACAGATCCGTCACCGGGCTACGCCGACGTGCCGGCCCACTACGACCCGCCCGACGTACTCCGGATCCCGGCCGGTCACGCGAAACAGCGGAGGGCGGCCACCGGGAAAGGTGCCCGCCCTCGACGATCGCCCGGACCTACAACCAGGTGTCCAGGGTGGTGGTGGTGAGGAAGTGTTCGAGGTCGGCTCGCCAGGGGGCCGGAGTGGTCTTCTCGGGTTCGATGGCGGTGTACTGGCCGCGGTAGAAGAGCAGCGGCCTGCCGGAGTCCGTGGACTCCGACAGGGCCAGTACCCGGCCGATCACGATGTAGTGATCGCCGCCGTCGACGACGCTGTCCACCGTGCACTGGATCGTGGCCAGCGCGTCGTCCAGGACTGGAAGTCCCAGCTCCGAAGTGCTCCAGCCGATTCCGGCGAACTTGTCGGGTTCGCGGGAACCGAAGCGGGCACACACCTGTTGTTGTTCCTCGGCCAGGACGTTCACGCAGAACCGTCCCGACTGCTCGATCGCGGCCCAGGACCGCGATCCCTTGGTGGGGCAGAACAGCACGAGCGGCGGGTCGAGGGAGAGGGCGGCGAAGGACTGACAGGCGAAACCGATCGGCGCCCGCTCGGCGTCCTCGGCCTCGGTGAAGGTGGTGATCACCGTGATACCGGTGCAGAACTGTCCCAGCACATTCCGGAACTGCCGGCCGTCGATCTCGGGGTATTCGCCCGTGGCGGTCATGGTTGTCGCCCTCTCCGCGCTCGCTACTTGAATCCCACCGTGAAGTCGTGACCCCACAGGCTCACCGCGGTGGATTCCCGCGCGATCCAGGAGTGGTCGTCGACTTCCAAACCCTCACAGCCGAATTCGATGTCGAATCCGCCGGGGGTCTTCATGTAGAACGACAACATCTTGTCGTTGATGTGCCGGCCGAGGGTGGCCGACATCTTGACCTTCTTGCGCAGCGCGCGATCCAGGCAGAGTCCGACGTCGTCGGAATTCTCCACCTCGACCATGAGATGCACGATGCCGGTCGGATTCGGCAGCGGCAGGAACGCCAGCGCGTGGTGGCGGGGATTGCAGCCGTAGAAGCGCAGCCACGCCGGGTCGCCGTCGGCGGGCCGGCCGACGACCTGCGGTGGCAGGCGCATCGAATCGCGCAACCGGAACCCCAGGACGTCCTGGTAGAACGCCTGCGCTTCGGCATCGTCGGTGCAGGTCAGCACCACATGGCCCAGACCCTGTTCGGCGGTGACGAACTTGTGGCCGTAGGGGCTGACGAAACGCCGGGCCAGATACTGGGCGCCGTAGAACGCCTCGAGCGTATTGCCGGAGGGATCCTGGAAGCGGATCATGCCCTCGACGCGCCGCTCCACGAGCTCGTCCTTGGTGCCCTCGTCGAAGGCGACGTCGGCCTTGGTCAACGTCTCCCGAAGCCGTTGCAGCCCAGGGGCGTCGGTGACCTCCCAGCCCGAGACCTGCAGGCGGTCCTGCTCACCCGGCACGATCACCAGGCGGGCGGGGAAATCGTCCATCCGCAGATAGAGGGCATCCGGATTCGGCCCGTCCGCCTCCATCATGCCGAGCACCTTGAGCCCGTACTCGCGCCAGGCGGCCACGTCGGTCGCCTCGATGCGCATGTACCCGAGCGCACGAATACTCATCGCGTCTCCTTCGAACCGAAGAGGAAATCGGTTGCCAGCCGGTTGAATTCGTCGAACTTCTCCAACTGCGCCCAGTGCCCGCAACCGCCGAACACGTGCAGCTGCGCGCGCGGGATGGTCTTCAGCGCCACCAGCGCACCGTCGAGCGGATTCACCCGGTCCTCACGGCCCCAGATGAGCAGCACCGGCTGGCGTAGCTTGTACGCCTCCCGCCACAGCATGCCCTTCTCGAAGTCCGCACTGGCGAACGACTTACCCATCGCGCGGGTCGCGGCCAGCGCTTCGGGCGTATTGGCCGAGGCGAAGCGCTCGTCGAGCAGTTCCGGCGTGATCAGCGACTGGTCGAAGACCATGATCCGCAGGAACTTCTCCAGATTGTCGCGGGTGGGCTCGACGTTGAACTTGCCCAGCGCCTTGACGCCCTCGGTGGGGTCCGGCGCGAACAGGTTGGTGCTCAGTCCGCCGGGCCCCATCAGGACCAGCTTGCCGGCCCGGTCCGGATAGTCGAGCGCGAAACGCACCGCCGCGCCGCCGCCCAGCGAATTGCCCAGCAGGTGAACGCGTTCGGTGATGCCGAGGATGTCGAGCAGATCCTTCAGCGCCGAGGCGCTGTGCACGAAGTACTGCGGGTGGTCGGTCGGCTTGTCCGACTGCCCGAAGCCGGGCTGATCCACGGCCAGCACGTGGAAGTGCTGCGCCAGCACCGGAATGTTGCGCGCGAAGTTCGACCACGACGAGGCGCCGGGACCACCACCGTGCAGCAGCACGATGGTGGGACCGTTGCCCTCGCCGGCCTCGTGATAGTGCAGCTTCAGATCCGGGCGGACCTGGGCGAACTTCGAGGTGGACTCGTAGGTCAGCTCCGAGACGGCGGTCATCACACCATCCCGTCGGTGACCGGCAGGCCGAACGCGTGGGTGCCGTACATCATGTAGGCGCGCTCGGGATCGTTGGCGGCGTGCACGCGGCCGGCGTGCGCGTCACGCCAGAAACGCTGCAGCGGAGTACCGTTCGCGAGCGCGGTCGCACCCGAGCTCTCGAACAGCTTGTCGATCGAGGCGATGGCCCGGCCGGTGGCACGGACCTGATCGCGACGCGCCGCCACACGCAGGTCGAACGGAATCTCCTCGCCGGCGACCAGGAGCTTGTACTCGTCGGCGACATTGCCCGACAGCTGCCGCCACGCGGCGTCGATATCGCTGGCGGCCTCGGCGATGCGCACCTTGGCGAACGGGTCGTCCTTGGCCTTCTCACCGGCGTAGGCCGCGCGCAGGCGCTTGCCCTGGTGCTCCACGTGCGCGTCCAGCGCGCCGTAGGCCATGCCGACGATCGGCGTGGAGATGGTGGTGGGATGGATAGTGCCCCACGGCATCTTGTAGACCGGGTCCGTGTTCTGCTGCAGACCGGGCGCGGTCAGGTCGTTCATGCTCTTGTAGCTGAGGAAGCGGTGCCGCGGCACGAAGACGTTCTCCAGCACCAGAGTGTTGGAGCCGGTGCCCTTGAGGCCCACCACATTCCACACGTCGTCGATGCGGTAGTCGGTGCGCGGAACCAGGAAGCTGCCGAAGTCGACCGGCTTGCCGTCCTTGATCACCGGACCGCCGACGAAGGTCCAGGTGGCGTGATCGCTACCCGACGACCAGGCCCAGGAGCCGTTGACGATGTAGCCGTCGCCGCTCTCGGTCACCACGCCGGCGCCCATCGGGGCGTAGGAGGAGGAGATGCGGACCTGGGTGTCCTCGCCCCAGACCTCCTCCTGTGCCTGCTGGTCGAACAGCGCCAGATGCCAGTTGTGCACGCCGATGATGCCGGCCACCCAGCCGGTGGAACCGCAGGCGCTGGCGATCTTGCGCACGGTGTCGTAGAACACGACCGGATCGGCGGCGTATCCGCCCCACTGGCGCGGCTGCAGCAGCTTGAAGAAACCGGTCTCCTGCAGCGCCTTCATGGTCTCGTCGGGAATCCGGCGCAGATCTTCTGCCTCCTGCGCCTGTTCGCGCAGCTTCGGCAACAGCGCTTCGACCCGCTCGGTCACTTCTTGCGTCATCTCGGGGGCTGCTCCTGCCTGATCGAAATCGGAACGGTGTATCGGTCGCATTCCGTTCTGCGGAACCGATACTTGTCTTGAGACTAGAACACGTTCTTATTTATGTCGAGAACGGGTGTTCATTGTCCCACAACGAACACCTTTGCCTGGTAGTCAACGGAATAGCTGGCGCTGGGCCGCTCAATTTTGTAACGTGTTCTAGTACTTCCAGAGGAGGGATGACGATGGCAGAAACCGCACAGCGGAGCGGGAAGGTCCGCGAGATCGACGTCGGCTCGACACCGACGCGGTACGCGCGGGGCTGGCATTGCCTGGGCCTGGCCGAGACGTTTCGCGACGGTAAGCCGCATGCCGTGCAGGCTTTCGGCACCAAACTCGTGGTGTGGGCCGACAGCAACGACGAGCTGAAGGTGCTCGACGCCTATTGCCGCCACCTGGGCGGCGATCTCAGCATGGGCGAGATCAAGGGCGACTCCATCGCGTGCCCGTTCCACGACTGGCGCTGGGGCGGCAACGGCCGCTGCACCTCGATCCCGTACGCGCGGCGGGTGCCGCCGCTGGCCCGTACCCGCGCCTGGACCACCCTCGAGCGCAACGGCCAGCTCTACGTCTGGCACGACCACGAGGGCAACCCGCCGCCGGACGACGTCACCATCCCCTACATCGAGGGGCCCTACACCGATGCCGACGGCAACCCGGTCGAGGAACGCAACAGCGACTGGACCCCGTTCACCTGGAACACGATGCTGATCGAGGGCGCCAACTGCCGCGAGATCGTGGACAACGTGGTGGACATGGCCCACTTCTTCTATATCCACTTCGCCTTCCCGACGTATTTCAAGAACGTCTTCGAAGGTCACGTGGCGACGCAGTTCCTCGAGACGAAGGGCCGTCCGGACATCGGCATGGCCGCCAAGTACGGCGGGGAGACGCTGCTGAAGTCGGAGGCGTCCTACTTCGGCCCGTCCTACATGATCAACCCGCTGACCAATATCTACGGCGGCTACCAGATCAAGGTCCAGCTGATCAACTGCCACTACCCGGTCACGCAGGATTCGTTCGTGCTGCAGTACGGCCTGTCGGTCGAGAAGCCCAAGGGCATCGACGACGAGACGGCGGAGAAGCTGGCCAAGTCCATGACCGACTTCTTCGGCGACGGCTTCCTGCAGGACGTGGAGATCTGGAAGCACAAGTCCAAGATCGACAACCCGCTGCTCTGCGAGGAGGACGGCCCGGTCTACCAGCTGCGGCGCTGGTACGACCAGTTCTACGTCGACGTCGCCGATATCGACCCGAAGATGGTGCAGCGCTTCGAATTCGAGGTCGACACCACCAAGGCCAACGAGCACTGGGAGGCCGAGGTCGCGGAGAATCTGCGGCGCAAGAAGGAAGAGGACGCGGCACAGCAGGACCCTGCCGTCAAGCAGGAGGCGGGTGCCTGATGGTCTCCTGGGCCAAAGCACCCGATTTCGCGGACCGCCCGGAACGCCGGGAACAGGTGCGTGCCCAGACGGTCGTCGACAAGCAGCGCTATCTCGAAGACGGCCTGACGCCGGTGGCCTGCCGGGCATGCGGAGTGGAAGTCCTGGTTCGCAAGTCCTCTTCGCACCAGCGGTCGGTGCAGTGGACGGTCAGCCCGGCCGAACACTGTCCGGTCTTCGCGAAGCTGGCCGGGCCGGGGCGGCCGGATCCGTGCCCGGACCTGGAGAAGTCGATCCAGTATGCGATCGATGAGGGCATGCTGGCGATCGACGAGTAGGTCGGCGCGTAGCTCGGGCCCGCCCACCGTATTCGGTGGGCGGGCCTGAACTATTCGTGCAAACCTCCGCCCGAAAGGCGGAAATCGCGCCGAATCGCCGAGGTTTGCACGATGTGTTCACCCCGGCGATCAGTCCAGCCGGAAGTCCGCGAAATCGAATCCGGGCGCGACCACGCAGCTCACCAGCACGTATTCGTCACCGGCCGGGCGGGCGGCCTGGCTGACGCCGGCGGGCACCACGGCCTGCAGGAGGTGTCCCCGTTCGACATCCGGGCCGAGGATCACCTCCTCGCCGCCGATGTTCAGCAGCAGCGGGCCACCGCGGTGCCACAACCAGATCTCGTCCGAGCGCACGGTATGCGGCGCGGACTGTTCGTGCGCCAGCAGCAGGAAGTGGATGGCGGTGGCGGATGCGCGCGGGCCGTCGTAGCCGTCCGGCTCGAATTCGACCGGGCTGCGGTAGGTTTCGCGGAACCAGCCACCTTCGGGATGCGGTTGCAGATCCAGCGCCTCGGCCAGTTCGGGTCGTTCGGACATCGTCGCCTCCTGCACGGTTGTCGTCTCCGGGTTTCTGCGCGGCTACGGCCGGCAGCGGCTCATCGGGCATCCCGCGCGACGCTGTAGGCCATCGCGACATGGGTGAACAGCGTGGTGCGCTGTTCCCGCGCGGTGGTGTCGTCCGGTTCGAGCAGACACTGCTGTGAGGTTCCGTCGTGGACCGCGACCACCGCCCGCCCGAGGCCCTCGCGGTCGGTGACGGTGCGGCCCGCGCGATCGAGCAGCGCCTCGAGGACCGGCAGCAGGGCCGCGACGATCGCGTTCTCCCGCGCGACCATCACCCGCCGCAGCGGCGGGTTGCGCAGGGCGTGGGCGGTGAATTCGGCGGTGATGCGAAACCATTTGTCGTCCAGCGGAACCGCCCGCAGCACCTGTTCCACACCGGCGCGCAGGTCGTGGACATCGGCGCCGGACTCCGACTCCAGCACTCCGGTCAGTTCGCGCAGCATCGCGGCCGAGCGCAACTCCCACATCGCCAGGAACAGCTCCTCCAGCGAGCTGAAGTTCGAGTAGAACGCCCCCCGGGTGAATCCGGCGCGCTCACAGATCTGCTCCACCGTGCACCGCCCGAACCCCTCCTCCGCGAAGGCGTCGAAGGCCGCGTCCAGCAACCGCTGCCGAGTCTCGGCCCGTCGCTTGGTCATTCGCGGTTCGCGCGTGGCTACGCCGCTCGGACCGGCGAGATCACCGACGGGAGCGGCCTCCCCCGACGTTTCGGCCGATGCGTCGCGGCGACGTTGCGATGTCCGGCCGCGCCCGGCCTCGGACGACTTCCGGGCACCGAGGGACGTCACGAACGCTTCCTCTCCATGGACACGTGGATACACGAGTGTATCAACCGGCCTGTTCCAGGTTGCCGATCGAAACGACCTGGTCGATCCGCCCGGCCGCACAACGACCGCGGGCCGCGAACGGGGAACGTTCGCGGCCCGGGGTGCCGAATCCGTGCTGCCGTCAGCTGAGGTTGGTGCCCGACCAGCCGAAGTTGAAAGTGTGTCCCTTCGAGCTGCACTGCACCGCACCGCGCCCGCCGGCGCTGCAGGTGGCACCGCCGTAGGTGATGACGCCGCCGTAGTCGTAGCCGTCGACGGAGGGGCCCGGGTCGAAGGGGCGGCTGCCGGCGCGGCCGAGTGGGCCGGTCAGGCCGAAGGTCGGATGCGCCGGGAGGAACGGCAGGTCGATGGCCACATTGTTGATCGGAACTCCGAACAGAGTGGCGATTCCGGGGCTGATGTCGCAGCCGACGTCACCGTTGGGATGTATCGAGCAATTGGCGTATCCGGCGTTGAAATACACCGTGTCGCCCACCAGAAAATCGGCCGGATTCTGCACCGTGGGCCCGTTCGCGGCGACGAACGGCTCCGCACCTGCCACCGCTCCACCCGCCATCGAAATCGCGATAGCGGCAACAGATCCAGCGATCACAGCCCGCATGTTCACAGCAACTCTCCTATGTTTTTCCAAACGAATACCGAGAACAGATTGCTTGCCGCGCAGTGCTACTGCGCGTCCCAGACCCATGATCCGGATCGGTTCGAAACCCACGCGCGTTAACCGCCCACCGCATCTCGTTCTCCGAAAGAATCGAAAGCGGCACCAGCCGGCCTCGCGTTCCGACAATACAGACGCGTCCACGCCGCTCTCGCCGAACGGAGCCGCCGTCCGCGGCGGCGGTCCGACCTGTCGTCACCGGACTTCGCCCCGTACACGACAGCGGGCCGCGAACGATTCACGTTCGCGGCCCGTCGCTCTCGATCCGCTCAGGCGGAGGCGGTCTGCTCCCGCTGCAGTTCCAGCGCGATGTCGATCAGCTGATCCTCCTGGCCGCCGACGAGCTTGCGCTTACCGGCGCGCACCAGCATCTCGGCCGCCGAGACGCCGTAGCGTTCGGCTTGGCGCTCGGCGTGCTTGAGGAAGCTCGAGTACACCCCGGCGTAGCCCATCATCAGGGCCTGGCGGTCCAGCAGGCATTCCTGCGGCATGGCCGGGCGCACGACGTCCTCGGCGGCATCGGCGATGGCGAAGAAGTCGATACCGGTCTTGATGCCGATCTTGTCGGCGACGCCGACGAACGCCTCGACCGGGGTGTTGCCCGCACCGGCGCCGAAACGCCGTGCGCTGCCGTCGATCTGCTTGGCACCGGCCTTGACCGCGTAGATCGAGTTGGCGACGGCGAGGTCGAGGTTCTCGTGACCGTGGAAGCCGACCTGGGCGTCGTCACCCAGTTCGGCGGCGACCGCGGCGATGCGGTCGGAGACCTGATCCAGCACGAGCGCACCGGCGGAGTCCACGACGTAGACACACTGGCATCCCGCGTCTGCCATGATGCGCGCCTGCTTCGCGAGCACCTCCGGCGGCTGCGAATGCGACATCATCAGGAAGCCGACGGTTTCCATGCCGAGATCGCGGGCGTAGCCGAAGTGCTGGATCGAGACGTCGGCCTCGGTGCAGTGGGTGGCGATGCGGACGATGGACGCGCCGTTGTCCTGGGAGATCTTGATGTCCTCCTTGACGCCCACGCCGGGCAGCATGAGGACCGCGATCTTGGTCTGCTTCGCGGTCTGCGCCGCGATCGTGATCAGTTCCTGCTCAGGGGTTTTGGAGAACCCGTAGTTGAACGAGGAACCGCCCAGGCCGTCACCGTGGGTCACCTCGATGACCGGGACGCCCGCGGCGTCGACGGCCGCGACGATATCGCGCACCTCGGTGGCGGTGAACTGGTGGCGCTTGTGATGGGACCCGTCGCGCAGCGAGGTGTCGGTGACGCGGACGTCGAGTTCCTGGGAGAACGGCTGCAATACGTAGTTCATGATCTGGTCCCTCCTAGACCCGAGCCGTGAGGATCTGTTCGGCCATGACCTCGCCCACCCGGGTGGCGGCGGCGGTCATGATGTCGAGGTTGCCCGCGTACGGGGGCAGGAAGTCGCCCGCGCCCTCGACCTCCACGAAAACCGAAACCTTCGCCATCCCACCGGAAATCACGCTCGGCTCGTCGAACTGCGGTTCGTTGAGCAGGCGGTAGCCGGGCACGTACTCCTGGATGTCGGCGACCATCCGGTGGATGGATTCGCTGATCGCGGCGGTGTCGGCATCCTCGGGGATGGCGGCGAAGATGGTGTCGCGCATGATCATCGGCGGCTCGGCCGGGTTGAGGATGATGATCGCCTTACCGCGCTTCGCACCACCGATGGTCTCCACACCCTTGCTGGTGGTCTTGGTGAACTCGTCGATATTGGCACGGGTGCCGGGTCCGGCCGAGACCGAGGAGACCGAGGCGACGATCTCGGCGTAGGGCACCTCGACCACGCGCGAGACGGCCGCGACGATCGGAATCGTGGCCTGCCCACCGCAGGTGATCATGTTGACGTTCGGGGTGTCGATATTCGCACCCAGGTTCACCGGCGGCACGACCGCCGGGCCGACCGCGGCGGGGGTGAGATCCACCGCGCGGATACCGGCCGCCTCGTACTTCGGCGCGTATTCGCGGTGCACGTACGCCGAGGTCGCCTCGAACAGCATGTCCGGCTTCTCCGGCAGCGCGAGCAGCCAGTCGGCACCCTCGGCCGAGGTCTCCAGACCGAGCCCGCGGGCGCGCTTCAAACCCTCGCTGTCCGGATCGATACCGATCATCCAGCGCGGCTCGATCCGCTCCGACCGCAGCAGCTTGTACAGCAGATCGGTGCTGATATTGCCGGAGCCGACGATCGCGGCTGTGACCTTCCCGTTGCTAGGCACTTGATCTCCCTCAGCTGAACTTCAAACGGACGGAACCGAGTCCAGCGAACTCGGCATGGAAGTCGTCACCCGGACGGGCGTCGATGGCGCGGGTGCACGAACCCGGCAGCACGATGTCGCCGGCCTTCAGCCGCACCCCGAACGAGGCGACCTTGCGGGCCAGCCAGGCCACCGCGGTGGTCGGATCGTCGAGTACCGCGTCGCTGCGGCCCTGGGCGACGACCTCGCCGTTGCGGGTCAAGGTCGCGTCGATGGCCTTGATATCCAGCGCATCCGGTGCCACCCGCTCCGGCCCGAGCACCCAGCCGGCCGAGGAGGCGTTGTCGGCGATGGTGTCGCACAACGCGATATTCCAGTTCTTGATGCGGGTGTCGATCAGCTCGATGGCGGGGGCGTAGGCGACCGTCGCGGCCAGCACGTCGGCCTCGGTGCACTCCTCGCCCGGCAGATCCGCGCCCAGCACGAAACCGACCTCGACCTCGACGCGCGGGAACAGGTACTTCGACGTGTCGACCGGAACGTCCTCGAACACCTGCATATCGGCGAGCAGATGGCCGTAGTCGGGTTCGTCGACGCCCATCATCTCCTGCATGGCCTTCGAGGAGAGGCCGACCTTGTGGCCGACCACCTTCGCGCCGTCGGCCAGCCGCTGCCGGATGTTGATGAGCTGAATCTCGTAGGCGTCGACCACGTCGATCGCCGCATACCGCGTGACCAGCGGATCGATCGGCACCCGGTCTCGTTCGGCGACCGCGAGCTCCGCGGCCAGTTCATTCCGTACCGCGTCGGACAGCACGCTTGTTCCTTCCATTGGGGCGCTCGGTCTGGGGACCAGCCGGTGAACGGGATACAAACTGAAACGAGTTTTCCTGCATTTTCTCGTGTCAGCAGTCCCATCTGCCAGACCAATATAGACCGAACCTGATCCGATTCTATAACGTGTTCTACATGACTGATCGGGAATACGACGTGGTGGTGGTCGGCAGCGGCGCCGCCGGAATGACCGCCGCCCTCGCCGCCGCGCACCACGGACTGCGCGCGGTGCTCATCGAGAAGGCCGCGCACTACGGCGGTTCGACCGCGCGTAGCGGTGGCGGTGTGTGGATCCCGGGCAACAAGGCGCTCGAGGCGTCCGGCCGGCCCGACGACCGGGAGGAGGCCCGCCGCTATCTGCACAGCATCATCGGTGACGTGGTGCCGAAGGAGAAGATCGATACCTACATCGACCGCGGTGCCGAGGCTTTCGACTTCGTCCTCGATCACTCTCCGCTGAAGATGACCTGGGTGCCGGGCTACTCCGACTACCACCCCGAGGCCCCCGGCGGCCTGGGCTCCGGCCGCTCCTGCGAGCCGAAGCCGTTCAACCTCAAGGTGCTCGGCGCCGAGGCCGCGAATCTGGAACCGCCCTATGCCAAGGCCCCGCTCAACGTCGTCGTCATGCAGACCGACTTCGTGCGCCTGAACCTCATCAAGCGGCATCCGAAGGGCATGATGCGCGCCATGCGGGTCGGCGCCCGCACCTACCTGGCGAAATTCACCGGCAAGCAGATCGTGGGCATGGGCCAGGCCATTATCGCGGCCATGCGCAAGGGCCTGCAGGACGCGAACGTCCCGGTGCTGCTCAACACTCCCCTGACCAAGCTGATCACCGAGGACGGCCGGGTCGTCGGCGTGGAGGCGACCGTCGACGGCGAGCCGACGATCTTCAAGGCCCGCTACGGCGTGGTGCTGGGCACCGGCGGTTTCGAGCACAACGCCGAGATGCGCGAGCAGTACCAGCGCAAGCCCATCACCACCGAGTGGACCACGGGCGCGGCGGCCAACACCGGTGACGGCATCCGGGCCGGTATGGAGGTCGGCGGCGACATCGGGTTCATGGAGGACTCCTGGTGGGGGCCGACCATTTTCAAGGGTGAGGGCAAGCCGTGGTTCGCGCTGGCCGAGCGCAATCTGCCCGGCGCGATCATGGTGAACGCCGACGGTAAGCGATTCGGAAATGAGTCCGCTCCTTACGTCGAGGCCGTGCACACCATGTACGGCGGCAAATGGGGTCAGGGTGACGGTCCGGGCGAGAACATCCCCGCCTGGCTGGTGTTCGACCAGCGCTACCGCAACCGCTACATCTTCGCCGGGCTGCAGCCGGGCCAGCGCTTTCCGTCCCGCTGGATGGAAAACGACAACATCGTCAAGGCCGACACCCTCGAGGAACTGGCCCGGCGTCTCGGCGTGCCGGCGGACAATCTCGCCGCCACCGTCGCCCGGTTCAACGCCTTCGCGGAGAAGGGCGTCGACGAGGACTTCGGCCGCGGCAAGAGTCACTACGACCGCTACTACGGCGATCCGACCGTGAAGCCGAACCCGTGCCTGGCGGCCCTGGTGCAGGGCCCGTTCTACGCCGCCAAGATCGTGCCGGGCGACCTGGGCACCAAGGGCGGCCTGGTCACCGACACCGCGGCGCGGGTGCTGCGGGCGGACGGCAGCGTGATCGACGGGCTCTACGCGGCCGGCAACTCCTCGACCCCGGTCATGGGCCACACCTACGCCGGTCCCGGCGCGACCATCGGGCCCGCGCTGACCTTCGGTTATCTGGCGGTCATGGATATCGTCGAGAAGGCGCGCGAGGAAAAAGCACCCACCGGCGCGGCGAGCAAATAGGCGGGCACCGGTGAGCGGGACCCGCAGCGGGGGCGTGGCCCGATCCCGGCACCATGGGAGCGGTCCGGCCACCCGCGGCGGCGTCCGCAACACCACTGTCGATGGAGGGTGGTCCGGCCGATCGGATCGGATTCCGGACACCCTCGATCAGGACTCGTGATACGTCGGCGAACAAGGAACACACACAATGCCTATTGACCTGAAAACCGCTCTCGGAGCGGAACTTCCGACCCAGGCGTTCTCCTGGACGCCCTCGGATGTACAGCTGTACCACCTGGGCCTGAGCGCCGGCACCCGCTGGACCGATCCGGGCGAACTGCGCTATCTGGACGATCGGGAGCCGCAGGTGCTGCCGACCTTCGCGACCGTCGCACCGACGATGCGGGTCACCGAACCACCGAAGGTGAGCTATCCGGGCGTGGAGATCGACCTGGCCAAGGTCGTGCACGGCAGCCAGGAAATCGTTGTGCACCGGCCGATTCCGGCCGAGGGCAAGGCGAGCAGCACCGGGCGGATCACCGAGGTGTGGGACAAGGGTTCGGCCGCGGTGATCACCCACGAGACGGTGATCACCGGATCCGACGGGCAGCCGCTGTGGACGGCACGCTCGTCGATCTTCGCCAAGGGTGAGGGCGGTTTCGGTGGTGAGCGCGGCCCGAGCACCAAGGCCGAACTGCCCGATCGGACCCCGGATGTCGAGGTCCTCACCCCGACGCTCCCGCAGCAGGCACTGCTGTACCGCATGTGCGGTGACCGCAACCCGCTGCATTCGGACCCCGAATTCGCCCGTGCCGCAGGCTTTCCCGACCCGATCCTGCACGGCCTGTGCACCTACGGCCTGGTCTGCAAGACCGCGACCGACACCGTGCTGGACTCGGACGCGAGCCGGGTGACCGGCTTCCGGGCCCGATTCGCCGGCGTGCTGTATCCGGGTGAGACGATCCGGTCGCGGATCTGGCGCGAGGGCGACGAGCTCGTCATCGGCGCGACCGTGGTCGAACGCGAGGACGCCCCGGTACTGAGCGATGTGCGGCTGAGCTTCACCGCCTGATCGACGACTCGCCACCGAACGAAGAACCGCCCGACCGGCAGTGCCGGTCGGGCGGTGTCGTCCATCCCGGTTCGCTGATGTTCCGGGCGGGGCCTGTCGGCGTCAGTCCGGGAAGCCGGTGGCGAACAGGCCGGCGATCGCGACGGAACAGATGACGGCGATGATCGGGATAATCCACATGCCATCAGACTACAAGGCGTAGTAGGAAACCACGACATCGCGTAGTAGGGCAAACACCCCGGTTGTGGGGTATATCACGCTCCCACGACTACGTCGGTTCCGCCGTATCCGGGGCGTCCTCGCGCCCGATCACGCCCTGCACGATCGCCGCGTACAACACGATGACCAGCACCGGAGCCAGCAGCGGCAGCCACGCCAGCCGCCCCGGAATCAGCGTCGCCAGCACCGCCGCCGCCGCGAAACCGAGCGCCCCGACGACCGACGGCAATGTGGTGGGAACCACGCCGGCCGGTGCGTGCAGCGTGGCGGTGTTGAGCAGATAGGTGGTCGCCACCAGGCCGGTCCCGGCGGCGGCCAGCGCACCGGTATCGGCCCACGCCAACGCGCCGAGGGCGACCAGTACCGCCAGCACCGCCACCGTGCGGAACCGCCAGCCGACCACGACCGCGACGAAAACCGGAATCGCGGCCCACGGCAGCACGATGCCCACCGCGGTGGTCAGCAGCAGCCCGGACAGTACGGCCAGAAATCTTGTCATCGCTTCACCCGCACCATCCGCCGATGGTCGGGCAGCAGCCGCATCGCCTGGTCGAGGCGAGCGCCGTCGGGCCAGGCCACGATGTCGACTCCGACGGTGCCCATATCGCGGTACATCGCGGTGCGTTCCAACTGCCACATCCGGGCCAGCGTGGGATCCAGGCCGTCCTTGAACGGCGTGCCGCGCAATACGTCGACCACCACCACGGCATGGCCGCGCTTGCGCAGATCGATCAGGGCCAGCGCGAATTCGGTGTCGAGCAGGGTCGAGAACGCGACCACGATCGCGCCGATCGGCACGGCCGTATGCGGAGCCAGCGTGCCGACATTCGGGATGTGCTCGTCGCCCACGCCGAGCACCGTGTCGACGATGCGATAGAACTGGCGCCGCCCGATATCGGGCCGCAGCCAGCGCGGCGCGCGGCCCAGGCACACCACGGCGGTGCGGTCGCCCGCCTGCAGCGCGGTCTGCGCGACCTGCGCGGCCCCGCGCACGATCAGCTCCATCGAATCCGAGGCCGGGCCCGGGGCCTGCAGCGAAGTATCCACCAGCACAACGACATCCGCGGCCCGGTTGGTGAGCCGCTCGGTGACGTAGAGGCGGCCGCGGCGCGCGCTCACCGGCCAGTTCACGGTGCGCAACTGGTCGCCGGGCGCATAGGCGCGGATATCGGCGTACTCCACGCCGGGCCCGTGCCGGCGGGTCAGGTGGGTACCGATCCGTTCCGGAAGTTCGGTGCGCGGCAACCGCATTCGCTGCGGATCAGCGATCGGGTACACGTACACCTCACCGGCGGCGACGCTCGCGGACGCCTGGGCCAAGCCCGCCGGACTCAATGCCGTCAGCCGGACCGTCACCGGATAGCGGCCCCAGCGCTGGGTCGACAGCGCCAGCCGCAGGCCGGCCGGCGCGGGCCCGGAATCCGAGGACTCCTCGACCCGCAACTCCAGCCCGCTCGCCTCCTCGGGACGGCAGCGCAGCAGCGCGTGCCCGTGTTCGACGAACGCGGCGACCGGCAGCTCGACCTCCTCGGATTCGAAGCAGCGCAGAATCCCGCCGCCGTCGACCTGAACCCTGGTGCGCGACAATTGAATCGGCGCGGTGGCCAGGACACCCAGCATCGGCGCCGCGAAGACCGCCAGCTGCCACCGATCCAGCATGATCGCCGGCACCAGCGCGACCGCGGCGGCGACCGCCAGCATGTACACCAGTGGCGCGGGCCGCCAGCGCAGATCGACCTCGCTCGCCGAGGTGGTGTCGCGATGTCTCATGTCACCGTCGCGCGCGGTACCGGCAGGCGGCGCAGCAATTCGGAGATCACGTCCTCGCCGCGGATCCGGCGCACCCACATCTCCGGGCGCAGCGTGATCCGGTGCGCCATCGCCGGAACCGCCAGCGCCTTCACATCCTCCGGGATCACGTAGTCGCGCCCCAGCAGCAGCGCGCGGGCGCGGGCCATCTGCACCAGATCCAGTTCGGCGCGGGGACTCGCGCCGACCTCGACCTGCGGATGACCGCGGGTGGCGGCGGCCAGCGCGACCACATACGTCACCACATCCGGGTGGACGGTGACGAATTCCACCGCCTGGCGCATCTCCACCAGACCTTGCGCGTCCACCACCTGCCCCACCTGCGGGGTGACCGCGCCGCGTTCGAGCCGGCGGCGGATCATCTGGGTCTCGTCCTTCTCCGACAGATATCCCAGCCGTAACTGCATGGCGAACCGGTCCAGCTGGGCCTCCGGTAACGGATAGGTGCCCTCGTACTCGATCGGATTGTCGGTGGCCAGCACGATGAAAGGCTGTGGCAGCGGGAAGGTTTCGCCGTCGATGCTGACCTGCCCCTCGGCCATCGCCTCGAGCAGCGCGGCCTGGGTCTTGGGCGGCGTGCGGTTGATCTCGTCGGCGAGCAGCATATTCGTGAATACGGGCCCGCGCCGGAAGTTGAACCGGCCCGAGGCCATGTCGTAGATCGTCGAGCCGATCAGATCCGCGGGCAGCAGGTCGGGCGTGAACTGCACGCGTGTGAAGTCCAAACCCAATGCGGCCGCGAAGGATCGGGCGATGAGCGTCTTGCCCAGTCCCGGTAGATCCTCGATCAGGATGTGGCCGCCCGACAGCACCGCGACCATGATCAGCTGCAGCTCTTCGCGTTTGCCGACCACGACGCGGGCGATCTCCCGCAGCACCGCATCGGTGCGTTTGATGGTCACATCCAAAGGTGTCGTCATATCCGATCTCGCACTAGTTCCAACCCATTTCACATGTTCGGCAAGCGGCTCACATGCTCTGCAAGCGACGTAGAATCTCGTCGAGCGCGGCCCGGCCGGGCGCACGCGTGTTCTGATCACGCGGCGACGAATTGGCCGGATCCACCCAGCGCCACAGTTCCGGACCGAACTGCAGCCGTCCGGCGGCCTCGGTGGCCTTGCGGTTCTTCGCGATCCGATGACCGCTGGACAGTTCGAACTCCTTGGCCAGCAGCGGGCGCAGATAGCGATCCCAATCGGCCCGGGTGCCGTCGGCGCGGGTCGCGAGCATCTGCGCCCGCGCGTGCCAGCGGCTCAGCATTTCGGCCGGGCCGTTCTCGAAGTCGTGGTCGTCGGCCTCGGCACGGTCCCGCGCCCGCGAGCGCTCGACCAGCGACCACAGCAGCAATGCCAGGGCGCCGAACACCGGCACCCCGACCAGGATCGGCAACATCTCGCGCTGGTTGCTCAGGCCGACCAGCTCGATCAACGCGATCATCGCCACCGCGCCGACCACGATCGTCATCCGGGTCACAGCCGCGCCCCCTGCAGATCCGCCAGCACGATGCGCAGCAGTTGTTCGGCACGCATGCGCTGCCATTCCAGGATCGAATGCGGGCTGAACCGGGCCTCCTCGAACAGCGTCACCAGTTCGCGGGCCGAGGCGTCGTGCAGAACGCCGCGATCGAAGGCGCGCGCCAGCACCTCCGAGGGGGTGTCCGAAATCAGTGGCGCCACCTCGCGGGCCTGCGCCAGACCGCTCTCCATCGCGACATAGCAGGCGATGATCGCGGCGCGCGCATCCTTTCCGGAGGCCATCATCGCGGCCAGGCCCATTTCGGCGACCTGCGCCAACGAGACCGGCGCCTCGGCGGGTGCGGGCGTGGACGGCACCGCCGGTGCGCCGCGGCCATCGCGGGCGCCGACGGCCACCACGCCGAGACCGAGAATCGCGACCGCCACCAGCACCGCGGCGCACGCGCCCACGAACAGCAGGGCGTGGCCGCTCAACTCCGGGGAGCCGGAGAACGGCTGAGTGGTCGGCGGCGCGGTGGTTTCGGGCGGCTGTGCGGTAGCGGGCGGATTCGAACGCGGCGCGGGAGCTTCCTCGCGGCCTCCGGCGAGCAGGTATACCGCCCACACGATCGCGGTCAGCACGGCCGCGACGGCGGTGCCGATGAGGATCACGATCCCGAACCGGCTCAACCGGAACGGCTGCCGCTTGCGCTCACGGTCGACCTCGGCCATCGCCAGCGGCAGATGATGCTGGCTGGTCAGTACCCCGGCCAGCAGGATCACCACGGATACCAGCGACAGCACCGGCATGAGCGCCACCGTCACCGCCGAGGGCGGGGACGGTGCATGCGGGCCGCCGGTGCCGGGCAGGTATCCGCGCAGCGCGAAGACGACGCACGCCATCAAGGCGATCAGCCCGATCGCGCGTGGTATCGCCGTTCTCACCCCGGCCACGGGCCTCTCCCAGAAAACATCCGAACTGCACAAACAGGCACATCGTTACATGCCGAACGGTCCGTGAGGAGGGAAATCGTGACACCGGACGGTGACCGGTGCGGTCTATGCCCCTGGCCGCCAGTTGACAGCCGGCGAAACTGTGACCGGGCACAGCAAATGACCTCGTCTCCGGCCGATCCGTCCAAACGAACGCACTTCACTTCGCCGGACCTTCACGAGGGGCCGGCCACCGTGCTTCCGGCCGACTCGGCCGACTCGGCGACGCTCGACGGGCGAGCGCCGGGCAACCGGCCCAGCCGGCTCGCGGTGCGCTCGAGATCCGGGGCGGCGGCGACATCGCGGACCAACTCCGGCAGCGAAACCTCGGTGTAGAGGGTGAGGGGCAGATCGGCGTCGTAGAGCACGTCGACCAGGTTGACCAAGCGCGTCACCGCATCGATCGGAACCCGCCGCAGCGGCGGCACCGCACACACGACCCAGCGCCGGTAGGTGAGGGTGAGGGTCAGAAAGTCGATGGCCGACAAGGGCCGCACGCAGATTTCGTCTAAATCGAAGACCAGCAGGTCCGCCTCCGCGGCCCGCGCCCGCAGCAGGAGATGGGCGATCGGCACCGCGGCCGGCCGGTCGGCACCGGGCCGGTGCCCGCGTACGTAGCGCCCGCTCGCGAATCCGGTCCGATCACAGATCCGGTCCCGGCACCCGCGAGCGCGGTAATCCTGCGGTCCGTCGACCGCGACCACGGCCAGATGGGTACGCAGCAGCGCGATGGCGGGCTCGAATCTCGCGTGCATCAGCGGATTGGGCAGCAGCTGCTCGGGCGGGTAGTTCGAGGTCGCCACCAGCACGACGCGGCGCGCGAACAGTGCCTGGAGCAGGCGGGTCAGCAGCATGGCGTCACCGACGTCGTGGACGTGGAATTCGTCGAAACAGATCAGTTCGGTGTCACCGAGCAGTGCGTCCAAGGCGGCCGGCAGACCGCCGGTTTCGGCGATCGCGGTATGGAGCCGGGCGAAGAACTGATGAAAGTGGAAGCGGCACTTGCGTTTCGATTCCACTCGCTCGAAGAACTCGTCCATGAGCATCGTCTTGCCGCGGCCGGGACGACCGTGCAGGTAGACCCCGCGCGCGGCGGGCCGCGAGCGCGCCGGCAGGGCATGCGAACCGAAGCCGCGCGGAAAAGCCCACCGGCGCCCGCTCAATCGCTCGGCCACCGTAGCCAGGGCCGCCGCGGCAGCGCGCTGATCGCCATCGAGAACCAGTCCGTCCACGGTCTCCACCCTCCTGAGGGCTCTACATCTGTAGAGCACCTCTACACTTGTAGAGGATGATCGGGCGCGAGACGAGAGAAGGTGACGATGTCCACACCACGCCCGGCCGAACAACCCAGTGCCACGCAGCTGGGGACGAATGTGCGTCGCCCGGCGGGTGATGCGCGCGCAGCGGACCGGCGCGGACTCATCATCGGCACGGCGATCGACCTGATCGCTCGCGAGGGGCTGCGGGCACTGACTCATCGGGCCCTCGATACCGCGGCCGGCCTACCGCCCGGTTCGACCTCGTACTACTTCCGCACCAAGCGCGCACTCATCGAGGCCATCGTGGACGCGATCACCGAGCGGTCGCGCACCGATTTCCGCGCCGCCGACCTACCCGCCACCGACCCGGACGACATCGCCGCCGCGGTGGCCGCATGGCTGGACGACCTACTGGCGCAACGCCGTAACCATCTGATCGCCCGTCACATGCTGATCACCGAGCTGCTCGGCGACGCCGAGCTCCACCCGCGTCTGGTCGCGAGCCTGTTCTCCCATCGGCACGCGCGCGAACTGTTCCGCGCGCTCGGGGCCGCCGATCCCGATACGGCCGCAGCCGATTACATCGCCGTCGTCGAGGGCTTGGTATTCGACCGATTCGCCGGTGCGCGAAGGGAATTGGCCGCGGGGACCCGGGAGAGTGCCGAGCAGTTGGCCCGGCCTTTACGTGCACAACTGCGCGCCGCGGGCGAATAGGCGACGGCGTGTGCGGTGAAAAGTTCAGGCTCCGAGCAGACGCCCGGCCTCGGCCGGTACGTCAGGCCGCGGTCAGCACCAGCCCGGAGGTCGGCACGCCGGTGCCGGCGGTGACGACGATGTTCTCCAGGCCCTCGACCTGATTCACCGAGCTGCCGCGGATCTGGCGCACCCCTTCGGCGATGCCGTTCATCCCGTGGATGTAGGCCTCGCCCAGTTGGCCGCCGTGGGTGTTGAGCGGCAGTCGGCCGCCGATTTCGATCGCCCCGTCGGCGACGAAATCCTTGCCCTCGCCGCGACCGCAGAAGCCCAGTTCCTCGAGCTGCATCAGCACGAACGGGGTGAAGTGGTCGTAGAGAACGGCCGCCTGCATATCGTCGGGCCGCAACTCGCTCTGCGCCCACAGCTGGTCACCCACCAGGCCCATTTCCGGCAGGCCGGTCAGTGCGTCGCGGTAATAGCTGGTCATCACGTACTGGTCCGCGCCGGAACCCTGGGCCGCACCGGCGATCAGCGCGGGCTTGTTCGGCAGGTCCCGGGCGCGCTCGGCGCTGGTGACCACGATGGCCACACCGCCGTCGGTCTCCTGGCAGCAGTCCAGCAGATGCAACGGTTCCGCGATCCAGCGCGAGGCCTGGTGATCGTCCAGCGTGATCGGCTTGCCGTAGAAGTGGGCCGCCGGATTCACCGCGGCGTGCTTGCGGTCGGCGACCGCCACCCGGCCGAAATCCGCACTGGTCGCGCCGTATACGTGCATATAGCGCCGGGCCACCATGGCGACCTGTGCGGCCGGAGTGCCCAGGCCGTGCGTATAGGAGAACGCGTTGTCCACACCCGAGGAGCTGGGATTGCCGGTCGCCAGATGAGTCGCGAACTGCCCGAAGCGATTTCCGGAGCGCTCGTTGAACGCGCGGTAGGCGACCACGACATCCGCGACTCCGGTGGCGACGGCCATGGCGGCCTGCTGCACGGTCGCGGCCGCCGCGCCGCCGCCGAACGGGATGTTGCTGAAGAACTTCAGGCTCGGGATGCCGGTGGCCCGCGCGACCGCGGCCTGGGTGTTGGTATCCATGGTGAAGGTCGTCAGGCCGTCCACATCGGCGGGAGTCAGCCCCGCGTCCGCGAGGGCGGCGGTGACGGCCTCGGCAGCCAGGCGCAGTTCGCTGCGGCCGGAGTCCTTGGAGAAATCGGTGGCGCCGATGCCGACGATGGCGGCGCGGCGGCTCAGACCCGTCACTGGCGTGCCTCCTGCAGGGAGATGACGGCTTTCGCCGTGATGTGGTCGCCGAGGCTGTCCGTGCCGACCACATCGATGGTGATATCCGCGCCGTCCACGGCCGCCACGGTTCCGCTGAGCGTCAGGGTGTCGCCCGCGTACAGCGGCACACCCAGGCGCAGGGCGACGGATTTCACGACCGCCCCCGGCCCCGCCCAATCGGTGACGAATCGCTGCACCAGGCCGGTGTCGGTGAGGATGTTGACGAAGATGTCCTTGGACCCGCGCTCGACGGCCTTGTCGCGGTCGTGATGCACGTCCTGGAAGTCGCGGGTGGCCAGCGCGGTGGAGACCACGAACGTCGGGTCGGCGTGAATCACCAACTCGGGCAGCGTAGTTCCCACCTGCACAGCGGCGGGCTGAATCGTCGAGGTCATCGCACGGCCTTCCAGTAGGGCACGGTGTTGTCGTCGTCGAGCTGCTGGAAGCCCACTTCGACGGGCAGCCCCACCTCGACCTCGGCGGGGTCGACGCCGCGCAGTTCGCCGAGCATGCGCACACCCTCCTCGAGTTCGACCAGCGCGACGACATACGGGACCTGCCGGCCGGGCACCTTCGGCGCGTGGTGCACCACGAAACTGAAGACGGTGCCGCGGCCGGAGGCCACCACGTAGTCGGACTGTTCGGTGTGGTCCTTCCACAGCGCCGGAACCGGCGGATGCTGCAGCGTCCCGTCCGGGCGCCGCTGGATTCGCAACTCGCCGAGTTTTGTTCCGTCCCAGAAGAATTCGGTGTCCTTCGACACGGTGGGCCGGACCCGCTTCGCCAGATCCTCCGCCGACACCTCGCCGGGGGCTGCGGCGGGCTTCGCCGTACCGGGTGCGAATTTCAACATCCGGAACAGCATCTCGGTGACGGGTTCGTCGTCGACGTACCAGGTCAGCAGGTAGGTGGCGAACCAGCCATCACCGAGTCCGGTGCGCTTGGGCCCCACCAGTTCTCGCAATCTGGTCCGCGCCACCGGTCGCTCGCCGAGGCGTAGGTAGCGGTGGTAGGTCTGCTCGCAGTTGGTCGCCACCACCGAGGTGTAACCGGCGGCGTCGAGCAGATCGTTGACCGCGTTCATCGGATCGTCGGCGGGCCGCGATCCGTGCAGGCCGGGCATGGTCCATACCTGGGCCATGGCCGGCGGCGCGACGATGCCGGGATGTCCGGCGGCGCGGGCGGCGTCGTCGTCGACGTAGATCGGGTTGGCGTCGCCCAGCGCCTCGACCCAGTTGTTGATCATCGGCTGGTTCACCGGGTCGCGGCCGAGGCGCGGGGCGGACTCGCCCAGCTGCTGGATCTTCTCGCCGGCGGCGCGGATCTCTTCCGCCGTCACGGTTTCCGACATGCGAAAACTCCTATCTCGGTACGCGGGGCAGGCGCAGGCCCATCTGCGCGATCAGTTCGCGCATGACCTCGTTGACGCCGCCACCGAAAGTCACGACCAGGTTCTGCTTGGTGCGCTTGTCCAGCCAGGTCAGCAGTTCCGCGGTGGCCGGGTCGGCCGGATCACCGAAGCGCCCCACGATCTCCTCCGCCAGCCGGCCCGCCTCCTGCAGTGCCTCCGTGGAGTACACCTTGGTCGCCGAGGCATCGGCGATCACATCCCGCTGATCGGAATCGGGGCGCTCCATATTCGAGGCGACCTGCCAGTTCAGCAGTTCGTTGACCCGCACCATGGCGTGCAGGCGCCCCAGGGCGCGCCGCACCTCGGGCTCGTCCAGGACTTCCTGGCGCCGGGACCAGTCGCGCACCCGCTCGTAGAGCTGTTCGATCTTGCCGGACGGGCCCAGGCTGACCCGCTCGTGATTGAGCTGGGTGGTGATCAGCTTCCAGCCGCCGTTCTCCTCCCCGACCAGCATTTCCGCCGGCACGCGGACGTTGTCGAAGTAGGTGGCGTTGGTGTGGTGCGCACCGTCGGCGGTGATGATCGGCGTCCACGAGTAGCCCGGATCGGTGGTGTCCACGATCAGGATCGAGATGCCCTTGTGGCGGGACTCGACCGAACCGGTGCGTACCGCCAGCCACACGAAATCGGCCTCGTGCGCGCCGGTGGTGAACACCTTCTGCCCGTTGACGATCCAGTCGCCGTCGGCATCCCGCACCGCCGAGGTCCGCAGTGCGGCCAGGTCGGTACCGGCGTCGGGCTCGGAATATCCGATGGCGAAATGGATATCGCCGGTGAGGATTCCGGGCAGGAACTTGCGCTTCTGCTCCTCGGTACCGAACGACTGCAGGGCCGGGCCGACGGTCAGCAGCGTCACCAGCGGCACCGGCACATCGGCGCGGACCGCCTCGTTGTAGAAGATCTGCTGTTCCAGCGGGCCGAAGCCCTGGCCGCCGTATTCCTTCGGCCAGCCCACGCCCAGCCAGCCGTCGCGGCCCATCCGCTTCACCACCGCGCGGTAGGCGTCGCCGTGGCGGTTCACCGCCATCTCGGCCTCCTCCTCGGGAGTGACGAGATCGGCGAAATAGGCGCGTAATTCGTCGCGCAGTTTGTGCTGATCAGCGGTCAGATCGATGTACATCTGGCTCCCAACCGGTCCAGCCGGAACGACGCACCGCCGAGCCAGCGGGCGATGTCCTTGGCTTGTGAGTAGTAGCGGTGCAGCGGGTGAGTCACATCGACGCCGATGCCGCCGTGCAGGTGATGGCACCGCTGCATGGCCGCCGGTAGCTCGGAGGCCACACAGAACGCCAGCACATCGAGATCGTCATCGACACGTGCGGTGTCCTTGCCACCGCCTCCGGCGTCGCGGGTCGCAGCCAGCGACCAGTTCGCGGATGTCGCGGCCACCTGCAAGGTGCGCGATACCACGTACACGTCGGCGATTTCCTGTGCGACGGCCTGGAATTCGGCCAGCGGGCGGCCGAACTGCTGCCGGGTCCGCAGATGTTCCGAGGTGAGCGCCAGCACACCTTTGAGCAGACCGTCGGCGACCGCGCCGAGGGTTGCCAGGGCGATGCGGTGCAGGTCCTCCAGCGGAATATCCAGCAGCTGCCCGGCCGGAATCACCGTGTCGTCGAAGGACACCGAGTATTCCGGCGCGCCGGTGGAACTCGGGCTCTCGGTGCGGGTGATGCCGTTCGCATCCCCGTCGACGACCGCGATTCCGCGATCGGTCGGCACCAGAATCCACTGTGCCTGTCGCGCGTACGGCACCGCGATCTTGCGGCCGTTGATCCGCACCGAATCGCCGTCGGCCACCGCCTTCGTCTGCGGTTCGGCGACGAACGGGGCGCCCGGCTCGTGCAGTGCCGCGGTCAGGATCGCGCCCTCGGCGACGGCGGGAAAAACCTTGGCCGCCAAGTCGTCTCCGGCATGGCCGACCAGCGGCAGCACACCGAATCCGAGGGTCGACAGCGCCGGCACCGCCACCGCGTCGGTCGCGAGTTCGGTCAGCAGGGTCGAGACCTCCAGCAGTCCCATCCCGTCGCCGCCGTGCTCTTCCGGCAGCGGCAGCGCCAGCAGCCCGCTGTCGACCAGCGCGGGCCACAGCGCGAGATCACGCGCGCTGTCGTGTTCGAGCAGGCTCACGACGACTTCGGCGACCGCGTCCTGACTCTCGTCTCTGGTGAAGTCCAATTCTTTTGCTCCCTGTCGGATGTGGGCTGCTCTGGCGGCCCGGCCCTGCGATATCAGCCCTTCGATTCGCGGGGCAGCCCGAGAATCCGCTCACCGGCGACGGTCAGCAGAATCTGTTCGGTGCCGCCTGCGATCGACAGACAGCGCGTGAGCAGGAATTCCTTCACCACGCCGGTGTCCAGCGCACCGGCTGTTCCGGCCAGCTCGGCCGCGAATTCGGCCACCGCCTGCCGGTGGCGGACGCCGACCAGTTTGCGGACGCTGCTCTCCGCCGCGGGGTCACCGCCGGCCAGCAACTTCTTGGCCGCGCGCGCCTCCAGCAACGTGCCGGCCACCGATTCGGCGATCAGCGCGCCGAGGCGATCGGCGACCACCTCGGCACCCGGGCCCGCGGTGGGAGCGGCCGCGATCACGGCCTCGAGCTCCTCACCGATTCCCTTGCCGCCCATGGCCACTCGCTCGGCGGACAGCGTGGAGCGGGCGATCCGCCAGCCGTTGCCGAGCTCACCCACCAGGCAGTCGTCGGGGACGAACACGTCGTCGAGGAAGACCTCGTTGAAGCGCGCCTCGCCGGTGATCTCGACCAGCGGCCGGATCTCGAGCCCCGGACTTTTCATGTCGACCAGGAAGTAGCTGATGCCCTTGTGCTTCGGCGCGGCGGAGTCGGTGCGCGCCAGGCAGATTCCCCACGTGGCACGGTCGGCCAGCGAGGTCCACACCTTCTGGCCCCGCAGCTTCCAGCCGCCCTCGACCCGCTCGGCGACGGTGCGCAGTGCCGCCAGATCCGAGCCGGCGCCCGGCTCCGAGAACAGCTGGCACCAGATCACCTCACCGGTGAGGGTCGGCGGGGCGAAGCGCTCGATCTGCTCGGGCGTACCCCATTGCAGGAGGGTGGGAATCGCCCAGTTCGCGATGACGAGATCGGGCAGTTCGATTCCGGCCTTGCGGATCTGGTCCTCGATCAGGCTGCGCTGAATCGGCCCGGCGTCGCGGCCGTAGGGGGCCGGCCAGTGGCAGGCCAGCAAACCGGCGTCGGCCAATGCGGCACGCTGCTCCGCGGCGGGCAGTGCGGCGATCCGAGTCAGGTCGGCGGCCAGCACGGTCGCCTCGGCGGCATCCAATCCGGCGGCCTCCCAGGCGGTTCCGCCTTCGGCGTCGCCGAGGTCGATCGAGACGGTGCGGCGCACCCCGGCCTGCGTCAGCCTCGCCACCTCGGCACGCCAGTGCGCCGAACCGCCCAGCAACGCCCGCAGCGCGGTCGCGCGCCGCAGATACAGGTGCGCGTCGTGCTCCCAGGTGAAGCCGATACCGCCCAGCACCTGGATGCAGTCCTTGGCGTTCTCCACGGCGGCGTCCAGTGCGATCGTCATCGCGACGGCGGCGGCCAATCGCAGTTCGCGACCACCGGAATCGCTCGTATCAGCCGCTGTTGCCAGATCTGCCGCTGCCGCGGCGTCTGCCGCCACGGCGCGGGTCTGTTCGGTGCGGCACAGCATCCAGGCGCAGATGTGCTTGATCGCCTGGAATTCGCCGATCTTGCGCCCGAACTGCTCGCGGACCTTGGCATAGTCGACCGCGGTCTCCAGACACCAGCCCGCGATCCCCGCGGCCTCGGCCGCGATCAGCGTGGCCACGAGATCGCCGACCGCGTACGGCGGTTCGAAGACGTGGTCGGCGGGCACGGCGACGTTCGCGCAGGTGACGCGAGCCAGCGGAGTGCTGGGGTCCAGGGGTTCGAGCGCCTCGACCGTCACGCCCGGGGTGCCCGCCGGCAGCAGGCACCACAGTTCGCGCTCGCCGAAGCGTACCGGCAGCAACAGCGCGGTCTGCTCGTCGGCGCCGAGCACGCTCTCCCAGGTGCCGGACACCTCCGGCGCGTCGGTTGCGTTGTGCGACAGCACAAGAGGCTGACTCAGGGCGATACCGCAGGGCGTATCCTCGTCGAGGGTGTCGCCGGCAACGAGGCCGGCCAGCGCGGTAGCCGTCACCGGTCCGCCCACGAGATCATGCGCCGCCTGCTCGATCAGCACGGCCAGATCGCTCACGCAGCCGCCCGCGCCGCCGGCCTCCTCGGGGACCGCGACGCGGAAGACGCCGAGGCCCACCAGGCCCGGCCAGAATTCACGCCAGTACCCGGGCGCGCCAGTGCGCATTGTTGCAATCGGGTGCACCGCTGCGGCCCATCCGCGCATCGACTCCTGGACGGCTTTATGCTCGTCAGTGGTGGCGATGGTCACACTCCATACCGCCTTTCCGGCGTGACTCCCACACCTAGAACATGTTCTAATGTGACGGTCGGGCGTAAGTCAAGGGGCGTCCGTCGCCGCCGCTGAACTACGCTCGTCGGCCACCGGAACCGACGTGCGTGCAGGAAAGGACTTTCACGAATGGCCAGTCCCTCCCGAGAGCAGGCAGCCGACTCGGGTGCGCAGAACGGAGCCCGCAATCGCGCGACGGTCAGCACCCTCAGCGAGGACGAGCTGAGCTCGGCGGCCCAGCGCGAGCGGCGCAAACGAATTCTCGACGCCACCCTCGCGCTCGCCTCCAAGGGCGGTTACGACGCGGTGCAGATGCGCGCGGTCGCCGAACGCGCCGATGTCGCGGTCGGCACGCTCTATCGGTACTTCCCCTCGAAGGTGCATCTGCTGGTCTCGGCGCTGGCCCGGGAATTCGAGCAGTTCGACAGCAAACGCAAGCCGCTGGCCGGGCAGACCCCGCAGGAACGCATGCACGTGATGCTGACCCAGGTCACCCGGGCCATGCAGCGCGATCCGCTGCTCACCGAGGCCATGACGCGGGCATTCATGTTCGCCGACGCCTCCGCGGCCGCCGAGGTCGACCGGGTCGGCAAGGTGATGGACCGTTTCTTCGCGCGTGCCGTGAACGAGGGCGAGCCCACCGAGCGCGATCTGGCCATCGCCCGCGTGATCAGCGACGTGTGGCTGTCGAATCTGGTGGCGTGGCTCACCCGGCGCGCCTCGGCGACCGATGTGGCCGAGCGTCTGGACCTGACCGTCGACCTGTTGCTGGGCGAGAAGTCCTGAGCGCGCGGCAGGAAGCGGATTACCGGACAATGGAGGTCCGGGCGTTCGAAACCTGCCTGGCGAGCTCGTGTAAACAGCACGTATCACTGCGCCAACACGCGGGCAAACCTGACCCAGTAAAGTTTCTCGCGCCCTGAAAAATCTCCTCCGATCACTAGGTTGGATGCGTGAGCGCACAGGATCTGCCACACGAACTTCGCCGTGCCTTGTCGGCCGTAGCCCGCGTGCCGAGGCTATTGGTCGCTTCGGACTACGACGGGACAATCGCGCCCATAGTCTCCGATCCGGCAAAGGCCTATCCCCATCGGGAATCGGTCAGCGCATTGCGTGCGCTCGCCGGCCTGACGACCACGACCGCGGCCGTCATCTCCGGCCGCGCGCTGCGAGATCTCGCGGCGCTTTCCCGGCTTCCCGTCGAGGTGCAGCTGATCGGAAGCCACGGCTCGGAATTCGATGTCGGCTTCGTGCACGCCATCGACAACGACGCCAAGCAACTGCTGACCGAGGTGCGTCACGCCCTGGCCGCCATCGCCGACGACAATCCCGGCGTCACCGTCGAAGCCAAACCGGCCAGCATCGCGCTGCATGTGCGCAATGCCACCCCCGAGGTGGGCCGCCGCGCGTTGCAGCAGGCGCGGCAGGGTCCGGCGAGCTGGGTCGGCATCCAGGTCACCGAGGGCAAGGCGGTCATCGAACTGGCCGTCATCCAGACCGACAAGGGCGCGGCCCTGGACATCATCCGCCATCAGGAGGGCGCCTCGGCCGCGGTCTTCTTCGGTGACGACGTCACCGACGAGAAGGCCTTCGCGCGGCTGTCGGGTCCGGATATCGGCATCAAGGTGGGCGACGGCGACAGCCTGGCCGAATATCGGGTGCCCAGTACCGAGGAGGTCGCCAAGGCCCTCGCGTTCCTGCTCGAGGAACGCCGCACCTGGCTGGCGGGCGCGTCGGCGCCGCGCATCGAGCGGCTGACCATGCTGGCCTCCCCGCGCTCCAAGGCGCTGCTCACCCCGGACGGGACCGTCAGCTGGTTCTGCCATCCCGAACCGGATTCGGCGGCGGTCTTCGCCCATCTGCTCGGCGGACCGGCGGCCGGACATTTCACCATCGCCCCCGAACGCCAGAGCCTGCCGCTGTCGCAGCGCTACGTCGACGGCACCATGACCGTCGAAACCCGTTGGTCCAGTTTGAAAATCGTCGACTACCTGCCGCACGACGTCGCACTGGAACGCACCGATCTGACCCGCGTGATCACCGGCGACGCGCGTGCGGTGGTCACCTTCGCACCCCGTCCCGAGTTCGGGCAGGTACCGGTGACGCTGGTCCGCGAACCGGCCGGCCTGCGCGTGCACGGCACCAACGACCCGATCGTGCTGCGCTCCCCCGGCGTGCAGTGGGAGATCTCCGAAGAGGGCATCCATCACGTCGCCCGCGCGGTGGTCGACCCCTCGCAGGGTCCGATCGTGCTCGAAATGCGCTGCGGCACCTCCGATCTCGCCCCGGCGATGGTCAGCGAGGCGGACCGGCGCAACGAGGCCGAGCGATACTGGCGCGACTGGGCCTCCGATCTGAACCTGCCGCCGCTCAAGCCCGATCTGATGAAGCGTTCGGCACTGACGCTGCGCGGACTGGTGCACGCTCCGTCCGGGTCGATTCTGGCCGCGGCCACCACCTCGCTGCCCGAAGACATCGGCGGCGTCCGCAACTGGGACTACCGCTACTGCTGGCTGCGCGACGCCTCGCTCACCGCGCACGCCCTGGTCACGCTGGGCTCGCTGGCGGAGGCCGAGGATTTCCTGGCCTGGACGCACCGCGTGCTCGAGACGCTGGCCGGACCGGAACGCCTGCACCCGCTGTACACGCTCTACGGCGAGACGCTGCCCCCGGAGGCGGTGCTGGATCAGCTGCCCGGTTACGCGGGCTCGCGGCCGGTACGCGTGGGCAACGCGGCGAATATGCAGGTCCAGCTGGATGTGTTCGGCCCGATCGTGGATCTGATCGCGGCCCTGGCCGAGGCTCGGGAGGGGAAGGGCATTCTCGACCCGGCCAAGGCACTGCCCGACCGCGACTGGGAACTCGTCGAGGCCATGGTCCAGGCTGTCCAGCGCCGCTGGCGCGAACCGGACCACGGCATCTGGGAGATCCGCGGCAACCCGCGTCACCACGTGTATTCGAAGGTGATGGGCTGGCTGACGGTCGACCGGGCGCTGAAGCTGGCCGAGCGGTTCGACCGCGGCATCGACCCGGTGTGGGTCGAACTGCGCGAGACCATCGCCGACGAGGTCAAGGCCAAGGGCTGGAACGAGCAGGTGCAGTCCTACACGGCCGCCTACGACGGCACCGATCTGGACGCCGCGACCCTGCACATCGGTCTCAGCGGCCTGATCGAACCGTCGGATCCGCGCTTCGCGGCCACGGTCGTCGCCACCGAGGCCGAGCTGCGCAGCGGCTCGACGGTGTACCGCTACCACCACGACGACGGCCTGCCCGGCGGCGAGGGCGGTTTCCACCTGTGTGCCGCCTGGCTGGTGGAGGCCTACCTGCTGATCGGCAAACGTGAGGACGCCGAGGCGCTGTTCGCCCAGCTGGTGGATGTCGCCGGTCCGACCGGACTGCTCAGCGAGGAGTACGACCCGGTCGCCGAACGCTCCCTGGGCAATCACCCGCAGGCCTACAGCCATCTCGGCCTGCTGCGCTGCGCTCAGCTGCTGAGCCAGCCGGTCGCGGCGGCGATGGTGCAGTAGCCCCAGCTCGCCGGATACCCGTCCCAGGGCCCGCGGTCGCTCGGATCGAGCGGTCGCGGGCCCTGTTCGTGGTGCGGTTCACATCCCGATCGGTCCGATCGATGGGGTCGGAGGTGGACACATACGCTACATTTAAATGGAAATCGTTTCCGTTAAGAGCTCGTGTGCAGGAGTACCCGCGTGATCAGAAGTTTCGCCGCTCGAATCGCTGTCGTCACGCTGGGCCTCACCACCGCGGTCACGCTGGCCGCCTGCTCGGGAACCTCCTCTGATTCGGGGAAGCCGAAGATCGTCGCCTCCACCGACGTGTGGGGCAGCGTCGCGGCGTCGGTCGGTGGGCCCGACGTCGAGGTGAAGTCGATCATCGACAGCCCGAACGTGGACCCGCACTCCTACGAGACCAGCCCGACCGACGCCGCCGCGATCCGCGATGCCGCACTGGTCGTCTACAACGGCGGGCACTACGACGAGTTCGCCGAGAAGGCGGCCGCCGGCCGCGGCAAACCCAGCATCGCCGCCTTCGACCTGCGCTCGGCGCCGAACGACGAGAACGAGCACGTCTGGTACGACATGAAGACGGTCGACGCGGTGGCCGGGCGGATCGCGGACGAACTCGGCCGCATCGATCCCGAGCACCGGCAGGCGTTCGCCGACCGCGCCGCGGCGCTGCGCGGGCAGCTGGCGGCCGTCACCGCGATCACCGCGAAAATCGCTGCCGCGCACCCGAAGTCGCCGGTGATGCAGACCGAGCCGCTGGCACACTACCTGCTCGCCGCCGCCGATACCGACGACCGCACCCCGCATCCCTTCGAGGAAGCGATCGAACAGGGCACCGATCCGTCCCCGGCGGATCTGGCGACGGTGCGAGACCTGTTGACCGGTAAGCAGGTTCGAACGCTGGTCTACAACATCCAGACCGAGGACAAGACCACGAAGGACGTCGCCGCGACCGCGAAATCCGCGGGCGTGCCGATCATCGAGGTCACCGAAACCCTCCCGGCGAACACCGATTTCGTGCAGTGGCAGACCGGCAACGCGACGGCGCTGGCCGCCGCGCTCGGCTGAGGTCGGTAGTGATGACGGGACGCACCCGAACCGAGGCGCCGGAGCACGCCCCGGCGCAGGCATCGCACAGCATCGCCCCCACGGTCTCCCTGCGCGGCGCGAGCCTGGCGTTCGGGCCGCGCACGCTCTGGCAGGGACTCGATCTCGATATCGCGCCCGGCGAATTCGTCGCGGTGCTGGGGCCCAACGGATCCGGTAAGACCTCGCTGCTGCGGATGCTGCTGGGGCAGCTCGCGCCGAGTGCGGGCACGGTCGAGGTGAGTGGGGCGCCGGCGCGACTGGGAAATCCGCGGATCGGCTATGTGCCGCAACAGAAGACGATCGACGCCGGTGTGCAATTGCGCGGCGTCGATCTGGTCGGGCTGGGTGTGGACGGGCATCGCTGGGGTCTGGGCTGGCGCGGCCGGGCCGAACGCCGCCGCCGCGTCGCCGACGCCCTCGCGCAGGTCGGTGCCGAACATTTCGCGAACGCGCCGCTGGAATCGCTGTCCGGCGGGGAGCAGCAGCGGCTGCGGGTGGCGCAGGCGCTGGCCGGTGATCCGCGCGTGCTGCTGTGCGACGAACCGCTGCTGAGCCTGGATCTGGCGAATCAGCGGCTGGTGTCCGAACTCATCGATCGCCGCCGTCGCACCCACGACACCGCGGTGCTGTTCGTGACGCACGAGATCAATCCGATTCTGCCGCTGGTGGATCGGGTGCTGTATCTCGTGGAAGGAAAATTCCGGATCGGCGCCCCGGACGAGGTGATGACCTCGCAGGTGCTGTCGGAGCTCTACGGCACCGAGGTCGACGTGCTGCGCGTGCGCGGCCGGCTGGTGGTCGTCGGCACCGGCGACGAGATCGATGCGCTGGGTACGCACCACACCGAGGGAGCCGGCGAATGAACGACAAACTCTCCGACGTCCTCACCAAGATGCTGGACCTGCACACCACCGCCGACCTGCTGTCCTACGACTTCGTGCAGCAGGCCGTGCTCGCGGCCGCCCTGCTGGGACTGCTCGCCGGCGTGATCGGACCGCTCATCGTGAACCGGCAGATGTCGTTCGCCGTGCACGGCACCAGCGAACTGTCGCTGACCGGCGCGGCGGCGGCGCTGCTGGTCGGCATCGGCGTGGGCGCCGGAGCGATCGCGGGTTCGGTGATCGCGGCGGTCATGTTCGGGTTGCTGGGTTCCAAGGCGCGCGAACGTGATTCGGTGATCGCGGTGGTGATGTCGTTCGGGCTCGGCCTGTCGGTGCTGTTCCTCTGGCTGGGGCCCAGTCGCGCCGGATCGAAATTCTCCCTGCTCACCGGACAGGTGGTCAGTGTCGGCGGCACCGGACTCACCTCCCTCGCGCTCTGCACCGCCGGCGTGCTGGCGGTGCTCGCGTTCATCTATCGCCCCCTGCTTTTCGCCAGCACCGATCCGGAAGTGGCCGTGGCGCGCGGGGTTCCGGTGCGCGCGCTCGCGGTGGTGTTCGCGGTGCTGCTCGGCGTGACCGCCGCCTTCGGGGTGCAGATCGTCGGCGCCCTGCTGGTGCTGTCGCTGCTGATCACCCCCGCCGCGGCCGCCGCCCAGCTCACCGCTAGCCCGCTGCGGGCGACGGTGCTGTCGGTGCTGTTCGCCGAAATCGCCGCGGTCGGCGGGATCCTGCTGTCGCTGGCGCCCGGCGTCCCGGTCTCGACCTTCATCACGACCATCTCGTTCGCGATCTACCTGGTCTGCCGGTTCATCGGCCGCCCGGTCGTGAATGCCCGCCGTCGGACGGCACTGCGCGCGCCGGCCACCACCGCGCCGGAGCCGGCCGGTGCGCCGGCTCCGCAGGTCGACGCCTCGAACGACCCGGGTTCGTCACGCGGTCGAGCGGAGGACGTGCAGCTGCCGGTCCGCGGGTGAGATCCAGCGGTCGTCATCGGCCGCCCGTCTCGCGTCAACTCGGCCAGCAGGACTGGCCGCCCGGTCCAGACAGCAGAATGATCAGGACGAAGCCGCCCATCATGGGCACGACCGCGAGGCCACTCGCGGCGACGACGAGATTCTGGTTGATGTCGCGGCGCGACCACAGTCGGATCAGCACGAGAAGTCCGAGGGCCAGCATGACCGCGGCGCCGGTGATCTGAAACGTCTGCGCGGCGCGGAACGCCGCGTCCCGGGCGGCGGCGTCACCGTGCACCGGGTCGCAGTAATCACCGACTCCGTGCGTGAAGAACGAATAGCCGCCCAGAAAGATGAACGGGCCCAGCACTACCGAGGCGAGCGCGTACATCCAGGCGAGGACGAAGGGTCGGTCGAGCAGAAGCCTCATCGCCGAACTGTAATTTCCCACCGGTGCTGGGAAGTCTCGGCCGATCCGCCCGCGTCTCAGATCGCGCCGCTCTCGCCGGCGAGCGCGAACAGTCCGTCCGCGGTCTGCTCGATCAAGCCGTCGACGAGCAGGGAATCCAGGGCCCGGTCGCGCTGGCCGGGATCGCGGGTCCAGGCCAGGTCGAGAGCCACGCGTTCGACCGGTCCGGTGGCCGCGCGCAGCACGTCGAGCAGGCGGCCGCGCGCCTGCCGATCGGTGCCGTCGTATTTCTGCGTACGGCGCACCACATCCGACGCCGGACGACCGGAGGTGACCCACGTGCAGCGCGGCAGCGGACAGCGTTCACAGTCGGGATTGCGAGCGGTGCAGACGGTGGCTCCCAATTCCATCAACGCCGCGGAGAAGATCGCCGCCCGGTCGATCCGGACCGGCAGCAGGGTCTCGGTTTCGGCCAGATCGCGGGTGCGCGGATTCCCGGCCTCGGCCCGGCCGTGCACCGCCCGGGCGACCACACGGCGAACATTGGTGTCCACCACCGGAACTCGCTGCCCGTAGGCGAAGCAGGCCACCGCCCGCGCCGTGTAGGCGCCGATGCCGGGGAGGGTGAGCAGCACCTCGACATCGTCGGGCACCACGTCGTCGTATTCGGCGGCGAGCACCCGCGCGCATTCGTGCAACCGCAGGGCGCGGCGCGGATAGCCGAGTTTGCCCCATGCGCGCAGCACCTCGCCGGGCGAGGCGGCGGCCATGGCCGAGGGCACCGGCCAGCGCCGCACCCATTCCGGCCAGATCGGTTCCACCCGGACCACGGGCGTCTGCTGCAGCATGATCTCACTCATCAGGATCTGCCAGGCGCTCACTCCGGGGCGCCGCCACGGCAGGTCCCGGGCCGACTGCTCGTACCAGTCGATCAGGATGTCGCTGTCCACGCCCGCGCCCGGGTCGCGGGTGGCCTCGGTCGCCGTCTTCGAGCTCACGACATCACCGCCGCGCGAGTCCGCCGGTGATCCGAAATTTGCCCACGTGTAGCGGAACGGACTCGCCGGTAGCCCTCAAGCCATGGAAAATGGGACGCATGCCTCATACCAACCCGATCAGTGCCTGGAAGTCTCTCCGCGAGGGTAACGACAGGTTCGTCAACGGCACACTCCAGCACCCCAGCCAGGGCGCCGCCGACCGCACCAAACTCGTCGGCGGACAGCATCCCCGGGCCATCCTGTTCGGGTGCGGCGACTCCCGGGTCGCCGCCGAGATCATCTTCGACCAGGGCCTCGGCGATATGTTCGTGGTCCGCACCGCCGGCCACGTCGTCGACGAGTCGGTGCTGGGTTCGATCGAATACGGCGTCGAAATCCTCAACGTGCCGCTGATCGTCGTCCTCGGGCACGACAGTTGCGGCGCCGTCCGCGCGACCATCGACGCACTCGACGACGGCAACGTGCCCGGCGGATTCATCCGCAGCGTGGTCGAGCGCGTGACGCCGTCCATCCTCACCGGCCGCCGCGACGGACTCACCGAGGTCGACGAACTCGAGGCCCGCCACGTGCAGGAGACCGCGCGCTTGCTCACCGATCGCTCGAAGATCGTGTCCGATCGGGTCGCGAGCGGGCAGTGCGCCATCGCCTGTGTGAACTACAAGCTTGCCGACGGCCGCGCGCTATTGCACAAGGTGATCGGCGACATCGGCGAAACGGTCTGAACCACAACGGTTCTCACACGGTGATCGCCGGGTGAGCGCGCCGCCGCGGAAGGCGGCGCGAAAATGTACCCGGCATCACCGCCATTTCGGCGCCGACACGCCGCGTACCTGAGCGGAACGGCACGATCGTGCCCTTACCGTTGTTGCCGTGCTGGAACCGAATGGACCGCTGCCGCCGGAGATCTACTGGCGTCGCCGCCTGCTAGCCATCGGCGCGCTGATCGTCGCGCTCGCTCTGGTGATCTGGCTGGCATTGATGTTGCTGCGCAGCGGCGGGGACGACAAAGACCCCAAGGCCGCGGCGGCGACCTCCACCTCCGCCAAGGCGGCCGGGTCCACCACCGCCGATCCCAGCGGTTCGAAGGTTCCGGCCTCGGGCACCGTCAATTCGACGGCCAGCGGCGTCCCGGCCCCGTGCCCGGATCAGTCGCTGGCGGTGAAGGTGACCGTCGGACAGCCGACCTACAAGGCCGGTGATCAGCCGGTGATCACCATCGTGCTGACCAACATCTCCACCGCGGCCTGCACCCGGGATATGGGTTCGGGCCTGCAGCAGGTGTGGGTACAGTCGCTGGACGGCCAGCGGAAGCTGTGGTCGAACACCGACTGCGATCAGGGCGGCCCGGCCGATCTGCGCACGCTCAACGGCGGCCAGCAGGCGGCGTTCACTCTGACCTGGTCGGGCACCACGTCGCAGCCCGGTTGTGCGGGCGATCGCGTTCCGGTGCCGGCCGGCGGATACGCGGTGGTGGCGCAGTTCGGTTCCGTGCGCAGCGCGCCGGAGACCTTCAACATCGCCTGACGCGGGATCGGATCCGGCGGCGGCCGAGGGGTTCAGACGGTGCCGGATTCCGTCGATCGGACCGCACCGGATTCCGACAGCCGGGACAGGCCCTCGCGGATCTGCCGGGCCAGATGCGCGTCGATGCCGTCGACGCCCTCGATCTCCGACGCACTCGCCGATACCAGGCCCGACAGCGAGCCGAAGGCGGCGATCACGGGTTCGGCACGGCGCAGCGGCACCCGCGGGATCTCGGCGAGCACCCGGTATCCACGCGGGCCCACGGCGGTGTCGAGAGCTTCGAACGTCGCCGGAAACCCCAGGGGCGGTGCGAGATTGGTGAGTTCCAGCAGATCCACCTCGAGCAACCCGTCGAGGGCGGCCAGGGTGCGGTCGACCATCGCGTCGTCGACCGGTTCGCTGCGGATGTAGTCGCGGACCAGCAGGCGGCGCAGGGCCTCGGTGTTGCCGACGAGTTCGGCCAGTTGCAGCGCCAGCTGCCGGCCGTCGACGCCGAGTTCGGCCACGTCGGAACTGATTTCGCGCGCGACGCGGCGGACCAGTTCCAGGCAGTGCACCACCGCCAGCACATCACGCACCGTCGCGCAGTCGTTCAACTCCACCAGTGACAGCTGCCGGGTGGTCTCGTCCAGCCGGGAGCGGTAGCGCTCCAGCGTCGCCATCGCCTGATTGGCCCGCGACAGGATGGTCTCCGAGGTCTGGATCGGATGCCGATGCCCGTTGAGATAGACCGTGACGAGGCCCGTCGAGCGGCTCACCGACACCACCGGATAGCCGGTCTGCGCGGCGGTGCGCTCGGCCGCCTTGTGCCGGGTGCCGGATTCGGTGGTCGGCAGGCCGGGATCGGGAACCAGATGGACGTTGGCGCGGCGGATGCGTGCGCCGTCGGTCGAAAGCACCACGGCGCCATCCATTTTCGACAGCTCACGCAGCCGGGTCGGCGAGAATTCGACATCGAGTTCGAATCCGCCGTCGCAGATTCGTTCCAGTTCCTCGTCGTAGCCGAGCACGATCAGCCCGCCGGTGCGGGCGCGCAGAATCCGGTCGATCCCGTCGCGCAGTTCGGTGCCCGGCACCAGCCGGGCGATGGTGGTGCTCAGACCGGGATCGTCGTCGGCCCGGACCGCCTCCGCCGCGGGCATCGCCTCCGCCGGAGCCGCCGCGACCGGCACATCCGCTGGGGTCGTGAACCTGCCGCGCGGCGCGGGACGTCCGAGCAGGTGGGTCACCCAACGGCTCGGGATCATTCCACAGCCTCCACACGCTCGCGTCGTCGCTTCGACAAACCACTCGAGGCGAGTGCCGCACGAACACTCGCGACCTCGTGCACCTTCATTCCGATGCCGGACAGGTCGGTCCCCGGCGGTACCAACGCCTCCGTGAAACCTAGCCGCTCGGCCTCGCGCAGTCTGCGCCCGACCCCCGTGACACGCCGGACCTCCCCGGCGAGGCCGACCTCGCCCAGCACCACCATGCCCGCGCGCAGCGGGATATCGCGTTCGGCGCCGGTGATCGCCACCGCGACGGCCAGATCGGCGGCGGGTTCGGTCAATCGCATCCCGCCGACCGTGGCGGCATACACGTCGTGCTTGCCCAGATACACACCACAGCGGCTCTGCAGCACCGCGAGCACCATCGACACCCGGTTGTAGTCCAGACCGCTGACCGCCCGCCGCGGCGCGGGTACCTGGGTGGATACGGTCAACCCCTGCACCTCGCCGAGCAGCGGCCGCTTACCGTCCATCGCGACGGTGATCGCGGTCCCGGGCACCTGATCCGCGCGGTGATGCAGAAACAGTCCGGACGGATCGCTCACCCCGACGATGCCGTCGTCGTGCAGTTCGAAACAGCCCACCTCGTCGGCACTGCCGAAGCGGTTCTTGATGCCGCGCACCATGCGCAGGGTGGAATGTTTGTCGCCCTCGAACTGCAACACCACGTCCACCAGGTGTTCGAGGGTGCGCGGCCCGGCGACATTGCCGTCCTTGGTGACGTGGCCGACCAGCAGCACCGCGATCCCGCTCGCCTTGGCCAGGGAGGTCAGGGCCGCGGTCACCGCACGCACCTGGGTGACGCCGCCGATCACCCCGTCCGCGTCGGCGGCCAGCATGGTCTGCACCGAATCGACCACCAGCAGTGTCGGCCGCACCTGATCGACATGGCCGAGAATCGTGGCGAGATCGGATTCGGCTGCGAGATAGACCCTTTCGTGCACGGCCCCGGTCCGGTCGGCGCGCAGCCGGACCTGCCCGGCGGACTCCTCGGCGGTGACGTAGAGCGCGCGCTCGTCGCGTTGCCGGGCCCAGCGGTGAGCGACCTCGAGCAACAGCGTCGATTTGCCGACGCCCGGTTCACCCGAGAGCAGCACCACCGATCCCGGCACGACCCCGCCGCCGAGGACACGATCCAGTTCCGCGACGCCGGTGGGCCGGGCGCGGGTGACCTTCGAATCGATGGTCGAGATGGGAGCTGCGGCCGTCGAGGGCAGCATCGCCCGGCGCCCGGCGGGATGCGTACCCGCACCGGCGCCGGCCGTCACCACCTCGTCGACGGTCCCCCATTCGTTGCATCCCGGGCAGCGCCCCACCCATTTGGCAACCTCGTTCCCGCATGACGAGCAGCGGTACAGCGACTTCACCTTGGCCACGTGCGCAGCCTAGAGAGAGGGGCCGACATGGGCCGGTAGCCGGGACGGTGTGCGCGGAGGCGAGTCTCAGTGGCCGCCGTGCTCGGCGACCGTCGCGCCCTCGTGCCGCGGGGTGTCCGGGCCGGCGTCGACGGGCACCTGCACCTGCACGGTGCCGGCGTTCTTGAAGTTGAAGGTCACGCCGTAGGTCAGGCCGGGCACGATGTCCTTGGACAGCCCGGTGATCTCGACCAGGATCGGATGCGCGTTCGGGTCGGCCGGCTGATCGGGCGTTCCGGCGCCCTCCTGGCGCGGGGACGCGCTGTGCTCCGGCGTGGGGGTCGCGGGCGAGCTGGCGGGCTGCGCGGGAGCGGAGGTCGGCGTCGAGTTCTCGCCCGCCTGGGCCGCCTTGGCCGCTTCCGGACCCGCGGCGACGACCGTCTGCCCCGGGACCAGATCCGGCGTGGCCGGGGTGATCTTCACCTGGCCGAGGTCGGTGGTGATGCTGACCAGCTGGTCGGTCTTGGACGAACCCTCGTTGATCGCACTGAACGCGACGACGGACTTGCCGCCCTTGGCGTTGGTGTACTCCTCCGACTGCGGCAGCAGGATGCGCACGTCACGCAGCGCCACATTGCCGACGGTGGCCGCGCTGCCGTTGACGGCGGGCACCTGGCTCGCGGTCTGCGAGATCTGGCCGGCACCGCATCCGGACAACGCCAGCGCCGCACCGGTGGCCAGCGCGGCAACAGCGATTGCGCGCCGCGACACCTTGGTCACATTCGACGCTGTGGTGGCTTTCAGGGCAGTCACGGGTTGTCCTCCATGTCGACCGGCTCACTCCACGATGGAGAGTAGTAGTAGGCAGCGTAGTAGTTCACAGGGTGGTCGGTGTGGACCGGTCCGGTGTAATGTTCCGCGGCGACCCGCGAGCCGCGTATCCCGTTCTGCCACAACAAGATGCATACGCGTCGCGATCTGTCAAGCCCCAAGGTCGGCCTGTTGTGGCCCCTGACCTGCGCCGTTGATCGCGGCGTTATCGAGTCGCATGTTAAACTGTGAACATCGAAAGGGGCACGGGACACATGATTTTTAAGGTCGGAGACACCGTCGTTTACCCCCACCACGGAGCGGCGCTGATCGAAGCAATCGAGACTCGCACCATCAAGGGTGTTCAGAAAGAGTATCTGGTCCTGAAGGTCGCTCAAGGCGATCTCACCGTTCGGGTTCCCGCAGAGAACGCGGAGTACGTCGGCGTCCGCGACGTCGTCGGCCAGGAAGGTCTCGACCGAGTCTTCCAGGTGCTACGCGCTCCGCACACGGAGGAGCCGACGAACTGGTCTCGGCGGTACAAGGCCAACCTCGAGAAGCTCGCCTCCGGCGATGTGAACAAGGTGGCCGAGGTCGTCCGCGACCTGTGGCGTCGGGAGCAGGACCGCGGCCTGTCCGCCGGCGAGAAGCGGATGCTGGCCAAGGCCCGGCAGATCCTGGTCGGTGAGCTCGCGCTCGCCGAGGGCACCGACGACGTCAAGGCCGAGACCCTGCTCGACGAGGTTCTCGCCGCGGCCTCCTGACCGCATCGCCTTGACGCTCAACTCCCGCCGCGTTGTGGCATTGGTTCCTGCCGCCGGTCGGGGCGTTCGCCTGGGTGAATCGACACCGAAGGCATTCGTCCCGGTCGGCGGCAGTCCCATGCTCGTACACGCAGTAGACGGTCTGATCGCGTCCGGGGTCGTCGACCGCATCGTGATCATGGCGCCCATCGAGATGATCGATGCGGCCCGGGAACTGCTCGCCGCCCGTGCCCACGCGGCCAGCTCGATACCGGTCGACGTGGTGGCCGGCGGCGTGGAACGCACCGACTCGGTCCGTGCCGGTCTCGCCGCCGCACCGGAAGCCACCCATGTCCTCGTGCACGACGCGGCCCGCGCCCTGACGCCGCCGTCGCTGATCGCGCGGGTTGTGGACGCGCTGGACGCCGGTCACCGCGCCGTCGTTCCCGGCATTCCGGTGGCCGACACCATCAAGGCCGTCGATACGGCCGGCGACGTCACCGGTACGCCCGACCGTTCGGGGCTGCGGGCGATTCAAACTCCTCAGGGCTTCGATGCCGCGCTGCTACGCGAGGCGTACGCGCTCGACCTGCCCGCCACCGACGACGCGGGCCTCGTCGAGGCGACGGGGGCGACCGTCGCGGTGGTCCCGGGCGATCCACTGGCCTTCAAGATCACCGGGCCACTCGATCTGAAACTCGCGAACGCGCTGGTAGCGGACGCCGCACTCCCCGCGACGACCGGAGCGGCGGTGACCGGATGACCGATCTCACCGCGCTGCGTACCGGCATCGGCAGCGATGTACATCCCATCGAACCCGGCCGGCCCTGCTGGATGGCCGGACTGCTGTTCGAGGGCGACGACGGCTGCTCCGGACATTCCGACGGCGATGTGGCCGCCCACGCTCTGTGCGATGCGCTGCTCTCGGCCGCCTGCCTGGGCGATGTCGGCGCGGTCTTCGGCACCGGACGACCCGAATGGGAAGGCGTATCCGGCGCCGCGATGCTGACCGAGGTACGGCGGTTGCTCGGCGAATCCGGATATCGGATCCTCAACGCGGCGGTGCAGATCATCGGTAATCGCCCCAAGATCGGGCCGCGACGCGCCGAAGCGCAAAAAATACTCGGCGAATTGCTCGACGCACCTGTTTCGGTTTCCGGTACGACTTCCGACGGTCTGGGACTCACCGGACGCGGTGAGGGCATCGCGGCGGTGGCGACCGCATTACTCGTGCACGACGGGCGATGTAGTACCGCATAACCACAGTCGGCGATCACCGCGGATTTACTGTTCGCGCCGATCGACCGCAGCGAACTCGGCGCCGTCCGCCGTATTCGCGCTCGTGCCCGGCGGCCGCAGCACCGGCCGGCAACTTCGCTCCGGAAACATGCCCCGGCGAATCCTTTCCGGACCCGCGGTGCCATCGCATTCGATGGACCGTGGACCATAGGAGGGGCCCACCCATACCGTTGTTCAACAAGCCTTAGGATGGCTGGTCGTGACTCTGCGCCTGTTCGACACCGCGACGCGGACCCTGCGGGATTTCACCCCGCTGGTCCCTGGACGTGCGTCGGTGTACCTGTGTGGCGCCACTGTGCAGGGCGAACCTCATATCGGGCACGTCCGCAGCGGCGTCGCCTTCGACGTGCTGCGCCGCTGGCTCACCGCGAACGGCTACGACGTGGCCTTCGTGCGAAATGTCACCGATATCGACGACAAGATCCTCGCCAAGGCCGCCGCCGCGGGCCGACCCTGGTGGGAATGGGCCACGACCCACGAGCGCGCCTTCGACCGCGCCTACGAGGCACTCGGGGTGCTGCCGCCGTCGGTGGAACCGCGGGCCACCGGGCACATCACCCAGATGGTCGAGATGATGCAGCGGCTCATCGATCGCGGGCATGCCTACGCGTCGAGCGGCAACGTGTATTTCGATGTGCGCAGTTATCCGGAATACGGTGCGCTCTCCGGGCACAAACTCGAGGATGTGCAACAGGGCGAGAGCGCCGGCGAGGGTAAACGCGATCCGCGCGATTTCACGCTGTGGAAGGCCGCCAAACCGGGCGAGCCGACCTGGCCGTCGCCGTGGGGACCCGGGCGCCCGGGCTGGCATCTGGAATGCTCGGCGATGGCCGAGTTCTACCTCGGTCCCGAATTCGATATCCACTGCGGCGGTATGGATCTGGTTTTCCCACACCACGAGAACGAAATCGCCCAATCCCGTGGCGCCGGAGACGGATTCGCACAGTATTGGCTGCACAACGGGTGGGTGACGCTCGGCGGCGAGAAGATGTCGAAATCGCTCGGCAACACGCTCTCGGTGCCGAATATTCTCACCCAGGTGCGCCCCGTGGAATTGCGGTTCTATTTGGGCAGTGCGCATTACGCGTCGATGCTCGAATATTCCGAGCAGGCGCTGCGCGATGCCGCGCAGACCTATCAGCGACTCGAGGCCTTCGTGCAGCGCACCGTCGAGCGGGTCGGTGAGGTCGCGGTCGGGAAATGGACCGACGCCTTCGCCGAGGCGCTGGACGACAATCTCGCGATCCCGAAGGCACTGGCCGAGATTCATCGCGTGGTGCACGAGGGCAATCGGGCGCTGGAAGCGGGCGCGGGCGAATCGGCGCGCGAGGCCGCCGGACAGGTGCGGGCGATGCTCGGGATCCTGGGCGTCGATCCGCTGGATCCGCACTGGGCCGGCCCGAAGGACACCTCGGCGGCCGAATCCGCACTCGACGTCCTGGTGCGGGCCGAACTCGAGCGCCGCCAGCAGGCCCGCAGCGAAAAGGATTGGGCCACCGCCGACGCCGTGCGCGATCGGCTCGGTGCGGCCGGAATCGAAGTCGTCGACACTGCCGGCGGCTCGGATTGGTCGCTGGCCAAATGATTCAACCGGCGAAGCCTGCTGATCGGGTGCGGGTGTCGCGACCGACACGAAAGGCATACTGATGGCAGGAAATTCGCAGCGACGGGGTGCGATCCGCAAGGGCGGCACCAAGAAGGGCGCCGTCGTCGGCAGTGGCGGGAAGCGCCGCCGCGGGCTCGAGGGCCGCGGCGCCACCCCGCCCGCCACCATGCGCAAGAACCACCCCGCCGCGAAACGCGCTGCGGTGGCGGCGAAAGCGGCCAAGGCGACGCAGGGACAGAACCGCGCCCGGCCCGGCACCCGCAAGGGCGACGACGGGCCGGAGTTGGTGCTAGGCCGCAACCCGGTGGTGGAGTGTCTGCGCGCGGAGGTTCCGGCCACCGCGCTGTACGTCGCGCTGGGCACCGAGAACGACGACCGCCTGACCGAATCCGTGCAGCGCGCCGCCGACGCCGGAATCTCCATCCTGGAGGTGTCGCGCACCGATCTGGATCGGATGAGCGCCAACGGTTTACATCAGGGCATGGCCCTGCAGGTGCCGCCGTATCGTTACGCCCATCCGGAGGACCTGCTGGACAGTGCGCGCGCGTCCGGGACCGCGCCGCTGCTGGTGGCGCTGGACAACATCTCCGATCCCCGCAACCTGGGCGCGGTGATCCGTTCCGTCGCCGCGTTCGGTGGCCACGGCGTGGTGATTCCGCAGCGCCGCAGCGCGAGTGTCACGGCGGTCGCCTGGCGCACCAGCGCCGGCGCCGCGGCCCGGCTGCCGGTGGCCCGCGCGACCAATCTGACTCGCACACTGAAGGATTGGGCCAAAGCCGGTCTGCAGGTGGTGGGCCTCGACGCCGGCGGCGACACCGTCCTCGACGACTTCGACGGCACCACACCGACCGTCGTGGTCGTCGGCTCGGAGGGCAAGGGCCTGTCGCGCCTGGTCCGCGAAACCTGCGACACCATCATCAGCATCCCGATGGCGGGGCCGGTGGAGTCGCTCAACGCCTCGGTGGCGGCGGGCGTCGTGCTCTCGGACATCGCCCGGCAACGCCGCTGAGCAGGGCCGGAAACTCCCAAGCTGCCCGTCTACCAAGCTTTTCGGGTCGCGACGCCGTAAACTCGTACGGTGGCCATGAATCAACCCGACTACTGGGGATCGCTGCCTGAGCCGCCGACCGGCAATCCGGTCGAACACCCCCATGCGACGACGGTGCTGATCCTCGGTGTGCTGAGCCTATTGTGTTGCGGCGCACTGGGTCCGGTGGCGTGGGTGATGGGCAAGCGGGCGCTCGACCAGATCGAGATGTCCGGCGGCACCATCGGCGGCCGCTCGCAGGTGGTGGTCGGCTATGTGGTCGGCATCGTCGGCACCGTACTGATGGTGTTGTACGCGTGCGTCTTTCTGATGATGCTCATCGGCGGGCGCTGACCGGGTTCGCGAGGCCGGTTCCTCGGCTTTGGCTAGGCCGGTTCCTCGGCGGTGCCGTCGAGCCCCGGGCGTTCGCCCGGCGACGACAACTCGCCCGCGGGCCATTCGGCGCTGATACTGCCCTTCCACTGCGGCTGGCGGCGGTCGCGGAACGCCGCCATCCCCTCGGCCGCGTCCACGCTCTTGCCGACGAAGCCGTGCAGTTCGGATTCCAGCCGGCCGACCGCCTCGGGGCTCATCCCGAGGCCCTCCCAGAGCAGCCGCTTGGTCATTGCCGTCGGCAGCGGCGCCGAACCGGCCGCCAGGTCGTGGGCCACGGCCAGGGCGGTCGGCAACACCTCGCCGGCCGGCAGACTGCTGTTGGCCACGCCCATCTGGCGCGCTTCCTCACCGTCGAACGTGCGGCCGGTCAGCATGATGTCGGCCGCATTGGCCATCCCCGCCAGACGCGGCAGTGTCCAGTGCGCGTAACCGTCGGCCATCGCGCCGCGACGCACCTGGTTCAGGCCGTATACGGCGTCGGTCGCCATGTATCGCAGATCGCACTGCAGGGCCAGCGACAGCCCGATACCCACGGCATGCCCGTTCACGGCCGCGATCACCGGCTTGCGGATCTGCCACGGCGGCGGATCGATCGTGCCGCGCACATCACCGACACGGGCGGACAGATCGGCGCCCGCGCAGAACGCGGGCGGAGTCCCGGTGATCACCACCGCGCGAATCGCGTCCTCGGTATCGCAGCGCCGCAGCGCGGTCCCGAGCTCCGCCGCCATCGCGGGCGTCATGGCGTTCTGCTGCGCGGGACGATTGAGCGTGAGTACGGCGACCCCGGCGGACACATCGACCTGCAGTTCCGAACTCATGCGACACAATCCTAGGTGTGGGTGATCTTTCCCGCCCACCTTACTTGCACGCAATCCGCACGAGCGGGTGTCGCGGATCAACCGAAGCGCACATCTGCGAGCCGTTCACCTTGGTGGTCTCGGCCCGCCTCGATTTTGGAGCGACGGAGCGAGGGAGCGCAGCGACTGAGCGGAGGAGTGAAAAATCGAGGCCCAAGGGGCCGAGACCCCGCCGGAGCGAAGCGGAGGCCAAAATTACCGCAGTATCTGGCGGCCGATCGCGTACTTGTGGACTTCGGTGGGGCCGTCGTAGAGGCGGAAGGCGCGCATGTCGCGGAAGATCATCTCGACCACGGTTTCGTCGCTGATGCCGATGCCGCCGAGGACCTGGACGCAGCGGTCGGCGACCTTGAACAGTTCCTCGGATACATAGGATTTCGCCATCGAGCTCTCGTGACGCGCCTTGTGGCCCTGGTCCATCAGCCAGCAGGCGTGCCAGATGGTCAGGCGGCACTGGTGCAGGGCGATCTCGTTGTCGGCCAGCATGAACGACACACCCTCGTGCTCGCCGATCGGCTTACCGAAGGCGGTGCGGGTCTTGGCGTGTTCGACGGCGATGCTCTGGGCCCGTTCGGCGGCGCCGAGCCAGCGCATGCAGTGGGTGAGGCGGGCGGGGGCCAGGCGCAGCTGGGCGTAGCGCAGGGCCTGACCGCTCTCCCCCAGCAACGACTCCTTGGGCAGGACCAGATTCTCGAAGCGAACGACGCCGTGGCCGCCGACGTAGTTGCGGTCCATCGTGTTCATGGTTCGCTCGATGACGATGCCCGGCGTGTCCCCCTCGGTGAGGAACAGGGTCGGGCCCGCGGGGAGGTGCTCGTTGTCCTCGAGTTTGGCCATGACGATCCAGGTCTTGGCCCCGTCGGCCCCGGTGATCAGCCATTTGCGGCCGTTGATCGTGAAGTTCTCGCCGTCGAAGGTGGCGGTGGTGGCGAGCTGTCCCGGATCCGATCCGGCGCCCCCGGGTTCGGTCATCGCGAAGACCGATCGCTGGTGGCCGTCGATCACCGGCATCAGGTAACGGTTCACCTGCTCCGGGTTCGCGACCTTGGACAGCAGGAACATATTGCCCTCGTCGGGCGCGGCGCAGTTCATCGCGACCGGTCCCAGGGTGGACCACCCGGCCGCCTCGTACAGCACGGCCTGCTCGATGTGGGTGAGCCCGCGACCGCCGAGTTCCTCGGGCGCCTGAATGGTGAGCAGCTTCTCGGCCCGCGCCACTTCGACCAATTCCTGCCGCAGGTCGTCGTCGGGTCCGTGCGCGGTCAGGCGGGGGTCGCGCTCGAACGGGACGATCTTGTCGATGACGAACCGGCGGATGCGGTCACGTTCGGCGGCGAGGTCGGCGGGTATCGAGAAGTTAATCATGATTCACCTTTTGGTCGGGGCCTGAGAGGAGCATACGTCGCCTCCGGACCGAGACTGAAGGCGATTGCCCGCAGCTGCCGGACCGCAGCTTCCGAAGGCCGCCGCGCTGGCCCGCTCGCGCACCCACACGATCCGATCAACCCAGATTTTCGTGCAGAAATCGTTCGACTTCGGCGCGATAGACATCGGGTTGATCGTCGTGGACGAGATGTCCGGCGGCGCCGACGACGACGTGGCGCACCCCCGGCCGCGCCGCCGCCATCTCCCGCATCTGCCCCGGCGGCGTGATCGTGTATTCACCCTCGATCAGCAGGGTCGGCACGCGCACCGCGGCCCATTCGGCCCAGAAATCGCGAGTGCCCCACTCCTCGGAGATGTCGCGGAAGGTCGCGACCGACCCGTGCAACCGGTAGCCGTCCGGCGCGGGCGTGAACGACTCGAGGAAGTAGCGACCGGCGACCGGGCCGAAATAGTCGAGTACCGCGTCGGCATCGGGAAACGGCTGCGGCCACGCCTCGATCATCTCCGCCCAGTGCTGGGCGGTGCGCCCCCGGAAATCGGGCGCCATATCCTCGACCACCAGCGCCCGCACCCGCTCGGGATGAGCGGCCGCGAACATCCACCCGTGCAGTCCGCCCATCGAATGCCCGATCACCACCATCGGCTCCGAGATCGCGGCGGTCGCGGCGGCCAGGTCGGCGACGAACGCCTCGGTGGTGAGCTCCGGCGGCGCCGGACGCCCGTGCCCGGCGGCGTCGAAGGAGTGGACATGGCCGAATGCGCGCAGCCACGGCACCTGGCCGGCCCAGGTCCGCGCGCTGCCCATCAATCCGTGCAGCAGCAGAATCGGCACCCCGGTGCCGCCCTCGTCGTACAACATCGGCACCGACGATACGTGCCGCGCGGTGGGATTAGCCTGTGCTCATGGCTGTTGTGAAGATCAATGCGATCGAGGTTCCCGAGGGAGCCGGACCCGAACTCGAGAAGCGCTTCGCGCATCGCGCGCACGCGGTGGAGAACTCGCCCGGCTTCCTGGGCTTCCAGTTGCTCCGCCCGGTGGCCGGCGACAACCGGTATTTCGTTGTGACACAGTGGGATTCGGAAGAGTCGTTCGCCGCGTGGCGGGACGGCCCGGCCAAGGAGGCGCACGCCGGACAGGCCCGCCAACCGGTCGCCACGGGCGCCTCGCTGCTGGAATTCGAGGTCGTCCTCGACGTCGCGGGCAAACCGGCCCAGTAGTCGTCACCTCGCCCGGCGGTCCGGCCCCGGCCACCGGGCGAGGTTCGACGTCACCAACCCGTACCGGGTACCGAGCCGGCTCAGCTTTCGAGTGCGGCGTCGAGTTCGATCGTCTCGACGCCGGCGAGGGCCTTGCTGACCGGGCAACCGGCCTTGGCGGTCTGGGCGGCCTGCTCGAAGCCGCTCGCGTCGATGCCCGAGACCCGGCCGCGCACGGTCAGCGCGATCTTCGAGATGCGGAAGCCGCCCGCGGGATCCGGGCCGAGCGTCACGTCGGCATTCACGTCCAGGCTTTCGATGGTGCCGCCGGCGGCGCCGATCTGACCGGACAGCGCCATCGCGTAGCAGGACGAATGCGCGGCCGCGATCAGTTCCTCGGGGCTGGTGGTGCCCTCGGCGGTATCGGCGGTCCGTTTCGGGAACGAGACGTCGAATTTGCCGACACCGGAACTGGCCAGGTCGACCTGTCCGGATCCGTCCTGCAAGCCACCGGTCCATGCGGTACGCGCGCTACGTGTAGGCATCGCTGTCCTTTCGTCGAGTGAGAATGAGCCGTCGCGATCGAACCTACTCGCCGAGCGCGCTCGACTCACCGGTGTCCGGCACGATTCCCGCGCGGCACCGCGCAGGCGGTCACGCCATATCGCGACGCACCATCAGTATCACTGTGGCGCAGGCGAATACCACGATATACGCCGCCAGGACGAGAAATGACGCCGGTCGCGACAGGATATCCAGCACGCCCGGTGTCGCGGCGCCGCCCACACTGCGCATGGCCCCGGCCGCCGAACCCGCCGCGGTCCCCGGCAGATGGTCGGTGATCGCCCGGATCGGCGAGAAGATCGACGCGACGCCGCGCAACAGATTCTCCACCACCAGCACCCACACCAGTCCCAGCCCGACCGCCAGCGCCGGACCGCGCGCGATCGCCGCGATCAAGGCGCCGGCCAGCGTCCACATACCGAGGATCACCACGCCGGTCGCGAGGCCGAGCAGGGTGTGCGCGGCCGTCGGCAGCGTCAGGGCCTGGTGCTCGGCGACCCCGATCATCGCGGCCACACCGGCATCCACCACGAACGCCGCACCGACCAAACCCACCACCACACTCGTCAGCGACAGCACGGTGCCGCCGACCACCGCGCGGTGCGACGGCCCCTGTGTGAAGACGGTTTTCCAACTGCCCCAGCCGTATCCACTGCCGACCACCAGCGCGCCGAGCACCAGCATGAGCGCACCGCCGAACATCGCCATGCCCTGGGTGAACACCTCCGGCACGGCCGCGGGCAGCATCAACTGCAACAGCACCTCGCGCGGTTGCCCGTTCGACATCCGGGAACTGCTGCCCGAGGTGTAGGCCAGATAGTTGAACAGATAGGCGAAGACGAGATTCAGCGCGAGCCAGGTACCGAGCACGATCCAGAACGCGGGCCACTTGCGCAGCCGCGCGAATTCGGCTCGGGTGCAGGCCAGTACGTCGTTCACGGGTGCTCCTGTCTCGTCATCTCGAAAAACACTTCCTCCAGCGACTTCTCGTCCGTGCGCAGCTCCAGCAGATCCGCGCCGGATGCGATCACCGCGCGCGCCACCTCGGGCGCCATTGCCCTACCGGCATCGACTCTGATGCCGGCGGCGGACAGCGTCGCACGGTGTTCGCCCACCACCCGGCGCACCGCCGGATAGGCCGTCTCGAGTGGCTCGGCGCGCACCAGAAGCGTTGCCGCGCCCCGCAGTTCACCCACCGTCGATTCGGTGAGCAGCGTCCCGCCGGAGATCACACCGACCCGATCGCAGATTTCCTGCACCTCGCCGAGCAGATGCGAGGAGAGCACGACGGTGTGCCCGTCGGCGGCCAAACCGGTGACCAGTTCCCGCATTTCGGCCATGCCCGCCGGGTCCAGGCCGTTGGTCGGCTCGTCGAGGATGAGCAGGTCGGGGCTGCCGAGCAGGGCCGCACCGACGCCGAGACGCTGCTTCATGCCGAGCGAATAGGTGCGGAACCGGTCGTCGGCCCGGTCGGCGAGACCTACCCGCGCCAGGATCTCGTCCACTTCGGCGAATCGGTCGCGACGCCGGAGGCCGGCGGTGCGCTCGATCCGGTGGTAGCGGGCCAGCACCCGCAGGTTGTCGCGGCCGGACAGGTACGGATAGAAGCCGGGCCCTTCGATCAGAACGCCGATGCGTCGCAACGACTCCGATTCGCCCGGATTGCGGCCCAGTACCGTCGCGATACCGGAGGTCGGCGCGATCAGCCCGACGAGCATCCGCAGCGTCGTCGTCTTACCAGCGCCGTTGGGACCGAGAAATCCGTAGATTTCGCCGCGCCGCACCGTCATGGACACCGCGTCCACAGCCGTCTGGTCGCCGTACTTCTTGGTGAGCGCGTCGGTGACCACGACCTCCGCGGCGTTCGACCGAGTCTGGGTGGCCGTGCCGGGGAGCACGCCACCGGGATCCGCATTCGATCTGTTCATATCTCGACCATCCGCTTCGACCTGCGGCGACACATCCGTCCCCGTGCCCGGCTCGGCGTACGTATCTGGACGTAATTCGCGGCGCGGAGGCTCACGGGGCGGCGCGGCGGGGTTACCGTTCGAACTGTGCAGTCGAGTACTCGGCCCGGCGCCCGGGATGTGATGCTGAGCGTCGTCGTGGCCGCCGTCCAACTGGGCGCCGGACATGCGGCGAATGCGCATCAGTCCGGCGTGCGACCACTGGATGCGCTGGGTTACGCGCTGCTGGTGGCCGGCCCGCTGCTGTTGGCGCTGCGCGCGAAGTATCCGCGGGCGGTGTTCGTGGGCGTACTCGCGGTCACCGTCGTCTATCTGCTGGTCGGCTACGGTTACGGACCGGTCTTCGTCTCGCTGGTCATCGCCTTCCTGACCGCGGCCTCGCGCGGCTCCCGCTGGTCCACCTATCCGCTGGTGCCGCTGGGATATCTGCTGATGGTGTGGCCGGTACCCGCCCTGCGCGGCCACGGCCCCGGGGGCTGGCCGGCCGCCGGGATCCTGGCCTGGCTGGTGGTGCTGATCGCGATCGCCGAAGGGATCCGGCAGCGGCGTTCGGCGCTGATCGCGCGGCGTCAGCGCGCCGAGGCGGCGCGGCGGAATCGGGAGGCCGAACGCGGCCGTGAACTGGCCGAACGCGAACAGCGGGCTGCCTCCGAACGCCTCGCCATCGCACGCGAACTGCACGATGTACTGGCCCACAGCCTGTCGCTGATCAATGTGCAGTCGTCGGTCGCGCTGGAATTGTTCGACCGCAAACCCGAACAGGCCGCGACCGCGCTGTCGGCGATCAAGGATGTCAGCCGGGATGCGCTGGAAGAGGTGCACAGCCTGCTGCGCTCGATTCGCGCCGGTGCGGAGACCATTGCGGCGCCGACCAGCCCGGCGTTCGGCATCGGCGATCTGGAATCATTGCTGTCCCCGACCCGCGCGGCCGGCACGGTGGTGCACACGCGGGTCTCCGGCACGCCGCGGCGATTGCCGGTGATTGTCGATGTGGCCGCGGCGCGCATCGTGCAGGAATCGCTGACCAATGTGCTGCGGCACGCACCCGGAGCGGAAGCGACTGTCGCAGTGAACTATTCACCGGACGAGCTGTGCATAACTGTGGACAACGAGCCGTCCCCGAATGGTGCACAGTCATCCACAACCGGTGGCGGGAACGGGATTCCAGGGATGATCGAACGCGCCCACGCCCTGGGCGGCGACGTGATCGCGGGGCCGCGCGCGGACGGGCGGTTTCGCGTGGCAGCGCGATTGCCGATTCCGTCGAGCGCAGGATCCCGCCCGGCCGAACCGCGGGATCCACGATGAGCGCGGATGCCGGCGCATCCGCTTCCCGCACCCGGCCCACTGCCATCGAATTCCTCGATGTTCAGGAGGTTTCGTGAACGACATCCGCGTCCTGGTCGCCGACGACCAAGCCCTGGTCCGCGCCGGATTTGTCGCGTTATTGGACGCCCAGGACGGGATCACGGTGGTCGGCGAGGCCGACAGCGGCGAACAGGCGCTGAGCATGACCCGCGAACTCCACCCGGATGTGGTGCTGATGGATATCCGCATGCCGGTGCTCGACGGTTTGTCCGCCACCCGCGCGATCGTCGCCGATTCACAACTCGCCGGGGTGAAGGTGGTGGTGCTGACCACCTTCGAACTCGACGAATACGTGTTCGAAGCGATGCGGGCGGGTGCCACCGGCTTCCTGGTCAAACACACCGAGCCGGCGGATCTGGTGAAGGCGGTGCGGGTGGTGGCCGACGGCGATGCGCTGCTCTCGCCCAGCGTCACCCGTCGTCTGGTCGCCGAATTCGCCACTCACGCCAAACCCGCGCCGGCGACGACCCTCGACGAGCTCACCGACCGCGAACGGCAGGTGATGACGCTGGTCGCCGAGGGCCTGACCAATGCCGAAATCGGTCAGCGCTTGTTCATGAGCCCCGCCACCGCCCGCACCCATGTGAGCCGAATCCTGGTGAAACTCAATGCTCGCGACCGCACCCAGCTGGTGGTGCTGGCCTACGAGTCGGGTCTGGTCCGCCCCGGCTGGCAGTAATCCGGCCGGGCCCGGCGCCGCCCGATCTACGCTGTCGCCCGCTGGGCTCCTCGCCCGCGTATACGCGCCGCGACGTACGGCGACTATGGTCTCGGCACCGATGTCGCGGCGTAGCGATCGCGGGAGGCTGAGGTTATGACTTCCTACCTGTCCCCCACCACCACCGCATTCCTCGCCGATCGTGACCACGGTCGGTCGTCGCCCTGAAGCCTCAGCTTCCCAACACCTTTCACATCGGAGACGTCATGCGTCCAGGTCCGGGCATCATCCGGATCGAAACTTGTAGCGTGCCAGAGAATCTCTCGCGTGTCAGCCGCCGTCTCCCGCGAGAATGCACTTCACCCCCGGACGTATCCCTCGGTAATGAAGGCCTCGATCTGCGAATCCGTAAGCGCCGGGTCCTCCGTCCTCTCGCCGCTTTCCGAAGATGATGCACCCGATTACCAGCCATAGCCACCAGATTCCGGCGGACAAGGCAGATATGGGAAGCGTTCTCCGTGTCGAAGCTTCAGCCAGAGTCAATGAGCGGCGAAATCCATTGTTGCTCAGTACACTACGCACGAAAGCTGCCGCGGCGGGGTATTAGGTTGCGATCTACCGGGGGAGTTCAGTGCCTTCACCACCAGCGCAAACTCCTGTTCGGACGTGGATGCGCCATCGGCACGTTCAGCGCGTTCGCGGACAACGAGCGCCACTCACGAGAGGATTGCACGCTGGATTCCGAGGAAGTTCCGAACGACTGCCGGACGGCCCTGCTTGCGGCCGGGATAAGGCGGCGTTGGGCTGCAGGCTCCGTGTTGATGCGCGAGGGGGAACTGTCGGACTTCGTCATGGTGATCGAAATCGGTCGAGTCAAGGTCACTTCGTCGACAGCAAGCGGCAAACAAGTTTTGTTGGCGATCAGGGGGCCGGGTGATCTGCTGGGTGAGTTCTCGGCCATCGACACCAGGGTGCGTTCCGCGACCGTCGTCGCACTATCATCGGTAACCGCTAAGGTGCTGTCGGGCACGGATTTTCGCGCGATCCTGACGAACAACGGCAGGGCCGCGTTCAGTCTTCTGCGAATGATCGTCAACCGCGCGCGGGAGGCAGACGCTCAACGGCTGGAGTACGGCGCCTACACCGTCACAGAACGAATCGCCCGCCTCCTGCTCGACTACGCCGGACGTTACGGGCAGACCGATGCGGACCGGGTGATCATCACTCTGCCACTCACACAAACCGAACTGGCGCATGCGGCGGGCGCATCCCGCGAAGCGGTTGCCAAGACGCTCAGGCGGCTGCGAGACCTGGGCGCAGTCCGGACCGGCCGACGGCGAATCGAGCTACTGCGGCCGCAGGTCCTCGCCGAAGTCGCCGAGGGACTTCCGAGTGTGTATTCGGACGCAGACGAACCTCGCCGTTCCTTATAGACAAGATGGACCATTGTCAGGGAGGACTCATGAACGACCCCAAGCACCGCTCATTTCTCGTGGTGGATGTCGAAAACTCCAGTGCCCTGGGCAATCCCCAGTTGGTTGCTATGCGCGCGACGCTGTACGAACTGCTGAGCAAAGCGATTCCGAACTCCGATGTGGTGGTACAGGAGGACCGAGGAGACGGAGCGATGCTCGTCCTCGATCTGCCAGTACTCGACGTGCTCGACCAGATCGTCACCGCATTTCTGGGCGGCGTGCGCGAGCACAACAATACGGTGGATCTGTCGGATTGGTTGCGGGTGCGCCTTGCCGTCCACGAAGGCTACGTCCATCGCGACGAACACGGCTGGACGGGTGAAGCTCTCACCGCGACCTTCCGGCTGAACAACTCCAAGTTGGTGAAGCAGACCCTCGCACGTGCGGCCCGCGCTCACGGCGTGGTCGTCGTTTCCGATTACGTCTACCAGGGAGTTGTCCGCCACGAATACCGAGACACCGTGACATCGGCCGGATTCCGCGATGCCATGATCAGTACTGGCGACGCCGAAGTCCGGGCCTGGGTACGGGTGCCTGGATATCCGGAGCCACCACTTTCCGACCACACCGCGGACTCTCCCGCCACGATCGAAGCCGGCGCCGCCACCGTGGCGCCGATCGCCGGTCAGGGCGGGATCAATGCCAACAATGTACTGACCGGCAACATTCGGGCCGACATGATCGTCGGTGGTAACAACAACAGCTGGCGCGCGTGATATGAGTGAAACTCACAGCCAGGCAACGCTTCCAGAGGAATCGCGGAACCGCGAATCCACCGGCCCCGCGGACGATCAGAGCGGTCACGCGAACCGGAGCGATTCGTCCCGACGGCGCGAATCGCTGACAGCTGACCGAGCCATATCGCAAGCGTTCGCCGTACTGAGCGGATCCTCGGTCAACGCCAATAACGTATTCATCGGGAACACTACTGCGGGAACGGTACTGGGATCGGGCGCCGGCGTGCCCGAACGACGGTTCCTTCCCAGCGGTCAAGTAACCGCCGATGTCCTACGACACCTCGAGGCCACCTTCGTCCCACCCCCGGTATACGACCTGGTGTGCCGCAGGCTGCGGACTCAACCGCTGTTGCTCCTGCGGGCCCCGCGCGGCTGGGGACGAACGACTGCCGCGCTGCGCGCACTCGACGACCTGCGCAGTTCGGAAGTACACAAGCTGAATCCGGACGTGCGGTTGCGGTCCCTGGACATCGAATTCACCTCGAACGCCGGCTATCTGCTCGACTCGCTCGAGATCGAACAGACCGCCGCCCTCAGTGAATTCCATCTCGAGCAGCTGAGCAGTTCATTGGCCCGGCACAACTGCCGCATGGTGGTCGTCCTCGACAGCGATACCGAACTCTTCGCTGATGCGACACCGTATCTGGTCGACGGCGGTGAGCCGGCGAATGCCGCCTCGGTAGTGCGCAAACACCTGCGCCTGCGACTGTCCGAGGACCAGCCCGAGGTGCTGAAACACGACGACGTGTCGAACCTGTTGACCCATGTGACAGAGCACCGACCAGCGACACGTGACCTCGCGTTGCTGGCTGATCAACTCGCCGACGTAGCTGCCGGACGCATAGATATCTCCGACCTCATTGCTCAGCGATCCTCATCGGTCGACGATCGTTTCCGGCAGTGGTTCGACTCCGATCTGGACGCCGAGACCCGTGCTTTCGCTATCGCGCTGGCGGTGTTCAACGGGATGCCTCTGCACATCGTCACCGATGCCGGCCGCAGATTGGCGACACTGATCGAGCTGGAGGAGATACCCGACGAGTCTCGGCACGTGCGCTCGGTATTCGGACTTCGTACCGCCGACCTGCTGACTCGGATGCACGCGCAGCTCGAGCAGACGGTCGAAGACACTCGATACGGCCGGATAGCGGTGGAAGCAGTGAAGTTCATCGATGATCATGTGCCCGGTCGGGTACTGGAATATGTCTGGCGGGAATATCCGGCCGCACATCGCCTCGTCCGATCCTGGTTGCGGGAGCTGGGCGATGATCCCGACATCCGCGTCTGCGCACGTGCCGGGGTTGCTGCAGGGAAGCTATCGATCTTCGAATTCGAATACGCCCGCGAGCTCGTGATCGAACCGTGGGCCGACAGCGGCGCACCACATGAGCGAGTCGCCGCAATCGGCGCTCTGCAGTTTCCAGGTACGCAACCCGAACTCGCACCGCTGGTGACGAGAATGCTTACGGCTTGGCTGCGGTCGCGTCAACCGTTGTCACGGCGGATCACCGCCGCAGCCGCGCTGGGCAGCACCGTCGGCCGGACGATGCCGGATCGAGCACTGCAATTGCTACGCAAGGCTGCGGCTAGCACCGAACTCCCTCTCAGAGACGGTGTTTGCTTCGGCGTGTTGCAGCTATTCAACGTCGCGGAGCTGACCGGCCGTGTCCTCGAGGAGTTGGCGGAATGGACCGGGTCGCGAAAAAGCCGAGTGCGCGACACGGCATTCCACTGTGCGCTGGAAATCAGTGCCAGTGTGCACATCGAGACGCCACGCGGAAGTCGCGCCTGGCCCGCGGTGGTATGGCTGTCCGATGAATCGGCACACCTGCGCAGCCTCATCGTCACGATCTTCGCGCGGATGGCGCAAGCTCCGTTTTATATGCCGGAGGCTTACGACGAGATCCGGCGTTGGGTCCGGATGTCCGAGAGAGATCCGAATCTACGCAAGCCAATCGGAAAACTACTGATCGAACTGAATCATGCCATTCCGGAGCCGGACATCCTGCAGTACCACCTGAAGCTGTGGGCCGACGAAACCGCCGGCCCGGTACACGCAGTGGATGAGTTGCTCACCATGCTCGAGACGAGGTACGAACTCCAATGAATACAGATGGGCCACTGCTGCGCTACGAAGAAATGTCCCGTGGCGCTTGGCGTCGTTTCCGCCCCACCACCGATGGGCCGATGGTAGCGGTATCCGAAGATCGGCAGGGCCGACTCCAGCTGATGGACCGCAGGCCATCGGCATCGGAAGTCTTCTACAGTCCACCTACAGGGGTGTACTGGGTGGATGTGTCGGTGCATCACGCCGGTGCCCGCATAAAGTTGCCAACCGCGGAGGGTGTCTTCCATTTCGTCGCCGACCTCGACCTGGCGTGGCGGATCGGTGATCCGGTGCAGGCGGTCCGTGACAAGTTGCGCGATGGCGAATACATTTATCGGCCGTATCTCGAGCATCAGCTACGCAGCATAAGCCGGAAATTCGAAGTCAACCGCTTCGCAGAGGCCGAACAGCACCTCAACATATTCGCCGATCGCACAACTGAGTTGCCGTGCGGCATCGTTCTGCTGGACTGGAAAGTGAAGCTCTCACCTGAATCGAGCACACAAAGCCATATCCAGGAACGCACGTACGATATCCACCGCAAAGAGCGGCGAGAAGCGGAGCATGATGGCCTACAGCACGCCGCCACACTGCGACACCGGGAAACCGAGGTCGAACATAGATTGGCGCTGCAGCAGGAGAGTTTCCGGCAAGAGCTCGCAAAACTAGAGGAGCAGCACCGGCTGGACCTCGAGAAATTGCGGATGCAGTTCTACTCAGATGCCCTCCAGACAGGCGAATTGGGTGCGATTGCGCTGCGGCTCGCGTCCAACCGCGAAGATGTGAACGAGGTTATCCAGCTGTTCATGCGTGAGAAACAGCTGGACTTCACTGCCGCGTCCGAAATGCTGAACGCTCTGCTGGAGCAGCGCCTGGTCAATCGCCGAGACGTTCAGGACATCCTGCAGCAGACAACCGGGGTCATTGCAGACCGCCTGCACCAGAATGCGCCGGGGGCCGTTGCATCGGTGAAGCATGCCCAGCAACTGACTGCGTCCGTGGAAGATGCGGAGGTGGTCAGCGAGCCGGACGATGAGGACGACCATGTTTGACCGTCTCACCGCCGGAAGTTCATTGACGACTCTCCCTCTGCTCGGCGGTCCGATCGGAGTGCTGGACGATTTCCTACTCGACCTCGAATTTTCCGAATTTTGGGCCGCCACAGTCGAATTCGTCATTGCAGCAATCGTGCTGTTCGGGATCCTCACAGTGGTCGTCGGTATCCTGATCCCCAGGTTGAGTAATAGGCTGTGCAAACGGACGGACCTCGTAGCGGCGGCAGCTTCTACGGTGCTACTGGCACCGGAATGGCTGATCACCAGGCTGCTCATCAAATCCGGGCGCAGACCGGGCCGAATCGTCTATACGTACGGCTACGGCGTACTCGCGCTGGCCGACGGCCTACGGATTGTGGTTGATGCCGCGCTTCGTCGACTGGCCGGAGTCGGCAAATATCGCCATTGGGTTGCGGGCCTGCTGCTTGTTGTCGGACTGCTGTCCTGGAACAGCGTATCCTGCGCCGGCGACTCGAAGCCGTGCATATCGCCTGCGCGGCAATGGGTTCTGCTGATACAGCAGCCCGATGTCCATGCGGATAGATGAGAATTGTCACCGCAGCGCACCGAGCAGTACCACCGTGAACCAGGCCAGAAAGGCCGTCAGGCTGAGCGCACTCCATCGCAATGCCACCGCGAGCCGCCGATACTTGCGCCGCGCAATCGCCGCAAGTACGGCGGCTTGCCGCCAGGCATGATCAGCCAGCACCGACACCACCGGCCGCTCACCGCCTTCGGCCGGGAAAGTGGGAAAACTGAACCAATTTCCAGGACCGGCTTCACTAAGTGTGGGCCGCAGCGCCGCCGCGAGGTAACACATGCATATGAGCAGGAGAGCCTCCAGCACGATAGCCATCACGCCCGTGGCCTGATCGGTTGGTGTGCGCCCGGCACTGACCAGACCCGTCAAAGCGAATCCGTTTGCGGTCAGCAACAATCCGAGCTTTGTGTCGGCAGCCGTGATGGTTCGGTTGAATTCGGAAACCGCATGCAGTGCCGCCTCCAGATCTTCCGCGGCACCAAGCCTTCTCCTGCGAATCTCCATGCGACCAGCAAAACATCGACCGCCGCCGAAGTCCGCGTACTAGGACACACAATCACCCGTCTCACAACAGATTCGGTTGCGGCCCTGATAGAAAGTGCCGGTCACCCCATATGCGGGGTGACCGGCACTTTCGATCCGTACGGACTACTTACTCGCCCGAGGCCTCGGGAGCAGCGTCACCGGCGCCGGCCAGCGCCGCGACCGGTTCGGCCTCCGCCTTCGCGGGCTTGGCCTTACCGGAGAAGGTGAACTTGGCGTCCTCGCCGGCACCCTCGCCGTCCCAGTTCTCGACGTCGACCTCGACGATCTGGCCGGGGCCGAGTTCGCCGAACAGGATCTTCTCCGAGAGCTGATCCTCGATCTCGCGCTGGATGGTCCGGCGCAGCGGGCGAGCGCCGAGCACCGGGTCGAATCCGCGCTTGGCGAGCAGGCTCTTGGCCTTCTCGGTGAGGTCGATTTCCATATCCTTGTTCCGCAGCTGGGTCGCGACGCGGTTGATCATCAGATCCACCATCTCCACGATCTGCTCGTTGGTGAGCTGGTGGAAGACGATGACGTCGTCGATACGGTTGAGGAACTCCGGACGGAAGTGCTTCTTCAGCTCGTCGTTGACCTTGAGCTTCATCCGCTCGTAGTTCGAGCCCTCGTTGTTGGACTGAGCGAAGCCCAGACCCACGGCCTTCGAGATATCCGAGGTACCCAGGTTCGAGGTGAAGATCAGCACGGTGTTCTTGAAGTCGACCGTACGTCCCTGACCGTCGGTGAGACGGCCGTCCTCGAGCACCTGCAACAGGGTGTTGTAGATCTCCTGA
>NZ_JADKYP010000034.1 GCF_015354405.1 Nocardia sp. BSTN01 | reverse complement strand
CTGGCCGCGCGCAGCCGCAAGCGGATCAGCCTGGAAGATCTGGATGCCGCTCTGAAGGAGACCTCGGAGCTCAACCTGATCCTCAAGGGCGACAACTCCGGTACGGTCGAGGCCCTGGAAGAGGCGCTGCTCGGCATCGAGATCAGCGACGAGGTCCGGTTGCGGGTCATCGACCGCGGTGTCGGTGGTGTCACCGAGACCAACGTCAACCTGGCCTCGGCGTCGAACGCGATCATCATCGGGTTCAACGTCCGGGCCGAGGGCAAGGCCACCGAACTCGCCAACCGCGAGGGTGTGGACATCCGCTACTACTCGGTGATCTACCAGGCCATCGACGAGATCGAGAAGGCCCTCAAGGGCATGCTCAAGCCGATCTACGAAGAGGCCGAACTGGGTCGCGCCGAGATCCGCGCGGTGTTCCGCTCCTCGAAGTTCGGCAACATCGCCGGCTGCATGATCACCTCCGGGACGGTCAAGCGCAACGCTAAGGCCCGCCTGCTGCGCGACAGCGTGGTGATCGCCGATACGACGATCCAGTCGCTGCGTCGCGAGAAGGACGACGCCACCGAGGTCCGTGAGGGCTTCGAATGCGGTATGACGTTGGGCTACAACGACATCAAGGAAGGCGACATCATCGAGGCCTACGAGCTTCGGGAGAAGCCGCGCGACTGAGTCGTCCACAGTGAACGAACGTCACGTTCGGTGCAGACATCGACCGAACGTGACGTTCGTTTCGCCGGGCGCCCGTCGCGACATGTGAAGAGGTGAGCCGTTGTTCGTCGGTGCGTTGGAGTTCGACATCCTGCTCGGCGATGTGCACTCGTTGAAGGAGAAGCGGTCGGTGATCCGCCCGATACTGGCCGAACTGCAGCGCTTCGGCGTCAGCGCGGTCGAGGGCGGGGGTCACGATCAATACCGCCGCTCACAGTTGGGTGTCGCGCTGGTCAGCTCCGAGATGGGACATCTCACAGCGGTGCTGGACAAGTGTGAACGCCACGTGGCGGCCCGTCCGGAGTTACAGTTGCTGGCAGTACGCCGCCGCATCTTCGGACCCGAAGACTGAATGACAAGTGAGGAGGGCCCGCCATGGTGGATCAGGCCAGGGCACGCCGACTCGCGAAGCGGATCGTCTCGATCGTCGGGACGGCGATCGAATACGAGATCAAGGATCCGCGGCTGCGTTTCGTCACCGTCACCGATGCCAAGGTGACCGGTGACCTGCGGGAGGCGACCGTCTATTACACGGTGATGGGTGAAACCCTCGCCGCCGAACCGGATTTCGCGGGCGCCGCGGCCGGACTGGAGAAGGCCAAGGGGGTACTGCGCTCCAAGGTGGGCGCGGCCACCGGGATCAAGTTCACGCCGTCGCTGAGTTTCGTCCTCGACACCGTGCCGGATGCGGCGCGCGAGATGGAACAGCTGCTGGCGAAGGCCCGCGCGGCCGACGAGAAGGTGGCACAGGTCGCGGCCAATGCCACCCACGCCGGCGACGCCGATCCCTACAAACCCGACCCCGACGAGGAAGACTGACTGACCGCCACGGCGGTCGACGCGGTGGACGGGCCGGGCTCGCGAGGCGGTGTCCCGGGTCCGTCGCCGGAGAATCGAGCTTGGAGATGACAGCTGTGACGTCGTCGGCGGATCCGGCCGCGGCCGTCGAGGTTTTGGCGGCCGCGCGATCGGTGACCGTGCTGTGTCATGTGCAGCCGGACGCCGACACCGTCGGCAGCGGACTGGCACTGGCGCAGGTGCTGCATCGGCGCGGGGTGCCGGTGCAGGTGTCGTTCGCCGAACCGGCCGAACTTCCGGCATCGATGCGCTCGCTGCCGGGTGTGCGGTATCTGGTGCCGGCCGAACAGGTCGCGGCGCAGGTGGATGTGCTGGTCACCGTCGACTGCGGCAGTGTCGGGCGCCTCGGCGCGCTCGCGGACCGAATCGACGGCGCCGCAACCACTGTCGTGATCGACCACCATCGCTCCAACACCCGCTTCGGCGATGTGAACCTGATCGACGAGACCGCGGAGTCCACCACCAGTGTGCTGGCGCGGCTGTTCGATGCCTGGGGTGAGGAGATCGACCGGGACATCGCGCACTGCCTGTTCGCCGGTTTGGTCACCGATACGGGGTGTTTCCGCTGGGGCGGGCCGGGCACGCATCTGCTAGCCGATCGGTTGCTGGCCACCGGAATCGACGGGGCGGGAATCACGCGCACGCTGATGGACACCCATCCCTTCGGCTGGTTGCCGATGTTGTCGCGGGTGCTCGGATCGGCGCGACTGGAACCGCGCGCGGCGGGTGGCGCCGGACTCGTCTACGCCTTCGTCCACAGCGACGACTCCGACGGATTGCGGTCGGAGGAGGTGGAAAGCGTCATCGACGTCGTCCGCACCACCGCCGAGGCGGATGTGGCGGCGGTATTCAAACAATCCCGCACCGATGCCGGCTGCTGGACGGTATCGCTGCGCTCGCGCGACAGCGGTGTCGGCACCGGTGATGCCGTCGACGTCGCCCGCGTCGCGACCGGTCTGGGCGGCGGTGGCCACCGCTACGCCGCCGGCTATACGACATACGGGACGTCCGAAGACGTGGTGGCGGCTCTGCTCGCGGAATTGGCCCCCGGCCGGGAGAGCTGAGCATGGGACGCGGCGGGCAACCGGCAGCGGTTCCCGTGGACGTTCGGCACGGCCTCCGAGGTCGGGTCTGACGGCATGGTCGAGATACATCCCGAAGACGGTGTCACGGCGGTGAACACGGCCGTTGCCGGCGCTGCGCGCCACGATGCGGGTCCGCGCCGCATTTTCGGCATCGCGATCCCCACGCTGGGAGTGCTTGTCGCCGAACCGATCTACCTTCTCTTCGATATGGCGGTGGTGGGCCGGCTGGGAGCGCTGGCGCTCGCGGGGCTCGCCGTGGGTGGCTTGATCCTCGGCCAGGTCAGCACGCAGTTGACGTTCCTGAGTTACGGGACCACCGCGCGGTCCGCGCGCCGTCACGGCGCCGGTGACGAACGCGGCGCGGTTGCCGAAGGGGTGCAGGCGAGTTGGCTCGCCGTGGCGGCCGGACTGGCGATCGTCGTTGTGCTGCAGGTGTTCGCGCGACCGGTCGTGAATGTGATCGCCGGTGGCGACGATATCGCGGACGAGGCGTTGCGCTGGTTGCGGATCGCGCTGTTCGGGGTTCCGTTGATCCTGCTGACCATGGCCGGTAACGGCTGGTTGCGCGGGGTGCAGCAGACGCGGCGGCCGCTGGTGTATGTGATTGCGGGACTTCTTGTTTCGGCACTGCTCTGCCCGCTGCTGGTGCACGGCCTGCTGGGCGCGCCCCGGATGGAACTGGCCGGCTCGGCGGTGGCCAATGTGGCCGGGCAGATGGTCTCGGGCGGATTGTTCGTGGCCGCGCTGGCGCGCCGGCGGGTGCCACTGCGCCCGCATCCGCGGGTCATGCGCGCGCAGCTTGTGCTCGGCCGGGATCTGATCGTCCGGAGTCTGGCGTTCCAGGCCTGTTTCGTCTCCGCCGGAGCGGTCGCCGCCCGGTTCGGCGCCGCCTCGGTGGCCGCCCACCAGCTCGTGCTGCAGCTGTGGAATTTCCTTGCCCTGACCCTGGATTCGCTGGCCATCGCGGCACAGACCCTCACCGGTGCGGCGCTCGGCTCCGGTGACGCGGCCGGCGCGCGCGTGCTGGCCCGCCGGATCACGCTGTGGTCCACCCTTTTCGCGGTGGTGCTCGCGGTGGTCTTCGCCGCGGGATATGCCGTAGTCCCACAGATTTTCACCGACGATCCGGCGGTCCTGGACCGGGTGCATGTGATCTGGTGGTTCTTCGTGCCCCTCATTCCCGCGGCCGGAGTGGTCTTCGCACTCGACGGTGTGCTGCTGGGCGCGGGCGACGCCTCGTATCTGCGCAACACCACGATGGCCGCGGCGCTGCTGGGATTCTTGCCCGCCATCTGGCTGTCGTTGAGCTTCGACTGGGGTATCGCCGGGATCTGGTCCGGGCTGAGCGCCTTCATCCTGCTGCGGCTGCTCGCGGTGAGCTGGCGGGCGCTGTCGGGGCGGTGGGCGCGAGTCGGCAGCGAGATCCCGCGGTCGGTATGACCGAACCCCACGCGGCGCCGTATTCGGAGAGCGTGACCGGCACCCGGCGTGCGCGCTGCGGACGGTGTGCGCGGATCCGCAGCCGGGTATGTCCGCACGCGAGGGCCGGGTGTGCTCGCACGACGATGATCATGGGATGGTGGAACGGTGATGCCTAAGTTGATGGCGGTGAGCGATATCCATGTCGGTCATCAGGGGAACAAACCGGTGGTCGAGCAGATTCGCGCGGATTCGCCGGAGGACTGGCTGATCGTCGCCGGCGACGTGGGGGAGAAGACCGACGACATCCGCTGGGCGTTGCGCACCCTGCGCGAACGCTTCGCCAAGGTGATCTGGGTTCCGGGCAATCACGAATTGTGGACGACCACCAAGGATCCCGTGCAGATCAAGGGTGCACCTCGTTACGACTATCTGGTCGCCCTGTGCCGCGACCTCGATGTGGTGACCCCGGAGGACGAATTCCCGGTCTGGGAGGGCGCGGGCGCCGAACAGTACGGCGGACGGGTGACGATCGCGCCGCTGTTCATCCTCTACGACTATTCGTGGATGCCCGAGGGCGCGCACACCAAGGCCGAGGCCCTGACCATCGCCCGGGACCGCAATGTGGTCGCCACCGACGAATTCCTGCTGGCCAGCGACCCCTATCTCACGCGCGACGCCTGGTGCCGGGCCCGCGTCCAGTACAGCAAGCGCCGGCTCGACGCGCTGGAGCCCGACACCGCGGTGGTGCTGATCAATCACTTCCCGATGCTGCGCGAGCCCACCCGGATGCTGTTCTATCCGGAATTCTCGCTGTGGTGCGGCACCGAGGACACCGCCGACTGGCACACCCGCTACAACGTCGTGTGCTCGGTCTACGGCCATCTGCACATTCCGCGCACCACCTTCTACGACGGTGTCCGGTTCGAGGAGGTCTCCCTCGGCTATCCGCGTGAATGGCAGCGCCGCGGGCTCCCGGACAAACTGCTGCGCCAGATTTTGCCCGCCCCCGAATACGGTCCCGGCGACCTCAACGAATGGGGTGGCCACTTCAAGATCACGCCGGAGATGCGGGAAGCCGCCGCGGAGATGCGCCGTCTGGCCGACCGCCGCCGCGGCGTGCGCTGAGCCGGCGCGGCGTGCGCGCCGACCCGTGGTGACGAGCCGTCGTGCGGTGCGAGGGACGGCGCGTCACCACGGACGCCGGTGTCCTCCGCGGTAGTCCAGGCATGCGTTACCGGGCCGGCCCGCCCGCGGCGACTCGGTGTGCTCGCGGTAGATGCGCAAGCCCTCGCGGATCTTCCACGCGGCCCGCTCGAGCTGATTGGGGGTCAGCGCCTTGTCGAAGGCCGCCGCGTCGACGAGTTGGGCTCGTACCTGTTCCAGGTTCAGGCGTGCGTACTCCAGCGGGGTGAGCTCCATGCGCGGGAGACTACTCCACTTCGAACATACTTTCGATATCCCTGCTGCGACGGGCGGCTCTGCGGAGTCCAGCTAGGCTCGTTAGCGCAGACAAGGTCGACTCAGGAGGCGGTCATCGAGGAACAGGCGCGCGTCATCGGCAGCATTCTGCCCGCGGGAGTGGCCGCGGCGGAGCTGTTGCGGTATCCGGAGGATCTGAAACCGCATCCCGGTGAGGAACATCTGATCGCGCAGTCGGTCGAGAAGCGGCGGCGCGATTTCATCGGCGCCCGGCACTGTGCGCGGCTGGCGCTGGCCCAGCTCGGCGAGCCGCCGGTGGCGATCGGTAAGGGCGAGCGCGGGATGCCGCTGTTCCCGCGCGGGGTGGTCGGCAGCCTCACGCACTGCGACGGTTATCGGGCGGCGGTGCTGGCGCATCGGCTGCGCTGGCGGTCGGTCGGCATCGACGCCGAACCGCACGACACGCTGCCCGAGGGCGTGCTGGACTCGGTGAGCCTGCCCGCCGAACGAGATTGGCTGCGCGGCGCGATCCCCGCCACCGGACTGCATATGGACCGGCTGCTGTTCTGCGCGAAGGAGGCCACCTACAAGGCGTGGTTCCCGCTCACACAGCGCTGGCTCGGTTTCGAGGACGCCCACATCACCTTCACCGTCGACGACACCGGTACCGCCGGCGCCTTCCGCAGTGCGTTGCTGGTTCCCGGGCAGACCGTCGACGGCGGTGCGCCGCTGACCGCGTTCGACGGGCGCTGGACGATCACCGACGGGCTGATCCTGACCGCGATCGTGGCCGGCTGATGGCCGAACGCGAGGCGGTCGTCGATCCGCTCGGCGGCCTGCTGATCATCGACAAGGACGGCGGCCAGACCAGCCACGATGTGGTCGCGCGCTGCCGGAAGATCCTGCGCACCAGGAAGATCGGCCACGCCGGCACCCTCGACCCGATGGCCACCGGCGTGCTGGTGCTCGGCGTCGAGCGCGCCACCAAACTGCTCGGCTTGCTGAGCCTCACCACCAAGTCCTATACGGCGACCGTTCGCCTCGGCCAGGCCACCGTCACCGACGATGCCGAGGGGGAGGTGCTGGCCACCATCCCCGCCGCCCATGTCGCCGCCGCCGATATCGCCGCCGCCGTCGCCGCGCTCACCGGCGATATCGAGCAGGTGCCCTCCACGGTCAGCGCGATCAAGGTCAACGGTGAACGGGCGTACGCGCGCGCCCGGGCCGGCGAGCAGGTGGAACTGGCCGCCCGGCCGGTCACGGTCTCCCGGTTCGACATTCTGGGTCGTCACGATATCGATACCGGTGCAACGACATTCGTCGATCTGGATGTCGAGGTCGACTGTTCCTCGGGCACCTACATCCGTGCGCTGGCCCGCGATCTGGGCACCGCGCTGGGGGTCGGTGGACATCTGACCGCCTTGCGCCGCACCCGGGTCGGCCCGTTCACGCTCGAACACGCCCGCACCCTGAATCAGCTCGCCGACGATCCGAGCCTGAATCTCGACGTCGATGCCGCGGTGCGTCTTGCCTTCCCGCATCGGGAGATCGACGCCGACCAGGCCGAATCACTGCGCGACGGACGCTGGCTGGACCCGGTCGGCGTGCGCGGTGTGCACGCGGCCACGACCGCCGACGGCCGGACCATCGCCCTGCTGGAAGAAAAGGGGAAGCGCTCCTCGCCGGTCTTCGTGGTGCGCCCGCGCGGGCTCATCGACTGAGGCGGCGGCTACTCCTCGCCACCGGCCTGCTCCCGGAGCCGTTCGACGGCATCGCGCATATGCCCGGCCAGCAATTCGCGAACATACTCCGGCGGGCCGGCGGCGATCGCCTCACGGAGCGCGATGTGTTCACGGACCTGCTCGCCGAGGTCGGTATAGGTGGTCTGCAACGCGCCCAGGCACATGCGCGTCTCGATCAGGAGGGTCCGTGCCGCGCGCACCAGCCGCGGACTGTCGGCGCTGGTCACCAGGGCCTGGTGGAAGGCGTGGTCGGCTTCGGTGACGCCGGTGGCATCACCCCGCGCGGCGCAGGCCCGCATGTCGGCGACACTGGAATCCAGTGCCGTGTAGGCGATCTCGCGGCGGCCGTCCAAAATCAGATCCAGCGCGCCGCCCTCGATCGCGGTGCGGGCCCGGTAGATGTCGACGACGTCGTCGAGACTCAGTTCGATGACGAAGATGCCGCGGTGGCGCACACTGTGCAGCAGCCCCTCCGAGACCAGTCGCTGCATGGCCTCGCGCACCGGCCCGCGGGAGACGTCGAATTGCGTGGCCAGATCGGCCTCGACCAGCTGGGTACCGGGCGCGACCGTGCCGTGCATGATCGCCGTGCGCAGCCGGTCGGCGATCATTTCCGCCGTGGACTGCCGATTCACGGGTTCGAACTCAATCACCGACATGAATCGGCCTTTCCGAGAAGAGCGTTCCGAGCCTCGGTCCGGACGGCGGCGACACGGCGGGTAGATCCGCCAGTCGCAGACCCTGCCAGACGGTGACCTGGTTCGCGGTGAGTACCGGCTTGCCGAGCGCTGTTTCCAGCTCCGGAAGCAGTTGTATCGTATGCATCGCGGTATCCGGAACGAGCAACGCCTCGGCGTCGGGGTGGTCGTTCGCCGCCGCCAGCGCCAAGACCTGCTCCGGGGTGAGGGTGCCCACTTCGGCGGCGGTGTCGATTCCCGCGCTCGACATCGAGACCACCCGGATATCCGCCGCGGCGAGGAAGTCCACGAACAGGGCGGCCACCTCGTCCGGATAGCTGGCGCATACCGCGACGTCGCGGACGCCGATCGCGCGCACCGCGTCCACGAACGCGAAACTGGTACTCGACGCGGGGACTCCGCAGTCGCGGGCGAGCCGGTCCACCTGATCGCGCGCCCCCTGCGGGCCGTAGACGAAACTGCCCGACGTGCATGCCCACATCACGGCCCGTGGTGTGCAGGGCGCGAGCAGTCGCGCACCTTCGCGCAACTTCTCCGGACTGCCGAGATCGAGCAGCTCCGGCACCGCGTGCAGATCGGTGCCGTAGATGTGTGCGACTCGCAGATCCACGCCGAGTTGTGCTGCGGCCCAGGGGTATTCGTCCTCGGCGGCGTGGTCGGGGTAGATGAAGCCGACGGTCGGTATCCGTTGCACAGCGCCTCCTAGAAAACGTTCTGCAGCCATTTGCCGGGGCCCATCATCGGCAGTTTCATTCGTCCCAGGCAGGCCCACATGGTCAGTTGGTTGGCGGTCAGGACCGGCTTGCCGAGAAGTCGTTCCAGCGGTTCGACCAGGTCGTAGGTGGGGAGGTTGGTGCAGCTGACGAAGATGGCCTGGGCGGCGGGATCGTCGGCGGCCATGATGCGTTCGGCGATGGTGCGGTAGCCGACCTTCCAGATGCCGCCACCCAGTCCGAGGTGGTCCGACCGCAGCACCTCACAGCCGGCCTCGTGCAGGAACTCGTGCAGTTTCCCGGTGAGGATGTCGTCGTAGGGCGTGATGACCGACAGCCGGGACAGTTGCAGTTTGCGCACCGCCTCGATCAGCGCGCCGGAGGTGGTGATCGCGTCCCGGGCGCCGGCCCGGCAGATGGTGTCGCGCAGCGACCGCTCGTAGGCCAGTCCCTTGATGAAACTGCCCGAAGTGCACAGATAGGCGATGACCTCGGGCTCGACGTGCAGGACGTTGCGGGTGGCGGCGGTGAGATGCGCTGCGTCGGACACCAATTCGGCCATTTCGAGAGAGACCGGCACCGGTTCGTACGGCGTGCGCGCGAGATGCAGGCTCACCTCGAGCGGTGCCCACCGCCACAGTTCGCGTTCCAGTGCCAGGTCGAACGGCGCGATGATCCCGATACCTCGTTGCGCGACAGGTCCGTCCAACTCGGGAAAATTCAGTTCCACGAGGGCCCCTCTCGCGTTCGGGCGACGAACCTCCGCACACAATCGGATTGTTGACAAGCATACGATGGGTTTTTAGCCTGTCAATATGAACGCGGGCCCAGTTGTCACCGTCTTGCACGACGGCGTCGAGCCCGACGCGGCATATCTGCGTCCGGTCTCGGAGCAGGCCACCGTTCGCTTCGCCGACAATGCGGAACTTGCGGACGCGCTGCCCGGCGCCGAGGCGTTGTTCGTCTACGACTTCCAGAGCACCGCGCTGCCCGGCGCCTGGCATCGCGCCGACCGGTTGCGCTGGGTTCATGTCGGAGCCACCGGCGTCGATGCCGTGATGTTCGACGCGCTGATCGACAGCGATGTGCTGGTGACCAACACGCGCGGCCTGTTCGATCAGCCCATCGCGGAATACGTGCTGGCACAGATCCTCGCCTTCGCCAAGGATCTGCCCGGATCCCTGCGTCTGCAGCAGCGCCACCGGTGGCACCATCGCGAATCCGAGCGCGTCGCCGGAGCCGCGGCGCTGGTGGTCGGCACCGGCTCCATCGGGCGCGCCATCGCCCGCCTGCTGCGGGCCGCCGGTATGCGGGTTCGCGGGCTGGGCCGCACCGCCCGCACCGGCGATCCCGACTTCGGGACCGTCGCCACCGATCTGCACGCCGAACTACCCGGCGCCGACTACGTGATCTGCGTGGCGCCGCTGACGCCGCAGACCCGGCATCTGTTCGACGCGCGCGCGTTCGCGGCGATGAAACCGCATGCGCGTTTCATCAATGTGGGCCGGGGGGAATCGGTCGTCACCGACGATCTGGTCGCCGCGCTGCGCGGTGGCGCGCTCGCCGGTGCGGCGCTGGACGTGGTCGATCCGGAACCGCTGCCGGCCGGTCATCCGCTGTGGGATCTGCCGAATGTGGTTGTCACCCCGCACAACAGCGGTGACTTCATCGGCTGGCGGCCGGAGATCGTCGCCGCGTTCACCGACAACTTCCAGCGCTGGATCACCGGTCAGCCCTTACAGAATGTGGTCGACAAGAAGCTGGGTTACGTGCCCAGCTGAAGGGAGTCACGATGGCCCACCCCGGAACCGGGACCGACCCCGCGGCGATGACCGCGGCCGAGTTGGCCTCCGCCTATTCGGCCGGGGCGTTGTCTCCCGTCGAGGCCACGCAGGCGGCGCTGGACGCGATCGCCGCGCGCGACGACGCCCTCAACGCCTACTGCCTGGTCGACTCCGAGCGAGCGTTGATCCAGGCCAAGGAATCCGAAATCCGCTGGCACAACGGACATGCGCAGGGACTGCTCGACGGCGTGCCGATCTCGATCAAGGACGTCTTCCTCACCCAGGGATGGCCCACCCTGCGCGGCTCGACCTCCATCCGGCCGGATGCGCCGTGGCCGGTCGACAGCCCCGCGACCGCGCGGCTGCGCGAGGACGGGCTGGTCTTCCTGGGCAAGACCACCACGCCCGAGCTCGCCTGGAAGGCGACGACCGACAGCGCGCTCACCGGTATCACCCGCAATCCGGTGGATCCCGCTCTGACGTCCGGCGGTTCCTCCGGCGGTTCGGCGGTGGCGGTCGCGGCCGGGATGGGGCCGGTGTCGATCGGCACCGACGGCGGCGGCAGTGTGCGGATTCCCGCGTCGTTCTGCGGTGTCGTGGGTTTCAAGCCCACCCACGGACGCATTCCGCTGTATCCGGCCAGTCCGTTCGGACCGCTGGCACATGCCGGGCCCATCGCCCGAACGGTGGAAGATGTGGCGTTGTTGATGGACATCCTGTCGCTGCCGGATCCGCGGGATCCGACCGCGGGCGCACCGCCGCTGACGACCTTCCGGGGTGAACTCCAGCGCGAGGTGCGCGGAGCGACGGTCGGCTATTCGGCGAATCTCGGCTTCGCCCAAGTGGATCCGGAGATCGCGGCGGTCGTCGCGGCGGCCGTGCGGAAGCTGGACGAGGCCGGCCTGCGGGTGGTGGAGGCGGATCCGGGTTTCCCCGATCCGCGCGAGGCGTTCGAACGGATGTGGGCGGCCGGTGCGGCAACCCTGCTGTCGACCTTCCCGCCGGGTACGCGCGACCGCGTCGATCCCGGACTGGGAGCCATGTGGGATCGCGGTCTGGCGCTCGGCGCGGTCGATTATCTGAACGCCCGCGCGGTGGCCGCCGAGATCGGAATCGCCATGGGCGCCTTCCACACCGTCTACGACGTGCTGATCACACCGACGATGCCGATCACCGCCTTCGAGGCCGGATACGATGTGCCGCCGGGCAGTTCGATGGACAGCTGGCCGCAGTGGACGCCTTTCACGTATCCGTTCAACCTCACCCAGCAACCGGCGATCAGCATTCCGGCGGGCACGACCGCGGCGGGAATGCCGGTGGGATTGCAGATCGTCGGGCCGCGCCACTCCGACGATTTCGTCCTGGCCCTGGCCCGCTTCGCCGAAGTGGTATTGGGCTGACACACGAACGGCCCGGGCTCGAGGCCCGGGCCGTTCGCGCGTTCACTCCGAAATTCGCGCGAAGGACAGGGTTTCGCCCTCCACCCCGCGTAGCCACAGGGCGTTGCATGCCGCGGCCAGTTCGGGCAGGCCCTCTTCGATGGTCGCGAACACGTTCCCGGGCACCCAGCCCATATCGCCGTTGATCAGCAGGTTGTTGCGGTCGTAGAACAGGGCCAGGTCGGTGGCGCCCTGCTCGGCGTGCGCGGCCGAACCGGGTTCGTAGCCGTAGGCCGGATTGCCGATCTCCCACGGTTCGAAATCGAAGAGGCAGACGTCGCCGGGAATCGGTGTGACCGTGGGATTTTCGCGATGCGGGGCCGCAGTGATGCGCGGCACCAGGGTGTACACCTCGTTGCGCGCGTACTTGGCGTGGAACGCGTCGCCCTCCTGGGGCAGGGCGTCCCAGACCGCCGCGCAGGTGCGGGGTGCCTGGTCGTCCAGCAGTCGCGCCCGGCAGCGCACGCCGGCCTTGGTGAGGGTGATGGTGAGGTATCGGGCCATCGGGATCTCCTGTTCCGATCGGATGCCGGTGTGGCGCTACAGTTCGTCGAGCACTCCGTTCCAGAGCGCCAGTGCCTCGTCGACCTGTTCGGAAGTCACGATCAGCGGCGGGATCATCCGCACGACATTGCTGTAGGCGCCGCAGGTCAGCAGGAGCAGGCCACGCTGCGCCGCCAGCTGCTGCGCGGCCGCAGCCGTCGCGGTGTCGGGGTCACCTGTGGCCGTGGTGAATTCGCTTCCGACGAGCAGTCCCAGGCCGCGCACATCACCGATCGCCTTGGTGGCCGCGGCCCGCGCTCCGGCCAGCAGTTGCGTGCCGCGGGCGGCGGCGTTGTCCACGAGCCCTTCCGATTCGATGACGTCGATCGTGGCGACCGCGGCCGCGCACGCCACGGCGTTGCCGCCGTAGGTGCCGCCCTGGGACCCGGGCCAGGCTTTGGCCATCAGTTCCTGCGGCGCGGCGATTCCGGACAGCGGAAATCCGCTCGCCAATCCCTTGGCGATGGTGATGACATCGGCCCGCACGTCGAAATGCTGATGTCCGAAGAACTTTCCGGTGCGCCCGAAACCGGTCTGGATCTCGTCGAAGATCAGCAGGATGCCGTGCCGATCGGCGCGTTCGCGCAGGCCCTGGAAGAACCGGGTGTTGCCCGGGATGTAGCCGCCCTCGCCGAGCACCGGCTCGACGATGAAGGCGGCCGTCTCGGCCGGGGCGGTGAGTGTGGTGAGGAGGTAGTCGAGCTCGCGCAGGGCGAAGTCGGTGGCTTCCTCCTCCGACCAGCCGTAGCGGTAGGCGGTGGGGAACGGCGCCACATGTACGCCACCCATCAGCGGGCTGAAGCCGGCCGAGAACCGGGTTCCGGAGGTGGTCATGGTCGCGGCGGCGACCGTGCGGCCGTGGAAGCCGCCGTGGAAGACCACCACGTTCGGCCGGCCGGTGGCCTGCCGGGCCAGCCGCAGCGCCGCCTCCACCGCTTCGCTTCCGGAATTGGCGAAGAACACCGAATCCAGATGCGCGGGAAGCACATCGGCGAGTCGTTCGGTCAGTCGGAGCAGCGGCCGGTGCATGACCGTCGTGTACTGGCCGTGGATGAGGCTGCCGATCTGTTCGCGCGCGGCCTCCACCACCCGCGGATGACAGTGGCCGGTGCTGGTGACGCCGATCCCGGCGGTGAAGTCGAGGTACCGGCGCCCGTCGGTGCCGTACAGGTAGCAGCCCTCGCCGTGGTCGACGGTGACCGGCGTGGCCTGCCGGAGAACGGGGGAAAGTGCAGTCATGGTGATCCGCCTCCCGGCGACGGGGAAATCCGGCATGCGTCGGCCGGATTCTTATTGTCGGATTGTTGACAATGTGTATAACATGACCGCGATGGTGACGGCAATGACAGCGCTGATCCGAGATGCTGTTCCGAGCTGAGGGGCGAGCGATGACGCACACCGTGACGAAATCGGACGAGGCTACGATCGCCGCGATCGACAGCGTGCCGACCGGCCTGTTCATCGGCGGCCGATGGCGCGAGACCGCCGCGCGGCTGCCGGTCGAGGATCCGGCCACCGGGCAGACGCTGACCGCGGTCGCCGACGCCGCGCCCGAGGACGGCGTCGCCGCGCTGGCCGCCGCCGCTGGGGCGCAGGCCGCCTGGGCGGATGTGCCCGCACGAACCCGGTCCGAGATTCTGATGCGCGCCCATCGGGCGCTGCTCGACGACACCGAGCGGCTCGCCCGCATCGCCACCGCCGAGATGGGCAAGCCGCTGGCCGAGGCGCGCGGCGAGGTCGCGTACGCGGCGGAGTTCTTCCGCTGGTTCGCCGAGGAGGCGGTGCGGCTGGATGGTGGATACATGCCGGCGCCGGCCGGCGGGTCCCGCTTCGTGGTGGCGCGCCGGCCGGTGGGGCCGAGCATCCTGATCACCCCGTGGAATTTCCCGATGGCGATGGCGACCCGCAAGATCGGCCCGGCGCTGGCCGCGGGCTGCGCATGTGTGGTCAAACCCGCCGAGCAGACGCCGCTGTGCACTCTCGCGATCGCCGAAATACTATCCGCCGCAGGCGTTCCCGACGGGGTGGTCAATGTCGTGACGACCTCCGATCCGGCGGCGGTGACCGGCGCGATGATCGCCGACTCCCGCTCGCGCAAGCTGTCGTTCACCGGATCGACCGCGGTCGGCAAGATCCTGCTGGAACAGTGCGCGAAGTCGGTCATGCGCACCTCGATGGAACTGGGCGGCAACGCACCCCTGATCGTGTTCGACGACGCCGATCTCGACACCGCGGTCGAAGGGGCGCTCGCGGCGAAGATGCGCAACATCGGTCAGGCCTGCACCGCGGCGAACCGGATCTATCTGCAGCGCGGCATCGCCGAGGAGTTCACCCGCCGCTTCACCGAGAAGATGGCGGCGCTGCCGATGGGACGCGGCGCCGACCCGGGCGTGGTGGTCGGACCGCTGATCGACGCCGCCGCGGTGGCGAAGGTGTCGGAACTGGTCGCCGACGCGCGTCGGCGCGGCGCCACCGTACTGCTCGGTGGAACCGCTGCCGAGGGACCCGGATACTTCTATCCGCCTACGGTGCTGGCCGGCGTCCCGGACGACGCCGCGATGTTCGGCACCGAAATCTTCGGTCCCGTAGCGGGTTTGGCCGTCTTCGACACTGAGGACGAGGTGATCGAACGCGCCGACGACACCCCGTACGGACTGGTGGCGTACGTGTTCACGGAGAATCTGCGGCGCGGATTGCGGGTGAGCGAGGCGCTCGACACCGGAATGGTCGGACTCAATCAGGGCGTGGTGTCCAATCCCGCGGCGCCGTTCGGCGGGGTGAAAGAATCGGGTCTCGGACGCGAGGGAGGCTTCGGCGGTATCGACGAATTCCTGGAGACCAAATACATCGGTGTGGCACTGTGATGCCGATGTATCGCATTGCCACCATCCCCGGCGACGGTATCGGCGTGGACGTCACGGCCGAGGCGGTCAAGGTTCTCGACGCGGTGCTGCCCGGTATCGCCTGGACCGAATTCGACTGGTCCTGTGAGCAATATCTGCGCACCGGCGCCATGATGCCCGACGACGGTCCGCAGCAGTTGGCCGACTTCGACGCGATTCTGCTCGGCGCCGTGGGATTTCCCGGTGTCGCCGACCATATTTCGCTGTGGGGCCTGCTGATCCCGCTGCGCCGCGCCTTCGGGCAGTACGTGAATCTGCGCCCGGTCCGGCTGCTGCCCGGCACCGAATCCGCGTTGCGCGGGCGCGGCGCGGACGATCTCGACATTCTCATCGTGCGGGAGAATTCCGAGGGCGAGTATTCCGCGATCGGCGGAATGCACAACCCGGGGCGGCCCGACGAATTCGTGGTTCAGGAATCGATATTCACCCGTACCGGATGTGAACGCATCATCCGGTACGCGTTCGAACAGGCACGCCGCCGCGACCGCAGATTGTGTTCGGCCACCAAATCCAACGGGCTTATTCATTCGATGCCGTACTGGGACAGCGTGTTCGAGCGGATCGCCGCCGAATATCCCGACGTCGAGACGCGGCAGATGCACGTCGACGCGCTGGCGGCCGAGATCGTGCTGCATCCGGATCGGCTCGACGTGATCGTCGGTTCGAATCTGTTCGGCGACATCCTCTCCGACCTCGCCGCCGCCGTGACCGGAGGGCTCGGGCTCGCCCCGTCGGGAAACATCAACCCCGAACGCGACGCGCCCTCGATGTTCGAGGCGGTGCACGGCAGCGCGCCCGATATCGCGGGGATGGGTATCGCCGATCCGGTGGCGCAGATCCTCGCCGGCGCGATGATGCTCGATCACCTGGGCGAATCCGCGGCGGCCGCGGCCGTCGACCGCGCGGTCTGCGATGTGCTGGCCGCGGGCAAGGCCCGCACACCGGATCTGGGTGGTACGGCGACGACGGCCGACCTCGGCACCGCGATCGCGGAGCGGGCCGCGGCGCTCGTCACGCCCTAGGGGCGGCGATACGCAAGGGGAGATCCCGTCCTGGGGCGCTGCGGTGTCCGGCGAGTGTCGATGGCCGGTGCGTTTCGGTGGCCGGTCAGGATGTCAGCCAGATCGCTTCTGCCGCAGGGCTTCCCAGGTCGATGGTCTGCTCGCCGATCCGCACGGCGATGGTGCCGGCGAAATCGCGTCGCTCCACCACGGTGATCACGGTGTCCAATGCGATGCCGACCGAATCGAAATACCGCAGCATGGCGGGATCGAAATCGGAGATGCGCGCCACCCGGCCGGATTGTCCGGCCTGGAAGTCGCTGAGCTGGTGGGCGGGCGGGGTGGGGACCGCGCCGTCGACGGAGGGAATCGGGTCGCCGTGCGGATCGCGGTCCGGATGGCCGAGTTTGGCGTCGATGCGTTCGACCAGCGTCTCCGACACCGCGTGCTCGAGCACCTCGGCCTCGTCGTGCACCTCGTCCCAGCCGTAGCCGAGCTCGCTGACCAGGAACGTTTCGATCAGCCGGTGACGGCGCACCATGGCGACGGCGGCCCGGCGGCCGTTGTCGGTCAGGGTGATGGCGCCGTAGCGGGCGTGTTCGACCAGGCCCTGATCGGCGAGTTTGCGCACCGCCTCCGACACCGTCGACGCCGACACCCCGATCCGCTCGGCCAGCAATTTGGTCGACACCTTCTCCTGCGACCACTCCTGCGCGCTCCAGATCACCTTCAGATAATCCTGAGCGACCGACGACAGGGAGGGAGCCACATTCGCCGCGCGCCCGGCCGCGCCCCCATCGGGTTGTGACGCAGCGGAATCTGCCAGCTCACGCCGGGTGGCGACATCACGTTTTCCGGGCACGTATCGAGCTTAGCGGGGGGAGCGACGCGGCCGGAGAAGGCAGCCTGCGTAACCGCGGAGGCCGCCGCGCACCTCGCCGATCAGGTCAGCCGGAGCGACGCGGCCGGAGAAGGCAGCCTGCGTAACCACGCGGGCCGGTGCGGGTGGGTGACGGTCGGGTGAACAACCGCCCCGCCGAATCCCGGTTCGTGACCGTGCTTGCGTAGGCTTCGGTGTGTGCAGAGATGGCGAAGTCTCGAGGAAATGCCACCGGACTGGGGCCGGTGTGTGCTCACCATCGGCGTGTTCGACGGTGTGCACCGCGGTCACGCCCAATTGATCAGCCGTGCGGTGAAATCCGCTGCGGTGCGCGGTGTTCCCTCGGTTCTCATGACCTTCGACCCGCATCCGATGGAAGTGGTGCGTCCCGGATCGCATCCGGCGCAGCTCACCACGCTGACCCGGCGCGCGGAACTGGTCGAGGAACTCGGTATCGATGTGTTCCTGGTGATGCCGTTCACCCAGGACTTCATGAAACTCACCCCGGGCCGCTACGTGCACGACCTGCTGGTCGAGAAGCTGCATGTCGCCGAGGTCGTGGTGGGCGACAACTTCACTTTCGGCAAGAAGGCGGCCGGGACCGTGGAGACGATGCGCGAGCTGGGCGGCCGGTTCGGTTTCGAGGTCGACGGCGTGAGGCTGATCGGCGAACACGCGGTCACCTTCTCCTCCACCTACATCCGCGCCTGTGTCGACGCCGGTGACATGGCCGCGGCCGCCGACGCGCTCGGCCGTCCGCACCGGGTCGAGGGTGTCGTGGTCCACGGCGACGGTCGCGGTCGCGAACTCGGTTTCCCGACCGCCAACGTGGCTCCGCCGATGCATGCGGCGATCCCGGCCGACGGTGTGTACGCGGGGTGGTTCACCGTGCTGGCCGCCGGTGAGACGGTCGGCGTGACGCGTCCGGGCAAGCGGGCCATGGCCGCGATCTCGGTGGGTACCAATCCGACCTTCTCCGGCCGAACCCGTACCGTCGAGGCCTTCGTCCTGGACACCGAGGCGGATCTGTACGGCCAGCATGTCGCGGTGGATTTCGTCCAGCATCTGCGCGGTATGCGCCGCTTCGACTCGATCGACGATCTGGTCCGCGCGATGGGCGAAGACGTCGAGCAGACGCGGCAGGTGCTCGCCGCCGCCGAGGCGGGCGAAGCCCAGCGCTGAGCGAATCCGCTGCACAGGGCGGGCCGGCCGGATCGAGGTCCGGGTCGGCCCGATTCGGTCCGGCCGCGCCGATCCGGTAGGCTGGCTCGTCGGGTCTGCTGCGGTCCGCGGTGGCGCCCGCCCGGGATTTCCCGGTTTCCTCGAGCGCGGACTGAGAATCAAGGAGTGTTTCGTGGCTCTGACCACCGAGCAGAAGTCGGCCATCCTCAAGGAGTACGGCCTGCACGAGAAGGACACCGGTTCGCCGGAGGCCCAGATCGCGCTGCTGTCCAAGCGGATCTCCGACCTGACCGAGCACCTGAAGGTGCACAAGCACGATCACCACACCCGCCACGGCCTGCTGGGTCTGATCGGTCGCCGTCGGCGGCTGTCGAAGTACCTGCAGGACAAGGACATCGAGCGCTACCGTTCGCTGATCGAGCGGCTCGGGCTGCGGCGTTGATCTGTTCGCGCCCGCACGGACGCGAGACAGACGCGCTGACAATCACAGGTAGTTAACGCGCAGCCGATGGGGAGGCATAGAATCTCCCCGTCGGCTAGTCGTATATCGGCACCGCACCAGCCGTATGCACCCGCACGCGTGGCGTCGGTCTTCGGTAGTGGCCTTTCGGCGAGAGTTGCCGGCGGGCTTCGATCGATGACCGCCTCCGCGTCGCCGGTTCCATGGGGGATCGGCCGGGTGTCGCGCCACAGCCAGGAGGGCTGTCGCGCGCCCGAACCCGGGTACGGCTGCCCCTGTGCAGGGAAGCCGCTGCCTTCGGGCAGGGCGTAACAGCGCAGGGACACCCAGCCGGATCGCGCCGCGAGGGCGTTCGATCCGGCGAGACGAGAGGTTGAGACAGAAATATGACCGAATCCCAGACGAGCTCCGCCATCGAGGTCGAACCCGGTGTGTTCGAATCGGTGGCCCTGATCGACAACGGGAGCTACGGCACCCGCACCGTCCGGTTCGAGACCGGGCGTCTGGCGAAGCAGGCCGCCGGCTCCGTCGTCGCCTACCTGGACGACGAGACCATGCTGCTGTCGGCCACCACGGCCGGTAAGCACCCCAAGGACCAGTTCGACTTCTTCCCGCTGACGGTCGACGTCGAGGAGCGCATGTACGCCGCGGGCCGCATCCCCGGCTCGTTCTTCCGTCGCGAGGGCCGCCCCTCCACCGACGCGATCCTGACCTGCCGCCTGATCGACCGTCCGCTGCGCCCGTCGTTCGTCGACGGCCTGCGCAACGAGATCCAGGTCGTGGTCACGGTGATGAGCCTGGATCCCAACGATCTCTACGACGTGGTCGCCATCAACGCGGCCTCGGCCTCGACTCAGATTGCGGGACTGCCGTTCTCGGGTCCGGTCGGCGGTGTGCGGGTGGCCCTGATCCAGGGCCAGTGGGTCGCGTTCCCGACCGTCGAGCAGCTCGAAGAGGCCGTGTTCGACATGGTCGTCGCCGGCCGCGTCGTCGAATCCGGCGATGTCGCGATCATGATGGTCGAGGCCGAGGCGACCGAGAAGGTCATCGCACTGGTCGAGGGCGGTGCTCAGGCGCCGACGGAAACCGTTGTGGCCGAAGGCCTCGAGGCGGCCAAGCCGTTCATCGCGCGACTGTGCAAGGCGCAGGCGGACCTGGCGGCGCTGGCCTCCAAGCCCACCGAGGAGTTCCCGCTCTTCCCGCCGTACGAGGCCGACGTCTACACCGCGGTCGAGGGCACCGCGAAGAACCCGCTGGGCGAGGCGCTGTCGATCGCCGGCAAGCAGGAGCGCGAGGAGCGCATCGACGAGATCAAGCTCGAGGTGCTCTCGGCGCTGGCCGAGGACTTCGAGGGCCGCGAGAAGGAGATCGGCGCGGCGTTCCGCTCGGTCACCAAGAAGCTTGTGCGCCAGCGCATCCTGTCCGACGGCTTCCGTATCGACGGGCGTGGCCTGGCCGACATCCGGGCGCTGTCCGCCGAGGTCGCCGTGGTGCCGCGGGCGCACGGTTCGGCGCTGTTCGAGCGCGGTGAGACCCAGATCCTGGGCGTCACCACCCTCGACATGGTGAAGATGGCCCAGCAGGTCGATTCGCTCGGTCCGGAGACCAGCAAGCGCTACATGCACCACTACAACTTCCCGCCGTTCTCCACCGGTGAGACCGGCCGCGTCGGCTCGCCCAAGCGGCGCGAGATCGGCCACGGCGCGCTCGCCGAGCGGGCGCTGGTGCCGGTGCTGCCGAGCCAGGAGGAGTTCCCCTACGCCATCCGTCAGGTGTCGGAAGCGCTGGGCTCCAACGGATCCACCTCGATGGGTTCGGTGTGTGCCTCGACGCTGTCGCTGCTGAACGCGGGTGTGCCGCTGAAGTCGCCGGTCGCCGGTATCGCCATGGGTCTGGTGTCCGACGAGGTCGCCGGCGACAACGGTGAGTCGGAGACCCGCTACGTCGCGCTGACCGACATCCTCGGCGCCGAGGACGCCTTCGGTGATATGGACTTCAAGGTCGCCGGTACCCGTGACTTCGTCACCGCGCTGCAGCTGGACACCAAGCTCGACGGCATTCCGTCGAAGGTGCTGGCGGGTGCGCTGAACCAGGCTCGCGACGCGCGCCTGACCATCCTGGACGTGATGGCCGAGGCCATCGCCACCCCGGACGAGATGAGCCCCTACGCGCCGCGCGTCACCGCGATCAAGATCCCGGTCGACAAGATCGGCGAGGTGATCGGGCCCAAGGGCAAGGTCATCAACCAGATCACCGAGGACACCGGCGCCAACATCTCCATCGAGGACGACGGCACCGTGTTCGTCGGCGCGACCGACGGCCCGTCGGCGCAGGCCGCGATCGACGCGATCAACGCCATCGCCAACCCGCAGCTGCCGAAGGTCGGCGAGCGCTTCCTGGGCACGGTCGTCAAGACCACCGCCTTCGGCGCGTTCGTCTCGCTGCTGCCGGGCCGCGACGGTCTGGTGCACATCTCGAAGCTGGGCAACGGCAAGCGGGTGGGCAAGGTCGAGGACGTGGTGAACGTCGGCGACAAGATCCGCGTCGAGATCGCCGATATCGACAACCGCGGCAAGATCTCGCTGGTCCCGGTGTCGGAGGAGGACAGCGCGGAGACCGCTGCTCCGGCCGCCGACGAGGCTCCGGCTGCAGCCGAGGCCGCGGCCGAGTAAATAGTTGGATGTGACGAAGAAGAAGTCCTCGGCGCGCGCCGCGAAGCCCTCGGTTTCGACGCGCGCGCCGGGCAGCACAGCTCGCGCGCCGAAGACGAAGCAAGCCTCGCGCGCGAGGACTCCGGCGAAGACCCCCAGCGCCGACGCCCCCTTGCTCGCCCTCGAGCAGGGGGGCTCTTCGCTGGTGCTCGCCGAGGACGGTTCGTTCTCCGACACGGGCGTGCGGCGTACGGTACTGCCCGGCGGATTGCGGGTGGTCACCGAACATGTGCCCGGCGTGCGATCGGCATCGATCGGTGTCTGGGTGGGTGTGGGTTCGCGCGACGAGGGCCCCACCGTGGCCGGCGCCGCGCACTTCCTGGAACACCTGCTGTTCAAGGCGACCCCGACCCGGACAGCGCTGGACATCGCCGAGGCCGTCGACGCGGTCGGCGGAGAACTCAACGCGTTCACCGCCAAGGAGCAGACCTGCTACTACGCGCACGTGCTGGACGACGATCTGCCGCTCGCGGTCGACGTCGTCTCCGATGTGGTGCTGAACGGACTGTGCCGTCCGATCGACGTCGACGTGGAACGCCAGGTGGTGCTCGAGGAGATCTCGATGCGCGACGACGATCCGGAGGACCTGGTCGGCGACTCGTTCCTGACCGCGCTGTTCGGCGATCATCCGATCGGGCGGCCGGTGATCGGCACCGTCGACTCGATCGAGCAGATGACGGCCGCGCAGCTGCGCGGGTTCCATCTGCGGCGCTACCGTCCGGACCGGATGGTGGTGGCGGTGGCCGGCAACATCGAGCACGAACACACCGTGGAGCTGGTGCACCGCGCGTTCGCCGACCGGCTCGATCCGTTGCGGGAACCGGCGCCGCGCCGGGAGGGCCACTTCCGCAAGCGCACCTCACCGCAGCTGCAGTGGACCTACCGCGACAGCGAGCAGGCGCATCTGGTGTTCGGGGTGCGCGCGTTCGGCCGGCACGAAGGGCATAAGCGCTGGCCGCTGTCGGTGCTGAACACCGTGCTCGGCGGCGGGCTCAGTTCCCGTCTCTTCCAGAAGATCCGGGAAGAACGCGGCCTGGCGTATTCGGTGTACTCCAGTGTCGACACCTTCGCCGACACCGGCGCGTTCTCGGTCTATCTGGGGTGTCAGCCGGAGAACCTGGCCGAGGTGACGACGTTGGCGCGCGAGGTGCTCGAAGAGGTGGCCGCGAACGGGATCACCGACGCCGAATGTGCACGGGCCAAGGGCTCGTTGCGCGGCGGGCTGGTGCTGGGTCTCGAGGATTCCGGCTCCCGGATGAACCGTATCGGCCGCAGTGAACTCAGCTACGGCAATCACCGCAGCGTCTCGGAGACGCTGGCCCGCATCGATGCCGTCACCACCGCGGAGGTCTCCGCGATCGCCCGCACCCTGCTGGCGCGGCCGTACGCGGCCTCGGTGGCGGGCCCGTATCGGCGCGCGCGCGATCTGCCCGGTGCGGTGAAGCGATTGGTGGACTGAGTCAGTCGCGCGGTGCGGCGCCGGAGTCGCCCGCGCGATTGGCGGCGCCCACCACCGCCGCGAGCAGTCCGGGCAGGGCGTGGTCGACCTCCTCGGAGCGCAGCCGGGCATAGGTCTGGCCGTCGGCGACGATGCGTTCGGTGACCCCGGCCTCGCGCAGGATCTTCAGGTGGTGGGTCGCGGTCGATTTGTTGATGGTGTCGTAGAGCATGCCGCAGCGCACCGGGCCGCCGGCATTGCTGAGCCTGCGCACCATCTCGAGTCGTACCGGGTCGTGCAGGGCACCGAGCACCTCTTGCACGGTGGCGACCGGATGAGATTCCACGGTCTTGTTGCTATCGCTCATGATCTTTCTCACGGGAAATTCGGTTTGATGGGAATCAAACCATCGCTACGGTGGTTGAGTTCGATCGCAATCAAACTTACCTGATGGAGAGAATCGATGGCCGCAACTGTCACGGTCGCACCGGCCCAGCGGACCACGCAGTCCTGGGCCTATGCACTGATTCTGGTCGCCAGTGGAGTAGCGCTCGGTGTGTCCGGTGTGCCCGCCCCGCTCTACGGCCTGTACCAGAAGGAATGGCATTTCTCGCCGCTGACCACCACCATCGTCTTCGCCGTCTACGCCGTCGCCGCCCTGGCCGCGGTGCTGGTATCGGGCAAGATCTCCGACGTGGTCGGCCGCAAGCCGGTGCTGCTGGGCGCGCTCGCCACGATGGTGATCGGGCTGGTCGTCTTCCTGTTCGCCGACAACGTCGCGATGCTGCTGGTGGCCCGGGCGCTGCACGGTGTGGCCGTCGGCGCCACCGTGGTCGCCGGGGCGGCGGCACTGCTGGATCTGCGTCCGCAGCACGGTGCGCGATCGGGACAGCTGACCGGTGTGGCCTTCAATGTCGGTATGGCCGTGGCCATTCTGGGTTCGGCACTGCTGGCGCAGTACGTCCCACATCCGCTGCGCACGCCGTATGTGGTGATCACGGTGTTCTGCCTGCTGATCGGCGTCGGCGTGGTGGTGATGACCGAAACTCACACCGCCCGGATGTCGGGTCCGATCCGGATCGCGAAACCCGCCGTGCCGCAGGAGATCCGGGCCGACTTCTGGTTCTCGGCGCTCGGCGTGATGGCGGCCTGGTCGGTGCTCGGTGTGCTGCTGTCGCTGTATCCCTCGCTGGCCGCGGAGAAGACCGGCGTGCACAATCTGGTCTTCGGCGGTGCCGTGGTCGCCTCCACCGCGACGGCCGGGGCGCTGGCTCAGCTGTTCGCGACCGCGATTCCGGCGCGTCGCGCGGCCGTCGGCGGTGACACCGGGATGGCGATCGCGCTGCTGCTGACCATTCCGGCGCTGGCGACCCACAACTGGGTGGTCGTCCTGCTGGCCGGGGTCCTGCTCGGCACCACCTTCGGCCTGGGCTTCGGCGGATCGCTGCGGCATCTGTCGAATGTGGTGCCGCAGCACAAGCGCGGCGAGACCATGTCCGCCTACTACCTGCTGGCCTATACCGCGATGGCGCTGCCGACCGTCCTGGCAGGCTGGGCCGCCACCCGGTGGGGGATGGGCACGATCTTCCCGTGGTTCGTCGTGGTGGTCGCGCTGGCGTGCCTGACCGCGGCCGCGATCGGTGTGCGGGGGAGTCGCGCGGCAAACTGATCGCCGCGAAACAGGTTGGCGGACAAGACGATGCGGCGTTCACCCGAACCGTGGGCGCCATACTGTCTGTATGCGGCCTCGGCCGAGTCGCATCAGGCTGTGACGAAGTGAAATTCTCGCTACCATGCGCACATGGCTCGACGGGGGACATTTCTGCAGCGGCAAGCTCAGCGGATGCAGCGCTCGGCGCTGTTGGTGTCGGTCGTCTCGGTTGTTCTGGGCGGCTTGGCGATTGCGGGAATCGTCTGGTGGGCACTGTGGCTGGTGCTCGGCGCGAAGGCCGATACACCGAACCAATTGGATCTGACCAAGATTGCGTTGTCGGTCTCGGCCGGCGTCGGCGCCGCTGTGGCCTTGGTGGTTGCCTATCGGAAGCAGCGCGATGACGAGCGCGGACGCTTCGCCCAGCTCTTCGGTGCGGCGGCCGCGCAACTCGGCAGCGCCGATGTGGCGGTGCGTATCGCGGGTGCATACGCTATGGCCGGCGTTGCTGACGAGTTTTCGACCGGTGGTCGGCGGCAGCAATGTATCGACGTGCTGTGCGGGTATCTGCGGTTGCCCTACGACCCCTCCGACGGTGGCACACATCTGATCTCGCGCAAGGAGAAGGTTGACGCAGCGGGTACAGAGGTAGAGCGGCTGTATCAGCTGCGTCAGAACGATCGCGAGGTGCGGCGCACGATCGTGGCGGTCATCGCGTCGCGGCTGCGCCGCCAGGCCGAAATCTCCTGGTCGACGTACAACTTCAATTTCGATGATGCCGTGCTGGAAGATGTGAACTTCCGTGGCGCGAGATTCGTCGGAAAACACACTCATTTCCGCGGCACTCGTTTCACCGGCAGCCGCTCGGCGGACTTCACCGAAGCCGAGTTCACCGGCCAGCACGTCACCTTCCATGCCGCGACGTTCGACAGTGATGCGGTGTTTCGGAAGGCTCGATTCGTTACCACAGCACATTCGGACCATAGCTCCAGAGCCGGAACGAGCTTCGTGGATGCCGTGTTCAATCGACGTGCCGACTTCAGGAAAGCCGAATTCGCCGGGCCGGAAACGAGATTCACCCGCGCGCGTTTCGCCGGGAAACTCACATCGTTCACCGGGGCCCACTTCGCGGCCGACACCACGACCTTCCGGGATACCCACTTCGCATGCGACCGGACGTACTTCGACGACGTCCACTTCGTGGGCGAGCGCACGAGCTTCGACGACACCGTGATCGGCGGGTCGCGGATCACGTTCACCAACACCCGTTTCGATGCCACCCGCACGGTATTCGACAACGCCCGCATCGGTAGCGAGCACGGTTCGGTGCACGCCGACTTCCGTGGCGTCACCTGTCGCGGCAGCGTGTCGACAGAGGGTGCTGCGATTCCCGGCTGCCCGTTCGGTCTTGCGGCGCCGGAGGAGACGCCGGCACCGGGGGACGCGCGAGATACCGACGGCGCCGGCCCGGTCGTGGCGGGACAACCGGACGCATGAGTAACTGCGCCGGTTCTCACCCCGTCCGTTCCGGCGCTCGGTTAACCGGTCCGGGTTGGTCCGGGCCCGGTGTTCGCGAGGCTTTCGCTGTCATCCGGCCCAGTGATCGATGCGTCCGGCTCCGACGGTGAATCGGAGGCACCGGTATCGAGACTGCCGCCGGTCGTGCGCATTCGCCGGACCCGAAGACGATTCCCGTGCAGGCGGGCCCCCGCCGCACCGTCCCCGCGGCGGCTCCGGACGGTGGGGTCGGGCCGACCGGTATTCGGCTCGGCGCTCGCCCGGTACCGTCGGTCCCATGAAGATTCGTGGTGCTGTGCTGGAGCGGATCGGCGACCCGGCTCCCTACGCCGATTCGACCCCCATCGTGATCGAGGATCTGGAGTTGGCGGAGCCGGGGCCGGGCGAGTTGCTGGTCCGGATCGAGGCGGCCGGGCTGTGCCATTCGGACCTGTCGGTGGTGGACGGCAACCGGGTGCGGCCGGTGCCGATGCTGCTGGGGCACGAAGCGGCCGGACGGGTCGAGCAGGTGGGCCCCGGCGACAGTGATCTGCGGGTCGGTCAGCGCGTCGTGATGACCTTCCTGCCGCGCTGCGGGCAGTGCGAGGGCTGCGCCACCGAGGGCCGCACCCCGTGCGTCCCGGGCAGCGTCGCCAACAACGAGGGCGAGTTGCTGGGCGGCGGGCGGCGGCTGCACGATGCGAACGGGCCCGTGCACCACCATCTCGGCGTCTCCGGATTCGCCACTCACGCCGTGGTCGATCGGCGCTCGGTGGTGCCGGTCGACGACGATGTGCCCCCGGAGGTCGCCGCCGTCCTCGGCTGCGCGGTCCTCACCGGCGGGGGAGCGCTGCTGAATTCGGCCCGGCCCGGTGCGGGAGACCGCATCATGGTCGTCGGTCTCGGTGGCGTCGGTATGGCCGCCGTGCTGGTGGCCGCATCGCTGCGGGACAGCCTCGGCGCCGAGGTCATCGCCGTCGACACTGTGCCCGAAAAGCTCACGCTGGCAAAGGAATTGGGCGCCACGCAGGTCTACACCCCGGCGGAGGTGGCCGAGCGGGGAATCGCGGCGGAGGTCGTGGTGGAGGCCGCGGGCAATGTGCGGGCCTTCGAGACCGCGGTGGCCGCCACCGCGCCCGGCGGCACCACGGTGACCGTCGGGCTGCCGAATCCCGAAGCGCGCGCGACTATTTCACCGCTCGGTCTGGTCGCACAGGGACGGTCGATCGTGGGCAGCTACCTCGGCTCGGCGGTTCCGGCGCGCGACATCCCCGAGTACGTGCGGATGTGGCGGGAGGGCCGGCTGCCCGTCGAACGGCTGGTGTCCTCGCGCATCCGGCTCGACGAGATCAACCATGCCATGGACGAGCTCGCCGCCGGGCACGCCCTGCGTCAGGTGATCATCTTCGACTGACGCGCCGGACGCTGCGGCTCGCCGATCGGGTCGAGACGACGACACGCCCGCGCGGCTGCCATCGGCTCTCGGTGGTCGCGCCGGGTGACGCACGCGACTTCCGGGTGACCGGTGTGGTGGCGGCCCGCACCCCTGCCGATAGGCTCTGAGCGCAACGGGCATCGAACGGTATGTGAGGAGTTCACGGTGGCGACGAACCGGATCCGGGTGGGCGTACTCGGCGCGCAGGGCAAGGTCGGGCAGGCGATCTGCGCGGCGGTCGAGGCCGCCGACGACCTGGAGCTGGTCGCCGGCGTCGACAAGGACGACGCGCTGGATGTTTTCACCGAGGCCGGCACCCAGGTCGTGGTCGACTTCACCCATCCCGATGTGGTGATGCCGAATCTGAAGTGGTTGGTGGAACACGGTATTCACGCCGTGGTCGGCACCACCGGATTCGACGAATCCCGGCTCGAACAGGTGCGCTCCTGGCTGGCCGGCAATCCCGAGGTGGGCGTGCTGATCGCCCCCAACTTCGCCATCGGCGCGGTGCTGTCGATGCGGTTCGCCGAACAGGCCGCGCGCTGGTTCGATTCGGTCGAGGTCATCGAACTGCATCACCCGAACAAGGCCGATGCCCCCTCCGGCACCGCCTATCGGACCGCCGGCATCATCGCCGAGGCCCGCAAACAGGCCGGCGTGGGCCCGAGCCCCGACGCCACCACCACCGAACTCGACGGCGCGCGCGGGGCGAGCGTCGACGGAGTGCGGGTGCATTCGGTGCGGCTGGCCGGGCTGGTCGCGCACCAGGAGGTGCTGTTCGGCACCCAGGGCGAGACACTCACGATCCGCCACGACTCGATCGACCGCACCTCCTTCGCCCCGGGCGTGCTGCTGGGTGTGCGGCAGATCGGCGCCCGCCCGGGACTCACCGTCGGGCTCGATCCACTGCTGGACCTGTGAACGAGCGCGACCGCGGGCGGCAGGTGCTGCGCATCGTCGCCTTCATCGCCTTCCTGGTCATCGCGCTGGCCTTCTACTTCCTGCTGCTGGGGCGCATCGCGATCGAACTGATGACCTCGGGCAAGGCGGCCGCCGTCGCGATGGGCGTGGGCGTGCTGATCCTGCCGATCCTGGGGGTGTGGGTGGTGGCTACCAGCATTCGCGCCGCCCTCGCCCACCAGCATCTGGCCCGGCGTATTCACGACGAGGGCCTCGAACTCGACGTCTCCGAGCTGCCTCGCCGCCCCTCCGGACGGCTGGAGAAGGCCGCGGCCGACGAGCTGTTCGAGCAGGTCAAGACGGAGTGGGAAGCCGACCCCGACAACTGGCGCACCAACTACCGCGCCGCCCGCGCGTACGACTACGCCGGCGACCGCTCCCGCGCCCGCGACACCATGCGCCGCGCCGTGGAACTCGAGCGCGTCGAACGCCGGACCGGGTCCTGACACCCCGTCGGCCCCACTAGGCTCGCCTGGGTGCCGACGTTGCTGATCATCCACCACACGCCTTCGCCGTTCCTGCAGGACATGTTCGAAGCGGTGGTCGCGGGCGCGACCGACCCCGAGATCGAGGGGGTCGAGGTGGTGCGGCGGGCGGCGCTGGCGGTGACCGCGAGCGATGTGCTCGCCGCCGACGGCTACGTCCTGGGCACGCCGGCCAATCTGGGCTACATGTCGGGCGCGCTGAAACACGCCTTCGACACCTTCTACTACCCGTGTCTGGACAGCACCCGCGGCCGGCCGTTCGGGGTGTACATCCACGGCAATCAAGGCACCGAGGGGGCCGAGCGCAGCATCACGACCGTGACGACCGGGATGGGATGGCAGCAGGCCGCCGCACCGGTGATCGTCACCGGTCAGCCCGGCAAGGACGACCGGGAGAAGTGCTGGGAACTGGGGGCGACGATCGCGGCGCAGTTGACCGCGTGAGCCGATGACCCGATTTCTGGTGTCTCACACGGATATCACCGGCACCGTCATACTCGACGGCAGGACGTCGCGCTCCCGGGGGCGCGATGTGGTGTTCGGGTTTCGGGAAGGGTGAGGACCATATGACGCCATCGCGGCGGATCGGTCTGGTCGAGGACCACGAGTCGGTCGCGCTCGGCCTGGCCAGCATGCTGGCCGGCGAAAGCGATCTGGAACTGGTCATCACCGCCGCAACGGTATCCGAATTGCTGTCGGCGGCACCGGAATTGGATCTGGTGATCCTCGATCTGCGGCTCGCCGACGGTTCCACCCCGCAGTCCAACGTGCAGGCCCTGCGCGAGCGCGGGCTCGAGGTGCTGGTGTTCACCGGAGCCGACAATCCGTTCCTGGTGCGCTCGGCCGCGCGGGCCGGGGTGCTGGGCGTGGTGCGTAAATCCGAGGATGTGCAGACCGTGGTCGCCGCGGTGCGCGCCGCCGCGAGCGGTGAACAGGTGGTCACCACCGATTGGGCCGCCGCCATCGACGGGGATCCGCAGCTGCCCGATGTCGGCCTGAGCCCACGCCAGCAGGAGGTGCTGACCCTCTACGCCTCCGGCGAGAAGGCTTCGCGGGTGGCGCGGTTGACCGGGCTCTCGGAACAGACCGTCAACGACTACCTGGGCCGGATCCGCCAGAAGTACGCCGACGCCGGTCGCCCGGCGCCCACCAAGACCGACCTCTACAAACGTGCGGTGGAGGACGGGTGGCTGCCGGTGCCCGAGCGCAACAACCAGGCATGATCGCGGTCGACGCACCCGGAGTCTTCGCCCGCACCGCGGCCGCGGCCCGCATCCGGGTTCCCGGCCGAGCCCAGGTGCGCACCGGCACTCCCGCGGTGGAGCGCGTCATGCGCCGGCTCGGGCTCTCGGTCGGCGCGGGCGGAGTCATCATGGGCCTCGCCGACGTTCCCGAGATCACCGAGCAGGCGCGGTTCACCCCCGCCTGGTGGACGCCGGCCGCCGGCGCGCTCGCATTCGGACTGTTCCCGGTACTGGCCCTGCTCTCGATCCGGTCGAGCCCGCGCACCATCCGGCTCGTGTCGGGCTGCGCCGCGGTGGCCTTCCTGTCCGCGGTGGCGACCATGCTGATCGGACTGGACACCCACAGTATCGGCGCGAATTCGGTATGGCTGTACCGGATGCTGCCGCTCGGGGTGCTCGCGGCCACGTTGGCGTGGCCGGCGCTGGTCGCGGTGGCCTATCTGCTGATCGGGTCCGCGGCCGTCGCGTTGACGAATATCTATCTGGCGGAACAGTTCACGGCAGGGTCGGTGCTCAGCGCGTTCGCTCGCGCGGTCGGGTTGTCGGCGCTGTTCCTGTGGTGTGTGGTCTCGGCGCTGTCGGCCGCGGCCCGGGTGGATCGGGAATCGGTGGCGGCGAGCAGACAGGCCGCCGAAGCCGCCGCGGCCGCGGCGCGCGACAACGAGAGCGCCCGCTTCGCCGCCCTCATCCACGACGCCGTCCTGTCCACGCTGCTGGACGCCTCGCGCGGTAGCGAACCCTCGGACGTGTTGCGACGGCAGGCCGAACGCACCCTGGACCAACTCGACGAGATCCGGGTCGAATCGCGCGAACCCGATGTGCTCGACGCCCGTGCGGCCGTGAACTTCCTGCGCGCCTCGGTGCACGAGGTGAACGCCGGCATTCGCTTCACCACCAGGACCTGGCCGGGCTTCGACGACCTGCGCATGCCCGCCGCCGCCGCGCGCACCCTCGCGGCCGCCCTGGCCGAGGCGGTCCGCAACAGTCTGCGCCACGCCCCGGTGCCCGGTCGCGCGGTGACGCGCACGGTGACCTGCACGATCAGTGCGGGCAGCATCCGGGTCGTCTTCGCCGACGACGGTGCGGGATTCGATGTGAACGCGGTCTCCGCGGACCGGCTCGGCATCTCGGTGAGCATTCTGGGCCGCATGCGCCAGCTGGCCGGCGGCGCCGGATTCGTGGAATCGCAACCGGGGGAGGGCACCGCGGTGACGCTGGTCTGGGGTGGTGACGGTGCGCACTGAAACCGGCCGGGAGCAAGCGTTCGGGTTGCGCGAGCTGCTGGGGCTGCGTGGTGGTACCGCGTGGCTGTTCCTGGTGCTGCTCGAAGTGACCATCACCCTCTACATGGTCCGCAACCTCGACACCACGAATGCGCTGCCGGCGGTGACCGCGCTGATCGTGATGGTGGTGGCCGGTGCGCTGGTGCTGGTGGCCCCCGGTGATCCGCTGCCGTGGACCGTGACGATCTTCGTCGCCGCCGCCGGGCCGGTCGCCACCGCACTGACCTCGGCCGATTCCGGCACACCGGAAACCGGGCACATGGTGTGGACCACCTTCGCGACCTCGTATGTGCTGGCCCTGCTGGTACTGCGGGGCCGGATGGGCACGGCGTGGCTGGGCGTGGCCGGAGTCGCGGTTGTCATCGGTGTCGACGGCGCGCGGGCCTGGCTGAGCGCGAGCGCGATCGTCGCCGCGATCGTGCCCATCGGCACCGTCATCGCCATCTCGGTGTTCGCGCAGATCATGCGGCCCACGCAGCGTTCGCTGCGGATGTTGCGCGAGGAGGCGAGCGCCCAGGCCGCCGCCGAGGCGACGATGGCGGCCGCCGACGGCGAACGCACCCGGCAGCTGGAGCGCCTGGACCGGGTGGCCCGCCCGATTCTGGAACGCATCGCCGACGGCGCGGTCCTCACCGTCGGTGAACGCGAACAGTGCCGGCTGCTGGAGGCGGAACTGCGCGACGGACTGCGCGCCCCGCAGCTGATGACCGAGGAACTCAGCGGGGCCGCGCGGGGTGCGCGAGCGCGCGGGGTGGAGGTCGTGCTCCTCGACGACGGCGGTTTCACCGATGCGCCGAAATGGTTGCGCGAGCGCGTCATCGACGTCGCCACCAGGGAATTGGACGCGGCGAACGCCGGCTCGTTGACGGTGCGCATCCTGCCGCCGGGGCGGCGGGTGCTGTCGACGGTGCTCGCGCAGGCGCCCGATCGGGACCGCCGCATCGAGATCGGTCCCACCGGCACCGTGACGGTGATGGACTGACTCAGCTGTCGCAGCGGCCGGGGCCGCCCTTGCGCATCTGGTCGCGCAGGGCGCCTTGTACGGCACCGGCGAGCCAGGAGTTCAGCGACTGACCGCTCTGGGTGGCGGCCTCCTCGGCGCGGGCCTTCAAATTCTCGACCATGCGCAGTGTGACGCGGCTGATGTCGCCGGTCATCTCCTCGAAGGTCGGATGCGACTCCTCCGACGCCGTGCGGCGCACCTCCACCTGGGCGTCGGTCCCCGACAGGGAGACGTGCACGGTGCGATCGTCGAGGGTCGCGTTGACCTCGTCCGCCAGATCCGAGAGCGCGGCCAGCAACGTCAGCCGCAGCGAATTCTCGGTGGCGGCGGCCAATGCGGCGGCGGTGGCCTGGGTCTTCTCGTCGCCCAGGGCGGCCGCGGCGATCAGATCGTCGCGCAGCCGGGCGGTGTACTTGTTGAGATCCATGACATCATTATGGCGTCATATATGACATCGCGCAAGCATCGGAATGCCGTCACTGTTGCTGTCATTGCTGGAATGTGACCGGAATGTCCGCCGATTCCACGGACGACGGTTCGGTGTCGTATCCGTGACCGGGTAGCCTTTCTGACCATGACGAACGGTGAATCGACGCGAAGAGAGCTGCGCGCGTCCGGCACGGTCGGTGTCGCGATGGTGACCCCCTTTACCGCCGAGGGCAAGCTCGATGTCGATGCCGGCGTCGCCCTGGCCGCACGCCTGGTCGACCGCGGTGTCGACCTGCTCGCCATCTCCGGTACCACCGGAGAATCGCCGACCACCACCGAATCGGAGAAGTTCGACCTGCTGCACGCCGTCGTCGACGCCGTGGGCGACCGCGCCACCGTCATCGCGGGCGCGGGCACCTACGACACCGCGCACAGCATCGAGCTCGCCCGCAACGCCGAGCGTGCGGGTGCGCACGGTTTGCTGGTGGTCACGCCGTACTATTCGCGCCCGTCGCAGGAAGGTCTGTTGGCGCATTTCACCGCCGTCGCCGACGCGACCGATCTGCCGGTGACGCTGTACGACATTCCGCCGCGCTCGATCGTGCCGATCGCCCCGGATACGCTGCGGCGCCTGGCCGAACATCCGAACATCGTCGCGGTGAAGGACGCCAAGGGCGACCTGGGCGCGGGAGCGGAACTGATCGCCGACACCGGGCTGGCCTACTACTCCGGCGACGACGTGCTCAATCTGCCGTGGTTGTCGGTGGGCGCGGTCGGATTCATCAGTGTGATCGGCCATCTGGTGCCGGAGCGGCTGGTGCAGTTGCGCGATGCGTACGCGGCCGGTGAGGTGACGCTGGCTCGCGACATCAATGCCGGTCTGTTGCCCGTCAACCGTGCCATGGCCCGTGTCGGCGGCGTGGCCCTGATCAAGTCGTCGTTGCGGCTGCTCGGAATGGAAGTCGGCGAGCCGCGGCTGCCGCAGCTGATGCCCGTAGGTGTGAATCTGGAATCGATCGTCGCCGAACTGCGGCTGGCGGGGGTGCTTGCATGAGTGAACCGGTGAACCGTCGTCCGCGCCGGACCGCGAGCCGAGCGGCGGGAGCTCCGGCTCCGGCGCCGCCGCCCGCGCCTCGGGTGGAGCCCGAAACGCCTGCGGTGCAAGAGGTTTCGCCGCCGGAGCCCGCGCGTGCCGAACCGGCCGCCGAGCGTCGCGCTGCCACCGAACATCGTGAGACCACGTCCGCGGCACAACGTGAAACCGCTCCCGCGGCGCGCGAATCGGCGCCCGCCGCCCAGCGTGGCGAATCGGCTGCCGCCCAGCGTGGTGAACAGGCCGGCGACCGGAGCCGTTCCCGCCGTTCCGGCCGGGGCCGCCAGTCGGGCAGCCGTGGGCGTGCGGAACAGTCCGCGCCGCAACCCGTTTCGCCGGGATTGCCGGCCGGCCTGCCGCCCAAACTGCCGAAGCAGGGCCTGCGCGTCTACGCGCTCGGCGGCATCGGTGAAATCGGCCGCAATATGACCGTGTTCGAATACGGCGGCGCGATGCTGATCGTCGACTGCGGTGTGCTGTTCCCCGAGGATCAGCAGCCCGGCGTCGACCTGATCCTGCCCGACTTCCGGCCCATCGAGGACCGGATCGACGAGGTCGCCGCCGTGGTGCTGACCCACGGTCACGAGGACCACATCGGCGCGGTGCCGTTCCTGCTGCGGCTGCGTCCCGATATCCCGGTGGTGGGTTCGAAATTCACCCTCGCGCTGGTCGCCGCCAAATGCCGCGAACATCGCCTGCAGCCCAAGCTGATCGAGGTCACCGAGGGCCAGCGGACCACCCACGGCCCGTTCGACTGCGAGTACTTCGCGGTCAACCACTCCATTCCCGACGCGATCGCGGTCGCGGTGCGCACGCCGGCCGGGCTGGCCCTGCACACCGGTGACATCAAACTCGATCAGCTGCCGCTCGACGGCCGCCTCACCGACCTGGCCGGGTTCTCCCGCCTCGGCGACGAGGGTGTGGATCTGTTCCTGGTCGATTCGACCAATGCCGAGGTGCCCGGCTTCGTCACCCCGGAACGCGAGATCGGCCCGGTCCTCGACAGTGTGATCGGTAAGGCCAAGGGCCGCGTCATCGTGGCCTCGTTCGCCAGCCACGTCCATCGCATCCAGCAGGTCGTCGATGTGGCCCAGCGCTACAACCGCCGGGTGTGCTTCGTCGGTCGTTCGATGGTCCGCAATATGCAGATCGCGCAGGATCTCGGGTATCTGAACATTCCCGAGGGCATCGTGGTCGATCTGGATCAGGCCGCGAATCTGCCTGTGCACAAACTGGTGCTGATCTCGACCGGCTCGCAGGGCGAACCGCTCTCGGCGCTGTCGCGGATGGCGCGCGGTGACCATCGCCAGATCAACATCCGCGCCGACGATCTCGTGGTGCTGGCCTCCTCGCTGATCCCGGGCAACGAGAACGCGGTGTTCGCGGTGGTCAACGGCCTGGCCCGGCTGGGCGCCACCGTGGTGACCCAGCAGAGCGCGAAGGTGCACGTCTCCGGGCACGCTTCGGCCGGCGAGCTGCTGTACCTGTACAACGCGGTCCGCCCCACCAACGCCATGCCGGTGCACGGGGAGTGGCGGCATCTGCGGGCCAACGCCGCGCTGGCGGTGGCGACCGGGGTGCCGGAGGAGCGGGTCATGCTCGCCGAGGACGGTGTGGTGGTCGACCTGGTCGACGGAATCGCCTCGATCGTCGGCCGCTACCCGGTCGGGCAGGTGTACGTCGACGGATTGTCGGTCGGCGACGTCGGCGAGTCGACGCTGTCGGATCGCCTGGTGCTCGGTGAGGGCGGTTTCATCGCGATCACCGTGGTCGTCGACGAGACCACCGGTAAGGCGGTCAGCACGCCGGAGGTCAGCGGCCGCGGTTTCTCCGACGATCCGGGTGCGCTGCTGGGTGCTCAGGAGCTGGTGGAGGCCGAACTGCTGCGGCTGGCCGGGGAGGGCGTCACCGATACACATCGCATCGCGCAGGGTGTGCGGCGCGTGGTGGGTCGCTGGGTCGCCGACACCTACCGCCGCCGCCCGATGATCGTGCCGACCGTGATGGGCGTCTGAGACTGCCGGATGTGGCCCCGACCCATTACGCTCGGCCCATGAGTATGGCTCAACGGGAACGCCGGGCTCTGGTCTCGACCATGACGGCGGTCGGTCCCGACGCCCCGACCCTGTGTGGCACGTGGACGGTGCACGACCTGGCCGCGCATCTGGTGGTACGCGAGCGCCGTCCCGCGGCCGCACCGGGAATCCTGCTGAAACCCCTTGCGGGATACCTGGATTCGGTGCAGGCGAAGGTGTCCGAGCAGCCGTTCACCGGACTGCTGGAGCAGATCCGCACCGGGCCGCCGTGGTGGTCGCCGCTGAAGCCGGTCGACGCCGTGGTCAACCTGACCGAGATGTTCGTCCACCACGAGGACGTGCGCCGCGCCGACCCCGAATGGAAGCCGCGCACATTGCCGGCCGAGGACGAGCGCAAGTTGTGGTCGGCCACGCGGCGGATGGCGCGGATGGCGTATCGCAAATCGCCGGTCACCGTCGTGCTGGCGACGCCGGAGGGCGAACGCGTGACGGCGCACAACGTCGGCGGCGATGCGGTGGTACTCACCGGCCGGCCCTCCGAACTGCTGCTTCACGCGTTCGGCCGCAACGAGGTCCGCGTCGACGCCGCCGGCGGCGTCGACGATGTGGCCGCGGTCTTCGCCTCCGATCGCAGCGTCTGAGGCGGTCGCGCGCGTCGTTTCCGGCCGCTGACGGCGTTGTGAGGTCGGCAATGATGTGGTTGGGATGGGTGTTGCGGATGGTCGCGATGGGGCTGTTGCGGCTAGCCTGAGGTCATGGCAGGTAAGTCCCGCGGCACCACGACGTCGAGTTCGCGGGCGGGATCCACCCGGGGGCGGGCTCCGGCGCGGACTCGCTCGGGAGGCTCGCGCGCCCGATCGGCGCCGCGCGGCCGCACCACCGCGACCCGCCGGCCGGTGCGCCGGTCACCGCAGACCGCACCGCTGGCGGTGATCGGCCGGGGAATCGGCAACGGCTGGTCGGTGCTGGCACGCGGATTCGGCGCCACCACTCGCACCATCAGCCGCGCGGGGGAGATCGAACACGGTCACCGCCGCGACGGAATCGCGTTGGCGCTGGTCGCTTTCAGCGTCGTCATCGCGGCAGCGGTCTGGTTGTCGGCGGGCGGCCCGGTGGGGCACTGGGTCGACACCGCGGTACGGGCGATCGCCGGATCCGCCGCGGCCGTGCTGCCTTTCGTGGCTTCCGGTATCGCGGTGGTGCTGATGCGTACCGAACCTCGGCCCGAGATCCGGCCTCGCCTGGTCCTGGGCGGGTTGCTGGTGGGTCTGCCGGCGCTGGGAATCTGGCACATTTTCGCGGGCGCGCCGGCCGATGCGCACGGGCGCGCCCATGCGGCGGGTTTCGTCGGTTATGTGCTGGGCGGGCCGCTGCGCAACGGGCTCACCGCGTGGCTGGCGGTGCCGCTGCTGTTGCTGGCCATGCTCTTCGGACTGCTGCTGGTGACCGGTACGACCGTGCGTGAGGTTCCGCATCGGCTGCGGGAACTGTTCGGCCTGCCCGATGCCGAATTCGCCGACGACGACGGGCAATACGGGCTCTACGACCCGGAAAACTATGACGCCGACGGCTTTCCGGTGCACAAGAGCCGTTCGTCGCGGCGCGGCCGCACCCCGGAGGAGAACTACCCGGCCGACGAATTCGGCGGCGCCGACGCGGTCACCGAGGTCCTCGGCGAACCGCCGCTGCGCGATGCGAAAGATATCGCCGAGGCGGACGAAACACCGCCTCCCGCAGCCAAACCCAAGACGCGTAAGGCACCCAAGGTCGTCGATCAGACACCCGAGCCGCCGCCCGCGCAGCAGCTGGAATTCGTCACCGATCGCGAGGTCGACGGCGACTATCAGTTGCCGCCGCTGACGCTGCTGACCGACGGCGATCCGCCGAAGAAGCGCAGTGCCGCCAACGAATCGATGATCGAGGCGATCACCGAGGTGCTGGTGCAGTTCAAGATCGACGCGGCGGTCACCGGTTTCGTCCGCGGTCCGACGGTCACCCGATACGAGGTCGAACTCGGGCCGGGTGTGAAGGTCGAGAAGATCACCGCCCTGGCCCGCAATATCGCCTATGCGGTGGCCACCGAGAATGTGCGTTTGCTCGCACCGATTCCGGGCAAGTCGGCGGTCGGTATCGAGGTGCCCAACGCCGACCGCGAACTGGTCCGGCTGGCGGATGTGCTCAAGGCGCCTTCCACGCGAAACGACCACCACCCGTTGGTGATCGGACTCGGAAAGAACATCGAGGGCGAATTCGTCTCCGCGAATCTGGCGAAGATGCCGCATCTGCTGGTCGCCGGTTCGACAGGTTCGGGTAAGTCGAGTTTCGTCAACTCGATGCTGGTCTCGCTGCTGGGCCGCGCCACGCCGGATGAGGTGCGGATGATCCTCATCGACCCGAAGATGGTGGAACTCACGCCGTACGAGGGCATTCCGCATCTGATCACGCCCATCATCACCCAGCCGAAGAAGGCCGCCGCCGCGCTGGCCTGGCTGGTGGAGGAGATGGAACAGCGATATCAGGACATGCAGGCCAGCAAGGTCCGCCATATCGACGATTTCAACAAGAAGGTGAAATCGGGCCAGATCACCACACCGCTGGGCAGCGAGCGCGTGTACCGGCCCTATCCCTACATCCTGGCGATCGTCGACGAGCTCGCCGATCTGATGATGACCGCGCCGCGCGACGTCGAGGACGCCATCGTGCGCATCACCCAGAAGGCGCGCGCGGCCGGTATCCATCTGGTGCTGGCGACCCAGCGGCCCTCGGTGGACGTGGTGACCGGCCTGATCAAGACCAACGTTCCCTCCCGGCTGGCGTTCGCGACCTCGTCGCTCACCGACTCGCGGGTCATCCTGGATCAGCCGGGTGCGGAGAAGTTGATCGGTATGGGCGACGGCCTGTTCCTGCCGATGGGCGCGTCCAAGCCGACCCGGTTGCAGGGTGCGTTCATCTCCGACGAGGAGATCCAGGCCGTCGTCGACTTCGCCAAGAACCAGGCCGAACCCGAGTACCAGGAGGGCGTCACCACGGCGAAGGCCGGGGAGAAGAAGGACGTCGACCCGGATATCGGCGACGATCTCGATGTCTTCCTGCAGGCCGTCGAACTGGTCGTCACCTCGCAGTTCGGTTCCACCTCGATGCTGCAGCGCAAACTGCGCGTCGGATTCGCCAAGGCGGGCCGCCTGATGGATCTGATGGAGACCCGCGGCGTGGTCGGCCCGAGCGAGGGCTCCAAGGCGCGCGACGTGCTCGTCAAGCCCGATGAGCTGGACGGGCTGCTGTATTCGATCCGCGGCGGGGGAGAGGCGGAGGAAGCCGCCGAACCCGATGCGATCGACGCCTAGGCTTCCGGCGTAGGCCCTCAGCCGGTGAAGGCCCAACCGGTGACGGTCCGGATCTCGACGCGGATGACCGGTCCGCGCGGGGCGTTGTCCCGGTACTGCGGGTATTTCGCGGTGAGCCAGGCGATCGCCTCGGCGCGCTCGGTGTCGGTGGTCGCGACGGCGGCGATGCCGTCGAGCCGGACCCACCACAGCCGGGTCCAGTCCTCGTCGTAATCGTCGGCCAGCACCGAAACCCGGTTCTCGGCCGCGATATTGCGCAGCCGCCGCAGGTCGGTCGTCGATTTCGGCTTCTGATCGACCGCGGTCACCAGGATCCGGCCCGAGGGCGAGAGCGCGAAGGTCACTGGCACCAGATGGGGCCGGCCCGTGGGGTCGGTCGTACCCAACCGGGCCACGCGGGCCGCGCGTGCTCGCGCCAGCGCGGTGTCCGGATTCAATCGCACCGGTTCACGGTAGATCGCCGGCCGCGGCGGCGTGGCCTACAGCGTCGCGTTCTCCCGCTCGATCTGCTCGGCCGCCTCCGCCTGGATGCGCTCGAATTGCGCACCCATCGCCGCGGCCAGGGCATCGGCCGCCGAGAGCGGGCGCACCATCACCATCAGATCGTCGATCCGGCCCGACTCGTCGGTGTGGATGAAGTCGGCGCCGGTCACATGCTTGCCGTCGATCGTCGCCTCGAAGATCAGCGTCGAGTCGTGCCCGCCGCCGTCGGTGATCTCGCGGATGTAGCGGAAGTCCTCGAACACCCGCAGGACGCCGCGCAGAATCGCCGCGGTGATGGCCCGGCCGGGATAGGGCTTGAACGCCACCGGACTGGTGAACACGACGTTCTCGGCGAGCAACGCCTCGATCGCCGCGCTGTCACGTGCCTCCACGGCCTGTCGGAATGCCTGCATCGCCACCTCGCATATGCAACTGGTTGACTATGCCGAGCATCGTAGCGGGCGCTCGCGGCCCCTGCCTAGGGGTTCGGCGCCGCCTGTGCCGAGAAGGCGCCCATCACCGGGGTCCACTCCAGGAATCGCCTCGCATCGATCAGCCCCTCCTGCGCGAAGGGATCGGAGGCGAGCAGTTCGTCCAATGCCGCGGCATCGTCGGCGCGAAACAGCAGCAGCGCGCCGGATCCGTCGGCATACGGCCCGGTCGTGAGGACCACACCCCGCTCGACCAGATTCGACAGCCATTCCCGATGCCGGGGCCGATGCTCGTCGCGCCCGGCGACGGTGGCATCGGAATAGGTGTAGTGGACGGCGAAGATCGGCACGGGCGCTCCCGAAAGGTTCAGAGGGTCAACAGCATTCGAGTATTGCCGAGGGTGTTCGGCTTGACGTAGCTGAGGTCGAGGAATTCGGCCACGCCGGTGTCGTAGGAGCGGCACATCTCGGCGAAGACCTCGGCGGTGACGGGCGTGCCGTCGATCTCGGCGAACCCGTGCCGGGAGAAGAACTCCACCTCGAAGGTCAGCACGAACAGTCGCTGCAGCTGGAGTTCGCGGGCGGTCGCGATCAGCTGGTCCACGATCAGGCGCCCGACGCCGCGGCCCTTGGCATCGGGGTGGACCGCGACGGTGCGCACTTCGCCCAGGTCGGCCCACAGCACGTGCAATGCGCCACATCCGACGAGGTTCTCGTCGACCTCGGCCACCCAGAATTCCTGCACCGACTCGTAGAGCGTGACGAGATTCTTCTCCAGCAGGATGCGGCCGGCGTAGGCGTCGACGAGGCTTTTGATGGCGGGCACATCCGAGGTGCGGGCGCGTCGGACTCGCACGGTGCCGGGGTCGGTGGCGCCGATCGAATCACTGTGATGTGCCCGCGTGGTCATGGGGTGCACAGTAGTCGGGTCGTTAACCGATAGTCTGGTGGAGTGCCGCACATCTCGTCCGCCCGCCTGCCTCGATCCGCCGGGGGCCGCGGCTGCGTGCGTTCCGGCCGGGGGTGCCGGTGAGCGTGCAGAGCGACGATATGGACCGGACCTGGGCCGAGGCCGGCAGAGCGCGGGCGAATCTCGTTCCGCCGCAACCTAACCGGACGGTCGAGCCCTCCGCGGTGCCGCTGATGAACATCGCCAACATCCTCACGGTCCTGCGCATCCTGATCGTGCCGATCTTCCTGCTGGCATTGTTCGCCGGGGGCGGCCACGACACGGGATGGCGGATCGCCGCGGCCGCGCTGTTCGGCATCGCGGCGGTCACCGACCGCATCGACGGCCAACTCGCGCGCAAGTACGGACTGGTCACCGACTTCGGCAAATTGGCCGATCCCATCGCCGACAAGGCGTTGATCGGCGCGGCCCTGATCGGGTTGTCGGCACTGGGCGATCTGCCGTGGTGGATCACCCTCGTGATCTGTGCCCGCGAGATCGGCGTGACGTTGCTGCGGCTGGCCGTGGTGCGCCGCGGCGTGATCCCCGCCGGCCGCGGTGGTAAGGCCAAGACCCTGGTGCAGTCGGTGGCGATCGGCGTCCTGCTGCTGCCGCTCGCCGACGCGTGGGCGAGCGCGGGCATGGCGCTGATGTACGTCGCGGTGGTGCTGACGGTGGTGACCGGACTGGATTACGTGGTGCAGGCGGCCCGGTTGTGGGCGCGGCCGGTCGAGCGGCGGTGACCCCGCTGGGCACCGACGTGGCCGCCGCCGATCCGCTGAGCGCTGCTCCCGAGGCCGTCGAACTGGTGGCGAGGCTGACCCGCACCGGACAGACCGTGGCCACCGCCGAATCGCTGACCGCCGGTTTGCTCGCGGCCACGATCGCGGGAGTGCCGGGAGCCAGCGTGGTGTTGCGCGGCGGACTGATCGTCTACGCCACCGACCTCAAACATCGCCTGGCCGGCGTGACCGAACACACGCTGGCCGCGGACGGGCCGGTCGCGGCGGGGACCGCCGAACAGCTCGCCGTCGGCGCGCGCACGCAGTGCCAGGCCGACTGGGGGATCGGGCTCACCGGTGTCGCCGGGCCGGACGCGCAGAACGGCTGCCCGGTCGGCACCGTCTTCCTGGGGCTGAGCGGCCCCGGAGGGACCGAGGTGATGCGGTTGCGGCTCACCGGGGATCGGTGGACGATCAGGATGAACGCGGTGCGCACGGCCGTCGCGGAGCTGTTGCGCCGCGTCGGTGGCGGCGACCCGAACGGCACCGGCTGACGACGGCTGCCCGATGGATGCCGATCGGTTCCCGCGGGCGGGAACCAACGGGGTGGCATGCGACGTTGGCACTGTAGACGGAGGGGTGCGTCACGCTCGACGGCGGTCGCGCTCGGCCCGGTGAGGCGAGAACGTGAGGAGAACGAGATGACGCTGCTTCGAGAGGCCATCGGCGAGAGTCTGCGGCGCGCTCGGATCGCCCAGAGCCGGACCCTGCGCGAGGTGTCGACGTCGGCACGCGTGAGCCTGGGCTATCTGTCCGAGGTCGAACGCGGCCGGAAAGAGGCCTCGAGCGAACTGCTGGCCGCGATCTGCCAGGCGCTGGACGTGCCGCTGTCGCAGGTGCTGGTCGACGTGAGTGCCACCATGGCCGACGCCGACACCCCCGCACCCGCGCCGGAGACGGCTGCCGTACCTGCGGCGAGCGTGTCGGCGCGCGCCGCGATCGCCGGAGACACCCGGATCGTGATTCCGGCCCCGAAGGCCGAGAAACTGGTCTTGGTGCAAGCGAAGTGACTCGCCGCGAACCGGCGATAACGACTGCCGGCGCCGGATCGGCGCCGGCAAGGCTGTACGACGGAGCGGAAACCGATAGATTCTCTGTAAGCGTCGGTTACGGGTGGTTCGGCAGCCCGGATCCGATGCTGTGGAGGATAGGGACACAGGGGTGCGTGACGGTCGCGCACCGCCGCCGTGCTGGGGCGCGGCGTAGTCAGATGGAGGCGGGATCAATCGATGGCTAATCCGTTCGTGAAGGCCTGGAAGTACCTGATGGCCCTCTTCGATTCGAAGATCGAGGAGCATGCGGATCCGAAGGTGCAGATTCAGCAGGCTATCGAGGAAGCCCAGCGTCAGCACCAGGCCCTGTCGCAGCAGGCGGCGTCGGTGATCGGTAACCAGCGCCAGCTGGAGATGAAGCTCAACCGTCAGCTCGACGAGGTCGAGAAGCTCAACGCCAACGCCCGCCAGGCCGTGCAGTTGGCCGACCAGGCCAACGCCGCCGGCGACACCGACAAGGCGATCCAGTACACCAACGCCGCCGAGGCGTTCGCCGCCCAGCTGGTCACCGCCGAACAGTCCGTCGAGGACCTGAAGGTGCTGCACGACCAGTCGCTGCAGGCCGCCGCCCAGGCCAAGAAGGCGGTCGAACAGAACGCCATGCTGCTGCAGCAGAAGGTCGCCGAGCGCACCAAGCTGCTCAGCCAGCTCGAGCAGGCCAAGATGCAGGAGCAGGTCTCCGCCTCGCTGCAGCAGATGGATTCGACGCTGTCCGCCCCCGGCAGCACCCCCAGCCTGGACGCGGTGCGCGAGAAGATCGAGCGTCGCTACGCCAACGCGCTGGGCGCCGCCGAGCTCGCGCAGAACACCGTGCAGGGCCGCATGATGGAGGTGCAGCAGGCCAGTGTGCAGATGGCCGGCCACAACCGTCTCGAGCAGATCCGCGCCTCCATGCGTGGCGACGCGCTGCCGTCGGGGGACTCCGCCGGTCAGTCCATCGCCAACCCGGCTCAGCCGCAGGTGAACAAGGGCCAGGCCGCGCAGCAGTAAGCGCGTCGCGGGTCGATCGGAAGGCTGAGCAGATGGGGCGAACGCGGGCAGGTAACGAGCCCGCGCCGATCCGTGCGCGGCCCTGGTCGCGATCTGCTCGCAGCGCCGCGTCCGCGCCGCCCGCCTCCGCCGCACCGTCGGCCGATGCGGCGCGGACGCCACTGTCGACCACTCCACCCGTCGCCGACGCCGCCGCATGGCAGTCGATCGCCGAATCCATTGAGCGGCATCGTATTTCCCGTACGGTCCCGCCTTCGCCGGCTCCCGCGGAAAGCGCTGCGCCCGGAGGCGAGGACCCTCCATCGCCCCGCGAATCGAACAGCGGGCCCGCTGCCCGGTTACACACCGGATCACGCGACGCCGGTGGAAACCCGCGCGAGCGCCGTCGTCCGTCCGGCCCGAGCGCGTTCCGGGAACCGTCGACGCACAGCCCGACCGTGGACGATCAACTCGCACGCGCCAGGCGGGTTCCGGGTGCGTTGCGCGACGCCGGGGAATTCGCCTTACATGCGGTCCGGAAATGGGCCGACCCGCGGGAGCGGGAACTTCGCCGCCGGCGGCGGGTGCGGCGGCGCAGCCTCCGCTGGAGCGCGGCCTCGGGCGTGACCGCGCTGGGAACGGCCGGACTGGTGGCGATCTCAGCGCCCGTGTGGGCGGTTGTCGTGGTCGGTGGCGGTGCGGCCGCCCTCGTGACCGGCGCGGCGGTGAGCACCCGCCGATACCTGGAGTTGCGTCGAAACCCGTTGCCGCCCGCGACGTTCGTACCGCGTCGGCTGCCCGCGGTGCAGTCCGCGGCGCGGGCGCCCATCGCCCGGCTGGTCCGGGCGGAACGGGCCTTTCACGCTCTCGGCCGTCAGATCGAGGCGAGCGGCCGAGTGCCGGCCGACGATTTCGCCGACACCGTGGCGACCGCGGAATCAGGGGCGGCCGCCCTGCACGCTCTCGCCGGGGACATCGCCGCGATGGAGAAGGCGCTCGAAGTGGTCGCGACCTCGCATGCCGGGGCTGGCTTGCGGCAGCAGGCGGGTGCGATGGTCGACCGGCTGGAAGCCGGCGTGACCGAATACGAGCAGATCGTCGCCGCCGCCGGGCAGATGCTGGCGGCCGGAGCGAGCGCAGCCGAGACACCGGCGGACGACTTCGGCTGGGCCATGTTCACCGTGCGCGAGGCGGCCGACCGCCTGGACGGCTGGGCCCAGGCGCTGACCGACCTCGCCGACCGGCACTGAACGCCGCCGCCTCGGCGGCATCCGGTCCTTCGCGCACCGCACGGGAGCGATATCCGGTTCGCGGACCGATCCTCGCGGGTGATCCGGCTAGGGGTTCACCCTGAGATTTCCCGGATATCGGTCGTGACCTGGTGATTTTCCGGCGCCGAGTTGACAGTATGGAGGAGTCGGATCGCGCTGACGGCGGTTCGGAAACCTTCGGGAGGAATGGACATGTTCTGGAAGATTCTGGGCGTCGTCGCGCTCGTGTGGCTGGCGCTGATCGTGATCGGCGCGCTGGTCAAGGCGCTGTTCCCGATCCTGATGATCAGCGTCGTGGTCTTCGGCCTGTACCTGCTGTACAAGGCCGTCTCCGGCTCGAACAAGTCGACGGTCACCAAACTGTAGCGAGCCACAACCCGGGCCGTTCGGTACGAAAGCCGAACGGCCCGTTGCTGTTTCGCGGTGGATGAGCCGAGAACCCGCTCGTGTTAGCGTTTCGGAAAACGGTGCACCTCGAACCCGCCGGAGCGAAGCGGAGGCGAATGTTACATCTACCCGAGGATTGGGAGCGCGGTCTGGTGATCGTCGCCCATCCCGACGATATCGAGTACGGTGCCGCGGCCGCGGTGGCTCGCTGGACGAAGCAGGGTAAGGCCATCCGGTATCTGCTGGCCACCAGCGGTGAGGCCGGGATAGCGGGCCTGCCGCCGGCCGAGTGTGGCCCGTTGCGGCAGCAGGAGGAGATCGCTTCGGCACGCGCGGTCGGTGTCGAGGAGGTGGAGTTCCTGGGCTATCCGGACGGGCGGATCGAGGGTGGGCTCGGTTTGCGCCGCGATCTGGCCGCGGCGATCCGGCGGCATCGTCCGGAGATGGTGGTGTTGTTCAATTTCGGCGACACGTGGGCGCCCGGATTTGCGAACAGCGCCGACCATCGCGCGGTGGGGCGCAGTGCGCTGGACGCGATCTCGGATGCGGGCAACGAGTGGATCTTTCCGGAGCTGGCCGAATTGCCGATCTGGACGCCGCGCTGGGCCGCGGTGGTGGGTCCGGTGGTGACGCATGCGGTGGATGTCACCGATACCGTTCGGGCGGCGGTGGATTCGCTGATGCAGCACAGCCGCTACCTGAGCGCGCTCAGTGACGAGCCGGTGGCGGAACAGGCTCGCGCCATCGTGGATCGGGCCACGGGGCCGCATGCCGGTTTCGCTGCCGAGCGGGCGGTCGGGTTCGAGCTGTACCACTTCGCCGACTGATCGCCGGTACTGTGAGCGGCCACGATCGGCTCGGACGGCGTTCATGACCGTCGGGTAGCTGTGCCCGCCCGGCATCGGGTGGTAGCGGGGTATGGCAGGGTGGGGCGCATGCGAGTGGCTGTCGTCGCGGGTCCGGATCCGGGTCACGCGTTTCCGGCGATCGCGCTGTGCCTGCGGTTTCTCCAGGCGGGCGATGATCCGGTGTTGTTCACCAGTCCGCGCTGGTTCGATGCGGCGCGCGAGGCGGGGATCGCGGTGCGGCGGTTGAAGGGTTTGGCGCCGCGCCCGCAGGACGACGACGCCGACGCGGGTGCGCGTATCCATGACCGAGCGGCTCATATCTCCACGGAGATCCTGCCCGATCTCAGTGCGATGTTGCCGGAGCTGGTGGTCTCGGATGTGCTCACCGCCGGCGGCGGGATGGCCGCGGAACGGCTGGGGGTGCCGTGGGTCGAGCTGTCGCCGCATCCGCTGTATCTGCCGTCGAAAGCGTTGCCGCCCATCGGTAGTGGGCTCGCGCCGGGTGAGGGTTTGCGTGGGCGGATGCGCGATACGGTGCTGCGCGGGTTGACGGCGCGCGCGATCACCCGCGGCGATCGGCAGCGGGGGGCGGCGCGGGCGAGCGTGGGGCTGCCGGAGCTGGATCCGGGCCCGGATGCCCGGTTGATCGCCACACTGCCCGCTCTGGAGGTCGATCGGCCAGATTGGCCGGAGGACGCGCACGTGGTGGGGCCGCTGCTGTGGGAGCCGACGTCGGAGGTGCTGGCGCCGCCACCCGGCGACCGGCCGCTGGTCGTGGTCGCGCCGTCCACGGCCCGGACCGGATTCGGTGATCTGGCCACCGGTGCGCTGGAGGCGCTCGCGGACAGCGATGTGCGCATGGCGATCTCGATGCTCGATACGCCGCCGGGGGACCTTCCGCCGTGGGCGACGGCCGGGCTGGGACGGCAGGACGAACTGTTGCGCCATGCCGCCGTGGTGGTCGGCGGCGGAGGGCACGGGTTGCTGGCCAAAACTCTGCTCGCCGGCGTGCCGATCGTGACCGTGCCCGGTGGTGGCGATCAATGGGAACTCGCCAATCGTGTGGTCCGCCAAGGAAGTTCGCTGCTGGTGCGGCCGTTCACCCCCGAATCGCTGCGTGCTGCGGTGCACACCGTCCTCGGCGACGAGTCCTACCGCGAGGCCGCTGCGGCGGCCGCGGCCACCGCCTCCGATGTCGCCGATCCGATCGACATCTGTCATCGCACGCTGGACCGGGCGCGCGCGAGCTGACCGCGCCACCGTCGGCGGTGCGTAGGCTGGGCGACCGGTACCCTCGGCACGGTGCGGTTGACTGAATTTCAGGAACTCTTGCATACCGAATTCGGCGTAGCCCGCGGCGACCTGCTGCTGGCCGATCATGTCCTGCCCTCGATGAACGGCCGTACCGGCGCCCAGGCGATCGAGGACGGCATCGACCCTCGCGAGGTCTGGCGTGCCCTGTGCGCCGAATTCGACGTACCGAAGACCCGCTGGTGACCGGTAGCGGTCGACTGCGTCACACCGGCCTTGACCTCGAGCTCGCTCGAGGTTGCAGGGTGGTCGCATGGATACCGAGATCACCGAGAACAGGATTCGGGAACTACTGGACCGGTCCGAGATAACCGGCCTCCTCGACCGCTACCTGCGTTCGCTCGACGACGGTGTGTTCGACGACCGGTGGGCGCGGACCTACTACACCGAGGACGCGACCGCGGAGATGCCGATCGGCACCGTCCACGGCCGCGACGCCGTGCTCGCGCACATCCGGCGCGGGATGGCGCTGTTCGACCGGACCGTTCATCTGGGAACCAACGCGGTGATCGAACTCGACGGCGACCGCGCCACGGCGCGCGGCGCTCAGCTCAGCACCCACGTGCTCGCCGGTGGTTCCGAGGCGGTTTTCATCTCTGCCGGCCATGCCGACACCGAATTGGTCCGGACGGCCGAGGGCTGGCGGATCCGGGCGTCGTCGCTGCGCATCACCTGGACTCAGGGCACCCCGCCGCGTCTTCCGGCGGGGCTCGGACCCCAAGGGTGAGCGCGCCTTTCCGGGAATCGGTACTGCGCGGCGCGGAATCAGCACTGCGCCGCGGCGCGGAATCGCCACTGCGCCGCGGCGGCGCCGATTCAGCCGACCGGGATCTCTGTGGCGGCGGGTTCCGCGGTCTGGGCGGTCCGGGTACGAGGACGGAACAGGGCGAAGGCGATGAGGCCGAGAACGATGCCCACCCCCGCTGCCACCGCGACGGCGGCGTCCAGTCCGGACACGAACTGCGACACCGTCATCCGGCCTTCACCCGCCGAGCTGCGGAATACCGTGCCGAGTACCGCGACCCCGAGTGCCAGGCCCAGTTGACGGGCGGTGTTCACCGCTCCGGCTGCCGTGCCGCTCTGCTGCGGGGGCACCGCGGCCATCGCGACCGCCACCAGCGGCGGTGCGAGCACGCCGATGCCTACACCGATGACCACGTAGCCGAAAAGTAGTGCACTCCAGGTCGATCCGGCATCGATCACGCCCAGCAGACCCGCGCCGATGCCGGTGATCACCAAGCCGCCGCCGATGGTCCAGCGGGGCGCCACGTCGTGCAGCCACCGCCCGAACGCGCCCGAGACCACGAACGCCGTCGCCGCCATCGGCAGCATGGACAGACCCGCGCGCAGGGGGCTGAGCTGCAACGACTGCTGCAGCCACAGGGAGATGAGGGGGCTGCTCGCGAAGGCGGCGAAATTGAAGCCCGCCGCCGCCACCAGGGTGGCCGCGAACTCCCGGTTGCGCAGCAGTGCGAGCGGGAACATCGGTGTGGCGCTGCGTGCTTCGACGAGGACGAAGCAGCCGATCGCGATCGCGCCGAGGATCAGCGTGCCGACTGCCGCGCCGTCGCCCCACCCGTCCTCCCCGCCCCGGATGATGCCGTAGGTCAGCGCGGTCGCCGCGACGGCGAAGGCGGCCATTCCGGCGAGGTCCGCGCCGCGGCCGGGGCGGCGTGGCGAGGGGCCGAAGGCGTACAGCGACAGCGCGATGGTGACGGCCGCGATCGGCAGGTTCACCAGGAAGATCCAGCGCCACGACAGCAGGTCGGTCAGCACCCCGCCGAGCACCACACCGATACCGGCGGCCGCACCCGCGACCGCACCCCAGGCGCCGAACGCGGTGCCGCGATCACGGCCGGTGTAGGTGGCGTGCAGTAGCGACAGCGTGGTCGCGAACATGGCCGCACCGCCGATGCCCTGCACGGCCCGCGCGGCCACCAGCAGGGTCGAGGACTGGGCCAGTCCGCAGGCCAGTGAGGCGGCGGCGAAGACCGCGAGGCCCGCGAGATAGGTGGGTTTGGCGCCGAACCGATCGGCGAACGAGCCCAGGACCAGCAGCAGTGCGGCCAAGCCCAGCGCATAGCCGTCGACGACCCACTGCAGGCCCGACAGTCCGGTGCCGAGATCGGCGGCGATGTCGGGGAGTGCGACGTTGACGATGGTGACGTCGATGAGCAGCATCAGCGTGCCGAGGCACGCCGCGAACAAGGGGAGCCATTTCCGCATGGCGACCTCCGGGTAGGGCGAACGATATCGACGCCAAGCGTGCGAGATGTTTGAATATCCATCCAGCTACCCGGCCGTCGATGTGAGATTCCGCCTGTGAACCCCGAAGACGAACTCGAATCCTCCGTTCTCGATCCGCTCGACAAGCAGATCGTGCACGGCTTGGTCACTGATGCCCGCATCCCGTTCGCCACCCTGGGCACGATCCTCGGTGTCTCCGAACAGACCGTGGCCCGCCGCTATCGGTCGATGCGCCAACGCGGCATCCTGCACGTCTCCGGCCAGGTCAACGCCATGCCGCTGGGGAATACGCGCTGGATGCTGCGGGTGCGGTCCACCCCGGACAAGGCGCTGCGGCTCGCCGAATCGCTGGCGCGGCTGCCCGACGTGAGCTGGGTGGCGCTGCTGTCGACCGGTTCGGAGGTCACCTGCGTGAGCCGCCCACGCTCGATCGAACAGCGAGACGCGTTGCTGCTCAACGTCCTTCCGCGAGCCAGTCAGGTCACCGGATTGATGGCCTACGAGATCATCCACCGATTCCCGCTCGCGGAGGAGTGGCCGCGCTACAGCCGGTTGCTGACCGCGGAACAGTTGCGACAGCTGGGGCCGAGGCCCGCGATGAACGATCGACGCGGGCCCGACGCGCCGATGGAGCTGTCCGCGGCCGACGAGGCGTTGCTCGCCCTGCTGGCTCGCGACGGGCGCGCCTCCTATGCCCGGCTGGCGGCCGAAACCGGCTGGAGCCCAACCCGGGTCGCGCGGCGGATGTCCGAGCTGACGGCGGCGGGCGTGCTGTACTTCGATCTCGATTTCGCCGTCGAGCGCATGGGATACGCGGTGCGGGCGTCGCTGTGGGTGCGGACGCATCCGGCCGAACTCGACGCCATCGGCCGGGCGATCGCGACCCATCCGGAGACGGCGTTCGTCGCGGCCACCACCGGGCCCACCAATCTGGTCTCCTCCATCGTCTGCCGCGACAGCTCGCACCTGTACCGCTACCTCACCGAGCGGCTGGGGGCTCTGGCCGGGATCGTCGACGTGGAGGTGACGCCGACACTGCGGATGCTGAAACAGGCGCAGGCGCTGATGCAGACCGACCGGATCGCGGTGGTGCCGACGGCGACTCGGTGATCGTGGCAGAGCGGCTCGGTGCCGCGCGTCCGGCGAGATCGCGGCCGCGCCGCCGGGGTGATCACAGCCGCAGCTCGAGGCGATCGCGGCGTGTGAGCGGCCGGATAACGCGGCGATTGCCGGGCACGGGGTGCGGCTGCGCGGTCGCTGTGCGTGTCGGCGGGCGCGTCGCTTGCCTCGAACACGTGTTCGTCTAAGCTTGCCATCAGAACTTGTCGGTGCCGCCCTCTACCGTGGGGGCCAACCACACAACGAGACTTACCCGTCAGAAGGGGAACAGACGATGGCACCACAGGCCTACGACCGTGACAAGGCGCTCGAGCTCGCTCTGGCGCAGGTCGAGAAGAGTTTCGGTAAGGGCGCGATCATGCGCCTGGGCGAGGAGGCGCATCAGCCCATCTCGGTCATTCCGACGGGTTCGATCGCGCTGGACGTGGCGCTGGGCATCGGCGGTCTGCCGCGTGGCCGCGTCGTGGAGATCTACGGTCCGGAATCTTCCGGTAAGACCACGGTCGCCCTGCACGCCATCGCCAACGCGCAGGCCAACGGCGGACTCGCGGCCTTCATCGACGCCGAGCACGCGCTGGATCCGGAATACGCCCGCAAACTCGGCGTCGACACCGACGCCCTGCTGGTGTCGCAGCCCGATACCGGTGAGCAGGCTCTGGAGATCGCCGACATGCTGGTGCGTTCCGGCGCGCTGGACATCATCGTCATCGACTCCGTCGCGGCCCTGGTGCCGCGCGCGGAAATCGAGGGCGAGATGGGCGACAGCCACGTCGGTCTGCAGGCCCGCCTGATGAGCCAGGCGCTGCGCAAGATGACCAGTGCGCTCAACAACTCCGGCACCACCGCCATCTTCATCAACCAGCTGCGCGAGAAGATCGGCGTGATGTTCGGCTCGCCCGAAACCACCACGGGTGGTAAGGCATTGAAGTTCTACGCCTCGGTGCGGCTGGACGTGCGCCGCATCGAGACGCTGAAGGACGGCAGCGACGCGGTGGGCAACCGCACCCGCGTCAAGGTCGTCAAGAACAAGGTGTCGCCGCCGTTCAAGCAGGCCGAATTCGACATCCTCTACGGTGCAGGCATCTCCAAGGAGGGCTCGATCATCGATATGGGTGTCGATCAGGGCTTCATCCGTAAGTCCGGTTCCTGGTACACCTACGAGGGCGATCAGCTCGGCCAGGGCAAGGAGAACGCCCGCAAGTTCCTGCTGGAGAACACCGACGTGCGCGACGAGATCGAGAAGAAGATCAAGGAGAAGCTCGGCATCGGTGCCGACGTCACCGCAGACGCGGGTGCCGAGGCGCCCGTCGACTTCTAACCGATGCCGCACCGGGAAGCGCCGGGGTCCACACCCCTCCCGGACCCTGGCGCCTCTCGGCTCGACGCCGTCGAACGCCTGCGGCGGCAACTGGAAGACATCGAATCCCGCTCCCGGCACACCGGCGACCCGGACGACGAGTCATGGTCGAAACCCGTTCGCCGACAGAACCGTTCGCCCCGTCGTCGCCGATTGAAGCCGGAAGCGGGGGATTCGCCCACTGGCGTATGGCGTTCCGATGACGGCCCGGTGCCCCAGCATGATTCGGTCGATGACACGGACACATCCGCACCCGTGGACCGGCCGGTATTCGAGCCCGAGCTTCCGCCCCGCATCGAGTCGGAGGTGCGCTCCGGTTCCGAGCCCGATGCTCGGCGTCGTGGTGCGCCTGAACTTCGCTCCGGCTCCGAGTCCGAGGTTCGGCGTGGTGGGCCGGAGGTGCGCTCTGGCTCCGCGCCCGATGCTCGGCGTCGTGGGCCGGAGGTTTCGTCCGGTTCCGAGCTCGACGCTCGGTGTCGTGGTGGGCTAGAGGCGCGGGACGGTTCCGGGCCTGAGGGGCGGACACAGGCGGGTGTCGAAGCCGCGATCTCCGGTCGTCCCGGTGAAGGGTCTGCGACACAGGACTCCCAGGCGCGCAATCGAATTCGCGCACTGCGGGCCGAGGTCGACGCGCTACAGCGGGGGTGGGACGAGCGTGCCGGCGGGGATCGTCGGCCCGGCCGCACCCACCGGGCGGAGGGGCAGCCGCTGGGTGGTGACAGCGGCTCGTTCAATCCGGACGACAGCCCCGTGGCGTATACGCGGTCGGACGACGGGGCGAACGACCGCGGCTTGAGAAGACGGTCACGCGGAGACGGCGCCGACGGGGGAGGGCGCCGGGGTTCGCGGCGTCGATCCGACACCGACGGCGGGAAGCGTTCCGACGCCGCGCAGTCCGCCGCGCCGAAGGCGGGGACCGAGGCACAGGCCAAGGACATCTGCCTGCGCTTGCTCACCGATCGGGCGCGCAGCCGCGCCGAACTGGCGGACAAACTGGCGGCCAAAGGGTTCGCACCCGAGGTCGCCGAACGGGCACTGAACCGCCTCGCCGAGGTCGGACTGATCGACGATGCCGCCTTCGCCGAACAGTGGGTGCATTCCCGCCACACCTTCTCCGGCAAGGGGAAAAAGGTTCTCGCGCAAGAACTTCGACGTAAAGGAGTGTCCGACGCCGATGCCGGGCCCGCACTGGCCGCCATCACTCCCGCCGACGAAAGCGCCCGCGCCGCCGAACTGGTCCGCCGCAAACTCACCACCCTGCCGCCGGACCTCCCCGCCGACAAAACGATCAACCGGCTGGTCAGCATGCTCGCCCGCCGCGGCTACAACCAGTCCATGGCCTACGCCGTCGTCAAGGACGAACTCGCCGCAGTTGCCACCGAGAGCTGTGGACCCGACGGCTCCCAGCACACAGATCACGTCGCGGGCGACGAACCCGCCGACGGCTCCCATCCCCTTGTAGTGGAACAACATTCACCAAAGGGCCGGAGCGGGGAAGGAGCCGGCTCCACCGCGACCGGCTCGGCGTCGCGGCAATCCGCACCAGCCGGCGCCGAGCACGCCGCGCAGCTGGTACGGAAAAGGCTCGCATCGCTGTCCCGTGATATCCCGCAGGACAAGGCCATGGCGCGGCTGGTCGGCATGCTCGCCCGCCGCGGTTACCCGCAGTCGATCGCGTATGCCGTGGTGAAAGACGAAATTGCCGCGACCGCGCAAACCTTTGCGCCACAGCCGAACCGGGCCGAGAAGGCCGACGTCGCCGAGGACAGCGCCGACGCGGATATGGTAGCGGCTGATTCCGACGACGAGGCGGAGCGAGCCGCGGAACTGGTACGCCGCAAACTGCGCACGATGCCGCGAAACCTGTCCGAGGACAAGGTGGTCAACCGCCTCGTCGGCATGCTGGCCCGCCAGGGATTTCGCCAGTCGACCGCCTACGCCGCCGTACGCGCCGAACTCGCGCACGGCTACCCGCCCGACTGAACCCGCAGCCCGCCCCTCGCTCGCAGTGACCGGTGTGAAGTCGCCCCCGCGCCCGAGCGGGTAATCCTGCGGCTGCCGCCCGCCCATCGACTTCCTGGCGAGCCAATGGCTCAGCACGTCGGGTCGCACGTGCCGGAACGAGCTTCACCGCGACGGTGCTCGGCGACGTCTTGCCGCGCCGATACCCGTCGATCCGAAAGACGACGGCGAGGGTCGCGGGCTTGCTCGGCAGTCGACTCCGAAAACCTTGTCGCCGTAGCCAACTGGCATCCGTCCGCGACTGTTCCGGCCCGGAGTCGCCAGGATCATGGACGGCGTCACATCGGCACCCCGGCGGGCTCCCTCACCGCGCCGGCCGTGAAGCGGCCGCTCGCCGACGATACCGGGATGCCGGTTCGCGTGCCGGGCGCGTTTTCGATCGCCGCGCAGGTCAACCACCGTAGGCCTCGATCCGGTCCCGAATTCGATTCGGCGGCACACCGCGCTCATGCCGAAAACGCCGAGGGCATTCGGCTCGACGGGTCTCCAGCACAGGTCCTATGCTGCGCTGATGACCACCGACGTGCGTGGCAACGGATGGCGACGCGTCGGTCCGGCGGCCGTCTGGGTCGGGGTGGCGGTGGCGGGGTCGTTCACCCGCCCGTTCAGCATTGCCGCGACGGTGCTGGTCGCCGGTGTCGCTGTCGTGGTCGCAGTCCGCGCTGTTCGTCTCGGGACACGGCGAATGTCGTTCACGCCGCCGGTTCGGCGCGCGGTTGTGGTGTGGTCGACCCTGCTGGCAGCCGTCCTGGCATGGGAGCTGTACGCCTGGCTGTCCCAGCCCGCACTGCTCGTGCCGGACCCTGCCCATCCGAGCCTGTCGACATTGCTCAGCCCCGCGCTGGAGGGTGGGCCGGGACGCTTCATCGGTTGGCTGATCTGGTTGGGCGCGGGATGGTGGCTGGTGCGGAAATGACTGATCGTGCACTGGTGATTACGGGGTTCGCGGTCCTGGCCGTCATCGTGACCGGTACGGCGATAGCGGCCCGTGTGGGCCGCCTGTCGTTCGCCGGCCTCGGCGACACCGTGCGCTTTCTGACCCGAACCCGAACCGCCCGCCTCGTCGCGGTGATCCTGTGGGCATGGCTCGGCTGGCATTTCCTGGCCAGGTAGCCCGCGGGAAGGCCGCCGCCGATTGGACACCCATCCCCGGCCGCCGTGAGTGGCGTGGCCCGGCGACCGGGGTGGTGCGCGTCCCAGGATCGAACATCCAGCCCTCGGGTGCGAGGGTTGCGCTCGGTGCGAGCACAACCCTGCCCGCGGAGGACGACGACGACACCGCCGCCGCGTCCAGCCTGCGCCCCCACATCCGCCGCTCGTGCCGGACTGCCGGTTACGAGGACGCGGTCCGGTTCAGCGACAGATCCACGCCCGGCGCGGCATCGGTGAGAACCGAGTTCACACCCAGCACCGTCCGTCCTCGGCGGCGCGACCGCAGCCGCTGCTCCACCCTGGTGGCGAGGAAGGTCAGCGCCCAGTTCAGGGCGATCATGATGACGGCGACCACGATCAGCGCCGGCACGGTGTTCTGTTCGGCCGCGCCCAGCTGCTGACCCTGGCGCACGATCTCCTGATAGGTGATCTGGTAGCCCAGCGCGGTGTCCTTGAGCGCCACGACCATCTGCGAGATCAGCGCCGGCAGCATCGCCGTCACCGCCTGCGGCAGCAGGATCATTCGCAGCATCTGACCTTTGCGCAATCCCAGGGCCTGCGCCGCCTCGGTCTGCCCACGCGGCAGCGACCGAATGCCCGAGCGCACGATCTCGGCGATCACCGACCCGTTGTACACGGTCAGCGCGATCACCACGGCCGCCAGCGCCAGCTGGTCGGAGGCGAACAGATTGTCCTTGGCGAACCAGTTGTAGAGGAAGATCATCAGGATCAGCACCGGGATGGCCCGGGCCACCTCGACGATCGTCCCCGCCACCCACCGCACGACGCGATGGTCGGACAGGCGCAGCAAGCCGAAGATCACGCCGATCACCATCGCGAACACGATCGCCAGCGCGGCCGCGACCACGGTGCCGCGCAAGCCGGGCAGGATATAGGTCTGCCAGACTTCCGACTCTACGAACGGCTTCCACTTCTCGGCGGTGAGCTGGCCCTTCTCGTCGAACGCCCGCCACACCAGCCAGCCGAGCACCACCAGAACCGCCAGCACCAGCACCGAATACATCGCATGCCGCCGGCGCGCCTTCGGGCCGGGGACGTCGTAGAGGACCGAGGCGTTCGCACTCATCGCTTCACCTCGAATCGCTTGGCCAGCCAGCCGAACAGCAATCCGGTGGGCAGTGTGAGAATGACGAAACCGAGGGCGAAGATCGCGCCGATGGCGAGAATATCGGCCTCGGTCTCGTTCATGGATGCCATCAGCGCCGCCGCCTCGGCCACGCCGATCGCCGAGGCGATGGTGGAATTCTTCGTCAACGCGATCAGTACGCTGCCCAGCGGCGCGATCACCGACCGAAAGGCCTGCGGCAACACCACATGTCGCAGATTCTGGCCGAAGGTCAGGCCCAGTGACCGTCCCGCCTCGGATTGCCCCAGCGGCACGGTGTTGATTCCCGCGCGCAGCGATTCACACACGAACGACGCCGTATACACACTCAAGCCGAGGACGGCGAAGCGAAAGTTGTTGGTGGGCAGGAAGTCCAGTCCCGAACTCTCACTTGCGAGCTTGATGCCGAGGGTGGTGTAGAGGCCGAGTGAACAGAACACCAGAATGAGGGTGAGCGGGGTATTGCGGAAAATGGTCACATACGCCGTCCCGATCCACCGCGCCACCGGAATCGGCGACACCCGCATCGCCGCCACCAGGGTGCCGATGATCAGCGCCCCGATCGCGGAGAACACGGTCAGTTTGATGGTCACCCAGAAGGCGTCCCACAGCTGATTGTCGTATCGGGAGATCAAGTCGAACACGGTGGACGCGCCCTCCTACTTCTCTGTGCCGGACGGGGTTCCGGCGCTGCCGGAACCCGTGCCGAATCAGTAGCGGTCGACCTGCGGCGGCGACGGGATCGGGAAGGCGTTGCCGAAGTTCTTCTCCAGCGAGGCCTTCCAGGACCCGTCGTTGATCATCGACTCGATCGCATTGTTGATCTTGTCGCGAGAGTCCTTGTCGCCCTTCTTCAGGCCGATGCCGTAGTTCTCGGTCGTGAACGGCTGTCCGACCACCTTCAACTGGCCCGGCGACTGCGCGGCGTAACCGGCCAGAATGATGTTGTCGGTGGTCACCGCGTCCACCGCCCCGGATTTCAGCGCCTCCACACACAGCGAATAGGTGTCGTATTCCTGCAGCTGCACATCGTTGGCGAAATTCTTCTGAATGTTCTGCGCCGGCGTGGATCCCTTCACCGAGCAGAGTTTCTTGCCGCCCTTCAGCGATTCCGGACCCGTGATCTCGGTGTTGTCGGCGCGTACCAGCAAGGATTGGCCCGCAACGTAATACGGCCCGGCGAAGTCGACCTTCTGCTTGCGCTGATCGGTGATCGAATAGGTGGCGACCACATAATCCACCTGCCCGTTCTGGATCAGCGTCTCGCGTTGCGCGGACGGCGCCTCCTTGAAGGTGATCTTGTCCGGGCTCACGCCGAGTTTCCCGGCGACGTAGGTCGCCACGTCCACGTCGAATCCGGAGAACGACCCGTCCCGATTGCGCAGGCCCAGACCCGGCTGATCGAATTTGATGCCGATGGTGAGTTTGCCTTCCGACGCGTGTTCGGTGGCGGTTTTATTGCTGCCGCCGCCGCATCCGCCGGCGACGACCGCGATGGCCAGCGCGCCGATGCCGAATCGCAGCGCTCGGGTGATCCTCATCGAATGCCTTCTCTCTCGTCGTGAACAGCGATCAATGGCTCAGAATTTTGCCCAGGAAATCCTTGGCTCGCTCGGAAGCGGGTGCGGTGAAGAAGGTTTCGGGCGCGGCGTCCTCGACGATCCGGCCGTCGGCCATGAACAGCACGCGGTCTCCGGCGCGGCGGGCGAATCCCATCTCGTGCGTGACCACCAGCATCGTCATGCCCTCCTTGGCCAGGGCGACCATCACCTCCAGCACCTCGTTGACCATTTCCGGATCCAGGGCGGAGGTGGGTTCGTCGAACAGCATCACCTTCGGATTCATCGCCAATGCCCGGGCGATGGCCACGCGCTGCTGCTGACCGCCCGACAGCTGCGCCGGATACTTGTCGGCCTGATCGGCGATGCCGACCCGATCGAGCAGTTCCAGCGCCCGCGCGCGGGCCTGCTTCTTGTCGATGCGGCGGACCTTGACCGGGCCGAGCATCACGTTGTCCAGAATCGTCTTGTGCGCGAACAGATTGAACGACTGGAACACCATGCCCACGTCGGCGCGCAACTTCGCCAGGGCGCGACCCTCGGCGGGTAACTCGACGCCGTCGACGGCGATGGTGCCGGAATCGATCGGCTCGAGCCGATTGACGGTGCGGCACAACGTGGATTTGCCGGACCCGGACGGGCCGAGAACGATCACCACCTGGCCGCGCGGCACTTCCAGATTCACCTCACGCAGCACATGCAGATCACCGAAGTGCTTGTCCACGTTGCGCATCGAGATCATCGGCGGAACGGTCGGCGACGCGGTGGCAGCGCCCGGGTCGGAGGTGTTCCCAGCGCTGGCAATGCCGGGTGTTGCGTCGGCAGCATCGGTCATGACAGTCGACCCTAGAGCGGTCCTGCGCGAAATGCGCACTTTTAGCGCGTGCGTCGCGCCGTCGCCGCCTGCGCTTAACCCGGTGGTGACCTGGGCGCGCGGCCGAGTGACCGGCGTCACGACGTCCCGATCGTGGCGACCGGGGTGGGCGTCCGAATTCGCACAGCGTCTACCCTGGACCCGTGAATTCGTCCATGCAGGTTGCAGCACATTCGGCTGCGGGACGCGCCCCCGGTTCGGCCACCGATCCGCAGTCGCCGCGGACCTACGAGGTGCGCACCTACGGCTGCCAGATGAACGTGCACGACTCCGAACGGTTGTCGGGCCTGCTCGAGGACGCCGGATACACCAAGGCCACGGGCGGGCAGACCGCCGATCTGGTGGTGTTCAACACCTGCGCGGTGCGCGAGAACGCCGACAACAAACTCTACGGAACGCTCGGACATCTGGCGCCGATCAAGGCCGAGCGGCCCGGTATGCAGATCGCGGTCGGCGGCTGCCTGGCGCAGAAGGACCGCGACACCGTCGTGCGCAAGGCGCCCTGGGTGGACGTCGTCTTCGGCACCCACAACATCGGCTCGTTGCCGGTGTTGCTCGAACGTGCCCGCCACAACGAGCGGGCGCAGGTCGAAATCCTGGAATCGCTGGAGGCGTTCCCGTCCACGCTGCCCGCTCGCCGCGAATCCGCCTACGCCGGTTGGGTGTCGATCTCGGTGGGGTGCAACAACACCTGCACGTTCTGCATCGTGCCCTCGCTGCGCGGCAAGGAGGTCGACCGGCGGCCCGGCGATGTGCTGGCCGAGGTGCAGGCGCTGGTGGATCAGGGCGTGCTCGAGGTGACGCTGCTCGGGCAGAACGTCAACTCCTACGGTGTGAACTTCGCCGAACCCGCACTGCCGCACGGACATCCGGCCGACTTCTCGCCCGAACACCGCGATCGCGGCGCCTTCGCGAAACTGCTGCGCGCCTGCGGCAGCATCGACGGGCTCGAGCGGGTGCGGTTCACCTCGCCGCATCCGGCGGAATTCACCGACGACGTCATCGAGGCGATGGCGCAGACCCCGAACGTATGCCCGCAGCTGCACATGCCGCTGCAATCGGGTTCGGACCGGGTGCTCAAGGCGATGCGCCGGTCCTACCGCAAGGACCGCTACCTCGGCATCATCGAGAAGGTGCGCGCCGCGATGCCGCATGCCGCGATCACCACCGACATCATCGTCGGTTTCCCCGGGGAAACCGAGGAGGATTTCCAGGAGACCCTGGATGTGGTCCGGGAAGCCCGTTTCACCAGCGCCTTCACCTTCCAGTATTCGATCCGTCCCGGCACGCCCGCGGCCACCATGGCCGATCAGGTGCCCAAGGCGGTGGTCCAGGAGCGCTACGACCGGCTGATCGAGCTGCAGGAACAGATCTCCCTGGAGGCCAATCGCGCGCTGATCGGCACCGAGGTCGAACTGCTGGTCGCCGAGGGGGCCGGCAAGAAGAACGCGGCCACCGCGCGGATGAGCGGCCGGGCGCGCGACGGCCGCCTGGTGCACTTCCGGCCCGGCGAGGCGGCGATCCGGCCCGGCGATATCGTCACCGTCGACATCACCGAGGCGGCGCCGCACCACCTCATCGCCGACGGCCCGATCCACAGCCACCGACGCACCCGCGCCGGCGACGCGCACGAACGCGGTGTGCTGCCCAAGACCGCACCGATCGGAGTGGGTTTGGGGCTGCCGCGGATCGGCGCGCCGGAACCGCTGCCGGCGGCCGCCGGTTGTGAGACGCTGCCGGCGACGGCCGGTTGTGACACCGGATGCGGGGTCTGACATGGCCGAACGCGGGAACGAGGATGCCGATCGCGATGTCACGCCGGAGCGCTCCGGCGACGCCTCGCCCGCGCCGCAGCAGCCGGCGGACGAGCCGAACGACGCGACCGAGCCGAATGAGGAGAGCATGAACCCCGCCGAGTCGAAGGTCTTCGAACAGTTCCGCGGCGACCTCGAGGCCGTCGAACGCAAGATCGCCGGCGAGATCGACCCCGGGACGCGCGCCATGGTGGTCGCGATCGCGGTCTTCGTGCTGCTGCTGTCGCTGATCCTGCCGCACGCCGGCGCCGCCCGGGGCCTCGACGTGCTGGCCTTCGACACCCACGCGCAGGACGAGCACATCGGGCTGCCGTCGCGGGTCTTCGAATGGTTCGTGGTGATCTTCGGAATCGGATTCTCGTCGCTCGCGCTGGTCACCCGCCGCTGGGCGCTGGCGTGGGTGGCGGTCGCCGGATCCGCGGTGGGCAGTGTGTTCGGAGTTCTCTCGATCTGGCACCGCCAGACCCCCGGCCTCGGCAACTACCACGGCGCGGGACCCGGCATCGGACTGATCCTGGCCACGATCGCGATCGTCGTGCTGACCTTCCACTGGTTACGCGTGGTGTGGAGCCGCACCGCGCTCCAGCTCGAGGCCGAGGAGCGCCGGCGTATCGCGGCCGCCGAAAAGGAAGAGCAGGACCGTCGCCGGCTGTTCGGCGACGACGACAAATAGCTCGCCGGCCGTCAGCGCTGCAGCGCCACCACGGGGATGGTGCGCTCGGTCTTCTTCGCGTGCTCGGCGAAGAACGGGTACAACGCGGTGAGCTCGGTCCACGCCCGGTCGTAGTCGGGGCCCCGCAACGGTAGGGCGGTGGCCGGATAGGTCTCCCGGTCGACCTCGACCGTCACCGCCGGATCGGCGACGAGATTCAGATACCAGTCCGGATGCTGCGGGGCGCCCACGTTCGAGGCGACGACGAGCAGCCGGTCGCCGTCGGGATGGAACATCATCGGCGTGGTGTGGGGCGTCCCGGACCGGCGGCCGGTGGTGGTGAGCAGCACCAGACGCTCCCGGTGCATCCCCTCGATCGGGCCCCCGGCCCGGAACTGCTCGATGACGCCTCGATTGATCTCGCGGACATCCATGGTCGGCTCCTCGTCCGGATCGCTGCGGGCAGATGCGGCTCACACCGGCCGGTCGGCGGCGAACTCGACACCGCCGACCGGCGACGAACGTCTCAGCGCCGGCTGACCGCGCCCTCCGCCGCATCGGCCCATTCACGCCATTGCTTGGCCTGTTCGAGCGCCTTCTCGGCATCGCGCGGGCGGCCCGCGGCCTCGGCCTTGGCTGCCTGCTCCTCGAACTGGGCGACCCGCTCACGGAACTGCGCCGCGCGCGCCATCGCTTCGGGATCGGTGCGCCGCCACTGGGCGTCCACCGCCTCGCGCACCCGCTTCTCCAGCGACCGCAGTTTGCCCTCGAGTTCGTGCATGCGCTCGCGCGGCACCTTGCCGATCGCGTCCCACCGCTCCTGCAGTTCGCGCAGGGCCGCGCGGGCGGAATCCAGTGTCGCGGAGTCGGGTTCGATGTGCTCGGGGATGCGGTCCTCGTAGTGGTGCAGCAGCTCCTCCTTGGCCGCCGCGTTCTGCCCGAATTCGGCATCGCGTTCGGAGGCGGCGGCATTGCGGGCGGCGAAGAACACGTCCTGGGCGCTCTTGAAACGCCGCCACAGCTGTTCGTCGGCCTCGCGGGGGGCGCGCCCGGCCGCCTTCCATTCGGTCAGCAGATCGCGGAAGACCGCGGCCGTGCCCACCCAGTCGGTGGAATCGGACAGCTCCTCGGCGCGCGCGCACAGCTCCTCTTTGCGAGCCTTCGCCGCGGCGCGTTCGCGATCGAGTTCGGCGAAGTGCGCGCCCCGGCGGCGGTTGAACGCCTCGCGCGCCTTGGAGAAGCGACGCCACAGCGCATCGTCGACCTTGCGGTCCACCCCGCGGATGGACTTCCACTCCTCGAGGATTTCGCGCAGCCGGTCACCGGCCGCCTTCCACTGGGTGGATTCGGCGGCGATCTGCTCGGCCTCCGCGCACAGCGCCTCCTTGCGCTCGGTGTGCTCGTGCCGGGTGCGTTCCTTCTCCTCCTTGGCGTGGGCGGCCGCCTCGTCGGAATGTTCGATGATCGCCTGCAGGCGCTGCGCCAGACCGTCCACATCGCCGATCACGGCCGCGGTGGGCAGGGAGTCGGCGAGCGCGACGGCCGCGGCCTTGGTCTTGCGGGCGTCCGTGCCGGCCGCGAGGCGAGCCTCGAGCAGCGCGACCTCGGTGGCCAGATCGTCGAAGCGACGCCCGAAATGCGCGAGCCCCTCGGCGGCGTCACCGGCCTGCCACGAGCCGACGACGCGTTCGCCGCCGGCGGTCTTGACCCAGGCGGTGCCGTCGTCGTCGACCCGGCCCCATTCGCTGGGATCGCTGACGGTAGGCACGACCACCGGATGCGGATGCTCATGCGCGGGGCCGGGGATGGGAGCCGGTTTGACGTGATGCGTTGCCGCGGGTTTCGCCGCCGGTTCGGTTCGCTGCGCCGCGGGGGGTTTGGGTGCCCCCGGCTTGGGTACTCCGGGGCGTGGCGCCGCGCCGGGTTTCGGGGCGGCATCGGCCGGAGTCGGACGCTTCGCGGCGGGATTGCTGGACTGCTGCGCCGCGCCGGTTTCCGGATGCACTGCCTTCTCGGTTCCGCTGTTGTCGGTCATCGCTCCTCATCCCTGCCGCGCGTCACGGCTGCCTGGTTACGCCCTAGCAGATCCCATTCAACCAGCCAATAGACAGAATTGCCCTCTCTTGCGAACGGTGGCGTGCAGCGAGTGACGGTTGAGAGTGGTGGGAACACGCTCACCCGCGGTGAGCGACGGCCTCGGCTGCCGTTTCCCGGCGGCCGCTACCGTTGACGGGTGTTTCGTGTCGCCGCGTTGATTCCCTCGCCGCTCGTGCTGATTCCCGAACTGGGCGGTGCGACGCCGCTGACCGACTCCACCCATCCGGCCGCGCAGGTGCCGCAGCTGCGCGAGGCCGTGCTGACGGCCGGGCGGATGCTGGCCCGGCAGGCCCGGCACTGGACCATTGTCGGCGCGGGGACCGAGCCGGCGACCGGTGTGGGTAGTGTGCGGGGCTTCGGCGCGGACGTCCGGGTCACCTTGTCGGCGGCCGGACCCGGCGGTGAGCCGCGACTCGACTGGCCGACCGCACTGCTGGTGGGCGCTTGGCTGCGCGGCCGGATCGCGGCCGAGGACGGCGAGGACATCGAGGCGCGGGCGCTGCCGGTCGATCCCGACGCCGAGCCGGCGCGCTGCGTGGAACTGGGATCCCGGCTGCGCGGTGAGCTGGACACCGACCCGCATCCGCACGGCGTGCTGGTCGTCGCCGACGGCGCCGCCACCCTGTCCACCACCTCACCCGGATATCTCGATCCCCGGGCCGAGGGCGAACAACGGCGGATCGACGACGCCCTCGACGCCGGTGACCGCGCGGCACTCGGTGCGCTGGACACCCGGCTGTGCGCCGAACTCGAGGTGGCCGGCCGTCCCGGCTTTCAGGTGCTGGCCGGTCTGTTCGGCATCGACACCGCCGATCCGAAGGTCGAAACCCTGTATCGCGCAGCGCCTTTCGGTGTCGGATATCACGCGTCGGTCTGGTATCCGGCGGGGGCGCGATGAGGGCGCCCATCGCCGTCATCGGCCCGACCGCGACCGGAAAGTCCGATCTGGCATTGGAATTGGCGACTCGCCTGGACGGCGAGATCGTCAACATCGACGCCATGCAGCTGTATCGCGGTATGGATATCGGCACCGCCAAATTGCCGCCGCAGCAGCGCCGTGGCATCCCGCACCACCAGCTCGACGTGCTGGAGGTGACCGAAACGGCCACCGTCGCCGCCTATCAGGCCGCGGCCTCCGCCGATGTCGAGGACATCCTCGCCCGCGGGCGGGTGCCGGTCATCGTGGGCGGTTCGATGATGTACGTGCAGGCGCTGCTCGACGAGTGGGAGTTCCCGGCCACCGACATCCGCGTTCGCGAGAAGTGGGAGGGGGTCCTCGAACGCGAGGGTGTCGCGGCCGTCCACGCCGCCTTGCGGGCCGCCGATCCCGTTGCGGCGCAGATCATTCTGCCGACCGACGGCCGGCGGATCGTGCGGGCGCTCGAGGTCGTCGAACTCACCGGCCGCCCGTTCGCCGCCTCCCAGCCGCAACGCGGTACGCCGCGTTGGAACACCACGATCATCGGCGTCGACCGGGAGACCGCCGAACTCGACGCGCGCATCGAGACTCGCACCGCGACCATGTTCGCGCAGGGGCTCGTCGACGAGGTGCGAGAACTGATCGGCCGCGGCCTGCGTTCGGGCCTGACCGCCCGCCGCGCCATCGGATACGCACAAGTCCTGGCTCATCTCGACAACGAATACGACCTGAGTCATGCGCGTGAGCGCACGCTGATCGGCACCCGCCGCTACGTGCGCCGGCAACGCTCGTGGTTCCGCCGCGACCCGCGTGTGCACTGGGTCGACGGCGCCGATCCGCGGCTCGCGGATTCGGTACTGGCCCATGTGCTCGACGAACAGGAATCGATTCGGCAGTGACCCGCCCATCGACCACCCGCAACGCCTCCGTCGGGGAGTGGCGCGCCTATCTCGGCAACCGTGCCCGGCGCCGGACCGACGGCCGCTTTCTCGTGCACGGCCGGGAATCGATCACCGCGGCGGTGGCGAACGGGTGGCCGCTGGAAGCGGTGCTGTACCGCCTCGGCGCACCGCTGCCGCCGTGGGCGCGCGAGGTGCTCGACAACGACGCGGTGCGGGCGATCGGACTGGTCGGCGACGCCCTCGACGAACTCGCCGAACCCGATACCGGCACACCGGAACTGGTGGCCCTGGCGCACACTCGCGGCCGGGACCCGTCGCACGTTCGTCTCGATCCGGCACATCCGGTGGTCGTGGTCGATCGTCCGTCCTCCGCGCTGCGGCTGGGCAGCGTGCTGCGCACCGCGCAGGCCTTCGGTGCCGCCGCGGTGGTGATCAGCGGATCGGGCGCGGACGAATACGACCCGCGGTGTGTCCGCGCCTCGGCCGGGGCGCTGTTCGCGGTGCCGGTGGTGCGGGTGTCCGGGCCGGCGGCCGTCGCCGAATTGCGGGCGGGCGCGAAAGTCCCGGCCCGGGTGGTCGGTGTCGGGACCGAACCCGGTGACCGGCCGGTCGACGAGCACACCTTCGCGGATGCGACGATCATGGTGTTCGCCGACGACGGCGAGCTGGATGCGCGGTGGCGCGACGCATGCGACGAGATGGTGCGAATTCCGGCGGGTGCGATGCCGGTCACCCCCTGCGCCGTCTCGGTCGTGCTGTACGAAATATCCCGGCAGCGCCGGGTGTCGGTAACGAGGGTGAACGCCGGCGCGGTCGGCGAATAGTGCGGGACGGGTGGAGGATCGACGTCGATGAGCGAGCAGCAGCGGGTGTCCGGCGCGGCCGATATCGAGTTCAGCAAGGGCCACGGGACCCAGAACGATTTCGTGGTGCTGCCGGACTCCGACGCGCGCCTGCGCCTGGTGCCCGACACCGTCGCCGTGCTGTGTGACCGGCGCCAGGGCATCGGCGCCGACGGTGTGCTGCGCGTCGCCCGGGCGGGTGCGCTGGTGGAGCGGGGCGAGCTCGCCGGCCTGCCCGACGGTGTGGCGGCTGCGGACTGGTTCATGGACTACCGCAACGCCGACGGGTCGATCGCGGAGATGTGCGGCAACGGTGTCCGGGTCTTCGCCCACTATCTGCTCGCCACCGGCTGGCAGCGGGAGACCGAATTCGTGGTGGGCACCCGCGCGGGTGCGCGTTCGGTGGTCGTGCACTCCTTCGACGAGGTGCTCGGCGAGGTGACCGTCGGTATGGGCCGGGTGCGGATGCTCGGCGATTCCACCGCCACCGTCGCGGGCAGCGCGCTGCCCGGAGTCGGGGTCGACGTCGGGAATCCGCATCTGGCCTGTGTCGATCCCGGACTCACCGCCGAGGGTCTCGCCGCACTCGACCTCACCGTGCCGCCCGGATTCGATCCGGAGCTGTTCCCGCAGGGCGTGAACGTGGAGATCCTGACGGCGCTCGGCGAGGACGGCGCGGTGGACATGCGGGTCTACGAACGCGGCGTCGGCGAAACCCGCTCCTGCGGCACCGGCACGGTCGCCGCGGCCGCCGCGGCACTCACGCGTGCGGGGACCGATCCGGCGACGGAGTCCGCGCAGGTGCGGGTCCGGGTGCCCGGCGGCGCGGTCACCGTGGGCATCGAACACGGGCAGGCGTGGTTGCGCGGCCCCTCGGTGCTGGTCGGTTCCGGACACCTCGCCGGTGAGTGGTGGGCCGGCGCCTGAATCCGTGTGAGCCGCGCCGTATGGGGCCGTGCCCGGCCGGGACCGGAAATATCCGAGTGCGCCCGGTCGTTGTGGCGTGGGACCATGGAGGTGTATGAGGAAATCACAAACGTACGAGTTCACCCCGATCGAGCAGCTCGACTCGGAGACGGACGGCTACGCGGACCAGGACTACAGCATCGGCGATGACGACGCCGATACCGGCGTGACCGATTACGACGCCGACGACACCGAAGGCGGCGGTTACTCCGGCAACGGCTGGGCCGCCGAGCCCACGGTCGGTGAGCTGCAACTCGACGAACGCAGCGCGCTGCGTCGTGTCGCCGGTCTCTCGACCGAGCTCACCGACATCACCGAGGTCGAGTACCGGCAGCTGCGACTCGAGCGGGTCGTGCTGGTCGGCGTGTGGACCGAGGGTAGCGCCGCGCAGGCCGACGCCAGCATGGCCGAATTGGCCGCGCTCGCCGAAACCGCCGGCTCCCAGGTGCTCGACGCCCTGATCCAGCGCCGAGACAAGCCCGATCCCGCTACCTACATCGGCTCGGGTAAGGCCGACGAACTGCGCTCGGTGGTGCTCGAGACCGGCGCCGACACGGTGATCTGCGACGGCGAGCTGACCCCCGCGCAGTTGAACGCGCTGGAGAAGGTCGTCAAGGTGAAGGTCATCGACCGCACCGCGCTGATTCTGGACATCTTCGCCCAGCACGCCACCTCCCGCGAGGGCAAGGCGCAGGTGTCGCTGGCACAGATGGAGTACATGCTGCCGCGACTGCGCGGCTGGGGTGAATCGATGTCGCGGCAGGCCGGTGGCCGGGCCGGTGGTGCGGGCGGCGGTGTGGGTACCCGTGGCCCCGGTGAGACCAAGATCGAAACAGATCGCCGCCGGATCCGCGAGCGCATGGCCAAACTGCGCCGCGAGATCAAGGAGATGAAGACCGCACGCGACACCAAACGGTCGCGGCGCACCTCCAGCGGCATTCCGGCGGTCGCGATCGTCGGCTACACCAACGCCGGAAAATCCAGTCTGATGAACGCCCTGACCGGTGCGGGCATCCTGGTGCAGGACGCCCTGTTCGCCACCTTGGATCCCACCACCCGGCGCGCGGCGCTCGACGACGGCCGTGAGGTCGTCTTCACCGACACCGTCGGATTCGTCCGGCATCTGCCGACCCAGCTGGTGGAGGCGTTCCGGTCCACCCTCGAGGAGGTCACCGGCGCCGATCTGCTGCTGCACGTGGTCGACGGTTCCGACGCGCTGCCTGATCAGCAGATCAAGGCCGTGCGGGAGGTGATCACCGATGTGCTGCGTGAGCAGGGCGAAGGCTCCGGACCGCCGGAGTTGCTGGTGGTGAACAAGATCGACGCGCTGGACGCGACGCAGCTGGCGCATCTGCGTGCTCAGTTGCCCGGCGCGGTGTTCGTCTCGGCCCGCACCGGACGTGGCATCGACCAGTTGCGTGAACGGCTGGCCGAGATCCTCGGCGGGCTAGATGTCGAGGTGAGTGTGCTGCTCCCGTACACTCGTGGTGATCTGCTCGCACGCATCCACTCCGACGGCCGCATCATCAGCTCCTCGCACGAGGAGGGTGGGACGCGGGTGCGGGCCCGGGTTCCCCGGGCGCTCGCGCCGACCCTGTCGCAGTATGCGCATGCGGGCACCATCGGCAGTGCGGAAGCAGCGGGGCCTTCGCGCTGAAGCTTTCGTAGTCTGTGTGCCACAGTCGTTTTCGGTAGAATCGCGTCTTTCACCGAACGGCTGCAGGGAGGGTGCAAATGTCCGGGAACGAGTTCACGCCCGTCGATGTCATGCCCGACGACTCCACCGCCGAGCGCTCGGCGGTGGAGTCCGTACGGCAGCTCAGTGACGGCGCGCCGTTGCGAATGACGGTGCCCCCCATTGATCTTCGGATTTTCGACGCGCTGTCGACACCGGTGCGGCTGTGGAACAGTCCGGTCTTCCACGGCCTGGACAACATTCCCGAGACGGGTCCGGTCATGCTCGTCGGCAACCACACGCTCCTCGGCGGCGTGGACGCGCCGCTGCTGGTGCACGAGATCTACCACCGCACCGGCCGGGTGGTGCGTGGCCTGGCGGAGAACGTGCTGATGCGGGTACCGCCGGTGCGCGAGCTCGTGCACCGGATCGGCAGCGTGCGCGGCTCGCGCGACAACTGCCGCACCCTGCTCGACAACGGCGAGGCGGTCATCGTGTTCCCCGGCGGCGGCCGCGAGGCGATGCGCCGCAAGGGCGAGAAGTATCACCTGAAGTGGGAGGGTCGCACCGGCTTCGCGCGGATGGCGATCGAGGCCGGCGCCCCCATCCTGCCGACCGCGATGATCGGCGCCGACGACGTATTCGACGTGGTCTTCGACGGAGATCATCCGGTGATGAGCCCGCTGCGCTGGACCGTCGAGGCGCTCGGTATCCGCGGCAACCTCACCCCGCCGCTCATGCGCGGCATCGGCCCCACCGTCGTGCCGCGGCCCGAACGGTTCTACTACTCGATCGGCACGCCCATCGAGACCACGCCGTGGCAGGACGCCACCGATCTGGACGCCGCCGCCGAGGAATTGCAGCAGGTGGTGCACAAGGCGCTGGAGGAAGAGATCACCGCTCTGCTGGCCGAGCGCGATCGTGACCGCGGCCGCACGCTCTGGGGCCGGGTACGCGGCGCCGTGGGGCTCTAAAGGTTTACCCGCGTTCAGGGTGCGCAGAGACCGCCTGCCGAAGCTTTTCGCACAGGTAAGCGACTTTTTTCGGATCTGAAGTGAACCGCGATTCCCCTTCCGGGTACCGTATGTGGCAGGCGAGTTGCCGATGTGGTCACTAGGAGGTTGGCGTGGAGCGCACCCTTTTCGAGCCCGAACACGATCTGTTCCGGGAGTCCTACCGTAAATTTCTGGATCAGCATGTCGCGCCGCACCATGCCGAGTGGGAGCAGTCCGGGGTCGTGGATCGGCAGCTGTGGCTGGAGGCCGGTAAGCAGGGATTCCTCGGCATGGCGGTGCCCGAGGAGTTCGGCGGCGGCGGCGTCAAGGATTTCCGCTACAACGCGGTGATCACCGAGGAGACCACCAAGGGCCAGTACTCGGGGTTGGGCTTCTCGCTGCACAACGACGTGATCGCGCCGTATCTGCTGGAACTGGCCAACGACGAGCAGAAGCAGCGCTGGCTGCCCGGGTTCTGCTCCGGTGAGATCATCACCGCCATCGCCATGACCGAGCCGGGCACCGGTTCGGATCTGCAGGGCATCAAGACCCGCGCGGTCAAGGACGGCGACGACTGGGTCCTCAACGGCGCCAAGACCTTCATCACCAACGGCATCAACTCCGACATCGTGATCGTGGTCGCGCAGACGGATCCCGAGAAGGGGGCGATGGGCTTCTCGCTGCTCGTCGTCGAGCGCGGCATGCCCGGCTTCGAGCGCGGCCGCAACCTGGACAAGATCGGTCTCAAGGCGCAGGACACCGCCGAGCTCAGCTTCACCGACGTACGGGTTCCCGGCAAGAACCTGCTCGGCACCGAGGGCATGGGCTTCATCCACCTGATGCAGAACCTGCCGCAGGAGCGGATGTCGATCGCCGTGATGGCCGCCGCCGCCATGGAAGGCTGCCTGGAGACCACCATCCAGTACGTGCGCGACCGCAAGGCCTTCGGCAAGCCGATCGGCGCCCAGCAGAACACGCGGTTCGTCCTGGCCGAGCTGGCCACCAAGACCACCGCGGTGCGCGTGCTGGTCGACCGCTTCATCGAGGCCCTCAACGCCGGCACCCTCTCGGCCGAGGATGCCGCGATGGCCAAGTGGTGGAGCACCGAGGAACAGCTCGATCTGATCACCAAATGCCTGCAGCTGCACGGCGGTTACGGCTACATGCGCGAATACCCGATCGCCAAGGCGTACATGGACGCGCGCGTGCAAACCATCTACGGCGGCACCACGGAGATCATGAAGGAGATCATCGGCCGCTCCTTGAAGCTGAGCTGACGCATCTGGGCTGACCGTCTCCGGCAGCAACGGCCGCCGCCGGACGACCGGCGGCGGCCGTCTCGTGTCACAGTGCGGTGGCCGCCTCGGTGAGGTCGGCGACCAGACCGTCGTAGGCCTCGGCACGATCGGGAGCGCGCAGCGCGGCGGCCGGATGGATGGTGGCCAGCGCACGGAGATCGTCGTGCGCGATCAGCCGCCCGCGGTCGCGAGTGATCCGGAAGTCGGGGCCGAAGACGGCCTGCGCCGCCACCGCACCCAGGCAGACCACCAATTGCGGGCGGATCGCGTCGAGTTCGGCGGTCAGCCACGGCGTACACGCGACGACCTCGGTACGCCCGGGCTTCTGATGGATGCGGCGTTTACCGCGCTCGGTGAATTTGAAGTGCTTCACCGCGTTGGTGAGATAGACGGCGTCGCGGTCGATTCCGGCATCGGTGAGGGCGCGGTTCAGCAGCGCCCCGGCCGGGCCGACGAACGGATGTCCGGCCAGATCCTCGCGGTCGCCGGGCTGCTCGCCGATCATCACCATCGGAGCGTGCGGCGGGCCCTCACCGAAGACGGTCCGGTTCGCATGCTTGTACAGATCGCAGCCGTGACATTCGCGGGCGGCCTCGCGCAGTCGCGCGAGATCGGTGGTGTCCGGCACGAACTCCGCTGCGCCCGGGGCTTTCACCATGACCGCGCCTTCATCTTTCTCTCGTCACTTCGCGCCCACTTCGGTCTCGATCGCGGAACAGAACGCGTCCAGATCGCGCGGATTGCGGGAGGTGATCAGCGTCCAGCCGTCCTGCGTCCGGACCACCTGCTCGTCGACCCACTGCGCGCCCGCGTTGCGCACATCGGTCTGCAGCGACGGATACGAGGTCATGGTCTTGCCGCGAACCAGGTCGGCCTCCACCAGCAGCCACGGGCCGTGGCAGATCGCGGCGATCGTCTTTCCGGCGTCGGCGAATCCGCGCGCCAGGTCGACGGCCTCCTTCGTGGTGCGCAACTTGTCGGCGTTGACGGTGCCGCCGGGCACCACCAGCGCGTCGAAATCGCTCACGGATACCGAGGCCAGATCGGTGTCGGGGTCGACGGTGGTGTCGGCGTCGGTGTCGTGAACGAAGGTCTGCACCGCGTCGGTGGACGGGGCGGCGTGGGTGACGCGAATACCGTTGTCGCGCAACTGCTTCAGCGGCTCCAGCAGCTCGTCACGTTCCACACCGGTCTGCGAGGTCACCACCAGGACGGCGGGCTCTCGGTTGGGTCGGCTCATCTCGTCTCCTCTTCGGGTTCGGGGCACGTTCAGGCGCCCTGCAGGCGGATCAGCGTGTTGAGTAGTTCGGCCTGTTCGGCCAATTCGTGCTGATCGGGGTGGTTGCCGATGCGGTCGGCCAATTCGGGCCGCCGGATCAACTCCAGTCCGTCCTCGCCGCTGTCGGTGGCCAGCCGTACCCGGCCCTCCGACAACACCAGGCGGGTGCCGGGGCTGCCCGCGTCCAGCAGCATCCGCAGATCCTCGGCGGTGACCTGCGGATGCGTTCCAGGGGTCTGCTCATCGGATGTCATGTCCGGCGGGTGCCCGGCCGGCAGCGGGCGAAACACCGGCCTGGGGAACCGGGGGCCGCGGGTCGCGGCCGGGTACATCCGGGCCGGGATCGGGTGCGGGTCCGGGGATGGGCCGGCCGGGATCCGGAGGGGGATCGGGCGTCGGTTCCGGCGGGACCGGCCGTCCGGGATCGGGCGGCGGATGACCGGGAATCGGATCGGGGCTCGGACCCGGAATCGGCCGGCCCGGTTCGGGCGGGCGGCCCGGCACGGGATCGGGCTCCGGAATCGGCGGGCGCGGATCCGGGGACGGGATCGGATGTTCGGGTGTGGGATCCGGAACCGGCTGCGGCGGAACCGGTTCCGGAATCGGAGGCTCGCCGGCACGCGGTCGCGGTCCGGCGTGGTCGGTATACATGTCGACTCCTCGAACGGATGGTGATCGGCCGCGCGGTGGCCGGCGCGCTACGACGACGGATAGGCCGGGTAGGGCGCGGCCTTCAGGGTCCGCGCCAGGTGAGCGGCATTGCGCGCCACACCCGCGGTGGTCGTCGCGACGGCCTCGGGAGTGTTGTCCAGGTCCAGATAGTCGACGCCGCTCATGGCCTCGCCGTTCCAGTAGGTGCAGCCCTGCGCCGGCACGGTGAAGCCGATGTCGTTGAGCGCCTGGAACGTATCGGCGCAGATCTTGTGCGCGCCGTCCTCGTTGCCGACGACGGCGGCGATACCCACCTTGCCCACCATGGCGGGCCGGTTCTCGTCGTCGGTGACCGAGAGTTCGGCGTCGAGGCGTTCGAGCACGCGCTGGGCGACCGAGGACATGTGGCCCAGCCAGGTGGGCGTGGCGATCAGCACGATATCGGCGGCGCTGATCTGCTCGCGCAGCTGCGGCCACTGATCGCCGTCGCCTTCGTCCGTGGTGATGCCGGGGCGGATATCGAGGTCGACGGCACGCACGGTCTTGCCCGTGACGCCGTGGTCCGACAGTTCGCGCAGGACCTGCTCGGCGATCAGCTCGCTGCTCGATCGATCCGGCGACTTCTTCAACGTGCAACTGATCGCGATGGCGGTGAGGTCGTCCCCGGGAGCTCGGGAACCGGTCGGGTCGTTCACAATGTGCTCCTTTCGACGGGCGACAGGATGCTCTGTTTCGCGCATACCCGCCGATCCGCGGTCGAACCTGGGCAGCCGGCGCCACCGATCGCACCGGCGCGGGCCGCCGATTGAGGCGCCAGCCACCGGGTATGCGGCGCTCATGGAGATTCCGCACCCCGACGTGCGCCGAACATCCGGCCACCGCCCTCTCTCGGCGTCCCGGCATCGGCCCACCCCGGCGCCGGTGACGGCGAATACCGGCGCGCCGCCGCTGCCGCAGCCGCGCGGCGAACTCTCCGCAGGCATCTGCGCCCTGCTCGGTGGCACCGCCTGCCATGTCGATTTCGACACCGCGAACACCGATCCGTACGGTGAGGACCTGCAGCTGGCGTTGCACCTGTGCTACGAATTGCATTACCGCGGTTTCGATTCCGTCGATCCCCGGTGGGAATGGGACCCGAAGTTGCTGCGCATGCGCGCCCACCTCGAGGACCGGTTCCTGGCCGCGATGCGACGCGACGTGCCCGGCGGCGACGACCTCGACGGTGAACTCGACGATCTGCTCGTCGAGCCGGTCGAGGGCGCGGGCGTCGGGCATTTCCTGAACGAGCAGGGCCAGTGGTGGCAGGTGTGCGAATACTTCGCGCATCGCTCGATCTACCACCACAAGGAGGCCGACCCCTACGCGTGGGTGATTCCCCGGCTGCGCGGTCAAGCGAAGGCCGCACTGGTCGCGGTCGAATACGACGAGTTCGGCGCCGGTCGTGGTGAGGACGTCCACGCTCAGCTGTTCGCCGACCTGCTGGCCGGCGCCGGCCTCGACGACACCTACCTGCACTACCTCGACGCCGTCCCCGCGCCGATGCTGGCGCTGGTGAACATGATGTCGCTGTTCGGTCTGCACCGGCAGTTCCGGGGCGAGTTGGTCGGCCATTTCGCAAGCGTGGAGATCAGTTCGCCCCCCGCTTCGCGCCGGATGGTCGACACGCTGCGGCGGTTGGACGCGCATCCGGCGTGCGTGCGCTTCTACGCCGAGCATGTGGAGGCCGACGCCGTGCACGAGCAGGTGATGCGCCGCGACGTCATCGGGGATCTGTCGGCGCGCGAGCCCGAGCTGATCGCACCGATGGTCTTCGGCATCCAGGCGACGACCTTGCTGGAGAACGCCATCGAGCGGCACATGCTCGACAGCTGGTCGGCCGGGCACAGTTCGCTGCGCGACCCGGAGGCGATTCCGCGAGATCGCGCGGGTTGATCATCGGAAGGCGGGTATTCGGCGATCATGAGACTGTTCCGCGCACCGGGTGTCTACGCCCCGACAGCCGATACCGGACTGCTGATCAGAGCGCTGGGGTCCGCCGCCATCCCGGAGGGGTCCAAGGTGGTGGACGTGTGTACCGGCACCGGTGCGGTGGCTATCGAGGCGGGACGGGCCGGTGCGTCCGCGGTCACCGCGGTGGACATCTCGCGCCGCGCGCTGGCCTCGGCGTGGCTCAACAGCAGGCTGCACGGGGTACCGCTGGAACTGTTGCACGGCGATTTCGGTCGGGTGCTGCGCCGGCGGACCTTCGACGCGGTGCTGGCGAATCCGCCCTATGTGCCGGGGCCTTCGGTCATTCCGGCCCACGGCCGGGCGCGGGCCTGGGAGGGCGGACCGCACGGGCGGGCGCTGCTGGATCCACTGTGCCGGCTGATGCCGGAGCTGTTGCGGGCCAAGGGAATCGCGCTGATCGTGCATTCGTCGCTGTGCGATCCGGATCTGACCGTGCGTCAACTGCGCGACGGTGGGCTCAAGGCCGCGATCGTCGTCCGCGAAACGTGCGAATTCGGGCCCGTTCTGCGCCGGCGCGCGGACTGGCTGGAGCAACAGCGCCTCATCGAACCGGGGGCGCGGCAAGAGGAGCTGGTGGTGATCCGTGCCGATCGAGAATGACGACCCTACGTCCGGCCCGGGCCGCCGCACCCGGGTGACGCTGACCAAGGACGGCCCGGCGCTCGTCGAGGGTCCGGTGGAGCTGGTGACCGACGACGGCCGCGTCGTGCGCTGCGATCGGTTCGTGGTCGCGGTGTGCACCTGCCGCCGCTCCGGAATCTATCCGCTCTGCGACACCACCCATCGCCGTCATCGCCGCAAGCGCGGCTGACCGCGCACCGGGCGTCAGTGCCGCGATGTCACGCTGGTGTGCCGCGGGATCAGGATCGCGGTGAGGACCGCGACCGCCGCCACCACCCCCGCGGCCGCGTACGAGGTGATCGTGAGCGCGGAATCGAATGCCGCCGAGGCCATCTCGTGCACTCGGGCCCCGAGTTCGCCGCCGATGTCGCCGGCCACCGCGATGGCGCCGCCGGCCGATTCACGAGCCGTCTCGCCCTGAGCACCGGCTAGCGGAACGTCGCTCATGTAGTGGGTGAACAGCGCGCCGTGCACACTGCCGAGCAGCGCCACCCCCAGTCCGTTGCCCAATTCGTAGCTGGTTTCCTCGACCGCGCCGCCCTGCCCCGCGCGTTCGGCCGGCACCGAGGAAACCAGAACCGCCGCGGCGGCGGTGACCGCGATCCCGTCGCCGATGCCCAGGCAGACCAGCACCAGCGCCACCACGGCATAGCTGGTGGGCTCGGGCGAGATCGCCAGCACCGCGAACCCGGCGGCGAGGATGAGCAGGCTCGTGACCATCACCCCGCGTACCCCGGTCCGGCGCAGCAGCGCCGGCGTGGTCAGCGAGCCGATCAGGGTCGCGACCGCGGCGGGTGCCGTACGGATACCGGCCTCGGCGGGGGAGTAGCCGTGAATGTATTGCAGCCACAACGAGATCAGGAACAGGGCGGCGCCGATCGCGATCATCGCCATGAGGGTCGCCAGGGCCGCGGCGAGGAAGACCGGGCGCCGGAACAATCGGATGTCGAGCAGTGGATCGGTCAGCCGTAGTTGCCGTCGCGCGAACCAGAACAGCATGGCGAGTCCGGCGAGCAGGACGCACACGTTCATCACGATGTCCTCACCGCGCGCGAGATGTTTGACGCCCCAGACGAATCCGACGATGCCGAGCACCGACAGCGGGACACTCGGCCAGTCGAACGGAGTGGTCGACGGCGCCCGGTATTCGGGCAGCAAACCGAGGCCGGCCGCCAGCGTCAGCACCACCACCGGCACATTGATCCAGAACGCCGCCGCCCAGCCGAAATGTTCGACCAGAACGCCACCCACGATCGGACCCACCGCCGCGCCGACCCCGGCGATGGCCGCCCAGATCGCGATGGCCCGGGTGCGTTCGTGCGGATCGTCGAAGATGTTGCGGATCAGCGAGAGCGTCGAGGGCATCACCATCGCGCCACCCACCGCCAGCAGCACACGCCCGCCGATGAGCTGAGCGGTGACCTGAGCGGTGGCCGCGACCACCGAAGCAACGCCGAACAGCGCGAATCCCGTCAGGAACAGCCGCTTGCGGCCGATCCGGTCGCCGATCGCGCCGAAGGTGATGAGCAGGCCGCCCAGGACCAGACCGTAGATGTCGACGATCCACAACTGGGCGACCGCGCCCGGCTGCAGATCCTCGATCAGCGAGGGGAGCGCGACGTTGAGCACGGTGGCGTCCATCGCGACGAGGAGCAGGCTCGCGCACAGCACCGCCAGCATTCCCCAGCGGCCGCGTACCGGTGTCGCCGTCCGGTTCCGGTCGATCATCGGGCCTCCCGATTGCTGAAGCAGCTCCTGCTACTTTCCGGCAATCCTACAAATCCGGCATCGATGACCAAGGTCCCGCTCGGTGGGGACTTTCGGCTCTGATTCGGCGATCGCGCGGCTGTTGAGCTGAGGGGCCGACAGGGAGACGGGTGAGGTGGCGCGACGCTCATGATGTTCGCCGACGTCCACAACCCGGACGGCATCCGCTCGGTCTACGCCGAACGCGGACTGCCGGTCACGATGATCGGTCCGCGGCCGCATCTGGTCACCGGTGGCCGATTCGGTCTGGTGGCCATGCCGAATCATTTGGGGCACAGGGTGATCGACGCCCTGCCGGTCTGCGGTCCGGTACTGGGGCAGCCGCGGTCGCGGCGCCTGGCTTTCGTGGTGGCATCGCCCGCCCTCGACCCGCCGCTGGCGCTGCTGCATCTGCTCGGGCTGCACGGTGTCGTGGTGGTCGCACCGGGGCGCTGCGTGGCGCTGCCCCGCCACGACGGCGCCGGCCGGTCGGTGCTGTGGGTGAACGAACCGCGCCGGGATGCCGTGGCGCCGCGCGAGGCGGTGATCATCGATGTGGCTCTGCGCCTGGGGCAGGGCTAGGTTCTGTCTCGAAGTGTTGAGGGCGGGTCAGCGGCCTGCCCTCAGGAGTGCCGCAGCCACTGGTTGATCACCGCGATGTGGATCGTGGCCTGGTAGCGGACTGCGAGTTTGTCGAACCGGGTAGCCACCGCCCGATGCTGTTTGAGCTGGTTGATGCCACGCTCGACGGCATTGCGGTCCCGGTAGAGCACCGGGTCGAACGCCGGGGGCCGGCCACCGCCACGACCGCGGCGGCGCCGATGCGCGGCCTGATCGGCAGGGACCGGGATCGTCGCCCGGATCCCGTGACGACGCAACCACTCCCGATTGGCGCGACTGGAATACGCCTTATCGGCCAGCACCCGCTCCGGGCGCACCCGCGCCCGGCCGCCACCGAGTTTCGGCACCTCGATCCCGTCGAGCACTGCGGTGAACTGCGGACTGTCACCGACCTGACCAGCGGTGAGCACCACCGACAACACCCGGCAGTCCCGGTCGCAGGCCACATGCAGCTTGCTGGTCCACCCGCCCCGCGAACGTCCCAGCCCGTGATCGGCCGGCTCGTGCTCACCGGTCCCGGCCGGTGGTTCGGCCTGCCGGTCACCGTCGCGGCGGGCGCCGGCAGCGTGCGGG
>NZ_JADKYP010000033.1 GCF_015354405.1 Nocardia sp. BSTN01 | reverse complement strand
CTCGGAGTCGACCTCGATCAGCGAGGGCTCTTCCTTCGGGTGGTACTTGCCGACGTTCTCGATGGCGCGGCCGTCGCGGCGGGTGCGCGCATCGGCGACGACGATGCGGTACTGGGGGTTGCGGATCTTGCCCAGACGGGTCAGCTTGATCTTGACAGCCATGGCTGTATCGATGCCTTTCGATGGCGGCCGCCCGAGGGCAGCCTGAGTGGTCACGGCGCAATTCAGCAGCCCGCACGGGGTACGGGCCCGGTTTTGCGTTGAGTGTGTGACCGCCGCGCGGTACGTAACCGGAGACGGGCTGACACTGTCCCCGAACACGGCACCGCGAGTAGGTCGCGGGCGTCGACGAGGACGGTGGTTCATTGTGCCAGATACGCCCGCACCCGGAGAAATCGCCCCGGAATCGAGCGGGTCCCACGCAGATCGGTGACCAGCGCCGTTGCCGAACCACTCGTCGCGCCGACGCCCTACCGGTGTCCGGTGACCGGATCGCGGCCCGGGTACACCCGCCCACGCAGGACGACGTATGCCGGGGCGTCGAGCGCTTCACGGCTCGACCGCGGGTCGGTGCGGTAGACGACGAAATCGGCCGGGGCGCCGTCCTCGATACCCGGCCGGCCGAGCCACTCGCGGGCCCGCCACGACGACGCCGCCAGCGCCTCGTGCCGCGACAACCCCGCCCCGGCCAGCGCGTCGATCTCGTCGGCGATGCGGCCGTGCCGGATCGAGCCGCCGGCGTCGGTGCCGGTGTAGATCGGCACCCCCGCCGCGTGGGCGTTCGCGACGGTGTCGCGAACCCGGCGGTGCAGATCACGCATATGGGCGGCGTAGACCGGAAATTTGGTCGCGCTGTCGGCGATATCGGGAAAGGTGTCGATGTTGACCAGGGTGGGCACCAGGGCGGTGCCGTGTTCGGCCATCATCTCGATGGTGTCGTCGGTGAGTCCGGTGCCGTGCTCGAGGCAGTCGATGCCGGCGTTGATCAGGCCGGGCAGCGCGTCCTCGCCGAAGACGTGCGCGGTGACGCGGGCGCCTTCGCGGTGGGCGGCGTCGATGGCCTCCTTCAGGATCGCGTCGCTCCACAGCGGCCGCAGATCACCGGCGGACCGATCGATCCAGTCGCCGACGATCTTGACCCAGCCGTCGCCGAAGCGGGCCTGTTCGGCCACGATCTCGGGCAGATCGCGCTCGTCGTCCAGTTCGATGCCCAGTTCGCGGATATACCGCTTGGGGCGGGCGATGTGGCGGCCGGCCCGGATGATCTTCGGCAGTTCGTGGTGGTCGTCGATGAAGCGGGTGTCGATGGGCGATCCGGCATCGCGCAGCAGCAGCGCCCCCGCATCGCGTTCCACCTCCGCCTGCGCGATCGCGCCCTCGCGGTCCTCGTGCCCGCCGCCGTAGCGAATGCCGACGTGGCAGTGGGCGTCGACCAGGCCGGGCACGATCCACCCTGTGTCACAGAGGGTTTCGGCGTCGCGCACCGGCTCGAACGAGATCGCCCCGTCACGAACCCACAGCTCCCGCACCTCGTCGTCGGGAAGAACCACCCCGCGCAGATGCATCCGCATACCGCCTCCTGACCCGTCGCGAACCCGGTCTCGCCGTCGATGCCAACCTACCGCCGCCCTCCGCGGTACGCGTCCCGGCACCACACCCCGGACACACGAAACGGGCGGCGCCTTCCGACGCCGCCCGTTTCGCACGGTCAGTTCTTGGGGAACTTCAGCTTGCTCAGATCGAAGCCCTCCAGACCCGGCGGCAATTCGTCCAGCCCCGCGGGCATATTCGACAGATCCGGCATCCCCGCGGCGGGCATCCCCGGCATTCCGCCCGGCATACCCGGCATCCCCGGGAATCCTCCGCGCATCCCCTTCGGCGGCGTCGGTCCGCGTCCGCCCTTCTTGCCCTTCTTCCCCTTCTTGCCCTTGGCGTTGCGGCGCGCGCCTGGCAGGCCCATCTGCCGGCCCATCGCGGCCATCATCTTGCGGGCTTCGAAGAAGCGGTCGACCAGCTGGTTCACGTCGGAGACGGTGACGCCGGAGCCGTTGGCGATGCGCAGGCGGCGGGAGGCGTTGATGATCTTCGGGTTGGCCCGCTCGGCGGGGGTCATACCGCGGATGATGGCCTGCACCCGGTCGAGTTGTTTGTCGTCGACCTGGGCCAGCACATCCTTCATCTGGCCGGCACCCGGCAGCATGCCGAGCAGATTGCCGATCGGGCCCATCTTGCGGATGGCCAGCATCTGGTCGAGGAAGTCCTCGAGGGTGAGTTCGCCGGAGCCGATCTTGCGCGCCGCCTCCTCGGCCTGCTGCTGGTCGTAGACCTGTTCGGCCTGTTCGATCAGGGTGAGCAGATCGCCCATGCCGAGGATGCGGCTCGACATGCGGTCCGGGTGGAAGACGTCGAAGTCCTCGAGCTTCTCACCGGTGGAGGCGAACAGGATCGGGACGCCGGTGACCTCGCGGACCGACAGCGCGGCGCCACCGCGGGCGTCACCGTCGAGCTTGGTCAGCACGACACCGGTGAAGCCGACGCCGTCGCGGAAGGCCTCGGCGGTGCTGACGGCGTCCTGGCCGATCATGGCGTCGAGGACGAACAGCGTCTCGTCCGGGTGCACGGCGTCGCGGATGCCGGCGGCCTGGCGCATCAACTCCTCGTCGATGCCGAGGCGGCCCGCGGTGTCGACGATGACGATGTCGTAGTGCTTCTGCTTCGCTTCATCGATACCGGCCTCGGCGACGCGGATCGGGTCGGCGGCGGTGACACCCAGGGCGTTGTCGCCCCCGCCGATCGACGTTCCCGGATGCGGGGCGAACACCGGCACACCGGCCCGTTCGCCCACCACCTGCAGCTGGGTGACGGCGCCCGGCCGCTGCAGGTCACACGCCACCAGCAAGGGCGTATGCCCCTGGCCCTTCAGCCATTTCGCGAGCTTGCCCGCGAGCGTGGTCTTACCGGCACCCTGCAGACCGGCGAGCATGACGACCGTCGGCGGGTTCTTCGCGAACTGCAGGCGCCGGGTCTCACCACCGAGGATGCCGATCAATTCCTCGTTGACGATCTTCACGACCTGCTGCGCGGGGTTCAGCGCGGCCGATACCTCGGAGCCCTTGGCCCGCTCCTTGATGCGGGCGATGAACTGCCGCACGACCGGCAGCGCCACGTCGGCCTCGAGCAGGGCCAGCCGGATCTCGCGCGCGGTCGCGTCGATATCGGCCGGTGACAGACGCCCCTTGCCACGCAGATCCTTCAGGGCACCGGTCAACCGGTCGGAAAGGGATTCGAACACCGATCGCGCTCCTGGTCTCGTCGAGGGACGTCACTCGGGTTACCAGGGTACGGGCAACTCCGCGATCGGTGGATTCGCCCTAGTCCAAGGCCTGCCGCCGACCGGGCGGCGGGCCCGTCACCGGGACTGCGGTCAGGACAGCGCGCTGTGCCGCGGCCGCGGGGCCCGGCTGAAGTCGTGCTGTTCGTAGGCCACCAGATAGACCGCCTCGCGGCCGGTCAGCCCCAGTGGCAGTGCCATGGCGTCCAGGGTCGCCCAGTCGGAGTCACCTGGTGTGCCGTCGACGAGAGCGCCGGCCAGTTTCATGGCCGCCACCGCCTGACCGCCGGTCAAAGTCCGGCCCGGAAGCCAGGAGACCACCCAATGGTCGCCGCCGACACAGCGAGCGATGTGGTGGGTCGAATCGCTGGTGATCATGGATGAGGACACGACTTCGTTTGCCATCGACCTGCTCCCCTCAACGCACCCAACTCGCCGGACAGGTACAGCAACAGCTCGAACAGCTAGCGATCACGATCAACTTCACGATCTACACCGATCGTAGAGTGGCGGACATCACATCCAGCAGAGGTTGCCGCAACGATCTGGTTACCGCATTACGGACCAAACGACCAGGTTGACCCGATAACCGGCGAGAGGTCGGTAAACCTAACCGGCATCCGCGCCGGTGTCCGTTTCGCTCGGCTTCTTCGGCTCCTGATGCGGGACGACCCCCAACACCGCCGCTTCGATGGCACGGCGCCGCCGCGGAGTGTCGTTCTCACCCAGACCGAGGCCGAACGAGTCGACCACCACCGAGCCCATCGTGTCCGCTTTCGCCCACCGCACATCCGCACCCTCGGCGGCCAGCGCCGCGGCCAACCGGCTGAGCAGCCCGATGCGGTCCTCGGCGCGCAGTTCGAGCACCACCTCGCCGGGCCGCTCGACCTCGCTCCAGATCACCTTCGGCTGAGCCTGCGCGTACCGGCTGGTCCGAGTCGCCGTCTCGCGCTCCTTGTCCGCGAGTAGGGAGGCCAACTTCAGATCGCCGTTGATCGCGCGGATCAACTCCTGGCGCAGCAGGCCCGCGTCGGGCGGATTGCCGAAAGTCGGTGTCACCACGAAGGTGTCGATCGCGGTGTCGCCCGACGCGGCCAGGGACGCGGAGAGCACTCGCAGGGAATGCAGGGCGAGCACCCCGGCCGCCTCCGAGAGCAGACCCGGCGTATCGGGGGCCACGACCGTGACGACGTGGATGTAGCGCCCGTCGCCGGGTGACAATTCCACGTGCACGCCACCGGCCGCGACCTTGTCCATGACGGCCGCGTCGACCACGGTCGGCGTGGGCGAAACCCGTTGGGGTGCGGACTCTCCCGCCATCGCGGCGTGGCCGCGGCGCACCAGTTCCCCGATCAGGGACGCCTTCCACTCCCCCCACACACCCGGGCCGGTCGCCAGCGAGTCGGCCTCGGCGAGGGTGTGCAGCAGATCCAGTAGCTGCCGCTCACCGCCCAACGCGTCGACCACACGGGCGGCGGTCGCCGGATCGTCGAGATCGCGCCGGGTCGCCGTTTCGGGCAGCAGCAGATGATGCCGCACGATCGTCGCCAGGCTGTGCACATCGTCGGGCCACAGGCCCAGCCGATGACCGATCCGGTCGGCCAGTTCGGCGCCCACCACGCTGTGATCCTCGGTGCGGCCCTTGCCGATATCGTGCAGCAACGCTCCGAGCAGCAGCAGATCAGGCCGGGCGACCCGGGTGCTCAGCGCACCGGCGTAGGCGACGGTCTCGACCAGGTGGCGGTCGACGGTCCAGGTGTGCACGGCATCGCGGGGCGGCAGGTCACGCACCGCCCCCCATTCCGGAAACAGCCTGCCCCACAAGCCCGTTCGATCCAGCGCCTCCACCGCGTCGATGGTGTTGCGGCCGGCGCCGAGCAGCACCAGCAGATCGTTGAGCGCCTCGCGCGGCCACGGTTCGCGCAGTTCCGGGGCATCCTCGGACAGGCGATTGAGGGTGGTCGCCGACATCGGCAGGCCGGTGCGCGCGGAGGCGGCGGCGACCCGCAGGATCAGGCCGGGATCGCGCTGCGGCCGAGCGTCGCGGGCCAGCACCACCTCGCCGGCGTGTTCGACCACGCCCTCGTCGAGCGGGCGGCGAACGGGCAGGCGCCGCAGCCGGGCCAGACCGCGGCGCGGCAGCGCGTTGCCGGCGGTGCGCAGGCCGACGTCGACCGAATAGACGACCGTGCGCGCCGCATCGCTGAGCGTGCGCGCCAGATCGAATCGATCGCCGATGCGCAGGGCGGCGCCGATTTCGTCCGCGTCCTGGGCGCGCAGCTGATCACGGGACCGCCCGGCCACCCGATGCAGTTCGGTCCGCACGTCGAGCAGCCGGCGGTGGGCGGCCTCGAGACCGCCGCCGGGAACGTCGGGGCCCAGGCCGGGCATGGCGTCGGTCAGCTGGGCGATGGCCAGGGCGTCGAGCAGCTGGATATCGCGCAGCCCACCGCGACCGCTCTTGAGGTCGGGCTCGGCCCGATGCGCGATCTCGCCGTTGCGCTTCCATCGCGCCTGCGCCTGTTCCACCAATTCGGCGAAGCGCGAACGGATTCCGGTACGCCATTCGCGGCGCACACCACCGATGAGCAGATTGCTCAGTTCCGCGTCGCCGACGATGTGGCGGGCGTCGAGCATGCCGAGCGCGGCGGTGAGGTCGTCGGCGGCCACCCGCAGCGCCTGCGGCACGGTCCGCACGCTGTGATCCAGTTTGATGTGGGCGTCCCACAGCGGGTACCAGAGCCGATCGGCGACTTCGGCGACCCGTGCGGGATCGACGTCGTCGTGCAGCAGCACCAGATCCAGATCGGAATACGGCAGCATCTCACGCCGGCCCAGTCCCCCGACCGCCACCACGGCCAGCCCGCTGTCGGCGGTGATGCCCAGCTCCGCGCCCTTGGTGGTCAACCACAGTTCGTGCAGGTCGACCAGCGCCTGCCGCAACGCCTCGGCGCTCAGCCGCGGGCGCCGGGGATCACCACCGTCGAGCAGTTGATCTCGTGCGGCCACCAGCTCCTTGGCGCCCTGGGACAATTCGTCTGCACTCATACCCGCAACCACCGCCCGGTCATGCGGGCAGCCCCGTCCCCGGCCGGTGCCAGGAAGCGGGGCTGCCCGAAATCCTTCATCTCCTATAGTGCGTCGGCACCGCGTTCACCGGTTCGGACCCGGATCACCGATTCGACCGGGGTCACCCAGACCTTGCCGTCACCGATCTTGCCGGTGCGCGCGGCCTCGACGATCACCTCGACGACCTTCTCGACCGAGGCGTCGTCGATGACGACCTCGACCCGTACCTTCGGCACGAAATCGACCGAGTACTCCGCGCCGCGGTAAACCTCGGTGTGCCCCTTCTGGCGGCCGTACCCCTGGACTTCGCTGACCGTCATTCCCAGCACACCGGCCTGCTCGAGCCCGGACTTGACGTCCTCGAGTGTGAACGGTTTGACGATTGCAGTGATCAGTTTCATTGCGTCATGCCTCCTTGACGGCGGTACGTGCCGTGCCACCCACAGCAGCGAAATCGTATGACGTCTCCGCGTGCTCCGACTCGTCCATACCCTTGAACTCGTCTTCCTCGGAAGCACGAATGCCGATCGTGTACTTGATGATCAGACCCAGAACCAGCGAGACGACGAAGGAGAACGCCAGCACGGTGAAGGCGCCGACGGCCTGCTTGCCGAGCTGATCGAAACCACCGCCGTAGAACAAGCCCTTCGCGCCGCCGGCGGCCGCGCCCGATTCCGGAGCGAGGAACAGACCGATCAGCAGCGTACCGACCACACCACCGACCAGGTGTACACCGACCACGTCGAGCGAGTCGTCGAAACCGAGCTTGAACTTCAGGCCGACCGCCAGCGCGCACAGCACACCGGCCACCGCGCCGATCACCAGCGCGCCCAGGACGTTCACCGACGAGCAGGACGGGGTGATCGCGACCAGGCCCGCGACGATGCCCGAGGCGGCGCCGAGGCTGGTGGGCTTGCCGTCGCGGAACTTCTCCACGACCAGCCAGCCGAGCATCGCGGCGCAGGTGGCGAAGGTGGTGGTCAGGAAGGTGGAGCCGGCCAGGCCGTTGGAACTCACCGAGGAACCGGCGTTGAAACCGAACCAGCCGAACCACAGCAGACCGGCGCCGAGCATGACGAAGGGCAGGTTGTGCGGGCGCATCGGCGTCTTCGGCCAGCCCTTGCGCTTGCCGAGCACCAGGCACAGCGCCAGGCCCGCGGCACCGGCGTTGATATGCACCGCGGTACCACCGGCGAAGTCGATGGCCTGCAGTTTGTTCGCGATCCAGCCACCGTGGTGGACGATGTTGCCCGCGGCGTCCTTGACGTCGAAGTCGAACACCCAGTGCGCGACCGGGAAGTAGACGATGGTCGACCACGCGATCGCGAAGACCACCCACGCACGGAACTTCATGCGGTCGGCGACCGCACCCGAGATCAGAGCCACGGTGATGATGGCGAACATCAGCTGGAAGGCCACGAACACCGTCATCGGGATGGTGCCGGCCAGCGGGATGTTCACCTGATCCACCGCCGACGCACCGGTCGACGGGTCGGCCGCGCTGGCCTTGACGGCATTGCTGCCGATCAGACCCTTGAGCCCGAAGAACTGGGCGGGGTTGCCGATCAGGCCGAGTTTGTTGTCACCGAATGCCTCGGAAAAGCCGTAGAGCGACCACAGCACGCCGACGATGCCCATCGCGCTGATGCTCATCATGATCATGTTGAGCACGTTCTTCGAGCGGACCATGCCGCCGTAGAAGAACGCCAGCCCCGGGGTCATCAGCAAAACGAGCGCGGAGCTCGCCAGCATCCATGCGGTGTCGCCGGTGTCGGGCACACCGAGCAAGGGATACGCCACCTTGTTCCTCCTCATCTCGGGCCCGGCCGAACTGCGGCAAACGAGCCTGCACAGAAGGGTCGCGATCTGGTGTTTCATCCGTGCCGCCGCGATGTTTCGCATGCGTGAACGGATCCGCTTGCCGTGTTGCTACCAGGTTTCAGCGCGCACACAGCGCATGTCGGCGCACTGTGAGGACCGTGTCGAAATGAGGAGGAACTGCCGTTTTCGCTGCTCGCCGCTACCCGAGGAGGGCGTCGACGAATGCGGACGGTTCGAAGGGGGCCAGATCGTCGGCGCCCTCGCCGAGGCCGACCAGTTTCACCGGCACGCCGAGCTCGTGCTGCACCTGGAAGACGATGCCGCCCTTGGCGGTGCCGTCGAGTTTGGTGAGTACCACGCCGGTGATGTCGACGACCTCCGCGAAGACGCGAGCCTGCGTGAGGCCGTTCTGCCCGACGGTCGCGTCGAGCACCAGCAGGACCTCGTCGACGGCGGCCTTCTTCTCCACCACGCGCTTGACCTTGCCCAGCTCGTCCATCAGGCCGGTCTTGGTGTGCAGGCGGCCCGCGGTGTCGACCAGAACCGCGTCGACACCCTCGTCGATGCCGGCGCTGACCGCGTCGAAGGCCACCGATGCCGGATCGGCGCCCTCGCGGCCGCGGACCGTGTCGGCGCCGACCCGCTCACCCCAGGTCTGCAGCTGGTCGGCGGCGGCGGCGCGGAAGGTGTCGGCGGCGCCGAGCAGCACGCGTCGGCCGTCGGCGACCAGGACGCGCGCCAATTTGCCGGTCGTGGTGGTCTTACCGGTGCCGTTCACGCCGACGACCAGCAGGATCGACGGGTGATCGGCATGTGGCAGCGCTCGGATCGCACGATCCAGGTCCGGGCGCAGGGCCTCGATCAGCACATCCCGCAGCACCTGCCGCGCCTGCTCGGCGGTGCGCACGCTGCGCGCGGCCAATTCCTCGCGCAGTCGCTCGACCACGGTCGTCGTGACCGAGGTGCCGAGGTCGGCCATGACCAGGGTGTCCTCGATCTCTTCCCACGAGTCCTCGTCGAGGTCACCGCCGCCGAGCAGGCCGAGCAGGCTCTTGCCGACCGCGTTCTGCGACCGCGAGAGCCGCCCGCGCAGGCGGGTCAGGCGACCGGCGGTGGGTTCGATCTCCTCCACCGCGGCGGGCTGGGGTGCCGGTGCGGTGGGAGTCGGTGCTGTCGGAGTAGGCGCGGTAGGAGTAGGCGCGGTCGGGGCGCTCGGCGCTGTGGTCGGAGCCGAATCCACCGGGGCGGTTTCGGGCGTCTCGACGGGGGCGGGCGTGACCGCGGTGGCGCCGTCGGTCGAGGGCGGCGCGGCGGGAGCTTCGGCCGGAGCTTCCGGCGCGGCCACACCGTCGGTGGGTGTTTCCGTCGTGTCCGGTTCGACGGTCGGCGCCGTCGCGGTCGCTCCGTCCGCCGGGCGGTCGGCGAGGGTTTCCGGTTCCGGCAACCGCACGTCGGTGATGGTCCGGCGCACCGAGTCGCGCGGGATCGCGGCATCATCGCCGACATGCGGCTGACCCTCGTCGTCGGTGCGTTCGATCGGGACCGGTTCGGGACGCGGCGGAGTCAGCGTGCCGGAGCCCGCACCGCCCTGACTGAAGTTGAAGCCACCGGCTGCGGTGTACCCACCCGACCGGTCGGTCAGCTGCTTGTCCTGCTCCTCCGCCGGGGTGATGCTCACTCGGCGGCGCTTGTACAGGACGAATCCGGCAACGAACGCCACCAGTAGTACGGCGACGATCGCGGCGATCAGAATCCAGGCTTGCGCAGTCACGGTTCCCATCCTGTCAGAACCCGCGAACGCGCCCGCGTGGCGGCAGGCGGGTGTTGCGCCCGCGACGGTACGGGCGATTCGTCACTATCCGCGCACGCCCGACACGCCGACGACGTCGGACGATAACCCGTCCGGCCACGCATCACCGGCAACCGTCCCGATACCAACCGCCCAAGGCGCGGCGAATCCGACACAGAGACAATAGGATCGGCTCGTGACCGATCGAAATGTGCTTGGGGGACCGCTGGAGGAGTGTGGCACCGATCCTCTCACCGGCTTCTACCGGGACGGCTGCTGCAGCACCGGGCCCGAGGATCTGGGTAGCCACACCGTCTGCACTGTTGTGACCCAGGAGTTCCTGGAGCATCAGAAATCGATCGGCAACGATCTGCTGACCCCACGCCCGGAGAACAATTTTCCCGGGTTGCAACCCGGGGACCGCTGGTGTGTGGTTGCGGTGCGGTGGCTGCACGCCCACGAGGACGGGGTGGCCGCGCCGGTCGTCCTGGCCGCGACCCACGAGAACGCGCTCGAGGTCGTGCCGATGGAAACCCTGCGCAAATACGCCGTCGACGTGCCCGACGACGTGAGCGACCTTTTGTAATCGCGTGCCGCCGCAAACTTGGGGCTTCCGGCGAACCAGACTCCTCACGAACGGTCCGCCGGCGACCGTCACGCAGCCCCCAACAGGCGGACCGCGGTATTGCGCAGCCCGATAGCCGGGCGCGATCCGGGCACCATCAGCGCCGAGGCGAATCGAACCCCTCGATGTGATGCGCCGATCCGATCGCGATGCCGCCGCTCGTAGCGTGCCCACGCCGTGGCCGGGTCGTGCGGCGTTCGCGCGAGTTCCTCGGCCAGGGTGTGTGCGCCCGCGATGGCCAGGCTCGATCCGTCGCCGAACAGCGACAGGCATGAGGCGGCATCTCCCACGACGGCGACCCGTCCCCGCGACCAGCGCGGAAGCGACACCTTGCTGACGGCGTCGAAGTAGAGGTCACCACCGGCGCGCACCTGCTCCAGTACGTCCTCGAACGGTCCCATGCGCCCGGCGAACTCCGAGATCAGCAACCGACGGTGCGCCTCGCTGTCGCGGTGGTCCAGCCCGGCCACCGGCGCCCGCCGGAACATGAAGGCCGCGATCGGGCGGCCACCGGCGGGATGGACCGATACCGACCGCCCCGGTGAGTTGTACATGACCACCTCGTCCGCCGCGCCCGCGGCCCGCGTGACAGGCATGGTGGCGATGTAGATCCCCATGTGCCGCACGAATTCCCGGTCGTCGCCGAAGGTCAGCCGGCGCACCGCCGAATGCAGGCCGTCGGCGCCGAGCACATAGTCGTAGTGCGCCCGCTCCCCCGATTCGAAGCCGACGGTGACTCCCGCCGCGGACTGCTCGATCTCGGAAATACCGTCACCCCAGCGCATCTCGACACGGTCGCGAGAGGCCCCGGTGAGGATGGTGGCGAGATCCGCGCGGGCCAGCTCCACCTCACCGCGCTCTCGATCGCCGACGCGCATCGAGGCGCGGCCCCGGCCCCGCGCGTCGACGAACCGCAAGCGGTCCACCGCCGTTGCGGCAGCACGCAATTCGGGCAGTACACCCATGGCACTCACCACCTCCAGTGCCGGCCCGCGCACGTCGACCGGGTTGCCGCTGGAGCGCAGCCCGGCGGCCCGCTCGACCACGGTCACCCCGAATCCGTGTCGGCTCAGCCAGTAGGCCAGCGTCGATCCCGCGATTCCCGCTCCGGAAACCAGTACCTCGACCATGTCGTCACCTCTCTCAAGTGGACGATTTTCGTCCGCTTAGGTCGATGGTAGATTAAGTGGACGTAATTCGTCCACTTGTTGAGCACGACGGGAGCCGCCGATGGTCTCGGAGCCGATCCACCCGGATTCCCTGCGCGCCGACGCGCGCAGCAATCGCGATCACCTCCTGCTCGCCGCCTTGGACGTCTTCGCCGAACGCGGCACCGATGTCCCGATGAAGCTGATCGCCGATCGCGCCGGGGTCGGAGTCGGCACGCTGTATCGCCGGTTCCCCGACCGCGACGCCCTGGTGGTCGCCACCGCGCAGGCACATCTGGACCGCCTCGCGCGCATGGCCGGCTCGGCGGGCGCGGAGGAAGCGACGGCGTGGGACGGGTTGCGCCGGTTCCTGCGCGAATGCGCGCTACTGCGCCTGGGTGCGCTGGCGGCGGCCATCGAACCCGCCGTCCACGCGATGGTCCGCACCGATACGCGGGTGGGCGCGGTGCGGGCGGGCGTTCTGGAGCGGATCGACGAGTTGATCCGGCGAGCCCAGCAAGATGGCGACCTGCGCACCGATGTCGGTGTCACCGAGGTTGGTCTCCTGATGACCGTGCAGGTCTACGCCCAGCCCGGGGAGTCCTATCCGGCGGCGGTGGACCGAGTGCTCGCCATCGTGTTCGACGGGCTGCGGCCGGTGTCGCGCTGATCGGCCTTCACGCCGCCCTCCGGAGGTCCGCTGACGGGTACCGTCGAACGGGTGACATGGTGGCGGGGGCGGGTGGGTGCGTGGGTCACTCGGTGGCGACCGGATTCCTTCCCGCCGCACTCGCGGCACGGCGCAGCCGGTGAGCCTTCTGCCTGCACGCGGACGAGCAGTACCGGGCGGGTCGTCCGGTCTCCGCATGCGCCACGTCCGCCCCGCAGATCGGGCAGCTCCCACTGTCACGATTCCCGCCGGCCGCCGTCGTTTCGTTACGGCCATGGGAAAAATTCGCCGGTTTCGTTACGTCCGAGTCGGCACGCATCGCCGCCAGCAGCATGGCGGCGGGGCGGCACAGTTCGTCGCCGGCATTCGAAACACGCTGCATGGCAACGCAACCGGTGAAGATCGCCAGCACGTCGGCCAGGGTCACATCGGCACGTACTCCGCCTGCGCGATGCGCCGCCTCCAGCAATTGCCCGAGGGCGAGGTGAAATCGCTCGCCCGCATCCCGGAGCAGCATCCGCGGCCAGCCGTCGTCGGCGTCGAGCAGATCGCACATCGCCTTGTTCCCGGGCGTGCGCGTGACGACCTCCGCGCAGAATCCCAGGAAGGCCGCGGCGGGGTCCGGATCGTCGCGCAGCATCAGCGCCCGCGCGGTGAGCCGATCGATCCGTTGCTGCAGCACGGCCTCGAGCAGGTCCGTCTTGGTCGGGAAATGGCGATGCACGGTGCCGGCCCCCACACCGGCGCGGCGGGCGATCTCGGCCAGTGACACCGACGTTCCGGATTCGGCGAAGGCCCGCTGGGCGGCGGCGAGGACACGAGCCCGGTTGCGGCGCGCGTCGATTCGGGTGCCCGGCGCTGCGGGTGCCGGTGCGCGCACGCCGTAACGAAACCCCGCGTCGGCGGATGGCGGAGACGACAACGCTGCTCCTATCGTGCGAATACGGGTCGACCGACCCGATTCTATCGAAAGGGCTCCTCCGAGATGACCGTCCACGACAACCTCGTTCTCGTCACCGGCGCCACCGGCAAGCAGGGCGGCGCCACGGCCCGCGCGCTGCTCGCCCGCGATGTCCCGGTCCGCATCCTGGTCCGTGATCCCGCCGCCGAGGCGGCGCGCGAACTCGCCGCCCTCGGCGCGGACGTGGCCATCGGCGACTTCGACGCCCCAGCCACCCTGACCGCGGCGGTAGCCGGAACGCGAGGCGTCTTCCTGGTTCCACCGGCGGCCTTCGGCCCCGACGGCTGGGATGTCGACCTGGAGGCGACCCGCGGTGCCGCCGTGATCGACGCTGCCCGCAACGCCGGAACCGACCACGTCGTCTTCACCGGCGTGGCCTCGTTCGACAACGAAATCCCCTGGGGCAGTGCCGGAAAGCGGCAGATCGAGCAGGCGCTGGCCGACAGCGGCATGCGCTACACCGTGCTGCGCCCGGTCCGGTTCATGGAGAACTATCTGGCGCAAGGAATGCCGCTCGACGGTTTCGTCGACGGGGTGAACGTCCACCTGTTCCCGGCCGATCGCCCGGCGCAGATGATCGCGGTGGACGATATCGCCGCGGTGGCCGCGCTTGCCTTCGCCGATCCCGAACGATTCTCCGGGCAGACCCTCGAACTCGCCGGCGATGCCGTGACTCCCGCTGCCGCTGTGGAACTGATCTCCCGCGCGACCGGATATCCGGTGCGGTATCGCGAAATCACCGAGGCGGAGGCCGACGGACTGGGTGAACAGATCGGCAACACCTGGCGCTTGAGCCATCGGGGCCACGGCTGGCACGCCGATATCGACGAGATCCGCTCGATCCACCCGAGCCTGCAGAGCCTGGAGACCTGGCTGGCCACCACCGGCGCCGCGGTCCTGAAAGCCAGGTTCGCGGAGGGTGACTAGGTGGTCGCGCCCACCAGATTCTCCCCGCGTAGCCGCTGCGAGATGACCTGGGTGATGCCGTCACCGCGCATGCTGACCCCGTACAGCGCGTCGGCGATTTCCATGGTCGGTTTCTGGTGGGTGATGACGATCAGCTGCGACTTCTCCCGCAACTGCTCGAACAGGCCGATGAGGCGGCGCAGGTTGGTGTCGTCGAGCGCTGCCTCAACCTCGTCCATCACATAGAACGGAGACGGGCGGGCCCGGAAGATCGACACCAGAAAGGCAACGGCGGCAAGGGATTTCTCGCCACCGGACAGCAGCGACAGCCGCTTCACCTTCTTACCCGGCGGCCGCGCCTCCACCTCGATACCGGTGGTGAGCATATCGCTGGGATCGGTGAGCAGCAGCCGGCCCTCGCCGCCCGGGAACAGGCGGCCGAACACCTGGACGAATTCGCGTTCCACGTCCTCGTAGGCCTCGGTGAACACCTGCAGAATGCGGGCATCGACCTCGGCCACCACATCGAGGAGATCCTGGCGAGCCTTCTTGACGTCCTCGAGTTGGGTGGACAGGAAGTTGTAGCGCTCCTCCAGGGCCGCGAACTCCTCCAGCGCCAGCGGATTGACCTTGCCGAGGGTGGCGAGATCCTTCTCGGCGCGTTTGACGCGGCGCTCCTGCGTGGCGCGGTCGTAGGGCATTTCCTGCGGTGGGCTCACCTGGTCGCCGCGCTCGCGGGCCTGTTCGTACTCCTGCATCTCCAGTGCGGTCGGCGGCATCGGCACGTGCGGACCGTATTCGGCGACGAGTTCGTCGAGCGCGATGCCGAACTGCTCGGCGATAGTGGTTTCCAATTGCTCGATGCGCAGCGCGGATTGGGCCCGCGCGACCTCGTCGCGATGCACGGCGTCGGTCAGCTGTGTGAGCTGCGCGCTCAGCGCCCGCACCCGCTCCTTGATCTGATCCACCTGGCCGGCGCATTCGGTACGCCGGCGGACCAGCTCGTCGCGCCGCGCGGCCGCCTCGCCCACCACGGTTTCCAGTTCGGCGGCGATCCGCTCGGCCGATTCGGCGACCACCGCCGCCACTTCGGCGGCACGGCGGCGGGCGGCCTGGGCCCGTTCGGCGCGGGCGCGGGTCTCGCGTTCGGCGCGCGCGGCGCGGCGCAGCGAATCCGCTTTGCCTCGAACCGATTCCGCGCGCTCCTCGGCGGTGCGCACCGACAGCCGGGCCTCTACCTCCATGGCGCGGGCCTCGGCCAGCGCCGCGGCGGCCTGTTCGCGCTCCTGCCCGGCGGTGTCGGTGCCCGCGTCGGCGTCGGAATCCAGATCGGACTGTTCGGATTCGGCATGGCGCAGCCGGCCCTCGAGTTCGGCCAAAGCCGTCAGGTTCTCGTCGCGCGCGGATTCGGCCTCGGCGCGCTGGGCCAGCAGCCGCTCGTATTCGGAGTGGGCGCTGCGTGCTGTCGCACCGAGGCGGCCCAGCCGGTCGTAGATCGCGACCAGCGCCTGATCGGATTCGTGCAGTGCCAGCAATGCCTGGTCGACGGCCTGTTTGCGATCGTTCTGCTCGGCGAGGGCACCCGACAGCGCGGCCTCGACCTCCTCGGCCTGCCGCTGCCACGACACCAGTTCGGCGGCGGCGGCATCGATATCGGCCTGCACCTCGATCTGGCTGGGCGCGCGGTCCGAGCCGCCGAGCACCCAGCCCGAACCGCTCAGATCGCCGTCGCGGGTCACGACCCGCAGTTCCGGTCGGGTGGAAAGGATTTCGGCCGCCTGCGTCAGATCGCCGACGACGACGGTGCCGGCGGTGAGGGCCGCGACCGCACCACGCAGCCGGTCCGGACAGTCGATCACCTCCGCGAGCGGGCGTACTCCCGCGGGCAGGTCACCGATCTCGCTGCGAGGCTGCGCCGCACCGCCGTAGACGACGGCCGCGCGTCCGCCGTCGGCGTCCTTGAGCGCGCGCACCGCCGCCTGCGCGGTGGGGTGCGCGTCCGCGGCGATGGCGTCGGCCAGCGGCCCGAGCGCGGCGGCCACCGCGGCCTCGAATCCGCTGTGTACCCGCACCATTCCCGAGAGCCGGCCCTGCAATCCGTCGGCGTGGTTGTCCAGCAGCCAGGCGCCGCCGTCCTTGCGGGCCAACCCCATCGTCAGCGCCTCGATGCGGGCGGTCAGCGAGGCGACCTTCTTCCCGGCCTCGCGATCGCCTTCGCGCAGTTCGGTCACCCGCGCGTCGGCCAGTTCCAGGGCCTGGGCGGCGTGCTCGTAGGCGGCGTCGAGTCCTTCCTCTCCGGCGTCGAGTTCGCTCAATTCGGTTTGCACGGACTCGAATTCGGCCTCGGCGGCATCACCACGCTGCCGGGCGGCGGCCAGCGCCTCCGACAGCCGGGCGATATCACCGTCGGCCGACTGGGCGCGGTGGCGCAGGGTATCGACCTGTCCGGCGAGGCGGGCCAGGCCCTCGCGCCGATCGGCGATGGCGCGCACCGCGGCCAGGTGGGCCTGTTCGGCGGCCTTGGCGGCCTGTTCGCGGTCCAGCAATTGATCGCGGGCGGCCTCCAGGGTCGCCGTGGCCACCTCGACCGCCTCGAGCAGTTCCGCCTCCTCGGCCTGCACCCGGTCCGCCTCGGCCTCGAGTTGTTCGGGGTCGCGGCCGGTGCCGGTGGGCTGTTCGATGGTGAGATTGCGGGCCCGGTCGCGGGCGATCCGGATGGTCGCGTTGACCCGCTCCACCAGCGCCGACAGCTGGAACCAGGTCTGCGCGGCCGCCTCGGCGCCGGGCGTGAGCCGCGAGAGCTGGAATTCCTGCTGCGCCAGCGCCGCATTGGCGGCATCCAATTCGGCTTGCACGGTGATCTGCTGTTCGCGGGCGAAGGCTTCCTTGCTCTGCTGACTTTCCAGTTCGCGCCGGCGCGCCACCAGATCGTCGGCGGCCAATCGCAGCCGGGCATCGCGCAGTTCGGATTGGACGGTGGCCGCGCGCCGGGCCACCTCGGCCTGGCGGCCCAGCGGTTTGAGCTGGCGGCGCAGTTCGGTGGTGAGGTCGGTCAGACGGGCCAGATTGGCCTGCATCGCATCGAGTTTGCGCACCGCCTTCTCTTTGCGCTTGCGGTGCTTGAGCACGCCCGCGGCCTCTTCGATGAAGGCGCGGCGGTCCTCGGGTCGCGATTCCAGAATCGCCGAGAGCTGGCCCTGGCCGACGATGACGTGCATTTCCCGGCCGATACCGGAGTCCGACAGCAGTTCCTGGACATCCATCAGCCGGCAGGAGTTGCCGTTGATCTCGTATTCACCGGCGCCGTCGCGGAACATCCGGCGGGTGATCGAGACCTCGGAGTAGTCGATGGGCAGCGCGCCGTCGGAATTGTCGATGGTCAGTGTGACTTCCGCGCGGCCCAGCGGCGCCCGTCCGGCGGTACCGGCGAAGATGACGTCCTGCATCTTGCCGCCCCGCAGCGCCTTGGCGCCCTGCTCCCCCATCACCCAGGTCAGCGCGTCGACGACGTTCGATTTGCCGGACCCGTTCGGCCCCACCACACAGGTGATGCCGGGCTCGAGCCGCAGCGTCGTCGCGGACGCGAAGGATTTGAATCCCTTCAGCGTCAGACTCTTCAGGTGCACAGTCGGTCAGGCTACCCGGTCGGGGTGCGTTGCCGGTCGGATGCCGGGCGAACGTGTTCGCCCGGCATCCGCCGAATAGGACCCGGAATCAGGCGGCGGTAACGGTCAGCGTGTAGTCGCTGGGCGAGCCGTCGGCGGAGGTGACGGTGATCTGGTAGTCGAGGCCATTGGCGACGATCTCGGCGTGCGGGACCTCGGTGGCGGCCATCGGGCCGACCAGCGGGCCGACGGTCACCCGGGCGTTGCCGTTGTTCGAGGTGACGTCGAAGATCAGCTTCTGCCCCTGCGCGGACGCGATGGAGTAGTTGTCGAGCTTGCCCTCGGCCACGGTGCCGCTGCCGCCGGTGCTGTTCTGGCCGGGGGCGATCACCAGGCGGGTGACGGCGCCGGGCAGCGCGGGCACGCCCGGCAGCGGCTGGGCGGAGGCGACGCCACCGGCGACCGCGAAGGTGGCCGCGGCGATCAGCGTGACGAGCACGGCCGGAACGGCGCGCACGAACAGACGAAGTACTCGAGATGCGTACATGGACCCACATCTTTCCTCACACCATGCGCAGGATCGCAAGTCCCGGCACGGGTTTCGCGTTCCGACACGCCGTCGCCCACCAGCCCGCCACCGCCCCGGCACACTGCCCGCTATCGCAATAAGTTAACGACCATTTGCGCTCGACCCGGAGTAAATGAGAAGGTAGAGGCCCGTTTATCGCACAAGGAGTTCTTCGTGAATCTGGACTGGTCGCCCACCGATCTGGCGTTTCGCGACGAGGTGCGGCGCTTCCTGGACGAGAATTTGACCCCGGAAATACGTCGCGCCGGTCAGCTCGCCACCAGCGTGTACCCGGATCACGAGGCCAGCATGCAGTGGCAGCACATCCTGCACGCCCGTGGCTGGGCGGCGCCGGCCTGGCCGGTCGCCCACGGCGGCTGTGACTGGAGCATGACGCAGCACTACATCTTCGATCGTGAATCCACCCTCGCGGGCGCGCCCGCTCTCTCGCCGATGGGCATCCGGATGGTCGCGCACGCGATCATCGCCTTCGGCACCCCGGAGCAGAAGGACTACTTCCTGCCGCGCATCCTCACCGGCGAGGTGTTCTTCTGCCAGGGCTATTCCGAACCCGAGGCGGGCTCGGATCTGGCCTCGCTGACCATGGCCGCGGTCTCCGACGGCGACGATCTGGTGTGCACCGGTTCCAAGATCTGGACCACCCACGCCACCGAGGCCAACTGGATCTTCGCCCTGGTCCGCACCTCGAAACTGGAACGCAAACAGCAGGGCATCACCTTCGTGCTGATCCCGATGGACACTCCCGGCATCGAGATCCGCCCGCTGGTCATGACCTCCGGCGAGCAGGTGCAGAACCAGGTGTTCTTCGATGGTGTCCGGGTGTCGAAGTCCAACGTCATCGGCCGCATCGACGAGGGCTGGACGGTCGCCAAACATCTGCTGAACTTCGAGCGCGGCGGTTCGGCCTACGGCCCGGCGCTGCAGGTGCTGGCCGAATCGCTGGCCGAGCACGCGGCCGGACAGCCCGGTTTCGCCGGCGGCAGCCTGCTCGACGAACCCGCCTTCGCGGCGAAACTGGCCGACGCGCGGATCCGGGCCGACGTCCTCGAAATCCTGGAATACCGCACCATGTCGGCCATTTCGCGCGGTAAGGATCCGGGTCCGGCCGCGTCCACGATCAAGATTCTGGGCACCGAATTGAGCCAGCGGCTCACCGAATTGGCCCTCGAGGCCGCCGGCCCGCGCGGGCGCGCCTATCAGCCGCACGCGGCCATGCCGGGCGGTCCGGTCGCCGACTTCGTCGCGCCCGCCGACGGCTATCTCAGCGGTGAACCGTGGCAGGCCGTCGCGCCGCTGCGGTACTTCAACGACCGCGCGGGCTCGATCTACGCGGGCAGCAACGAGATTCAGCGCAACATCATCGCCAAGGCAACCCTGGGACTGTGAGAGATGGACTTCGAATTCACTGCCGAACAGCAACTGCTCCGTGACACGGTCACCGAATTTCTCGCCGCCCGTTACGATTTGGAGAAAAGCCGGGCCGCGGCACGGGTCGGCGCCGGCCATCAGCCGGAAATCTGGCGCGGCTTCGCCGAGGAGGTCGGCATTCTGGGCGCGAGCCTGCCCGAGAGTGTCGGCGGATTCGACGGCGGCGCCATCGAGACCATGATCATCGCCGAGGCGCTCGGCGGCGCCCTGGTCGTCGAACCCTATGTCGACACCGCCGTCCTGGGCGGCGGACTGCTGCGCCGCGCCGGCGGCGCACGGGCCGAGGAACTGCTGCGCGGCATCGTCGACGGCTCCGTCATCACCGCGTTCGCCGCCCTGGAAGCCGGCTCCGGGTACGACCCCGCACGCGTGGCCACGACCGCCCGCCGCGATGGCGACGACTGGATCCTCGACGGCGCCAAGGGGGTGGTGACCAGCGCACCGCTGGCCACCCATCTACTGGTGACCGCACGCACCTCCGACGCGGCCGGTCTGTCGCTGTTCGTGGTGCCTGCCGACGCGGCCGGTCTCACCCAGCACCCCTACCGCACGATCGACGAACGCCGCGCGGCCGATCTGGTCTTCGATGGCGTCCGGGTCGGCGCCGACGCGCTGCTCGGTGCCGAGGGCGCGGCCGACGAATCGGTCGAGCGGGCCATCGACGAGGCGATCGCCGCCATCTGCGCCGAGGCCGTGGGCGGAATGCGGCGGGTACTCGCCGACACCGTCGAATACAGCAAGCAGCGCCGCCAGTTCGGCGTGCCGATCGCCAGTTTCCAGGTACTGCAGCACCGCATGGTCGATATGCACCTGGAGCTCGAACAGGCCGTGGCCGCCACCTATCTGGTGACGCTGAAACTCGACGCCGAACCGAAGGTCCGCGCTCGGGCCGCCGCGGCGGCCAAGGCCACCGTCGCCCGCGCCGCCGGCTTCATCGGCCAGCACGCGGTGCAACTGCACGGCGCGATGGGCATGACCGAGGAACTCGCGATCGGGCATTTCTTCAAGCGGCTCACCGCGATTCGCACCGAATGGGGTTCCGCGGATCAGCACATCGCCCGCTACGCCGCGCTGACGCGGGCCTGAGCGGCGCACACCGATCGCCGGGGCGCGGTCCCATACCGCCGGCGCCCCGGACATGTTTTCGGCCGGAATCCGATTCGGATTCCGGCCGAAAACGCGCCGGGGATGCCGGGCTCGCCCCGCCACCGTCGGGAGCGAACCCGCGCGATCATCGGTCCCGACGTGATCGGGTCACCCCGCTCAGCGCAGAGGGGTGAAATCGCGCGAGGCGATATAGGTCGGCCGCTGATGCAGGGCCGAATACGGTTCTTCGAGAGTGTTCTCCACACTGTTGAACACCAGGAAGACGTTCGAGCGCGCGAACGGCGTGATGTTGTTCGACGAGCCGTGCATGATGTTGGAATCGAACAGCAGCGCCGAACCGCGTGCGCCGGTGAACTGCGCGATGCCGTACTTGTCGGCCAGCTGGGCCAGATCCTCCTGCGCGGGCACGCCGATCTGCTGCTCTCGCAACGATTCCCGGTAGTGCTCGTCGGGAGTCTCGCCCTGGCACGGCATGAACTGCCGGTGCGAGCCCGGCAGCAGCATCAGGCTGCCGTTGAACGGATAGTTGTCGGTCAGCGCGATCGACAGGCTCACCGCACGCGGTGAGGGCATCCCGTCCTCGGCGTGCCAGGTCTCGAAATCCGAATGCCAGTAGAACCCGGCGCCCTCGAAACCGGGCATGTAGTTCACCCGGCTCTGATGGATGTAGACCTCGGAACCGAGAATCTGGCGGGCCAGCCCGACGATCCGCTCGTCGCGCACCAACTCCGCCACCACGGCGCTGATCTTGTGCACCTCGAAGATCGAACGAACGCTGTTCGACTTCTTCTCGATGATCACCCGCTCGTCGGCACGCAACACCGGATCGGCGGCCAGCCGGTCGATGTCGGCGGCGATATCGGCCACCTCCATCGGGGTCAGCAACTCGTCGATGATCGCGTACCCATCGGCATCGAAACTCTGCAGCTCCGGCGAGGTGACCGTGCCCCACACCGTGGGGTCGGTGCGCTCCACCGGCGGTACCGCTACGGCCGTTCTGGTCCGATAGCGGTCGATTCGACTCTCCGCCAACGTCATCGCGGCGTCGTCCTCCTCACTACATCACTACTCGCCTACGGCCACCAACGGGTAGACGCCGTTCTCGTCGTGAACTTCCTTGCCCGTGACCGGCGGATTGAACACACACAGCATCCGCATCAGCGTGCGGGTCTCGACCCGATGCCGCTCGTGCCCGTTGAGCAGGTACATCGTTCCCGGCGCCAGGTCGTAGGTGACGTCGTTGGTCAGATCCGTGAGCGTGCCCTCGCCCTCCACCAGCCACACCGCTTCGACGTGGTTCTGGTAGTGGAACTCGTGCACGGTGTTCGGCTGAATCGTCGTCTCGTGGAAGGAGAAACCCACCCCGTCGCCGCCGAGGACGATCCGCTTGCTGCGCCAGTCCTCGGCCGCGACGTCGCGGTCGGTTCCGGTGATCTCGGCAGTGGTTCGCACGATCATGGTCAGTTGCCTCCTCGGGCCATGTCGACCGCCCGGTCCAGGATGCCCAGGCCGTGGTCGAGTTCGTCGTCGGTAATGGTCAGCGGCGGCAGCAGCTTGACCACCTGGTCTTCGGCGCCGGAGGTCTCCACCAGCAGGCCCTCCTCGAAGGCGATGCTGCTGACCTTGCCCGCCTCCGAGGAGTCGTCGAACACCAGTCCCTGCACCAGCCCGCGTCCGCGGGTCGAGACACCCTCGAAGTTCTCCGAGAGGGCCTCGAACGACTTTCGGATCTTCTCGCCCTTGGCGGCGGTGGACGCCTCCAGCCGGTCATCGGTCCAGTAGTGCTCGAGTGCCACCCGGGCGGTCACGAACGCCGGATTGTTGCCGCGGAAGGTGCCGTTGTGCTCACCGGGCGCCCACTGGTCCAGCTCGCGCTTCATCAGCACCAACGCCAGCGGCATGCCGTACCCGCCGATCGACTTCGACAGGGTGACGATGTCGGGGGTGATGCCGGCGATCTCGAAGGAGAAGAACGGGCCGGTCCGGCCGCAGCCCATCTGCACGTCGTCGACGATGAGCAGAATTCCGCGCGGGGCGCACAGCTCCGACAGGTGCCGCAGCCACTGCGCCCGAGCGACGTTCACGCCGCCCTCGCCCTGCACGGTTTCCACGATCACCGCCGCGGGCTTGTCCACACCGGAGGAATTGTCATCGAGGACCCGCTCCATCCACGCCAGATCGTCGGTCCCGTCCAGATACCCGTCGTAGGGCATCGGATTCACGTGGTTCAACGGTACTCCGGCGCCCGCGCGCTTGGTCGCGTTACCGGTCACCGAGAGCGCACCGAGAGTCATGCCGTGGAATGCGTTGGTGAAATTCAGAATCGACGTGCGGCCGGTCACCTTGCGGGCCAGTTTCAGCGCCGATTCCACCGCGTTCGCACCGGTGGGACCGGGGAACTGCACCTTGTAATCGAGGCCGCGCGGATCCAGCAGAACGTTGTTGATCGTCTCCAGCAATTCACGCTTCGCGACAGTCGACATATCGAGTCCGTGCGTAATTCCGTCACGGGCGATGTAATCGATCAACGCTTCTTTGAGAACCGGGTTGTTGTGCCCGTAGTTGAGCGCTCCCGCGCCCGCGAAGAAATCGAGGTAATCACGTCCGCTACCGTCGCGCAGCCAGGCGCCGGAGGCGGTGTCGAACAGCGTGGGCCACGAGCGGCAATATCCACGGACATTCGATTCGAGCGATTCGAAAACGGTCATCTCAGCGGTGGTCATCGATGATCCTTCCTATCGTTTTGCGTCACCCTGCAGTGGCGCGATCCGGTACAGGTCCTCCGATTCGTGCCCGTCCGGAAAATCTTCTGGCTCGAACAACGTTTCTCGCGTCATTTCCGCGTCACGGCGCCGGGCCAGTGACGCGAACATTGCCAGCGAGGCTTCGTTGTCCGGCGAAACGGTTGTCTCCAACTTCGAAACACCTTGGTCGGCAACGTCTTCGACGAGCCGATCCAGCATGGCAACGCCCACTCCGCGGCCGCGGAAGGCGTGATCGACGGCTACCTGCCAGATGAACAGTGTGTCCGGCGATTCCGGGCGCAGATATCCGGTGACGAATCCTGCTATCTCGGAGTCGATTTCGGCCACGACGGTGGTCGAGGCGAAGTCACGGCTCCACAGCAGATACGCGTAACTCGAATTGGCATCGAGCACTTGGGAATCCACTGCGATTCGCCACATCCGCGCTCCGTCGTCCACCCGTGGCCGACGAATCAGCGTCTGAGAGGAAACGTGCCGACGGCCGTTCGACTCGTCGGTTGCCGGAGAACTGAACGACATACTTCGCGTTCGGGTCTGCATCACCTCTTCAGAATTGCCCGCGAACGTTGAGGTCTATCGTGCGACTACTTTACGGTTGTGTTACAGAAGTATGATCGGTGAATTTCGTCACGGTGGGCAACCACACCATGAATCGAGCTCCTCCGCCGGGACGGTCGTCACATTTCACGCGGCCCCCGTGGGCGGCAACGGTTTCGGCCACCAAAGCCAATCCGATGCCGGTGCCCGAACGTTTCCCGCGGCGCACCGTCACGAATCTTTCGAAGATGCGTTGCCGGTCTTGCGGCGCCACTCCCGGACCGGCGTCGTCGACCGTGATCACCATTTCGTCCCCAGCGCGCGCGACGCCCACCGCGATCACTCCGCCGCCGTGCCGCTGCGCATTCTCGAGTACATTCACCAGCGCTCGCTCGAGTTCGAGCTTTCGCCCGGTCACGATTCCGTCGTCGGCGACGGTCAGCAGTTCCGATGAATAATGCATTTCCGCGAGCGTGTGGGTGAGCAGTTCGCGCACCGACAGCGGTTCGGCATCGGCGCCGTGCATGCGCGCCTCGGCCCGGGCCAGCGCCAGCAGATCGTCGAGCAACCTGCGCAGATGGTCGAGTTCGGCGCGGACCAGTTCCAGCGCCCGCCGCGACCGTTCCGGAAGTTGGTCCTCGTAGCGCGACATCACTCCGACGCTGGTGGTGAGGGTGGTCAGCGGGGTGCGCAGTTCGTGACTCACATCACCCACCAGCCGGCGTTCGCGGTCGATGCGGTTCTGCAGCGAGTCGACCATGGTGTTGAACGCGTCCACGGTCGGGGCCAGATCGGGATCGTCGGTATCGGGCAACCGGGTGCCGAGCTCACCGGAGGCGATCTTGGCCGCGGTCCCCGTGACCTGGCGCAACGGTTCCAGCAGGCGGTGCGACAACCAGATTCCGAAGATCGCGCCGATCACGGTGCCGCCGAGCGCGCAGGCCAGCGCGGTGCGCCACCCGCCGCCGTCGAGCTTCGCGATCAGCACCGCCAGCAATGCCGAGACCAGCCCCGTGACGGTGAACGCGACGATCACGCGACCGCGCAGAATCTGGCGGCGGGGCAGGCGCGGAAATCTAGCGCTGCACATCGAGGCGGTAGCCGAGCCCGCGCACGGTTACCACGATCGCCGGCTCGGACGGGTCGCGCTCGATCTTGGTCCGCAGCCGCCGGACGTGCACGTCCACGATCCGCTCGTCACCGAAGAACCCACGGTCCCAGACCCTTTCGAGCAGGACGCTGCGCGACAGCACCCGGCCCGGGGTCTCGGCCAGTTCACACAGCAACCGGAATTCGGTGAGGGTGAGGTGCAGCTCCTCGTCGCCGCGGTGGACGGTGCCACCGTCGGCCGAAAGCACCAGCGGCGCTTCGGGATAGGCGTCGAGCACGATCTCCTGCGGGGCCGGCGGTTCCACGGTTTGCTGAGCGCGGCGGCGCAGGGCCCGCATCCGGGCGGTGATCTCCTTGATCTCGAACGGCTTGGTGACGAAGTCGTCGGCGCCGGCCTCCAGCGCGGCCACCACGTCGTGGGTGTCGTCCCGCGCGCTGACCACGATGATCGGCACATCGTGATCGCGACGAATCTCACGAATACAGGTGAATCCGTCCATCTCCCCCAGCATCAGATCCACGATCATCACATCCGGTGCGCCGTTGTCACGCAGATGTTCGAGCGCATCCTCGGCCTCCTCGGCCTCGGCGACGTCGTAGCCCTCGTCCTCCATGGCCAGTCGCAGCGCACTGCGAACCCGGTCGTCGTCCTCTACGATCATCAAATTTGCACTCATCGTCACACCTCGTCCAGCCGCGCGTCATCGGAGCGTGGTTCCCCGACCCGTCCGTTCGTCAGCGGTGCGAGCGGCCGCGCAGCCTGTGGTCTCGCACCGTTCTCTCATAACCACACATCCCTAACAGACATCGGTGGCGGACCACACGACGCCGGGCACGCCGGCCGATCGGTCCATGAGCGCCCACTGGGCACACAACAGTAACTGGAGTACCCGGGACCACGATGCGTAAACACGGGGCAACACCACCGAGGTGCGAGCACCTGAAAAAGCCCCGTAAACTACGTACCGAGACAGTAAGGCGATTGGTGCGCTGCGAGGGCTTGCTCAGGCGCACGGCTAACGCAGGAGACACCATGTCCACTCGCCGCTGCCGATTCAGTGTCGCGCTCGGGGTTATCGCCCTGGTGACGATGCTGATGGCCGCGTGCTCGTCAACCCCGGATCCGGCGTCGAATCCGACGCGGGGCACCCCGGGGCCCGCCGCGCCGGCCATTGCGATGGTCCCGGCCACGGGTAGTGCCGACGTCGATCCGCTCGGCACCATCGAGGTGAGCGCAACCGACGGCATCCTCACGGATGTGACGTTGACCAACGAAGAAGGCAAACAGGTCGACGGCACGCTCAATCCGGAGCGCACCGCGTGGAAGCCGAAGGTTCCGCTCGGTTACGGCCACAACTACACCATGACCGCGAAGGGCATCACCGTCACCGGCCCCAGCGGTCCGATGACCTCGTCCTTCACCACGCTCACCCCCAGCAACCAGGTCAAGGCGTATCTGACCACCACCGGCGGGCAGCCGCTGGCCGACGGCGGAACCTATGGCGTGGGAACCGTGATCGTCGCCCACTTCGACGAGGCGGTCGGCGACCGCGCGGCGGCCGAGAAGCGTCTCTCGGTGACGACGGAACCGCAGGTCCAGGGCTCGTGGTACTGGCTCGACGACAAGAACGCGCACTGGCGGCCGCAGCAGTACTGGCAGCCCGGCACCAAGGTCACCGTCGCGGCGAACATCTTCGGCGCGCAGCTGGGCCCCGGCCTGTTCGGCCAGGAGGACTCCAAGACCAGCTTCACCATCGGTGACTCGCACGTCTCCATCGCCGACGACAACACCCACGAAGTGCAGGTGTTCGAGAACGGCAAACTGATCCGCACCATGCCCACCTCGATGGGCCGCGGCGGCAGCGAGCAGGTCGGCGGGAAGACGATCTACTTCAACACCCCCGCGGGCATCTACACCGTGATGGGCAAGGGCAATCCGGTGATCATGGATTCCTCGAGTTACGGCCTGCCGGTGAACTCGCGCCTGGGTTACAAGGAGGCGATCGGCTGGGCCACCCAGATCAGCGGCGACGGGATCTACCTGCATCAGCTCGACTCCACGATCTGGGCGCAGGGTAATACCGACACCTCGCACGGCTGTCTGAACCTCAATCTCGAGAACGCGCGCTGGTTCTACAACTTCGCGGTCCCCGGCGATGTGGTCGAAGTCCGTAACACCAGCGGTCCGCCGCTGCCCTCGTGGAACAACGGCGACTGGATCGTGCCGTGGGATCAGTGGGTGGCCGGCAGCGCGCTGCACTCCTGATCGCCACCGCACCGATCAATCACGGCACGTCGTCTCGGCCGGGCGCCGAGATTCAGCGCCGCGTCGGGTAGCGCTGATCCAGCTCGAGATTCACACCGAGGACGTCGACCCGGGGTTCCCCCAGGAAACCCAGGTTGCGACCGTCGGTATGCGCCGCGACCACGGCGGCGACCTGCTCGGCCGTGATGCCCCGCGCGGCCGCCACTCGCGCGCTCTGGATCTGCGCGTAACGCGGTGAGATGTGCGGATCCAGTCCGGACCCGGATGCGGTGACCGCGTCGGAGGGCACCGGGGTGTCGGCCGGCGCGTCACCGCGGACGGGGACGATCAACCCGGCCGAATAATCCGTCCCAGGCTGGGCGCAGTCCACCCGGATCCCGCGGTAGGCGTCCTGGAACGGCGCCGCCGGGCACGCCTCGTTCACGCTGACGACCTTCGTGGGGGCGGTGACCTGCCCGTGGCCGTCGCGAGGACCGAAGACCGCCAGCACCGCACCGACGCCGCCGGGCGTGCAGAACGGTCGCGCCCCGGAGACACCCTCGCGGTCGCCGATCTGTTTGCTGCGCGTGCAGACCGTGGTCAGCAAACCGGTCGTCGACTGCGACGGGTCGGCCGCCAGGGAGTCGAGCACATCCTCGGGCCCCTTGTTGCCGAAGCTTGTGTTGGTCGGGTCGTAGCCGTCGGGGCGGCTGCCGTCGGCGGGCGCGGAATTCGACGGCCGGGTCTGGAAGTACTGCGGCAGCGCCGCGCCCTTGCCGTCGGTGAACGCCTGGCCGATGAGGCTGCTGCCCACCAGTTTTCCGTCGCGGTAAATCAGCGAGCCCTCGGCCCGGTCGTGCAGGCCCGGCAGCTGGGCGAGGGCGAAAACCGCCAGCGGATAGACGATTCCGGTGATCACCGTCAGCACGAGCAGTGCCCGCACCGCGGCCAGATGCTGGCGGAACCAGGTGGTGTATCGCATCGAGAACGAAGGCATATCAGGACATCCCAGGAAGGAATCGGACGACTAGGTCGATGAGTTTGATGCCGATGAACGGGGCGACGATGCCGCCCGCTCCGTACAGGGCGAGGTTGCGGCTGAGCAGTTTCGACGCGCTCGACGGGCGATAGTCGACGCCACGCAATGCCAGCGGGATCAGCGCCACGATGACGATCGCGTTGAAGATCACCGCGGACAGGATCGCCGACTGCGGACTGTGCAATCGCATCACGTTGAGCACGTCCAGGCCGGGGAACAATGCCACGAACAGCGCCGGAATGATCGCGAAGTACTTGGCGATGTCGTTGGCGATGGAGAACGTCGTCAGCGCGCCCCGGGTGATCAGCAACTGTTTGCCGATCTCGACGATCTCGATCAACTTGGTCGGATCCGAATCCAGATCGACCATGTTGCCGGCCTCCTTGGCCGCCGACGTTCCGGTGTTCATCGCGACGCCGACATCGGCCTGCGCCAGCGCCGGCGCGTCGTTGGTGCCGTCGCCGGTCATGGCGACCAGGCGTCCGCCGGCCTGTTCGCTCTTGATCAGCGCCAGCTTGTCCTCGGGAGTGGCCTCGGCCAGGAAGTCGTCGACCCCTGCCTCGTCCGCGATCGCCTTGGCGGTCAGCGGATTGTCGCCGGTGATCATGACCGTGCGAATTCCCATGCGGCGCATCTCGTCGAAACGTTCCCGCATGCCCTGCTTCACCACATCCTTCAGGTGGACCACACCCAGCAGCCGGGCTTTCCCGTCGAGCAGTTCGCCGACCACCAGCGGTGTGCCACCGGAGGCCGAGATGCCGTCCACGGTCCGCCCGATCGCCTCCGGCACCGAACCACCGTGGGCCCGAACCCATTCGGTGACCGCGCTCGCGGCGCCCTTGCGCAACCGATGCCCGTCGCGCAGGTCCACGCCCGACATCCGGGTCTGGGCACTGAACTCCACCCAGGTCGCGCCCGCCAGTTCACCCGGGGTGCGTTCGCGTTTGCCGTACGCGGATTTCGCGAACACCACGATCGAGCGGCCCTCGGGTGTTTCGTCGGCGAGGCTGGAAAGCTGTGCGGCGTCGGCCATCTCGTCCTCGGTGACCCCCGGCATGGCGACGAAGCCCGCGGCCTGCCGGTTGCCGAGAGTGATGGTGCCGGTCTTGTCGAGCAGCAGCGTGTTCACATCGCCGGCGGCCTCGACCGCGCGACCCGACATCGCCAGCACATTGCGCTGGACGAGGCGGTCCATCCCCGCGATGCCGATCGCCGACAGCAGTGCGCCGATCGTCGTGGGAATGAGACAGACCAGCAGCGACACCATGACGATGCCGGTGACCCCGTGCGCGTTCAGCGCCGCGCTGTCGCCGACTCCCGGGTTGTTCGCCTTGGCGAAGATGGCGGGCGGCTGCAACGTCACGACGGCGAACACGAAGATGATCGTCAACGCGGCCAGCAGGATGTTCAGCGCGATCTCGTTGGGTGTCTTCTGCCGGCTGGCGCCCTCCACCAGGGCGATCATCTTGTCGATGAAACTGCCGCCCGGCTCCTGGGTGATCTCGACGACGATGCGGTCCGAGAGCACGGTGGTGCCGCCGGTGACCGCGGACCGGTCGCCGCCGGATTCGCGGATCACCGGCGCCGATTCACCGGTGATCGCCGATTCGTCGACCGAGGCGATGCCCTCCACGACGTCACCGTCACCCGGAACCACCTGCCCGGCCTCGACCACCACGTAGTCGCCGCGCCGCAGTTCGGGTGCGGGAACCCTCTCCTCAAGCGGCGCCTCGGCGCCCGGATGCCAGGTGACCAATCGCCGGGCGACGGTGTCGGTCTTGGCTTTTCGCAACGTATCGGCCTGCGCCTTGCCGCGGCCCTCGGCGACGGCCTCGGCCAAGTTGGCGAAGATCACCGTCAGCCACAGCCAGATCACGATCGCCCAGGCGAAGACCGTGGGATGGGCGACGGCGAGGATCGTGGACCACAGTGCGCCGATCTCCACGATCAGCGTCACCGGATTGCGCCACAGTGTGCGCGGATCCAGTTTGCGCAGGGCCTCGGGCAGCGACCGGGCCAGCATCGCCGGATCGAACATGCCACGGCCGCCGCGGCGCGAGGACGGTTGGGCGCGGCGCGGAATCGACACGGAATCTGTTGTCGAAGCGGTCATTTCAGTGAATTCCTTCGGCGAGCGGCCCGAGCGCCAGCATGGGCAGGAAGGTGAGGCCGACCAGGATCAGCGTCACGCCGGCGACCATGCCGACGAACTGCGGCCGGTGCGTCGGCAAGGTGCCGATCGATTCGGGCGTATGTCCCTGGCGGGCCAGCGATCCGGCCAGCGCGAGCACGAGAACGAGGGGAACGAACCGGCCGAGCACCATCGCCAGACCGAGGGCGGTGTTCCACCACACGGTGTTGGCGCCGAGCCCGGCGAAGGCCGAGCCGTTGTTGTTGGCGGCCGAGGTGAAGGCGTACAGCACCTCCGACAGCCCGTGCGGCCCCGAGTTCGCCATGGCCGCGCGCTCACCGGGCAACGCCATCGCCAGCGCGGTGCCCACCAGCACGATCAGCGGGCTGACCAGGAAATACGATGCGGCGAACTTGATTTCGCGCGGGGTGATCTTCTTGCCGAGATATTCCGGTGTGCGCCCGACCATCAGCCCGGCGACGAAGACGGTGATCACCGCCAGGATCAGCATGCCGTACAGGCCCGATCCGACACCGCCGGGCGCGACCTCGCCCAGCTGCATGTTCACCATGGTCATCATGCCGCCGAGGCTGGTGTAGGAATCGTGGGCCGAGTCGACGGCGCCGGTGGAGGTGAGCGTCGTCGACGCGGCGAAGGTCGCGGAATCCGCTACGCCGAACCGTGTTTCGACGCCCTCGAGCGCCGAGCCGACCGCCGTCGGCACGGTGCCGTGATGGCGCAGCTGCAGGAAGTTGGTCAGCGCCACGCTGATCAGCGCGAGCACGGCCATCACCGACGCGATCGCATACCCCTGCTTCGTGCTGCCCACCATGCGGCCGAAGGTTCGCGGCAGCGAGAAGGCGATCAGCAGGATGAGGAAGATCTCGACCCAGTTGGTCCAGGCCGTCGGGTTCTCGAACGGGTGCGCGGAGTTCACGTTGAAGAAGCCGCCGCCGTTGGTGCCCAGCAGTTTGATGCTTTCCTGCGAGGCGACCGGCCCACCCGGAATCGTCTGCGTCGCACCGGTGATCGTCTGCGCGACCTGATCGTGCGGGTGGAAGTTCTGGATCGCGCCGCCGGCGATCAGCACGATCGCGAACACGAACGCGATGGGCAGCAGGATCCGGAGGGTGCCGCGCACCAGATCGACCCAGAAGTTGCCGAGGTCGCCGGTATGGCGGCGGGCGAACCCGCGCACCAGCGCGACCGCGACCGCCATCCCGACCGCGGCCGAGACGAAGTTCTGCACGGCCAGGCCCGCCATCTGGACCAGATGCCCCTGGGTCGACTCACCGGCGTAGTTCTGCCAGTTGGTGTTGGTGACGAAGCTGATCGCGGTATTCCACGCCAGCGCCGCGGTCATCTCGGTGCCGGGCTCGTGCAGATGCAGCGGCAGGTGGCCCTGGATCAGCTGCAGGAAGAACAGCGCCAGCACGCTCATCGCGGAGAAGGCCAGCACGCTGCGGGCGTAGACGCCCCAGGTCTGCTCCACGCCGGGCTGGACCCCGATGGCGCGGTAGACGATGCGTTCGGCCCGTGAGTGTTTCGTGCCCGAATACACCCGGTACATATAGTCGCCGAGCGGGATGTGGACCGCCGCGAGCGCGATGATCAGGGTCGCCACGAAGACGACCCCGGCAGTGGTTGTGCTCACCTAGAACCTTTCCGGGAACAGCAGCGCCGCGACCATGTAGACGGCGACGCCGAGCGCCAGGATCAGACCGACGATGTTCGCGATCACAGCCGTTCCACCCCCCGTTGGAGCAGGCCGAGCAGGGCGAAGATCGCCACGGTCACGACGGTGAACACCGCGACAGACATAGTGCAACCTCTCTGTTGACGGCATCCGGAAGCGAATGCGCCGCAGTGAGTCAAGCTCGCGAAACGCCCGATTTCGACGGCGTTGACGGCTTCTTAGCGGTCGCGGCGACGGCATTGACGGGGTGCTTACAGGCCGTCGCGATCCCGCTGCCGTGGCGTCAAGGTCGCCCGCGACCCCGTCAAGGAGTCGTAAAGATCGGCGATCGGGCCCGCGCGGCGGTGCACAGTGTGGTGTCCGGTCCGCGCAGTCGACCGGGCACAGCGGCAATCACCGGGTCGTGAGGAGAAGAGGGTGCCGGATTTCGCGGTCGCGGCGATGGTGATCATCGCCTTCGTCAGCTGCGCGCTGAGTCTGCGCGTGGCCGGCGGGCGCAGCATTCGGGGCGTCCGGGTTTCGCGCCGTCCACGTCGTCCGAATCGCGCGATGATGGACCTGTGAAGCGCGGACAACTACGCATCTACCTCGGGGCCGCGCCCGGCGTGGGTAAGACCTACGCGATGCTCGGCGAGGCACATCGGCGAATAGGCCGTGGTCGCGACGTGGTCGCCGCGGTGGTGGAGACCCACGGCCGCAGCAAGACCGCGGAACTGCTCGAGGGCATCGAGCGCATACCGCCGGCGATGCGTACCTACCGCGGCACGACTCTGCCCGAACTGGATATCGACGCGGTACTGCGGCGCGCGCCTTCCGTGGCCCTGGTGGACGAACTCGCGCATACGAACGTGCCGGGATCGAAGAACGAGAAGCGCTGGCAGGACGTCCACGAACTGCTCGACGCCGGTATCGACGTCATCTCCACGGTCAACGTCCAGCACCTGGACAGCCTCAACGACGTGGTCGAGCAGATCACCGGCGTCGTACAGCGCGAAACCGTGCCGGATTGGGTGGTGCGCGGCGCCGATCAGGTGGAACTGGTCGACATCACCCCGGAGGCGTTGCGGCGCAGGCTTTCCCACGGCAACGTCTACACCGCCGACAAGGTCGACGCGGCGCTGCGCAACTACTTCCGGCCAGGCAATCTCACCGCGCTGCGCGAACTGGCCCTGTTGTGGCTGGCCGATCAGGTCGACGCCGCGCTGGCCAAATACCGAGCCGACCACAAGATCACCGCGACCTGGGAGGCGCGCGAACGCGTGGTCGTCGCCGTGACCGGCGGCCCGGAATCGGAGACGATCGTGCGGCGCGCGAGCCGCATCGCCACCAAATCCAGCGCCGAACTGGTCGTCGTGCACGTCGTGCGCGGGGACGGACTGGCCGGAGTGTCGGCGCAACGGCTGCATCGGCTGCGTGAGCTGGCCGCCGGGCTCGGTTCCAGCCTGCACACGGTGACCGGCGAGAACGTCCCCAGCGCCCTGCTGGATTTCGCCCGCCAGGTCAACGCCACCCAGCTGGTGGTGGGCACCTCCCGGCGTTCGCGCTGGGCACGCATCCTCGACCAGGGCATCGGCGCGACCGTGGTGCAGCGCTCGGGCAGTATCGACGTCCACATGGTCACCCACGAGGAGGCGCAACGGGGGCTGCGCTGGTCGGCCCTGCTGCGGCGGCAGCGGCCGGCGGTGTCGTGGCTGGCCGCCCTGGTGGTGCCCACCCTGATCACCCTGGTCTGCTATCTGTGGCTGGATTCGCGCCTGGATCTCGCCGGTGAGAGCGCGATGTATTTCATCGGCGTGATCGCGGTCGCGCTGCTCGGCGGTGTCGCACCGGCGGCGTTGTCGGCGGTATTGGGCGGGCTGCTGCTGAACTGGTTCTTCACCACCCCGCGGCACAGTCTCACCATCGCCGAACCCAACAACTTCCTCACCATCGTCGTGATGGCGGGGGTGGCGGTGGCGGTGGCGGCGCTGGTCGACATCTCCGCCAATCGCACCCGCGAGGCACGCACCGCCTCCCGCGAAGCCGAGTTGCTGACCCTGTTCGCCGGAGCGATCCTGCACGGCGCCGACCTGCCCGATCTGCTGGAGCGGGCCCGCGAGATCTACCGGCAGCGGGCGGTGAGTTTCGTCAGCGACGCGGAGGTGATCGCCTGCGTCGGTCACGATCCGGCGCGCACACCCGGTGCCGCCGATACCGCGATCGGCGCCGGCGACGAGGAACACTGGCTGCTGCTCAGCGGGCGCGCGCTGACACCCGGTGACCGCCGGGTGCTCGCGGCGGTGGCCGGGCAGGCCGCCGGGCTGGTGCGCCAGCGTGAACTCGCCGACCAGGCCCAGGCCGCCGCGGGTGTGATGGCGACCGACCGGCTGCGCCGCGCGCTGCTGTCGGCGGTCAGCCACGACCTGCGCACGCCGCTGGCCGCGGCGAAGGCGGCGGTGTCGAGTCTGCGCAGTGAGGACGTGCAGTTCTCCCCCGCCGATACCGCCGAATTGCTGGAAACCATCGAGGAATCCACCGATCAGCTCACCGCGCTCGTCGGCAATCTGCTCGACTCCTCGCGGCTCGCGGCCGGCGCGGTGGAGCCCAACCTCAAACAGGTCTACCTGGAGGAGGTGGTCAACCGCGCGGTCGTCGGTGTCGGGATGGGGACCCGCGGTGTCCGCCAGGCGGCGATGGACCGGGTCAAGGTCGAGGTCGGCGACGTCTCGGTCTACGCCGACAGCGGCCTGCTGGAACGGGTGCTGGCCAATCTGATCGACAACGCGCTGCGCTATTCGGCGCAGGGCGCCACGGCGGTCCCCGACACACCGGTGCGGGTTGGCGCCGAACGCGACGGCGACCAGGTATCCATCACAGTGGTCGACTACGGTCCGGGCGTTCCGACCGGACTCGAGGACCAGATGTTCGAACCGTTCCAACGATTGGGCGACCGCGACAATTCGACCGGTGTGGGCCTGGGCCTGTCGGTGGTCCGCGGATTCGTCGAGGCGATGGGCGGCACCGTCCACGCCGAGCCGACGCCGGGAGGTGGTCTGACCATGGTGATCGAGTTGCCGGCCCGCGAGTCACAGGAGGCGTCGTGACCTCGGCCGAACGACCGCCGGCCGCCGTCCGGGTGCTGGTCGTCGACGACGAACCGCAGATCCTGCGCGCACTGCGGATCAACCTCTCGGTGCGCGGCTATGACGTGATCACCGCGGCCACGGGCGCGGCGGCCCTGCGAGCGGCGGCGGAGAAACATCCCGACGTGGTCGTGCTGGATCTGGGCCTGCCCGATATCGATGGTGTCGAGGTGCTGGCCGGAATTCGCGGCTGGAGTTCGATGCCGGTCATCGTGCTCTCGGCCCGCACCGATTCCTCGGACAAGGTGCAGGCCCTCGACACCGGAGCCGACGACTACGTCACCAAGCCGTTCGGCATGGACGAACTGCTCGCCCGCCTGCGGGCGGCGGTGCGGCGTTCCGCCTCGGCGGCCGAGGAGTCCGCGCCGATTGTCGAAACCTCCTCGTTCACCGTCGATCTCGCGGCGAAGAAGGTCGTCCGCGGCGGCCGCGACGTCCACCTCACGCCGACCGAATGGGGTGTGCTGGAGATGCTGGTGCGCAATCAGGGCAAGCTGGTGGGGCGTCGCGAACTGCTGCGCGAGGTGTGGGGGCCGACGTACGCGACCGAAACCCACTATCTGCGGGTGTATCTGGCGCAGCTGCGGCGCAAGCTCGAAGACGATCCGTCCCAGCCGAAACATCTGCTGACCGAGGCCGGCATGGGGTACCGCTTCCAGGTCTGACCCGACCGCGCCCGAGCTGGACAAAACCGGTGATATCGGACACAACCCTCCACTCACGCCGTGGTGAAAGCCGGTGTGCGATGCGGCTGCGCCGGCCCCGATGGCAGGATCGACGGTATGTCCGAACAGACCGCCAACTCCGCCGCACCCACCGCCGCCTCGGCGCAGCCCGCGACCGTCGCGGCCGCGCCGCAGACCAAGGCACCGAAGCCGGTGACCGACCTGTGGGTGGAGCGGACCGGCACCCGCCGCTACACCGGGCGCAGTTCGCGCGGGGCGGAGGTGCTCATCGGCTCCGACGGCGTCGAGGGCGTCTTCACCCCCGGTGAGCTGCTGAAGATCGCGCTGGCCGCCTGCACCGGGATGAGTTCGGACTTCCCGCTGTCCAATCGGCTCGGCGAGAACTACGACACCACCATCCGCGTCTCCGGCGACGCCGACCGCGAGAACGAGGTGTATCCGGAGCTGAAGGAGGTCGTCGAGCTGGATCTGTCCGAACTCGACGAGGCCGGACGCCAGCGATTGCTGGTCACCGTGCAGCGCGCCATCGACAAGGTGTGCACAGTCGGACGGACGCTGAAGGCGGGCACCACGGTGAACCTGACGTTCCAGATCGACAAGATCGACTCGTGAGCTCCGACCCCGTCCGGCTCAGCGCCTGGGTGCACGGCTACGTGCAGGGCGTCGGGTTCCGCTGGTGGACGCGCGCGCGGGCGCTGGAGCTCGGTGTGGTGGGCCACGCCCGCAACACCCGGGACGGGCGTGTGCACGTGGTGGCCGAGGGGCCGCGACCGGCATGCGAGCGTTTGCTGGCATTGTTGCGGTCGGGTGACACTCCTGGTCGAGTCGATCTGGTTGTGGAAAACTGGGGCGCCGCCCTCGGCGGAATCACCGGGTTCGAGGAACGGTAGCGGCGGGGATACAGGAGTCGATCGTTGGCAACACATGAGCCGGGCGGATCCGGGGATCGGGATTCGCACGACCCCCGCGACACCCCGCCCGCGGGGGACGACAGCACCGGCGGCCCGGAGTCCGGACAGTCGAAAGGAATCGGCGCCTCGGATCCGACGGTGCGTTTCGGCGCACAGCCCGGCGGCGCGGGCGGCGGGCCCGACGCGGAACCGACGCGACGCCTGGGCGAACCGGACCTCACCCTCCCGAATCCGCAGACCGCGCCGACTCTTCCGGGTACACCCATCCTGCCCGGCTTGCCGGACCCCACCGCACCGATTCCCGGCCTCGCCACCCCGGGCGTGCCGAACCCGCTGGCGGACAACGCTTTCGGCGCCGACGCCGGGGGGCCGACCGGATCCGAAGGTGAGAACACCGGCGGCGCGGGCGAAACCGGTAAGCCCCGGCGGATGCGCGGCAGCATGCAGCGGCAGGAGGCCGGCGTCACCCAGCCCCGGCCGCCGACGGTGGCCGAAGCGCGAGCGCGCGACAAGGCCCGCAAACGCGCCGAAGAGGCCGAACGGGCCGCGGCCGAGGCCGCGGAAACCAAGCGGCGCAACCGCAAACGGCTGCTCATCGGCGGCGTGGCGGTCGCCGGCATCGCCGCGGTGGTCGGCACCGGTTATCTCGCCTACCAGGCCGCACACCGCCCGGCGAATGTGACCGCCTACTGCATCACCGACGACAACGGGAACCAGCAGGTCGTCCCCGACGACGACTGCGTCCGTGCCCAGTCCTATGCCAGCAGCGGCGGCTATTACGGCGGTGGCGGGCTCGGGCCCGGCATCTTCCTCTACAACGGCCACCAGTACCGCTATTACTACGGCGGCAACAACACCGTCGGGCGCGCGCCCGTCGGCGGTAGCACGGTCGCGCCGAAGAAAGCCACCGTCAGCACCAAGAGCGGGACCGTCGTACGAGGCGGTCTCGGCAGTAAATCCGGTTCCACCAGTGGAGGCTCCTAGATGCGTCGGATGCGCAACCGGCAACGTACCGGCTGGCAGAAGATCATCGCCGATCAAGGGCTGGTATTCGGCTCGCCCGGCCGCGACGCGAACGGACAGTCGCGCCCGTACTGGGACGAATCGGTGCACTACGAATTCGATCTCGACGAAATCCTCGCGCTCGAGGCCCAGGTCGAGGTGCTGCATTCGATGTGCCTGCACGCGGTCGAGCAGATCGTGCTCACCGAGCGTTTCGCCGATTTCGGCCTGCCCGAATGGAGTTGGGAGCCGATCAAGAAATCGTGGCAGCGCAGCGACCCCTACGTCTACGGACGTTTCGACCTGCGCTACGACGGCCGCGGACCGGCGAAACTGCTGGAGTACAACGCCGATACGCCGACCTCGCTGCTGGAAGCGGCCATCGTGCAGTGGCACTGGCTCACCGACGTCTATCCCGACGACGACCAGTGGAATTCCCTGCACGAACGCCTCGTCGAGCGCTGGGGCGAGCTGCTCGACCAGCTGCCCACCAACCAGCTGCACTTCACCTGGTCCTCGGCCGACGCCTCCGGCGAGGACAACGTGACCACCGCGTATATGCAGGAAACCGCCGCCGAGGCCGGGTTCGACACCATCGCGCTGCCGATCGAGGAGATCGGCTTCGACACCGAGCTGGAGCGTTTCGTCGATCTGGCCGAGGCGCCGATCGGTTCGATCTTCAAGCTGTACCCGTGGGAATGGGCCCTCGACGACGATTTCGGCAGGCGCGTGGTGGACTCGGTCCCCGAGACCGCCTGGGTCGAACCCCTGTGGAAGACACTGCTGTCCAACAAGGCGCTGCTGGCGGTGCTGTGGGAGATGTATCCCGGGCATCCGAATCTGCTGCCGGCCTATCTCGACGATCCGCACGAACTCACCGAGTACATCCGCAAACCGAAGCTGGGTCGTGAGGGCGCCAATATGACCATCGTCGGCGCCGGGATGGAAACCTCGACCGGCGGCGTGTACGGCGAGGAGGGGTTCGTCTACCAACTCCTGGATCCGCTACCGGATTTCGACGGCCTGCGCCCGGTGCTCGGCGCCTGGATCGTCGGCGACACCTCGGCCGGTCTCGGCATCCGCGAATCACCCGGCCTGATCACCGACGACGGCGCCACCTTCGTTCCGCATCGCATTCCGACCAAGTAGCATTCAGCGACTCGATCAACATCACCGGAGGAATCTGTGTCGTCCACCCTCGCGCTCGAATCAGGGTATTGGAGCTCCGTCGGTCACGGCGTCGGCGCGATCGCGCTGTACGCGGTGCTGGGTCTGGCCCTGATGCTGATCGGCTTCCAGGCCATCGACAGCTCCACGCCCGGACCGCTGCGCAAGATGGTCGCCGCCGGGAATCCGAACGCGGTCGTCATCGCCTCCGCGGGCATGGTGAGTATGGCGTTGATCGTGGTGCTGGCGATCTACTCCTCCGGCGGGCGGCTCACCGAGGGCCTCATCGCCACCGGGATCTACGGGCTGGTGGGCATCATCGCGCAGGTGGTCTCCATCCGGTTGCTGGAATGGCTGGTCGGCCTGCACATCGGCGATCTGCTGAAATCGCCCACCTATCGGATTCAGTCGCTGCTGGTGGCCGCCGCGCATCTGGCGATCGGCATGGTCGTCGCGTTCGCGATCCTCTGACGATCACCGGCGTCACCGCGCGGTGAACTCCAGAAGTTCGCGCAGCGGAAGGCTGTTGATGATGCGATCGGCCGGGACTCCGTTCGCGGCGGCACGTTCACAACCGTAGCCCTGCCAGTCCAGCTGGCCCGGCGCGTGCGCGTCGGTATCGATGCTGAAATGGCAGCCCATCTCCACGGCCAGGCGCAGCAACCGGCTCGGCGGATCGAGACGTTCGGGGCGACTGTTGATTTCCACGGCGGTCCCGTAGCGGCGGCAGGCCTCGAAGACGAGTTCGGCGTCGAACGACGATTCCGGCCGGATGCCACGATTACCGGCGACCAACCGTCCCGTGCAGTGGCCGAGCACGTCGACGTTCGGATTCGCCACCGCGTACACCATGCGTTTGGTCATCGTCGCCGAGTCGGCCCGCAGATTCGAATGCACGCTGGCCACAACGACATCCAGGCGAGCGAGCAGATCGGCCTCCTGATCGAGAGTGCCGTCGTCGAGGATGTCGACCTCGATACCGGTGAGGATGCGAAACGGCGCCAGCCGCTCGTTGAGTTCGGCGACCACGTCCAACTGGCGGCGCAGCCGCTCCGCGGAGAGCCCGTTGGCGACCTTCAAGCGCGGCGAATGATCGGTCAGCGCACAATATTCGTGGCCCAGCGCCTGCGCGGTCCGCATCATCTCCTCGATCGGGCTGCCGCCGTCGGACCAATCGGAGTGGGTGTGCAGATCGCCCCGCAGCAGCGCGCGGACCTCGGCGCCCGCGGGTGCGATCGGCTGTGCGGCGGAACGCAATTCGACCAGCCGCCCCGGCACGGCACCGGCCACGGCCTGCTCGATCACCGCGGCGGTCTTGGGACCGATACCCGAAAGTTCTTGCCAGGCACCGGATTCGCGGTACCGGTGGAAATCGGCGTCGGACAGCTCGGCTACGACATCGGCCGCGTGCCGGTAGGCCTTGACCCGATGGGTCTGGGCGCGATCGCGTTCCATCCAGAACGCGATCTCGCGCAGCGCGGCCACCGGATCCGGAACATGATCGGCCACTAGCGGATCCGGCTGTATTTGACGAACGCCACCCCGTCCTCGAACACGCGGCCCGTGAGGACCCGGAACAGCGCCGGCTCCGGCAGCCGCGGTCCCGCGCCGAACAGCGGGCGGCCGTGCCCCAGCACGATCGGATACAACTTCAGGAAGATCTGGTCGATTTCCGGCAGCAGCGCCTGGGCCAGTTCGCCGCCGCCGCACAACCAGATGCCCGACCCCTGCTCCTGTTTGAGTCCGCGCACCCGTCCCAGCGGGTCGGAGGAGATCAGCTCGACGTCCCGGTCCGGATCGCCGGGCAGGGTGGTCGACACGACGAACTGCCGCAGATGTGAATACGGGCTCGACGTGCCGGTCCGCACGCCGAAATCATGGGTTTTGCGGCCCATCAGCACGGTGTCGAAGCTCTCGCCCGGACTCTCGATCCCGAGCGATTCCCGGATCTTGGTCGGCAGCGTCTCCGGATACTGGGCGGTGATGGCCGGGCCGTGGTCACCGCCGACCGGAAAGAAATCGACCGATCCGTCCGGGGTGGCGATATACCCGTCGATGGTCGAGGCCACGAAGTAGGTGAGCTTGCGCATCCGTTCTCCCTTCATGCGAAGTGGCGTCATCGGACACACCGCAAATCTAGCGCGTGCTCGCCACTATCGCCGGGGCTTCGGCTGGCATCGCGGACAGGAGTAGGAGGAGCGGTTCATGAACTTCTCGCGGCGGATCGGAGCGCCGCAGCGGCGGCACGGCTCATCTTCGCGACCGTAGGCGGCCAGCGACCGCTCGAAGTATCCGGAATTGCCATTGACGTTGACATACAGCGCGTCGAAGGAGGTGCCGCCCGCGTCGAGGGCCGCGCCCATCACCGCTTGCACCTCGCTCAGCAGCTGCCGCAGCGCGGGCCGGGTGAGTGCCGCGGCGGGGCGTTCGCCGTGGATGCGGGCCCGCCACAATGCCTCGTCGGCGTAGATGTTGCCGACGCCCGAGACCACCGTCTGATCCAGCAGCACGCGCTTGATCTCGGAGGATTTGGTCCGCATCCGCGCGACCACGGCCTCGGCGTCGAAACGGGGATCGAGTGGATCGCGCGCGATGTGGACGACCGACTCCGGCAGCTCCTCACCGTCGAGCGTGACGAGCCGGTTCAGTGCCCAGCCACCGAAGGTGCGCTGATCGATGAACCGCAACTGCGTGCCGTTGTCGAGTCCGGCGACGATATGCGCATGCTTCTCCAGCGGCGCCTGCGCGGACTGCACCAGCATCTGCCCGCTCATACCGAGGTGGACGACGAGTGCGGCATCGGGATCGTCGAAGGTCAGCCAGAGGAATTTGCCGCGGCGGCGGGCCGCTTCGATTCGCAGGCCCGCCATCCGGGCGACGAGATCGTCGCCGCCGAGTTCGTGGCGGCGCACCGACCGCGGATGTTTGACCAGGACCGATTCCACGACGTGGCCGACGACGTGTTCGTCGAGTCCACGCCGCACCACCTCGACCTCGGGCAGTTCGGGCATCAGTCCCCGGCTTCGGTGGAACCGTCCGCGGTGAGCGCCTGCCAGGCGGCGCCGGCGGCCTTCTGCTCGGCTTCCTTCTTCGACCGGCCGACCCCCTGCCCGTAGGCCGTGCCGCCGATCACCGCGGTGGCGGTGAATTCCTTGTCGTGGTCGGGACCGGTCGAGGTGATCTCGTAGCTGGGCACGCCGATACCGCGTTCCGCGGTGAGCTCCTGCAGGCTGGTCTTCCAGTCCAGGCCGGCGCCCATCCGGGGACCGCGTTCGAGCAGTTCGGCGAACAGCCGCAGCACGACTCCGCGCGCGACCTCGATGCCGTGTTGCAGATGGACCGCGCCCAGCAGCGATTCCATCCCGTCGGCGAGGATGCTCGCCTTGTCCCGGCCGCCGGTGAGCTCCTCGCCCTTACCGAGCAGCAGGTGACGGCCGAGGCCGCCCTCACCCAGGCCGCGCGCGACCTCGGCCAGGGCGTGCATATTCACCACACTGGCACGCAGTTTGGCGAGCTCCCCCTCGGATTTCTCCGGATGCTCGAGGTACAGGCGCTCGGTGATGCTCAGACCGAGGACCGAATCGCCCAGGAACTCCAGGCGTTCGTTGGTCGGCAGACCACCGTTCTCGTAGGCGTAGGAACGGTGGGTGAGCGCCAGCCGGAGCAGATCCGGACGCACCTCCACGCCGAGCGCTTCCAGAAGGCTGGCGTGGTCAGCGGCATCGCCCGCTGCGGGTGCGGCCGCTTCGTCCTTACCGGCGGTCACTTCGCGGCTACCCGATCGGCAGATCAGATGGCCGAGGTGACCTGGCGGCCCTTGTAGGTGCCGCAGTTGGGGCACGCGATGTGCGGAAGGGTCTTCTGACCGCACGCCCGGTTCGGGCAGGTGATCAGGGTCGGCGCGGTGGCCTTCCACTGGCTGCGCCGCGAGTGGGTGTTGGCACGAGACATCCGGCGCTTCGGAACGGCCACGACTACTTCTCCTCTGTCGTCGAACTTGCCGAACCATTGCGGTCGGCAAGAGATCGGTCTACGTCTGATGGGGCGTCGGAGACGCCGGTGCCGGGGGTTTCGCTCGCGAATTTCGCAAGCCCCGCCCAGCGAGGGTCCAGTATCTCATGCGTGTGATCCGGACCCGCAATCGCCATCCGGACACCGCATTCCGGGCAGAGCCCGGCGCAATCGGGTTCGCACAGCGGTTGCAGCGGCAATTCCAGGCCGACGGCGTCGGTGACCACCGGCTCGATGTCGATCATGTCGTCGACGAGCCGATAGATCTCGTCTTCCTCGGTGGTCTGCTCGGTCGCGCTGTCCGGATAGGCGAACAGTTCGGTGATCTCGAGTTCCAGATCGTCGGTGAACGACTCCAGGCAGCGCGAGCACTCCCCCTCGATCGGCGTCGACACCGAACCGGTGACCAGCACACCCTCCGAGACCGCCTGCAGGGTCAGATCGAGATCGATCTCGGCACCGGCCGGGATCGCGATCAGGTCCAAGCCGATCTTCTCGGGGGCGGTGACGACCCGATGCACCTGCCGGATCGAGCCCGGGGCACGCCCCAGACTGCGGGTGTCCAGCACGAAATCCGCGTCGGTCTGACGACGACGCGAACCGGAACCGGACTGGGCGGACATCGGGCACTCACTCACGTTTCGAGGGGGTTTGGGCAACCACTCCACAGTACGCGAACTGCGCCGATCCCCCCAAATCCCGGAACGAGCGCGAGCGGATCAGCGCCGGAAGTCGGCGGCGTAGTCCGGAATGCCGGTCCCCGAACGCAATTGCTGACGACCGCGGCCGACCGTCCGCAGCGTCGAGTGCAGAGTCTCCTCGAAATCGGCGAGCTGGGAATCGACGTAGTGGTCGCATTCCTCACGCAACCGGTCCGCCTCGGACTGCGCGGCGTCGATCAACCGCGCGGATTCGCCGTGCGCGGCCCGTACCACCTCGGTCTGCGACACCAGGCGTTCCTGTTCGGCCTGCCCCTCGGCCACCGACCGGTCGTAGGAGGCCTGACCCGCCGCGATCATCCGCTCCGACTCGGTGCGGGCGCGGCCGGTGAGCGCCTCGTATTCGGCCTTGCCGTCGGTCACGATGCGGTCGGCCTCGGCCTGCGCGGTCGCGACCAGGTGATCAGCGTGCGCGCGGGCCTCGGCGACCATCCGGTCGGCGTGCGCCTTGGCATCGGCCAGCAGCCGGTCGGCCTCCTCGCGGGCGCCGGCGACGGTTTGTTCGGCCTGGTCGTTGGCCCCGGTCACCGTCGCCTCGGCGGAATTGCGGGCGTCGGAGACGATCTTGTCGCGGTGGTCGAGCACGTCCTGGGCGTCGTCGAGTTCGCCGGGCAGCGCCTCACGCACATCGTCGAGCAGTTCCAGCACCTCACCGCGGGGCACGATGCAATTGCGGGTCGGCGGGATACCCCGCGCCTCTTCGACGATCGCAACCAGTTCGTCGAGTGCCTCGAATACGCGATACATCCTGCTGACCCCACTCTCGTGCCGAACTACTGCTCTCGGCCCAGTGTGCCCGCATCCCGCGTGTCTGCCCAGATCACCATCGGTGTGTCGGGCGGTGTTTCCTATCCCACACAAATCAAGTGGAGGAATTCTCTCCGCTTGGTGCTATCTTTTCTACCGAGCGGTAGACCAGCCGGAACCCGCCGCCAACGGCGTCCGGCACAGTGCGATCGGAACGACAATGGTTGTCCTTTATCCGGCACCTCCGGGTATGTGGGTGAACCCACAGCCCGATCCGGGTGTATCCATCGTGCACAGCGAACTGCTGGCCGAGACGCCGGAGCCGCAGCAGTCCCCGCCTCGCATCCGCCGCCTCGCCTCGCGCTTCGCCAACTATCTGCGCGGCGACCACTGGCTGCCGCAACTCGTGCGCTTCGCACTGGTCGGCGGTTTCAGCAATATCGGCTACTTCCTGCTGTTCCTGGCCTGCTACAGCGGCGGGCCGCAGCTGGCCAACCTGACCGGATCCATCGTCAGCACGGCACTGGCCAACGAACTGCACCGCCGCCTCACCTTCCACGCCGCCGACCGGGTCGGCTGGCTCACCGCCCAACTCGAGGGCGGTGGACTGGCGCTGGCCGGACTCGCCATCACCTCGGGGGCGCTGGCGGTCCTCGATATCGCGGCGCCCGGACTCGCCGACGTCACCGAGGCGATCGCCGTCATCGGCATCACCGCCGGCGTCGGTGCGCTGCGCTTCCTGACCCTGCGACTCTGGGTGTTCTGATCGCCCGTCGTGCTCATGCACGGGGTGCGGCTGCAACCTGGTCATTCGAGCAAGGAACCGAGTCTCTCTACCCCACGTCCTAACTCAGCAAACGTCGTTGCGAGTTCTCATCGTGGGAGGTTCGGCAATGCACCACCGTTCGGGGAATCACTGCCCGGGAAGACCCACCCTCTGGCGCGCAGGTCTGCGCTCGGCCGCGTCCCCACGCCCTCGGGTACCGGTCCCCTGCCCTCTCTTGCCCCACCCACGCCGCACCCGCCCGCACCGGGATCCGCAATGACCCACGACAGCGTTGCCGAAATCCGGTGCGGCGCAGCGCGGCAGACCGGTGCCGGTGGGCTGCATCGGCGTCGTGAAGTGGTGTCGGTCGGCGTCAGCGACGACGAGATCCGGCGGCGGTGTGCGACCGGAAGCTGGCGGCGCGTGCGGCGCGGGGCGTACGCGGAGGTCTCGGCCCTCGCCGAACTGGACGGCGTGGCGCGGCACCGGCTGGCGGTGGCGGCGGTGCTACCGGAGATGGCGGCCGACGCCGTGGTGAGCCATCAATCGGCGGCGGTGCTGCTGGGCGCGCCGATGTCCCCGGCGCTGCTGGACCGCGTGCACGTGACGCGCAATCGACGCCACGGCGGGCGCATCAAGCCGAATCTGACGGTGCATTGCGCACCGGTCCCCGTCGTGGTCGAACGGGACGGGCTGCTGGTCACCAGTCCCGCCCGCACCGTCGTCGATCTGGCACGCACGCTTCCGTTCGAATCCGCGGTCGTCGTCGGCGACGCCCTCGCCCGCGAATTCGGCATCACCGCAGCGGCATTGGCGCGCGAACTGGCACGCGCCCGTGGCCGGCGCGGCGTCGACGCTGCCCGGCACGTGATCGGTTTCCTCGATCCGCGCAGCCCCGGAGTCGACCACTCCCGGGTCCGGGTGCTGCTGCGGCTGCTCGGATTCCCGCCGGCGGCCGCGGGCGGAGTGATCCATGCCGACGACGGGCGGGTGCTGGGTACGGCGGATCTGTATCTGGGCCGGACCGGCGTGGTGCTCGAGATCGACGGGCACCGGACGAAAAGGGCACGCGTACACGGGGACCCGCCGCGCCGAGCGCCGGATGTGGTGTTGCGGCGCTACGGATTTCGGTCGATCCGTACCACCTGGCGTGAGTTGAGCACCGGAGTCACCGCGCAGCGCGTACACGCCGCGCTGAGCCGGGCGCGCGAGCAGCCTCCCCGCGGTTACATCCGCCCCGCGCCGCTTCCGCCCGCGACGCCGCTGCGGCTGCGTGCGCTGTGACGACCACGATCGGCTCGGCCTGCCCGGACCTGTTAGCGTCGCTGCATGGCTGGAGCACTGTGCCCCGGGTCCTTCGATCCGGTGACCAACGGGCATATCGACGTCATCTCGCGCGCGGCCGCGCAGTTCGACGAGGTGGTCGTGACCGTGATGATCAACAAGAGCAAGCAGGGCATGTTCAGCGTCGACGAGCGGATCGAGATGTTGCGCGAGGCGACCGCCGATCTGCCGAACGTGCGGATCGAATCCTGGTACGGGCTGCTGGTCGATTTCGCTCGCGAACAGGGCATCACCGCCATGGTCAAGGGCCTGCGCGATGCCACCGATCTCGGATACGAGATGCAGATGGCCCAGATGAACAAGCACCTCTCGGGCGTCGACACCTACTTCCTGGCCACCAACCCGGCGCTGAGCTTCCTGTCCAGTTCCCTGGTCAAGGAGGTCGCGACCTTCGGCGGCGACGTCACCGGCATGCTGCCGCCGGCTGTGCACAAACGACTGCTCGCGCGCATCGCCGAACGTCGCGGCTGAGTCGGGGTTACCCGCGGTATTCCGCCAGGTCGACGCGAGTTTCGCCGTATCGGCGCGACTTCAACGCCGAATACCCTGCGGGCCATGCCGTTTCCGGTGATCGCGCCGACCGCTCGACGACGATCAGCGCGTCCCCGTACAGCCAGCCGTTGGCCGACAACGCCCGCAGGTCGGCCTCGACAGCGGCGTCGGCGACCGCGTAGGGCGGGTCGGACAGCACCAGGTCGTATGGCTCGGCCGGTGCTGTCGCCAGCACGGAAGCGACTGTGCCCAGGCGCATTTCGGCGCCGGGCACAGCCAGATCCGCGATATTTCCGCGAATGACCGCGGCCGCCTTGCGATCGGATTCGACCAGCAGCGCATGGGACGCACCGCGCGACAGTGCCTCCAGACCGAGGGCACCCGAACCGGCATAGAGGTCGATCACCCGGATTCCGTCGAAATCCAGGCGCGCGGCGAGCGCGTTGAACAGCGCTTCCCGCACCCGGTCCGAGGTGGGCCTGGTTCCCGCGGGCGGAACCCGCAGCCGCCGACCGCCGGCCGTGCCCGCGACGATCCGGGTCACCGCGATCCCCCCACCACGGCACGCCGAGGGCGCGGGGCCGTGCGGGCGGGTCGGCCCCGCCCGCACGACGACGTCGACCGGTCCACCGGCATACGGTCTGCGCGAGCCGGTCCGTGACCGATCACGGCCGGCCCTCGCCCCGCACCCGAATGTGGCTGACCGGCAGCGTCATTCGGCCGCGGTCTCGTTCGTGCGCAGTTCCACCAGCAAATCGCCACCTTCCACCTGCTGCACCGCGCCGATGGCCACGCGGGCGACGACACCGGCGCGAGGTGCGGTGATGGCGGCTTCCATCTTCATGGCCTCGATCGTGCCGACCGTGTCACCGGCGGCGACCGTGTCACCTTCGCCGACGGTCAGCGTCACGACACCGGCGAAGGGGGCGGCGATGTGGCCGGCGTTGTTCTTGTCGGCCTTCTCCGCCACCGGCACCTCGCTGGCGATCGAGCGGTCGCGCACCTGTACCGGACGCAACTGCCCGTTGAGGATGCACATGACCGTGCGCATACCCCGCTCGTCCGGTTCGGAGATCGCCTCGAGACCGATCAGCAGGGTGACGCCCTTCTCCAGTTCGACGCGGTGTTCCTCGCCGTGGCGCAATCCGTAGAAGAACTGATTCGCCGACAAGCCGGTGGTGTCGCCGTATTTCTCCCGGTGCGCCAGGAATTCCGCGGTGGGTGCGGGAAACAGCAACCGGTTCAACGTCTCTCGGCGCTGCTGCGACGTCCCGTCCAGCGCCGCGGCGTCTTCCGCGGTCAACGGCACTTCCGGCTTCGCCGGACCGCGGCCTTCGAGGGCGCGGCTGCGGAAGGGTTCGGGCCAGCCACCGGCCGGGGTGCCGAGTTCGCCGCGCAGGAAACCGATGACCGAGTCCGGGATGTCGTAGCGCGCTGGGTCGGTGGCGAAATCCTCCACGTCCACACCGGATCCGACGAGCGACAAGGCGAGATCACCGACGACCTTCGAGGACGGGGTGACCTTCACCAGCCGGCCCAGCAGGCGGTCGGCGGCCGCGTATTTGGCCTCGACCTCCTCGAACCGGTCGCCCAGCCCGAGCGCGATGGCCTGCTGCCGCAGATTCGACAGCTGCCCGCCCGGAATCTCGTGGTGGTACACCCGGCCCGTCGGCCCCGGCAATCCGGATTCGAAGGGCGCGTAGACCTTGCGCAACGCCTCCCAGTACGGCTCGAGATCGCAGACGGCGTCGAGGTTCAGCCCGGTGTCGTAGGGCGAATGCGCGGCCGCGGCGACGATCGCCGAGAGCGCGGGCTGGCTCGTGGTGCCGGCCATCGGTGCGCTCGCCCCGTCCACGGCGTCCGCGCCGGCCTGCCAGGCCGCCAGATAGGTGGCGAGCTGACCGCCGGGAGTGTCGTGGGTGTGCACGTGCACCGGCAGATCGAAGTTGCTGCGCAGCGCCGTCACCAGCGTGTGCGCGGCCGGCGCCCGCAGCAGTCCGGCCATGTCCTTGATCGCCAGCACGTGCGCACCGGCCTCGACGATCTGCTCGGCGAGTTTCAGGTAGTAGTCGAGGGTGTAGAGGTTCTCGTTCGGATTCGACAGATCGCCGGTGTAGGACATCGCGACCTCGGCCAGCGCGGTGCCGGTCTCGCGCACCGCGTCGATCGCCGGCCGCATCTGATCCACATTGTTGAGTGCGTCGAAGATCCGGAAGATGTCGATGCCGGTATCGGTGGCCTCGCGCACGAACGCCCGCGTCACCTGCTCCGGATACGGCGTGTATCCGACGGTGTTGCGTCCGCGCAGCAGCATCTGCAGGCAGATGTTCGGAATCGCCTCCCGCAGTGCGGCCAGCCGCTCCCACGGATCCTCGTACAGGAACCGCAGCGCCACATCGTAGGTCGCGCCACCCCAGCACTCGACCGACAGCAGCTCCGGCGTCATCCGGGCCACGTGTCCGGCCACCGTCAACAGTCCACGCGTCCGCACCCGGGTGGCGAGCAGTGACTGATGGGCGTCGCGGAACGTGGTGTCGGTGACGCCGACGGCGTCGCGCTCGCGCAGCCAGCGCGCGAACCCCTCGGGCCCCAGCTCGAGCAGTCGCTGGCGGGTGCCGTCCGGCGGCGGCGCACTCAGGTCGATCGCCGGCAGCTTGTCGTGCGGATAGACCGCCGTCGGCCGCTCACCGTGCGGCTTGTTCACCGTCACGTCGGCCAGATAGCGCAGGATGCGCGTGCCGCGGTCGGCCGAACCGCGCTGGGTCAGCAGCTGCGGGCGCTCGTCGATGAACGAGGTGGTGATCCGCCCGGCCCGGAAGTCCGGATCGTCGAGCACCGCCTGCAGGAACGGGATGTTCGTGGCCACGCCGCGGATGCGGAACTCCGCCACCGCACGCCGGGCGCGCGCCACCGCCGCGCCGAAGTCGCGGCCGCGGCAGGTCAGCTTCACCAGCATGGAGTCGAAGTGCGCGCCGACCTCGGCGCCCAGATTCGCCCCACCGTCGAGGCGGATACCACCGCCGCCGGGCGAGCGGTAGGCGGTGATGCGCCCGGTGTCGGGCCGGAAGCCGTTGGCCGGATCCTCCGTGGTGATCCGGCACTGCAGCGCGGCACCGTGGATCGACACGCTGTCCTGGCTCAGCCCGAGATCCGCGAGCGTCTCGCCGGCCGCGATGCGCAGCTGCGACTGCACGAGGTCGACGTCGGTGATCTCCTCGGTCACCGTGTGCTCGACCTGGATGCGCGGGTTCATCTCGATGAACACGTGACGGCCGCGCTCGTCGAGCAGGAACTCCACGGTGCCGGCGCACGAGTACCCGATCTGGCGCGCGAAGGCCACCGCGTCCGCGCAAATACGTTCGCGCAGTGCGGGATCCAGATTCGGCGCCGGCGCGAGCTCGATCACCTTCTGATGCCGCCGCTGCAGCGAACAGTCGCGCTCGAACAGATGCATGACGTTGCCGTGCTGATCGGCCAGGATCTGCACCTCGATATGCCGCGGGTTGATCACCGCCTGCTCGAGGAAGACCGTCGCGTCCCCGAACGCCGACTCCGCCTCGCGCATGGCCGCCTCGATCGCCTCGCGCAGCTGCACCCGGTCCGCCACCCGGCGCATACCCCGGCCACCGCCACCGGCGACCGCCTTCACGAACACCGGGAACTCCATCTGCTCCGAGGCCCGCAGCAACTCCTCGACATCGGCCGAGGGCGCGCTGGAGTTCAGCACCGGAAGCCCGGCGGCCTTCGCCGCCGCGATGGCCCGCGCCTTGTTACCGGTCAGTTCGAGCACCTCGGCCGAGGGACCGATGAAGGTGATGCCCTCCTCCGCGCACGCCGCGGCGAGGTCCGGATTCTCCGACAGGAAGCCGTAGCCGGGGTAGACCGCATCGGCGCCGGCCGACTTGGCGGCGCTGATGATCTCGGGAATCGAGAGGTAGGCGCGCACGGGATGTCCGGGGACACCGATTTGATACGACTCGTCGGCCTTGAGGCGATGCACCGAGTTGCGATCTTCGTAGGGGAAAACCGCCACGGTGCCGATACCGAGCTCGTAGGCGGCACGGAAGGCACGGATGGCGATTTCCCCGCGGTTGGCGACCAGCACTTTGGAGAACATTCGATAAAGGTACCTGCCCGGTGAGCGGGGCCGGACAGTGAATAGGGCTTCGCAGCCATCCTCACAAACCGGATCGGCGAGTCTGCGAAGTTGTGTTCTTCCAGCGGAAACATCGGCAGCCGGGCGGGCGGTGTTTCCCCTGCCGCTCGCGGTGGATTACGCTCGGGAACGCAGCTGGTTCGCTGCCGTCGACGAGTTGGAGCCCCGAGCGTCGCGCGCAGCGTCGAAACCGGTCCTCGCGGACCGGCGAGAGGGAACCCGGTGGGAATCCGGGACTGTCCCGCAGCGGTGAACAGGAACGACCGCCGTCATGAGCACTGGATCCTTTCCGGGAAGCGACGGCCAGTAGGCGACATCCGGGGCCCCTCTCCGGACCGGTCCGCACGACCGATGCCTGTGAGTCCGAAGACCTGCCGGTTGTGCCGGATACGCCGTATCCGGCGGCCACCGCCTCGTGGACCGGGCGGGCGGACCCGCGGCACACCGGAATACCCCGGTGCGGCAGTGTTTTTCGGGGCTTCGTCCGTCGTGCGGCGGTGACCAGTGGCTTCCACTTTTGGAGAACACCGTGACTGTCACAACGCATACTCGTTTCACCGCAACGGTTCTGGGCCTGCCGCGCATCGGGCCGCGGCGCGAGCTCAAACGTGCCGTCGAAAGTTATTGGGCCGGAAGGATCGACGCCGCCGAACTGCAGGCCGTCGCCCGGCAGCTGCGCGCGCAGGGCTGGACCGCGGCGCGCGACGCCGGCCTCGACGCGGTACCGGTGGGCACCTTCTCGTTCTACGACCAGATGCTCGATACCGCGGTCATGCTGGGCGCGCTACCGCCGCGAGTCTGCGGCATCGGCGATCCGCTGGACCGCTATTTCGCCGCCGCGCGCGGCGCCGAAGGCATCGAACCGCTGGAGATGACCAAGTGGTTCGACACCAACTACCACTATCTGGTGCCGGAAATCGGCCCGGACACCCGATTCGCCCTCGATCCGTCGGCGCTGCTCGGCGAGCTGCGCGAGGCGCGTGAACTGGGCATCGCCGCCCGGCCGGTGGTGATCGGCCCGCTGACCTTCCTGGCTCTGTCCAAGGGTGTCGACGGCGTCGCGCCGATGGACCGGCTGGCCGAGCTGATCCCGCTGTACCGGGACCTGCTGGCCCGACTGGCCGACGCGGGCGCCGCCTGGGTTCAGATCGATGAACCCGTACTGGTGCGCGACCTCTCCGAGGCGGAACTCGGCGCCGTCCGCACCACCTACGCCGCCCTGAGCGACGGGGACCAGCGGCCCAACATCCTGGTGGCCACCTACTTCGGCTCCCCCGGCCCGGCGCTGAGCGCCCTGGCCGCCACGCCGGTCGAGGGCATCGCACTCGACTTCCGTTCCGGCACAACCATTTCCGAGGTCGCCGCCGTGCCCGCCCTGGCGGACAAACTGGTGGTGGCCGGTGTGGTGGACGGCCGCAACATCTGGCGCACGGATCTGGAAGCGGCGCTGAGCGAGCTGGCGACCCTGCTGGGTTCGGTCGGCGCGCTGGCGGTGTCGACCTCGAGTTCACTGCTGCATGTGCCGTATTCGCTGGACGCGGAGCCCGGTCTGGATCCGGTGCTGCGGTCGTGGCTGGCTTTCGGCGCCGAGAAGATCGACGAGGTGCGAATCCTGGCGCATGCGGTCGGTGCGGGCACCGAGGCGGTCGCCGCGGAGCTCGCCGCATCGCGCGCCGCGATCGAGAGCCGCCGCCGCGATCCGCGCCTGCACAACGAGGCCGTGCGAACCCGGCTCGCCGGCCTCGGTGAGGATCCGGCACGGCGGGCACCGGCACAGCGCCGCCGTGAGCTGCAACGCGCACACCTGCGCCTGCCGCTGCTGCCCACGACCACGATCGGCTCCTATCCGCAGACCACCGCGATCCGCACCGCCCGCGCGGACCTGCGCGCCGGCAGGATCGACGACGCGCAATATCGTGAGCGGATGCGCGCCGAGATCGCGGATGTGATTGCGCTACAAGAGAATCTGGGGCTCGACGTTCTCGTGCACGGCGAACCCGAGCGCAACGACATGGTTCAGTACTTCGCCGAACAGCTCGACGGATTCGCCGCCACCGACCACGGCTGGGTGCAGTCCTACGGCACCCGCTGCGTGCGCCCGCCGATCCTCTACGGCGACGTCGTGCGCACCGCGCCGATGACGGTCGAGTGGATCACCTACGCCCAATCGCTGACCGGTAAGCCGGTCAAGGGCATGCTGACCGGCCCGGTCACGATTCTGGCCTGGTCGTTCGTGCGCGACGATCAGCCACTCGCCGACACCGCGCGGCAGGTGGCGCTGGCCATTCGCGACGAGACGGTGGATCTCGAGGCCGCCGGCATCCGCATCGTCCAGGTCGACGAGCCCGCGCTGCGCGAGCTGCTGCCGCTGCGCCGCGATGATCAGCGGCAGTACCTGGACTGGGCCGTGGGTGCGTTCCGCCTGGCCACCGCCGGGGTTCGCGACGACACCCAGATCCACACCCATCTGTGCTACTCCGAATTCGGCGAGATCATCGGCGCCATCGCGGCACTGGATGCCGATGTCACGTCGGTGGAGGCGGCGCGCTCGCATATGGAGATCCTCGACGATCTCACCACCGCCGGATACGCGCTCGGCATCGGGCCCGGCGTCTACGACATCCACTCACCGCGGGTGCCGAGCGTGAGCGAGATCGAGAACTCGCTGCGCGAAGCGATGAAAGCCGTTCCGGCGGAACGGTTGTGGGTGAATCCGGACTGCGGACTCAAGACCCGCGGCCGCGCCGAGGTGGAGGCGTCGCTGCGCAATATGGTCGAGGCGGCCACGCTGGTGCGCTGAGGCCGGCCGGCCGGCGACTCGCCCGCACGCGGTCGCCGGCCGGACAGCTGCCGGAAATCTGTCTCCGGCGGGCACCAGCAGCCTTTCCGGCAACCTTTTCCACCCGGTAGTTCACCACCTCCCAGCAGCACTTCCGCTATCGCGCACCCGCCGGATCCAGCCGCATCCTTCGCACGCTACGCATTTCCGAAGTTGATCAAAACTCCTTGCAACAGCAGATTTTTGTACGCGCCGAGTCGCGAAATTGCAATGATTGCGAAGATGTGGAGGTAGCATCTGCGGCGTGCGCAAGATGTATGCGGGTGCCCGGTTGCGGCGGTTGCGCGAAGAACGACGGATGACCCAGGCCGCCCTGGCCAAGTCGTTGGAGCTTTCGCCCAGCTATCTCAATCAGCTCGAACGTGACCAGCGACCCCTGACGATTCCCGTTCTCCTGAAACTCAATTCGACCTTCGATCTGGATGTGCAATTCTTCGCCGCCGACTCCGACGCACGCCTGGTGTCGGACCTGCACGAGGTGCTGGTGGAGGCGGCCGGCGGTACCGCCCCGCCGGCCGCGGAGGTCGAAGATCTCGCCACCCGGCTACCGGAGGTCGCCAAGACGATCGTCGCGATGCATCGCCGTCTGCGCGCCACGACCGATCAACTCGATCTGTTGTCGTCGAAGGTCGCCGCCCCCACCGGGGCGCCCGGCGTCCCGATGCCGTACGAGGATGTGCGCGACTTCTTCTACGATCATCACAACCACATCCCCCAGCTGGATCTGGCTGCCGAACGGCTGTTCGACGAATGCGGTCTGACCATCGGATCGATCGATCGGCAACTGGCCCGCGTGGCCGAGGAGCGAGCCGGGGTCACCGTTCTGGTCCGCGGCGACGGCGCCGATCCCTCCGTCCCGAAACGGCGCTACGACCCCGAGACCCGCACCCTCATCCTCGCGCGCCGGCTGCGCCCCGGTCAGCGGGCATTCCAGATCGCCACCACGCTCGCCTTCCTGCTGCACGGCGATCTGCTCGACGAGGTCCTCGACGCCACCCCGTCGCTGGTCGGTGAATCGCGGGCCCTGGCCCGGGTCGGCCTGGCCAACTATTTCGCGGGCGCGGTGGTGCTGCCGTACGGAAGGTTCCTGCGGTCGGCCGAGGAACTGTCCTACGACATCGACCTGCTCTCCCTGCGTTTCGAGGTCGGCTTCGAGACGGTCTGCCACCGGCTGAGCACGCTGCAGCGGCAGGGACAGCGCGGAGTGCCGTTCTTCTTCGTCCGCACCGACCGCGCGGGCAACATCTCGAAACGCCAGTCCGCCACCGCCTTTCACTTCTCCCGAGTCGGCGGCAGCTGCCCGCTGTGGGTGGTGCACGAGGCGTTCTCACATCCCGGCCGGATCCTCACGCAGGTCGCGGCCATGCCGGACGGCCGCCGCTATCTGTGGATCGCGCGCACGACCTATCCCAGTCCGCACGGATTCGGCACCGCCACCAAGGAATTCGCGGTCGGGCTGGGCTGCGATATCGAATACGCCGATCGGCTGGTGTATTCGCAGGGCCTGCAACTCGACGAACCGGCCGCCGCGGTGCCCATCGGCGCCGGCTGCAAGGTGTGCGAGCGGCCCGCCTGTCCGCAGCGCGCGTTCCCGCAGATCGGCCGCCCGCTGGCGGTCACCGAGAATTCCAGCGTCGATCTGCCGTATCCGCCCGCGGTCCGCTGATCAGGACTTCGCCAGATATTGCAGCCGCTCGGAGTCGACGGCGGCATGCATCATATTCGCCAATCCCGGATGGTCGGTCAGTCCCGGATCGGCGTCGACGACCTCCCGCGCCAGTACCTGGGCGGTGGTGATGACGTCGAGGTCGTCGAGCAGCGACAGCAGTTTCAGGCTGCGCGCGGTACCCGACTGCGCCGAACCGAGCACATCGCCCTCCCGGCGCTGCCGCAGATCGAGCACCGACAGTTCGAAACCGTCCAGTGTGCCGGCCACCGCCTCCAGCCGTGCCATGGCCGTACCCATCGGCGAGGTTTCGGTGATGAGCAGGCACAGACCGGGATGCTTGCCGCGGCCCACCCGGCCGCGCAGCTGATGCAGCTGGCTGACGCCGAACCGGTCGGCGTCCACGATGACCATGACGGTCGCGTTGGGCACGTCGACGCCGACCTCGACGACCGTGGTGCAGACCAGCACGTCGATATCGCCGTCGTTGAACGAGCGCATGACGCGGTCCTTGTCGTCGGTCGGCAGGCGGCCGTGCAACAGTCCCAGCCGCAGATCCGCCAGCGGTCCGGTGCGCAGCGTCTCGAAGACGTCGATCGCGGCGTGGGTGGTCGGCGCCTCGCCCGTGGCGTCGTCGGCTTGTTTGCGGCTCTTACCTTTCGACTTGGCGCCCTTCTTCGATGCGCCCTCGTCCTCCTCGTCGCCGATGCGGGAGCACACCACATAGGCCTGCCGGCCCGCCGCCACCTCCTCCCGGATCCGCTCCCACGCACGCTCTACCCATGCCGGTTTCATCCGGGCCGGCACGACCCGGGTGGTGATGGGTGAGCGGCCGCGCGGCAGTTCGGTCAGGGTGGAGGTTTCCAGATCGCCGAGGGTGGTCATCGCGATGGTCCGCGGAATCGGCGTCGCGGTCATCACCAGCAGATGCGGGGTGATGCCGTCTTTGGCTTTGGCGCGCAACGCGTCTCGCTGCTCCACACCGAAGCGGTGCTGTTCGTCGACGATCACCATGCCCAGATCGAAGAATTCGACCGCGTCCTGGATCAGCGCGTGCGTGCCGATCACGATGCCGGCCGTCCCGGTCACCACATCCAGCAGTGCCGCCTTCTTCGCACTCGCCGACATCGAGCCGGTCAGCAGCACCACTGTGGTGGCATGGTCGGCGGCGCCGAGTTCGCCCGCCGCGCCGAGATCGCCGAGCATGGACCGCAGTGACCGATAATGCTGGGCGGCAAGGACTTCCGTCGGCGCCAGCAGCGCGCACTGCAGTCCGGCGTCGACGACCTGCAACATCGCGTGCAGGGCGACGATCGTCTTACCGGAACCGACCTCACCCTGCAGCAACCGGTGCATCGGATGGGGTCGCGTCAGGTCGCCGGAGATTTCGGCGATCACCTTGTTCTGGCCGGTGGTCAGCTCGAACGGCAGGCGCTGTTCGAATTCGGCGGCGATACCGTCCGAGCGCGGCGGGCACGGCCGCGCGGTGCGCCCGGCGGCGTCGTGACGGCGCTGGGCCAGAACCAGTTGCAGCGCCAGCGCCTCGTCGAAGCGCAGCCGCTGCCGGGCCTGATCGATATCGGATTTGCGTTCGGGCAGATGGATCAGCCGCAGCGCATCCGAGACGGCAAGCAGTTCGTGGTCCTCGCGAAGGTCCTGCGGCAGCGGATCGTCGATCGGGTCGAGCTGGTCGAGCACCTGCCGCACACATGCCAGGATGTCCCAGCTCTGCACCTTCGCCGTCGCCGGATACACCGGGATGTATTCCCGTTCGAAGAACGAGATATCCACTCCCCCAGCGCCTTTCGCGCTCTCCGCCAGACCGCGCAGGGCACCGCCGCCGCGCACCGAGGTGAGACTGTCCACCGATTCGGCGGTTTCCGGCAGGATCAGATACGACGGATGCGACAGATTCCAGCGGTCCGGCCGCCACCAGTGCACGGTGCCCGACATCATGGCCCGAACACCCTGTTTGACAAGGTAATTCACCTTGTCGCCATTGAAGAAGGTGATCTCCACGGGCTTCGCCGAGCCGGTGTCGAGTTCCACCTTGAGCAGTTTGCCGCGACGCTGGCGCATCGGCCGCAGTTCGGTCTTGCTCACCCGGCCCACCACCGTGATGTGGGCACCCTCCTCCGGGGCCTCCTCGGTGAGCGGCTGGCCCTGGGTGGCGTAACGCAGCGGATAGTGCCGCAGCAGATCCTCGACGATATGCATATCGAAGGCGTCGGCCAGCGGTTCGGCCGCCTTCACCCCCAGCACGTGATCGAGCCGGTCGCTCAGTGTCGCCATTTACTCCACCCCGATCTGGACCAGGTCCACGGCCTGACCGCCGTCGTAGGTGACGACCTCCACGCCGGGAAATTCCGTGGTGATGTGTGCGGTGAGCTCATCCGCCAACCCGGCCGGTGCCTGCGCGCCCAGCAGCAGCGTCACCAGTTCCCCGCCCAGGCCGAGCATGCGATCGAGCAGGGTGCGGGCGGCCCGGCGCACGTCCGGATCGATGACGACGACGTCGTGGCCCACCAGGCCGAGGCCGTCGCCCTGCTCGCACGTGCCGACGATGGTCAGCGCGCGTTCGGCGGCGACACGGACCGCACCCCACCGGGTACTGGCGGCCGACTGCGACATCGTCAGCGCGTCGTCGACGGCCAGGCTCCCGCTGTCGTGCAGGGCGAGCGCGGCCAGCCCCTGCACCATGGAGCCGCTGGGCAGCATCATCACCTCGCGCCATCCGTCCCGCGCGGCCATACCGATCGCCACCAGCTCCGGTGCCGGCAACGCCCCATTCGGCAGCACCAGCACTTCCCGCTGCGGCATCGCGCGAATGGCGGCGAGCAGTCGATCGGCGGTCACCGCGCCGGTGAGTACGACCGCACCGGAGTCCTCGAACAACCGCACCGCCCCCGCGCCGGTGGCGATCGCGAGAATGCCTCGATCGGACTGTCCGTGCGCGGCAACGGAAGTGCCGAACAAACCCTCGATCCGGATTTTGTTCAGGGTGCCGGCGGCCAAGCCGGCCTCCACCGCCGCACCGGCATCGGCGCAATGCACATGCGCCGACCAGCTGCCCTCACCGTCACCCACCACGACCACCGAATCCCCCAGCGCGGCAAGGGCAGCACGCAGCCGCTCGACGCGCGCCGGATCGGTCTCGACTATCCGGAACATGACCTCGTACTGGGGCACGCTCGCCCGATCGCGCCGGCCGGATTCCTTCCCGGCGCGCCGCATGGCCTCGGTGCCGGACGATCTCTGCGGCGAAAATTCTGGTAGCGCAACATCTTTCGCGACGTGCTGCGCATGTGCGATGTGTGCGTGATCGGTTTCTCCCGGTGGCAGGGCGCGATTCCCGACGGGACCGTCGCCCGCGGGCGCATCCGGCAGGGCGGTCTCCGGCCGCGCCGACAACGAATCCGCTTGTAGCGCAATGCCGCTCGCCCGCACGTCCGCCGAATCCACCTCCGGAGCATCGCGACGTGCCGGTCCGGCGGCCGACCGCCCGGGACCTGGATTCGTCACCCGGTAGACCGGACGCGCGGGTGCGCTCCCGGTACACACCTCTACCAGGGCGTCCAGCAGTACCAGCAGCCCGCGCGCGCCGGCATCGACCACACCGGCCGCGCGCAGCACGACCAGTTGTGACGGTGTCTCCCCCAGCGCCTTCACCGCCCCGTCGGCGGCGGCGACCGCCACCGCGGCGACCGTCTCCTCCGCACAGTCCTCGGCGCGGTCGGCGGCCGCTTCCAGCACGGTGAGCATGGTGCCCTCGACCGGTTCGCTCAGCGATTCCCGGACCAGGACCGCCGCCCGGCGCAACGCGGTGCGCAACGCGGCCGCGGTGAGGTCGTCGCGATCGGCCGACTCGGCCAGCCCCCGCAGCACCTGCGACAGGATGATCCCCGAATTCCCGCACGCCGCGGCCGTCGCGGCTCGGGCCATGGCGCCGAGCGGATCGGCGGCGTCGCCGGACGGTCCGGCATCGCCGTGCTCTCGTGTCGCGGCGAGCGCGGCGCGCATGGTGATGAGCAGATTGGTTCCGGTGTCGGAATCGGCCACCGGGAAGACGTTCAGCGCGTTGATCTCCTCGCGGTGCGCGAGCAGATGTTCCACACACAGCGCACCCCACTGCCGCAGTGCGGCCGCATCGAGCCTCTCCCGGACCCCGCGCACGTCACCGTCCTTCCCGCCACCGCGATCACACCGTCGAATCCGCCAGCCAGGGTAGTCGTCCGCACCGACACCCTCGACACGCGAAGCCGGGTAGGGACGCGGATCCGGCGACGGAGACGAGACGGCCGCTGCGGGGTGGCCGAGGCGAGCCCCAGGGCGATTGGACATCGAATACGGCCGACCGCTACTCTTGCAGGGTTGCCTCACGCGGCCCCTGCTGGTCGCGTTCACCGGCGGTAGCGCCGGTAGGCATTGAGGATAAAGTTTCCGGACAGGCTGTCTCACCGACAGCGGTCCCCCATGACATGAAGGAGCTCGCGACTATGGCTGCCGTCTGCGACGTCTGCGCCAAGGGCCCCGGCTTCGGTAAGTCGGTTTCGCACTCGCACCGGCGCACCAACCGTCGCTGGAACCCGAACATCCAGACCGTTCGTGCGCAGGTTGCCCCCGGCAACACCCGCCGCATGAACGTCTGCACCTCCTGCCTGAAGGCCGGAAAGGTTGTTCGCGGCTGAGCTGCGTAGACATCTTCGACGCCCCGGCGCACCCACAGGGTGACCGGGGCGTTGTCATGTGGTCACCCGGACGGACAGGCGGGACCGCAGGGTGAACCCGCACCGCCCGCGGATCGTGACGGCGTCCACCGAATACGCCCGTGATCTGGCGATCTGCCATATCGAATCGTGGCGTGAGGCCTACCGCGGACTGGTGCCCGAGCATGTGCTCGCCGCCTTCGACGTCGACCGCCGCACCGCTCGGTGGGCCGCACTCATCGATTCGGTCGCCGGGGGCGCGGCGGCCGATCGAACGGCGCACACCATCGTGCTGGCCGTCGACGACACCCGCGCCCCCGGCGACCGCGTCCTCGGATTCACGCACGCCGGACCGCCTCGCGACGAACCGCGCGTCGCCGATCGGGAACTGTATGCGCTCTACGTCCGGGCCGACCGATACGGCACCGGCATCGCACAGGAATTGCTGCGCGCGATTCTCCTCCCCGACACCGACACCGCGTTATGGGTGTTCGAGGAGAATCCACGCGCCCGGAGTTTCTATCGAAAGTTCGGATTCGCCGCCGACGAGGCCCGCCGAATCGAACCGTTCTCCCTGGCGAGCGAGATCCGGATGATCGCCCGCCGCCCGATTACTGAGCGCCGTTGAAGCAGTCCAGCCCGCCCGTGGCGCTGATGCTCTGGAAGATGCACAGACCGCGCGCGTTGACATTGGACGACAGCGACGACGAACCGGTCTGCGGATCCCACAGGGCCAGCACCGGTCCCGCGTGCTGAGTGGTGGTGACCTCTTCCTGCGGGGTGGCCGGCTCCAGCGGCAGGCCGGCGGCCTGCGCTATCGCGGGTGCGCCGAGGACCGCCGCACCGGCGGCAACGGCGACTACGGCACCGCGCACGGATGTGATCTGCATGCATCTGCTCCTGTTTCGCTCGAACTGTTACGCCGCGGTCAGGGCAAGCGCCAATCGACCGGGGCGGCCCCCAATGTACCGAGCAATTCGTTGGTGCGGGAGAAAGGCCTCGATCCGAAGAAACCGCGTGAGGCGGACAGCGGTGAGGGATGGGCGGATTCGATGGTCGGGACATCGCCGAGCATCGGCTTCAACGTCGAGGCGTCGCGGCCCCACAGGATCGCGACCAGCGGCTGCTCACGCGCCACGAGCGCGCGAATCGCCTGCTCGGTCACCGCTTCCCAGCCCTTGCCGCGATGTGACGCGGGCTGGCCGGGCGAGACCGTCAGCACTCGGTTCAGCAGCAGCACACCCTGATCCGACCACGGCGACAGGTCGCCGCATGACGGGGTCGGATGGCCGAGATCGCGCGAGTATTCGGAGAAGATGTTCGCCAGGCTGCGCGGCACCGGCGAAACATCCGGCGCCACCGAGAAACTCAACCCCATGGCATGGCCGGGAGTCGGATACGGATCCTGCCCGACGATCAGCACGCGCACCTTGTCGAAGGGACGGGTGAAGGCGCGTAAGACGTTCTCGCCCTTGGGAAAGTAGCCACGGCCGGCGGCGTTCTCCGCCCGCAGGAATTCTCCCATCTCCGAGATCCGGTCGGTCACCGGTTCCAATGCCTCGGCCCAGCCCGTATCGATGATCTGCGGCAGTGGTTTCGCGCCCATGTCGGGACAAGATAGTCGCCGCGGCTCGGCGTCGTCACGCCGCCCACCCGCCGTCGCATCGTCCGGCCGCACCGCTATTCGCCCCCTCCGAACGACTCCCAGCCCAGCGGCCCCGACCACCGCGCTCCGTCGACGAAAACGCCCGAGCCGGTGCACACCCGGCCGATCATCCGCCAGCCCGTCGGGACAGTGGTGCCGGCCCCGAAGGTGGCGGCGAAGGCATGGTCCTCACCACCGGTGAGCACCCAGCCGAGTGGATCGGCATGCAGCGCGGCGGCGACCGGCGACAGCGCCGGATCCGCCACCGCCGCCGAGTCGACATCGACCGCCACACCGGAGGATTCGGCGATATGCGCCAGATCGGCGAGCAGTCCATCGGAGACGTCGGTCATCGCGGTGATCTCCGTGGCGTCCGGCAACTCCAGCACGGCGGAGTAGGGCGGTCGCGGAACACGATGGGCGGCAACCACATCGGCGAACAGCTCGGCATCGGAACCGCCGTCCGCACCGGCCGACAGGACCGCCAGCCCGGCCGCCGACCAGCCGAGCCGGCCGGCGACCGCGACGATATCGCCGTCGCACGCCCCCGAGCGCAGCACGACCCGGCCGCGGGGATCACCGAATGCGGTCACCGAGATCACCAGCTGCGGGCTGCGCACCACATCGCCCCCGGCGATCGGGGCCCCGGCCCGCCGCGCCTCCGCCCACATGCCGTCGGCCAATCCGTCGACGAACGTCACCGGCGTCTGGGCGGGGCACCCCAGCGACACCACGAACGCGCTGGGCGTGGCACCCATCGCGACCACATCGGCGGCATTCTGCGCGATCGCCTTGGCCCCGATGTCCTGCGGCCGCGACCAGTCCAGCCGGAAATGCCGATCCTGCACGAGCATGTCGGTGCTGACCACGTAGCGCCCGGCCGGCGCCGCGATCACCGCCGCATCGTCCCCGGGCCCCAGCTCGACGCCGCCACCGAACGACCGCCCGGCGTTCATCCGTTCGATCAATGCGAATTCGCCCAGGTCGCGCACGGTGCGCGGGCCGCTCTCGGTGATGTCGCTCTCCTTCTCCACACCCGGTCAGGTCACCGGGGACATCACACTCCGACGCTACCCTGTGCGTGGGCAGCCGCACCGGCCCGCTGTGGCCTTCGCTTCGGCGGCGCCCGGATGCCGCGGCAGCGTGCCGACGACCGTTCGATACCCTCGAACACGCATTTTCCAGACAATCAGCCGGGCGCGACGCCCGCCCGGCACGAGTGGAGACGAATCCCGGATGAGTAGCGAGACGGACCGGCCGACAGCGGACACCCCGCAGCCCGACCGACCGGAGTCCGAGCCCGGCCTTCCGGCCGCGGCCGGCCCGGAACCCGCTACCGCCCGGCCCGAGACCTCCGAGTCGCAGCCGGCCGAGTCCGAGCCCACCGAGCGCGGCGATTCCGACCGCGACGCCTCGGCGGCCGCCGCATCTGCCGCCGAGCCGGCCTCCGACGACTCCGGCCCGCAGCTGCATCCGGCGCTGATCGCGACCGCTGTCGCGCTTCCGGTCGCGCTGATCGTCGTCGTCCTCGTCATCGCGGCCCTGTCGCGACAGTCCGCCGGGCGCGAGCCGCTGGCGCTGGGCTCGGTACCGGCGCCCGCCGCGTCGAGCCAGGATTGCACCACCCTGCTGGCCGCGTTGCCGGAGTCACTCGGCGACGACTACACCACATCCGAGCTCGCCCAGCCGGCTCCACCTGCCACCGCGGCCTGGCAGTCGTCGGGCGGCGGTGATCCGATCGTGCTGCGCTGCGGCCTGGATCGGCCGCTGGAATTCAACAAGGCGTCGGCCCTGCAGGTGGTCAACGGCGTGAACTGGTTCGAAGTGCGCGATCAGACCAGCGGCGTGACCTCGGGCACCTGGTACGCCGTGGACCGCGGCACCTATATCGCCGTGACCATGCCCGCCAAGGCGGGTCCCTCTCCGCTGCAGGAGATTTCGAACACAATCGCCGAGACCGTGCCGGCGAAGCCGCTCGATCCGAACCCTGTGCCGAACTGAAAGCTGTTGCCGCACAGGTCGGCCGGGACACGGGCCAACGGTGGCTCGGATCAGGCGCGCGGCAGGCGGGCCCGCCCGGTGCTCAGATCTATCTCCGCGGCACCGGCAGTCCCGTCCCCCGGGTTCTCGCGGTGCATGAGAACCGTCTGCCGCTCCTCGAATTCGTGCCGCTTACCCGCGTCGAACAACGCGTCGAACTGCTCGAATCCGATCCCCGCCGCGCTCGGCCCGGCGGACTCGCGCATCCACGGCAGCGCGGCGCGGCCGGTCATCTTCCGGTAGCCCACCTCGGCGAACGCGACCGCTATGATCAGCAGCGCCAACCCGGGCAGAGTCATCGCGAGAATCACCCCACCCAGATTACGCGCATCGCACCGCCGCTCAGCGCAGTCCGGTGCCCCGGGTCAGTGCCGTCTCGATGAGGGTGGTGATCAGGGTGCGATTGTCGATGCCGGTGGCATCCCACATGCGCGGATACATGGAGATGGAGGTGAATCCGGGCAAAGTGTTGATCTCGTTGATCACCGGTCCGGATTCGGTGACGAAGAAGTCGACCCGCGCCAGCCCCTGGCAGTCCAGCGCCCGGAACGCCCGCACCGACAGTTCCCGGATCTGTTGTGAGATATCGTCGTTCAGCTTGGCCGGGATGTCGAACTCGCACACGTCGTCGAGGTACTTGGTGTCGAAATCGTAGAATTGCGGTGCGCCGGAGGCGGTTTCGCTCTCCGAGACGTCGTCGCCGGGCATGCGGATCTCGGCGATCACGCTGGCCTCCACCCGGCCGTCCGGGAATTCCAGTACGCCGCACTCGACTTCGCGTCCGACGATGGCGGCTTCCACGATCACCTTCGGGTCGTGCAGGCGTGCCGCGGCGATCGCCGAATCGAGATCGATCCAGTCCTCGACCTTGGTGATGCCGATCGAGGAGCCGCCGCGCGCGGGTTTGACGAACACGGGCAGGCCGAGCCGGTCGCGGTCGGCCTCGCTCACCGAATCGGTGCCGGGGCGCAGCACCACCTGCGTGCCGACCGGAAGTCCTTCCGCGGCAAGCAGTTTCTTGGTGAATTCCTTGTCCATTCCGGTGGCGCTGGCCAGCACGCCGGGGCCGACGTACGGCACACCCGCCAACTCCAGCAGCCCCTGCAGGGTGCCGTCCTCACCCCACGGCCCGTGCAGTACCGGGAACATCACGTCGACCACGCCCAGTACCGCTTCGGCGCCGTCGAGCGCGACCAGGGCACCCGAGCGGCTCGGATCGGCGGCCAGGGTCAGTACGGTGCCGGCCGAGTCGACCGTGGGCAGCGCGCGCTCGCGGATGGCCAGTGCGCGCGCGTCGGCGCCGCTGAGGACCCAGGCGCCCTCGCGGGTGATACCGATCGGCACCGCCTCGTAGCGTTCGGGATCCAGGTTCGTCAGCACCATGCCGGCCGAAACGCACGACACCGCGTGTTCGTTGCTGCGGCCACCGAACACCACCGCAACCCTGATCCGGTTTGTCATAGTCCGAACCGTACCCCGGCCGGACCGAAATCATTCATTCCGGTTTGATCCGCCGGCCGAGTAATTGCCCGACGGCATCGGAAACCGAGAGCCCCTCGTGACAGACCCGATGCACCGCGGTGGTCAGCGGCATCTCCACATTGTGGGTCTCGGCCAGCGCCCGGATCGAAGTACACGACTTCACACCCTCCGCGACCTGCCCGTGTGTCGCGTCCTGAGCGGCCCGCATCGAACCGCCGGCGCCCAGCACATGACCGAACGACCGGTTGCGCGACAGTGGCGAGGTGCAGGTTGCCACCAGATCGCCCACTCCGGCCAGACCGGCCAGCGTGACCGGATTCGCACCGAGCGCCACCCCGAGCCGGATGATCTCGGCGAGCCCGCGGGTGATCAGGCTGGCGACGGAATTGTCACCCAGGCCCATGCCCGCGGCGATCCCGCACGCCAGCGCGATCACGTTCTTGCACGCGCCGCCGACCTCGCAGCCGATCACATCGGTATTGGTGTAGGGGCGGAAATAGCCGGTGGCGCAGGAATGCTGCACGGCCTCCGCACGCGCGGCGTCGGAGCAGGCCACCACCGAGGCGGCCGGCTGTTCGGCGGCGATCTCGCGAGCCAGGTTCGGACCCGACAGCACCGCGATGCGCCCGGAATCCGCCCCGGTCACCTCCGCGATGACCTCGCTCATCCGCATCAGTGTTCCGGTCTCGATGCCCTTGGCCAGACTCAGCAGCGTCGCATCGGAGCGGATGGCCGCGCGCCAGTGCGCCAGATTGGGACGCAAGGACTGCGAGGGAACCGCCAGCACGACGATGTCGGCCTCGTCGAGGGCCGCCCGGTAATCGTCGGTCGCCGCGATCCCGTCGAGCCACACATCGGGTAGATAGGCGGGATTGCGATGTTCGGTCGCCACGGCCTTCGCGATCTCGGGCCGCCGCGCCCACATCGTGACCTCGGTACCCGCGTCGTTGAGCACTTTCGCGAATGCGGTACCCCAGGAACCCGCACCCATCACTGCCGCCCTCGTCATCGTTTCAATATGCCACTCGCCGCGACGCGAGTATCCGGTACTCGGGGGTTCGCGTGTTCGATCGGTCACCGCTCCCAGGCTGTGGGCCCGACAACGCTTCGCGGCGGTGGGCACCCGGAACGTGCGACCATGAACGCATGCGTCCGGATGCCGTCCACGCCGTGATCGCGGTCAAGCACCTCGACCGAGCCAAGAGCCGACTCGCCGACCGATTGCCGGCCGGCGAACGCTCGCGGCTGGTGCTGGCCATGCTGTCGGATACGGTCGCCGCGACCCTGGCCGCCGGGCTGGGCTCGGTCACGGTGGTGACACCCGATCAGCGCGTCGCGACCGTCGTGCGCGAACTCGGTGCCGCGGTGCATCCGGACCCGTCCACCCCCGATCCCGCCGATACCGCCCGGCCCCCCTCGGACAGCGACGGCCTGAACACCGCGCTGGCTTCGGCCGCCGCCGCCGTCCGCGAGCGCCACGGCGCCGTCGATCTGCTTGCGCTGCAAGCCGATCTGCCGGCCGTGCACGCCGACGAACTGCGGGCGATGCTCGCCGTCGCCCCCGTCACCGGCCGCTCCCTGATCGTCGACCACACCGGCCGGGGCACCGCGGCCCTGCTGGTCCGCGCGGCCGGCCACACCCACGCGGCGGATTCGCTCGCCCCGTCGGCAACGGCCGGCGCCGCCGCGCTGCTGCCTCGCTTCGGGGCGGATTCCGCGCGCCGCCACCGGGAATCCGGTGCGGTGGAACTGGGCGGGCACTGGCCCGGTCTGCGACTGGACGTCGACACCGCCGAGGATCTCGACCGTGCGCTGTCGCTCGGGGTCGGCACGGCCACCGCCGCGCTGTTGCGCGACATCGGCTGGCCGGTAGGTGTTCACGAGAACCTCATCCGGAGGTGTGCCGCACCGTCACATGTGTGCTAGATGATCGCCAGGCCTCTACGAGAGGCCGCACAACGGTGGCGTCGAGTGCGACACCACCCGAGCCGTAAGGAATGATCGTGAGCGTGAGCGAAACGGAGACCGTCCCGCAACAGCCCCGGCTACCGGCGGCCCCGCCGGCGGCCACGCCACCGCCCACCACGGCGGCCGCGGCACAGTTGCCCGCCGATCGCTACCTCAATCGAGAACTGAGCTGGCTGGATTTCAACGCGCGCGTGCTGGCCCTGGCCGAGGACCCTTCGGAACCGCTGCTGGAACGCGCCAAATTCCTGGCCATCTTCTCCTCGAACCTCGACGAGTTCTACATGGTGCGGGTGGCCGGCCTCAAACGCCGCGCCGAGGCCGGCCTCTCGGTCCGCTCCGCCGACGGCCTGTCCCCCACCGAACAGCTCACCCTCATCGCCGAACGCACCCAGGAACTGGCCGGACGGCATGCGCGGGTCTTCCTCGACCAGGTGCGGCCCGCCCTGGCCGAGGACGGTATCGACATCATCGGCTGGGCAGATCTGGACGACGACGAACGCCGCCGGCTGTCGGGATACTTCCTCGACCAGGTGTTCCCGGTGCTGACCCCGCTCGCGGTCGATCCCGCCCACCCGTTCCCCTACATCAGCGGCCTGAGCCTGAATCTGGCTGTCACGGTGAAGGATTCCGAGACCGGCGGTGAGCATTTCGCCCGCGTGAAGGTGCCCGACAACGTCGACCGTTTCGTCCGGGTGCGCCGCACCCGCACCGAAAACCCCGGCGCACGCCGCGATTCCGATGCCGCCGCCGTGACCCAGCTGGCCGCCTTCCTGCCGATGGAAGATCTGATCGCCGCCCACCTCGATCAGCTCTTCCCGGGAATGGAAGTGGTGGAACACCATTCGTTCCGCATCACCCGCAACGCCGACTTCGAGGTCGACGAGGACCGCGACGAGGATCTGCTGCAGGCCCTCGAACGCGAACTGGCCCGCCGCCGCTTCGGATCGCCGGTGCGGCTGGAAGTTTCCGACGATATGACCGAGCACATGCTCGAGCTGCTGCTGCGCGAACTCGACGTCGACCCGGGCGATGTGATCCAGGTGCCCGGCCTGCTCGACCTGTCGTGCCTGTGGCAGGTCTACGGCGTCGACCGGCCGCTGCTCAAGGACGCGCCCTATGTTCCGGCTACCCCGCCCGCGTTCGGTGAAAGGGAAACGCCGCGAAATGTTTTCGCCGCCCTGCGCGAGGGCGACGTGCTGGTGCACCACCCCTACGATTCGTTCTCCACCAGCGTGCAGCGTTTCATCGAGCAGGCCGCGGCCGATCCGCAGGTGCTGGCCATCAAACAGACCCTCTACCGCACCTCCGGCGACTCCCCCATCGTCAACGCGCTCATCGATGCCGCCGAGGCCGGTAAACAGGTCGTCGCGCTGGTCGAGATCAAGGCCCGCTTCGACGAACAGGCCAACATCAAATGGGCACGCGCCCTGGAACAGGCGGGCGTGCACGTGGTCTACGGCCTCATCGGCCTCAAGACGCATTGCAAGACCTGCCTGGTGGTGCGCCGTGAAGGGGCCACCATCCGCCGCTACTGCCACATCGGGACCGGCAACTACAACCCGAAAACCGCGCGGCTCTACGAGGATGTCGGACTGCTCACCGCCGCACCGGAAATCGGCGCCGACCTCACCGACCTGTTCAACTCGCTGACCGGCTATTCGCGAAAGGCCAACTACCGCAACCTCCTGGTCGCGCCGAGCAGTGTGCGCTCGGGCATCGTGGAGCGGATCCGGCGCGAGACCGAACTGGCCGCCCAGGGCGTGCCGGCGCGTATTCGCCTCAAGGCCAACGCGATCGTCGACGAACAGATCATCGACGCGCTCTACCGCGCGTCCCAGGCCGGGGTTCCGGTGCAGATCGTGGTGCGCGGCATCTGCGGGCTGCGCCCGGGTGTGCCCGGGATGAGCGACAACATCGAAGTGCGCTCGATTCTCGGCCGGTTCCTGGAACATTCGCGCATCCTGCATTTCCAGGCTCAGGACGAGTACTGGATCGGCAGCGCCGACATGATGCACCGCAATCTCGACCGGCGCGTGGAGGTCATGGCACAGGTGAAGGATCCGAAACTGCGCGAGCGGCTGGCGGTGGTGTTCGATTCCGCACTCGATCCCGCGACCCGGTGCTGGGTGCTGCAGCCGGACGGCAGCTGGGCGGCCCAGCCGAGCCCGGACGCGGAGGGCCGCGGCGTGCAGGTGCGCGACCATCAGGAGTTCCTCATGCGACTGCGGAGGCCGGACCAGCAGTGAAATCCTCGGCGACACGAGATTTCGATCGGTCCGCGGACGACGGCGACACCGCCCTCGATCGCCTCGGCGACACCGGCGGGTCGAGGAGCGACGGCAAGGCGGGTGCGGGTGAGAGCGGTTCAGGCGACACCATCTCGGATCCGCGGGTGACCGCCAACATCATCGCCGCCGGCGCGGTGGTGTGGCGGCGGCCCCGCGACGGCGGCCCGGTCGAGGTGGCCCTCGTACACCGGCCGAAATACGACGATTGGTCGCTGCCCAAAGGAAAGCTCGACCCGGGCGAAACCGCAATGGTCGCGGCCGTGCGCGAAGTGGCCGAAGAAACCGGTCTGAACTGCCGTTTGGGGCGCTATCTCGGTCGGGTCACATATCCGGTACCCGGACATCGCAAACTCAAACGAGTGGACTATTGGGCGGCTACTCCCGTCGACGGCGAGTTCGTCACCAATTCCGAAGTCGACCAGCTGCGCTGGCATCGGGTGGACCGGGTGATGGATCAGCTGTCCTACCCGATGGATCGCCGGATCATCCGCAATTTCCTGCGCCTGCCGCCCGATACCGCGACCCTGGTGCTGGTGCGGCATGCCAAAGCGGGCCGCCGCGACCGATTCACCGGCCCCGACGACGAACGGCCGCTGGAAAAGGCCGGTGTCGCACAAGTTCAGGTGCTGACTCCGAATCTGCTCGCCTTCGGTCCGGGCGCGGTCTACTCGGCGCCTCCGCTGCGGTGTGTGCAGACCGTCGCGCCGGTCGCCGACGCGCTCGGCCTCGACATCGCCCGCGAGCCGCTGCTGTCGGAAAACGGTTATGCCGCAGCACCGCGGGCCGGTGTGGATCGGCTGCGGGAACTGGTCTCCCCCGACGTCGTTCCGCTCGTGTGCAGTCAGGGCAAGGTCATTCCGGATCTGCTGCAACGCTGGGCCGACGACGACGGTCTCACCCTGCCGCCGGCCCGGAACCGCAAGGGCAGCGTGTGGGTGCTGTCGGTCGCCGACGGACGGCTGGTCGCCGCCGATCACCTCGATCGGTCTCTGCGTACCCACTGAATCCGAGAAAACACGGTCGAGCCCGAAAACGCATCGGCACCGAAAACGCGATGACCCCGGACCGAACGGACCGGGGTCACTGTCGTCGCGTCACTCGCTATCGCCGGGTGGTGCGCTTGGTTGCCGTGCGTTTGGCAGCGGTCTTCTTGGCCGGAGCCTTCTTGGCCGCGGTCTTTGCCGCAGTAGTCTTCTTGGCCGCGGTCTTCTTGGCGGTCGCCTTGGTGGCCGTGGTCTTCTTGGCCGGAGCCTTCTTGGCCGCGGTCGTCTTCTTCGCCGTGGTCACCTTCTTCGCAGGCGCCTTCGTGGCTGCCTTCTTGGCGGTCGTCTTCTTGGCCGGGGCCGCCTTCTTGGCCGTGGTCTTCTTCGCGGCGGTCTTCTTGGCCGTGGTCTTCTTGGCGGCGGTCTTCTTCGCCGCACCCGACACCGGCGCTGCCACACCGCGTTTCACGGCCGGACCGGCCGCCGCGATCTTCTGCTTACCCGAGATGATCGCCTTGAACTGCGCACCCGGGCGGAACGCGGGCACCGAAGTGGGCTTCACCTTCACCGTCTCGCCGGTGCGGGGATTACGCGCCACCCGTGCCGCCCGCTTGCGCTGTTCGAATACACCGAATCCGGTGATTGTGACGCTCTGACCCTTGTTCACCGCACGCACGATCGTGTCGACAATGTGCTCGACTGCCGCAGTGGCCGTGCGCCTGTCAGTACCCAACTTCTCGGTCAGAACATCGATCAGTTCCGCCTTGTTCATTGAATCCTCCGCAGACTAATGGCCCGTCGTCGGACCGACTAGGTACCACGGTAAACCCTGAATGGGCAAGCGTCTATGTGCCACGCCAAATTTCATGTGGCGTGGCACACGCGCAGCAACCTCGATTGGTTGCTCTCAGCTAACACTCGAGACTGTTCAGTCCCCGGAAATAGCCGCTGGAATGGTGGTCGGTTTCCAAGACGGCCTTACCTTTTCGAACTGCTCGATGGCCTCTTCCTGCCGAAGTGTGAGTCCGATGTCGTCCAGACCTTCCAGCAGCCGCCACCGGGTGTAGTCGTCAATATCGAAGGGCAACACGGTGGTTCCAGCGGCCACAGTGCGTGCCTCGAGATCGACGATCAATTCCAGGCCGGGATGTTCTTCGATCAACTTCCAGAGCAATTCGACATCATGTTGTGACATCTGCGCGGCCACCAAGCCGCCCTTACCGGCGTTGCCGCGGAAGATGTCGGCGAAGCGGGAAGAGATCACCACCCGGAAGCCATAGTCCATCAATGCCCAAACCGCATGCTCTCGCGACGATCCCGTACCGAAATCCGGGCCCGCGACCAACACACTTCCCCGGTCGAACGGGCTGGTGTTGAGAATGAAGGCCGGATCCGAACGCCAGGCGGCGAACAGACCGTCCTCGAATCCCGTTCGGGTCACCCGTTTCAGATAGACCGCCGGGATGATCTGGTCGGTATCGACATTCGACCGGCGCAACGGCACGCCGATCCCCTTGTGCACCTTGAACGGTTCCATAGTTGCTCCTGTAGTCCTGAGGTGAATTCCGGCCGGTCAGTTCAGATCCGCAGGCGCCGACAACCGGCCCCGCACCGCCGTCGCGGCCGCGACCTGCGGCGAAACCAGATGCGTGCGGCCGCCTTTACCCTGACGCCCCTCGAAGTTGCGGTTCGATGTCGAAGCACACCGCTGACCGGGAGAAAGCTGATCCGGATTCATTCCCAGGCACATCGAGCAGCCGGCCTGGCGCCATTCCGCGCCGGCGGCGGTGAAAATCTCGCCCAAACCCTCGGATTCGGCCTGGGCGCGCACCCGCATCGAGCCCGGAACGATCAACATCCGCACGCTCTCGGCCACCTTGCGGCCCTTCAGAACGTCCGCCACCGCCCGCAAATCCTCGATCCGGCCGTTGGTGCACGACCCCACGAAAACCGTATCCACGGACACCTCACGAAGCGGAGTACCCGGCTCCAAATCCATATAAGTCAGCGCCTTCTCAGCGGCCGCTCGCTCGTTTTCGTCGGCGAAATCCTCCGGATTCGGCACCGCATCGCCCAGTGGGGCGCCCTGACCGGGGTTGGTGCCCCAGGTGACGAACGGCGTCAGCGACGATGCGTCCAGATGCACCTCGGCGTCGAAGGTGGCGTCCGGATCGGTCTTGAGCGCCTCCCAGGCCGCCACCGCCGCATCCCAGTCCGCGCCGGTCGGAGCATGTTCGCGGCCCTTCAGGAATTCGTAGGTGACCTCGTCGGGGGCCACCATGCCCGCCCGGGCGCCGGCCTCGATCGACATGTTGCACATCGTCATCCGCGCCTCCATGGACATGGCGCGCACGGCCTCGCCGCGGTATTCGAGCACATAACCCTGCCCGCCGCCGGTGCCGATCTTCGCGATGACCGCCAGAATCACGTCCTTGCTCGTGACGCCGGGCGGCAACTCGCCGTCGATATTGATCGCCATGGTCTTGAACGGCCGCAGCGACAACGTCTGCGTCGCCATCACGTGTTCGACCTCGCTGGTACCGATACCCATCGCCAGCGCGCCGAATGCGCCGTGGGTCGAGGTGTGCGAATCACCACACACCACGGTCATGCCCGGCTGCGTCAAACCCAGCTGCGGACCGACCACGTGCACGATGCCTTGTTCGATATCACCCATCGGATACAGCCGGACGCCGAATTCCTCGCAATTGCGCCGCAGGGTTTCCACCTGGGTGCGCGAGATCGGATCCGCGATCGGCTTATCGATATCGACCGTCGGCACATTGTGGTCCTCGGTCGCGATGGTCAGATCCGGCCGGCGCACCGGACGACCCGCCGCCCGCAACCCGTCGAAAGCCTGCGGGCTCGTCACCTCGTGCACCAGGTGCAGATCGATGTAGATGAGATCGGGTTCGCGCTGCGCACCCTCCCCCGCACCCCGTGCGACGACATGCTGGTCCCAGACCTTCTCCGCCAGCGTGCGTGGCCGTTCGGCCATGACAACCACCTCCTGTGTTATCTGCGACGGCTTCGCCGTCGCGGGTTCGCGGCCCCTTGGGCCTCGATTTTTCCCTCCTCCGCTCAGTCGCTCCGTCGGTCCGAAATCGAGGCGGGCCGCGAACTCGCAGGTGGAACCCCTGTCAGAAGTCCACTGGAGGTGCGTACTCGCGGGGTTCGATCGGACTTGCCAATCTCACTATGCGAGACGCTAATATCGTTCTATGAGACAGCATAGCGGCATCGGGGTGCTCGACAAAGCCATGGCCGTGCTTTACGCCGTGGCCGAACAACCGTGTGGGCTCAACGAGCTGTGCACCCGTACCGGACTGCCCCGGGCCACCGCGCATCGGCTGGCCGTGGGGCTCGAGACCCACCGCATGCTGGCCCGCGACGCCGCTGGTTCGTGGCGGCCCGGCCCGGCGCTGTCGGAGCTGGCCACCACCGCCGAGGACCCGCTGCTCGACGCCGCCGCCGTCATCCTGCCCCGGCTGCGCGAGATCACCGGCGAGAGTGTGCAGCTCTACCGGCTCGACGGGCACTCCCGCATCTGTGTGGCCGCTCTCGAACCCACCTCCGGCCTGCGCGACACCGTCCCGGTCGGCGCTCGCCTGCCGCTGACCGCCGGATCGGCCGCGAAGGTCCTGCTGGCGTGGGCCGACCCGGAACTGCAGCGCGGCGTCCTGGCCGACGCGGTCTTCGGCGAGCGCGCCCTCGCCGAGGTCCGCCGCCGCGGCTGGGCGCAGAGCGCCGCCGAACGGTCCGCGGGTGTGGCCAGCGTCTCCGCGCCGGTCCGCGACGGGTCGTCCCAGGTGATCGCCGCGGTCTCGGTATCCGGCCCGATCGATCGCATGGGCCGGCGCCCGGGTGCGCGCTGGGCCGCCGACCTCGTGGCCGCCGCCGATGCCCTGCACAAGCGCCTCTGACCCCTATCACGCGTGTGATGCCGGCCATACGCCGTAAAGTATCGTGACCGCATGGGAGTGAACCAACGCGCGCAGATCGTGATGTCCGAGACGGAGATCACCGAATTCCTGGAACGCAGCCGCATCATGACGCTGGCGAGCCTGGGCAAGAACGGAACGCCGCATCTCACGGCGATGTGGTACGGCCTGGTCGACGGTGAGATCTGGTTCGAGACGAAAGGCAAGTCGCAGAAGGCGGTGAACGTGCGCCGCGATCCGCGCGTCACGGTCCTGGTCGAGTCGGGCGATACCTACGACCGGTTGCGCGGGGTCTCGATCGAGGGCCGCGCGGAGATCGTCGAGGACCCGGAGGCGCTGTTCAAGGTCGGCGTCAGCGTCTGGGAACGCTACACCGGGCCCTACACCGAGGAACTGCGCCCGATGGTCGAGGCGATGCTGAACAAGCGCGTCGCGATCCGCGTGGTGCCGGAACGGGTGCGCAGCTGGGATCACCGCAAGCTCGGTATGCCCGCGATGCCGGCGGGTGGATCCACCTGGCCGGTGCGGGACTGACCGCACGCCGGGAACGAGAACCCGGAGACGGGAAAAGCCCTCCAGCTCACGCTGGAGGGCTTTCGAATGTAGCCCCGACGGGATTTGAACCCGCGCTACCGCCTTGAGAGGGCGGCGTCCTAGGCCGCTAGACGACGGGGCCAGAGGACTTCCCCGAAGGGAGATCTCCGTGGATCTTTCGATCGAGGAGGCTCGGCAAGCTTAACCGGCCGAGACCCGGCGACCAAATCGCCGGGGATGCTGTTCCGTCTCGACCGAACGAAGCGAATCAACATTCTCCGCTGGGGTACCAGGACTCGAACCTAGAATGGCTGAACCAGAATCAGCTGTGTTGCCAATTACACCATACCCCAATGACCTGGGCTTTCAGCCTCTCCCCTGCCGGTTCGAGGCCCTCGTTCCGGGCCGAGAAGAAGAGTACCAAACCCCTCCCGCACTTATCCAAATCGTCTGGTCAGAGCCCATTTTCCGGGCCGATACGGCCCCTGGGGCCCCGGCGGGCGGTCACGACGCCGCGACCGCCCGACGGAACGACCGATTCGATCACCGATTCGGCGAGCACCCGGGGCCGGCGCGGCTACTACGCGAGCGCCGCCCGCAGCCGCTGCATGGTCAGCTCACGGCCGAGCAGTTCCAGCGATTCGTACAGCGGCGGGCTGATGTGCGATCCGGTGACCGCCACCCGTACCGGACCGAAGGCCTTACGCGGTTTGAGCCCCAGATCGTCCACCAGAGCCTTTTTCAGCGCCTCTTCGAGCGCGGGTGGCGTCCATTCGGAAACACCGTCCAGCGCCGCCACGGCGGCCTGCACCACCGGCACCGCCTCGGGGCCCAGATTCTTTTGCGCCGCGGCCTCGTCGACAGCAAACTCCTCGGCGGGCACGAACAGAAACTTCAATAGGTCCCACGCATCACCGAGAACCACGATCCGGGTCTGTACCAACTCGGCCGCGGCGGCGAAAACTCCGTCGTCCACTTCGGCGCCGATGTGGCCCTGCGCGGTGAGGAACTCCCGCAACCTGCGGGCGAAATCCCCGGTATCCAGCAAACGAATGTGTTCGGCGTTGATCGCATCCGCCTTCTTCTGGTCGAAGCGCGCCGGATTCGAATTTACTTTCGATATCTCGAACGCATCGACCATCTCCGCCATCGAGAAGACATCGCGGTCCTCGGTGAGGCTCCATCCGAGCAAAGCCAGGTAATTCAGCAAACCTTCAGGAATGAATCCGCGATCCCGATGTGCGAAGAGATTCGACTCCGGATCACGTTTGGACAACTTCTTGTTGCCCTGGCCCATCACGAAGGGCAGATGACCGAACTCGGGGGTGAACTCCGCCACCCCGATCCGCTGCAATGCGGCATACAACGCAAGCTGGCGCGGGGTGGAGGAAAGCAGATCTTCCCCGCGCAACACGTGTGTAATTTTCATCAGTGCGTCGTCGACGGGATTAACCAGCGTATAGAGCGGATCTCCGGTGCCGCGGGTGAGCGCGAAATCGGGCACCGTCCCGGCCTTGGCAGTGATCTCCCCGCGAACCAGATCGTTCCACACCAGATCGGTGGCGGGCATCCGCAGCCGCACCACCGCCGGGCGGCCCTCGGCCTTGTAGGCGGCGATCTGTTCGGGGGTCAGATCGCGGTCGAAGTTGTCGTAGCCGAGCTTCGGATCGCGTCCGGCGGCGCGGTGGCGGGCCTCGACTTCGTCTGGGGTGGAGAAGGATTCATAGGCCTCACCGGCCGCCAGCAACCTCTGGACGACATCGAGATGAAGCTCACGCCGCTGCGACTGACGGTAGGGGCCGTAGGGCCCGCCGACCTCCGGCCCCTCGTCCCAGGTCAGTCCGAGCCACCGCAACGCGTCCAGAATCGCGTGGTACGACTCCTCGGAATCGCGTGCGGCATCGGTATCTTCGATACGGAACACGAAGGTGCCGCCGTGGTGGCGAGCGAACGCCCAGTTGAACAGCGCGGTGCGGATCAGGCCGACATGCGGTGTGCCGGTGGGTGACGGGCAGAATCGGACCCGTACGTCAGTCATATTCCTTCTCTCGATCAACGTTTGGCGGCAACAGGATTGGTGAGGGTGCCGATACCCTGAACCGTCACGGATACGGTTTGCCCATCCGTCATCGGTCCTACACCTTCCGGCGTTCCGGTGAGAATGACATCACCGGGCAGCAATGTCATCACCTTGGTGACCCACTCGATCACCTTCGGAATATCGTGCAGCAGAAGTGAAGTCCGGCTGCGCTGGCGCACCTCACCGTCGAGTTCGGTGGTGATCTCGAGATCGCCCGGATCGAGTTCGGTTTCGATCCAGGGTCCCAGCGGGCAGAAGGTGTCGTAGCCCTTGGCGCGCGTCCACTGTCCGTCGTGACGCTGCTGGTCACGCGCGGTGACGTCGTTGGCGACGGTGTAGCCGAGGATGACGTCGGCGGCCCGGGCGGCCGGCACGTCCTTGCACGGGCGGCCGATCACCACCGCCAGCTCGCCCTCGTATTCGACCTGAGAGGAATTGGGCGGCAACAGGATCGGCAGGTTCGGTCCGACGATGGCGGTGTTGGGCTTGAGGAAGATCACGGGATCCTCCGGCGCCGGACCGCCCATCTCCGCGGCGTGCGCGGCGTAGTTCTTTCCGACGCACACCACCTTGCTGGCCAGAATGGGAGCCAGCAGTCGCACATCGGCCAGCGGCCAGGTACGGCCGGTGAATGTCGGGGTACCGAACGGATGCTCGGCGATTTCACGAGCGATCTCGTCGGAACCGTCGGTTTCGATACTCACGAACGCGACCCCATCGGGGCTGGCAACACGACCTAGACGCATGGCGAAGAGTCTATCCACCTGCCCGAACACGGCCGACCACCCGGTCTGCGACGGACGGATGTGACGAATTTCGAGTTGCCTACCGGGCACATCCTGGGTGTACGGTAGGACTCTGCTCACAGAGTAAGACACTGATCCCAAAATATGAGATTCGAGGTGAGGGTGATGACCACCGTGACACAGGTGCGCGCGAACCGGCGGTGGACCATGCTCGCCCTCGGAGTCTTCGCGCAGAGCTCGAGCGCGGTCATCGTGCACGGCACCCCTTTTCTGCTGCCGGCGCTGACCGATCGCGGAATGCCCTTGGCCACAGCGGGTCTGCTGGTCGCGATGCCGACGGTCGGCCTGGTATGCACGCTGATCGCCTGGGGGTACATCGTCGACCGCGTAGGCGAGCGCTCGGTCCTGGTCGCCGGTCCAGTCGTGATGTGCGTGGCGGGTGTGGCTGCTGCGACGGTGACCGACTACGGCGCGCTGGGTGTGTTGCTCTTTCTGGCCGGTATGGGCGCTGCCAGCACCAACGGCGCGAGCGGCCGCGTGATCGTCGGCTGGTTCCCGGTCGATCAGCGTGGGCTGGCGATGGGTATCCGGCAGACCGCACAACCGCTGGGTGTCGCGATCGCGGCCATGTCGATACCGGCTGTCGCTGCGGCACACGGGTTTTCCACGGCGATTCTGGTTCCGGCGGCGATGGCGGGCGTCGCGGCGATCGGCTGTCTGATCGGAATCGTCGACCCGCCCCGCCCGGCGAGCAACGGCGAGCGTCCCGACAACCCGTATCGGGGCGATTCCACGCTGTGGCGCATCCACGCGGTGTCGGTGCTGCTGGTGATTCCGCAGGCCACTCTGTGGACGTTCGCGCTGCTGTGGCTGCATCGCGACGCCGGGTTGTCGCTGCCGGTGGCCGGGGCGATCGTCACCGCGACCCAGATCCTGGGCGCCGCCGGGCGCATCGGCGCCGGTGTCTGGTCCGACCGCGTCGGCAGCCGCCTGCGCCCGTTGCACACCGTGGCGATCGCGGCCGTGGTCTCGATGGCCGGCCTGGCCGGCGCGGCCTGGTTGCACTGGTGGTGGGCGGCGATCCCGATCCTGTTCGCCGCGTCGGTGATCACCGTGGCCGACAACGGCCTGGCGTTCACCGCCGTCGCCGAGATCGCCGGTCCGTACTGGAGCGGCCGCGGCCTGGGCATCCAGAACACCGGCCAGAATCTGGCATCCGCCGCTGTCGCACCGATTTTCGGCGCCCTCATCACCGCCGCCGGCTTCCCGGCGACCTATCTGGTGGCCGCGATCATCGCCGCGGCCGCCGTCCCCATGGTGCCGATCGCCCGCCACCGCTGACTCCCGGGTTCCCCACGGCCGCACCCCTTTCCGTCACAGTACGGAGCGCGACCGTGGGGAAACACCACGCCGCCAACGTTTTTCGGTTGTACCTACAACCTGATCGCGTCCGGCTGCCGCTTACGCAGCGATGTCCAAACCGCACGGGCGAACCGTTCTCGATCGGCGCCCGCCCTCTGACGCGGGCCGCCCGATCAGAACTCGATCAGCGCGGCAGGATCGAAATCGACCCGAAAAATCTTGTCCGCCTCGATCTCCGCGCTGAACCGGCTGCCCTCGGCAACCGTCGGCTCCCATCGGTAGCCGTCAGCGCCGAGCACGGAGCGATGCATTCGGATATGCGGCTGATGCTCGACGATCCAATATTGCGGGATCCCGAGCGCCGCGTACTCGCGGACCTTGCGCACTCGATCCGTGCGCTCGCTTCCGCTTCCAGGCGACACGACTTCGGCGGCGAGCAGCAACTCCGTACCAGGAATCAGCTTCGGCGTTTCATCCATGATCGCCGCACGCGCCACCTCACGCGGAATGACGAACACATCGGGCTTGCGCACACCACTGGGAGTGCTGATCTCCCACTCCCCGCCGTCACACACGAAGACATCCGCCTGACCGAGACTTTTGCGCAGGATTCCAGCCAGCCTCCAGCTGATGTAGTTGTGCCGAGCCCCCGCCGCCACCTCGATCAACCACCCGTCCTCGAGTTCCAGCCCTTTGCCGTCTTCCGGTTGTTCGTGCAAGTCGAGCACGGTGTACGGACCGAATCCGACGGCACCGGTGATGTGCTCCGCCGTCATACCGCCTCCAGGTCTTTACACACATCGATGGCCTGCATCAGTTGCGATCAATGCTAGCCGGTGGCGATCGACGGCAACCAGCAGCGCGACCCCCGAGCGCACCGGACCGGGTCATGTCCCGGCTGCTGTGCGGCGACGACAACTACGCGCTCTTGCCGTGTGCCGCTTCGCGACGCCCATTCGAACATGTCGCGTCGAAGCCGCACACACGCCGCGATCCCCCTGTCACGCAATTCCGTTTCGCGACAGAGGGATCGGTGGAGCGAACTCAGATGGACGCGGCGATGCGGTCGCCGATGTCGACCGTGGAGGCGGTGCCGGTGCGGGCGGCGAGGTCCTTGGCTACCGCGGCTTCGATGCGGGCGGCTTCCTCGGAGCGGCCGAGGTGGTTCAGCAGCAGCGATACCGAGAGGATGGCGGCGGTCGGGTCGGCCTTGGACTGGCCGGCGATATCGGGGGCGCTGCCGTGGACCGGTTCGAACATGCTCGGATTGGTGCCGGAGGCGTCGATGTTGCCCGAGGCGGCCAGGCCGATGCCGCCGGATACCGCCGCGGCGAGGTCGGTGATGATGTCGCCGAACAG
>NZ_JADKYP010000032.1 GCF_015354405.1 Nocardia sp. BSTN01 | reverse complement strand
GGCCGATGTGCACGTCGTTGGCGCCCAGTTCCTTCTTCAAGTTGCTGGTGACGGCCTGGGTCTTGGAGATCTTCTTCGACTCCAGGCGCTCGCGCTCGAGCATGTTCTTGAAGTCCATGTTGCCGCCGACGTTGAGCTGCATGGTGCGGTCGAGCTGCACGCCGCGGTCCTCGAACAGCTTGGCCATCACGCGGTGGGTAATGGTCGCGCCGACCTGGGACTTGATGTCGTCACCGACGATCGGGACGCCGGCGTCGACGAACTTCTGCGCCCAGGCCGGGTCGGAGGCGATGAAGACGGGCAGCGCGTTCACGAATGCGACGTTGGCGTCGATGGCACACTGCGCGTAGAACTTGTCGGCGTCTTCCGAACCGACGGGCAGGTACGAAACCAGCACGTCGACCTCGGCATCCTTCAGCGCCTGCACGACGTCGACCGGCTCGGCCTCGGAGAGCTCGATGGTCTGCGCGTAGTACTTGCCGATGCCGTCGAGGGTCGGGCCCCGCTGGACGGTGACGCCGGTCGGCGGCACGTCGGAGATCTTGATGGTGTTGTTCTCGCTGGCGAAGATCGCATCGGACAGGTCGAATCCGACCTTCTTCGCGTCGACGTCGAATGCGGCGACGAACTTCACATCGCGCACGTGGTACTGGCCGAACTTGACGTGCATGAGGCCGGGCACAGTCGAGTTCTCGTCTGCGTCCTTGTAGTACTGCACGCCCTGGACCAGCGAGGAGGCGCAGTTGCCCACGCCGACGATGGCCACGCGAATCTCATTGGCAGCCGGGTTGACATCACTCATGGCCGACATTTCCCTCTTTCTGTGGTGCCGCCTTCATTGATTGCTCCGCTGCAATCAACTCGTTGAGCCAGCGCACTTCGCGCTCGCTTGATTCGAGACCGAGTTGATGGAGCTGGCGGGTGTAGCGATCCAGTGTTCCGCTGGCGCGTTTGATCGCCTCCCGCAGTCCTTCTCGGCGCTCCTCGACCTGCCGTCGTCTGCCCTCGAGGATCCGCATCCGCGCCTCGGCGGGGGTGCGGCTGAAGAAGGCGAGATGAACGCCGAAGCCGTCATCGGTGTAGTTCTGCGGACCGGTGTCGGCGAGCAGTTCACCGAACCGCTCCCGACCCGATTCGGTCAGTTGGTAGACCCGGCGGGCCCGGCGGGTGACCGCGCCGGCCGGACTCTCCTCGGCGATCAGACCGTCGGTCTGCATGCGCCGCAGCGTCGGGTACAGCGACCCGTAGGAGAAGGCCCGGAACGGTCCCAACAGGCCCGTCAACCGTTTGCGCAGCTCGTAGCCGTGCATGGGTGACTCCAGGAGCAGCCCGAGAATCGCGAGTTCGAGCACGGGCTTCACCTCCTGACTGTATTGAACAGACCTAACCGATGGATGCGATTACAAACTATATCGGACCGATATAGTGAGCGGAAAGGAACGTGTGGCTTCTCTCGGTGGCATGCCGTGCCCCCGCCGACGCAAGTACTCTGGGACCCGTGCGAATTCAGCGGCAGGTGGTCGACTATGCGCTCCGGCGCCGGTCGCTGCTGGCCGATGTCTATGCGGGCCGTGTGGACGTCGCCGAGGTATGTGATGCGAATCCGTACCTGCTGCGTGCGGCGAAATTCCACGGGCGGGGGAGCGAGGTCACATGTCCGATCTGCCGGAAAGAGCAGCTCACGCTCGTATCGTGGGTCTACGGCGACGGACTGGGACCGATCGCGGGTTCGGCCCGAACCCCCGAGGAACTGGTGCGGCTGGCCGAAACTCGGGAAGAGTTCTCGGTGCACGTGGTCGAGGTGTGCCGGACCTGTAGTTGGAATCATCTGGTGCAGTCGTATGTGCTGGGGCATACCCCGGCACCGCGGCGCCGTCGTGGTGGCGGCGCTCGTCGGACTGCCGCCGAATGACGGGCACACTCGACTGATATGTGGAGCGGCTCCCATACCGGCCGGCGACGGCCGTGCACGCCCGCACCGAGCTATCCGGACCGTATCGAGTTATGGAGATCCAGGCTGTGACTTCGCCTTACGACGATGGACCGAACGGCGGTCGGCCCCCGCGCGGCCCGCAATCCGGACCCGGTGGTCAGCCACCGCGTCCGGCAGGCGGCAACCCGCCCGGCGCCCGGCCGCTACCGCCGCGTCGCCAGGCACCGCCCCCGGGACCGGCCGGTCCCCGCGGCGGCCAGCCGGGCGGTCCGCCGAATCCCGCCGGCGGCCCCCCGCGACGTCCCGGCCCGCCGCCGGGTGGTGACCGTACGCCGCCGATGCGCGGCCCGGCCGGCGGCCCGCCACGCACGGGCGGGCAGCCCGCGGTGCGCGGCGGTCAGCCGAATCCGGCCGGCGGCCCGCCGCGGCGCCCCGGAAATGCCGCGAACCCGGCACCACGTCCCGGTGAGCAGAAATCTCAGGCCACCCAGAAGATCGCGGCCGGAACCCTCGGTGAGGCGATGGCGCAGCGCGGCCCGCGCTCGACTGCGGCCAACCGGTCGGCTCCCGGTGGCACGGGGACGCGCCCCGGATCCGGTCCGGGCACCGGCGGACGCCGCGCGGTCGCCGGGGGTACTCCCCCGTCGGGTCCGCCGCCGCGCAAGGGCAACGGCGGCGGTGACGGTCCGGGTGGGTCGGCGGGCAGGGGCCCGAAGGCGAAGAAGAAATCGCCGTGGCGCATCGTGCGGCGAGTGATCTACGTCCTGGTGGCATTGGCCATCGTCGTGCCGAGCGCGGTCTTCCTGATCGCGTACACGACCGTCTCGATACCCCAGCCGGGCGATCTCAAAACCCCTCAGGTCGCCACGATCCTGGCCTCCGACGGCACCACGCAGATCAGCAGAATCGTTCCGCCGGAAGGCAACCGGACCGACGTCACCATCGACCAGATCCCGCCGCACGTGCGCAACGCGGTGATCGCGGCCGAGGACCGGGACTTCTACTCCAACCCCGGCTTCTCCATCAGCGGTTTCGCGCGCGCCGCGCGCGACAACCTGATGGGCAAGGACACCGCCGGTGGTGGTTCGACGATCACCCAGCAGTACGTCAAGAACGCCATGGTCGGCAATCAGCATTCACTGAGCCGCAAGATGCGCGAGCTGGTGATATCGGCGAAGATGGCGCGGCAGTGGAGTAAGGACGACATCCTCACCGCGTATCTGAACACCATTCCGTTCGGTCGCGGCACCTTCGGTATCGACGCCGCGGCCAAGGCCTACTTCGGCAAGTCGGTCGAACAGCTGACCGTCGAAGAGGGCGCGATGCTGGCCGCCACCATCAACCAGCCGTACGGCCTGGACCCGGAGAACAACCCGAAGGGTGCCGAACAGCGCTGGAACTACGTCCTCGACGGCATGGTCAAGGCCGGTTCCGTCCCCGCCGCCGAACGCGCCAAGATGGTGTACCCGAAGGTCCTGCCGTCCAGCGCCAACAGCGACGACAGCGAGAACAAGACCGCGGGCCCCAACGGCTTGATCAAGCGGCAGGTGCTCAGCGAGCTGTCCGAGGCCGGCATCAGCGATACCCAGCTGAACACCGAGGGCCTGCAGATCACCACGACCATCGATCAGAAGGCCCAGCAGGCGGCGATCGATTCGGTGCACAAGAACATGCAGGGTGAACGCGACGAGGTCCGGACCGCGGTCGTCTCGGTCGATCCGAAAACCGGTGCGGTGCGCGCCTATTACGGTGGCGACAACGCGACCGGCTGGGACTTCGCCAATGCCGGTCTGCAGTCCGGCTCGACCTTCAAGGTCTTCGGCCTGGCCGAGAACCTCGAACTCGGCAAGCCGCTGTCGACGATGTACGACAGCTCGGATCTGACAGTCAACGGCATCAAGATCACCAACGCCGAGGGCGAGACCTGCGGTACCTGCACCATCGCCGAGGCGCTCAAGCGGTCGCTCAACACCAGCTTCTACCGCATGGAACTCGATATGCCGGACGGGCCCGCGAAGATCGCCGCGATGGCGCACCGCATGGGCATTCCCGACACGATTCCCGGCGTGGGCCAGACCCTGACCGAACCCGATGGTTCCGGGCCCAACAACGGCATCATCCTGGGTCAGTACCAGGTGCGACCGCTGGATATGGCCTCCGCGTACGCGACCATCGCGGCCTCGGGTGTCTATCACAAGCCGCATTTCGTGCAGAAGGTCGTGACGGCCGACGGTCAGGTGCTGCTCGACCGCGGACAGGTCGCGGGCGAGCAGCGGATCTCCGCCGCCGTCGCGGACAACCTGTCGGCCGCGATGCAGCCGATCGCCGCCTCGTCCCGCAACCACGGCCTGGCCGGTGGCCGGCTGTCCGGTTCCAAGACCGGTACCACCCAGCTCGGCGACACCGGTCAGAACAAGGACGCGTGGATGATCGGCTTCACCCCGTCGCTGTCGACAGCCGTCTGGGTGGGTACCGCGGACGGTGTCGCGCTGAAGACACCCGGTGGGTCGATCATGTACGGCTCCGGCCTGCCGTCGGATATCTGGAAGGACACCATGGACGGCGCGCTCGAGGGCACGCCGAAGGAGAACTTCCCGAAGCCGGCCGCGATCGGCGGCCAGGCCGGTGTGCCGTCCTATTCGGCGCCGTACACCGCGCCGAGCACCACGCAGCAGGAGTATCAGCCGCCGGTCGTGGTGAAGCCGTCGCAGGTCGAGATCCTGCCGGGCATCACCATTCCGGTGCCGGGCATCCAGCCGAATCCGCGCTCGCAGCCGCAGCAGAACCAGCCGCAGTCGCAGGACACGGGGCCGCTGCCCGGGCAACCGGTGGCACCCGCCGACGGATCCGCACCGAGCACGTCGAATTCCGGTGACACCAACGGCAATTCACGGTCCCAGCGTCCGGGCGCCGGCGTCGGCAACAGTACCGACGGGACAGGAGACGGGTACTCCAACAGTCACCGGTAGCCTCGGGTGGCGTGAGTGAACAACAGCCGGTGGCGGCCTCGACGTTCGGTGACGAAGGTGTCGAGACCGCCACCGGTTTCGTTTCCGCGGCTCCCGTCGCGGCGGATCGGAGATCGGCGGTGCGCCGGGACAAACCCAGCCGCACCGATTCGATGACCGCTCAGTTGAGCAGCACGATCGGCGGCCCGGTCGGCGACCATGCCCTGATCGGCCGCTCCCGCTTCTGGACTCCGCTGCGCATTCTGCTGGCCTTCGCGGTGGTGTTCCTCGCCCTCGGCTGGGCCGGGAAGGCCGGCTGTATTCAGCAGACGACCACCTCGGAGGGCCATCTCACCCTCGACTGGAACAACGGTCGCCAGTACGTGGCCATGTGCTACTCGGATACGGTGCCGCTCTACGGCGCCGAACATCTCGACGAGGGCGCGTTCCCCTACAAGAAGAAGTGGACCGAGGTCGGTCCCGACGGCAAACTGCAGACGCGGTACATGGAATATCCGGTGCTGTCGGGCCTCTATCAGTACCTGGCGATGGAGGTCGCCAATATCTGGATGTCGCTGCCGTTGCCCAAGGCGCTGTCGGTGGTGGTGTATTTCAACGTCGTCGCCGTTGGGCTGGCGCTGGCCTGGCTGGTGACGGTGTGGGCGTCGGCGATGCTGGCGGGCCGCCGGATCTGGGATGCCGCCCTGGTGGCCCTCTCACCGCTGGTACTCGTGCACATCTTCACCAATTTCGACGCGTTGGCAACGGCTTTCGCGGCCACGGGCCTGCTGGCATGGGCCAGGCGGCGGCCGGTCCTGGCCGGGATACTGCTCGGTCTGGGCGGTGCGGCCAAGCTGTATCCGCTGTTGCTGCTGGGCCCGATCGTGGTGCTCTGCCTGCGTGTCGACGGCCGTGACCGATTGCCCGGCCTGCGAGAACAGCTGCGGCGCAACGGCAACAACGCGTTCGGTGCCCTGCGCGATTACCTGGCCGGAGCCCGGATCAGCCCGCTGCGGGCGGCGTTGGTGACGGTGGTGTCGGCGGTGGCGGCCTGGCTGGCGGTGAATCTGCCCATCGCGATACCGTTCACCGAGGGCTGGTGGGAGTTCTTCCGGCTCAACAGCGAACGCCATGCCGATCCGGATTCGCTCTACAACGTGATCACCTCCTTCACCGGCTGGCAGGGTTTCGACGGTCCACTCGGCTCCTCCGATCCTCCGACCGCGCTGAATCTGGTGTCGCTGGTGCTGTTCGCGGCCGCCTGCGCGGCGATCGGATACATCGCGCTGACCGCCGCCCGCCGGCCACGCGTGGCACAGCTGGCCTTCCTGGTGGTGGCGGCGTTCCTGCTGACCAACAAGGTGTGGAGTCCGCAGTATTCGCTGTGGCTGGTGCCGCTGGCGGTACTGGCCCTGCCGCATCGGCGAATCCTGTTGGCGTGGATGACGATCGACGCGCTGGTGTGGTTCCCGCGCATGTACTACTACCTCGGCACCGACGACAAGGGCGTCCCCGAACAGTGGTTCACCAGCGCGGTCCTGATCCGCGACTTCGCGGTCGTGGGCCTGTGCGCGTTGGTGGTCCACCGGATCTACCGGCCCGATCAGGACCTCGTCCGAGCCGACGGCGTGGACGACCCGGTAGGCGGAATTCTGGACCGCGCACAGGATCCGGCGCTGCCGTGGTTGCCGTCGCCCCTGCAGCCCAGGCCGCCGTATCCGGCCTCTGGCGCGAACACCCGATCATGGGCGAGGATCGACACATGACCGCATTGAGCGAGCAGGCGACCACCTTCCTCGAGCTGCACCGCCCCGGCGATCCGGCGATCCTGCCGACCGTCTGGGACGCGTGGTCGGCGAATCTGGTGCAGGCGGCCGGTTTCGCCGCGCTGACCGTCGGCAGCCATCCCCTGGCGGATTCGCTGGGCAAATCCGATCAGGAGGGGATGACCTATCCCGAATCGATGGCCCGGGTTCGCGAGATCACCGCGGCGGTCGACATTCCCGTCTCGGTCGACATCGAATCCGGCTACGGCCTGAAACCCGCCCAGCTGATCGACGGACTGCTGGAGGCGGGCGCGGTCGGCCTCAACATCGAGGATTCGGTGCACAGCGAGGGCGGCCGCCTGCGCGAGCCGAGCGAGCACGCCGACTTCGTCGCCGGACTGCGGCAGGCGGCCGATGCCGCCGGTGTGCACGTGGTGGTCAACGCCCGCACCGACCTGTTCCTGCGCGAGGACCAGAACACCCCGGACCGGGTCGAGCGGGTGCTGGAGCGGATGCGGCTGGCGGCCGAAGCGGGCGCCGACGTGCTGTACCCCGTCGGGCAGCGCGATCCGGAGATCCTGCGCCGGCTGTGTGCCGAACTTCCGTTGCCGGTCAACGCCATCGGCCTGCCCGATCAGGGCGACCGCGCCTGGTTCGCCGAAGTGGGCGTTGCCCGAGTCAGTTTCGGGCCGTTCCTGCAGCGCGCGCTGAGCACCGAGGCGAACCGGCTGCTGGAGCGCTGGCACTGATACCGCAACCCCGCACCGAATCGGGTCGGGTTCTGTGACAATGGAAACCGCCGATGCCCGTCGCAACGCATGCCTCGAAGCCCGAGATGAGCGAGCCGACGGTATGCGACCGGGGCGGTCATCGGCGCTGTGATTCCCGGTCAGGCCACCCGCTCGTCGCGGTCTATCCACGCCGGGTAGTCGGTATATCCGGCCGGTCCCCGGCCGTAGAGGCCGTCCTCGCGCACCGGCGCCAGCGCTCGATCGTGCCGGATCCGCGACACCAGATCGGGATTGGCGATGAAAGCGCGCCCGAAGGACACCAGATCGGCCCGGCCGTCGGCGAGCGCCCGCTCGGCCGCCGCCGGTGCGGTCGGTGCGCGGTTCTCACCGATATTGGCGATCAGCGTGCCGTTCCAGCGCGGGCGCAGATCGGCGAGTGCCGGATAGTCGTCGTTTTCGGTGAGGTGTAGATAGGCGAGATCCCGTCCGGCGAGTTCACCGACCAGGGCGCGGTAGAGCGGCGCCGGATCCGCCTCGTACATGCCGAATTGCGGATTGCCCGGCGACAACCGGATCCCGACTCGATGCGAACCGGCCACGGCGGCAACGGCATCGGTGACCTCGAGTGCGAATCGCATGCGGTTGGCGATCGTGCCGCCGTATTCGTCGGTGCGCAGGTTGGTGTTGTCGGCCAGGAACTGATGGACGAGATAGCTGTTCGCACCGTGGATCTCGACACCGTCGAAGCCGGCAGCGAGCGCGTTGGCGGCGGCAGCGGCGTAATGCTCGACGGCCCGCGCGATCTCGGCGCGCGTCATGGCCCGAGGTCGCGGCGCCGGTGCCTTCCCGCCGTCGATCAGGTGGACCGGATCGGCGGCCGGTACCGCCGACGGACCGGCCGGCAGGGTGCCGTCGATCCGGGCCAGCGGATGACCCCACCGCCCGCCGTGCATGAGCTGCGCGAAGATCCGCCCGCCGGCGCCGTGGACGGCTTCGGTGACCCGCCGCCAACCGGCGATGTGCGCCTCGGTGGCCAGGCCCGGCACCCATGCCTCGCTCTGGCCGGTGGAATGCGGCCAAATCCCTTCGGTGACAATGAGTCCCGCGTCGGCACGCTGGGCATAGTAGGTCGCCACATCGTCGGTGGGCGAGCCGTCGGGGTGGGAGCGCAGCCGGGTCATCGGCGCCATCACGACGCGATTGGGCAGGTGCAGGTGGCTTGCGTGATAGTCGGTCAGCAACAGCATGCGCGTACCGTAGAACCTGACATCAATGTGAGGTGCAAGGGAGAAACCGGTGCGCATCGGCGAACTGGCACGACGCACGGGCGTCAGCGTGCGGTCGTTGCGGTACTACGAAAGCCAGGGCCTGCTGGCCTCGTCCCGAACCTCGGGCGGTCAGCGCGAATACCGTGAGCAGGCCGTCGACCGCGTGGTTCGCATTCAGGAGATGTTCGCCGCGGGACTGCACAGCCGTACCATCGCCGAACTGCTCCCGTGCATCAACGACACCGATGGCACGCCCGCGGCGACCGCGACCCCGTGGCTCACGGAAACTCTTGCCGCCGAACGGAAGCGCATCGACGCGTGTCTCAAGGATCTGGCGCGCACCCGCGACGTGCTCGACGGCGTGATCAGCGCGGCGCAGGGCGAGCCGCGATAACGCCCGATCCGCACGTCAGGCGGGCCACGCCCGGCCGATGCGCCCGGACGCCGCCCGGTGTCGGCGAGGTCGCCTCCCCGGCCACCGCGGCATCCGGCCGGGTTCCGGATCGGAGCGAGGCCAGCACCATCCCGAGCAGACCCACGCCGAGTCCGGCAATCGTGAAGGGCCGCAACGGTTGTGCGATCAGCAGCCAGGCCAGCCCCGCCGTGACCAACGGGGTGACGAAGAACAACTTGCCGACGCGGGTGGCGTCCCAGCGGCGCAGCATCGCGTTCAGGAGCAGGAAGCAGGCAACGGCGTTGATCGCCACCATCCACATCAGCGAGCCGGCGAATCGAAGCGGGTCGGCGACGTGCGTATCCCCGCTCCCGAGCATGCAGATTCCCGCCACCGGCGCGCTGATCAGAACGTGCACAGCGGTATTCGTGCGGGTGTCGACCCGCGGCACGAAACGCTTCTGATAGACCGTGCCGAGACTCAGCCCCAGCAGACCGACCACGCACAGCACCAAACCCGTTGCGGAGAAATGCGATTGGTCGACAACGGCCAGTCCGACGCCGAGGCCGCCGACACCGAATCCGATCCACTGCCGCACGCTGACCGACTCCCCGAGCACGGTCCCGGCGAACAGCGCGATCACCACCGGATTCAATCCCTGCACCAGTGAGATCACCGCCGCGGACACATGGTCGGCCATGGCGGTGTAGAAGGCGCCGAACTGCACCATCTGCATGAGCAATCCGGCGACGGCGACATGCGCCAATTGCCGGCCGCGCGGCCACCGCGCCCCGACGAGGACGGCATAGACCGCCAAGACCAGCCCCGCGAAGGCGAAGCGGGCGAACAACACCACCATCGGTGGCGCCGCGCCGACGCCGATGATGCCGGCGATGAACGCACTGCTCCACATCACGACGAAGGCCGCGGGTGCGGCCGTCTCCATCAGTCGCTTCCGCACGACAGCCTCCCGAATAACCGCTTCAACTGGTTATCAACCCTGACATCGGTGCGACTAACCTGTCAAGGGGGTTACGATGGCGAGGTGTTCACCTTCGTCAGCGGCAACCCGGCCCTGGATTTCGCCGGGACGGTCCAGGAGCGCAATGCCGGTTTCGTCGATCTCCTGACGGCTCCCGCCGCCCTCGACGAATGGCTGATCGCGGCCGGATTACTGGATTCCGCGGCGCGATGCGACGCGGCAGACCTGGCCCGGGCGGTCGAACTGCGCGAAGCGGTGTACCGCCTGGCCCTGGCCACCACCACCGGTGAACCGTGGCGCGATGCCGACCGGGTGCTGGTCAACCGGATCGCCGACGGTCCGAAGCCTTCGATCGCCCTGCGCGCCGATGCCGGCGTGACCCGCCGCGGCGACTGCGATCACGCCCTCGCGCGCATCGCGACCGACGCGATCGAACTCCTCGGCGGACCCGATCGCGATCGGATCAAACAATGCGGCCGCGATTCCTGCACACGCCTCTACCTCGACACCTCCCGCGCGGGTTCGCGGCGCTGGTGCGATATGACGCTGTGCGGCAACCGCGCCAAGAGCGCGTCGTTCCGCGCTCGCCGCGGCAAGCCGTGATTCAGCGAGCGGGCACGAGTTCGCGCGCTACCGGCGACACCATCGGCCGGTACCCGCGCGGGCGGGCGCGGAGGAACGCGAAGAAGAAGAACACCAGCAGTATCGCGCGTCCCCACACCCCGAACTGCACGAGCTTCTCGTAGAAGTCCGCACCCGTTCCACTACCCAGGGCGTGGAAGTAGCGGAAGACCCCGATGCCGAGCGCCAGATCGGCCAGCAGATAGGCACCGACCGCCGCCCACGGCACCTCGAGCAGGACGAAGAACGGCAGCACCCACAGCGTGTACTGCGGCGAGTGCACCTTGTGGAACAACAGGAATCCACACAGCATCGCCGCGCTCACACCCACCCACGGGTAGTAGCCGAGCGCGGGAAAACGCTTCCACCCCAACCAGAGAGCGAGGGCGAACGAGACGACCACCAGGACCGGAGAGGCTGTCGTCACGACGTCCTGGAACGACGTTTCCCCGCTCTGTCCGTGCGGGAACATCGGCCGCAGACCCCAGTACCAGATCGAGTTGGTGGTGATGTCGGCCTGCCGCATCTGCTGGAAGGTGAACGAGGCCCGCCAGCCGTCGTAGCCGAGCAGAGCGAAGGGCAGATTGATCGCCGCCACCGTCACGATCGCCGCACCGGCGGCCGCGAACGCGCCGGCCGGGTCGTACCCGCGGCGGGGAACGTCCGCCCGCTCGCCGAGGTCCGGCTCGCCGAGAAATATGTAGAGCATCAGCGGCAGGACGAAGATTCCCGGATACAACTTCAGGCAGAATCCGATGCCCAGCAGGACCGCCGCGACAATTCCCCTGGTGCGCAACGAATATCGAGTCAGGGTGGTCATCACGTAGACCGCGCCGACGGCCGTGCACACCACCGGAAGTTCCCAATTGTGGAACGCGTAGAGCACCAGCGGCGGCCCCACCGACCACAGCAGCGCGACCGCACCCGACATTCGTCCCAGCATCCAGGCGGTCAGCAGGGCGAACGGCGCCAGCAGCAGTGCCGAATGCAGCAGAAAGCCGGCATCGTCGTGCACGCCGGCCGCACCGAGCCACATCAGCAGCCCGCTGAGCACCGGATATTCCACGGCGCCGCCGGTCAGCGTGCCGTCCGGGGTGATACCGCCGCCGACGTACGGAAACAGATGTTCGTCGATGCCGCGGCCGAGCCAGAGGAATTGGATATCGGAATAGCAGACCTCGGCATCCTTGATGCGATCGAAGATCAGGCTGCGCCCGTCGCCGTCGAACGGCGCGCCCGCGCATCGGGCCTTGTTGAGATAGGCGAAGATCAACGTGACCGCACAGGCCAGCACCGCGGCCGCGGCCGCGACCCGGCCGGTTGCGCGCGCCCGGACTACCGCATCGGCCACGCGGCCACCTCCGCAGCCACGCCGTCGCCACCGCCGGAGTTCCTACGATCGGCGGATCGAATCGGCATGTCCACCACGATAGGTGGGCTACCCCGCCGACGGCGATATTCATCGGGAAGGAGACCCATTTCGCACCCGGTGCCCCGGATTCGGGTCCGGACCGGCCGTTCATGTAGCCTTATCGGGTTGCTGACGCAACGACCCCTCCTGCCACGGAAAGTCCGTGGCCGTTCACAGTCCACAGGAGGTGATGGGTTCCCGTGCGTCATTACGAAGTGATGGTCATCCTCGATCCGAACCTGGACGAGCGCACTGTCGGTCCGAACTTGGACAAGATGCTCAGTGTGGTCTCGCAGCAGGGCGGCAAGATCGACAAGGTCGACCTCTGGGGCCGCCGCCGGCTGGCCTACGAAATCGAGAAGCGCGCCGAGGGCATCTACGCCGTCGTCGACCTGACCGCCGAACCGGCCACGGTCAGCGAGCTCGACCGTCAGCTGGGCCTGAACGAGTCGGTGTTGCGCACCAAGGTGCTGCGGCAGGACAAGAAGTAAGACCCCTGGCATACCTGCCGGAAAGCAAACCGCACTTGTCGTTGCCTGGCCTTAGGCTCTAGCGCAACAGGCGAGTGCACAGCTGATCGCACCGGAGACCAGGAGGAACCATGGCAGGCGACACCGTAATCACCGTCATCGGCAATTTGACGGCAGATCCGGAACTTCGATTCACGCCCGCGGGCGCGGCGGTGGCCAATTTCACCGTCGCCTCGACCCCCCGGGTGTTCGACCGTAACGCCAACGAATGGAAAGACGGCGAGGCACTGTTCCTGCGCTGCAACATTTGGCGTGAGGCCGCGGAGAATGTCGCCGAGAGCCTGACCCGAGGCGCTCGCGTCATCGTGAGCGGACGGCTGAAGCAGCGCTCCTACGAAACCCGCGAGGGTGAGAAGCGCACGGTCGTCGAACTCGAGGTCGACGAGGTCGGTCCCTCCCTGCGCTATGCGACCGCGAAGGTCAACAAGACCTCGCGCGGCGGTGGCGGTGGTGGGTTCGGCGGCAATTCCGGCGGCAGTGGTGGGGGCTTCGGCGGCTCCAACGGTGGCAGTCGCGGCGGACAGAGTTCCGCCGGCGACGATCCGTGGGGCAGCGCTCCCGCGGCCGGCTCCTTCGGAGGCGGCCAGATGGACGACGAACCGCCGTTCTGAACGGCTCACATATCGGGGCCCGCGGTACGCGGCTCCCAGGCAAACGGAGTGAAGACCCATGGCCAAAGCACCGGCACGCGAAAAGGTGCTGAAGAAGAAGGCTTGCGCGTTCTGCAAGGACGACAAGAAGGCGAAGAAGGACGGCTCGGGCACCGGCGCCGTCATCGACTACAAGGACACGGCGTTGCTGCGCAAGTTCGTCAGCGACCGCGGCAAGATCCGCGCCCGCCGCGTCACCGGAAACTGCGTGCAGCACCAGCGGGACATCGCCGTCGCGGTGAAGAACTCTCGCGAGGTCGCGCTGCTGCCGTACGTGTCCACGGCTCGCTGAGAACGGGAGGCAGACAATGAAGCTGATTCTGACTGCTGATGTGGACAACCTCGGTGCGCCCGGCGACACCGTGGAGGTCAAGGACGGCTACGGCCGTAACTACCTGCTGCCCCGCGGCCTGGCGATCGTCGCCACCCGCGGCGCGGAGAAGCAGGTCGAGGGCATTCGCCGGGCGCAGGACGCCCGTCGCGTGCGCGACCTGGACCACGCCAAGGAGCTCAAGACCGCGATCGAGGGCCTGGAGGGCGTGTCCCTGTCGGTGAAGACCGCCGGCACCGGCAAGCTGTTCGGTTCGGTCACCACCGCCGACGTCGCCGGCGCGGTCAAGGCCGCCGGTGGCCCGGTGCTCGACAAGCGCAGCATCGAGCTGCCGAAGTCGCACATCAAGAGCACCGGCAAGCACAACGTCACCGTGCACCTGCACCCCGACGTGATCGCCAAGTTCGACCTGCAGGTTGCTGCCGCGGAGTGATCTCCGCCCCGCTGGCCGGTACGGCACCCATCGGTTCGCCGATATGTCCCATCCGGCCGACGGGTCACAGTTCATCGAAGACCATCCCCGTGGTTGCCGCGGGGATGGTCTTCGCCTGCGCGGCTTTCTCCGGCCGACAGGCCCGTATACGGCTCTTGTCGCGTTTCGGACCGGAATCGGATCCGACACGATAGAGTTGCGAAAGATTTGCTAGATGGTGACGGTAGACACCGGATCCTGCTGCCGACACCTTCTGCGCACTTTTTACCCAGCTCCTGGGGATTTGTGGACAAGTAGCCAAACCGACCATCTCGAATGTGATCTGCGTCATAGCTTCGGAGAGCGGTGTTAACCCAACACGCCCGGCTGTTCATCTCGGATGACACGCCGACGCTATTTCAATCCACATGTGGGAAATCCAAAAAACGCGTTTCCACCTGGTCATAGCTGCTGCGCATACCGGGTTATCCCCAGTTGATGCACAAGGCCTACACAACAGCGGGTGAACTGTGCCCAGTTTATCCACAGCTGTTTCCACAGGACGGTTTGGCGATCCCCAACTCGGTCCCTTAGGTTCTTCCAGGCGCCGTCGTCACGCGCCGGTAGCACCGCGATTCTCGCTGTGGGAAATTCGTTAGCTACGGGCAGGTTTCGATCATGTGGCGGCCGCCGCGACGGCCGGTGTGACATGTTCCGACGTGTCGGTACCCGGGCGTACAACAAGTCATCAATAGGGTCGAAGCCGGGTGGGATCAGGCCGGGTGCGATGAGAGAGGACGGTCGAGTGGCAGTCGTCGACGATCGCGGGCACTCGGATTACAACGATCAGCCCGGCGAGGATTTCGGTCGGCAGCCGCCGCACGATATGGCCGCCGAACAGTCGGTTCTCGGTGGCATGTTGCTCAGTAAGGACGCCATCGCCGACGTCGTCGAGGTCATCCGCCCCGGCGATTTCTACCGTCCCGCGCACCAGGCCGTCTACGACGCGATCCTCGACCTCTACGGCCGGGGCGAACCCGCGGACCCGGTCACCGTCGCCGCCACCCTGGACCGCCGCGGCGAACTCAAACGCATCGGCGGCGCGCCCTATCTGGTCACCCTGACCCAAACCGTCCCGACGGCGGCCAACGCCTCCTACTACGCCGAAATCGTCGCGGAGAAGGCGATTCTGCGTCGCCTGGTCGAGGCCGGCACGCGCATCGTCCAATTCGGCTACGCCGGCTCCGAGGGCCAGGACGTCGCCGAGGTCGTCGACCGCGCCCAGGCCGAGATCTACGAGGTCACCGAACGCCGATCCACCGAGGACTTCCTGCCCCTGGAGGAACTCCTCCAGCCGACGATGGACGAGATCGACTCCATCGCCAGCCGTGGCGGCATCTCCCTCGGCGTACCGACCGGCTTCACCGAACTCGACGAGGTCACCAACGGCCTGCACCCCGGCCAGATGATCATCGTCGCGGCCCGCCCCGGCGTCGGTAAGGCACTCGCGCTCGACACTCCGCTACCTACCCCGGACGGCTGGACGACGATGGGCGAGGTGGCGGTCGGTGACGTACTGCTCGACGGGCACGGACGACCGACCCGCGTCGTAGCAGCAACCGAGACGATGCATGGACGCCCCTGCTACGAGGTGGAATTCTCCGACGGCACGGTGATCGTCGCAGACGCCGAACACCAATGGCTGACCGAAACTCGCGCCTCACGGCGCTCGGCGCAGCAAGCCGCGGCGGGCTACAACCGGCACCGAAATCAGCGGACATTCGCCGAAATTCGGACCACCGCCGATATCGCCGGAACCCTCCGCTGCGCGACCGCGGACGCGCGCCTCAACCATTCGGTCACCAACGCCGCGCCACTTCAGCTGCCGGAGCGTGACCTGCTGGTTCCGCCGTATACGTTGGGCGCCTGGCTGGGCGACGGCACCTCCGCCTCAGCCCAGCTGACAACCGCAGACCCGGAAATCGTGCTGCGCATCGAGAACGAGGGGTTGGTGGCGGTGCCGTCGGCAAGTGCCGATTTGCACTACAGCCTGCAACTGCCCGAACCCGATCCAATTTCTCCTCGCAACTGCGTCGTGTGCGGGGCCGAATTCGTGCCCTTCACCTCCGAGGTGAAGACCTGCGGCCGATCCTGCGGTGGCAAGTCGCGATTCGTGTCCTCCCGCTCGCCCCGGCCGACTTGTCCGCACTGCGGCCGGCCTTCCACGGGTCTGCGGACGTGCCAGGGCTGCCGCAATGCCACAGACACGGTGCAAGCACGGTTGCGCACCATCGGTGTTCTGGGGAACAAGCACATCCCGACCGCCTATCTGCGAGCCTCCGAAGCACAGCGACGGGCGCTGCTGGCCGGTTTGCTCGACACCGACGGCACGGTGACCCACGGCGGTTCGGTGCAATTCACCGTGACGAACGAACGACTGGTCTCCGATGTCGAAGAACTGATCGTCAGCCTCGGATATCGATGCCACCGATCGAGCAAGAGGGTTCGCGGACGCACCGGGGACAGTTCGGTGGCATACACCCTCACGTTCGCCACCGACGACGAGGTATTCGGCCTGAGCCGAAAGAATCTGCTGCACAAGCAGCGGCGGCGAGCGTCCGGAACCGCACGATCGAACTCCCGGTTCATCGTCGACATCCGGCTGATCCCCACCGTCCCGGTCCGTTGCGTCGAGGTCGACAATCCCGACCACCTTTACCTGGCCGGGCGTTCGATGGTCCCCACGCACAACTCCACCCTCGGAATGGACTTCATGCGGAGTTGCTCGATCAAGCACGGCTTGGCGAGCGTTATCTTCTCGCTGGAAATGAGTAAGACCGAGATCGTGATGCGTCTGCTGTCGGCGGAGGCGAAGATCAAGCTCGGGGATATGCGTGCCGGGCGGATGAGCGACGACGACTGGACCAAGCTCGCGCGGCGGATGAGCGAGATCAGTGAGGCGCCGCTGTTCGTCGACGATTCACCGAACCTGACGATGATGGAGATCCGGGCGAAGGCGCGGCGGCTCAAGCAGCGCCACGATCTGCGGCTCGTCGTGGTGGACTACCTGCAGCTGATGACCTCCGGTAAGAAGGTCGAATCCCGTCAGCAGGAAGTCTCGGAATTTTCCCGAAGCCTGAAACTACTGGCCAAGGAATTGGAAGTTCCGGTGGTCGCGATCAGTCAGCTGAACCGTGGTCCGGAACAGCGAACGGACAAGCGCCCCATGGTCTCCGACCTCCGCGAATCGGGCTGCATGCCGGCTTCGACGCGCATCCTGCGCGCGGATACGGGTGGTGAGACCACGCTGGGAGAATTGTTGGCGAGCGATGAGCAACCGGTGGTCTGGTCGCTCGACGAACGCATGCGGATGGTCCCACGGCCGATGGTGAAGGTTTTCCCCAGCGGCCGAAATGAAGTGTTTCGACTTCGGCTCGCCTCCGGGCGCGAGGTCGATGCCACGGGAAATCACCCCTTCCTCACCGTCGACGGGTGGATTCCGCTCGAAAAGCTCGGTATCGGCGATCAGTTGGCGACACCGCGAATCGTCCCTGAACCGTTGCGCACGGAGCGCCTTGCCGACGCAGAGGTTGTCCTGCTCGCTCACATGATCGGTGACGGATCGTGCGTGCGGCGACAGCCGATCCGATATGCGAGCGTCGACGAGGAAAACCTCACAGCGGTGACTACCGCGGCACAACACTTCGGTGTGACAGCGGTTCGCGACGAGTACGCCGCGGCCAAGGTAACGACCTTGCGGCTACCTGCGCCGTATCGATTGGCACGCGGCAAGCGCAATCCGATCGCCGCGTGGCTCGACGAACTCGGAATATTCGGGCTTCGCAGCTACGAAAAATTTGTTCCGAAGCGAGTTTTCGCTCTACCGAACGATCAGATCGCACTTTTCCTGCGGCACCTCTGGGCAACCGACGGGTCCGTGCGCTGGGACGCGAAAGGGAAACAAGCTCGCATCTACTATGCGTCGACCAGTCGGCGGCTTGTCGATGATGTCGTTCAACTGCTCCTGCGCCTCGGTGTACACGGACGCATCAAGCGGGTTCGCAAGCCCGGCTGTCGCGATTGCTGGCATCTGACCGTAGACGGCTCCGAGAATCAGACCGTCTTTCTCCGCGATATCGGTGTTCACGGTGGTCGTGGAGTTGCCGCGAAAGCAGCACTTCTCGAACTCGAGCCGATAGTCCGCAATACGAACGTGGACACCGTGCCGAAGGAGATCTGGTCTCAGGTCCGAACGCTCCTGGCAACGAAGAACATGACACACCGCGAGTTTTCGGCAGCGATGGGCTCGCGCTTCTGTGGATCCACCATGTGGAAACACTCACCAAGCCGGTCTCGGCTGGCTCGCGTGGCGGAGGTCCTCGAGGACGTCGATATCGAGATGTTCGCGACCAATGACGTGTTCTGGGATCGAATTGTCGAAATCACCAGCCTGGGCGAGCAGGACGTCTACGACGGCACTGTGCCCGGCACACACAACTTCATAGCGCAGGGTGTTTCGGTTCACAACAGTCTGGAACAGGACGCCGATATGGTGATCCTGCTGCACCGCCCCGACGCGTTCGAACGCGACGACCCGCGCGGCGGCGAGGCCGACCTGATCCTCGGCAAACACCGAAACGGCCCCACCGCGACCATCACCGTCGCCCACCAGCTCCACCTCAGCCGCTTCGTGGATATGGCGCGCGGCTAGCGGGCAGCGTAGGGTTTCGACACTCGTGGCCGAATCTCGGAATGATCGGCCACTCACGTACGCGTTCGGAGGTTGATGAATATGGCTGGCCCGAGCCGTCTTCAGCATGTCTTCTTCCGGTCCGCCCGAGGGTGAAACGCGCGGGCCGGGTCACACTTCGAATGACAAGGACCCGAACGTGTCTCGCATTCTCACGAACGATCCCGCAAGTCTGACCACCACCCGTCTCGTGCTGCGTTCATGGACCAGTGCGGAAGCCGCCGCCGTGCGCGACGACCACCGGCAGGCCGACTGGGCGGAAGATTTTCCCTCCGAGGGGGACAGGGTGATCGCCTCCCTCTTCGCTGAGCACCCCGCCTGGCTGGAGCCCTACGGGCAACGACTGATCATCGAACGCGCCACCGGGCTGGTGGTCGGCGGGATCGGATTGTTCTGGCCGCCCGATGACGGGCAACTCGAGATCGGCTACGGCGTCGTAGCTACGCGGCGGGGCCGAGGCTACGCCGCGGAAGCGACTCGAGCCTTGACCGAATTCGCATTGACCGCACCGGAAGTGCACACCGTCTTCGCCAATGTCGAGTCGGCGAATCCCGCATCGGTGCGGGTATTGGAGAAGGCCGGATTCGGCCTGGTGGGCGAGAGCCGTGGCCCCGAAGGTGAGCACCTGGCTTGCTACCGCACGGTGGCTGACCGACGGTAGTCCACAGCGGTGCCGGCGCCCGGCCTGCGCGGCGCCGGCATCATTCGCGGCCAGGCGATGTGGTCGACCGAGAGCCACGGGGCGGCGGCGACGGCAGAGGTGGTCATTCCGGCGAAGTCGACGATGTCGCGATGGAGATGGGACTGATCGACGAAACCGGTTTCGGCGGCGACCCGAGCGGGGCGGTGCCCGGCGGCGAGTCGATGGGCCACGTGGTCGAACCGCACCAGCCGCGCGCTCTGTTTGGGCGTGATCCCGATCTGGGCGCGGAAGCGCGACCACAGCCGCTGACGGCTCCAGCCGATCTCGGCCGCCAGTGGTTCGATCCGGGCACTGCCACGACTGTGCGTCAGTCGGCGCCAGACGAATTCGACCTCCGGATCCACCTGGGGGCCGGTGGCGAGGCGCCGAGCGAGTGCGTCGTGCGCGATAGCGAAGCGCGCATCCCACGACCGCGCGGCACGCAGTCGCTCCTGGATGCGCACGGCATCGCCACCCCAGAGTTCGCCGAGCCCGACCACCATCCCGTCCAGTTCCGCACCCGCGCCGAGCACCGCGTGGGCGACCACGGGAGAGAGCCGGATCTGCAGCAGGTCGACCGCGCGGCCCGAACCCCGCAGTGCGCCGCGGGGCAGACCGACCACGAGGGGGCCGCCCGTGCGCTCACCGCTCACACCGTCGACTACCAGCGCGTCACCGAAATCGACGAAAACCGTCAGCGCCGGATACGGGATCATCTGCAAGGCGACCGTTTCGCCGGCTCGTCCCCGGAATCCGGCCACACTCACGCCCGGCATACCGCGCCGCGCCGGGACCGCGAGGTCCATCACGGCACCGGCCAGCACCACCGGCTGCACAGGCATGCCGCCATGGTACGGCGATTCGTAGCGGCAGCCCGATGTGGCGAATTCAGTTCGGGCGGTACCGCGCTCGTAGGTGAAAGCGTTCGCCCTGCGGACCGAGGATGCTGAGGAATTCGACCGCGCGGGTGTCGGCATTGCCGAACCAGTGCGGGAGGTGGGTGTCGAATTCGGCTACCTCACCGGTACCGAGAACCAGGTTCTGATCGCCGAGCACCACGCGCAACCGGCCGTCGAGCACATACAGCCAGTGGTAGCCCTCGTGCGAGCGCGGTGCCGGTTCGCGGTGGCTGCCTCCGGCGGGCAGGATCTGGCGGAATACCTGCAGCCCACCAGGGTTGCGAGTCAGCGGGATGACGGTCATGCCGTCGCGTGTGAACGGTTGTGGATAGACCCGGGGGTCACCGCTCGCCGGGGCGCCGACCAGTTCGTCCAGCGGAATCCGGTAGGCCCGGGCCAGGGCCAGCAACTGTTCGAGGCCGGGTTTGCGCTGCCCCGACTCGAGCCGCGAGAGGGTGCTGACCGGAATCGCTGTCCCGGCGGAGAGCTCGGTCAGCGTCCGGCCGCTGCGGCGGCGCAACTCGCGCAGCCGTGGTCCCAGCGCCGCCACTACCGGTTCGAACCCGTCGTCCACGCGTTCACCGTGCCCAGTGCACCGTCCTCGACGCAAAGAAATTTGCCGGATCGTCAAAGCGGCGGTGCTCGCCGTGGGGCGGAAAACGCGTTATCGCTGCGGCCGGCCTCCGCGTTTACACGCCGCGGTTCAGATCACAGAACTGTTCCGGCTGGTAACGCTCGCCCCGCGGTTCCCGACACCTCTCGTGACACACACGGCCCGTCGGGGGGCCTGTCCCGCTTTCTTGTCGGATCGAATTGGGGATCAGGACATGGCTCTTCGCGAGTTCATCAAACGGCACCGCATCGCCTCCGCGGCCGCCGGACCAGCAGTTTTGGGGGTGGCGGCCATTGTCGCGGCCTCGTGGGGCCTGATGGCGACGCCCGAGACCCGCGATACGCGGCTCACCTCGTCGGTCACCGAATGTCATGACATGGTGACCATCTCGGTGGCCGGTCGCAACGACAGCCCGGACCCGAACAAGACGGCCATGCTGGTCGACGCGAACGGCAACGCGCTGCCGGCGGCGCTGTCGGGTGACTACAGCAGCCACTGGGTCGATCCGGTGGTCAACGCACCCGCCGACAAGGTGGATCCGGGTTCCTACGCCGCGGTGTACATCGCGTATCCGGCGAATATGAGCACCTACGAGCAGGCTGTCGACACCGGTGTGGCCAACGCCGAGAAGGTCATGCACGACATCGCGCAGGCCTGCCCCGACACCAAGTTCTCCATCGTCGGTTACAGCGAGGGCGCCGACGTCGCGCGCCGCGTGGCCATGGGCATCGGCCACGACGAGCCCGGCGCCGACGGCAAATACGATGTCGTCGACCCGAAAAGCGTTCTGGGCGTGGTGATTCTGGCCGATGCCGGTCGCACCGCGGGTGACGGCCCCTTCCCCGGCGCCCAGGACCCGAACCATCCCGACGGCTTCGGTCAGAACTACCAGAACGGCAACAAGCCGATCTCCGGGCAGGGCGCGCTGCCGGACCAGGCCGGCGACTTCGGGGCGCTGAACGGCAAGGTTGCCTCGTTCTGCTCCGAAGGCGACCTCACTTGTGCCGCGCCGCAGAACATCTCACTGCTGCAGCTGGCCGCGAACGTGGGCCGGCAATTGAACGTCGACAACTTGCAGAACGAGGGGCTCACGCCCGCGACGGGTCAGGACGTGGCGGTCACACTCGGCCGGATCGCGATGAACGCCTTCTCCTACATCGCGTCGCAGCCGAATTGGATGGCCAGTAACGAAACCTTCCTGCAGGTGTTGCTGAAGGTGTCCGAACCGGGCTACAAGCCGGGCGACAATCCGCCCGCACCCGCTCCGGCACAGTCGATTTCGACCGAGCAGATGGCGCCGCTGGCCTATCTGCCGCAGAAGGTTCTCAACGAGATCATCGGCCTGATCGTCACCAACCAGAACACGATTCCGGTGATCATGAGTGATCCGTACCAGCTGACCCTGGGCCCCAACGGCACCGGCCACCACTTCGATTACTGGCGCGATTCCGACGCCGCGAACGGCAAGCCGATGAGCTCGGCGGAATATGCGGCGGCGTGGCTCACCCACCTGGCGCAGCAAGCGCAGGCGGGTCAGCAGATCGACACCAAGTCGCAGCCGACCCAGGCCGACGTCCAGGCGGCGTACAAGACCGTCCAGGACAGCAAGACGGCCGACGCCAAGGCGGCCACCACGACGAGCCCCGCGGCCACCACCACCCAGCCGGCACCGACGACCACCGGCACGGCGCCGACCACCACGACGCCGGCACCGGCCACCACGACCACGACCGTCGCACCGGCGGAACCGCCGGCTCGCACCCAGGTCGCGGCCCCGGTCGAGACCACGGCACCGACCACGACCCAGCCGACGACGACCGCGCCGACGACGACGCAGCCGACCACCACCACGTCGGCGGCACCGACCACGACGGCCACGAAGTAGACGACCGCGGCGGTGATCACCGCAGGTGAGCCGGCAACGGCCGGGCCCGTAGCGACGGGCCCGGCCGTTTTCAGTTGGCCGCTCGCTCGGTGCGCATCGCGGCCGCGGTCAGTTCGACGGATCGGACCCGATCGGCGATATCGGTGGCGTGGTGGACGAGGATCAGCTCGTCGGCGCCGATCGAGGTGGCGAATTCGTCGAGATGGTCGCGTACTTCGTCCGGAGTGCCGGCGGCGGTGTAGCGCGTCATCGAGGCCAGCTGGGCTCCGTTGGGCGAGGCGAGGAAGGCGTCGATCTCCGCGTCGGTGAAGGTTGCCGTGCCGGCGCCCCGGGAGATCATCATGCGGGCGCGGGCCCGGTAGGAGACGGTCTTCTGCTCGATCGCCTCGTCGCGGGTCTCGGCGGCGAAGACGTTGATGCCGGCCATCACATACGGTTCGGCGAGTTGTTCCGAGGCGTGGAACTTCTCGCGATAGACCTCCACCGCCTGGCGGAGCGCATCCGGCGCGAAGTGCGAGGCGAAGGCGTACGGCAGGCCGAGATGCGCCGCGAGCTGTGCGCCGAACAGCGAGGAACCCAGAATGTAGAGCGGCACGATGCCTTCCGCGCGCGGCACCGCCTGCACACCGGGAATGCGCGACTGCCCGCTCAGATATCCCTGCAGTTCGAGGACGTCCTGCGGGAACGAGTCGGCCGAGTGCGGATCGCGGCGCAGGGCGAGCATCGTCTTCTGATCGCTGCCGGGCGCGCGGCCGAGGCCGAGATCGATGCGGCCGGGAAAGAGCGTTTCGAGGGTGCCGAACTGTTCGGCGATGACCAGCGGGGAATGGTTGGGCAGCATGATGCCGCCCGCGCCGAGCCGGATGGTCTCGGTGTGTTCGGCGACGTGGCCGATGAGCACACTGGTGGCACTCGACGCGATCGAGCGCATGTTGTGGTGTTCGGCGTACCAGACGCGCCGATATCCGCTGCGCTCGGCGGCCTGGGCGAGGGCGACGCTGTTGGCGAAGCTCTCGCGCGCGGTCGCGCCGGGTGCCACCGACGCCAGGTCGAGGATGGACAGGGCGGTGGGCACAGTCGCGGTAGGCATGGTCGCTGCCTTTCGTACTCGGGGTGCGTGGCTCAGAGCACGCGGTGTAGTCGGTCGGTGAAGTGCCGGATGCGGGCCTCGTCGCGGCGGTAGTAGGTCCACTGCCCGCGCCGGGTGGCGATGAGGAATCCCGCGCGCTGCAGCACCGCCAGATGGGCCGAGATGGTCGAGGCCGATGTTCCGGCCCGCCGCTGGATCAGTCCGACACATACACCGAGTTCGGCCGAATCCTCGTCCAGCTCAGCGAAATTCGCGTGCGGCTCCTTGAGCCAGTGCAGGATCTGCAGCCTGGTCCGGTTGGCCAGGGCCTTGCATTCCTCGAGCATCTCGCATTCGGCCTCGTTCAGCTCGGCGAGGTCTTCCACGCGAACCGATCCGCTGTCGCGCACATCCACCATCCTTCGGCATTTCGCTAATTAACGAATTTAGGCGCCGAACAGCGGCACGGCACTGTGGCGCTGGTCACTCGGATCGCCGGTCAGCCCTGCCGCATCGGCTCCGGCGCCGGATGCGGCGATTCCACCGCGGCGTCCACGTCGACATATCCGCCTCGGAACAGCAGCAACGGCGTGGCCAGCAACAGCGCACCCGCGACGCCGAGTGCGGTGCGCGGGCCGGTGAGCTGCGCCAGCACGCCCCAGAGCGCGGTCAGTATCGCGGTGGTGGCCTTTCCGGTGATCGACCAGGCGGTCAGCATGCGTGCCACCACTCCCGGATCCGTGCGCTGCAGGCGGTAGGTCGCCATCACCGGATTGAAGATCCCGATGCTCGCGATGAGACCGGCCTCGACGACGATCACCAGCACCAGACCACCGAGCCCCGCGGTGATCCCCACCAATCCGATCGGCCAGCAGGCCCGCAGCGTGCCGGCGACCAGGACGATCCGACGTTCCCCGTACCGGCGGACCAGTCGCGGCGACAGCCGGGAGCCGAGCAGGCCCGCCAGGCAGGGGATTCCGAATGCCAGCCCGTACTGCCAGGTCGGAAAGCCGAGGCGGCCGAGCATCAGCACGGTCAGCACCGGCGCGGTCGCCATGATGAGCCCGTTCACGGCGACGGAGTTGAGAAACAGCGGCCGCAGACCGGGATGGGCCAGCAGATAGCGCCAGCCCGCGAACAGATCGGCGGCGCGGGTGCGCCCGACCTTCCCGCGATCCGGACGTGGTTCGTCGGCGCGGATCGAGCCGAGCGCCGCGGCGGACAGCAGATAGCTGCACGCGTCCGCGAGGACGGTCGTGACCGGACCGAACAACCCGATCGCTGTACCGCCCAGCGGCGGTCCCAGTGCGGTCGCGGTCCAGGTGGTGGATTCGAATCTGCCGTTGGCGGCGAGTAGATCCTCCTGCGAGACAACGCTTTTCAGGTAGGCGCCGCTCGCCGCGCGGAAGGCGATATCGGCCGCGGCCACCACGACGGAGACGATGAGCAGTTGCGCGTAACCGAGCACGCCGAAGGCGAAGGCGACCGGAATACTCAGCATGGCGGCGAAGCGCAGCAGATCGGTCCCGACCATCACCGGACGTTTCCGCCGGTACTCGACCCAGGGGCCGAGCGGCAGGGCGAGCACCACGCCGACCGCCAGTCCGGCGGCGGCCAGTGCCGAAACCGCGCCCGGTCCGACGTGCAGCACGCGTATCCCGATCAGGGGTAGCGCATCCAGAGCCAGGCAGGTGCCGAAGGTGCTCACCGCGTAGGCGGACCAGAGCCGGGTGAACGGGGTGCCCAGCGAACGATTCATCATCGAGGAGATCGAAGCAATCGGCCCGGGCGGCCCGCAAACAACCGACACGCGGGCGGCCACAACCGCCGGTTGTGTCGCGGTGGCACGGATCGGCGGCTGTGGCCACCGGGTTCCTGCCCATCGGGATCTTCGGTGACGCAGGGGCGCCGAACGCTTACCGTGAGCACAGACGAGTGCTGGGAGTGTGCGGTGACGGACTGGAACGAAGAAGTCGATGTACTGGTCGCGGGTTCGGGTGGCGGCTTGGCCGGCGCCTATACCGCGGCGCGGGAAGGACTTTCGGTGGCCGTGGTGGAGGCGACCGAGAAGTTCGGCGGCACCACCTCGTATTCCGGCGGCGGCGGAGTGTGGTTTCCGTGCAATCCGGTGCTGCAACGGGCCGGGGTGGACGACACCCTCGAGGACGCGCTCACCTATTTCCGCGCGGTCGTGGGCGATCGGACGCCCGCCGACCTGCAGGAGACCTATATCCACAACGGCGCCCGGGTGATCGAATACCTGGAGAGCGACGACAGTTTCGAATTCCAGATGTTCCCGTGGCCGGATTATTTCGGCGCGGCGCCCAAGGCTCGCACCGACGGTAAGCGGCATATCGTTCCCGCACCGCTGCCCGCCGCGACTCTCGGGGACCTCGCCACCGCCGTGCGCGGCCCGCTGGGCACCGACCGGCTGGGCGAGCCGCAGCCGAAGTATCTGATCGGCGGCCGCGCCCTGGTGGGGCGGTTCCTGCTCGCGCTGTCGAAGTTTCCCGACGTCTCGTTGCGGCTGAACACCCCGCTCGTCGACCTGGTCACCGAGGACGGCGCGGTGGTCGGCGCGATCGTGGAACGTGAGGGCACGCGGATCGCGATCCGGGCCCGCAAGGGAGTTCTGCTGGCGGCCGGCGGTTTCGAAGGCAACGACGACCTGCGCCGGCGCTTCGGCGTCCCCGGCGAGGCTCGCGACACCATGGGGCCCTGGGGAAATCAGGGCAAGGCGCACGAGGCCGGGATGGCGGTCGGCGCCGATACCGATCTGATGGATCAGGCGTGGTGGTCGCCGGGAATGATCCATCCCGACGGCCGTGCGGCCTTCGCGCTGTGGTTCACCGGAGGCATCTTCGTCGACGGGGCGGGGCAGCGTTTCGTCAACGAATCCGCACCCTACGACCGGCTGGGCCGCGACATCATCACGCGCCTGGACGAGGGTGCGATGACGCTGCCGTTCTGGATGATCTACGACGACAGCGCCGGCCCGGTGCCACCGGTGCAGGCCAGCAACGTCCCGATGGTCGATCACGAGGAGTACGTGCGCGCGGGGCTGCGGCACAGTGCGGCGACCCTGGACGAACTCGCCGAGCAGATCGGCATTCCGGCGCAGGCGCTGGCCGACACCGTGGACCGGTTCAACGGCTTCGCCGACCGCGGCGTCGACGAGGATTTCGGCCGCGGTGACGAGGCCTACGACCGCGCCTTCTCGGAGGGCAGGTCACCGCTGGTGCCGATTCGGAAGGGACCTTTCCACGCCGCGGCCTTCGGCATCTCCGATCTGGGTACCAAGGGCGGTTTGCGCACCGATACGGCCGCGCGGGTGCTGAACGAATCCGGCACACCGATTCCCGGGTTGTACGCCGCGGGCAACACCATGGCCGCGGTGAGCGGCACCGTCTACCCCGGCGGCGGCAATCCGATCGGAGCGTCGGTGCTGTTCAGCCATCTGGCCGCGCTGGATATGGCCGGACGCTGACCGCTAGTCCCCGCCGGTTCCGGGGCGGGCCCGCACATGGGCGCGCTCGCCCTGTTTGCCGAACAGGCTGAGGAATTCGACGGACCGTTCGTCGGCCGGGCCGAACCAGTGCGGGACGCGGGTATCGAATTCGGCCGCCTCGCCGGGAACCAGCACGAGGTCGTGTTCGCCGAGGATCAGGCGGAGTCGGCCGTTGAGGACGTACAGCCACTCGTAACCCTCGTGGGTCTGCGGATCGGGTTCACCGCGGCGGTTCTCGGGGTGGATCACCATCTTGTAGGCCTGAATGCCACCCGCGCGCCGGGTCAGCGGCAGCATAGTCATACCGTGCCGGGTGATCGGCCGCAGATGGATGCGCGGATCGCCGGTGGGCGGGGCGTCGACGAGTTCGTCGAGGGTGACGCCGTGGGCCCGGGCCAGTGGCAGCAGCAGTTCGAGGGTCGGCTTGCGGGCGCCCGATTCCAGCCGGGACAGGGTGCTCACCGAGATGCCGGTCGTCGCGGACAGGTCGGCGAGCGTGGTCTGGCGTTGGTGTCGCAGCGCGCGCAGCCGGGGGCCCACGGCGTCGAGCGCGCGGTCCAGGTGGTCGTCCATGACCCCAGTTTGCCATTTCAGCAAAGATGTTTGCCAGTTTTCCGGTCTGTGGGGCACGGTGGACACCAGGAGGTGGTCATGGTGACCGATGAGCTGAACAGCAACTACGACGTGGTGATCGTCGGCGGCGGGGCGGCCGGGTTGAACGGCGCGTTGATGCTGGCACGGGCCCGCCGATCGGTGGCGGTGGTCGACGCCGGCGCACCCCGCAACGCCCCGGCCGACGGGGTGCACGGACTGCTCGGCCGGGAGGGGATGCCGCCGGCGGAACTGCTCGCCCGCGGCCGCACCGAGGTGCGCGGCTACGGCGGGCACATCGTGCCGGGTGAGATCACCGGCGCGATCCGCGAGGACGATGAATTCCTGCTCGAACTCGCCGACGGGCGGACCGTGCGAGCGCGCCGGCTGCTGGTGACCACCGGATTGGCCGACGAGATCCCGGATATCGCGGGCCTGCGGGAACGCTGGGGTCGCGATGTCGTGCACTGCCCGTACTGCCACGGCTGGGAGGTGCGCGACCGCAGGATCGGCGTGATCGCCGGCGGTCCGATGTCCGTTCACGGTGCGCTGCTGTTCCGGCAGTGGACCGACGATGTCGTCCTGTTCACCCACACCATGGACGCACCCGGCGCCGACGCGGCGGAAAGGCTTGCCGCGCGCGGCATTCCGGTGATAACCGGGAAAGTGGCGGCGTTGGAGGTCGCCGGGGACAACATCAGCGGCGTGCGGCTCGCCGACGGGACGGTGGTAGCGCGCGAGGTGATCACCGTCGGCCCGCGCATGGTCGCGCGGAGCGACATCCTTCGCAAACTCGGCCTCGAACCTCTCGAACATCCTTCGGGCGCAGGCGAATACATTCCGACGGACGCGATGGGCCGCACCGACGTTCCGGGCGTATGGGCGGCGGGCAATGTCACCGACCTGAGCGCGCAGGTGGGTGCGGCGGCCGCCGCGGGCGCGTTCGCGGCCGCGCAGATCAATGCCGACCTGGTGGAGGAGGAGACACGCCGGGCCGTGGAGCGCCATCGGCACGGATTCTCCGCCGGCGATGAGGCCGCCGTGACCGAGCGCGTCCTCGGCGATCGGCGGCACGGCCTGTGAACTCGCACCCCGAAGGAGTCGATATGAACGGCAGTGATACCGGCGGGCACGCACATCACGAGCACAGCTGCGGCGGACGTGAATTCGACCGGCACTACTGGGAACAGCGCTACCACGGCGCCGGTTCCGCCTCCGCGAGCGAACCCAATCCCCACCTCACCGGCGAACTCGCCGACCTGCCGCCCGGCACGGCCCTGGACGCCGGCTGCGGCGACGGGGCGGAGGCGATCTGGCTGGCCGGACGCGGCTGGCGCGTCACCGCCGTCGACATCGCGGCGGCGGCCGTCGCACGCGGGCGGGAGAAGGCCGACCGGGCCGGTCACGACATCGCCGAGCGGATCGATTGGCACGCAGCGGATCTGACGGAGTGGAACGCGGGCGTGAACCGCTTCGACCTGGTCTGCGCATGCTACGTGCATCCGGTCGATTCGAACGACGCCCTGTTCGAGCGCCTGGCCGCCGCGGTGGCACCGGGCGGAACGCTGTTCATCGTCGGCCACGCTCCCGGTGACCACGAGTCGGCCGCGCACACCTCCGCTGCCCATGTGCACGTCACCGCGACGGAGATCGCCGCCGGACTGGCGCCGGATCGCTGGGATATCCAGTTGGTCGAGGGCCGGACGCGGTCCGTCGTTCGTTCGAGCGGCGAGTCGATCACCCTGCGGGACAGTGTGTTCCGCGCCCGAAAGCGTTGAGTGACGCCGCGTCAGCGGCGCTCGTGGAGCAGGAGCAGGCCGTAGGCGGCGATGGTCTGCGAGTCGGTGATTTCGCCGGTGCGGATCATCCGTTCGACGATGCCGCGGTCGAACCACCGCGAGCGCATGTCCTGTTCCTCGGGTTCACGTTCGGGTTCGCCCGCGGTGAGGCCGGTCGCCAGATAGGCGTGGCCGCGCTGAGCGAGCGTGGCCGGGGCGGCGTCGAGGATGCCGAGGTGGGTCAGGTCGGCGGCACGCAGGCCGGTCTCCTCGCGCAGTTCCCGGCGGGCGATCTCCACCGGGTCGCCGGACTCGCCGCCCGGTAGCGCACCCGCCGGGAACTCCCAGCACCGTTGTCCCAGCGGATATCTGAACTGTTCCACCAAATGCAGCCGATCGCCCTCCAGCGGTACCACCACGGCGAATTCGGCGCGGTGCACCACGCCGTAGATGCCGGTGGAGCCGTCGGCGCGGCGAATACTGTCCTCGCGGACCACGATCCAGGGATTGCGATACACGATGCGGGAGGTGAGCGTCCTCATCCGTCCGCCTCCCGGTGCTGCGTCGAGGTGGCCATGCCGCGACCCTACGCGCCGAAACCACGCGGCGGCCGGGGATGGGCGTCGGTAGGCTGCCGGAGTGAGTGCGAATTCCGATGCGGTGGCGGCGGCGTACGACGAGGTGGCGGAGCTCTATACCGGCCTGTTCCGGGATGCGATGGTGAACGCGCCGGTCGATCGGGCGATGCTGGGATTGTTCGCGGAGTTGGTGCGGGCCGAGGACCGCGGGCCGGTGGCGGATCTGGGATGCGGGCCGGGCCGGATCACCGGACATCTGGATGCGTTGGGACTGAACGCCTTCGGCCTCGACGCATCGGCGGAGATGATCCGGATGGCCCGCGAGGTTCATCCGCACCTGCGCTTCGAGCACAGGTCGATGGAGAAGCTGGACGTCGCCGACGGCGGTCTCGGCGCAATCGTGGCCTGGTACAGCATCATTCACATGCCGCCGGAGCAATTGCCGGAGCTGTTCGCGGAATTCGCGCGGGCGCTGGCAGCGGACGGCTATCTGATGCTGGCGTTTCAGGCCGCCGACGACGGCGCCGACCGGCAACCCTACGACCACAAGGTGGCGCCGGTGGTGCGGTGGTCGCCCGAGGCGCTGGCGGAGATGTTACGGCCGCACGGGTTCGTCCCGCTGACCCGGACGGTGCGGGCGCCGGAACCCGACGAGCGATGTCCGCACGGTTATCTGCTGGTTCGTAAGTCCGCGACACCCGGCGGATCGGACGCGGGTCGCGCGAATTCGTGATATCCAGGGCTGATGCGCGACTCCTATGACGTCGTCATCGTCGGCGGCGGGCACAACGGGCTGGTGGCCGCGGCGTATCTGGCGCGCGCCAGATTGTCGGTGCTGGTTCTCGAGCGGCAGGACCACACCGGTGGCGCGGCGGTATCGGAACGGGTGTTCGCCGGGATCGACGCGCGCCTGTCGCGCTATTCGTATCTGGTGAGCCTGCTTCCCGATCGGATCGTCCGGGATCTGGAACTGCGATTCCGGACCCGCGAGCGGCGGATCTCGTCGTACACGCCGGTCGGCGACACCGGACTGCTCGTCGATACCGCCGATGCCGGGCGAACTCGCGAGAGCTTCCGCCGCGTCACCGGATCCGATGCGGATTACGAAGCGTGGCAACAGTTCTACGCGACGACCACGCGGGCCGCGCAGCGGATCTTCCCCACAATGCTGCGGCCGCTGCCCACCCGCGGCGAACTGCAGCGAGCGCTCGACGATCCGGATAGCTGGGAGATGCTGTTCGAGCGGCCGCTCGGCGAAACCGTCGAGGCGCGATTCCGCGACGACGCCGTGCGCGGGGTGGTCCTCACCGATGCGCTGATCGGCACATTCACCCACGCGCACGATCCGCAGCTGCGGCAGAATCGCTGTTTCCTCTACCACGTGATCGGCAACGGGACCGGCGAGTGGAACGTCCCGGTCGGCGGCATGGGCGCGCTCACCGATGCCCTCGCCGATGCGGCCCGGCGGGCAGGCGCGCACCTGCGCACCTCGTGCACGGTGACCGGTATCGATACCGACGGCGATACAGCACAGGTGCGGTTCGACACACCGGACGAATCCGGTCTGGCGGACGCCCGCCACGTCCTGGTCAACGCCGCGCCGGCCACCCTCGCCCGGCTGATGGGCGAGCCGGTCGACGCGATGCCCGAGGGCAGCCAGTTCAAAGTGAACATGCTGCTGCGCCGGCTGCCCCGCCTGCGCACCGATATCGACCCGCGCGAGGCGTTCGCGGGCACGTTCCATATCGCGGAGGGATACGGCCGGCTGGAACGGGCATATCGCGAGGCGGCCGCCGGGCGATTCCCGAGCGCCCCGCCGTCGGAAATCTACTGCCATACGTTGACGGACCCGTCGATTCTGGGTTCCGAGGCCGCCGAACGGGGCATGCATACACTGACCCTGTTCGGATTGCACACGCCTGCGGCGCTTTTCGAGCACGGCTCACGCGACGAGCTGCTGGCGTCGACACTGCGTGAGCTGGATTCCTTACTGGCCGAGCCGATTTCCGGCTGTCTCGCCGCGGACGCGAACGGCGATCCGTGTATCGAAGCCCGAACGCCGCTGGAACTGGAAGCCGAACTCGGCCTGCCGCGCGGCCATATCTTCCACGGCGACTTGGATTTTCCGTATCGCACCGACGACGATGCCTCACCCGCCGCGCGCTGGGGTGTCCGCACGGGCCATCACAACATTTTCCGGTGCGGCGCCGGCGCGGTCCGCGGCGGTGGAGTGAGCGGAATCGGCGGCCACAATGCGGCCATGGCGGTCCTGGAGATCACGGGCCGCACCACCTCGACAGCGAATTAGTATCACCGCCCGGCGGACAGGAGGACCGCATGCGCACCCATCGCATCATCACCAACCTTCGAGTGGCCGATATCGAGGCCGCCCGCGGCTTCTACACCGATTTCCTCGGTCTGAGCACCGAGGAATTCAATATGGGCTGGGTCGCCCGATACACCTCGCCGGACAGCGGCGCCAACATCCAGCTCGTCACCCGGGACGCGGCCGCGCCCGCCGACTCCGTCGCCTCGGCGCTGGTGGACGATGTCGACGCCGCCTATGCGCAGGCGCGGCGGCTCGGCTACGAGATCGTCCATCCGCTGACCACCGAACCGTGGGGAGTTCGCCGGTTCCTGGTTCGCGCCCCGGACGGCAACGTGCTGAATATCGTCCGCCACCGCGAGTGACCCGCGGACCGGTCAGCCGAAACTCGGTCGCACCACCGAATTGGCGGTGACCCGGTAGGTGGTCAGGACGACCCCGTTGTCGAGCACCTCGGAGTCGGCGAGGGCGAGGGTGGCTTCGGGCTCCACGGCCTCGAACAGCCGCAGCCCGCTGCCCAGCAGGACGGGGTAGACGACCAGGCGGTACTCGTCGACCAGTTCGTGTTCGCGCAGGTACTTCACCAGCGAGGCGCTGCCGAAGACGAGCAGGTTCTGCTCGGTCCGCAGTTTCGCGATGCCGGCGGCGAGATCGCCCTCGATGCGCTGAGCGTTCCAGTCCAGATCGCGCAGCGAATCGGTCGCCACATACTTGGGCATGCTGTTCATCTTGTCCTTGTACGCACCCTCCTCCGGGTGGTCCGGCCAGGACGCGGCGAACATCTGGTAGGTGGTGCGACCCAGCAGCAAGGCGTCGACCGCCTCCAGCTCACCGGATTTGTAGTTCGCGATGCCGTCGCACCAGAACGGTGCGGTCCACAGCGGATCCTGGATGAATCCGTCCAGCGAAACGAATTCGGCGACAACGATCTTCCCCATGATTGACCTGCTCCTCTGCAACCTGTCACCGGCCCGGTCGGCCGATGCGTTCGAACCGAAGACGGGACGGACAACGCTGATTAATCGGTGCGGGCAAAAACCGCGAATCAGCTCACCGTCGGCAAGCGGGTGCGGGGTTCGGTCAGCCATTGCAGCCAGTGCGGGCCGATCATCGCGGCCAGTTGCTCGTAGCCCGGTGCGCCGGGATGGTAGCCGTCACCGTCGCGCAATTCGCGCATCCAGATGTCGTTGTGGCGCAGCGGTTGGTGAACGCGAAGGTACTGAACCTGTTCGCGAGCGCACATGTCGGTGAATCGATCATCCAATTCGATTGTGCGCGTGTTCTGTTCGTCGTCGATACAGGGCGGCGGCGCGACCACCAGGACGGTCCAGCCGAGTTCGGCGCAGCGGCGCAGCATGCGGCGGAGATTGGCCGCGGACTCCTCGGCCGGCACCCGGATCGCCTCGTTCTCCCAGAGCGTGTCGTTGACGCCGAAGGAGAAGACGACTCGCGCGTCGACCTCGCCGGATAATCGCTGCCCGCATTCGGCCTCCCAGCGGGCGGCGATATCGGAGGAGGTCTGGCGTCGCACCCCGAGGTTGTAATAGGTCAGCGGTATTCCGGCCGCTGTCGCACGGCCGGCGAGGCGGCCGGCCCAGCCGAGGCACTGCGGATCTCCCAGCCCCGCAACCAGAGAATCCCCCACGAAACAGACCCGAACGTCGCGCACCACCGGGTGATGGTTGCACAAACCGGGACGAACTCGGCGCGGTACCGGGAAGGCAATAAGATCGGCGGGGTAGTCCGGGAGGGAGTTTGTATGTTGTCCGAGGCGCCGTTGCCGCGCTGGTTCATCGATCTGCTGGCCCATCGGCGATGGATTCGCCGCACCCGCCCCTTCCCCCACGTCTACGTTCGTGACGTCTTCGTCGCCGAGTTCTATCAGCGGCTCGCGGCCGAATTCGATCGGGTGCGCACCGAGCGCCCGGATCTGTTCGGTCCGGTCGCCACGGGATACGGCGCCTCGGGGGCGAGCCTGACCCGGATGCGCAACGGCCCGCTCGAGGTCTTCCTGTCGCGGGCCTGGCACGACCTGATCGAACGGGTCGCGGGCGTCTCGGCCAGCGGCGATGTGGAAGGCTCCCTGCACCATCATCCGCCGGGGAGTCCGCGCGGCTGGCCGCATCACGACCTCACCCCGGCCTGGTTCCCGGGTGCGGAACCGGGCCCGGAGGCGGTCGGTCTGCCGGCGGACGAGATCGATCTGAAGTCCGGCGCGCGGCCCGCCGGGGTGCCGGCCCGCGAGATGGTGCGCGCCGTCGCGGTCCTGTTCTATCTCGGCAACGGCGAATGGCAGCCGGGCGACGGCGGCGAGACGGGACTGTTCGCCGATATCGGCACCGCGGACCCGACGCCGACGGTGGTCGTTCCGCCGCTGGACAATTCGATGGTCGTCTTCGAATGCACGCCGCGGTCCTGGCACACCTTCCTCGGCGCCAACACCGCGGCCCGCAACAGTGTGGTGATGTGGTTGCATCGGCCGAAGGAGCAGGCGGCGAGCCGCTGGGGAGGGGATCGCATTGTCAACTGGTGACGCCCGCCGAGTGTGCCTGCTCACCGGAGCGGGTGGGCGATTGGGTGATGCGTTCTGCCGCGCGTATTACCGCAACTACGACATCGTGGCGGTCTGCCGCAGTCGGGTTCCGGCCGCGCCCTCGCAGGAGGAATGGTTCATCGATCCGCTGGAGCCGTGGCAGCCGGTTCCGGAGAACGAATCCCGCATCTTCGTCGTGCGCGCCGATCTGCGCCGGGAGGGCGAGGCCGAGCGCGTGGTGGATCTGGCACTGGCGAAATTCGGCGCGGTCGATCTGCTGGTCAACAATGCGGCGCAGCTGGATCTACAGCCGAACGGACTGGTCGACGGCGACACCGCCCTGGACGCGCTCGCGCCGCAGTTCGCGATGAACGTCGAGGTGCCGCTGCGATTGGCGACGCGGCTCGCGCAGCGCTGCTGGTTGCATCGTGGTGACGAGAATCGGGCGCGCAATCGCAATATCGTCAACGTCTCGAGCTTGTCCGGATCGCGGGTCTATTCCGGCGGGCAGGCCGTCTACTCCGCGACCAAGGCCGCACTCGACCATCTGACCAGGCATATCGCCGCGGAATTCGCCGAATTCGGGGTCCGCGCGAATGCCGTCGCCCCCAATTCCTTTCCCGCGCTGGTGCCGACCGAGCTGGTCGCGGCCGCGATCGCCGAACTCGACACCGGCACCATGACCGGTGGCATCTTCAGCGTCGGCGACACCGACGCACCCGAACCCGTCACGGTCAGTCCGGGACCGCCCGGGTGACGCTGCGCCCGGCCGGTCCGCGAAGACCCGGGCGCTCGCGCGGTGGCCTCGGCACGAGCGAGCGGAGATCCGGACGCGGAGCATCCGCCCGAGTCCGAGCGGCTCGTGTGGAGTACGCGCACGCCCACCTGCGCGAACCCGGGGAACGGCGTGTTGCCGACGGGCGCTCGGAGCGCCTCCTGCATACTCACACCCGAGCCGACCCTGGGACAGACGCAGCTCCCTCGATCCGAAAGTTTCGATACGACATGCGAGTAGACGGGCGGGAGATCCCCGTCTCCGGCAGTCTGCTGCAGCCGCGGATCAGGCGGACCAGCGACATCATTCGCGTGGTGCTGTCCGCCCTGCTGGTGGCGGTGGTGGTCGCCGGATCGCTCATCACCCGCCCGCGCTGGGAGGCCCTGGAACGGTCGGTCTCCGATATCGTCGGCTTCCTCACGCCCGAACAGTCCAACCTGGTCTATCTGCTCTACGGCATCGCGATTCTGGCGTTGCCCTTCGCGATCCTGGTCCGCCTGATCTTCCGGATGCAGTTCAAACTGCTCAGCGGTTACGTCGCCGCGGGTCTGATCGCGGTGCTGTTGCTGTCGATCACCGAATCCGGGATCTCGGCGCCGCAGTGGCATCTGGCGGTGCCACGTCAGCTCGACACCTTCCTGTCGCAATTTCTCGACGATCCGCGCTGGATCGCGATGCTGGCCGCCGGTTTGACCGTGGCCAGCCCGTGGCTTCCGGCATCCTGGCGGCGGTTGTGGTGGGCGTTGCTGATCGCGTTCGTGCCGCTGCATCTGTTCGTCAGTCTGGTGGTGCCGTCGCGGGCGATGTTCGGGCTGGCCGTGGGCTGGTTCGTCGGCGCGGTGATCGTGCTGGTCGTCGGCACTCCCGCGTTGGAGGTGCCGCTCGAGGCCGCCGTGCGGGTACTGGCCGGACGCGGATACACCGTCACCGGTTTCACCGTGCTGCGTCCGGCCGGTCCGGGACCACTGCTGCTGAGCGCCGACACCGGACCGCATCGCCAGTTGGTCGTGGAGATGTACGGACAGAATCAGCGCAGCTGGGGAATGTTGCGGCAGGTGCGGCGCTGGCTGACCTTCCGCAGCAGCGAACGCACCCCCGCCTTCGCCTCGATGCGCCGCGCGGTCGAACACCGCGCACTGATGGGTATCGCGCTCGGCGACCTGGGCCTGGCCAGCAATAAACCGCTGACGGTGGCCGCCCTGAGCCGCGGCTGGACCCTGTACGCGCACACCGCGCCTCGGGGCCGGCAGCTGGCCGCCACCGACAGCGAGGTGGTGCTGACCAACGTCTGGCGGTCGCTGCAGAACATGCACCGGGCCCAGATCACCCATGGCGATCTGCGGGTCGAGGAAATCCGCATCGCCGAGGGGCGGGTGCTGTTCGGCGGCTTCATGGCCGCGGAATTCGGCGCCTTCGACTCCCGCTTCTCCGCGGATATCGCGCAGTTGCTGCTCACCACGAGCTCGCTGTTCGGGGCGGACACGGTGGTGGCGACCGCCATTCACGTGCTGGGGGAACAGGCGGTGCTCGACGCGTCCCGACGGCTCACCAAGAACGGAATCGGCGCCCAGGTCCGCAAATCGGTGCCCAACAGCGGTGAACTGATGAAAACCGTCCGCGCTCAGGTACTTCAGCAGACCGGTAAGGATCGGATCGAGGCCGCGCGGATCACCCGGTACTCGCGCAACCAGATCGTGCAGCTGGTGCTGCTCATCGCGCTGGTGTACGTGGCCTACCCGTTCATCAGCCAGGTGCCGACCTTCTTCACCGAATTGCGCACCGCGAACTGGTGGTGGGCGCTGCTGGGGCTGACGATTTCGGGCGCCACCTACGTGGGCGCGGCGATGGCGCTGTGGGGGTGCGCGGGAACGTCGGTGGATTTCCGCAAGCTGCTGGGCATGCAGGTCGCCAACACCTTCGCCGCGACCACCACACCCGCCGGGGTCGGCGGGCTGGCGCTGAGTGTGCGGTTTTTGCAGAAGAGCGGCCTGGGCACGGTGAAGGCGACCGCGGCGGTGGCGTTGAACCAGGCGGTGCAGGTGATCACCCACGTGGTGCTGCTGATCATCTTCAGTGTGGCCGCCGGTGTCTCGGCGAACCTGGAACATTTCGTGCCGAGTGCGACCGTGCTGTACCTGCTGGCCGGTGGTCTGCTGGGTGCGGTCGGGGCGGCCATGTTCGTCCCGACGGTGCGGCGCTGGCTGCGCAACGAGGTGCGGCCGCAGCTGGCGGAAGTGGTCGCCGAACTGCGGACGCTGGCACGTGAACCGAAACGCCTGCTGATGATCGTCGGCGGCTGCGCGACCACCACGCTCGGCGCGGCGGGCGCGCTGTGGGCCGCCATCGAAGCCTTCGGCGGCGCGACGACATTCGTGACCGTGACGGTCGTGACGATGATCGGCGGCACACTGGCATCGGCGGCACCCACGCCCGGCGGTGTGGGCGCGGTGGAGGCGGCGCTGATCGGTGGTCTGGCCGCCTTCGGTGTGCCTGCCGCGATCGGCGTGCCGGCGGTGCTGCTGTACCGCGTGCTGACCTGCTGGTTGCCGGTCTTCTGCGGCTGGCCGCTGATGAACTGGCTCACCAGGCACGACATGATCTGAGCCGCAGGCCGTTCCGGCGCGTCGCGCGCCGATACGGCAACGAGCCGCCGAGTGCTCGACTCGGCGGCTCGTTCACGACCGGGTATGCGGGCGGCGCATGCCCATCCTCGGCCGGTGCCGAAGGTCAGCCCGCGTAGTCCTTACGCAGTTGCACCTTCACGACCTTGCCGCTGGCGTTGCGCGGCAGCTCCGGCACGATCACCAGATCCTTCGGATGCTTGTATCGGGCGAGGTTGTCGTTGAGGAACGGGGTCAGCTCCTCGAGGGTCAGCGTTTCGCCGTCGAGCAGCGCCACCACGGCCACCGGCACCTCGCCCCACTTCTCGTGGGCCCGGCCGACCACCGCGGCCTCGTGGATCTTCGGATGCGCGAACAGCACATTCTCGACTTCGGCACAGTAGATGTTCTCGCCGCCGGAGATGATCATGTCCTTCTTGCGGTCGACCACCCAGACGAAGCCCTCCTCGTCCTGGCGAACCAGGTCGCCGGAGTGGAACCAGCCGCCGGCGAAGGCTTCCGCGGTCGCCTCGGGCTTGTTCCAGTAGCCCTGCATCATGGTCGGCCCGCGGTAGACGATCTCACCGATCTCGCCCGGCGCGACGTCGTTCATCTCGTCGTCGACGACGCGGCTCTGGATGGTCGGGATCGGCTTGCCGACCGAGCCGAGTTTGCGCAGCGCGTCCTTGCCCTCGAGCACGCAGGTGATCGGCGACATCTCGGTCTGACCGAAGACGGCGACGTTCTGCGCGTTCGGGAAGCATTCGGCCATCGCCCGCAGCACGGTCTCCGAGGCCGGCGCCGCCCCCCAGCTCAACGTCTCCAACGCGAGCTTGCGCTCCTTGACCGTCGGATCCTCACAGATCAGCTGCCACTGGGCGGGGACACAGAACGCGGTGGTGGCCTGTTCGGCCTCGATGGCGTCGAGGAATTCGGTCGCGTCGAACGCGCCGAGCGGATGCAGCACGGTCGTGGAACCGAGCATGAACGCCGGCGCGAGAGCTCCCAGTCCGGCGATGTGGAACAGCGGCGAGGTGCAGAAGCCGATGCTGTCGGGGGTCGAGTTCATCGCCCGGATGCAGGTCAGGGCCTGGGCATTCAGGTTGGCGTAGGACAGGATCGCGCCCTTGGGGCTGCCGGTGGTGCCCGAGGTGTACATGATCAACGCCGGAGTGTCCTCCGGAATGTCTTGCGGCACATGGGGTTCGCCGGTTTCGGCGAGGAAGTCGTCGTAGCCGATGACGCCCTCGCCGGTGGTGCCGCCGATGACGACGCAGGTGCGCAGCGCCTCGCTCTGCGCCATCACACCGGTGGCCAGCGGCTGCAGCAGCGAGTCGGTGACGATCGCCGCGGCCCCGGAATCGGCCACGATGTAGGCGACCTCGGGCGGGGTGAGCCGGAAGTTCACCGGTACCGCGATCGCGCCCAGCGCGTTGATACCGAACACGGCCTCCAGGTACTCGGTGTAGTTGAGCGCCAGGATCAGCACCCGGTCGCCGAAGCCGACACCGCGCCGAGCCAGGGCATCGGCGAATTTCAGTGACCGCTCGTGCAGCTGTTTCCAGGTGGTGTCCTGCCCGCGGAACCGGATCGCCACCGCGTCCGGGCGCATCAGCGCATGCGTGGCGATCTGGTTGTTCCAGTGGTTGCGACGCGACCGGATCGGTTCGTCGGTCTGGACACCGGTGGTCATGCAGGAACTCCTCTCGGCCCGTCAGAGTTCGCCACCGAATGGCCCGGCGGCGTCGACGGCTGAACCAACAGCGAGAATAGCAACTAACTTTTTGCCGTGACAAGGGTTACATACGAGAATCACGGTTCACAGAAGGTTCGCCATACCGCGCCGCCTCATAGCGATAACCTGGGATTTTGCCTGAGTGCACCGTGCCGTCAGTTCCACGCCCCTCGAGGCTGATGGAGCAAACTGCCGCTCACATCCTGTTGTCTCCGACGCGGTCGCCATGCCAATATCGACCCATCCGGGCAGGCCCGGCTCGCACGCGGCCAGGCACCCGAGGGGCGGCAGTGTGTGCACACACCGGCATCGAAACGTGCCGGAGATGCCGGGCGCGCCGCCCCGAGTCGTACCGCGGCCAGGAGGACAACCAGATGTTGCGCACCAGATTCACCGAGATGTTCGGTATCGAACACCCGATCGTGCAGGGCGGCATGATGCACGTCGGCCGCGCCGAACTCGTGGCGGCGGTCGCCAACGCGGGGGCCCTCGGCTTCATCACCGCGCTCACCCAGCCGACTCCCGACGATCTGCGGCGCGAAATCGAGCGCACCCGCGAGCTCACCGACAAGCCGTTCGGCGTCAACGTCACGATCCTGCCCTCGATCAACCCGCCGCCGTACGAGGAGTACGTCAAGGCGATCATCGAATCGGGCGTGAAGATCGTGGAGACCGCCGGCAGCAACCCGGAACCGTTCCTGCCGTATTACAAGGAAGCCGGAATCAAGGTGCTGCACAAGTGCACCAGCGTGCGGCACGCGCTCAAGGCGCAGAAGATCGGTGTCGACGGCGTGAGCATCGACGGTTTCGAATGCGCCGGCCACCCGGGTGAGGACGACGTGCCCGGCCTGATCCTGATCCCGGCCGCCACCAAGACGCTCGACATCCCGGTCATCGCGTCGGGTGGTTTCGCCGATGCGCGCGGCCTGGTCGCCGCGCTGGCGCTGGGCGCCGACGGCATCAACATGGGCACCCGCTTCCTGTGCACCGAGGAGTCCCCGGTGCATCGAAAGGTCAAGGAGCAGATCGTCGCCCACACCGAGCGCGACACGCAGCTCATCTTCCGCACCATGAACAACACCGCCCGGGTGGCCGACAACGAGATCAGCCGCAAGGTGGTCGAAATCGAGGCCGCCGGAGGCAAATTCGAGGATGTGCGCGATCTGGTCGCCGGCGCGCGCGGCCGCCGCGTCTTCGACGAGGGCGACCTGGACGCCGGCATCTGGTCGGCCGGACAGGTGCAGGGCCTGATCGACGACATCCCGACCTGCGCCGAACTGATCTCGCGCATCGTGGACGAGGCCGAGACGCTGATCAACTCCCGGCTGGGTTCGCTGGTCGTCTGATTCCGGCATGCGGCGCGAGCCGCGACCGCCACGGTCGCGGCTCGTTTCCGTCACTCTCGTCCCTGTGGCCTCAGCTGTCTCGACCTCTTCACCGGGCCCCGACTTGTCGGCATAATCGATCGGGCACGTGGCCTCGAGACCGTCGTGCGACGGCGCCGGATATGGGGAGGAAGTGGCGGTGGGGCAGCGGGAGCGGATCGACACCATGGCGGACGCGGCGATCGCGGCGATCGCGCACATGCTGGGCGCCGAACCCGAATCCGTCTCGACCACACTGCCTTTCACCGATCTGGGTTTGACCTCCGCGCAGCTCGCCCGCCTCACCGGTGTGCTGGAAGACGCGCTGGGCGTGGAGATCTCGCTCACCGATCTCTACGACAACCCGGATATCGAGCGGCTCGTCGACCATCTCGAGGGCCGATGACACCCGCCACGCCACCGATATCGATCATCGGTATCGGCTGCCGAGTGCCGGGGGCGTCCAGCGCGAACGACCTGTGGCGCTTGCTGATCGAGAGCCGCAGCGGGGTCGGCGATCCGCCGCCGGATCGCGACGGCGCGGGCCGCGGCGGCTATCTGGATTCGATCGCGGAATTCGACAACGAGCGCTTCGCGATCTCCGAACGTGAAGCCGCACTGATGGATCCGCAACAGCGACTGGCGCTGGAGGTCGCGGTCGAGGCGATCGACGATGCCGGGATCGGCTATCGGCTGGGCGGATCGAATACCGCGGTGCTGTTCGGCGCGTGCGGTTTCGACCACGGAGCGGTCGTCCTCGGCGACGGCGGGCAGGACGCGCCCTACGCGGTGACGGGATCCGCGCTCAGCATCATCGCCAATCGGATCTCCTATGCGCTGGATCTGCACGGACCGAGTGTGGTGCTCGACAGCGCGTGTTCGTCCTCGCTCGCCGCCGTGGACCTCGCGCTGCGGCTGCTGACCGACGACGCGGTGCCGTACGCCATCGTCGGCGGCGTGAATCTCGCACTGCTGCCACATACTTCGCGGTATCTGGAACAGGGCGGCTTCCTGGCGCCGGACGGGCGGTGCAAACCGTTCGACGCGGCCGCCGACGGATACGTGCGCGGTGACGGCGCCATGGTGCTGGTGTTGCAGCGCACGGCCGACGCCCAGCGTGAGGGTAATCGTCGCTATGCCGAGATCGCCGGTGCCGCAGTGGGTTCGGACGGACGCTCGAACGGTCTGTACGCGCCGAACGGACGCGCGCAACAACAGGTGATCCGGACGGCGTGGGCACGCGCCGGCCTGGACGTGCGCTCGGCCGGGTATTTCGAATGTCACGGTACCGGAACACCGGTCGGCGATGCGGTGGAAATCGAGGCGCTGGCCGCCGTCCTCGACGCGCCGCGCGGTGCGGCGAAACCGTATGTCGGATCGATCAAATCGAATATCGGCCATCTCGAGGCGGCTGCCGGGGTGACCGGGCTGGCCAAGGTGGCGCTGTGCCTGCACCACGGAACCATCGTGCCCACCATCAACTTCCAGCGCGAGAATCCGCTGTTGCGGTTGGCCGAACGCGGGCTCCGGGTGCCGGGCGAAGTGGTCGGCTGGGCCGCGGACTCCGGCGATCGGCGTTGCGCGGGAGTCAGCTCGTTCGGATTCGGCGGGACCAATGCGCATGTGGTCGTGCGGGAGGCGGAGCCGGAACCGGTACGTGAGGTGCGGGCTCCGGTGCTCATCGGACTCACCGGCCGCGACGAGGACGAACTGCGCGAGACCGCGGCCCGGCTGGCGGGTGCCGGAGAGCTGTCACTGTCGGGCTTGGCCGCGGCCGGACGCGCACTGCCCCAGTCGATTCGGGCCGCGATCGTCGCGGACGAGGCCGACGATGCCGCCGACGCACTGCGCGCCCTGGCGAGCGGCTCTCACTCGCCGGCCCTGCTCGGAGCCGGTGGCCGCCGGCGCGGGCGCGTGCTGTTCCTGTTCTCCGGACAGGGCGGTCAGCATCCGCGAATGGGGCGCGAACTGGCGGCCCGGTATCCCGAATTCGCCCACGCCGTGGCCGAAGCGGCCGACGCCGTGGCGGATGCGGGCGGGCCCCGAGTGTGGACGTCCCGCCACGGCTTCGCCGACAGCGTCGGCTCCACCGAGACGGTGCAACCGGCGCTGTTCGTCTACCAGGTGGCGCTGGCCCGATTGCTCGCGACATGGGGAATCGAGCCGGATGCGGTGGCGGGGCACAGCCTGGGGGAAATCGCGGCCGCCGTGGTCGCGGGGGCGTTGTCCCTCGAGGATGCCGCACATCTGGTCACCGTGCGCTCCCGGGCGCTGGGCCGGCTGGCCGGACAGGGCATGATGGCGATGCTCGAGGCGACACCGGACCAGGCGCGGCGGCTGGTCGAACCGCTGCGCGCGGAGGTCGCCGTCGCGGCGGTGAACGGCCCCCGGACGGTGGTGGTGTCCGGCACCACGCGGTACATGGAGACGCTGCTGCGGCGAGCGCGGCGGCGCCGGTACTACGTACGGCCGGTGCCGGTGGACTTCGCGGCGCACAGCCCGCAGGTTCGCGGGCTGGCCGGCGAACTCAGCACCGCGCTCCGGGCGCCGGTGCCGCGCGCCCCCCGGGTGCCGGTGTTCTCCACGGCACGGTCGGGCCGGGTCATCGATTCCGCCGCGATGGATACCGGGTACTGGATCGACAACCTCTGTGGCACTGTCGATCTGGACGCTGCTATCGAATCGGCCGTGGGCCGGGGATACACCTCGATCGTGGAGATCTCGCCGCATCCGGTGCTGGCGCCGGCCGTCCGGGATCATCCCGAACTGGCCGACTCCGTCTTCGCGGCCGCGCAGCGCGACGGCGAGGTCGCCGCACTGCTGCGGACCGTCGGGGCGATGTTTGTGCGGGGGCGTCACGTCGACTGGTCGATCCAGGGCCCGGCTGCCGGTCCGGTGATCGAACGGCGGTGGCGGCGAAGGACTTTCCCACTGCTCACCCGCAGCGCGACCGATCCCGGGCGCGAGCGGCTGGACGATCACGTGGTGGACGGCGTGCCGACCGTGCCCGCCGCGTATTGGATTCGGCGCCTGCTGGATTCGGCGCCCGGCCCGATTCGGCTGGCCGACTTCACGGTGCACGAGCGCACGGATATCGCGGATCTCGCGACGGTCGGCTATCGCAGCGGTTCGGATCTGCGCGTACTGCTGGGGCCGGTGTTGCTCGCCTCGGCACGTGCCGAAAGCGCCGCCGCGCCAGTCGACATTCTCGGCTGGATGCGCACGGTGGACGACCATAGAACTTCCGTTGCGGCAGCGGACGAACTCGATATCGACGAGTTCTACGCGTCCCTTCGCCACCGCGGACTCCGGTACGGTCCGCGCTTTCGCCCGCTGGCGGCCGTTCATGCCGGAAGCCGTACCGCGGTCGGCGTCTTCGATTCGATTCCGCTGTCCACCGCCGCGCTCGACGGCTGTCTGCAGCTGATCGCCGCCGCCGGCCGGGAGGTGCTGCCCGCGACCGGACTCGCGGTGCCCGTGGCCATCGCGTCGGTGTGGCTTTCCGACGCGCACCGCGTGCTGCTGACCGAGGCGCATGCGTTCGTGCGCGAGCACGGGCCGGATGGCCTACTGTGCGATGTCATCGCGCTGGACCAGGACGACGCCCCGGCAGTTGCGTTGATCGGTGTGCGGATCGCATTCTCGGGCACGGGCTTCGCCTCGGAGCCAGCGCCGGGCTTCCCGTCCGGACACACCGTTGCCTACCGCCCTTCCGGAGACGCCGAGTTCGGCGGCGACCGTTCCGGCGCTGCCGATGACGACAGCCCCGACACACAGCCGGAGAGAACTCGCACGCCGGTCCTGGATCCGCCGCGCGAATCACGCGGTGCCGGTGCCGATGTCGGCATCGCGAGTGCGGGGATGCACGTGCTACGCGGGCGCACCGCCGTGCGCGGACGAGCCGAGTACGACGCGACGGTCGCCACTGCACCCGAGTGGGCGAACTCCGTACTGCGCGAGGAACAGTGGATCGTCTCGCCGTTGTCCGCCGGAGGTGCGGAGGCGGTGAATTCGGCCATCGAGCGGGTTGCGGTCGTCGGAGAATCCCGCCTCGCGAAGGCGATCACCCGCGCCGTGGACCGGCATATCCCCGCCGAGCGGATCGCCCGGGATCCCTGTGAGTCGACGGCCTTGTCGGCGGCGGCTGGACGATCGGCCCCCACGGCTGTCGTCCTGGTCTGGCCGGAAGGAGCCGACACGAGTCCGCTCGTCCCCGGCCTCGGCCAAGCCTTGCGCGTCCTGCAGCGGGTGATCGCCGCGGAAACGACGGCGAGCCTCACCGTGGTGCTGCGTCATCCGGCGTCCGTCGCACACAACGCCGTCGCCGCACTGGTACGGACCCTGCAGTTGGAATCCGGCCGACCGGTGCGCCTGATCTGGTCCGACGAATCGGGCGCCGATGCCGTACGCGACCTCGTGCTCCGTTCGGGTGGGCCCGCGGAAGTGCGTGTCGAAGGTGCGCGAACGCTGGTGCGGCGGTTCCGACGGCTCGGCGGAACCGGCTCCGCGGTTCCGCTCTGCGCCGACGGGACCTACGTGGTCACCGGCGGGCTCGGCGCGCTGGGGGCCGCCGCGGTTCGGTGGCTGCTCGAACAGGGAGCGCGCGATGTCGTCGTCCTGACCAGACGTCCCAGGCCGCTGCCGCCGCTACTCGACGGCGCCGAGGACCGGGTGGTGGTCGTGCGCTGTGATGCCGCCGATCGCGCGGACCTGGCCAACGCGCTCGACGACATCCGGGCATGCGGATCGACGATTCGCGGCCTGGTGCACGCCGCGGGCATGTTGCGCGACGCCGAATTCGACCGGGTGACAGGCGAATCGCTGGCCTTGCACTTCGAGCCCAAAGTGACCGCCGCCATCTCACTGATCGAACTGACGGCGAACGATCCAGTCGACTTCACGGTCCTGTTCTCCTCCGCCACCGGGCTTTTCGGCGCCCCCGGACAGGCCGCGTACGCCGCGGCCAATGCGGCTCTGGACGCGCTGGCGCTCGGCGCCACCGGCCGATCGGTGACCAGCATCGCCTGGGGCAGCTGGGACACCGGACTCGCCCGCTCGGCCGGGGGCGCCGCGCATCTGCGAACGGCCGGCATCACGCCCTTCGATGTCGCCCGCGGCATGTCCGTGCTCTCCGCGGTCCTCGGCCGCCCGCAAGCGGTGGTGCTCGCGCTGGATTACACGCCCACCGACGACTCCGGTCCGGTCGCAGCCCGGCTCCGCGACGCGCTGATTCCTGCCGCGCCGCACCATGTTTCTCCGCCGCCGCCGGACCGGCAGGTTCTCGCCGTGCCTGGACGACCACCGCAGAGGACCGGATCACTGCCAGTCGGTCCGGCACGCGAAGCGGCACCGGCCGATACCGTCACGAACGCGGAGGAGGTTCGACGCATCGTTCGCGCCGCAGTCGCCGGCGCGCTGTCGCGCCCGGTCGAATCCATCGATTCCGACGCCGACTTCGCGACGCTGAACCTCTCCTCACTTCTGGCGATCGATCTGCGACGCCGTTTGGAGGCCGGGCTGGGAATTCGTATCGCAACGGCCGAGCTGTTCGACAACCCCTCCGTCACAGCCTTGTCGGCGGCATTGGCGGCGCGGTTGCCGCGGCAGGAGTGAGCACGATATGACCGACCGATTGGCGGCGGCCGTTGCGGCGCGGGCAGCGGAAGCACCGGACGATCCGGCCTTCACCGCCCTGTCTCATCCCGGTGGCCGACAGGTGGCGGACACCGTGACGACCTCGGAATTGCACCGCGCGGCGGGCGCACTGGCAGCCGCCATCCGCGAACGGACGGCGCCCGGTGATCGCGTCGCGATTCAGTGCGAACACGGCCTGGACTATGTCGTCGCCTTCCTCGGCTGTCTCTACAGCGCACGCACCGCCGTGCCGCTGTTCCCGGACACGGTGCGCCCCAATGCCGGCCGGTTGCGAACGATCCTCGGCGATGCCGAGCCGAGGCTGCGTCTCGTCTCGCCTGGTTCAGCGCAGCCGGTGCCCGGCGCCCGAGGTCCGGATGCCGATCGCCGGCCGCACGGTGAACTCCTCACCGTCGACGCGCACGCTCGCACGGACGATGTCCGAGTGGATACGGTCAGGGCGCATCCCGCCTACCTCCAGTACACCTCGGGGTCCACCACTTCGCCTGCGGGAGTGTGTGTTTCCCATGCGAACCTCGCGGCGGCACTGGATCAGCTGCATGGCGCCCTGGCACCGGCCGACGATGGCCCGATGGTGAACTGGTTGCCGTTCTTCCACGATATGGGCCTGGTGTTCGCCCTGGCGCTGCCGCTGTATCTCGGCGTTCATGCGATCACGCTGCCACCGGCCGACTTCGCCAAACGCCCGATCCGATGGTTGCGCGCGTGTAGCGACTTTCGCGCAGTCGCGACCGCGAGCCCGAATTTCGGTCTGACGCTGGCGGTTTCGGGCACCGACGTGCGGGAACGTGACGGTCTCGACCTGTCGCCACTGGATCTGCTGCTCAACGGGGCCGAACCGATCCGCGCCACCGCGCTGGGCGCCTTCACTCGTACCTTCGCGCCGCACGGATTTCGCCACCGTGCCCACACCGCGGGTTACGGCTTGGCGGAGGCGACCCTTCCGGTCACCATCTCGCGCCCGGATGCGGAACCGGTATGCGTCGAATTCGACCGCGCCGCCCTCAGCTCGGGCCGGGCGACTGTCGCGTCCGCGCGCCGTGCGCTCGGCGGCCGGGCGGATGGTCTCGCCCTGGTCGACTGTGGCCGTCCCGCCGGGCAAACCGTGCGCATCGTCGACCCGATCACTCTCATCCCCCGCGACGACGGTGCCGTCGGCGAGATCTGGGTGCAGGGACCGAATGTCGGCGCCGGATATGCGGGACTGCTCGACCGCACCGCGGCCACCTTCGGCGCGGTGCTGCCCGGTGAGCCCGGAACGTGGTTGCGCACCGGTGATCTCGGCTTCGTCCACGACGGGGGTCTCTACATAGCGGGCCGCTTGCGCGACACCATCGTCATCGACGGCCGCAACCATTTTCCCGCCGATATCGAAGCCACCGCCGCCGACTCCGCACCCGAACTGCGCCCCGGACATATCGTCGCGTTCGGGCTCGACACCGGTGAACGCGAGGACCTGGTTGTAGTTGCGGAAGCGAGGAAACCCCCGGCGGACGCGAGCGATATCGCCCGGCGGGTCCGGGTCGCGGTAACGATGGTGCACGGCATTTCGCCGACCGAGGTTCTGCTGGTGCCACGCGGCGCGATTCCGAAGACCTCGAGCGGAAAGGTCCGCCGCGGCGAATGCCGCACTCTCTATCGGGCAGGAGAGTTCGGCAGGGGTTTCGGCACCGAAGCGGCCACCCTCCGCGCGACTTCAGGACGAATCGCGGCCGAGTAGCCGATCGGTGTCGCGGCGTTCGCGTTTGGTGGGCCGTCCGGCACCGCGGTCGCGCTTGGGCAGCGCGGCGACGATTTCGGGTGCGGGCGGCGGAGGGCTCTTGTCGATATAGCACTGCGTGGCGATCGAAGCGCCGACGCGTTTGACGACAAGCCGGACCACGACGACGATGCGTTCGACTCCGGCATTGCGGACCCGCACCTCATCACCGGACTTGATCTGATGAGCGGGTTTGACGGCCGTCCCGTTGACACGCACGTGACCGCCGCGGCACGCGGTGGCCGCAGCGGATCGTGTTTTGAACAGCCGGACAGCCCAGATCCAGGAGTCGACCCGTGCTGTAGCTGGTTGTGCCCGTTCCAGTTTCGCTCCTCACAGTAGGCCCGGCGGATCACCGCCGGGCCGTGCTGTCGAGCGGAACGACTAGGCGACGCGGCGTGCGGTGACGATCGAGTCGGGGTCCAGATGCGCGTAGCTGACGGTCTCACCCGACTGCGGCGCCTGAAGGATCTTGCCATCCCCGGCGTACATGGACACGTGGCCGCCACCGTTCTGAATCACCAGGTCGCCCGGCTTCAGGTCCTGGAAGGCGACCGGCTTGCCGACATGCGACTGTTCGAAGCTGGTACGCGGCAGTTGAATTCCGGCTTGCTTGTACGCCCACTGCACCAGACCGGAGCAGTCGAAGTTCGAAGGACCGGAGGCGCCCCACACGTAGTCGGCGCCGATCTTGCTGCGCGCAGCGTCGAGGGCGACGTCGCCGACGCCGTGCTGCTGCTGCGGCTGGCCGAACATGCTACCCATCGGGTTCTGCGCGGCGTTGGGGATGCTGGGCGCGATCGCCTGCGAGCTCAGCGCCTGCTGAACTCCCTTGATCTGATCCGCGTGATCGGCGAGCACCTGGTTCGCCTGGCTGACCTGCTGGTCGAATTCCGAACCCAGCGGAACGTCGAAGTTGCCGACGCCGGGAACGTTGATCGTGGCCGCCATGGCCGGAATCGCCGGAATCGCACCGGTTGTGGCCGCTACTGCGCCGCAGACCAGCGCACCCTTGACGGAATTCGGCAGCCGAGATTCCCGTTGCAGACTGTGTTTACCCACCGAGCTGAGTCTCCTGTTTCTTCCTTGCCCACGCGCCGACCGGGTTAGCTGACGGGTTCGGACCGGGAAGATTCGGCCCTACCCCATCGACCTTGCGACCGAAGAGGATTCACCCCAGTAACCTGGGTCCCCGGTTCAGCGATCGAGCTGCCCACTCGACTGCTGATTAGGCGGTGACTAGGCGGGCCGCCCCTCTAATGAAGCGACATACTCCGCGAAGTCACGAAGAGATTACGACGGCTCGGTGTTGTTGTCCACCCCACACGACGGCGTGTCTGCCCGCGTGTCGCCAAATCGCCAGGACCACCCCCGATTACAGCCCGGCGAATCGATCTGCTATGGAGATCACGACACGGTATCCACGGCCCTGTGCTCGTTATCGAATCGAGTTGCCCGCGCGTTACACCGGCGACCGAGTCACTCGACCTCTCCGCGCGGACGGACCGCGCGCTCCAGTTCCGCGATGCGATCTCGCGCGTCCGCCAGTTCGGTTTCCAGCCGGCCCAGAGCGATCACGAGCGGACCGACCGCGAGATCGGCCACCAGTTGCGGATCGTCGTACCCCTGCGCGATCGCGTGCAGGATGTTGTCGCGAATCTGGCGCGCCACGCCCGCCCCGGCGGGCACGTCCCAGGATCCGACCACCTCGGCCACCGTAGGGTTCGGCCGATCGCCGGACTGCTGATCTTCCGAATCGGTGGACATGACCCCTCCTGCGGACATTTCGGACCTCGATCAGCCCCCAGCGTAGAGAGCGCACCGCGCCCGGTCACCCCGCGCGGCGGCCGCCATTCGGTTGGATAGCGCAATCTAGGACATCCCGTATATATCCCGAGATTTCGGTACGAACGCGCTACGGTGTCGGGGCATGGACCCCGTGCGGAATCCGTATGCCCCGGGCGCCGGCCAGCGCCCGCCCGAACTCGCCGGGCGCGACAAACAGCTCGACGCGTTCGACATCGTGCTCGAACGCATCTCGCGCGGCCGTCCCGAACGCAGTGTGATGCTCACCGGCCTGCGCGGCGTGGGAAAGACCGTGCTGCTCAATCAACTTCGGTCCACGGCCCGCTCGCGCGGATGGGGGACCGGCAAACTGGAGGCCCGCCCGGATCAGGAATTGCGGCGGCCGCTGGCCTCGGCGCTGCATATGGCGGTGCGCCAGATCGCGGTCGCCCACCGCAATCCCGAGATGGTCGACGATTTCCTGGGCATCCTCAAGGCCTTCGCCCTGCGCGCGACCGCCGACAAGGGGATGCGCGAACGCTGGCAACCCGGTATCGACGTCCCGGCCGTCACCGGGCGCGCGGATTCCGGTGACATCGAGATCGATCTGGTGGAGTTGCTCCTCGAAGCGGCTCACCTGGCCCGCGATATCGGTGTCGGCATCGCCGTGTTCATCGACGAGATGCAGGATCTGGGACCGGCCGACATCTCCGCCATCTGCGGCGCCTGCCACGAACTCAGCCAGGAGACAGCGCCGTTGATCGTGGTGGGCGCGGGTCTGCCACATCTGCCGGCCGTGCTCTCGGCCTCCAAGAGTTACTCGGAGCGACTTTTCGGCTACCACCGCATAGACCGGCTCGATCGCGATTCCGCGGATCGCGCGCTGATCGCGCCCGCTGAGCGCGAGGCGGTGGAGTTCACCGAGGAGGCGCTGAAAGCCTTGTACGACAAGGCTGATGGATATCCCTATTTCGTTCAGGCCTACGGCAAGGCCACCTGGGATGTGGCCGCCCGCAGCCCGATCGGCGCCGAGGATGTGGAACTGGCGGCCCCGGCGGCGGAGGAAGAACTGGCGGTCGGCTTCTTCGGCTCCCGCTATGAACGGGCAACGCCCGCCGAGCGCGAGTACATGCGGGCGATGGCCGATCTGGCCGGCGACGACGGGCCGGTACCGACCGCGGCGGTCGCCAAGGAACTGGGCCGCAAACCCGCATCCCTGTCTCCGGCCCGGGACGGACTCATCAAGAAGGGGCTGATCTATTCCGCCGAGCGAGGCACCATCGGCTTCACGGTGCCGCATTTCGGACGGTATCTGCGCGGCGTGCAGTAATTCTTCGACCCCGATTTCGCCGGAGGCCTACCGGCGAGTAACCAACCCTCCTACACTCGAATGTGATCCTGATCACGTTTCGAGGGAGGATCCCATGGCGACAGCCGCGAAAGTTCACGCCACCGAAGAACAGGCCCGCGCACTGGTCGAGGAATCGCGCGAAAGCACCTGGGCCAAACCATCGTTCGCCAAGCAGATGTTCCTCGGCCGGTTCCGGCTCGACCTGATCCATCCGTATCCACAGCCCGCTCCCGACGACGCGGCGCGGACCGAGGCCTTCCTGGAACGGCTGCGGGCCTTCTGCGAGACCTTGGACGGATCGGTCATCGAGGCCGAATCGAAGATCCCCGACGACTACGTCCGCGGCCTGGCCGAACTCGGCTGCTTCGGGCTCAAGATCCCGCCGGAATACGGCGGGCAGGGCCTGTCGCAGGTCGGCTACAACCGGGCGCTGATGATGGTCGGCTCGGTGCACGCGAGTTTGGGCGTGCTGCTGTCGGCGCATCAGTCGATCGGCGTGCCGGAACCGCTGAAGCTGGCCGGCACCGAGGAGCAGAAGCGCGAATTCCTGCCCCGGTGCGCGCGGGGCGCGGTCAGCGCCTTCCTGCTGACCGAACCGGATGTCGGATCGGATCCCGCCCGGATGGCGAGTACCGCGACCCCGACCGCCGACGGCGAGGCCTACGAACTCGACGGCGTGAAGTTGTGGACGACCAACGGCGTGGTCGCGGAACTGCTGGTGGTGATGGCGCGAGTGCCGAAGGGACCCGGCCATCGCGGCGGGATATCCGCCTTCGTGGTGGAGGCCGATACCCCCGGCATCACCGTCGAGCGCCGCAACGCCTTCATGGGTTTGCGCGGGATCGAGAACGGCGTCACCCGCATGCACAAGGTCCGGGTGCCGGCGCGCAATCTGATCGGACGCGAGGGCGACGGCCTGAAGATCGCGCTCACCACGCTCAACGCGGGACGGCTGGCCATCCCCGCACTGTGCACCGCGGCGGCGAAGTGGTCGCTGAGGATCAGCCGCGGCTGGTCGGCGGCGCGCGTGCAGTGGGGCCGCCCGGTCGGTGAACACGCGGCGGTCGCGTCGAAGATATCCTTCGTCGCCGCAACGGCTTTCGCGCTGGAGGCGGTGCTCGAACTGTCCGGGACCATGTGTGACGAGGCGCGCAACGACATCCGCATCGAAGCCGCGCTGGCCAAACTGTGGGCCTCCGAGATGAGCTGTCGCATCGCCGACGAACTGGTGCAGATCCGCGGCGGCCGCGGCTACGAGACCGCCGCCTCCCTGCGCGATCGGGGTGAGCGCGCGGTACCGGCCGAACAGCTGGTGCGCGATCTGCGGATCAATCGGATCTTCGAAGGCTCCAGCGAGATCATGCGGCTGCTGATCGCCCGGGAGATGGCCGATGCGCATATGGCCGCCGCGGGCGCGCTCGTGGACCGTCATGCGGCGCTGAAGGACAAGGCCACCGCGGCGGTCGGGGCGAGCGGCTTCTACGCGAAATGGTTCCCGCAGTTGGCGGTCGGCCGGGGCACGCTCCCCGCCGGCTATACCGAATTCGGGCCGCTGGCAACGCATCTGCGCTTCGTCGAGCGGATGTCACGCAAGCAGGCGCGCGAACTGATGTACGCGATGGCGCGCTGGCAGGCGAAACTCGAATACCGGCAGGGGTTCCTGGGCCGCCTCGTCGATATCGGCGCGGAACTGTTCGCCATGTCGGCGGCGTGCGTGCGGGCCCAGGCCATGCGCGCCGAGGACCACCGGGACGCGGCCGCGGCGACGGAACTGGCCGACACCTTCTGCCGCCAGTCCCGGTTGCGGGTCGAGGCCGCCTTCGCCGCGCTGTGGGACAACACCGACGACGCCGACACCGCGCTGACCCGGCAGGTGCTCGAGGGCCGCTACGAATGGCTGGAGTCGGGCGTGCTCGACCAGAGCGAGGGCACCGGCCCGTGGATCGCGGAGTGGGAATTCGGGCCGTCCACCGAGCAGAATCTGCTCACCCCGTTCCTGCCGTCCACGCGCACGGCGGCCGACGTGTAGCGATCCATCGGGAAATCTAGCGCTATCTAGGATTTCCGGTAGGGAGTCTCAGATTTCCCGATGGCGCGTCACTCAGCCGAGATCGCCGAAGAATCTGCGCAGGTCGGCCGCATATGCCTGGGGCTGATCCATCGCGATGAAATGGTGTCCCGCCGGGTTGTCCTCCGGCCAGTGCACGATCTTCGCGGTGCGCTCGGCGAGCCGGCGGATGCCTGGTGCACCGCTGTACACCCCGGTCGGGACCTGCGCCGAACCGGTCGGCCAGGCGAAGCCGGTGCTGTCGTAGTACGACCACGCCGAGGTCCCGAAGCTCTGGGTGAACCAGTAGATGCCGACGGTGGTCAGCAGCGCGTCGCGGTCGATCGCCGCATCGAGCGCGCCGGCGGCGCTGAAGTCGGTGTACTTCTGCACCATCCAGGCCAGCGCGGCGGCGGGTGAATCGTTCCATCCGATCGAGAAGGTCTGCGGCGCCGCACGCAGCAGACCGTGATGATCCACGCCGTTGACCCAGTCCGCCGACATCATCGCCTCGTAGCCGGCTCGTTCGGCATCGGTCAGGATCGGCACATCGGCCTCGGTGGGGAAGCCGAGACCGGCGGTGATGTAGAGCCCGGCCACCCGGTCGGGCGCCGCCTCGGCCATCGCGGTGCCGACGTAGGTGCCCAGGTCGCCGCCCTGTACGCCGTACCGCTCGTAGCCGAGCCGGGCCATCAGTTCCACCCACATCCGGCCGACACGGTCTGTGCTCCAGCCGGTTTCGGCAGGCGCGGCCGAGAAGCCATACCCCGGCACCGACGGTATGACCACGTGGAAGGCCCGCGCGGGATCGCCACCGTGCGCCCGGGGATCGACGAGAAGGTCGACGAGGCCGGCGAATTCGGCGAAGGTATTGGGCCAGCCGTGATTGAGAACCAAGGGCAGCGCCTCCGGCTCGGGCGAGCGCACGTGCAGGAAGTGCACATCGAGACCGTCGATCTCGGTGCGGTACTGCGGGAAGCGATTGAGCCGGGCTTCCTGTGTCCGCCAGTCGTAGTCGGTGCGCCAGTAGTCGGCCAGTTCGCGGAGCCGAGTCAGCGGGACACCCCGGCTGCCCTCCGCGCCGGGCAGGTGCGGCGCCCACCGCGTCCGCTCGAGCCGATCGTGCAGATCATCGATATCGGACTGGGGAATGTCGATGCGGAAGCTGCGGATCTCTGCGCTCATGAACACCACGCTAAGGGCAATATAGGCCAGTTTCGGTCCTAGTACCGAGAGCCGGTTTCGAGTTCTTTCTAGGGCTTTCTAGGAAGTGCTGTAGATACGGAGATATTCTGACGATTCCCCTCGCGCCGGATCGCCGGCGAACGAGCGGCAGCAGTTGTACAACTTCTGCATAACACCAGGTTAGGGCCGTTAACGCGACGGCAATCAATTCCGACATCCGGGCAGGTACGGACTCTGCAGGAGGACGTCATGTCCACGACGATCGCCACCCGCGTCACCGTCTGCGCCGACGACGGCACCCCCCTGGCGGCCTGGACCTTCGGCCCGCCCACAGCCTCGGTGACGGTGGTCTTCGTCCACGGTCACTGCCTGCGGACCGAATCCTGGTGGTTCCTGCGAGATCAGCTGCTGCGACACTGGGGCTCCGGCGCCCGGATGGTGTTCTACGACCACCGCGGTCATGGCGATTCCGCCGGCGCCGATCCGATGACCTACACCATCGACCAGCTGGGCCACGACCTCGACGCGGTCCTGCGAGCGGTAGCGCCGACGGGACCGGTGGTGCTGGTCGGCCATTCCATGGGCGCGATGGTGGTGCTGGCCTACGCCCGCCTGTTCCCGGCCACGATCGGCACCCGGGTGGTCGGCGTCGGGCTGATCGCCGGGGCGGCCGCCGGCATCACGGCGGTGGGACTGGGGCGACTGCTGAACCGGCACACCGCGACCTCGCTGCGGGTCGCCGTCCAGCGGGCGCCGCGGGCGCTGCAGGTGTCGAAACGGTTGGGCCGCCGCGTTTTCGAGCCGATGGTGCGAGAGGCGAGTTTCGGCTCGCGACGGGTGAATCCGCGCATGGCCGCACTCGCCACCGCCATGCTCAATGACACCCCGCTGCCGACCATGGCCTACTTCCTGGATTCACTCATCCGCTTCGACGAGACGCCCACACTGCGCCTGCTGTCCGATCTCCCGGCCCTGGTTCTCGGTGGATCGGCCGACATCATGATTCCGTTCGCGCATTCGGTGGTACTCGCCGCGCAACTCGGCCGCGCCGAACTGGTCCGGCTCGACGGCGCCGGCCACAGCGTGATCCTGGAGCGGGCCGAGGAGGTGGCGGTGGCCGTCGCGGCACTCGTGGACCGCGCGACCGGAACGCCGGCCGTCACCCCCGAAGGTCGTGGAGCCGACACCGCCGCGCTTCCGGTTCCCGCGACACTCGTCGGGATGGAGTCCCCGGCGGCCGCGGCGACCCTGCCGGCCGCCGGATGAGGTTCACATACCGCGCCGGGCGCGCAGGTGGCGAGATGTTTTTCCAGCGGCGACGAGCCAGAACGCGAATGATCACGTAATGTGTTGTAGATCACGATGTGCGGTCCGTCACAGGTTTGATCTTGCCCCACGGGCGGGATCCGATCCGGTGATCGGCCCGGAAGCACCAGGAGGTTTCGATGACACGCAGTGAGATCGCCGAACTGCGCTTCGCGGTCGGACAGCTCCGGCAATGCGTCGGCGCGTTGCGCACCCATTACGGAGATGCCAACCCGGTCCGCCGGCTGGAGAACGATCTCGAACGACTCACCATCGACGCCGAGGAGTTCGAGCACACCCCGCCGCCCGAGGTGGACAGCCGTCGGCAGCAGGAGGTCATCTACGTGCCGGACAGCAAGTCCGACGAGGCGGCATGGATGGGCGCACAGGACGAGGGTCTCGGCTTCCATTCGAGGCCGCGCACCAAATAACCCGACATTCACCAGCAGCACGGGCCGTCGCGGCGGCCGTCCATTCCGCCGCGACGGCGCTGCGGCCCGTCGGTTCCCACCCCCCGTATTCGCGAAGAAGGTCCGAAGTAGCTCGTCATTCACTCGTTGTACCGCCGCCGTCGAGCGCACAGAAAATGTGGCGCAAATCATAGGACGGGGCGGCGATAGATCTTGCCTGGACCGGCCTCGAGTCATAGCCCGGTTGTCGTATGGTGCTCAGCATCACATTCGACGCCGGAGGTAACGATGACGTTCCACGGGGTAGACCAGCGAGGCAGCTTGCAGTGAGCGCAGCACCGACACGCGCCCCCGAGGCGGGCACGGGAGTTTTCAGCAAAGGCCGCGCGGCCATTTCCACGCGCACTCTGCGTACCGACCGATGGTGGGTCCCCTCACTGCTCACGGTGCTCGGACTGGCCGCATTCATCATCTACGCAACCGTGAGAGCCTTTGTGCGAACCGCATATTGGGTCTCCGACTACCACTATCTGACGCCGTTCTACTCACCGTGCGTGAGTACGTCGTGCGTCGAGGGTTCGAGCCACTTCGGGCACTGGGTCGGCAACCTGCCGATGTGGATTCCGCTCGGTTTCCTGGTGCTGCCGTTCCTCCTGCTGTTCCGGTTGACCTGTTACTACTACCGCAAGGCCTACTACCGCGCGGTGTGGTTCTCGCCGCCGGCCTGCGCGGTCGCCGAACCGCACGGCAAATACACCGGTGAGACGCGGCTTCCGCTGATCATCCAGAACGTGCACCGCTACTTCTTCTATATCGCGGTCGTCGTGTCGGTGGTCAACACCTACGACGCGGTCATGGCGTTCCACGGCAAGGACGGCGGCTTCGGCTTCGGCCTGGGCAACATCGTCCTGGTGGTGAATGTCGTTCTGCTGTGGGCATATACGATCTCGTGCCACTCCTGCCGGCATATCACCGGCGGCCGTCTCAAACACTTCTCCGCCCATCCGGTGCGCTACTGGATGTGGACGCAGGTGTCGAAGTTGAACACGCGGCACATGCAACTGGCATGGACCACGCTGGCCACCCTGGCGATCACCGACTTCTACATCATGCTGGTCGCCAGCGGGACCATCTCCGATCCGCGGTTCATCGGTTGATTCCGGCGACAGACAACGCCATAGAGCCCCATTCCTCAGTGTCCCAGGAGTATTCGTTTCATGCCTGAAGTCGAACGGCACAAGTACGACGTCGTCGTGATCGGTGCCGGTGGCGCCGGCCTGCGTGCGGTGATCGAAGCGCGCGAACACGGCCTCTCGGTGGCGGTGGTGTGTAAATCGTTGTTCGGCAAGGCCCATACGGTCATGGCCGAAGGCGGATGCGCCGCCTCGATGGGCAATGCCAACGAGAAGGACAACTGGCAGACGCATTTCCGCGACACCATGCGCGGCGGAAAATTCCTCAACAACTGGCGCATGGCCGAACTACACGCCCAGGAAGCACCCGACCGGGTGTGGGAGCTGGAGACCTACGGGGCGCTGTTCGACCGGACGCCCGACGGACGGATCAGCCAGCGCAACTTCGGCGGGCACACCTACCCCCGCCTCGCCCATGTCGGCGACCGCACCGGCCTCGAGATCATCCGCACCATGCAGCAGAAGATCGTCTCGCTGCAGCAGGAGGATTACGCCGAGACCGGCGATTACGAGGCCCGGATCAAGGTGTTCGCCGAATGCACGATCACCGATCTGCTGAAGGAGGGCGATGCCATCGCGGGTGCGTTCGGATACTGGCGGGAGTCCGGACGGTTCATCCTGTTCGAGACCCCTGCGGTCGTGCTGGCCACGGGCGGGGTGGGCAAATCCTACAAGGTCACCTCGAATTCATGGGAGTACACCGGCGACGGTCACGCGCTCGCGCTGCGCGCCGGCGCCTCGCTGATCAACATGGAATTCCTGCAGTTCCATCCGACCGGTATGGTCTGGCCGCCCAGTGTGAAGGGCATTCTGGTCACCGAGGGTGTGCGCGGTGACGGCGGCGTGCTCAAGAACACCGAGGGCAAGCGCTTCATGTTCGAGTACATCCCGGCGGTGTTCAAGGGCCAGTACGCCGAGACCGAGGACGAAGCCGATCAGTGGTTGCGCGACAACGATTCCGCGCGTCGCACCCCGGATCTGCTGCCGCGCGACGAGGTGGCCCGCGCGATCAACGAAGAGGTCAAGAACGGGCGCGGCACCGAGCACGGCGGGGTCTACCTCGACATCGCCTCCCGGCTGCCGACCGCCGAGATCATGCGGCGGCTGCCGTCGATGCATCACCAGTTCAAGGAGCTGGCCGATGTCGACATCACCAAGGAGCCGATGGAGGTCGGGCCGACCTGTCACTACGTGATGGGCGGCATCGAGGTCGATCCCGACACCGGCGCGGCCACCGTGCCCGGATTGTTCGCCGCCGGTGAATGTTCCGGCGGTATGCACGGTTCCAACCGGCTCGGCGGCAACTCGCTGTCGGACCTGCTGGTCTTCGGGCGACGCGCCGGCTTGGGCGCGGCCACCTACGTGGAACAGCTGGCACAACGCCCGGCCGTCGCCGATGCCGATATCGACGCGGCCGCGAAATCCGCACTGGCGCCCTTCGATCCGCCGGCCACGGGGGCCGGGGAGAACCCGTACACCCTGCACACGGATCTGCAGCAGACGATGAACGACCTGGTCGGCATCATCCGCAAGGAGCACGAGCTCGAACAGGCCATCGGGCGCCTGGGTGAGTTGCGTGAGCGCTACGACAGTGTGACCGTCGAGGGCCACCGGCAATTCAACCCCGGCTGGCATCTCGCACTCGACCTGCGAAACATGTTGCTGGTCAGCGAATGTGTCGCACAGGCGGCGCTGCTGCGCACCGAGAGCCGCGGCGGTCACACCCGCGACGACCATCCGCAGATGGATGCGCAGTGGCGCAATCGGCTGCTGGTGTGCCGGACCGACTCGGACGGTGCCGGCCAGACCGTGCCGCCGGTGACGGTCACCTCGGAGGCTCAGACGCCGATGCGGCCGGATCTGCTCGCCCTGTTCGAGTTGAGCGAGCTGGAGAAGTATTACACCCCGGCGGAGACCGCCGCTCATCCCGCGGCCGCCGAATCATCCGCGAAAGGGGATGAGTAGCAATGGGTTACGATGCCCACTTCCGCGTGTGGCGCGGTGACGACGACAAGGGTGAACTGCAGGACTACACCGTGGAGGTGAACGAGGGCGAGGTCGTCCTCGACATCATTCACCGGTTGCAGGCCACCCAGGCTCCGGATCTGGCGGTGCGCTGGAATTGCAAGGCCGGTAAATGCGGTTCGTGTTCGGCGGAGGTGAACGGCCGCCCGCGCCTCATGTGTATGACCCGAATGTCGACCTTCGCCGCCGACGAGGTGGTGACGGTGACGCCGATGCGTACCTTCCCGGTGATCCGCGACCTCGTCACGGACGTCTCCTTCAACTATCAGAAGGCCAGGGAGATACCATCTTTCACGCCGCCGGCCGATCTGAAGCCCGGCGAGTACCGGATGCAGCAGCGCGATGTGGAACGCTCGCAGGAGTTCCGCAAGTGCATCGAATGTTTCCTGTGCCAGAACACCTGTCACGTCGTGCGCGACCACGAGGACAACAAGAACGCCTTCGCGGGGCCACGGTATCTGATGCGGGTGGCCGAGTTGGAGATGCATCCCCTGGATGTGGCCGACCGGCGCGAGATGGCGCAGGAGGAGTTCGGGCTCGGCTACTGCAACATCACCAAGTGCTGCACCGAAGTGTGTCCGGAACACATCAAGATCACCGACAATGCCCTCATTCCGATGAAGGAAAGGGTTGTGGATCGTAAATACGATCCGATCGTCTGGTTGGGTAACAAATTGTTCCGGCGATAATTCGACGGCGGAATCGGTGACGATATCAGTCGCCGATTCCGCCGTTGTTTTCGCCCGTTTCGAATAAGAAAAATCAGGTAGCCGGTCGGTTCGCCGACCGGCTACAGCATTGTCACGACGCCGATCGCGACCACCGCGACCAGTGCTCCTACCAGCAGTGACGAGAGCATGGCCCCGGTCAGTACGTAAACCCCGACGGCCGATACCACGAACAACATTCCGACGATCAGATGTTCGACCCAATCGCCCGGAAGCAGTTTGCGGTACCGAGGTGAGGTATTTCTCAGCCCGCGATCCATGTAGTTCTGATTACCCGATCACCGCCGGGGTAAACATACATTCGTTGCGAAACGGGTGTGGTTTCGTGATCTGCGGGCAAATGGGCGGGGCGCGAACTCCGAGGCGCTATGCGGCGGCATGCCCGACGTGTTCGCAGGTAGCGAGGCTCGAGCGGATACGAAAAGTCCTTTTCTCCCAAGCTGTTTCGATGCCGGCGATTCGCTGGGAATCGGACGGGATCGGCGATTCCGCCCCGCGCAGCGCCGATCTGATGGATGCTGGGAGTGTGCTCGCAGCGGGGCCCCGGAGTCGGCTCGCCGGGCACAGTCGGGTATCGCATGCAGGAACGAGGAGTCATGGCTGTTCATGTCATCGGGTCGTCGTTGATGACCAGCGAACTTTCGTCCGCTTCGACCGGCCGCGCCGCGACCGGACCACAGGATCCACCAGCTCCACCGCGCCGCCGGTACGCGGCGGGGGTGACCGAATGCAACTGACGAATCTGCACATGCCGGTCGCCGGGCTGCTGCGCTGCGGCGCCGATCCGGGCATCATGACCGTCGAACAAGCCCATGCCGCAATGCAACTGCACCTCGACTGCACCGTCGATACGTGCGTGGTCAGGCGGCGGGCGCGGGCCGTGCTGGTCGAACAGGGCCGCTGCGTCCTCGACGATCGGGCCATCCCGTGAGCGCGTTCGCCGGGGGAGGCGCCCGGCATGCGGCCCATCGAGGTGCGCGGCACCGAGTCGAATCGGTACACCGTGCGGCCGCCTATCTACCCGACACCCGGCCACTACCCGTCGGCGGCGCCCACCGCCCACGCCATGCGCGCCGCAGCGGACCGGATCTGTACGACCGCATCGTTCTCGCGATTGCCGGTTGGCTGCTGGCGATCCGGATCGCCTTCGTCGGAGAGCATGTGATCGACGAGGTCTAGTGGCGCGCGCCGGACGCTCGGGGATGACGTCCGGCGCCTCCGGGCGCGCTGCCGCCCGGCCCTGAACAGACGGGGGTTGCGGGTCGCGCCGATCCACCTATTCTTCTCGGTAACGGGCGGGGTCCGCGTGTCCAGGTTCCTGCACGACCGAGAGGAACCACATGGCCCGCAACCAGTACGCGGACGAACGCTGGCCCGAGGTCCCCGAGGAGGAGTACTGGGCCGACGAGCCGGTCCCCGCGGACGAACGCTGGGATCCGCCACCGCCGCGACGGGCCGCCAATCCCCGAGTCGCCGAACCTTCCGACGACCGGTGGGAAACCACACCGAACCGGCGCCGGCCGGCGGCCGAAGCCGAGGACGATCGCTGGGACAGCGCACCCAATCGCCGCCGCACCGGACGGCTACGGGTCGAGGTGCCGCCGATCGTCAATCCGTACGCGATCGTGGCGCTGGTGGCCGCACTGCTCGGATTGTTCCCGGTGGCAATAGTATTCGGGCTGATCGCCTTCAGCCATCCGCGCGGGCGGGTGATGGCGATGTCGGCCCTGTTGCTCGGCCTGGCCGAGGTGTTGGTTCTGGCTGCGGCGCTGGTGCTTTCGGGCGTCACCCTCCCGCACACCACGCTGGGCACGGTTCCCGCCGCACTCAGCACCGACACCGTCACCTCGAATACGGCAGCCTCCCGGACCGTCGCACCGACGACGGTGGTGACACCGCCGCCCACCCCACCGGCAACCACCACGGCCGCTCCCACCGGGCCCGTCTCGGCGGCCAAAGGTGAAGTGTGCACGCAGGCCCAGGCCGGATTGATCGGGTCCGCGAGCGACGGCACCACCCTGCTGTGCCTGCACGGCAGCAGCGGCTATCGCTGGACCGGGCCGTATTCGGTATCGACGGCGGTGTACGAGGGCGGCGCGAAATGCGATCCCGGTCTGGACAAGACGGCCCGCACACCGGACGGGCACGCCCTGGTCTGCGAAGGACAGGGACGCAGCAGTATCTGGTCGCTGTGGGTGGAATAGCGGCGCGTACCGTTCTCTCACAGCGAATGTTCCGAGAGGTACAGGAGGACCGTCAATGGCTGAACGCGTTGCCGTCGTCACCGGCGCGGCACGAGGCATCGGAGCCGCGATCGCGACCCGGCTGGCTCAGGATGGACTGCAGGTGGGCGTACTCGACCTGGACGCGGCGCACTGCGCCGATACGGTCCAGGCGATCACCGACGCCGGCGGCCGGGCCGTCGCGCTGGGAGCCGATGTCTCGAACGAGGATTCGGTCGCCGCCGCGGTGACGAAGCTGGCCGACGAGCTCGGACCGCCGACCGTCCTGGTCAACAACGCCGGCATCCTGCGCGACAACCTGCTGTTCAAGATGAGCGTCGACGACTGGGACGCGGTGATGAACGTGCACCTGCGCGGGGCGTTCCTCATGAGCCGCGCGGTGCAGAAGTACATGGTCGACGCCAAGTGGGGTCGCATCGTGAACATGTCGAGCAGTTCGGCGCAGGGCAACCGCGGCCAGGTCAACTACTCCGCGGCCAAGGCCGGCCTGCAGGGCTTCACCAAGACCCTCGCGCTGGAACTGGGCAAATTCGGCGTCACCGCCAATGCCATCGCGCCCGGCTTCATCGTCACCGATATGACCGCCGCGACCGCCGAGCGGGTGGGCGTGCCGTTCGAGGACTACCAGAAGGCGGCCGCCGCCCGGATCCCGGTACAGCGGGTGGGCCGGCCCGAGGATATCGCGCACACCGCGTCGTTCCTGGTCAGCGAGGGCGCCGGCTTCGTCTCCGGACAGGTCGTCTACGTCGCCGGCGGTCCGCTGGACTGAGCGAAGCCCGTCGCCGCGGCACCGCCGGTACCGGGTGCCCGGTAGCGTCACGTGCTGTGAACCGACGAGCGGTTCGTCGCGCCGTGACGAGTTGGGTGCTGCTGGCGCCGAGCCTGTTCGGGATCGGGGTCTTCCTGATCCTGCCGATCGTGCTGGTCGGCTGGCTCAGCCTGCACAGCTGGAATCTGCTCGGGCCCATGGAATTCGTGGGCCTGCGCAACTGGCGCTCGGTGCTGTCCGATGGCGCATTCGGCCATTCGCTCCTCGTGACGGGTGCGCTCACCCTGCTCGTGGTGCCGCTGCAGACCGTCCTCGGATTCGCGGTGGCCGCGCTGTTGGTGCGCCGGCGTGCCGGTGGTGCGTTCCGGGTGCTGTTCGCACTGCCCTGGATGTGCGCGCCGGTGGCGGTCGGCGTGATCTGGCGCTGGCTGTTCGCGCCCACCGACGGTGCGCTCAACGCCCTGCTGGGCCGGCGGATCGAATGGCTGGCCGATCCGGCGCTGGCCCTGCCTTCGGTTGCGGCGGTGAGCATCTGGTCGAACGTCGGCTATGTGGCCCTGTTCTTCGTCGCGGGCCTGCGGGCGATACCGCCGGAGATCCACGAGGCGGGGGAGCTGGACGGGGCCACCGGCTGGCGGCGGATTCGCTGGCTGACACTGCCGCTGCTGCGCCCCACCCTGTTCTTCGTCCTGGTCACCGGGACCATCACCGCGTTCCAGACCTTCGACACCGTCTACGCGCTGACCAAGGGCGGTCCGGGCGATCGCACGAATGTGGTGGCGATGCAGATCTTCTCGGAAGCGTTCGACGCGGCGCGGCCCGGGCGGGCGGCGGTCATGGCGATCGTGGTGTGCGTGATCATGCTGACGATCACCGTGCTCCAGCACCGCTACTTCCGTACCAGGACCAGCTATGAATTCTGATGTCCGGCACCGACGTCCGGCAGCGGCGCGATCTGCCGCCGCCTACCTGCTGCTGCTCGCGGGAGCGGTGTGCACGGTGGCGCCGCTGGTGCTGGGCGCGTTCACGGCCGTGAAGACGCCGGGGCAATTCGCCACGGAATCTCCACTCGCACTGCCGGATCCGACGACCTGGGACAACTTCCGCGCCGCGTTCGACCAGGGGTTCGGCCGCGCGGTGCTGGTGACGGCGTTGATGACCGCGTTCATCACCGCCGGACAGCTGATCACCTCGATCGCCGCCGCATACGCCTTCGGCTGCACCGAGTTTCGCGGCCGCGATCTGCTGTTCTGGATCTATCTGGCGACCATGATGGTGCCGCCGATCGTCACGCTGATTCCGCTGTATCTGATGTTCGCGCGCCTGGGGTGGCTGAACACCTTCTGGGCGCTGGTGCTGCCGTTCGTCTTCGGCTCGCCGTACGCGATCTTCCTGCTGCGCCAATACTTCCGGGGCATACCGCGCGAATTGATCGGCGCGGCGCGGTTGGACGGCGCGAACACCCTCGATGTGATCGTGCACGTCGTGGTGCCGATGAGCCGTCCCATTCTGGCGACCCTCACGGTGATCACCGTGGTGACGCAGTGGAACAGCTTCCTGTGGCCGCTGGTCGCCGGCTCGGGCCGCTGGCAGGTGCTCACGGTGGCGACCGCGGATCTGCAGACCCGCTACAACGAGCAGTGGACGCTGGTGATGGCGGCGACGACGCTGGCGATCGTGCCGCTGCTGGTGCTGTTCGTGGTGTTCCAGCGGCAGGTGCTGCGTTCCATCGCCTGGACGGGCCTGAAATGAGAGCCGTGAAGACTTCGACGCTGAGCGTGCTCGCCGTCGCGCTCGGCGTGGTCCTGCTGGTGACCGCGGCGCTGTGGCTGGGTCACGACGAGGGCGGCGCGGGTCGCACGGTGGTCCGGCTGCGGATCTGGGATGCGAGTTTCGTACCGGCCTATCGCGCCGCACTCGACGAATTCCAGCGCGCCGAACCGGATGTCGAGGTCCGGATCACGGTGGTGCCGTGGGCGTCCTATCAGCAGAAATTGCGGCTCGACGTGGCGGGCGCGACGGTGGACGACCTGTTCTGGACGAATCTGTACACCGATTACGCCGATGCCGGGCGGCTGTCCGATATCGGCGCGATGCTGGGCCCCGAGGCGGTGCGGCAGTGGGATCCGGGCGCGGTGGAGCAGTACACGCGTCACGGAAAGCTCTGGGCGGTACCGCAATTCGTGGACGGAGGTACGGCGGTCTACTACAACCGCGACGTGCTGACCGCGGCCGGGATCGACCCCGCGGAGCTCGCACGCGCGACCTGGAATCCGCACGGGCCGGATTCCTTCGAGCCCCTGTTGCGCCGGATCGCCGGGGCCGCGCCGTGGGCTTACAACGCCGCCAACGACTTCCAGTCGCTGTCGCTGCCGTATCTGGGATCGGCGGGCGGGCGATTTCAGGACGGGGATCGGTACGTCTTCGACAGCCCACAGGGTGTGGATGCCTTCGGATATCTCGTGGGTCTGGTTCGGGCAGGGCTCGCCCCGCCGGCGGCCGATACCGGCAGCGGCAGTGATTTCGCGAAGAACGCCTTCCTGCAGGGCAAACTGGGGTTGTTCCAATCCGGGAGTTTCACTCTGGCGCAGATCGCGCGGGAGGCGCGCTTCGGCTGGGGGATCGCGATGATCCCGGCCGGGCCCGCGGGGCGGGTGAGCACCGATAATGCGGTCGGCATCGCCGCCAACCCGCACACCGCCCATCCCGACGCGGTGCGGCGCGTGCTGACCTGGCTCGGCAGCGCCGCCGGCAACCGCTATCTGGCCGCCGGTGGGCAGACCATTCCGGCGGTGACGGCCGATCAGCATCTGTACCGGGACTATTGGGCGCGGCGAGGAATCGACGTGTCACCGTTCTTCGATGTGCTGAACGGGCCGCGGATCGCGTCGGGCGGCGGGCCGGGATTCGCGGCCGCACTGCAGGCGATCGACCCGATCTTCGACGAGATGTTCCTCGGGCGCATCCCGGTGCCCGAGGCACTACACCGCGCCCAGACCGCCGCGCAGGCCACGGCGCAGCGCTGATCCGTTCAGATCCGGCTGTGGTCGACCAGCGGGGTGCGTGGGCCGAACGCCGGTTTGCGCGCCTGACCGGATATCTCGAGCAGCCGGATCGCCCGATAGCGGTGCGGGCGTAGCGGTTCGAGACAGTCGACCATGCCCTCGTCGTCGAGCGGGCGGCCCAGCAGTGTCCAGCCGACGATCGCGGCCAGATGAAAATCACCGACCGACAGCGCGTCGGCGTCACCGAAAGCCCGCTGCGCGATCTCCGCGGCCGTCCACACCCCGATCCCCGGCACCGCGCGCAGCCGCTCGGCGGCCTGCTCCGGAGCCATCGTCGCGGCGGCTTCCACCTTCTCCGCCATCCGCGCGGCGGTGACGATGGTGCGCGAACGCTGCGGATCGACATTGGCGCGGTGGTAGACCCAGGACGGGATATAGCGCCAGGTCTGCGCCGTCGGCGGCACCCGCATCGGCGCGGGCGTCGGCCCGGGCGCCGGTTCGCCGTACTGCCACACCAGCTTTCGATACGACCCGCGAGCGGTGATGGTGTGCACCCGCTGTTCGAGCACGGCCGGCACCAGGGCTTCGAAGACCAATCCGGTGCGGAGCATGTGCAGGCCGGGATGACGCCGATGCGCCTCGGCGATGCGGGGATGTTCGGGCGCGAAGTCGTCGAGTTCCTCGTCGACACACAGCATGCGGGGCAGCTGTTCGAGGAATTCCGCCGCACCCGGGCCCCAGGCCCGCGCGGCGACCACATCGGTATCGGCCTGGACGAGGCGGTAGGTCACCGGTCCGCTCGCCATGCGCGACGCTCGCCAGTGGGCGCCGTCGGGCGTGACGCGATGGCACGGGTCGCCCTGCCCCCGGCGCAGCGGGGCGAGGGTGTCCGCGAGGGCTATCGGCCGCGACGTGGTGAGGGTGCGGGAGTGGCCGCGTTCGGTGGCGCCGTGACTCGCCGGGGAGGGGTTCGCGTGCGGGGCGCGGTACCGGGGCGCGGTCACCCCGGATCGGGGGTCGTTGATCATCGGCCTGCCGCGTCCTCGCACCGACCCATTGTGCGCCGTGCGCGGGCACCGCCGGGCGGGGACCCGCCGGAAAAAGCCGCGCGGCGCCGCTCGGAACGATATCTCGAGGAAACTCTCAGGTGAGAATATGGCGGACGTCACGGATTCGCGCAATCATGTAACGATACGATCACGCACGCCGATTTCGCTGAGGAATGATGTCGACAGCAATCATTCGGCAATGTCACAACGGAGGTGTCCATGCTTACCAACATCCTGAATTGGCTGCTCAGCGCGTGGGGCGGGGTATCCGCCGGTAGCTCCGGCTACCAGATTCCTCCGGGCACCCTGCCGTTCGGCAGCTGATCCCGTCGCCGCCCTCGCCCGCCGCGTGTCGATGCGGCGGGCGTGCGCGGTCCGTCATCGCCGCGACCTCCGAACATCTGAATCATTGATCGTTCAGATATTGCGCGAGATGACGACCCCGCCGACCGGCCAACTGTTCGGCTTGAGTTCGACAGGAAAATCCGTCGGCCAGCAGCGGCGTCGCCGCATCGGCCGCCCGTAGTGCCGGAAGTAATCCGCCCTCCGCGACCGCGACCGAAATCTCGTAATGCCCCGATTGCATTCCGAAGTTTCCAGCAAGTCCGCAGCATCCGCTGATTTCGGTGATCTTCGCACCCGTTCGGTGCAATAACCGCCGGTCGGCGTCGAAACCCGTGACGGCATGCTGATGACAGTGCGGTTGCACCAGCACGGTCTCGCCCGAGCGGTCCGGCGGCTGCCAATCCGGTTGCTCCGTCAGGAATTCCGCCAGCGTGCGCACCGCGCGGGCGGTAGGAGTCGAGCGCGGATCATCCGGGAGCAACTGCGGCAGATCCGATCGCAGCGCGGCCGTGCACGACGGCTCCAGGCCGATCACGGGGCCGCCCGCCCGCACGTGCTCCGCCAGTGCGTCGAGACCGGCCCGCAACCGCTTGCGCGCCCCGTCGAGCTGACCCGTGCTGATCCAGGTGAGGCCACAGCACACCCGGCGATCCGGAATGCGGACGCGGTATCCGGCCGATTCCACGAGTTCGACGGCCGCCCAGCCGATGTCCGGGGCGAAGGCATCGGTGAAGCTGTCGATCCACAGCATCGCCACCGGACCGTCCGGATGCCTGTCCCGTCCGCGGTGCGCCCACTGAGCGCGGAACGAGCGCGGCGCCAGTCGCGGCGCCGGACGTCGCGGATCCATACCGGCCAGGCGCATGCCCGTTCGCCGTAGCCATCGAATGCCGGTGAACGCGTTCACCGTTCGCGGTATTTTCGTGCCCACCGCCAGCCATTGTGGCAGGCGGCCGAGGACATAGTGGTCGATCGGTCGCGGCCGTCCCTGGTACGCGCGGTACAGCGTCTCGGATTTGTAGGTCGCCATATCGACACCGGCCGGGCAATCGGACGAACAGGCCCGGCAGGACAGGCACAGATCCAGCGACTGCGCCACCGCCTCGTCACGCCAGTCCAGGGCACCGCGCACGACCTCCTGCAGGACCCGCGCGCGCCCCCGGGTGCTGTCCTTCTCATCGGCGGTGGCGAGGTAGGACGGGCACATGAAACCGCCGGTCGAGCGGGTGTCGGCGCGACATTTTCCGACGCCGACGCAGCGATGCACGGCCGCGCCGATATCGCCGTCGGCGGGGAACGGGAAACCGCCCGCCGCCGGAACCGGCCGAAGCCCGGGCAGACGCAGGTGGGTGTCGACCGGTTCGGGCCGGACCAGAACCGCCGGGTTCAGTATCGCGTCCGGGTCGAAAAGCCCCTTGAACTCGGCGAATACGCGCAGGGCGTCCGGTGAGTACATGCGCGACAGCAGTTCCGAGCGGGCGCGGCCGTCTCCGTGCTCCCCGGAGGCCGAACCGCCGTAACGGACCACGAGATCGGTGGCGTCGAACAGGAAGTCGCGGAACCGTTGCGGCGCACGGGCGATCGGAAGGTCGAGCCGGACGTGGATGCAACCGTCGCCGATATGGCCGTACAGCAGGCCGTCGACGCGGTGATCACGCATCAGCCGTTCGAAGTCACGGAGGTAGTCACCGAGACGTTCGGGCGGGACGGCGGCGTCCTCCCAGCCCGGCCAGGCCGGTTCGCCCTCGGGTGTGCGTCCGGCGAGGCCGGCGCCGTCGGCGCGAATCCGCCACAACCGGGCGGCCGTCCCGGCGTCGGTGACGATCCGGGTGTCGAGAGCGGCACAGGCGGCGGTCACCGCGGCCGCGCTGTCGTACGCCGATTCCTCGGTGTCCCCGGCGAATTCGACGAACAACCAAGCTCCGCCCACAGGTAGTTCCGGTACCGCCCGTCCGTGTGCGCGCACGACATCCACCAGCCGCGCGTCCAGGCCCTCGACCGCGATCGGACGGCCCGCCATCACCGCCTTCACATCGTCGGCGGCAGCGGGCATATCGGGATAACCGAGCACCGCGACCGCGGTCGCGTTCGGCAGCGGAACCAGATCCACGGTCGCGTCGAGAACGAGGCCGCACGTGCCCTCGGACCCGACGAACGCCTTGGCGATCGACGCACCGCGTTCCGGGGTGAGGTACTGCAGGCCGTATCCCGAGGCCTGCCGATCGAAGCGGCCCACCTCGGTGCGCAGGGTCGCCAGATTGCGGCGGGTGAACTCCGCCAGACCGGGCACGACCGAGAGATCGGCGGCCAGTGCGCGCTCGGCGCCGGTACCGTCGAGGATGCGCAGCTCACGCACGGTATCGGAGGTGCGGCCCCAGGACACCGCGCGCGGGCCGCAGGCATTGTTGCCGATCATGCCGCCGAGGGTGCAGCGGTTCTGCGTCGACGGGTCCGGCCCCAGTCGCAGGCCGTGGCGTCCGGCGGCCTGCTGCAGGCCCGAGAGCACCACACCCGGTTGCACTCGGGCACAACGGCTTTCGGCATCGACGGACAGCACGGTGTTCATGTACCGGCTGAAGTCGAGCACCAGTCCGGGCCCGATCGCATTGCCCGCCACGGATGTTCCGCCACCGCGTGCGGTGATCGGCGTCCCTTCCTCGCGGGCGAATCGCACGGCCGCGGCCACATCCTCGTCGCCGCGTGGGTAGACCACCGCCGCCGGGAGGACGCGATAGTTCGAGGCGTCCGAGGAGTACTCCGCGCGGCGGCGGACGTCGTCGTCGACCTCGCCGTCGATCCGGTCGCGCAGGGCCCGCACCCAGGAGTCGGTCATATCGCCAGCGTAGAACGCGGGGACCCGTCCGCTCACCGCTCGGGATCGCCACGCACGGCGAGACCCGGTCGGCCGCCGCGTGCCGCCGAGCCGGTTAGGGGAGCAGGACTATCTTGCCGAGTCCGTGACCGGTTTCGCTGTCGCGCTGGGCGGCGGCGGCCTCGGACAGCGGGTAGGTACGCGCGACCCCGGGGAGACGAAATTCCCCCACGGCGACCGATTGCGCGAGGCGTGCCACGATGTCGAGGGCGGGGCCGCCGGTTCGAGCGAAGAACGTGACGCCCTTGTCGACGGCGGCGCCGTCGGCGATGGTGATGATCCGATCGGTACCGCCGCGCAATGCGATCGCGGCGTCGAGGAATCCGTGACCGGCGCAGTCGTAGACCGCGTCGACGCCGTGCGGCGCCAGCTCGCGCACGCGCTCGGCGACGCCGGGACCGTAGGTGGTCGGGACCGCACCCAGCGTGCGCACGATCTCCTGGTTGGCGGCCGAGGCGGTGCCGACGACCGTCGCGCCGCGAGCCCGGGCCAGCTGCACCACGAACGCGCCGACCGCGCCGGAGGCGCCGTTCACCAGCAACGTCTCGCCGGACTTCACGGCCAGTTCGTCCAGGCCGGTACCGGCCGTGTTGGCGGCGACCGGGATGGCGGCGGCCTCCGCGAACGACAGCTCGGCCGGTTTGGCGACGAGTTGGGTGGCCAGCGCGTATTCGGCGTAGCCGCCGCCCTGAGCCCAGCCCAGCACCTCGTCACCCGGCTGGAACCGAGCCTCGGGTCCGGCGGCGTCGACCACACCGGCGATCTCGAATCCGGCCCGGCGGGGGAATCCGGGCGGACCGGGCATCAGTCCGGCGCGCATCTTCCAATCGGCCGGATTGACCCCGGCCGCCCGGATCGCCACCCGCACCCGATCTCCGGTGGGATCCGGAATCGGCACCTCCACCTGCGTCAATACCTCGGGCCCGCCCACTCGCTCGTACTGCATCGCTCGCATGTTGGGGTTCGACGACATGACGTCGACCTTAGGAGGCCGACGACCGGCAGCCGGGCGCAGCGCCGGGGCGCACGTCACCCGGCGCTTGCGCTCGTGGCGAACCGGGACTACTTGCTCTCAACCTTTGTTGAGGTCTTAATGTCGGTGGCCCGGGGTTGAATGAGCCCGGCAGCGGAAGGAGATGCGGATGAGCATCGAATCGGTCGCGTGGAGTCAGCTGTACCGGCAGGCGCACGCACCCCAGCAGCGGCGCGGTCTGCGCCGGGAGACGGCCGCGCGCATTCTGCGATTCGCGCGCCCGCATCGGGCTCAGCTCATCGGCTTCCTGGTCTTCAGCATCGCGTCCGCGCTGCTCACGGTGGCCAATCCGGTGCTGGCGGGGCGAGTGGTCAACGACATCGTCGGCCATGCGGCACCGCGCTCGGTCCTCACCCTCGCGGCGGTCATCGCGCTGGTGGCGGTGCTCGACGCGGGCCTGGGCATCGTGATCCGGTGGTTGTCGGCGCGGATCGGGGAGGGACTGATTCTCGACCTGCGCACCGCGGTGTTCGATCACGTGCAGAAGATGCCCGTCGCCTTCTTCACCCGCACCCGCACGGGAGCGCTGGTCAGCCGGCTCAACAACGACGTGATCGGTGCGCAGCGCGCGTTCAGCACGACCTTGTCCGGCGTGGTCACCAATATCGTGACGCTGCTGTTGACCGTGGCGGTGATGGTGCGGCTGTCCTGGCAGATCACACTGCTGGCCCTGATCCTGCTGCCACTGTTCATGTTTCCCGCCCGCAAGATGGGCACCCGGATCGCGAGCATCCAGCGGGAGGCCGCCCAGCTCAACGCCTCGATGAGCACGCAGATGACCGAGCGGTTCTCGGCACCCGGCGCCACCCTGGTGAAACTGTTCGGACGCCCGGATCAGGAATCCACGGAATTCGCGGTGCGCGCCGGGCGGGTGCGCGATATCGGCGTGCGGACCGCGATGCTGCAGACGGTGTTCGTCACCGCGTTGACGCTGGTGTCCGCGCTGGCCGTGGCATTGGTCTACGGCCTCGGCGGCTGGTACGCCCTGCGCGGCCAGCTCGACGCCGGCGCCGTGGTCGCGCTGTCGCTGCTGCTGACCCGGCTCTACACCCCGCTGACGGCCCTGGCCAGTGCGCGGGTGGACATCATGTCGGCGCTGGTGAGCTTCGAGCGGGTCTTCGAAATCCTCGATCTGAAGCCGCTGATCGAGGATGCGCCGGATGCGGTGGCGGTTCCGGCGGGCCCGGTCTCGGTGGAATTCGACCGGGTGCGTTTCGGTTACCCGTCGGCCGACAAGGTCTCCCTCGCTTCGCTGGAGGATGTGTCGACACTCGACCATCGCGGCGGCAGCGAGGTGCTGCACGAAATTTCGCTGCGCGCCGAGCCGGGGCGGATGATCGCCCTGGTCGGATCCTCCGGTGCGGGTAAATCGACCATCGCCCAACTGGTTTCGCGGCTCTACGATGTGGACGGCGGCGCGGTCCGGCTCGGCGGCGTCGACGTGCGGGATCTGAGCACCCGGTCGATCCAGGACACGGTCGGACTCGTCACCCAGGACGGCCACCTGTTCCACGACAGCATCCGCGCCAATCTGCTGCTGGCCCGGCCCGAGGCGAGTGAGACGGAACTGTGGGACGCGCTGGAGCGTGCGCGGTTGCGCACGGTGATCGACGGGCTGCCCGACGGTCTGGACACCGTGGTCGGCGAACGCGGATATCGGCTGTCCGGCGGTGAACGGCAGCGATTGACCATCGCCCGGCTGCTGCTCAAACAACCGCGGGTCGTCATCCTGGACGAGGCCACCGCGTCGCTGGACTCCACCTCCGAGGCCGCGGTGCAGGAGGCCCTCACCGAGGCACTGGAGGGACGGACCGCCCTGGTCATCGCGCACCGGCTGTCGACCGTCCGGAACGCGGACGAGATCCTGGTGATCGAGGACGGCAGCATCGTCGAACGGGGCAGTCATGCGCAACTGCTCGCCGAACAGGGCCGGTACGCGGAGCTCTACCGCACCCAATTCGCCGACGATACGGAAGTCGCTGCGGCATAAGGTGTTCGGCGCGGAGGTGCGGTTCGCACCTCCGCGCCGGCATCCGTTCCTACAACTGCGCCGGGACGCCGGCCGCACTGTCGTTGGCAGCCCCGGATCTCCGGGATGTACCGGCAGTCGGCGGTCCCGCGATTTCCGCCATATCGGAGCGTTCCGCCGTACCCGAACGCGTCCCACCCGCGGTCCGGCTCAGCCCGACCAGGCCCAACGCCAGCACTCCCAGGCCCGCGCCGATCCAGCCCACCACCGAGTAGTCCGCGCCGGCGCCGAGGGCGAGTCCGCCCAGCCAGGGGCCGAGGGTGATGCCGATGTTGAACGACATCACGTTGCCCGCCGCGCCGAGCGTTCCGGCGGCCGGGGCGAGGGCGAAGACCCGGCTGTTCAGTACCGGATTGGTCCCGAAACCGAAGGCGCCCAGCAGGAACGACACCACGACGACCGCCGCCCACGAGTGCGCGGTCAGCGCGAGTATCGCCGAGGCGAGCACCAGACCCGAGATTCCGACGGTGAGGCTGCGCAGCGGATGTGCGTCCGCGGTGCGTCCGCCGATGACGATGCCGGCGAAAGAGCCGAGACCGTAGACGCCCAGCACCACCGGCACCCAATTGTCGCCGATCCCGGTCGTCTCGGTGAGCAGGGCGCCGAGGTAGCCGAAGGTGACCAGCAGCGCGGCGGTGGCCGTCACGGTGGTGCCGTACAGCAGTGCCACCGGGCGGGTGGCCAAGGCGCGCAATTCCTTTCGCACCGGCGGCGCCTGCTCGGCGCGCTGTTCGGGCACCGCGATAGCCACCGCCACCATCACCAGCGCGCATCCGGCCGCCACCGTCCAGAACGCCGCACGCCAGCCCAGATGCTGACCGATGAAGGTGCCGGCGGGGAGTCCGAGAATGGTCGCGATGGTCAGGCCGCCCGCGACGACGCTCATCGCCCGTCCGCGCGCTGTCGGCGGCACCAGTCCGACCGCGGTCGCCGAGGCCGCCGACCAGAATCCCGCGTAGACGAAGGCGCCGATGACGCGTGTGCCGACGAGAACGCCGTAGTCGGAGCTCAGCGCAGCCACGACGTGGGTGGCGACGAAGACGGCGAGGAAGGCCAGCAGCGCGGTTCGCCGCGACCAGCGCGCCGTGACGACGGCCAGCATCGGCGCGCCCACCAGCATGCCGACGGCGAAGGCCGAGATCAGCAGTCCGGCTTGTGGAACGGTGACGCCGAGATCGGAGGCCATTCCCGTGAGCAGGCCGGACAACATCATCTCCGAGGTGCCCTGCGCGAATATCGCCAGGCCCAATATGTATACCGCCGAAGGCATTTCGTTTCCCTTCTCATTTTGGATCATTCAGTTCAAAACTAAGACATGCGTAGTTACGACTCACCGCCCGATCATGTGACGGATCGTCCGGGCCGATCGATCAGAGGCAGCGCAGGGCGACCTCCGCGATACCGGCCAACGTGTCCCGGGAGGCGCCGCCGCGTGCCGCGACCCGCATACCGCCGATGGTGGCGACGACGAATTGGGCCAGAGCGGACGGATCAGCTCGCTCGTCGACCTCACCCGAGGCCTGCCCGGCGCGAATCACGCCGACCAGCGCGGACATCCGACGATCCAGATCGGCACGCAGCATCGCGGCGACCTCGGGGTCACGGGGGCCCATCTCGACCGTCGTGTTCACGACCAGACATCCCAGCGGATCGTCCTCGGGCGCCTCCACCACACGCCGCAGCAGCGCCTCGATCTTGTCGCGCACCGAACCCGGACCGTCGAGCAGTTCGAACGTATCCGCGTTCTTGAACTCCATGTACCGCCGCAGCGCCCGCGCGAACAGGTCGTGCTTGCTGGTGAAGGTGTTGTAGATACTGGAGCGGCCCAGACCGGTGGCCGCACAGAGGTCCTGGGTGGACGTGCCCTCGTAACCGGCGCTCCAGAAAGCGCGCATGGCCGCGTCCACCGCCTCCGGTTCGTCGAACTGCTTCGGTCGTGCCACGCGGTCAGGCTAACACGTTTTGGATAGATCAGTTCAAAACCGGGCCGGCGAATGGCGGGCGTTCGATTCCGACGTCCGCCGCTCGATCAGAATTCGCCGGCCACCGCCAGAACGGTACGCCCGGAGTGGTGCCCGCCGCGGATGGCGTGCAGCACCGCCTCGGCCTCGGTGATCGGCGCGATATTCTCCAGCGTCGACAGGTGCCGGGGCTTCAGATCCTTGCCGAGCCGGCCCCACAGCGCGCGCCGTTGGTCGATCGGGAAGTTCACCGAATCGATGCCGAGCAGTCCGACTCCGCGCAGGATGAACGGCATGACGGTGGTGGGCAGTTCGGTCCCGCCGGTCAGGCCGCTCACGGCCACCGACCCGCCGTAGCGAACGGTGCTGAGGATGTGGGCGAGTGATTTACCACCGACGCTGTCGACCGCGCCGGCCCACTGCGCCTTACCCAGCGGCCGAGGCTTCGCGTCCGGATCCTCGGGCAGGCGGCCGATCACCGCGGCCGCACCGAGGGTGGACAGCAGCTCACCCGCATCGGTCTTTCCGGTGGAGGCGGTGACCTCGTAGCCGAGGCCGGACAGGATGTCCACCGCGACACTGCCGACGCCGCCGGTCGCACCGGTCACCAGCACCGGCCCGTCCCCCGGGGCCAGCCCGCGGTCGAGCAGCGCCTGCACGCTCATGGCCGCGGTGAATCCGGCGGTGCCGAGGGCCGCCGCCTCGCGCGGGCTCAGGCCCTCCAGCTTGACCACCCATTCGGCGGGCACGCGCGCGTATTCGGCGAAGCCGCCGTTGTGCGCGACGCCGATCTCGTAACCGTGCGCGATCACGAGATCACCCACCGTGAAGGCGGCATCCTCGGAGGCCACCACCTCGCCGGACAGGTCGATTCCGGGGATGATCGGGTAATTGCGCACCACACCGCCGCGCGGGGTGATGGCCAGCCCGTCCTTGAAGTTCGCACTCGAATAGTGCACCTTGATCGTCACCGTGCCCGGCCCGAGGAAGTCCTCGCCCACCTCCTCGCGGGCCAGTACCACGCCGTCGTCGGTCTCGTGCGCAACCATCGCCTGGAACTGCATGCGTCCGAGCATAGGGTGGGCGGACGCCTCGCGGCTACGACCGACTCGCAGCCGCACCCCGTTCGGCACGTCGGCGATCAATGCCCGAATGCGGCGACCCCTACTGGACCGACACCGACGCACACATCCAAACCTGTCGTGCGAGAACCGATTCGCAACACCTCACCGCTGCCGACCACATGGACGAACACCGTGTGGACACCCGCACGCACCGGCGCCACCACCGCCTCGCCGTGTTCCATCGCCACGGTGAGGCGTCCGTCCCGATTCGCGAAATAGTTGATCTGCGCGGTCCACCCGTGCTCGAGCATGGGCCCGTCCAGCCACAGCGCCACCGGGTCGGAGCCGTCGACGCGGTATCCGCAGCCGGGTTCGGGACCGGCGAGGATGCGGCGATTCCACCAGACCGAGGCATCGACGAATTTGCCGTCGTCGGTGATCATCCGCAGGTGCGGTGTGGAAGTGCCGAAGGCACCGTCCGGGGCGATCGGGCCCAGCACCTGGGCGGCGAGATTCTGCGGATAGGTCATCGGCGTCAGCACACCCCACGGCACCTCCTGCTCCAGCAGCGGTGCGCCGTCATGATCCGCGAAGGCCGCACGGGCATTCGTGAGATAGGTGCGCGTGGGGGAGATTTCCCACGAGCGCGCGAACGAGACCGTCGTGTAGACGCTGCTCACTACGAAGGCCGCTGTCAGCACGATCGCGACTGCTCGCGAAGCCGGCACCGGACCAGGTGATTTCGGCCCGGTCGCGTCCGCGTGCCGGCTCGTTGTTCGCGGCCGCGCAGCCAGCAGCAGAGCGGTCGCCGCTGCCAGCACCACCGCCACGTCGGCCAGATAACGCAGCGACTGCATGAGTTCGGCGGCGGTATTGGGGCCGCCGCGGATCAGCACGATCGGAAGGGCAACGGCCAGAACGTATCCCGCGACCAGGATCCACACCGGTAGCACGCGGCGGCGCAGTCGCAGTGTCACCAGGACCACCACGGCGAGAATCAGCCAGGCGGGCACCACGGTCCACCCCGGCGGCGTGGCCCACGGTGTCGACGGCAGCCAGCGCGCCCACACCCACGGCCCGCCGACCAGGGTCGGGACGATCCCGAGGGAGGTGGCGCTGTGCAGAAGTCGCCGCGCCCCGGCCAGGCTGGTGTCGACCGCGATGTGGTCGGCGACGGTGAGATAGGCCGCGCCCCAGCCCGCCAGGATCAACGCCGAACCGGCCCACAGCGCCGCGCCCGTGCGCGCCACGTCGCGAATCGATGCCCACCCGCTCGGGCCGCCACCGTCGCCCGCCCGCTCGGGAGGCGTGGCGGCCTCACCGAGGTCCGATTCGGCCTCGCCCGCAGGCGAAACCGCATCGACGATGCGGGCACCGACGATGTAGCGCTCCAGCACCGCGACAGCGAACGCGACGAACGGCACCACCACCGCTTTCTCGAAGAACAACAGCCCCACGATCAGCACCAGCACACCGGAGACCGCATAGCGGCCCCGGCCGGTGCGCACCAGCAGCACCGCATCCGCGATCACCCATGCCAGCGCGAACTGCAGCGGCAGCGCGTTCAGCGAGGCTGCCCACCAGGCGAATGCCGGAAGGGTCAGCGGGCAGAACAGATAACCGATCAAGGGAATCAGCACGGCCCAGCGGATCGCACCGGCTCGCCGTGGAACGAGTACCAGCAGCATGCGCAGCACCGCGACCGAGGCCGCGAGCTGTAGCAGCAGCATGGTCACCACCGGCCCTGCCCATTGCAGCGGCGCGACCCGGGTCACCACCCATGCGGTGGCGAAGGCCAGGGGCATGAAATGGCCGTCGTGATCGTAGAGCAGCAGATCGGCGGACCAGAGCGGATAGCGGTCGGCGCGACCCACCAGGATGAGATCGTCCCAGTAGAAATAGCCGCGCCCGGCCACCCAACCGCGCAGCCCGATCTGCGCGAGGATCAGCAGCGCGGCGACAAGCAGCACAGGGGACCGGAGGCGGCGGGCCACCGCGCGCGCCCGGGCGGCCACAGATCCGCCGGATTCGCCTCGGCGCATCCCGGACGCGGACTCCGACCGGTCCGCGTCGGGCGAATGCTGCGGCCGCGCGGTGGCCGCGCGACGATGTGAGCCGTCGACCTGTGTGGCGAACGAGGCGGTCCCCACGTCGAGAGCGGAAGGCGCGTCATCGACACGGCCACCGCCCGCGCGAGTCCTGCCGCCTCCGGAACCGCGAGGGCCCGATTTCGACCGTGCCGGGAGCGGCGCCCACCCGCGTGCGAAGCCGGGCGCCGAGAACATGGCACCCCACCCTAGTGGCCCGCGACCGGGCTCGCTCGTGGCGACGGCTCAGTCCCTCACTCGAAGACGGGGGCGCGCTTGCCGAGGAATGCCGCGATGCCCTCGGTGCCGTCGGGCGAATCGGCACAGGCGGAGATGAACGCCGCCTCGCGCGCGGTCTGCTCCTCCAGCGTGTGTGAGGAGCTCACCAGCAGGAGCTTCTTGACGCTGGCATTCGAATGCCGGGGGCCCGCCGCGAATTCCGCGACCAGTTCGTCCACGGCGGCGGCGAGTTCGGCGTCCGGCACCACGCGATGCACGAGATTCCAGTCCAGCGCCTCGGCCGCCGTCAGGGTGCGGTTGGTGAGCATCAGTTCCTGCGTGCGGCGCAGGCCGATCAGGCGCGGCAGATAGTAGGACGCGCCGCCGTCGGGACTCAGCCCGGCGCGGGTATAGGCCATGGTGAACGCCGCCGATTCGCCCGCGAGTACCAGGTCACCGGCCATCGCCAGGCTGAATCCGGCGCCCGCGGCCACACCGTTGACCGCCACGACCAGCAGGGCGTCCATCCGGGCGAACGACGAGAGCGCCTCGTGCAGGTCGTCGGCCAGGCCCTTCACGTAGTGGCCGGCGCCGCCGCCCTGGGCAGCCATGGCCTTGAGGTCGCCGCCGGCGGAGAAGAACCTGCCCGCACCGGTCAGCACGACCACCTTCAGCGCCGGATCGTCCACACACTGCCCCGCGATATCGGCCAGTTCCCGGCCGAGGACGTGGTCGATACCGTTCGCGGCCTTCGGCCGGTTCAGGGTGATCCGGGCGACGGGGCCGGTGCGCTCGAAAGTGATCGTCTCGTACTCGCTCATGGGCTGCCTTTCGGTCGAGTCTGCGGGCCCAGCATGACAAACGGCCGCACCGCATGCGACGCCGCCACCACCGAGACATATCCGGCATCCCGGCACGGAAACGCGGGGCCTCGCGCTATTGCGGGACGAGTTCGAGTCGCACCCCGAGCAGCCGGACCGGCCGATCGAGTTCGAACCGGTCGATGATCTCGAGTGCGACCGCGGTGATCGCCTCGGCGTCGATCGTCGGTTCGGGCAGCTTCTTCTGCTTGGTGCGGGTGTAGAAGGTGTTGGTACGCACCGTGACCCCCACCCGGGTGCCGATCCGGCCGGCCGCGGCCATCTCCACGGCGACCTCGCGGGCCAGCCGCGCGACCTGTGCGCGAATCTCCTCGCGATCGGTCAGATCGTGCGGGAAGGTTTCGGATTTGCTGCGCCCCACCGGAATTCGCGGCTCGGTCACCACATCGGTATCGCCGGCACCGTGTCCGAGAACCCAGAGATAGGGGCCGGTGGCCGGGCCGAATTCGGTGGCCAGGACATTCCGGTCGGCGGCCGCGAGCTGTGCGACGGTGTCGATGCCCAGGGCCGACATTCGCTGCGCGATGCGCGTGCCGATACCCCACAGCGCGCTGGTCGGGCGGTGCGCCATGAGTTCGTTCCAGTTCTCCGCGGTGAGCCGGAAGATTCCGGCACCCGGCTCGGCGGTCCGGGACGCCACCGCCGCCTCGCCTTCCGAATGCTCCTGTCCCGCAGACTCCTTCGCAACCGTGCCATCGCGTTCGGTGTCGGTGCTGTTCGCGCCCTCGGCGTCCGTACCTTTGCCGACACTCTTCGCGAATCCGGTCGCCAGTTTCGCGCGCAGTTTGTTGTCGCCGATACCTATCGAACAGGTGAGATTCAATTCCCCTATCGCACTGCGGATTTCGCGTGCGAGCCGTTCGGGATCGTCGGTGTCGGCGGCGAGGAAGGCCTCGTCCCAGCCCAGCACCTCGACCCGCACCGGGAACCGCCGCAGCACCTCCATGACCTCGTCGGACGCCTCCTCGTAGGTGGTCATGTCCAGGGGCAGGAACACCCCGTCCGGACATTTGCGGACCGCGGTGCGCAGCGGCATTCCGGCCCGCACACCGAAGGCCCGCGCCGGATACGACGCGCAGGTGACCACCT